>NZ_CP119967.1:3232500-4432500 GCF_029543085.1 Pseudomonas sp. A34-9 | reverse complement strand
TGCGTCTGGTCTGTTCCTGGCGGCCAGTCAGTTTCCGAAAAACCGCGAGACCCGTGCTCCGCTGGTGATCGAGATTCTGCCGCACAAGGACGAGATTGATCCGAAGTATCACTTCCTGTGCGAAGCCCCGCAGAAAGACCCTGATGGTCTGCCAGCGGTGATTCGTTATAGTCGCAAGACCAAGGAGCAATACGTGCAGACCGAAGTCGACGGCAAGCCTACTGGCTGGAAGGCTTACTACGACGGTGGCAAGTGGACGGTTGAAGACAAGCGTACGAAGGCCAAAGCTGAATAAGCATTAGCCTGATATTGAAAGGCCGCATGAGAACCCTTGGGTTTTCATGCGGCCTTTTTGTTTTGTGCTTGCGGTGGGATCGGCTGATCCACGACACTGTCCGGCCTGTGTGAAGCAATTATTTCGTTGTGGAGAGCGCCGTCATGGCTCACGAACTCTATACCCGTACCAATCAGAAGATCTATTTCGCTGGCCTTTCGCTCGAAGCCCTGGCTCGCGCTGAAGAGGGGCGGGCGATGAATTCTCTGGCGTTGATTCAGGCCGGGCGTGAATCGGCGCTGTTTCACCTGTACGGCGCCTTGCTGGGTCTTTGCCATGAGATCGCGGGTTTCTATCGTCTGCCGCAGGCCAGTGCGCCACGGGCCGAGATGCTGCTGACGCGTGAAGTGCTGGAGTCGATTGCGATTCCCGAACTGGCCGAAATGGTTGAGTTGGCGGGCAACTCTGAAACCTGGCTGGCAAAACTGCTGGCTGCGCATTCGGCGCTGTTCCAGCCGCCACGGGTGCCACACAAACCGAAAGGTGATGTGACGCAGCCGTTGATTCAGGCGATTAATCTGGATGAAGAAGAAGCGCCAGAGGAGTTGAGTCGAGAGGAACTGGAGAGCTGGCGGCAGAACTTGAAAGGTCTGGCGATACGTTTCCGCGAAGGCTTGAACGAGTGCTGAAGGCGATTGACACGGTGGCAATCTGAAACATGCTGCTGGTCAAGATCCCGAGCGAAGCCTGAATGATGTCTATATAATCCCTGCCTTTCGTGGAGAACAGACCTATATGCCAACGTCCTTTCTAGAAATTGTCGAGTTACCCGACGGCCGAATCGAACTGCGCAGGGCTGAGGACGAGGGTTCTTTGGTGACGCTGGATTTCTCCGAGGATGCCAAGGCGTTCCTGCAAGGTCAGCATGTGGAAATCGCCAAGGCGATGTTAAGCGTTGGCGTTCAGATGGCCGGCCGTATGGTCGAAGGCGAATTTGATAAGGAAGAGGGCGCGCGGGTTCTTCATTGATCCCCGTCTTTTTTCTTTTTGATGTAACCGCTTCAGATCGGCTTCTCTGTCCCTGGAGAAGCCCTGCGCTTCACACAGCGCGTGCTGCCAGCAATCAACCCAAGCGAATGTTTAGACTCTGAGCGTCGCCCGTGCGTGCAGCGCTGATCAGTTGTTGCCGCGAGTGGGTGTTTAGCGGGTTGAGCCAGGTGACCACGGTGTGACTGCGACCCAGCTTCAGAGCTTCGCACGCCAGTTGCTGAGCGCTTTGAGCGCCCCTTGGTTGCAACAGCAGAATGCGTTCGCGATTCAGCCCGGCATCCCGCAGCCATGTCTGGGTCAGGCTGGCAGGTGGCGCGATCAGCGTCAGCCAGCGCGCGTCCTGATCTTCACTGAGTTCGCGCAGGATCGGGGCGAGCAGGTTCAGGCAGTTCCCGGCAGCACCACGCAGTGACAGCTCACTGAATACTTCGGGTTCGGCATTCCAAGGGCGTTCGACCACGTCTTTCAGGATCGGCGCCATCGGTTGCGCCAGAAACGCTTCGAATAAAGGCAGTTGTGTTTGCTGAGGGGTGTGTGGGAACTGCATAAAGCCTCCTTTAGCGGCGAATGACGCCGACACTCAAGCCTTCGATCACCAGTTCCTGATCTTTCAGGTCGACTTCGATAGGGGCGAACTCAGGGTTTTCGGCAATCAGCCAGACCTTGCTGCCTTCACGCTTGAAGCGTTTGACCGTCACTTCATCGCCGATGCGGGCGACGACGACTTGGCCGTTACGTGCTTCTCGGGTTGTGTGTACGGCGAGGAGGTCACCATCGAAAATGCCGATGTCCTTCATGCTCATGCCGTGTACACGCAACAGATAGTCAGCGCGTGGATGAAAGAAGGCCGGATTGATGTTGCAGGATTCTTCGATGTGCTGCTGGGCGAGGATTGGCGCGCCGGCAGCGACCCGGCCAATGATGGGCAGGGTAGAGTCATCGGCCTTGGCTTCGAAGCCGGGAATGCGAATACCGCGAGAAGCGCCGGGAGTCATCTCGATGGCGCCTTTTCGGGCCAGTGCCTTAAGGTGTTCTTCAGCCGCGTTCGGCGACTTGAAACCCAGCTCCTGAGCGATTTCCGCGCGGGTTGGCGGGTAGCCATTGTCTTCGAGGCAGCGTTTGATAAAGGCCAGAATCTCGGCTTGGCGTGGCGTCAGCTTTAGCATATTGATCGCTCTGTCTTTTTATACAGTGACTGGGATTATATACAGTGAAGCGCCCTTGGCAATGCCCGTTTTTTCCCACGCCGCCGGACGGTCGGCTTTCGTGCTTATTAACGCACCGGGCTTGTGTGGTTAAATAGCTGACCGACCATTCCCAAAACGAACAGGCGGGCTTGACAAGGCACAGGCTGAAACGTATGTTTCAAACAAGTGTTTGTCAGGCGGAGTAGCCATGGCCCAGTCGGAAACCGTTGAACGCATTCTTGATGCTGCCGAGCAGTTGTTCGCGGAGAAAGGTTTCGCTGAAACCTCATTGCGTTTGATCACCAGCAAGGCAGGCGTCAACCTGGCAGCGGTGAACTATCACTTTGGCTCGAAAAAAGCGCTGATTCAGGCGGTTTTTTCGCGCTTTCTCGGGCCGTTCTGCATCAGCCTCGACAAAGAGCTGGAGCGCCGTCAGGCCAAGCCCGAAAACAAGCCTACGCTCGAAGAACTACTGGAAATCCTCGTCGAGCAGGCCCTCGTGGTTCAACCACGCAGCGGCAACGATCTGTCGATTTTCATGCGCTTGCTCGGCCTCGCGTTCAGCCAGAGCCAGGGCCACTTGCGCCGTTATCTGGAAGACATGTACGGCAAGGTGTTTCGTCGCTACATGCTGCTGGTCAATGAGGCCGCACCTCGCATTCCGCCGATCGAACTGTTCTGGCGCGTGCACTTCATGCTCGGCGCCGCGGCGTTCAGCATGTCCGGGATCAAGGCCTTGCGCGCGATCGCCGAGACCGATTTCGGCGTCAACACCTCGATCGAGCAAGTGATGCGCCTGATGGTGCCGTTCCTCGCTGCGGGCATGCGCGCCGAAACCGGCGTCACTGATGCCGCGATGGCCACCGCGCAATTGCGTCCGCGCAGCAAATCTACGCCGGTCGCCGCCAAGGTTTAACCGCGCACGGGTGGGCGCGGCAGCTTGTATCCGCTAAGCTAGCCGCCCATGCCGACTCTCGTTCTGAACCCGATCCCCATGGAAATTGCCGACCTGCCGAGCATTGCTCACGGTAGTGATTTGCTGCGGATCGGGTTTTTCGTTTTCAAGGAATCTCTATGACTGCTGGCCTGCAAGGCTCGTTGATGGTGGACGTCGCCGGTACCTGGCTGACGGCCGAAGATCGCCAATTGTTGCGTCAGCCCGAAGTGGGTGGCCTGATCATTTTTGCCCGCAACATCGAGCATCCGCGCCAAGTGCGTGAACTCAGCGCCTCGATTCGCGCAATTCGTCCGGATCTGCTGCTGGCGGTGGATCAAGAGGGTGGCCGCGTGCAGCGCCTGCGTCAGGGCTTCGTGCGTCTGCCGGCCATGCGCGCGATCGCCGACAACCCGAATGCTGAATACCTCGCCGAGCAATGTGGCTGGATCATGGCCACCGAAGTGCTGGCGGTCGGACTCGACCTGAGTTTCGCCCCGGTGCTCGATCTGGATTACCAGCGCAGCGCCGTGGTCGGCACCCGTTCGTTCGAAGGCGATTCCGAGCGCGCCGCGCTGCTCGCCGGCGCATTTATTCGCGGCATGAACAGCGCTGGCATGGCCGCTACCGGCAAGCACTTCCCCGGTCATGGCTGGGCCGAAGCCGATTCCCACGTGGCGATTCCGAATGATGAGCGCAGCCTCGACGAGATCCGCGCCAACGACCTCGTGCCGTTCGCCAGGCTGAGCAAACAACTGGCCGCGATCATGCCGGCGCACGTCATCTATCCGCAGGTGGATTCGCAGCCGGCCGGTTTCTCCCGACGCTGGTTGCAGGACATTCTGCGCGGCGAGTTGCAGTTCGACGGCGTGATCTTCAGCGATGACCTGTCGATGGCCGGTGCCCACGTGGTCGGCGACGCCGCCAGTCGCATCGAGGCCGCACTGACTGCCGGCTGCGACATGGGCCTGGTGTGCAACGACCGCGCCGCTGCCGAACTGGCCCTGAGCGCCGCACAACGCATGAAGGTCAAGCCATCGGCCCGAATCGCCCGTATGCGCGGTCAGGCCTTCGCCAGCACCGATTACCGCCAGGATCCGCGCTGGCTCACCGCCATCGGCGCGCTCAAAGACGCTCAACTGATCGATTAAGGATTTTTCGCTATGACGGTTTACGCAATCATCGGCGGCACCGGCTTGACCCAGCTCGAAGGCCTGACCATTCGCCAATCGCTGGCAGTGGACACGCCCTATGGCGCGCCATCGGCCGACGTGCAGATTGGCGAATACGCCGGCAAGGAAGTGCTGTTCCTCGCCCGTCACGGCCACCCGCATCGCTTCCCGCCGCACAAGGTCAACTACCGCGCCAACCTGTGGGCGCTGAAGCAGGCCGGCGCCGAAGCGATCATCGCGGTGAACGCCGTGGGCGGGATTCATCCGGCCATGGGCACCGGGCACTTCTGCGTACCGCATCAAATCGTCGACTACACCAGTGGTCGCGAGCACACCTATTTCGCTGATGATCTGGAGCACGTCACCCACATCGACTTCAGCTTTCCGTACAGCGAGCCATTGCGTCAGCAACTGATTGCTGCAGTGGCTGCCGAAGGCTGTGAGTACAGCGATCAGGGCGTTTATGCCTGCACCCAGGGTCCACGTCTGGAAACGGTTGCCGAGATCGTGCGTCTGGAACGCGATGGCTGTGACATCGTCGGCATGACCGGCATGCCGGAAGCGGCACTGGCGCGTGAGCTGGATCTGGATTACGCCTGTCTGGCGCTGGTGGTGAACCCGGCGGCGGGCAAGACCACGGAAGTGATCACCATGGCCGAGATCGAGCAGGCGTTGCATGACGGGATGGGCAAGGTGAAGTCGGCGTTGGCGCGGGTCCTCAAGGGCTGAGTCCGATCTGAAACCGAGTCGACTCAATCGCGAGCAGGCTCACTCCTACATTGGATCTGTGGCAACCACAAATTCATTGTAGGAGTGAGCCTGCTCGCGATAGCTTTCTAACTGACGCCGAAGATTTCAGCGTTTGTCTGACTTATCCGGCAACGGCGCAAACAACGCCTCAATATCATCGCTCTGCAACTTCCAGTCCCCGGCCTTGCGCCCATCCAGCACACCTGCCGCCAATTCGGACTTTTCCTTCTGCAGGTGCTGAATTTTCTCCTCCACCGTGCCCCGGGCAATCATCTTGTAAACGAACACCGGTTTCTCCTGACCGATTCGATACGCTCGGTCAGTCGCCTGATTTTCGGTCGCCGGGTTCCACCACGGGTCGTAGTGAATCACCGTGTCCGCCTCCGTCAGGTTCAAGCCAACACCGCCAGCCTTCAGGCTGATCAGAAAGATCTGACGCTTTCCGTTCTGGAATTCCTTCACCGGCGTACGTCGATCGCGGGTTTGGCCGGTCAACAGCGCGTAGGAAACGTTACGTTTTTTCAGCTCGTCTTCGATCAATGACAGCATCGAGGTGAATTGCGAGAACAGCAGAATCCGCCGACCTTCCTCGAACAACTCCTCAAGCATTTCCATCAAGCTGTCGAGCTTGCCGGAGGTGCTGCCGCGAGCGGGCAGGGTGGCATCGTTGACCAGGCGCAGATCGCAGCAGACCTGTCGCAACTTGAGCAGCGCCTCAAGAATGATGATCTGGCTGCGCGCCACGCCTTTGCGAGTGATCTCGTCGCGGACTTTCTTGTCCATCGCCAGGCGCATGGTTTCGTACACATCGCGCTGCGCTTCGTTGAGATCGACCCAGTGGATGATTTCAGTCTTTGGCGGCAACTCGGTGGCAACCTGCTCCTTGGTACGGCGCAACAGAAACGGTTTTATCCGACCGTTCAGGTGTTGAAGTCTGACTTCACTGCCGCGCTTTTCAATCGGTACCCGGTAATCGGCGTTGAAACTTTTCACGTCGCCAAGCCAGCCCGGCAGCAGGAAGTGAAACAGTGACCACAACTCGCCCAGGTGGTTTTCCAGCGGCGTACCACTCAAGCACAAGCGCTGATGTGCATTCAGCTCGCGCGCGGCTTGAGCGGCTTTGCTGTTCGGATTTTTGATGTACTGCGCTTCATCCAGCACCAACACGTGCAGCGGCTGCTTGGCCAGACGTTCGACGTCCTTGGGCAGCAGCGCATAGGTGGTGAGGATCAGATCGAAGTCACTCAGGTTGTCAAAATGCTTCTTGCGAGTGGCGCCGTACAGCGCGACTACTTTCAGTTGCGGGGTGAAGTGTGCCGCCTCATCCAGCCAGTTCGGAATCAGGCTGGTCGGCATCACCACCATGCACGGTCGATCGAGACGCCCGGCGTTTTTCTCGCTCAGAATATGCGCCAGGGTCTGTAGGGTTTTGCCCAAACCCATGTCGTCCGCGAGAATCCCGCCGACTTCCAGTTGTCGCAGCGATTGCATCCAGCTCAAGCCTTCAAGCTGATACGGGCGCAGCGTCGCATTCAAGCCTTCCGGCGCTTCAACACTGAAATCACGAATGTCGCGCAGGCGTTGAGCGAACGTGCGGATCTGCTCGCCGCCCTCCCACAGCAGCGGGAGGCCTTCCAGAGAGTTGAGTCGTGTTGCGTCGGCCTTGCTCAGGCGCAGGGTGGTTTCGCCGGGCTCCTGCAAATAGAACTCGCCGAGCGTCATCAGCACAGGTTTCAACCGGCCTAGCGGCAACGCCACCTGCAGTGGCCCGTGCTCAAGGTTGCGTTGCGGGATGTTGACCAGAATCAGCTCGTCATCGCGGCGCCGCGCAAGGCGTTCGGGATTGAGAATCTCCGCATGCGAGCGCATCAGATTGAGCAGAATCGGCAGCAGGCTCAGGCGCTCACCATTGACGATGATCCCCAGCTCCAGATCGAACCAGTCACGTTCCGGCACCTGCTCGACCGTGGCGTACCAGTCATCCACAGCGGTCAGGTCAAAGCCGAACTCTTCATCAATCTGCAATTCCCAGCCTTGGGTGCGCAGCTTTGGCAAATCATTGAGGGTGAACGTCAGCCAGGCGCTGTCGTTGACCATCTCGTACAGTTCGCCCGCGCTCTCCGGCAGCGCTTTGCTTTGCCGCGTGGCGATACGAAAGCCGAGGATTCTTAACTGTTCGCGGTAGGACTGTTCGACTTCCGGGTGGCGTTTTATCCGCAGCGTCTGGGTTTCCTGGCGGATCAGGATGTCGCTGTTCTTCTGCCCGCTGACGTATTCGTCCAGATAGCTGAACGACAGCGCCGCGCGGTGCTGAATATAACGCTGCATCTTGCCGTTGCGGGGTTCGAAAGCGCTGAACTCGACACTGGCCAGCCATAGGCGTGGCATCGGCTGCACGTTGTCGACCAGTACTTGCGGCGGCGCTTTCGGGCCGCGGTTTTCCAGTACGGCTTGCAGTTTTTCCAGCAGTTCGGCGTCTTTGGCTGCAGCGGGGTAATCGAGGGTTTCCTGCACTTTCAGCAGTACCGCTGCGCAGTGTTTGCAGTTGCTGCGAACCGGGCAGGTGCACCCGGCATCGACCAGCAGCAGAGTGCCTTTGGCTGACTCGCGAAGATGAATCGTCTGACGGTAAACGTTACCGCCAGAGCCTTCGCAGCTGGCGGTGATCGTTGCATCGCCGACCTGGGCGATGCGTACCCGGTTTTCCAGGGCGTAGCGACGGCCACGCTCCAGGCTCTGTTCCTTGAATCGGCTGACCCATGAGGGCGCCAACGGCTTACTCAGCGGCGGGTTCATAAGGACTTCGATCAGTCCGGAATCGCTTCAGGTGCTTCCCGTGGCGCAGGTGCGGTCAGGGAAGTGATCTTGATCAGCAGGGCCAGATGGCCGTTGTCGAGGTAGTTGAGTTGGCCATTTTTGGTGTGGCTGTCCTGTTTCAGGCGCTCGCTGGCGGTGACCATGCCATTGGTGTCGATCTGGTTGACCCAGAAATCGGCCGCTACGTCGGTAAAGCGCCCGAGTTTCATCTCCAGCGTGCCCTCGATCGGGTACTGGCCGTACTGTTCCTGGCCGTCGCTGACCGCGACTTTCGCTGGCGCTTCACCAAGGGTTTGCTGCCAGGCCTTGTGCATCAGCACGCTGTACTCGCCGCTGGCGGTGAGTTTGGTAACCACGTCATTCAGCGCAGGCGTACGTTTGCTGTCATCGCCCAGGCGCTGGGCGCCAGCGGCCCAGTCTTCCGGCGCGGCACGGCTGACGATGGCCGGCACGGCGTTCTGCCGGACCAGAATCATTTCGACCTGATACAGGTCATCGGCAAACGCCATCGGAGCTACGAAGGTGAGTAGCAAAGTCAGTGAGCGAAACAGGCGCATGCGGCGTCCTTCAAACAGATTTCGGGAGGAGGCGCTCAAACAGCGCCTCTACAGTATTAAAGCGCTCTTCCGGGCGTTCCATCGGCACCTGGAACTTGAACATCGTCGCGCCTTCGAATTTGTAGCGTTTTGGCTGGCTCTGGATCAGTTTGATCAGCGTCATCGGGTCAACCGGCGTTTGCGCGGCGAACTCGATACGCCCACCTTGCGGCCCGCCATCGACCTTCTTGATACCCAATTGCTCGGCCTGCAACTTCAACGCCGTGATGCGCACCAGATTCTTCGTCGGTTCCGGCAGCAGGCCGAAGCGGTCGATCATCTCGACTTGCAAATCCTTCAGGCCTTCCTCATCGGTCGCTGAAGCAATGCGCTTGTACAGAATCAGGCGCGCGTGAACGTCCGGCAGATAGTCTTCCGGAATCAGCGCCGGCACGCGCAGGTTAACTTCCGGGCCACCGCCGAGCGGTTGATCGAGGTTCGGTTGCTCGCCCTTGCGGATCGATTTCACCGCGCGTTCGAGCATCTCCATGTACAGCGTGAAGCCGACGGCTTGAATCTGCCCGCTCTGGCCATCGCCGAGCAGTTCGCCGGCGCCACGGATTTCCAGGTCGTTGGTGGCGAGCACGAAACCGGCACCGAGGTCCTGGGTATTGGCAATCGCTTCCAGACGTTTTTCCGCGTCCGAAGTGATTTGCTGGCGCGGCGGCGTCAGCAAGTAGGCGTAAGCCTGGTGGTGACTACGGCCGACACGACCACGCAACTGGTGCAGTTGCGCCAGGCCGAATTTGTCGGCGCGCTCGATGATGATGGTGTTGGCGCTCGGCACGTCGATGCCGGTCTCGATGATGGTCGAGGCGATCAGCACGTTGAAGCGCTTGTGATAGAAGTCGCTCATCACCTGTTCGAGTTCGCGCTCGCGCATCTGTCCATGACCGATGCCGATGCGTGCTTCCGGCACCAGCTCGGCGAGGTCGGCGGCGCACTTCTCGATGGTTTTCACATCGTTGTGCAAGTAGTAAACCTGGCCGCCACGCAACAGTTCACGGAGCAGGGCCTCTTTGACCGTGCTCTTGTTCTGCTCCATGACGAAGGTGCGCACGGACAAGCGACGCGCCGGCGGCGTGGCGATGATCGACAGATCGCGCATGCCCGACACTGCCATGTTCAGCGTGCGCGGAATCGGCGTGGCGGTCAGGGTCAGAATGTCGACTTCGCTGCGCAGGGCCTTGAGTTGTTCTTTCTGACGCACACCGAAACGGTGTTCTTCGTCGATGATCACCAGCCCGAGGTTTTTGATTTTCACGTCGTCGGACAGCAGTTTGTGCGTGCCGATGACGATGTCGATCTTGCCTTCCGCCAGGTCGGCGATCGCCGCGTTTACTTCCTTGGCCGACTTGAAGCGGCTCATCACTTCCACGGTCACCGGCCAATCGGCGAAGCGGTCGCGGAAGCTGTTGTAGTGCTGCTGGGCGAGCAGGGTGGTCGGCACCAGAATTGCCACTTGGCGACCGCCGTGCACGGCGATGAACGCCGCACGCATGGCCACTTCGGTCTTGCCGAAGCCAACGTCGCCGCAGACCAGTCGATCCATCGGTTTCGGCGCGAGCATGTCTTCGCGTACGGCCTCGATGGTCGATTGCTGATCCGGGGTTTCTTCGAACGGGAAACCGGCGCTGAACGTTGCGTAATCGGCTTTCGGGTCGGCGAACGCATAACCTTCGCGAGCGGCGCGACGGGCATAGATGTCGAGCAGTTCGGCGGCGACGTCACGCACCTGTTCGGCGGCTTTGCGCTTGGCCTTCTGCCAGGTCTCGGAGCCGAGTCGGTGCAGCGGGGCCAGCGCATCGTCGCTTCCGGTGTAGCGCGCAATCAAATGCAGGTTGGCTACCGGCACGTACAGCTTGGCGTTCTCGGCGTATTCGAGAGTAAGGAATTCGGCCGCCTGATTGTCGATTTCCAGAATCGTCAGGCCCAGATAACGCCCGACACCGTGATCGATGTGCACCACTGGCGCGCCTTCACGCAGCTCGGTGAGGTTTTTGATGACGGCATCGTTGTTGCCGTCGGCACGCTTCTCGCGGCGGCGACGCTGCATCACGCGTTGGCCGAACAGCGGGCTTTCCGCGACCAGGGCCAGCGCCGGATCGTCGAGCATCAGGCCTTCGTCGAGCGGGGCAATGGTGATCGCCAGGCGATCCTTGCTCGCGACGAAGTCCGGCCAGCTGTCGACGGTTTTCGGCCGCAGCTTCAGGCGCTCAAGCAGCTCCAGCAGCACTTCGCGACGGCCGGCGGATTCGGCGGTGAACAGCACGCGACCGGGGAATTCGTCGAGGAAACCGGCCAGGGCTGCCAGCGGTTGCGTGGCTTTGGCTTCGATCGCCAGGTTCGGCAAGGCTTGCGCGGGGAAGCGCTCGCGACCAGCGCCGGTCTCGACGTCTTGCTGACTGGCGACCACACGCGGCCAGCTCTTCAGGCGGGCGAAGCAGTCTTCCACCGGCAGGAACAATTCCGCGGGTGGCAATAAAGGCCGCGATGGATCGACGCGGCGCTCTTCATAGCGATTGCGCACATCGTTCCAGAAATTCTCTGCCGCTTGCTCGATGCCCGGCAGGGAGAACACTTGCGTGTCCTGCGGCAGGTAATCGAACAGGGTCGAGGTTTCGTCGAAGAACAGCGGCAGGTAGTACTCGATGCCGGCCGGGGTAATCCCGCTGCTCAGATCCTGAAAGATCGGGCAGCGCCGGAAGTCGACGTCGAAGCGCTCACGGAAGCGCGCCTTGAAGCGGGTGACCGCGTCTTTCTGCAGCGGAAACTCACGGGCCGGCAGCAGCTTGACCGACTCGACCTTGTCGATGGAGCGCTGGTTTTCCGGATCGAAGGTGCGCAGGGTTTCGATTTCGTCATCGAACAGGTCAATGCGATAGGGCAGTTTGCTGCCCATCGGGAACAGGTCGATCAGTGCGCCGCGTACGGTGAATTCACCGTGTTCATAAACCGTATCGACGTAGCGATAGCCGCTGGCTTCGAGCCGCGCACGCATTTGTTCGACATCGAGCTTCTGCCCGACATCCAGCACCAGGCTGCTGCCGAGCAGGAATTTGGTCGGCGCCAACCGGTGCAACGCCGTGGTGATCGGCACCACCAGCACGCCATGCACCAGTTCCGGCAACCTATACAGGCTGGCAATGCGCTGGGAAATGATGTCCTGGTGCGGCGAGAACAGGTCGTAGGGCAGGGTTTCCCAGTCGGGGAAATGCAGTACGGGCAAATCCGGGGCGAAGAAACTCAGCTCCTGTTCCAGTCGTTCAGCGCTCTGGCTGTCGGCGGTCAGTAGCAGGGTGAAGCGCTTGGCAGCGCTGGCAGCCTCGGCAATCGCCAGGCTGAGGGCAGCACCGGGCAAATTGCCCCAATGCTGTTTACCTGCCTCGGCAGGGAGTTGCGGTAGACGCAGAACGGGCACGGAAGGTTGAGCTCCAGGCTTTGCGACAAAGTCGGTAATTGTAGCGGCGTCCGGTGTCGCCTGTCAGTTGCAGACTGTGTCTATCTTCGCTGTTTTGGCGAAATGTAGTGGTAACCATAAAAAGCAGGGGTTTTTTAGCGATTATGTAGTGCCGAAATTGGCTCGTGTTACGGAGGGTTACAGACATCGTCTAACACTCGACGAAAAATTGACAGCGCTGGAAGCCGCGTATTTACTGGGCTGGCGCGAGGTGTGATTTTTTTGAAAGGAATTTTGTTACCGATTACGCGACAAGCGCGCATTGCTGAATGAGGTTGTGGGCGGCATAATGTAGCCCCTTTTTTCTGCCCCTACATGTGGAAGGTTACCGTGACTCAGAAGCCCGACCAGTGTCTTGGTGAATGGATCGACCGTGAAGCACTCGCAGAAGCGATGATTCCGCTTATCGGTCAGCTCTACCGCAATAACAACGTGGTGAGCTCGATCTATGGCCGCAGCCTGATCAACCAGTCTGTCATCGCGATTCTCAAAGCTCACCGCTTTGCGCGCCACCGTTCTTCCGACGACAGCGAACTCTCCGTCCACGAAACATTCCCACTGCTCAAAGCCATGAGCGAGCTCAAGCTCGGCGCGGCTTCGGTAGATCTGGGCAAGTTGGCGTTCAAATTCCGCAACGAAGGCAACGGCCGCAGCGCCGAGCAGTTCGTTCGTGAAGAAATGGCTGACGTGGTTGGCCAGCAAAACGCTTCCGCACGTAAAGGCACTGACGTTGTGCTGTACGGCTTCGGTCGTATCGGCCGTCTGCTGGCGCGCATCCTGATCGAGAAAACCGGTGGTGGCGACGGTCTGCGTCTGCGTGCCATCGTCGTGCGCAAAGGCGCCGACAACGACCTGACCAAGCGCGCCAGCCTGCTGCGTCGCGATTCGGTACACGGTTCGTTCAACGGCACCATTACCATCGACGAAGAAAACAACACCATCACCGCCAACGGTAACCTGATCCAGGTGATCTACGCGAAGAACCCGACCGAGGTGGATTACACCCAGTACGGCATCAAAGACGCGCTGCTGGTGGACAACACCGGTGTATGGCGTGACGCTGATGGCCTGGGCCAGCACTTGCAATGCCCGGGTATCGATCGTGTTGTTCTGACCGCGCCTGGCAAAGGCAAGCTGAAGAACATCGTTCACGGTATCAACCACGGTGAAATCACTGCTGATGACAAGATCGTGTCCGCCGCTTCCTGCACCACCAACGCCATCGTGCCGGTGCTGAAAGCTGTGAATGACAAGTTCGGCATCATCAACGGTCACGTTGAAACCGTTCACTCGTACACCAACGACCAGAACCTGATCGACAACTTCCACAAGGGCGATCGCCGTGGTCGTAGCGCCGCGCTGAACATGGTCATCACCGAGACCGGTGCCGCTACCGCTGCTGCCAAGGCCCTGCCTGAGCTGGCCGGCAAGCTGACCGGTAACGCGATCCGTGTTCCGACGCCGAACGTGTCGATGGCCATTCTCAACCTCAACCTTGAGAAAGCCGCCACCCGTGAAGAAATGAACGAGTACCTGCGCTACATGGCGCTGCACTCCGATCTGCACAAGCAAATCGACTTCGTTAATTCGCAGGAAGTGGTTTCGACTGACTTCGTTGGCTCGCGCCACGCCGGTGTGGTCGACGCTGAAGCGACCATCGTTCAGGACAACCGCGTTGTTCTGTACGTCTGGTATGACAACGAGTTCGGTTACAGCTGCCAGGTTATCCGCGTGATGGAAGACATGGCTGGTGTAAATCCGCCAGCGTTTCCGCGCTAAGCGATAGCGGCACATGAAAACGCCCCGACCTAGGTCGGGGCGTTTTTGTTTGTGTACGTTTTAGAGCTGTGTTGTCAGTGCTGACCCCTTCGCGAGCAAGCTCGCTCCCACACTGGATCTGTGTCGCTCAGAAAATCCCCTGTGGCAGCGAGCTTGCTCGCGAAGGCGATTTACCGGGCGCCGCCGGGTACGGCCGCTTGTGCGGTGCGCAGTTCATGCTTGTTGCCACGGAACAACACCAGCGTCGCAATCAACCCCAACACCGCCGCGCCACTGAGCCAGATCCCCGGCGCAGCCTTGTTATCCAACACATGAATCAGATACGTACACGCCGCTGGCGTAAACCCGCCGAACGTCGCTGTCGCCAGGCTGTAAGCCAGCGAGAACCCGGTCGTACGCACTTCCACCGGCATGATCTCGGTCAGCGCCACGACCATCGCGCCGTTGTACGAGCCGTACAGGAACGACAGCCACAACTCGACGATCAGCAAATGGCTGAAGCTCGGGTTCGCCACCAGCCACGACAGGGCAGGGTAGGCGGTCAGAATCGCCAGAATCGTCGCCGCGAGCAGCAGTGGTTTACGTCCGATCTTGTCAGACACTGAACCCATCACCGGCAACCAGAAAAAGTTAGACAGGCCGATGCACACTGTAACCAGCAATGCGTCGAAGTCCGACAGGTGCAGTTCAGCCTTGCCGAATGTCGGGGTGTACGCGGTGATCAGGTAGAAAGACACCGTGGTCATCACCACCAGCGCCATGCCTGCGATGACAATGCCAAAGTTCTGACCGATCGAGCGGACGATTTCCCGCAGGGTCGGGCGATGTTTCCGCGCCTGGAATTCCGGGGTTTCCTCCAGTGAGCGACGAATGACGAAGATCACCGGCACAATCATGCAGCCGATCAGGAAAGGCACGCGCCAGCCCCAGTCACCCATCTGCTCCGGGCTCAGCCAATGGTTGAGGCCGACGCCGAGCAACCCGGCGAAGACCACTGCCGCTTGCTGGCTCGCAGATTGCCAACTGACAAAGAAACCCTTGCGGCCCGGTGTGGCAATCTCTGCCAGATAGACCGATACGCCGCCCAGTTCCACGCCAGCCGAGAAGCCTTGCAACAAGCGCCCGAACAGCACGATCAATGGCGCAGCGACGCCAAGGGTCGCGTAGCCCGGAACGCAGGCAATCAGCACCGTGCCGGCAGCCATTAACGCGAGGGTGATGATCAAGCCTTGGCGGCGGCCATGACGGTCGATGTAGGCGCCGAGGAAAATCGCCCCGAGCGGACGCATCAGGAAACCGGCACCAAATGTAGCCAGTGACAGCATCAGCGAAGCGAAGGCGCTGTCGGCGGGGAAGAAGGTCTTGGCGATGGCCGTGGCGTAAAAGCCGTAGACCATGAAGTCGAACATTTCGAGAAAGTTGCCGCTGACAACGCGAAAAATCGCTTTGCCTTTGCCCGTGGTGGTGGACATGTTCAGTTACTCATTATTGGATTTTATAAACGCATTGCATCCGTTGGGAGCGAGCGGGCCCTTTAATCCATAATGGCCGTCGCGGTTTTGCAGGGAGATGAATAATTGTTCACTGGACGGTTACTTGCGGTTGTGATTTTGGCTGGGGCGTTGGCAGGCTGCGCCAATGGCGATGCCATGGAAAGCTTCGGCGGGCCGACCATGGGCAGCACCTATTCGATCAAATACGTGCGTCATGCCGGCCTGGCGGATTCCGCGCAAGTTCGCCGGGAAGTGGAAGGCATCCTCGGTGAGGTCGACCGACAACTGTCCACTTATCGCCAGGATTCGGACATTGAGCGCTTCAACGCCTTGCCGGCCAATAGCTGTCAGACAATGCCCGCGCCAGTGCTTGAACTGGTCCGCACAGGCGAACAGCTCTCAGCGCAAAGCGAAGGCTCCTACGACCTCACTGTCGAACCGCTGATGAATCTGTGGGGTTTCGGCCCACAAGGCCGCGAAGAGAAAGTCCCTGACGCCGCGGCGCTGGCCGAGGTGATGCAGCGTGTTGGCCATCAGCATTTGCATATAAATGGCGACCAATTGTGCAAAGACGCCGCCGTCGAAGTCGACTTCAACAGCATCGCCGCCGGTTATGCCGTCGATACCATTGCGGGCAGGCTCGATGCCATGGGTATTCATGATTATCTGGCCGAGGCCACGGGTGAGCTCAAGGCCAAAGGCAAAAAACTCGACGGTTCACCCTGGCGTATTGCCCTGGAGGAGCCTCGCGACGATCAGCAGGTCGCCGAGCGCATCATCAATGTCGACGGCTACGGCGTTTCCACCTCCGGCGATTACCGCAACTATTTCCTGCAGGACGGCCGGCGCTATTCCCACACGTTCGATGCGCGCACCGGTGCGCCGGTCCTACACGATCTGGCGTCAGTCACGGTCATTCATCCTTCAGCGTTGATGGCCGATGGCCTATCGACGCTGTTGCTGATTCTCGGCCCTGAAAGGGCGTGGGACTATGCCGAAAAACATGACATTGGTGCATTCTTTGTGATTCGTGCCGATACAGGTTTTGTCGTCCGCACCAACAAGGCTTTCGAACGTCTCAGTGGCGAAAAAACTGACTGAGAACAATACGAAAGCTGGCGTTGTAGTGCAGGCAAAAGTAGCCTACGACGCGACCAAGGGTTAATGTGCGCGGCGTTGACGCTTCTATAGACTGTGTCCGGGTTCTTGATTGACCCCCAATTGTTCCTTCGCGCCGCCGTTCGGCGTGATTTAGCCGCAGGTGCTGCTGGCACCGCGGCCTGTTCTGAGGAGTACGCATGGCTGTCTACAACTACGACGTGGTGGTGCTGGGTTCCGGCCCGGCGGGAGAAGGCGCGGCAATGAACGCTGCCAAAGCAGGGCGCAAGGTCGCGATGGTCGACAGCCGTCGCCAGGTCGGCGGCAACTGCACCCACCTCGGCACCATCCCGTCCAAGGCACTGCGTCACTCGGTGCGGCAGATCATGCAGTTCAACACTAACCCCATGTTCCGGGCGATCGGCGAGCCACGCTGGTTTTCCTTCCCGGACGTGTTGAAAAGCGCCGAGAAAGTCATTTCCAAACAAGTCGCTTCGCGTACCGGCTACTACGCCCGTAACCGCGTCGACGTGTTCTTTGGCACCGGCAGCTTCGCCGACGAGCAAACCATCGAAGTGGTCTGCGCCAACGGTGTGGTCGAGAAACTGGTGGCCAAGCACATCATTATTGCCACCGGTTCGCGTCCTTATCGCCCGGCGGACATCGATTTCCACCACCCGCGCATCTACGATAGCGACACCATCCTCAGCCTCGGCCACACCCCGCGCAAACTGATCGTTTACGGCGCCGGCGTGATCGGTTGCGAATACGCGTCGATCTTCAGTGGTCTGGGTGTGCTGGTTGAACTGGTCGATAACCGTGGTCAGTTGCTGAGCTTCCTCGACTCGGAAATCTCCCAGGCGTTGAGCTATCACTTCAGCAACAACAACATCACCGTGCGCCACAACGAAGATTACGATCGCGTTGAAGGCGTCGACAACGGCGTGATCCTGCACCTCAAGTCCGGCAAGAAGATCAAGGCCGACGCCTTGCTCTGGTGCAACGGCCGTACCGGTAACACTGACCAGTTGGGTCTGGAAAACATCGGCGTCAAGGTCAACAGCCGTGGCCAGATCGAGGTCGACGAGGCTTACCGCACTTGCGTGCCGAACATCTACGGTGCCGGTGACGTGATCGGCTGGCCGAGCCTGGCCAGTGCTGCTCACGACCAGGGTCGTTCGGCGGCCGGCAGCATTGTCGATAACGGTAGCTGGCGCTTTGTGAATGACGTGCCGACCGGCATCTACACCATTCCGGAGATCAGCTCGATCGGCAAGAACGAGCAGGAGCTGACTCAGGCCAAGGTGCCTTACGAAGTCGGCAAGGCGTTCTTCAAAAGCATGGCGCGAGCGCAGATCGCCGGCGAGCCGCAAGGCATGCTGAAGATCCTGTTCCACCGTGAAACCCTGGAAGTGCTCGGCGTTCACTGCTTCGGTTATCAGGCGTCGGAGATCGTGCACATCGGTCAGGCGATCATGAGCCAGCCGGGCGAACTGAACACCCTGAAGTACTTCGTCAACACGACGTTCAACTACCCGACCATGGCCGAAGCCTATCGGGTAGCGGCGTACGACGGCCTCAACCGGCTTTTTTGACGGGCTCCGGCCGGTGGCCTGAGCCGGCCGGGGAGACCGATTTCAGCAATTCTCGAGGGTGGCAGTGGCCAAACCGGGAAAGTCTGTAATCAGGCTGTCAACGCCGAAGTCGGCGAGTCTGCGCATCAGTGCAGGCTCGTTGACGGTCCACACCGACACATGCAGCCCCTGACGCTGAGCCTTCTGCAGGCGTTCCGGCGTACACAGCGTCCAGTTCAAAGCCAGAATCTCACAGCCATAGCTGGCCGCTACCTTCAACGGGTCGAGCCAGGCGTATTCGGCCACCAGTCCGCGTGACACGTCCGGCACCAGATCCAGCGCCGCTTTCAGCACTTCCCGCGAACTCGAGGTGATCGTCACCTTGTCGAGCAGGCCATGGCGCTGAGCCATTTCACGAATCGCCAGCACGGTGGTTGCCGCGCGAGTACGCGAAGCGCTTTTGACTTCCAGTTGCCAGTGCTCGAAATCGCATTTTTCGAACAGCTCTTCCAGCGTCGGAATCGGGCAGGGTTTGATCCAGCCCGGGCCACCCTTGCGCGCGTCGTAAGTGACCAGTTCGGCGGCCGTGTGTTCGACGACCTTGCCGCGCCGTTCCGTGGTGCGTTTGAGGGTCGGGTCGTGAATGACCATCAACTCGCCGTCCTTGGACAGGTGCAGATCGAGTTCGCAGCGGCGCACGCCGTGCTTGAGACATTCCTGGAAACTGCTCAGGGTGTTTTCCGGTGCTTCGCCCTTGGCGCCGCGGTGGCCGTAGATGAGGGTCACGGTTCTTCCTTAAATTAAATGCCTGATTCGTTCTGTTCGCGGGCCAGACGTCGTTCCTGGGCCTGCTTCTGCAAGATGTAGCGGGCGAGCAACTGGCGTTGGGCGTCGGTCAAGTGTTCGAACTCGGTGCCGACGTCATAACCCTCGCCCTTGCGGTCGCAATGGGTGACGCGGGCGCGCAGCAACAGGCCCAGCGCTTGCGGCATCAGCACCAGTTTCACCGACAGGTGTGCGCCGGTGGCAATCGGTGTCGGGTGCTGAAAGTCGATTCCGCCTTCGGAGATGATCACCGGTTGCGGCTCGCCGATATGGCCGAGCACGGTCAGGGCGACCACCTGGCTGAGCAGGTCGATGCGTTTGTTCTGGGATTTCAGGAACGCGGCGATGGCCCGGTCGCGCTCGCTGATCTGGCGCAGCAGGTGCTGCGACTCGAATTCGCTCAGGTGCAGTTCACTGAGCAGGTTGAACAATGGGGAAGCATCCTGCAACACTTCCTGGCCTGCGGCTTCGGGAGCGGACAGGGGCCGAATTTCCAGTGCGATCGTGTCCTCGATACGGTAGTATTCGCGGCGATCTTCTTCATCTAATGTCGACATGGCGAACCCATGGTAGCGGCGGTGGTCTGAGTGTAAAGCTGGTTATCGACCCCCGCCACAAGGACGTTCCTTTTCCCTCCGAACAAGCCCCGACATGTTCAGACCTCTCTTCGTATTTATCGGCACGCGTTATACCCGTGCAAAGCGTCGCAATCATTTTGTGTCATTCATTTCCCTGACTTCGATGATCGGGCTCGCCCTTGGCGTGGTCGTGATGATCGTCGTGCTGTCGGTGATGAATGGCTTCGATCATGAGATGCGCACCCGCGTGCTGGGCATGGTGCCCCACGCGACCATTGAATCCACTGAACCGATCAACGATTGGCAAAGCCTGGCCACCAAGGTCAAGCAGAACCCACAGGTGACGGCGGTTGCGCCGTTCACCCAGATGCAGGGCCTGCTGACGAATAACGGTCAGGTGTCCAAGGTGTTGCTCAACGCCATCGACCCTGCGCTGGAGCGCAATGTGTCGATCATCGACAACTTCATGCAGCAGGGCAAACTCGACGATCTGACGCCGGGCAGCTTCGGCATCGTCATCGGCGACAAGGCCGCGACCAAGCTCGGCGTCGGCATCGGTGACAAGGTCACCTTCGTCGCGCCGGAGGTCAGCGTGACCCCGGCCGGGATGTTCCCGCGCATGAAGCGCTTCACCGTGGTCGGCATTTTTCATGTCGGCGCCGGCGAGCTCGACGGCTATCTGGGCGTCACCAACCTGCAGGATCTGGCGAAGATGCACCGCTGGAAACCGGATCAGGTGCAGGGCATCCGCTTGAAATTCGACGATCTGTTCCAGGCACCGCGCGTGGCATGGAACATCGCCCAGCAGCTTGGCGAAGACCATTACTACGCCCGCGACTGGACACGAACCCACGGCAATCTGTATCAGGCGATCCGCATGGAAAAAGCCATGATCGGTCTGCTGTTGCTGCTGATTGTCGCCGTGGCGGCGTTCAACATCATTTCCACGCTGGTGATGGTGGTCAACGACAAGAAGGGCGACATCGCCATTCTGCGCACGTTGGGCGCGACGCCGGGCACGATCATGCGCACGTTCATGGTGCAAGGCACGGTGATCGGTGTGGTCGGCACGGCGATTGGTGCGGTGGTCGGTATTTTCGCTGCGCTCAACGTCAGCGCGGCGATCTCGGCACTGGAAGGCCTGATCGGCCACAAATTCCTTAATGCTGACGTGTATTTCATTGATTATCTTCCGTCGCAGGTGCAGAGCCAGGATGTGGTCATGGTCTGCGCGGCGGCGTTGGTTCTGAGTTTCCTCGCCACCCTGTATCCCGCCTGGCGTGCCGCGCGCACCCAGCCGGCGGAGGCGCTACGTTATGAGTGAGTCGGGCATGAGTGAACAAGCAATCTTGAGCTGCCGTAACCTGGGCAAATCCTACGAGGAAGGCCCGGAATCGGTAGAGGTATTGGCCGGCCTGCAACTGGAGCTGCACCCGGGCGAGCGTGTCGCGATCGTCGGCACCTCGGGGTCGGGCAAAAGTACGTTGCTCAACCTGCTCGGCGGCCTCGATACGCCGACCAAGGGCAGCGTCTGGCTCGACGGCGAAGAGCTGTCGGCGCTGAGCGAGAAGAAGCGTGGCCTGCTGCGTAACCGTGCGCTCGGTTTCGTTTACCAGTTTCACCACTTGCTGCCGGAATTCACTGCGCTGGAAAACGTCTGCATGCCGCTGCTGATCGGCAAGACGCCGATCCCGGAAGCCCGTCAGCGCGCCACGGCATTGCTGGAGCGCGTCGGCCTCGGTCATCGTCTGGAACACAAACCGGCGGAACTGTCCGGTGGTGAACGTCAGCGCGTGGCCATCGCCCGTGCGCTGGTGAACAAGCCAGGCCTGGTGATGCTCGACGAACCAACCGGCAACCTCGACTCTCACACCGCCCAGGGCATTCAGGATTTGATGCTGGAACTCAGCACCTCGATGCGCACCGCGTTTCTGGTAGTGACCCACGACATGAACCTGGCCCGCCAGATGGATCGCGTACTGCACCTGAAAGAAGGTTGCCTCACGCCCATCTGATTGGCTGAAACCCGGCGTCTGCGAAGACGTCGGGTCTTTTATTTTTATACGGTGCCCCAGCGAATGTTCAGACCGTTATCGATCTTTATCGGCACGCGCTATACCCGCGCCAAGCGCCGCAATCGCTTTGTTTCGTTCATTTCGATGACCTCGATGATCGGCCTCGCCCTCGGCGTACTGGCAATGATCGTGGTGTTGTCGGTGATGAACGGCTTCCAGCGCGAAATGAGTTCGCGCATCCTCGGCATGGTGCCGCACGCAACCATCGTCGGCGTAAAGCCGATTGATGACTGGCAGCCTGTCGCCGCCGCTGCGATGAAAAACCCGGAAGTAACCGCCGCCGTGCCGTTCACCGAGATGGAAGGCATGCTCTCTTATAAAGGGTTGATGCAGCCGATCCAGATCAGCGGCGTCGATCCGGCCCAGGAAGGCAAGGTGTCGATCGTTGCCCAGCACATTGTGCAGGGCCGTCTCGATGCCTTGAAACCGGGCGAGTTCGGTGTAGTGATCGGTGAAATCACCGCGCGACGATTTCGCCTCAATGTCGGCGACAAAATCACCCTGATCGTCCCGGAAGTCAGCACTGCGCCGGGCGGCATCACCCCGCGCATGCAGCGCCTGAACGTGGTCGGCGTGTTCAAGGTCGGTGCCGAGCTGGACGGCTCCATGGGCCTGATCCACGTCGCCGATGCCGCGACCATGCAGCACTGGGAGCCGAATCAGGTGCAGAGCGTGCGTCTGGCGGTCAAAGACTTATACGCCGCGCCGAAAGTCTCCTCGGACATCGCTGCCGGTTTGGGCGCGGACTTCAAGGCTGACGACTGGACCCACACCCAGGGCAGCCTGTTCAGCGCAATGAAAATGGAAAAAACCATGATCGGCCTGCTGTTGCTGATGATCGTCGCGGTGGCGGCCTTCAACATCATCGCGACGTTGATCATGGTGGTGAATGACAAGGGCGCGGATATCGCGATCTTGCGCACCATCGGCGCTACGCCACGGCAGATCATGGCGATCTTCATGGTGCAGGGCACGGTGATCGGCATTGTCGGCACATTGATTGGCGGTGTGCTCGGTGTGATCGCGGCGCTGAATGTCAGCGAGCTGGTCGGCTGGGTCGAGCGCGTGAGCGGGCAGCATATTTTCAGCTCGGATGTGTATTTCGTCAGCAATCTGCCGTCGGAATTGCAGGGTGGGGATGTGCTGTTGATCTGCTCTGCGGGCTTTATTCTGAGCTTTCTGGCGACGGTGTATCCGGCCTGGCGGGCGGCGAAGATCGAGCCCGCGCACGCACTGAGATATTCGTAAGCGACGGCATGCTCGTTCCCACGCTCTGCGTGGGAATGCCTCAACGGACGCTCCGCGTTCGGCTCTAAGGGGCGCGGAGCGTCCCGGGCTGCGTTCCCACGCAGAGCGTGGGAACGATCAGGTTCGGGGCAACTCAATCACAAACCGCGTCCAACCCGCTTCAGATTCGCAATGAATCTGCCCGCCATGGGCCTGGACAATCGATTGCGTAATCGCCAACCCCAACCCCGCATGCTCACTGCTGCCTTCATGGCGCGCAGGATCGGCCCGATAGAATCGGTCGAACAACCGTGGCAACAACTCTGCAGAAATACCTTCGCCACTGTTCTCGACTGAAATACGCGCAGCATTCGGTTGATCAACGATCCGCAAGCTCACATAGCCCTCAGCGGGGGTAAAGCGCAACGCGTTATCCAGCAAATTCGACAAGGCCCGGCGCAACATGCTGCGGTCACCTTCGATTCGCGCACTGCCTTCACGGCTCAGCGTCACCCCGGCGTCCTCGGCCAGTGGCGTAAAAAAGTCCAGCAACGCATCCGCCTCATCCGCCAAATCCAGCGGTTCACGCCTGGGCATCAGCAAACCGTGGTCAGCCTTGGCCAGATACAACATGTCGTTGACCAGTTGCGCCATCCATTGCAGCTCTTCGAGGTTGCTGTGCAGCGCTTCGCGGTAGTCCTCGATCGGCCGGGGGCGGGTAAGGGTGACCTGAGTGTGGGTCAGCAGGTTCGACAGCGGTGTGCGCAGTTCATGGGCGATGTCGGCGGAAAACGCCGAGAGCCGCTGAAACGAGTCGTCGAGGCGTGCGAGCATGGCGTTGAAGCTGTGGGCCATTTCCGCAAGCTCGGGCGGCATTTGTGCTTCCGGCAGTCGGGCATTCAGCGATTGAGCGGAAATCCCACGAGCGACAGCACTCATGCGCCGCAATGGCCGCAAGCCGCTGCGTGCAGCCCAGGCGCCGAGCAGCGCCGTCGCCAGCGCTGACAACCCAACCGTCAGCCAGATCAGATGTTGCATGCGTTGCAGGAAGTGTTGGTGATGGGTGATGTCCAGCAACAAGGACAGTTGCGGTGAATCGGCTTTCTCCGGGTAGAGCGGGGCGTTAAGCACACGGTAATCCGTGCCGTCGTTGCTGATCGTCGACAGGCCGGGTGGCTGTGGTAAATCCTTGGGGATTTGCGTCGAACTGTCGTACCAGCGCTGGCCATCGCTGCCCGTGATGCGCAGCGACAGATCGGCCTGGCGGCTCAGTTCATCCGCCAGCCGTGCTTCACGTTGACCGGGTTGAAGATCCTGCAAGGCGCGGCGCAGGCCGATCAGTTTGCCGTCCAGTTGCTGCTGGTCGAGTTCGATAAAGTGCGCTTCGCTGGCGCGGTTGAACAACACCCCGGCGAACAGCGAAACCACGGCGGTGCAAGCGGCAAACAACAAGGCCAGGCGCGAGCTCAATGACAGCCGACGCATCAGGCGAAACGCTCTTCGAGCACGTAACCCATGCCGCGCACGGTGTGGATCAGTTTGTTGGGGAATTCGTCATCGATTTTCAGACGCAAACGGCGGATCGCTACTTCAATGACATTGGTGTCGCTGTCGAAATTCATGTCCCAGACCTGTGAGGCGATCAGCGACTTTGGCAGCACCTCGCCTTGGCGACGCAGGAGCATTTCCAATAGCGCAAATTCCTTGGCCGTCAGGTCGATACGCTGGCCGCCGCGTTCGACGCGGCGACGAATCAGATCCAGGCGCAAATCGGCCAGTTGCAGGCTGGTTTCCTGCGGCGTAGCGCTGCCGCGACGTAACAGGCTACGCACCCGCGCCAGCAGCTCGGAGAAGGCGAAGGGTTTGACCAGATAATCGTCAGCGCCCAGTTCGAGGCCATGAACCCTGTCCTCTACGGCATCTTTGGCCGTGAGAAAAAGTACCGGCGTATCCAGCCCGGCGCTGCGCACCGCTTGCAGGATCTGCCAGCCACTGCGCCCGGGCAGCATCACGTCGAGAATCAACAACGCGTAATCACCGCTCAATGCCAGTTGCTGACCGCTGTTGCCGTCGGCCACCAGTTCCGTGTTGAACCCGGCCTCGGTCAGGCCCTGGCGCAAGTATTGGCCGGTTTTTGCTTGGTCTTCGACGATCAACAGTTTCATGGGCGACTCGGGTTTGTTCGGGGTGTAGAAACGAAAGCTTTATACCTTGAGAGCACGCGACAAGCGCCAACCTGACAAAGTTGTAATCTGCCTGTCAGCTAGATGCCAGCGCAGGCCGGCTAAAGTTTCCCACAGGCTGAACCTTATCTTGTTGGAGAACGACCATGTTTTTACGCCAATCCCTGACGTTGGCCGCCTGTCTGCTGGCGCTGAGTTCGCCAGTGTGGGCCGCGCCGACACACACTTACGACTTCGGCCAGCCAGCGCCTGCCGCCAAGGCCACGCGCAGCATCGAAGTGGTGATGGGTGATATGTCCTTTGATCCGAAGGCCATTCAGATCAAGGCCGGTGAGACCGTTCGTTTTGTGCTGGTGAATAAAGGCCAGCTGTTGCATGAATTCAACCTCGGTGACGCAGCGATGCATGCCAAGCACCAGCAGGAAATGTTGCAGATGCAGCAAAGCGGCATGCTTACGCCTACCGGCATGAAGGAAATGTCCCACGATATGGCCGGCATGGATCACGCGGCGATGGGCCATGGCATGCAGCATGATGACCCGAACAGCGTGCTGGTCGAACCGGGCAAAACCGCTGAGCTGACCTGGACCTTCAGCAAAGCCACCAGCCTGGAGTTTGCCTGCAATATTCCCGGGCATTATCAGGCCGGCATGGTCGGCAAACTGACTGTCAGTCAGTAAGCACTCAAAGGCGCGGGCAAAGGCTGGTAGAATCCGCTGATTCTTCAGTCAGGTTTCCGCCATGCATCCCGCAGCCGAACACTCGCCGCTGGGCAAATCCAGCGAATACATCGCCACGTACACGCCGTCCCTGCTGTTCCCGATTCCGCGCACTGCGAAATGGGCCGAGCTGGGCCTGACCGCCGAAACCCTGCCGTATAAAGGTGTGGATTTCTGGAATTGCTTCGAGCTGTCGTGGCTGTTGCCATCCGGCAAGCCAGTGGTGGCGATCGGCGAGTTCAGCATCCCGGCGGATTCACCGAATATCATCGAATCGAAGTCGTTCAAGTTGTACCTCAACTCGTTGAACCAGACGGCGTTTGCCGACATCGCGACGCTTGAAGCGACGCTGGTCAAGGATTTGTCGGCCGCCGCCGGCAAACCGGTGGGTGTGCGGGTTCGCAGCCTGAAGGACGTTGAGGCGGAAGGTGTCGTGGCTTTGCCGGGCGTTTGCATTGATGATCTGGATATCAGTGTCAGCAACTATGAGCATCCACGCCCGGAACTGCTGCGTTGCGATGATTCGCGGATCGTCGAAGAGACGGTGCACAGCCATCTGCTCAAATCCAACTGCCCGGTGACCAGTCAGCCGGACTGGGGCACAGTGGTGGTGGAATATCGTGGCTCGGCGCTGGATCATGCGAGTTTGCTGGAATACATCGTCAGCTTCCGTCAGCACTCGGACTTCCATGAGCAGTGTGTGGAGCGGATTTTTCTTGATCTGCAGCGCCTTCTGAAACCTGAGAAGCTGACCGTATTTGCACGTTACGTGCGTCGCGGCGGTCTGGACATCAACCCGTATCGCAGCACCGAAAGCGTACAGCTGCCGAATCACCGCCTCGTGCGTCAATAAAGACCCGGAATGTGCGATATCCAATGTGGGAGCGAGCCTGCTCGCGAATGCGGTGTGTCATTCAGCGATGATGTCGACTGACACGACGCCCTCGCGAGCAGGCTCGCTCCCACAGGAGACGGTGTTTCAAGCAGTAGAAATGAAAAAGCCCTGCCAGTGATGGCAGGGCTTTTTCGTAGGGCGGGGAATCAGATCCCCATGCTCCCCAGCGCATTGACGATGTTGCGCAGGGTGCCGGCGATGGCCGGGTGTTCAAGTTCGAAGCGATCAACCGCCAGATTGACGCCGTCGGCGATGCTGGCGTCTTGCGTGGCACTTTCCAGTTTGATTTCGGATTCAATCTGCGCCATCAGCGCATGCAAATCCTCACGCTCGGCTTCCGACAGTGGCGGATTCTGCTCCAGCTGCTCGCGCAGGGTATCGAGCTGTTTTTGCAGTTCTTGGGCGGGCATGGTGTTTTCCTTTTATCAATAGGCACTGGCATTGACCGCAGCCGCGCGCCAAAGGTCTATGGCTGACCTTTAGATTAATCCACTCCCGGCAAACCTGCATGATCCCGGTCAGGGCTTTTCGCCTTTGAGACGGCGCAGGCTGATGTCGGCCAGGCAGGTGTCGAGTTCGCCCAAATGATCGATGACCGAATGCACGCCGAGGCCGAATAACTGCATCGTCGCCTTGCCACGCAGTTGTTCGCGCTCTTTCTGGCTCAGCGCTTGCCATTCGCCCGGTGCCAGGCCGCACAGCGAGCCGCAGGAGGCGAGACCGATCGTCCACAACCCAGCGTTAAGGCCCGCTTGCAGCAAGCGCGGCTCACCGCTGACCAATACGCAACCGTCCAGACTGCTGACGTTCAGGTCCATCAGGGCCTGCCAGCAAGCGTTCGGCGCAGGCCATGGATTGATTGTTGCCGAATGTTGCGCAGGTTTGATCCACGTCGGCAGGGAGGCCGACAAGGACCGGGCGAGGGCGGGGGGCAGTTCATCTAGCCAGACACAGGGAATCTGCTGGCGCTGCAAACTGTGCAAACTGTCGAATGCGCCCGGCGTAGCTTCAGCGTATTCAGGCAGGGCGATGGCTTGTTGGCGGGCGCGGGCACCGAAATCCACCAGGCAACCGCTGAGTCCAAACAGTAAAGCGGTCAGTCTGGGCGCGGCGACGGGCAAGGTTTCGGCGTGTGTCATGGCAACGTCCCTGAAATAACGATCAGGCTAGGGCGTATCAGTGACAGTTGGATGACAGCAGTGTGAAGGGCGACGCCGGGAAGCGTCCTACGGACTGCTGCATTGCGCACACTGTCCAAACGGGCTTTTGCGCTTATACTAGCGACCTGAATAGCCGGGCCCCGAGGTCCGCGACAGTACCATTCCAAGGAGTTTTTCTATGCGCTGGAGCAATTCGCTCGCTCAGCTAAGTGTATGTGCCAGCCTGTTGCTGGCTCCGTTCGCCACTCAGGCCGCAACGGAAGAAGACCCTTGGGAAAGCGTCAACCGTCCAATCTTCCAGTTCAACGACTTCGTCGACACCTACGCGCTGAAGCCTCTGGCGCAGGGCTATGAGTTTGTCACGCCGCAGTTCCTCGAAGACGGCATCCATAACATGTTCCGCAACGTCGGTGACGTCACCAACCTTGCCAACAACATCCTGCAGGCCAAACCGGCGGCCGCTGGCGTCGACACGGCGCGCCTGATCTTCAACACCACTTTCGGTCTGCTCGGCTTCTTCGACGTCGGCACCAAAATGGGCCTGAACCGCAGCGATGAAGACTTCGGTCAGACTCTCGGTTACTGGGGCGTGGGCAGCGGTCCGTATGTGATGCTGCCGCTGTTGGGCCCAAGCACACTGCGTGATGCACCGTCGAAATACGTCGACAGCTACACTGGCATGTACCACTACATCAACGATGTGCCGGTGCGTAACTCGATCTTCGGTCTGAACATCGTCGACACCCGCGCCAGCCTGCTGTCGAGCGAGAAGCTGATCAGCGGTGACAAGTACACCTTCATCCGCAACGCTTACTTGCAGAACCGCGAGTTCAAGGTGAAGGACGGCCAGGTCGAAGACGATTTTTAATCTCGACCGGTAAAAAGAAAGGCGACCTCAGGGTCGCCTTTTTTGTGTGCAGCTATTTCATCTTCAGGATGGTCAGGCCCAGTCGCTGACTCTGGCTATCCTGTGCCTTGACCCAGACCACCTCGGTTTCCGCTTCAAGGCCGCTGAGCGCGGCGTGGTCGGAGTCGATACGCACGCTCAAACGGTCGCCAACCGTAAACTGGCGGGGCGCCTCGACCTGCATGCCACTGCTGGAGAGGTCGATGCACACCGCTGAAATTTGATCGCCTTCATGAATCAACACGACATCGGCATCGACCCGCATGCGGATAAAATCGCGCTTTTCGCTGTAGTCCCGACCGGTTTGACTCATAGGTTCGTCCTTCCATTGGGTTACGGTTTGAGCTGTTCTTATAACTCTCGGTGATTTGACAAGTAAAGTCGTCAAGCGACCATCGGCGCATGCTTGAAACGCTCTGCGGATGGGAGTACCGTCTGCGCCTTAGAAGGGCACCTCTGGTGTCACCGCGTTTGGAGCCAATGCTCGAAAGCGGTGCAGCAGAGAGGCTAGAAAGCGAATCCAGTAGTCTGCGCAGGGCCAAATGCCTCGCCAGCTACGCCAACCTAATTCTGGCGCCGTTTGCCCACATGCCAAAAACCAGTGCCACGCTGCTGATAATCGATGATGACGAAGTAGTGCGCGCGAGCCTCGCGGCCTATTTGGAAGACAGTGGTTTCAGCGTCCTGCAGGCCAGCAACGGCCAACAGGGTCTTCAGGTATTCGAGCAAGACACGCCCGACTTGGTCATCTGCGATCTGCGCATGCCGCAGATGGGCGGTCTCGAATTGATCCGTCAGGTCACCGAGCTGTCACCGCAAACGCCGGTGATCGTGGTCTCGGGTGCCGGCGTGATGAACGACGCGGTCGAGGCCCTGCGCCTGGGAGCGGCGGACTACCTGATCAAGCCTCTCGAAGATCTGGCTGTGCTCGAGCACTCTGTGCGCCGGGCCCTGGATCGCGCGCGTCTGCTGCTGGAAAACCAGCGTTACCGCGAAAAGCTGGAAAAGGCCAACCGCGAGCTCGAGGCCAGCCTGAACCTGCTCCAGGAAGACCAGAACGCCGGTCGCCAGGTGCAGATGAACATGCTGCCGGAAAGCCCGTGGAGCATTGACGAGTTCAAGTTTGCTCATCAGATCATCCCGTCGTTGTACCTGTCGGGTGATTTTGTCGACTATTTCCGTGTCGACGAGCGCCGGGTCGCGTTTTACCTGGCCGATGTCTCCGGTCATGGCGCCTCTTCAGCGTTTGTCACCGTACTGCTGAAGTTCATGACCACGCGCTTGCTGTTCGAATCCAAGCGCAACGGCACCTTGCCGGAATTCAAGCCTTCGGAAGTCCTTGGTCATATCAACCGGGGGCTGATCAGTTGTAAGCTGGGTAAACACGTCACAATGGTCGGTGGAGTCATCGACGAGGAGACCGGTTTGTTGACCTATAGCATCGGCGGCCATCTGCCGTTGCCAGTGTTGTACACGCCTGACAGTGTTCGTTATCTCGAAGGGCGTGGTTTGCCGGTGGGCCTCTTCAATGAAGCCACCTACGAAGATCACGTGCTTGAGCTGCCGCCGACGTTCAGCCTGACGCTGATGTCCGATGGCATTCTGGATCTTTTGCCAGAACCTACGCTCAAAGAAAAAGAAGCCGCTTTGCCTCAACGGGTGAAGTCGGCGGGCGGCAGCCTGGATGGTCTGCGGCAAGTGTTTGGATTGGCCACGCTAGGGGAGATGCCGGATGATATCGCCCTGTTGGTGTTGAGCAGGAATCTTTAATGAGTACCGGTAGAATCCAGTTCGCCGAGCAGGACGGCACCTTCGTCCTGAAGTTCGTCGGTGAAGTTCGCCTGACCCTGTGTTCGGCGTTGGATGCGACTATTGAGAAAATCTTCACCGCGCTGAATTTCAACGCGATCGTGATCGATTTGACCGAAACCCGCAGCATCGACAGTACGACGTTGGGCCTGCTGGCCAAACTGTCGATCCTGTCGCGGCAGAAGGTCGGCCTGTTGCCGACCGTCGTCACCACCCACGAAGACATCACCCGTCTGCTGCAATCGATGGGTTTTGAGCAGGTGTTCAATATCGTCAACCACCCGGTGCCATGCCCGGAGTGCCTGGACGACCTGCCGGATCAGGACCAGTCGGAAGAAGTGGTGCGGATCAAGGTGCTCGAAGCGCACAAGATTCTCATGGGCCTCAACGACTCCAATCGTGAAGCGTTCCATGACCTGGTCAATGCCCTTGAGCGGCATTGATGGTTTGAGATGAGGGCAGGGCCGGCTGGCCCTATCGCGAGTAGGCTCACTCCGACAGGGTTCTTCATTCGACACATCATCGCGATCAGACCACAGATCCCTGTAGGAGTGAGCCTGCTCGCGATAGCTCTCGCAAGAACACTGGAATTATTCAGCACCCACAAAAAAGGGCGAACCCGCCAAGGTTCGCCCTTTTTGCATTTCACCAACTCAAATCACAGCTTGGCCTGCAACAGCGCCTCAAGCTTCTCCTGGTCGCGAGCAAACTGACGAATGCCCTCAGCCAGTTTCTCGGTGGCCATCGCGTCTTCGTTCGACAACCAGCGGAACTGCGCTTCGTTGAGGCTCAGACGGGCTTCACCGGCGTTGCCCGGGGCCAGTTTACGCTCCAGCTTGCCGGTGTCGGCCGCCAGTTTGTCGATCAGGTCCGGGCTGATGGTCAGACGGTCGCAGCCTGCCAGTTGCTCGATCTGGTTGAGGTTGCGGAAGCTCGCGCCCATGACCACGGTCTTGTAGTCATTGGCCTTGTAGTAGTTGTAGATGCGCGTGACCGACTGTACGCCCGGATCATCGGCGCCGGTGTAGTCGTTGCCGTTGGCTTTCTTGTACCAGTCGTAAATGCGGCCCACGAATGGCGAAATCAGGAACACACCCGCGTCAGCGCACGCGGCGGCCTGAGCGAAGGAGAACAGCAGGGTCAGGTTGGTCTGGATGCCTTCCTTTTCCAGCACTTCGGCGGCGCGGATGCCTTCCCAGGTCGAGGCGATCTTGATCAGTACGCGATCACGGCCAATGCCGGCCTTGTCGTACAGCTCGATCAGGCGATGTGCGCGTTTGAGCACGGCATCTTTATCAAACGACAGGCGCGCATCCACTTCGGTGGAAATACGCCCAGGGATGACTTTGAGAATTTCCTGGCCGACCGCGACGCCGAAACGGTCGCTGGCCAGGCCGACATCGCCCTTGCAGTCGCTGACGCAGGCGTTCAGCAGTTCGGCGTAGGCCGGAATGGCCGCCGCTTTGAGCAGCAGGGACGGGTTGGTGGTGGCGTCGACCGGTTTGACTCGGGCGATCGCTTCGAAGTCGCCGGTGTCGGCAACGACGGTGGTGAATTGTTTGAGTTGTTCCAGCTTGGAAGTCATGTGTGTGCTCTGTCCTGTGGGTTTGACGACATTACCCGAGCGCTGACAGCCACTCAAGGGCGCGTACGTGTATCGACGGCCCCTGTGGCAACAACCTGAAAACGATTGTTTGAAAGGTAGGGCACGGTATCGATGAATACGATGCCAAAACGGCCAACAGGTTCAAAGCAACCGACCTGCGTACAGATCGGTTGTGCACGCACTACTGGGCGTTCAACAGCGCTTCGACCGACATGCGTGCCGGTTTCGGTTGGCCGTCAGAGGTCAGCAGGCCGAAGTTCTTCTCGCGTTCATTGCTGCCGGTATCGCTGTTTTTCCATTCGTAGATGGAGGTCAGCGGGATGTTGAGTTTTTTAACATCGCCGATAAACGCGTTGATCTTGCTCGCTTGCCCTTCAGGCCCGCCATTGGACGCGAGTGCCGAGATCCCCCATTCACTGATGACTCCCGGCAGATGGAAGTTCTGCTGGATGAAGTTTTGTGCGTTGCTGATCTGCGTGGCGGTCATGCCATAGGGGTGATAGGACACCGCGCTGAGGCATTTCGGGTATTCGCTGACGATACGATTAAGCGCCACGGTTGAGGCCGAGCCCGCGCTGGGTGGCCGGGCGAAGCCGAAGCCGATCACCGGGGTCGAGGGCGGTTGCCCTTGCAGGGTCTTGCACACGGCGCTCATGAACGGCACAAACGTGGTGTCGAACTTGCCCGTCGGCCAATAGGTTTCCAGGTCAGGCTCGTTCCATAACTCAATCGCGACCATTTGCGAGGCGTACGACTGTTCCAGCCCGGTCACGGCTTTGGCGAAGCCTTCACCGGCGCTGGCCAGTTCCGCGTTTGAAGTGGCGGGCAACGGCTTGATCGCGCGGACCGTCAACAGCACCTGCAGCCCTGCAGACTTGGCTGCCGCAAAAGCGTCGCTGACTTGTTGCTGATAAGCCTTGGCCGTCAGGCTTTCGCTCCACACGCCGAAGCGGACAAAACCGAAGCCTGCCGTTTTGATCTGCGCGGCATCGGCTGCCGTGAAGTTCTGGATCTTTACCTGAACGCCAATGTTCTTGGCTGGAAGGTTAGGGAACAGTTCGCTGGCGTGAACCTGAGTTGCACCCAGCGCCATCAGCGCCAGCGCGCCAAGTCGTTTGAGATGTGTTGATTTCATGTCTGCTCTCCCGAAGAGAAGTGACAACTTCGAATGTTTTATCTCGTTACTCAATTTTCGAGTGAGGTGATGGCACTTAGTGCACGAATGTTATTTTTTGTCGGAAATCAATCAGCCGAAAATCACAGTTATTTTTAGTCCGCTAATTGTGGTTGGGGCGCTTTTAAACGCTGTGGTACTTAATACTTCGGTACTAACAGGGCGAATCTATTTCTGAGTGCAGGAAGATCTTGAGGGTTCATTCAATGGCTCTCGAGATGTTGGCCGTTTGACATTACACAGGAAAGTAAAACCTTGTTCAGAAAGATCCTTGTCGTTTGCGTGGGCAATATATGCCGTAGTCCGACGGCAGAACTGATGCTGCGTAACGCGCTGGCCCCTTCAGCGATCACCGTCTCCTCCGCAGGCCTGTCGGCGCGGGTTGGCGAGGGTGTCGAAACTTCCGCGCGCCAGGTGCTGGAAGACCATGGGCATAGCACCGACGGCTTCATGGCGCGGCAACTGACGGCAGACATCGTCAATGAATCAGACCTGATTCTGGTCATGGAAAAACAGCATGTTAATCAAGTACTGAAGATTGCCTCTCACGCCAGAGGCAAAGTTTTTCTGCTCGGCAAGTGGCAGAGCGAGCGCGAAATACACGACCCGTATCGTCAAGGCAAGGCCGCTTTTATTCATGCCCATGCATTGATTGAAGATGCTGTCAGCTCATGGGCGCAACGCCTCGCGCGTTGATGAATATTCTTCAGATCAATGAATGGTAAGAACAGACTTATGCAGTTACCGTCCGTCATCGGCACCCGCGACAATGATCAAGACAGTATTGATCTTCTCGGCATATTCGGCAGTTTGATCGACCAGAAATGGTTGATCGGTGCGCTAACCGGCGCCTTTATGGTCACCGGTGTGGCCTATGCAGTGTTGGCCACGCCCGTGTACCTGGCGAATGCGCTGGTGCAGGTCGAGCCGAAAAAGAACGACATGCTTGGTTTCTCCGACCTCAACAGCATGCTCGGCGGGCAATCGCCGTCGGTGACCGAAATCGGCATCATCAAATCCCGCGCGGTGATCGGTAAAACCGTCGACGACCTGCGCCTGGACATCGATGTCACCCCCAACACCTTCCCGATGATTGGCGGCTTTCTCGCCCGGCGTTATCGCGGCGAGACCGAGACCAGTGTCGCCGCCCCGCGTTTCGGTTTGAACAGCTACGCCTGGGGCGGTGAGCGCCTGGAGTTTGCCCGGCTCAATCTGCCCAAAGAGTTGTTGGGCAAGAAACTCACCCTGATTGCTGGCGAGCAGAAGCGCTTCCAGTTGCTCGATGACAACGACAATCTGCTGGTCGAAGGCACCGCCGGTGAAGCGTTCGCGCAAGACGGCGTCGAAGGGCAGCTCACCCAGTTGCTGGCCAACCCCGGCACCCGTTTCGAAGTGGTACGCAACCCTCGGATCGTGACCATTCAGGGTTATCAGGACGCGCTGGATATCTCTGAGCAAGGCAAGGAGTCGGGGATTATCCGTCTGGCGCTGGCCAGCTCAGACGCCGCTGAAGCGGTGAAGATTCTCAACAAGATTGCCGCCCTGTACGTGGATCAGAACGTGCGCCGTACCTCGGCAGAAGCGGCGCAGAGCCTGGCCTTTCTGCAAAGCCAGTTGCCGCAGGTCAAACGCGATCTGGCCAAGGCCAGCGATGCATTGAACGCCTACCAGACCCATGGCAAGACCGTGAACATCTCGCTGGAAACCCAGTCGGTGCTCGGTCAGTCGGTGGCGCTGGAAACGCGGATTTCCGAGCTGAAAATGCAGCAGGCGGAGATGGACCGCAAGTTCACCAAACAGCACCCGGCCTATCGCGCACTGATGAGCCAGATCGGCGAGTTGACCCAGCAACAGAAGTCGCTGGAAGGCAAGGTCGGTGATCTGCCCGCGACCCAACAGGAATTGCTCAACCTGACCCGCGATGTCGAAGTGGCGTCGCAGATCTACACGCAATTGCTGAACAAATCCCAAGAGCTGGACATCGTTCGCGCCGGTGCCGTGGGTAACGTACGTTTGGTCGATGCGGCGGATGTCGACCTGACCAGCCCGGTCAAACCGAAAAAAGCCCTGATCGTTATCATCGCCACATTCCTCGGTGCCTTCGTTGGTGTGGCGCTGGTGCTGCTGCGTAAATCCCTGAGCCGTGGCCTGGAAGGCCCGGAAGCCATCGAGCAACTCGGCCTGCCGGTGTACGCGTCGATTCCCTACAGCGCCTTGCAGCAGGAAGAGGACAACAAAAAAGGTCGTGCCCGCGATGGCGTCGATAAACCGGCTTACCTGCTGGCGCTGCGTAACCCGACCGATCTGTCGATCGAGTCGATCCGCAGCCTGCGCACCTGCCTGCACTTCGCCGGGCTCGATTCGACCAATAACCGCATCATGATTTCCGGGCCGAGCCCGCAAGTCGGCAAGACCTTCGTCTCGTCCAACCTCGCAGCGGTGATGGCGCTGAGCGGCCAGCGTGTGGTGCTGATCGATGCCGACATGCGCAAAGGGCACCTGCACAAAACCCTCAACACACCGATCACTAACGGTTTGTCCGACCTGCTGGTCAAGCGTTGCAGCATCGATCAGGCGATCAACAAAGTCGAAGTCGACAACCTGCATTTCATCAGCCGCGGTCAGGTGCCGCCCAATCCGTCCGAGCTGCTGATGCACGCCAACTTCCGCGAGTTGCTCGCCGAGCTGAGCGAGCGTTACGACCTGGTGATCATCGATACGCCGCCGCTGCTGGCGGTGACCGATGCGGCCATCGTTGGCCGTGAAGCCGGGATCAGCCTGATCGTCACGCGCTTCGGGGTGAACCCGGCCAAGGAGATCGAGTTGACCATCCGCCGCTTCGCGCAGAACGGCATCGAGTTGAAAGGCGCGGTGTTCAACGGCGTCGAGAAGCGCGCCGCCAGCTACTACGGCAACGGCGGTTACGGCTATTACAACTACGAATACGCGTCCGACAAATCCTGACTGTCAGCGACTGTTTTTTCCTCTTTGAAGTGGGTGATTTGTGAAAAAAATACTGCACGTGGCAGAGACGATCAAAGGTGGCGTCGCGACGGTGATCCGTACGATTTCGGCCTCGCCCGAAGGTGATGCGGCGAACTACGAGCTGGTTTATCTGGTGCCGGATGATCAGGCCAAAGAGTTGCACGGCATCGGCGCGCAGCAGATCCGCACCTTCGCCCGCACCGGGCGCAATGTGCCGTCGTTGCTGCGTTTCGCCTGGCGCCTGACTCAGGTGATGCTCAAGGAAAAACCCGACGTGGTGCATTTGCACAGTACCTTTTCCGGAGTGATCGGCCGCTGCGTGTGTGTGCTGCTGCGACCGTGGCGCAAGCCGAAAATCGTCTACTGCCCGCACGCGTTTTCGTTCCTGATGGAAAGCTCGCCGACCAAGCAGAAAGTCTATGCGTGGATCGAGCGGGTGCTGCAAAAAGTCACCGACGTGATCATTTGCGTCAGCCAGTACGAGCTCGACAAAGCCGCGCGCTTCGGCATCGAGCGCAAGCGCATGAAGCTGATCTACAACGGCATTCACCGCCGGGATGACGCGCCGAAAGCGGCGAGTCCCGAGCCGATTCATCTGCTCTTCGTTGGCCGTCTCGATTACCAGAAAGGCTTCGACGTGTTGCTCAAGGCCTTCGCCAAAGTGCAGCGCAACGACCTGAAACTGACCGTTGTCGGCAGTGCGGTGAACGAGGATACGGTGGAGTGCCCACCGATGGACGCCGTTGAATATTTGCCATGGGTCACGCCGAGCGAGGTGCAGGCGCTGTACCAGAAAGCCGATGCGCTGATTGTGCCAAGCCGCTGGGAAGGTTTCGCCATGGTGCCGCTGGAAGGCATGGCCATGGGCTTGCCGGTGATCGCCAGCAACTGCACGTCGCTGCCTGAACTGGTCACCAATGAAGTGTCCGGCTATGTCTTCCCGTCCGGTGATCACCAGGCATTGGCCGATGTGCTGACGATCATCCAGAAGCCACGCCTGCTCGACCTCGGCAACGAAGGACGGAGCATCGTCCGCGAGCGTTTCAGTGCCGCGTTGATGATTCGCCAGACCTACGACCTGTATCGCGCTCCCACTTTTTAAGTAGAACTCAAGCATATGAACGTAACGATTTTGCATGGCTACAGTGCGTCCAACTCCGGTGACGGCTTGCTCGTCGATCTGGCCATTGCCCTGGTGCAGCGCAACTTTGGCGAAGACACCGCGATCAGCGTGGTGGCTTCCGATCCGGATTCTTTCAGCTACTTGCCGCACCCGCGTTTCGACGCACCGGTGATGGCGGCCAAGGGTTTGGGCCGGGTCAAGCAAGCGGTGTTCCTCAATCAGTCCTACGCGGGGCTGGCGGATCTGTTGAAGAAAACCGATCTGATTGTCGGTGTCGGCGGCGGCTACATGCGCTCGAAAAGCGCCTTCGAACACATCAAGCTGAAACTCGGCCACGCCAAGCAACTGGAAACCGCGATCCTCAGCAAAGTGCCGTCGGTGTACCTGCCGCAAAGCATCGGCCCGTTCCACGGCGAGAGCAGCAAGATCGTCGAGCATTACGCCAGCGCTGACGCAGTGTTCGTGCGCGACAATCGTTCTTCGGCGATTTTCGACGCCTGTGCAAACGTCTACCGCGCGCCGGATCTGGCGGTGCAGTCGTTGGCGAGCAAAATTCTCCAGCAAGCGAAGTTCACCCGTTGCGCATCTTCGCCGGCCACGGTCTGCGTGGTACTGCGCAAGCCGCCGGAGTGGAGCAAAGAGAAGAAAGTCGCTTACGTGGCCAACCTGAAGTTGCTGCTGCAGCGCCTGAAGAACAAAAGCAAAGTGGTCTGTGCGGTACAGAGCGCTGTGCGTGGCAACGACGACGGCGCGTTCTATCGCGAACTGGGCATCACCGAAGATTTGTTGTCGTTGAAGGCGACGATTGCCAAATATCAACCGGACCTGGTGATTTCCGTACGCTTGCACGGCGCCATCGAATCGCTGCTCTCGGGGGTGCCGGCGTACCACATCAGCTATGAGCGCAAAGGCTTTGGCGCCTATCAGGACATGGGCGTCGAGGACTGGGTGATCAACGGCGGCGACATCAATGTCGACACCATCATCGACACGGTTTACGCGCCAAATGCGCTGTCGAATTTCGGCAAGCGCCTGACGGATACCTGCCGTGAAATCGAAGCAAAAACCGTGGCCATGGACGACATCATCAAGGGTGTCATTCGATGATATTTCGGCTGCTGCTTCGCGGCGGAGCGTTAGGCGCGAAGTTTTTGCTGGTGTTGGCGATCACCCATTACCTCGGTTATGAGGCGCTGGGCTTTTACGGCGTGGTGGTCGCGGCATCGTTGATCGCCTCCAAGTTCTACAGCGTCGGCTTCAGTTCCGAAATCAATCGACTGATCAGCGTCGGCGGCAGTTCGCGCCGCGTGGTCGACAAAGTCCTGCTGCTGTATCTGGCGGTGGGGCTGTTGCTGTCGGTCGCGACGGTGCTGATTTATTCGCTGTTCCAGGCGGTTGAGGCGACCACGGCACTGATCCTTTGCGTGACCCTGGTGCTGCTCACCGAACACCTGTCGTTCGAGATCAATTCGTTCGTGTTTTCCGCGCAGAAAGCCACGGCGGGCGCATTGCTGTTCTTCATCAAGACCGGTCTGTGGGCGGTGTTGGCGGTGGGCGGGATGATGCTTGACTGGGTCTCGGGAATCGCCAGTGTATTGTGGCTGTGGGTGGCCGCCAACGTGCTGGTGATCATCGCCGGTTACTTGATCGTGGTGAACGTGCACAAGGGCCGGGTCGCCGGCACCTTGGCCACGGCCACGGTGTGGAAGGCCGGGTTGCCGTTTTACCTCGGCACCGGGTTGATCGCGCTGAGTCAGTACGCCGAGCGTTTCTTGATCATTGACCTGGAGCCCTACGCCAGTCTCGGTAAGTACGTCTACGCGTGGTCGGCGGCGAACACCTTGCAGGCGTTGTCGTACGCGGTGGTCGCGGTGGTCGGGATTCCGGTGCTGGCCAAGCGTTTTCAGGCGGATCAGCAGGCGTTCACGGTCAAGCAGTTGTTCGTCAACAAGTGGGTCATGCGTTCGCTTGTCGTGTCGGCGGCGGTGGCGGTGGCGATTTATCTGTTCTTCAACGTGGTGCTCGATTACGTCGCCACCAGTGTGCCGCGTCCAGACAACGCAATCCTTGCTGTGCTGATTTTTTCCTTCGCTTTGCGCGCGATTGGCGACATTGTCTGGGGCGGTCTGATTGCTTCGAAAAACAGTCGCGTATCACTCGCCAGTGCCGCGATCTGCCTGTTGGTTTCGGTGCCGGTCAGTTGGCTGCTGATCAAGCACTATTCGATCTACGGCGCGGCGTGGGGCAACGTCTTCGCGATCATCGTGCAACTGCTGGTGATTGCAGTGCTGACCCGCGCAACGGCCGGGAAAAAGGCCGCATTGTCATGGGCCTGAAACTGCCGTGCATCGAGTTTCGCGGCAAGCGGCTCGATTCCTCGATCTCGTTTCTGATCCTCTTTACCGGGCTGTTTTTGTCGGTGGCGATGCCGCTGTTGATCCCGCGTGATCCGGGGCCGGATGCGATGACCTTGTGGTCGTCCTACGCGCGGGCCGACAACTGCAACTTCTGGAACCCGTTCTCGCCGGATCGCTCGTCCTACGAGTGTTCCGCGTTCCTGCTGCGGCCCACCGGGATCAACCTGACCAATGCCTGGGCCTACGGCATGTTCTGCAATTTTTTCCTCACGGCGATTCCGGTGGTGGTGTTCCGGCGCATGCCATTGGCGATCTTCGGCACCCTGTGTCTGTGGGGCATCGTGCGCTCGTTCTTCCTGGAGAACCTGACCAAGGAAATCATCGTGTCGGTGGCGGTGTTGAGCATTTTGCTCAGCTCGCTGACGCGCAAATACCGCGGCGGGTTTTTCCTCTCGGCGGTGATCTATGGCGTGCTGATCCGGCCCTACTGGATTCTGTTTTCGCTGTCGTGGGTCGGCGTCTGCGTGATGAAAAAGTACGTGTCGCGCACGACGTTCTTCCTGATGTTGTTCCTGTTCTACCTCGCGGTGGCGATGTCGATTCAGCTTGCCCTGGGCTTCCCGGTGTCGTCGATTCGCGCCAGCAACAACGAGTTGCGCACGGCGGGCGAGGAGGGTTCGAAGTCGTTGATCGTGTCGTGGCTGACGGGCAGCGACTTTGTTTCGCAGGCGCTGGACTCGATGATCATCTTCTTCCGGCTGTCGTTCCCGGTGGAGCTGATTCTGCTCTCGGGGCCGGGGCAGGTGATCTTCGTCGCCTTGATGATCATGACTGCATTACTGCTGTTCAAAGTCATCACCTCGACCGATTACAAGGGCGCGCCGATCCAGACCAAACCCAAGGAACTGATCGCGATCCCGCTGGCGTTTCTGCTGGTGCAAGGCCTGTTCGAGCCGGACTTCGGCTCCTTCGCCCGGCACTTTTCGATGGTGGTGCCGGTGTTGTTCGTCGGCCTGGGCTTGATGCTGCGGGCGAACAAACCGGTGCAGGTTGAATCACGAATTCTGAATTGAGGCAGGTGCTTTATGTCGAGCAAGAAAAAGTCCCTGGAGATCGAAACCCTGCGTGGCCTGGCGTGCCTGTTGCTGGTGCTCTATCACGTTATCGGGCCGTTGGGCGGCGGGTTGAAAATCGACCTCGGCTCGCCGTTCCGGGTGATCGCCGACTCGATGGTGTATGTGCGCATGCCGCTGTTCACCTTTATTTCCGGGTACATCTATTCGATCTACAAAATCCGTGGCAATGACTTTTCTGCATTCTTCAGCGGCAAGGTGCGCCGCTTGATCGTGCCGCTGTTTTGCGTCGGTGTGCCGTTCTCGGTGCTGCAAGCGGTGGGGCCGGGGGTGAACAAGGACGTCGGGGTGATCGACGCGTTGTTGTCGTTCTGGGTACCGGTGAACCACTTCTGGTTCTTGCAGGCGGTGTTCATCATTTTCATGTTCGTCGGGTTGCTGGAGTGGCGCGGGATGCTGCGTTCGGCGACGCGCTTGTATGGGCTGTTCGCGTTTGCGGCGCTGTTGTTTTTGCTGCCGCCGTTCAAGTTCGATGCGTTCGGGATCAACGGCGCGATTTATCTGTTGCCGTTTTTTGTCGCCGGGATGATTGGCCAGGAGAACGTCGATGCGTTGAAACAGCGCTTCAAGGTGATCGGGCCGTTGGTGTTTGTGTTGATTTCGCTGACGTTGCTGTACGTCGCGGCGATTGATCGTGAGTTGATTGTCGACCGTCGCAGCCTGATCGGTTTGACCGTGGGTTGTGTGTCCTGCATCGCGTTGCTGTCCAGTGATATGCGTTCCAGAGCGCTGACCTGGCTCGGTGGCTATTCCTATGCGATCTTCCTGTTCCATGTGCTGTTCGCCGCGACGTCGCGGTTTGTGCTGGGGCGGTTGGGGGTGAAGGATGAGAGCTTGCTGGTGTTGGGTGGGCTGAGCTTTGGCTTGCTTGGGCCGGTGGTGTTGTCGATGATTTTCAGTCGGTTCAATTTCACTTCCGTGCTGTTCCTTGGCGAACGTGCGGCGAAGAAGAAACCTTTGGCGCCCATCACTCCGGTGGTGCAAACCCAAAGCAGCTAAGCGCTTCGCGAGCAGGTCGAATCGTCGCACCGTCGCTCTCACATGTCGTACACAAGCCCCCTGTAGGAGCTGCGGCACGCTGCGATCTTTTGATCTTGTTTTTTAAAGCGCAGGATCAAAAGATCGCAGCCTCGTTTCACTCGACAGCTCCTACAAGATATCTCTGCAAATCACACAATCCCTGTGGGAGCGACGGTGCGACGATTCGACCTGCTCGCGAAGGGGCCATTCCAGACTGAAGGAAATTTTGCATGTTGGCAGTGGATGACGCGCAACCCGTCGCGGCCTCGGTAGTTGAGGCAGGCGATGCGCGCGAGCGTTTTGCGCAGTGGCGTGATGGCAAGGCCGGCAAGGTGTTGTCAGTCTCGGTAATCGGCGACAGCTACACCGCCGGGCAGGATTTCTACCTGAACAAACTGGTGCAGCGCGTGGCCGGGGACGTCGGTTTTGCCGGGCCGGGTTACGTCGGTTTCAACCACGGTGCCGCGCTGGGCGGCACGCATTTCAAATACACCCGCAGCAGTGACAAGTACTTTGGCGGCGACTGGAAGGTTTCAGGCCTGGGCCAGGCGAGTCCGGACAGTCGCACGGTCACAGGCCGGCCCGGCGCCTGGCTGCAAGTCGATGCCAGCCCTACGCCGCGCATCGATACGGCGGTTACTCAGGCGAAATTGCTTTACCTGGGCACTGGCGAATCCGCTGAGATCCGTTACCGCTGGTCCCCTTCAGCAGATTGGCAGCCCATGACGCTGACAGGCGCCGGGGTTCAGGAAATGCCATTGGCAGGCCTGTCCGCAGCGAAAGACTGGTCCTTCAAACTGGAAGTGGTGAAGGGCGCACCGACGTTGTTCGGCCTGTGGATGAGCAACGATCAGAACGGCGTGCGGGTGTCGAAACTGGCGGCATCGGGCGCGGCCTCTGCGGATTTCTATCACCAGGATCCGCAATGGCAGGTGCAGTGGAAAGCCGCCGTGTCGAAGATCCCCGCAGACGTTTACCTGATCATGCTCGGTGGCAACGATCAGGGTTTCGGCGTGAAGCCTGCGCAGTACCTGCAGAACGTTCAGGGGCTGGTGGGCATGCTGCGCGAGATTCAACCGCAGGCGAGCATCAACCTGATCATGCGTCAGGACACCACGCGCTCCAGCGCTTATCCGATGTCGGCGTATGCGCAAGTGCTTGCGCCTTGGGCGCGGGAGCAGCACTTGGGGTACGCCAATCTTCAGTGTGCGTTCGGTCCCGACGTCAAGCGCTATGCGGCGGCGATGATCGGCCCGGACAAGATTCATCCGGTGCCGGCCACGGGTGGGAAGGTGATTGCTGATTACTTTTATGGCTGGATCATGGGCGCCAAGGATCGTTGCGACGCCGCCCCTGAATAACACGCAAACCCTGGAGCGGTGATCGTTCCCACGCTTCGCGTGGGAATGCCGCCCGAGATGCTCCGCGTCCCTTCGCTGGGTGACGCAGAGCGTCACTGGATGCATTCCCACGCGGAGCGTGGGAACGATCAGGTGCTCCGCATGGGAACGATCAGTTGCTCCGCGTGGGAGCGCTCAGCTGAGGAGTTATTCGAAGGCGTCGACCTGCTCGAGCAATTCCGCAAGCTTCTGCGGCATCAAGCGTGTATCACAACGGGTCTCCACGTTGATGATGATCGCCGGGTCGTTGCAGCAAATCCGCACGCGAAAGCGCCAGTCACCGAAGATCACCTTCAACCCGTCACGGTCATCCATTTCCAGCGCCTGCTCGCCATACATTTTCTTCAGATGGGCGAGCAGGGGATAGGGATCGCGCAGCGGCCGGCGAATATCGCCGGACGCGGGAAACACGCCAATCCGCTCCACCAGCAGAATCGTCCCCAGCCAGGACTCATTGGCGCTGGGCAACGGCTGATGGCGTGACAACCAACTCATCACCCCGAGGTTACCCACCTCGCGTTCAATCTCTACGGAATGTTGTGCAATGTTCATGGTGGCCTCGTTGGGTGAAGGGAGCCGTCTCAGCGGCCTTTGAGGTAAACGTTTTCGTAGCAGAAATTGGTCGCCTGCAAGTAACCCTCGGCGTCGCCGCAGTCAAAGCGCAGGCCTTTGAACTTGTAGGCCAGCACGCAACCGTTCTGTGCCTGTTTCATCAGCGCGTCGGTGATCTGGATTTCGCCGCCCTTGCCCGGTTGGGTGTCGGCGATCAGGTCGAAAATGTCCGGGGTGAGGATGTAGCGGCCGATGATCGCCAGGTTCGATGGCGCGTCTTGCGGGGCCGGTTTTTCCACCATGTTGTTGACCCGGTAGATGCCGTCGGACATCAGCTCGCCGGCGATCACCCCGTACTTGTGGGTCTGGTCGGCCGGGACTTCCTGGATGGCGACGATCGAGCAGCGGAATTTCTTGTACAGCTCAATCATCTGCGTGAGCACGCCGTCACCTTCCAGGTTCAGGCACAGGTCATCGGCCAGCACCACGGCGAAGGGTTCGTCGCCGATCAGCGGGCGACCGCTGAGAATCGCGTGGCCCAGGCCCTTCATTTCCACCTGACGGGTGTAGGAGAAGGTGCAGGTGTTGATCAGCTCGCGGGTGCCGGCGAGGAATTTCTCTTTCTCGGTGCCACGGATCTGGTGTTCGAGTTCGTAGCTGATGTCGAAATGGTCTTCCAGCGCACGCTTGCCACGACCGGTGACGATGGCCATGTGTTGCAGGCCGGCGTCCCGCGCTTCTTCAACGGCGTATTCGATCAACGGCTTGTTGACGATCGGCAGCATTTCTTTCGGCATGGCTTTGGTGGCCGGCAGGAAACGCGTGCCATAGCCGGCAGCGGGGAACAAACATTTACGAATCATAAAAGTATCCTGGACAGTCATGGAACACAGGCGACGGATGCGGGCCTTTAACAACGGCCGCAAGTTTCAATGTTGGATTGAAGGCTTACTTTAATACCTGAGTCAGGTTATTAATGGCAAATGCTCGTGACGGTAAAGCGCGACAATGTTATGAGATGTCGGTTAGTGCCTTGTTAGTTATTTTTAGTCGGTATCTGTTGATAGTGATGAGTGTGCGGGGAGTGCTAATAAGTAGCGAGCAATACAGTCTGACCTGCAAAAATATTTATTGCCAGTCATTGAACTAGTTTTGTTTTCGATTGTTGTCGCCTGGTTTGTGTGGATTGTGACACATCTTCAATAAAACGGGCTTGACACGTTACTTGTCACTCATTCCAAAGACGGACCGCGCTATGAAGATTCTGGTAACGGGTGGCGCCGGCTATATCGGCTCGCATACCACACTTGCATTGCTTGAAGCAGGTTATGAAGTTGTTGTACTGGATAATCTTTGCAACAGCAGCGAAGCGGCATTGCACGCCGTTGAAACCATCTGCGGCAAGAGTGCCTGGATGATTCGCGGCGATGTCTGTGACCGGGCACTGCTCGACCGGATCTTCCGCGAGCACAACATCGAAGCGGTGCTGCATTTCGCTGGCCTGAAAGCGGTCGGCGAGAGCGTGCGCAAACCGCTCGAGTACTACGAGACCAACGTCAGCGGCAGCATTAATCTGTGCCAGGCGATGGCCGCGGCGGGGGTGTTTCGACTGGTGTTCAGCTCGTCGGCCACGGTTTATGGCGAGCCTGAGCAGATGCCGATCCGCGAGGATTTTCCCACCGGAAATCCGACCAATCCTTACGGCCAGTCCAAGCTGATCGTCGAGAACGTCCTGCGTGACCTGAGCTTGGCCGAGCCGCGCTGGAGCATCGCTTTGCTGCGTTACTTCAACCCGATCGGCGCCCACGCCAGCGGGCACATGGGCGAAGACCCCAACGGCATCCCGAATAATCTGGTGCCTTACATCAGTCAGGTGGCGGTCGGCAGCCTGCAAGAGCTGTCGATCTTCGGCAACGATTACCCGACCATCGACGGCACCGGCGTGCGCGATTACATCCACGTCGTCGATCTCGCGGACGGTCACCTGAAGGCGTTGCAGTCCATCTCCGGACGCACCGGCATTCATACCTGGAACCTTGGCACGGGCGATGGCTACAGCGTGCTGCAAGTGCTCCACGCCTTCGAACAGGCCTGCGGGCAACCGGTGCCGTATCGGATGATGCCGCGCCGCTCCGGGGATATTGCCGAGAGTTGGGCCGACGCTTCCAAGGCTGCAAAAGAGCTGGGCTGGAAAGCCACACGCAACTTGCAGGACATGGTCACCGACACTTGGCGCTGGCAATCCAACCACCCCAAAGGCTACTTGGGATGATGGCCATTTAACCCAATGTTATTTTCAGTCAGGTTGTTAGATAACGTCGGGAAATTACACTGGCAATGCCTTTTGCAAGTCCGTAGATATAAACCTGCCGTTCGACTTTTATCAGTTGGGTAAGACTGTGAAAGAACAACGGATCTTGTTCGCGCTTTTTGCGGACTTGAACTCACCACCGCTAACTCAGACCGGTTTTTTAACAGGTCGAATGTTAGAAAGGAGTTGATATGAAAAAAGTGATGGCAGTTGCCCTGTTGACGATGTTGAGCAACTGGGCTGCCGCCGCTGAAGCACCGCTGACAGCGGTAACCAATGTAGGTGGCAACGTGGCGGCTTCTCAAGCGCCCGCAGCCAGTACTGCAATGGTTGCCAGTGCTGTAGCGGCGTCTAACAGCGGTGGCAGTGCCAACGGCGGTACCACCGGTACGACGGGTACCACCGGCACCACCGGCACGCATAACTAACAGGAAGTTCTGTTAGTGCAGTACAAGGTCGCCCGACGCAAGTCGGGTGACTTTGTTTTTGGATTCGCCCTTGAATAGCGTAGTGCCATTATGACTCGTAGTGTTTATCTTTTAATGTTGGCAAGTCTCGCTTTGCAAGGTTGCATGTTTTCCCCCGGTCAATACCTCAGCACCGGCAGCATCACCCGCCAGGGCGCCAGCGAAAGCAGCCGGGTCGAGCTGATTCCGATCACGCCCAAGCTGATTGCCATGAACCGCGCCACGCAAAAGCGTGAGTCGCTGCCGCCTGAGCTGTTGGCGACCCCGGCCGAATACCGCATCGGCAACAACGACGTCCTGTACATCACAGTCTGGGATCACCCTGAGCTGACGGCCCCGTCCGGCGCGCAACAACAGATCGATGCCAACGGCCGTCTGGTGCGTTCCGATGGCACGCTCTATTACCCGTTCATCAAGGAAGTCCAGGCCGCCGGCCGGACCATCCAGCAACTGCGCTCGGACATTGAACAGCGGCTATCGGCATTCATCGCCGAGCCGCAGGTGGATGTTGCGGTGTTGCGTTTTGCCAGCCAGAAAGTCGTGGTCACCGGCGCGGTGGCCAAGGCCGGCCCGCAAGCGATTTCGACCAATCCGCTGAGCGTGGTCGAAGCCCTCGGTTCCGCCGGCATCGACACCAACAACGCCGATTTGTCGGGGCTGTTGCTGACCCGCAACGGCCGCACTTATCCGCTCAACCTCGACTCGCTCAATCAGCAGGATTCCGAGTTGCAGAACGTCTACCTCAAGGGCGGCGATCAGCTGTATCTGCCGTACAACGACAACAAGCGCATTTACGTGATGGGCGAGGTCAATCAGCCGCGCGCATTGAGTTTCAAGACCGCGACGATGAACCTTACCGACGTGCTCGGTTCGGTCGGCGGCTTGAGCCAGACCACTTCCAACGGCAACGCGGTGTACGTCATTCGTGGTGTGGAAAACCTCGATGTCGAACCGGCGAAGATCTACCAGCTGGAAGCCGAATCGCCGACCGCCATGGCGCTCGCTTCGCACTTCGAAGTCCGCCCGCAGGACGTGGTGTATGTCGGGCCTGCCAACGTGACTCGCTGGAATCGTCTGATCAGTCAATTGGTGCCGTCGGCATCGATTGTCGGCACTGGCGCTTCCGCTGCGAAGAACTGGAGCGAATACAGTAACAACAGCAAATAAGGTCGCCGACTTTGAATATTTTGAAAGTTGGCCTGTGCCTGCTGGCGGCCTCGTTGCTGTGCGGCTGTAACCCGCTGATGAGCGCTTCGTTGAACAACCTTAAAGCGGCGGTCGTCGGCCCGGATGAAGTCGACGTGTCGGCGGCCGAGGTGGCCGGGGTCGACTATCCGCAACTGAAACTGACCACGCCGTCCGGCTCCGGGGTGCTGGCGCTGGTGCGCGAGCGCGAAGACCTGCAGTTCTGGGTCGCCTCGGGCAAACAAGTGCTGCTGCTGCGCAATGGCCTCGCCGTGCGCAGTATCGGTCTCGGTCTGGAGGGCGATCTCGATGGCACGCGGCTGGCCGATGACTCGCCGTTCAAGCAGGGCCTGCATCACGTTGCCGACGGTTTCACCACGCGCCGCTGGATCGACCTCTACAAGGGCCAGGAAGTCGGGGTGATCGTCAACAGCCGCTTCTCGCGCCGCGCCGAACAGACCCTGCAGATTCTCGACAAGGAATACACCGTGCTGCGTGTCGATGAGCAGATTGACGCCCCGGCCATTGGCCTGAGCGCGACCAATCGTTACTGGGTCGACCCGCGTGACGGTTTCATCTTGCAGAGCGAGCAGCAACTGACCTCGCAGTTGCGCGTCAAGGTTGTGCAACTGACCCCTGATCGCAGGCACCTGCCGTGATGCGCCTGAGCATGTTATCGGCGAGCCTGATGCTGGTCGCGAGTGTGAGTCAGGCGGCCGTCACCGTGTCGGGCGATGTCGCCCATCCCGGGCCGGTCGAGTTGCCACCCGGCGGGCGTTTGCTCGACGTGATCAGCGAAGCCGTGCCGAATGCCGAAGGCTATTGGCTGGCGGGCGGGTTACTGCGCCAATCGCTGATTGAAGAGCAGACGCGGCTCAAGGTCGGCGTGCTGTTTGATCTGGATGTGCTGCAGCGCATGTCGAGGCTGTTCGACCGGCCGAGTCGGGCGGCGCTGGCGCAACGCATCGCCGAAGAAGTCCGCCAGATGCCAGTGACCGGAAGGCAGATTGCCGATCTCGATCCGGTGGCGCTGGAAGTCGGCTTCGCGCGCAACATTCGTCTCGATAATGGCGATCGGCTGATCTACCCGAAACGCGTCGACGAGGTGCAAGTGCTGGGCGCGGTCGCCGAGCCGTGCCACTTGCCGTATCAGCCGTTGCAGGAGGCGCGTGAATACCTGCAAGGCTGCTCGATTCTGGCCGACGCCGAAGCCGATTACCTGTGGCTGATCCAGCCCAATGGCGAGTCGCGGCGCGTCGGCATTGCCCACTGGAATCGCGAGTCCGGGCAGTTTCCGGTGGCCGGCAGCAAGATTCTGGTGCCGGTGAAAAATGATGATCTTGATCCGCCTATCCCTGAGCTGAATCAGCAGTTGGCTGAATTTATTGCCACGCAGCTGGCCGAGGTGGTTCGTTGAAGTTACGTTTTGCAGCTGTGTTGTTATTGCCGTGTGGTTTGGCTCATGCAGAGCCGCGCATTACCCAGAATGACTTCGGTGGCACCGGGCTGTTGCAGACGCCGACCGCGCGCATGGCCCCGGCCGGCGAGTTGAGCGTCAACGCCAACCGCACCGATCCGTACAGCCGCTACAGCGTGTCGTTGCAGCCGCTGGACTGGCTCGAAGGCTCGTTTCGCTATACCGCGATCACCAACCGGCCGTACGGCTCGGAGGCCCTCAGCGGCAGTCAAAGCTATAAGGACAAGGCGGTCGACGTCAAAGTCCGGCTGTGGCAGGAGAGTCACTGGCTGCCCGACGTGGCGCTGGGCTTCCGAGACGTCGGCGGTACGGGTTTGTTCTCCAGTGAATTTTTCGTCGCCAACAAGCGCTACGACAACTTCGATTTCAGCGCCGGGATCGCCTGGGGTTATCTCGGCAATCGCGGCGACATCGACAACCCGTTGGGCTATGTCAGTGATCGCTTCGATACCCGGCCGGCCCTCGAAGGCACCGGTGACGTCAACTCGGGTTCGTACTTTCGCGGTCGGCCATCGTTTTTCGGTGGCGTGAGCTATCAGACGCCGTGGGATCGCCTCAGCCTGAAACTCGAATATGAAGGCAACGATTACAAACACGAACCGAAGGACAACGAGATCAAGCAGGACTCGCCGATCAACCTGGGTGCAGTGTTCAAGGTGACCGATTCGGTTGATGTCAGCGCGGCGTGGGAGCGCGGCAACACGGCGATGTTCGGCGTGACCTTCCACACCAATTTCGTCAGCCGCAAGGCACCGGCCAAGACTTATGATCCGACCCCGGAACCGCTGCCCGCGAAGGCACCGACCACGGCGATGGATCAGGTCAACTGGGCGAATGTGTCGCAGCGCTTGCAGCAGAACGCCGGCTACAAAGTCGAGCGCATCGCCCAGCGTGATTCCGATCTGATCGTGTATGGCGAGCAGCAGCGTTACTTCCATTCGTCGAAGGCCGTCGGGCGGGCGAGCCGGATTCTCGACAACAGCGTCAACGACGACATCGACTGGTTCACCGTGGTCAACAAGCGCTACGACCTGCCGCTGGAAGAAACCAGCGTGCCGCGCCAGACCTTCCGCGAAGTGATCAACAACGAGGAGCCGTTGCAGTCGCTGCACCGCACCACCGAGATCAACCCGGCGATGCCGCACAACGAGAAAACCCTCTACAGCGAAGCGCCGCAGCACTTCAGTTACGGCGTGGGGCTGGGCTTCAAGCAGAACGTCGGTGGTCCGGACGGTTTGCTCTATCAATTGAGTGCCGATGCCGACGCCGAATACCGCTTCAACCGCAACACTTGGTGGAGTGGTTTGCTCAGTGCCAACCTTGCCAACAACTTCGACAAATTCACCTACGACGCACCGAGCGGTTTGCCGCGCGTGCGTACGGATTTGCGCCAGTACCTGACAACGTCTAACACGACCATGCCGTTGTTCCAGGTCAGCCATGCCGAGCAGTTGGATAAAGACTGGTATGGGATGGTGTATGGCGGTTATCTGGAGTCGATGTTTGCCGGTGTCGGCGGTGAGGTGCTGTTCCGCCCGACCGGTGAACGCTGGTCGGTGGGGGCGGACCTGAACTGGGTGCGCCAGCGCGATTTTGATCAAGGCTTTGCGCTGCGCGATTACTCGGTGGTGACCGGGCATATCACTGGCTATACGGATCTGCCGTTCGATACGCTGGCGGCGGTTAGCGTCGGGCGTTATCTGGCCGGTGACTGGGGCGGCACGCTGGACATCTCGCGCGAGTTTTTCAATGGCGTGCGTTTTGGTGCGTGGGCGACGATCACCACGGCGGGTAGCGCGGAGTATGGCGAAGGTAGTTTCGATAAAGGCATCTACCTGTCGATCCCGTTCGACGAAATGATGAGCATGTCGACCATGCGCCGCGCCAACCTGGTCTGGGCACCGCTGACCCGTGACGGTGGTGCGCGACTCAATCGCAGCTACCAACTGCATTCGATGACCGATAGCCGGGAAGGGGACATGTTCTACCGTAATTTCGAGAAGATCACGGAGTAAGCGCGGATCTCCCGAACACCCGAAGACCTGTGGGAGCGAGCTTGCTCGCGAAAGCGTCAGCACAGTCAGCATCATCATCATTGCCTGACCCACCGCTTTCGCGAGCAAGCTCGCTCCCACATTGGTTATTTGTAACGCCACAAATCCCGAGCCAACCACAAATCCCCTGTAGGCCTTCGCCTGCTCGCGATAGCGTCCGAACAGCCGCCATCCCTGTTGCCTGACCCACTGCCATCGCGAGCAGGCGAAGGCCTACAATGGTTATCTGTCACGCCACAAATCCTGAACCATTCCCAAATCCCTGTGGGAGCGAGCCTGCTCGCGAAGGCGTCAGCACAGTCAGCATCCCCGTTACCTGACCCACCGATTTCGCGAGCAGGCTCGCTCCCACAGTATTTGCATTCACCCGCAATCCAGATCCGCTCCCAAATCCCAGGCACAAAAAAGGGGACTTTCGTCCCCTTGCGGTATCCAGCGTTGAACCTCAGTAAATATCTTTCGACAGCAACGTAAACGGCGTCTTCACCAGGATCTTCAGATCCAGCCACAACGACCAGCTGTTGATGTACTGCAGGTCAATCTCCACACGCTTTTGCATCTTGTCGATGGTATCTGTCTCACCGCGGCAGCCGCTGATCTGGGCCAGCCCGGTGATCCCCGGTTTAATCCGGTGGCGTGCCATGTACGCGAGGATTTTCCCCGAGTAGTAGTTGTTGTGCGCAACGGCGTGCGGGCGAGGGCCGACCAGCGCCATGTGCCCCTGCAGCACGTTGAACAGTTGCGGCAACTCATCCAGCGAAGTGCGACGGATAAAGCGACCGACCGGGGTAATGCGCGAGTCATTACGGCTGGCCTGCTTCACGTCACGGTCATCGTGAACACGCATCGAGCGGAACTTCCAGACCTTGATCACCTTGCCGTTCCAGCCATGACGATCCTGCTTGAAGAACACCGGGCCGGGCGAGTTGATCTTCACTGCCAGCGCAATGATCAGCAGGATCGGACTCAGCGCGATGATCGCCAGAAACGCCACGGTTTTCTCTACCAGGCTCTTGCTCAAAGCAGCAGTAGGGCGGCTGGTCAACGGGCTCTCGTTCAAGTAGATCGCCGGCAGACCGTCCACGACCTTCACCGAGTGATTGAGCAGGGTCAGACTGTTCAAGTCCGGCACCCACACAACGTCGACGTTGGCACCCAGCAAATCGCCATAAATCGCTTCGATCTTCGCCGCTTCACACAGCGGCAAGGTGATGTACAAACGACGGATGTCATGCGCTTCGATCAGCTCCAGCAACTGTTCCTGATCGCCGACAACGCGCGGTGCATCCGGACCCAGCACAGACACATCGCCATTGCTGACCAAACCTACCAACGGCAGATTTTCCAGTTGACTGAGTTTCTTCGCCAGACCCAACGCCAGGTCGCCGGTGCCGACGATCAGCGTCTTGTGCTCGCTTTTGCGCGAGCGCTGGTAGTACTTGGAAAACGCATGCAGCGGCGCGTAGAGAAATGCCTGACCGAGGAAGCCATACACCGCCCAGCTCAGGATCACCTGTCGCGAAAACAGCTCATCGGCCTGGCAGACAAAGGCGATGCACGCCAGTGCCGCCATGGTCATCGACCAACCCATGAACAGTCGACCGAGGCCGGTCAGGTAGTTGTCACGCTTGCGATAAACACCGCTAAACGTATAAGCCGGCACCGACGCCAGTACCGCCAGCGTTGCACACATACGGTAGTAAAACGCGACCGTCCCGGTGTGCTGCTCGGCCAGTATGAACAACAGCGTCACCACAAAGCCCTGTGCCAGCGCCCATTGGCCCCAAAAGGTCAGTCCCTTGAGGCCTGTGCTTCGATTGATACTTAGAGAAAGATCCATACGGTATCCCCAAAAGACGTCCATTCAGGTTTCAACAGTTGAAATCCGAGTTGTTATGCAGACTTATTGTTTTTGTTGTAGCGAGTGTCCTGAGGTAACAACATCGATATGCCGAACTGTCGTCAGTCAATACACTAAGTTATTGCCGGGAATGGTGTCTGACGAGTTCTAACAAGATGGCACAGTGCCAACTTTTTAATAATTAAATATAAGAGTGTTAGAAAAGGTCGCAGAGGAAGGGGTGAATAAATGATGTTGTATTTGTTACTGTTGGAGGGTGGAGGCAGGGAATGGTTAATTCAGGGAGGAAGATGAAGCCAAACAGAGTGCTCTTGTTGTTTTTGTAATCGCACTTTTATCTGTTTGTTCTGTTCGTGGAGATTTTTCGTGGTTACGCGACGATTTCCTGAATCAGGCAATAACCGCGGTTTCTGACAGCACGAAACAGTCGTTCGCCATGGCTGGCGCTTTTGAATTTGTCTTGCAGGCGACTCAGGCACATTTCCAGGCCGCGATATTGTTCCGGCTCCCGGCCGATGCTGAGGATCAGCTCGTCACGACTGACAACACGCTCTTCATGGCTGAGCATTTTTCTGACCAATGCTGTTTCCAGGCCAGTCAGGCTGATTTCGACACCTTCTTTGATCAGTGCACCCTGATCAGGGTCGAGATGCCAGGTTTCATTGCCGGGCATATCACCTTCAACGGCAGGCGGCATGTTGCGGGTTTCCCCGGTAATGGCCGGGACATTCTGGAAAGGATTAGCCGATTGCGCTGCGCGCCATTCTGACTCGAGCGTGGCCAGTATTCGCTGAGTATCGTGTTCGATACTGCGCGGGGCATTTTTGCGACTGATGCCTGGATATGTGAACTCCATCACCATTGGAGCGGAAGAGGGCGAATCAACCCCTTCGAACGAATTGAAACGTTCACTGGACAGCATGCTCTCCAGTTCACGTTGCGACGTTGTACTGTGAGTCACGACAACAAAATATTTCCTTGGGAGGGTTGTACTAGTTTCCATGTCTCTCTCCTGAATACATACCAAAATTGGCTAAAAGATAAATCGGCAGGCGAGCAATGACTTCCTCGGAAGTAATCGATAGGCAGGGTCTGGGCCCAAGAATGGCCCTCGATAAATTCCACTCGATCTGCTGCTATGTTATGGAGTTTTATTGTTATGGGTCGTGTTGTCGCGCTCATTCAATTGCTTGATTTCAAACAGACGTGAAGCAGAACGGGAGCTATATGGTTGCATCAGACGATCCTTCGTACGTATGCAAAAGGGAAGGCTGCCCGAGAGTCAGGCAGTCGATATCAGACCCCGCAGCAGGCGATAGCCATAGCCGCGAATACTCTGAATCGCGTTTGTACCATACATGTCCTTGATTTTTCCACGCAAGCGACTGATTGATTTCTCCAGTGCTCGAGGGTCGTAGAAATTGGTGTTGAGGCCCATGATGCCCGCGATTTCATCATGGCTCAGAATGTGATTACTGGTTTGCGCGAAGGCTTCGAGGATCTTCATTTCGGCAAACGAGATGTCGAGTTTCTTGCTGGTGCCCATCAGGCAGATACGGGTCGGATCAAGCGTCAGATCGATATCGCGTTGCCATTCTTCACTGTTGAAGAACTCGCCCAGCAACTCGGCGCCATCGTCGGAAAGGGTGTTGAACTTGATACAAACATCCGCGCCAGCCAGATAGTATTTGATCTTGTTGAAGGCGCCGCGACCGGTGATGACCGCGCAAATGATCGGTTTCAAGTTGTCGCTGCGCAGGTTCTCGACCAGGGCAAGATTGTCTTCGAGGGCCTGTGGGCTGTCGATAACAAGGAAGATCGCTCGATACGAACCAGACTGTTCATTCAACTGATATGAACTAGTGTACGCACTGGCTTCGAGCGCCATATCGGCACGTATATGCTGGGCGACTAGCGCTTTGAAATGTTCAGCCACGCCACGGGTACGACCCAGAGTAAGAACACCAGGTTCGTCGTTTGTCGGGCGCGGGCTTCTAGTCGCTAAGTTCCCTGAGAGCATCATGCATTGACTCGAATTAAGTGCTGACATCGGGATGTTAAAGCACCGGTTCTCATCTGTGACTGACAATTGGTAACATTTACGCGGTTTTTAGACGTGTCTCGCGAGTTTTCTAACAATAATTAAGCTTTTCAAGCTTTTAGTTGATTTTCTCGGAGGGGTGAACTACTGCTTAGATGGTGGCGATATGCAATGGTGCCACTATTTTGAGCTTATTGCGATGGCTTTGTCTATGTCCAATTGCCACTGTCTGGCCATCTCTGGATAATGTGATATTGATCACACTTTACTGTCGGAGCAACTTTTTTCTGCAAAAAGGCCTAAATATTTTCTGCGTAGTTCGTCAGCCGACGATTACTAACATGGCTTGAGTGTGTCTTTTAATAAGACGTAATCTTTGTGGCTGATGAACTTTTGCATTTATGTATGTCAATGGTCTCACTGCAGATACTCAACCCCTGAGTGTTATTACCCGGTCGCTCGCCAAGAGCGCTCTGACGGAGGATTAATGGATTTCTGGACCCTTTTCCAGGTGTTGATATTAGGTGCGGTAGAAGGCCTGACCGAGTTCTTGCCGATCTCGAGTACCGGCCACCAGATCATCGTCGCCGACTTGCTGGAGTTCGGCGGCGAACGCGCCATGGCGTTCAACATCATTATTCAACTGGGTGCCATTCTTGCCGTCGTCTGGGAGTTTCGACCGAAGATCTTCGACATCATCAAAGGCCTGCCCACTGAACGTAATGCCCAACGCTTTTCCCTCAACTTGCTGATCGCCTTCCTGCCCGCCGTAGTCTTGGGTGTGTTGTTCGCCGACGCCATCCACGAATACCTGTTCAACCCGATCACCGTCGCCGTGGCACTGGTCGTCGGCGGCGTCATCATGCTGTGGGCCGAACAGCGCAGCCATGTGATCAGCGTCGAACACGTCGACGACATGCGCTGGTCTGACGCACTGAAGATCGGTTTCGTACAATGCCTGGCGATGATTCCCGGCACCTCGCGCTCCGGTTCGACCATCATCGGCGGTCTGCTCTTCGGCCTGTCGCGCAAAGCCGCCACCGAGTTCTCGTTCTTCCTCGCCATGCCCACCATGGTTGGCGCCGCCGTGTACTCCGGCTACAAATACCGCGACCTGTTCCAGCCTAACGACCTGCCAGTCTTCGCCCTCGGCTTCGTCACCGCGTTCATCTTCGCCATGATCGCCGTGCGCGGCTTGCTCAAGTTTATTGCCAACCACAGCTACGCCGCGTTCGCCTGGTACCGGATCGCGTTTGGTTTGCTGATTTTGGCAACGTGGCTGTTCGGCTGGGTCAACTGGACCGCCGCAGCGGCAGCCTGATCACTGGCTGCTGATCAACGCCGCAACGGCGAGATCGTTTAACGCCGAATCCGGCGACTCCTGGCGATAGCGCTGCAAGGCCGAGGTGAAATACGCGGCTTGCAGCATGCCGTCGCTGGCCAGATACAATCGCGCATCTTCCTGCTCCTCGGCAGAGTAAACACGCTTGTGACTGTCAGTCGTTTCCTGGCTAGCCGAAAAAGGTGCGAGGAATAAAGACACCAAGGTGAGGCCGGAAATCTGCGTCACCTCCCACGGCGTATCGGTACGGCCCATACAAAAGCCATCGCAGTGCGCATAAACGTCGGAGGTGAAGCTGAACAAGGCGAGGAGGATGAAACGCTTGAAAGCAGAAAAACCAAACGCGGGCATAAACAAAAGACATCCTGTCAGTACATCAAAACGCCGGGCAACGCTCAGGCGTCGCCCGCACACTCAAAACTTCAATCAACGACCTTCAAGCAACTCAGCCGCCTGATCCAGCAACGCCAACGGATCCTTGGCCTTGTGAATATCCACCGACAACAATTGACGAAATTTCCGCGCCCCCGGGAACCCCGTGCCCAAGCCCAAAACATGCCGTGTGATGTGATGCATCGACCCACCGGCCAGCAAATGCTCGGCTATATAAGGACGCAACTGCGCCAACGCCTCAGCCCGACTGATCACCGGCGCCGAACTGCCAAACAACTGCTGATCCACCTCCGCCAGCAAATACGGATTGTGATAAGCCTCACGCCCCAACATCACACCGTCAAACGTCTGCAAATGCTCATGGCAGGCCTCCATCGTCTTGATCCCGCCGTTCAGCACAATCTCCAGTTCCGGAAAATCCGCCTTCAGCTGCGCCGCCACGTCATAGCGCAGCGGCGGAATGTCACGATTCTCCTTCGGCGACAACCCCTCCAGAATCGCAATCCGCGCATGCACGGTAAAACTGGTGCACCCGGCATCGCGCACGGTGCCGACGAAATCGCACAGCTCTGCGTAACTGTCCCGACCGTTGATGCCGATGCGGTGCTTTACCGTCACAGGAATCGACACCGCGTCACGCATCGCCTTCACACAATCTGCCACCAGTTGCGGATGACCCATCAGGCACGCGCCGATCATGTTGTTCTGTACGCGATCGCTTGGGCAACCGACGTTTAGGTTTACCTCGTCGTAGCCGTGTTCCTGAGCCATGCGCGCGCAGGCGGCTAGATCCAAAGGAACGCTACCGCCCAACTGCAACGCGAGCGGGTGCTCGGCTTCGTTGTGACGGAGGAAACGCTCGTGATCGCCGTTGAGCAGTGCGCCTGTGGTGACCATTTCGGTGTAGAGCAGGGCGTTCTTCGATAGGAGGCGTAGGAAGTACCTGCAATGCCTATCAGTCCAATCCATCATCGGGGCGACGGAGAAGCGGCGGGAGAGTGGGGCGGGTGTGGCGGTGATAGGGGACATTGGCGGTTCTGGGCTGGGTGTGGCTGGGAGGTGGGGGAGTTTATCAGGATTGAAGTCGGACTGTTCCGTGGACAACAGACTGACCTAATCTTAAAAAATCATATGCATCACTTTGGTGATGGCGCTATGATCTCAAAAGTGCAGCGTGTCGCTTTTTGGTAAAAAATGGATGTATGAAAATATCTTGTTCTTTAAACTCTACATTTGACCGCTCCTTACTATGGAGCAAATAGATTAGGGTTAAGTATGTATTTTAGGGATGCTGGTGCGCAATTGAATACCAAGGATGTTGCGAAAATATTCAGCAGCAAAGAAGTAAATGCTGTTGCGCGCGGAGATTTTGATTTTTTATTGAAAGTTGCTAGCGATATCTATGAATTGCTTGGTGATGTCTTCAGTGTGAGCGATGTTTTTCAAGAGAGTTTTAAGGTTCTTCGTTCTGGCTACAAGTTTGAGTATTATATTAAGAATTTGATTGTTGAAAAAATCTTGATTGGCCGCTACTCATTAAATACGGCAACCCTGCTGAACGAATTCAGGGTGGGTGAAAATAAGGCTGATAGTGTTATTTTGAATGGTAGCAGCACTTGTTACGAGATTAAATCGGAATTTGATGGTTTGAGTAGGCTTTCGGATCAACTCAATTCTTACTTGAGAATATTTGACAAAGTTAACGTTGTGGTCGGTGATGGGCATCTATCAAAAGTAGAAAAAAGAATTCCGGAGTGTGTTGGTATTTTGGCCTTGAGCAAAAGGCATGGTTTTACTGAGGTTAGACCTGCTCTTCAAACTTCTGCATCCGTTGATGTGGGTGTTTTAATGGCCTCATTACGGCGTCATGAGTATCTTGCTTTGGTCAAGGAATTGTATGGAGATGTACCTACTGCTCCGAATACAAAAATTTATGATGAGTGTCGCATCGCTCTCGAAGGGGCGGATTCTGATAAATTAAGAAGCGCCTTTTGTAAGGTTCTGAAGGCTACCCGGAAGATAGATAGGTCCTATATTGAGGGGTTGCCGGTTAGTTTGTTGGCTGCTGGTATCGAATATCGCATTTCGGCAGCGGATAAAGTTGGGCTGTTGGAAAATTTAAATTTACATTTTAGTAAGGAAACTTTATGTACTACCCAATTCTTAAGGCTAAGCGGCACGAGTTGAATACGTTGTATGATCTGTCAAGTAGGTTGAGTGCGGTAAAATATAGACCGGTTATAGAGCCGGTAAATAACTCGGCTCGAGAAGTGATCGATGCAGTAGAACAGTTGCACAAGCATTCTGTGATTCCATTGGTTGTGATAAATCCTTCTCAAGGATATTTTTCATCTGCTTCTTCCGCAAATGTGTTTGGTCAGCTTCAGTCGAATTTGAAATCAGCTAATAAGTTTACCCCTTGTATCAAGGTTCGTGACTCTTCAGACTCGATTTCATTGTCCCTGCTTGCCAATTACCCTGGGGCTGCGGTGTATCTGGAAAGTGATGCGCTGATGTCTTCGGTAACTCTCTTGAATACAGCGTCATTTGTTCTTTTAAATCAACAGAAGGTAGATTCTGATGTTGTTGATAAGTTGAGTAGAGTGGTGCTTTACGCGGACAGTTTCGCCAAGAAAAAGCGAAATGCCGATTATAGCGCTTCATCGTTCTATTCAAATTTGCACGTATCGTACAAAAAAAGAACAAACGCAATAGGGTTCGGCGATTTCACCGTTATGGCTGAGGAATATAGTGAGTCTGGTGGTCCCGCATATGTTGTCGCTATCCACGCCTCTCACATTGATGCACTATTGCCGTACTCTATGCAGGTGAAGCACTTTCTTTCCACGACGGGAGGGACGCTTCCGACTAACCCCGGAGGTAAGTATTTGGAGGCCCTTGATAAATTAATTAAATTCGATGCTATGAATCCAGGTGTTTTTGATAATACTTTAGGGATGAACGAGTTCAAGGTTTCTCATGCAGCAGGTCATTATCCCGGATTGGGCATTGTTAAGGAGATGTCAATGAAACATCATATTGAGTCTGTGTGTAATTTTATTTGATTTTGTTCTAGGAGCCTTTCAAGATTAAAAGGTGACGGATTTATTTGCAGGTGTCGTACTTCGAAGTTAATAAATCCGTCCACTATGTTTCTTTGAAAAATAAGTGCGCAGCGTTCCTGGCGGATCGCTACAGGCTTAGGTTTGGTCACTGTGCTCATTAGAGCTTTTAAGCACAGAAAAACGCGTATATTTAGGTAGTTCATGTTGTGTTAAATAAATCCGTCCCTTTCTTTTAATTTAATTAATGGTTTTTTTTTGTTGCGCTGAAAGTGATAGAAAAGGGTGGCGGTCGGTAGTAATTGAATTTGAATTTGGAGTGCCGCCATTTAATCATTTCTCGCACGTCACCGACAGAATTGCTTTATCAATGGTGATGGTCTTGATATACACTTTGCAATCTATCTCGGCTATACGAAAACTTGAGCGTTCTCCTGCTCGTAGTTCGTATTTTTGACCGCCAAAAGCTCCAAGTACTTGAGAGCGAGAATAAATGGTTTTAACTCCAAGTGCGGCTATTCCTGGAATTATATCTTCACTTTGACCTTCGCCTAGCTCAATAACTATGGGCTGTTTTGCTGCCCCCTGTAGCTGGGATTTTAAATTGCGAAATCCGTCTTGCACTAATGCGAGCTCAGAAGTCGTCGCTTTCAATTTACTCGCAAGCTCAGCATTTTCCTGTTGTAAGTGTTTGATGTCATTCGTACGAGCCTCTTGGGCTGAGCGACTCTCAAGAGATGCCATAATTTCTTCGCTAGCACTTTTCATGCTTTTAATTGTTGTGGGGATATTCCAACTACCAGCTTCTCGCAGAGCTGTAATCTGTTTGTCCCGGTCTTCAATTTTTTTATCTCTTTCTGAGACATTGTTGAGTTGTATTGCCCAGCTAGATCCGCCCGCAGCAACTGCGGCTGCGATGACTACTGCTATCCATGAAACTGCATCATTCCCTGCATTACCTGCTGCCATTGTTTTTCCCATATCTAATAAAAATCTATCTAGAGTTCCGTAACGTGCTCATGTAAAAAATCTGCCTTGAGATGGGTGTCTGATGCTAGACGGCCCATTTGAGAGACGAGAAGGAATAGCGTGAGCAGAACCAATACGTCAACAATTCTACAACGACCCACTATCTTAATGCTCCTATACCCCCACTTTACACAGAGAAATTTAACCTGCATTGCGCGTTTGTTTAATCGAAAAGCATCAAGGTAATGCATTGCCCACACCACCTTGCGCCTCCCCCTACACCTAAGACAGAATCCCCCGGCTTGTGCCTCTAGCTCGCAGGTTCTATCGTCCCTACGTCACTGAAAACCAGTGATCGGGTTTGGTAGCCCGTCTCCGTCAGAAGCACAAGACTACTGTCTTGCGACGACGTTTCTCGTCTTCGTTTTATGGTGGTCATGCGCGGGGCATCTTCGGATGCGCCGGGGTTCCTGACGACCGGTCTACCAACCTGCGTATGGCCTCCACCCTTCGTTTGGTAGCGAGAGTGATGGCTCCTTTTCGTTTATCCGTCAGGAGTTACACCATGTTCAAACCAACACCGAATCCACCAGAAACCGATCCCGCATCCCCCTACGAATCCCTCAACCCCAAAAAACTCCACGAAGCCGCCGAGCGCGCGCTCGATCACTACCTCCTTCCCGCCGCCCACATCATGGCCAGCGTCAACGAGCCCGAGCGCATGTACCTCGCCAACCCCAAGTACGACTCGGAATCCCTGCTGGCCAATGCCAGTGAAACGCTGAGTTCCGCCTCGGAAATGCTCAACAACTTCGCCGCAACACTAGACCCCTCGTACCGCAAAACCGCGCTGGGCATTGCGCAGGTGGTGATGTTGGGGGAGTTGGCGGTGAATCAGGCGTTGGATAAGGTCGAAATCAAGCCGTAAACCCCTTGCTCCTCTGTGGCGTGCAGCCGGTGTTCGCCGCAGAGGGGCAAGCGCTTGAATCAGCATTTTTACCTGCGTTTTACGCCAATAGCGATGTGCCACAAACCATGATGGCAATGCGTCATCACCCCACCCAAAAAGTTCAACGACTATACAAAAATATAAAGTTGTACAAGTTTTCGCAAAATTACTAGCATCCCTCCAGACACCTTTGCTGAAACGATAAATCCAGCGTGCAAACCCTCTGTTTGCGACGTAACGCGTTTGTCTGCCGATGCTCGCGTCGGGTTCTTTTTGACGATTCAACAGCATCGGCATTTGCATTTCAGGGACAGCTGGAGCGTCCCGTATTACGCCTTGGATGACGACCCCCGAATGTCTGGACGGTGCCTGTGGTTACCGGAGATCAATTTTTTGTGCCTGGCGTTTCGCGTCAGGGCGTTTGAGGCTGAATATGGCAGTTGCATCGAATTTCCTGGGTGACATCAAGGTTTCCCGCAAGCTGGGAACCGGCTTCGGCATTCTTTTGCTGGCTGTTTTGGCGGTTGCTTTCATTGGCTATAGCAGCAACAGCGTGCTGGTTGATCGCTTGAGTACGACGCGTCTGATCGGCACGTTGAATGACGCTACGCAAGATATGCGGCTGTCCGAGAAACAGTACGAAGCCGCCGCTGACGCCGCGTTCGCTGAATCCTATAACGCGCAGTTGAATGTCTTGCAGGGCCTTGTGAACAAGGCGCTGGAAACGTTGACCCGCGCTGAAAACCAGCAAGCCTTGAAGGCGTTGCAAGCCACGATTGTCGCTTACGACCAGAAGGTCAAACAGTTGATCGCTGCCGATAAGTCGACCACCGATGCCCTGAAACCGCTGACGGCGCTGTCGGACAAGTACGCGCAAACTTTTGCCGGCATGCTTGAAGGCACCACGACCAGTGCGCTGGCGTCAGCCGATGGCGAACGCGTTCGGGATCTGCGCACGGTGGCCGACTTGCGCAATGGCATGACCACGTTTCGACTGATGTTGCGTCGTTACATTGCGGTGCCCAACGACGTGAACAAAAAACTGATGATGGAAACCATCGATACTTTCTTGAGTGATATCACCAAGGCGCGCACCAGCCTGCCGACGGCCCTGTCGAGTCAACTGGAAGAAGCGCATGCCGGGATGCGGCGTTATCGCGAAGTATTGGTGCAAGTGGCCGGGCTGTTTGAGCAGAAGCAAAACATGCGCGAGCAGGTCGACCAGGAAAGCAAGGCGATGGACAAGATCATGACTGGCCTGATGGACACCCAGCAGCGTCTGGCACGTGAAGATCAACACTCAGCCTTTATTCAGATCGCCGTTTTGACCGTGTTGGCGTTGGTGATCGGGTTGTTTGCTTCGGTGGTCATCTCGCGCCAGATCACTGCGCCGCTGGCGCTGACGGTTGAACTGGCTCGACGTATTGCCAAGGGCGACCTGACGGTACAGGCCAAATCAAACCGCAAAGACGAGTTGGGCGATCTGCAAAATGCGATGCAGGACATGGCGCAGAACCTGAACACGCTGGTGCAAGGTATCGGCAATGGCGTCACGCAGATTTCCACCTCTGCGGAAAAACTCTCGGCCATGAGTGAGCAGACCAGCGCGGGTGTGCGTCAGCAAAAAAGCGAAGTGGATCAAGTCGCCACGGCGATGCACGAAATGGCTTCGACGGTGCAGGAAGTTGCGCGTAACACCACCGATGCGTCCGCCGCCGCGACCCTGGCCGATCAACAGGCTCGCCACGGCAGTACGGTGGTGAAGCAGGCGACGTTGCAGATCAGTGAACTCGCTGAGGCCATTGAAGAGTTGGGCGGCGCGATGAACGTGCTGTCTGAGGACAGTGAGCGGATCGGCAAAGTGATCGATGTCATCAAAGCCGTCGCCGAGCAGACCAATTTGCTCGCATTGAACGCGGCTATTGAAGCCGCGCGGGCGGGAGAGCAGGGGCGTGGGTTCGCTGTGGTGGCAGACGAAGTGCGCTCGCTGGCGCAGCGGACACAGGACTCGACCAAGGAAATCGAAGCGCTGATCGTCACCCTGCAACAAGGCGCGCAAGCAGCTTCTACACTGATGACCTCCAGCCGCGAGCGCACCCTCGATACGGTGGTGTTGGCGCAGAAGGCCGAGTTGGCCATTACCGAGATCAATCAGTCCATCGGTACGATCCAGGAGATGAGTCTGCAAATCTCGGCCGCTGCCGAGCAGCAAAGTGCCGTGGCCGACGAAATCAATCGCAGCATCGTCAGCGTAAGGGATGTCGCTGACCAGTCGGCGGTTGCCAGTGAAGAGAGTGCGGCGGCGACGGTTGAATTGGCGTCACTGGGGCAGGACTTGCAGCGCATGACTGCGCATTTTCGCACTTGATTTTTGGAACGATGAATTTGCGGCGCCTTCGAATATTCAAGCGTCGCAGGGCTGCCGTTGGGGCGTGGTGAGCAGGTGACTCGGTTCAACAGCAGTTTTTTACCTATAGTCAGGGAAGGTTACAACCCGTTATCAGGGGGTGTCATGACCGAATTTCCAGAATCATTCGCGCCTCGCGGAGGCTGCCAGGGCTGTAAGGACAAAGGCGTGCCGGACATGGATTTCGCCTTCGCTTTTCAGCCCATTGTGGATCTGCGTGCGCAAACGATTTTTGCCCATGAGGCCTTGGTTCGCGGCGTGAAGGGTGAGGGCGCCTTGTCAGTTCTGGAGCAGGTGGACGATCAAAACCGTTATCGATTTGATCAACTGTGTCGAGTGCGGGCGATTTCCACGGCGGCTGAGTTAGGGATGACGCAGTACCTGTCGATCAACTTTTTGCCGAATGCCGTTTACCGTCCGGAAATGTGCATTCGCAGCACGCTGGAAGCGGCGCGCGCTCACGGCTTCCCACTGGAGCGCCTGATCTTCGAGGCGGTGGAGGGCGAGCACGTTGAAAGCAACAAGCATTTGATGAATATCTTGCGTGAGTATCGTGAGTTTGGTTTCAAGACGGCGATTGACGACTTTGGCGCAGGCTATTCCGGTCTTAATTTATTGGCGGATTTTCAGCCGGATTTGATCAAGCTGGATATGGCGCTGATCCGCGATATTCACCGTGACCGAGTTCGCCAGACCATTGTGCGTAACGTTGTAAACATGTGTACCGAGTTGGGCGTGGAGGTGATCGCCGAGGGCATAGAAGATGCCGAGGAAAGAGATTTTCTCGCCGACTGCGGCATTTATCTGATGCAGGGTTACTGGTTTGCCAAACCCGCGTTCAAATCGCTGGCGCAGATCCCGACAAGTGCGTGGCTGAAGAGGTGATCTCTTTCAGCTAGCACTGAGCCGCTCGATAACGGGGACCAGCGCCGGACGTTTGTTGAGCCATTCGGCGCTGGTAATCCCCAACAACACCACATCGACCCGAACCCCATCCTTCACCACGTTCTGCCGTCGAACACCTTCAATCTCGAACCCGAACTTCTGGTGCATCTTCACCACCGCCGCGTTCATCGCCAGCACTTCGCAATTCAGCTTCTCCAGCCCCGCCACGCCAAACGCGTAATCAAGCATCCAGAACTCGACCACACTGCCCAAGCCTTTACCCTGCAAGCCGACGTCCAGATAAAACGCCCAATCCGCGCTCTTGTGCAAAACGTTGATTGCATTCAGGGAAACAACCCCGACTGCTTGCTCATCCTTGATCACCACAAACACTTGCTGGCGCGGATTACCCTGCAAAGAGACCAGCCAGTTGGCATGTTCCTGCTCACTGATTTCATGCGAGGTGTACATGAATTTGCGCACGTCCGGCTGGTTGCGCAGGGTGCGGACGTGGGCCTGGACGGCGGGGCTGGCGTCGGTAATGGGCAGGAATTGCATGGGGATGTCCTTGTCGGCGGGTAAGCGATTCTGAACCGGCGCTGTCGATCGGCAAAGTTTCATCTTGCCGGGTGCGGCGCAGGCCTAGGATGTTGGCACAAGATCGTCGCTGTTCATCCCGAGGGGAATCGTGCCATGAGCGCCAATGTCGTCAAAGTGCTGTTGATTGCTGCTGTGTCGGTGTTGAGTGCCTGTTCGGGCACGGGTGGCTTGACCACCACCCATTGTTTCTCCAGTGACTGTCAGTCGCCGGAGGGGCGTAGTGCCAATACGTTGAAGTTTGGTGGCAACAGTATTGGCAGCAGTCTCAATCAGTACAGCTCCGGGATGTTGCATGACGATTGAGGATTACTGCGCGGCAGGTACGGCAATCCATTCGCTCAGGGTTTGCTGATACTTGCCGGTCACCTTGCTCAAGTGCAGCCACTGATCGACATACAGTTTCCAGCTGATGTCATCGCGCGGCAGCAAATAAGCCTTCTCGCCATACTGCATGTATTGATGCGGATTCACCGCGCACAAGCCCGGTTTGAGTTTCTGCTGATACAGCGCTTCCGAGGCGTCGGTGATCATCACGTCGGCCTTGTTGTCGAGCAGTTGCTGGAAGATCGTCACGTTGTCGTGCAGGGCCAGTTGCGCCTTGGGCAGGAAGGCGTGGACGAAGGCTTCGTTGGTGCCGCCGGCGGGTTCGACCAGACGCACGTCGGGCTGGTTGATCTGTTCCACTGTCTGGTACTTGCTGACATCGGCGCAGCGCACCAGCGGGATCTTGCCGTCGGTGTCGAGGGTGTTGCTGAAGTAGGCTTTTTTCTGCCGTTCGAGCGTCACCGAAATGCCGCCCATGCCGATGTCGCACTTGCCGGCCTGCATGTCCGGCATCAGGTTTTTCCAGGTGGTTTGCACCCATTCGACTTTGACCCCGAGGCTGTCGGCCAGCGAGCGGGCCATGGCGATGTCGATGCCTTCGAAGTCGCCGTCGGTGCGTTTGAACGTGTAGGGCTTGTAGTCGCCGGTGGTGCACACGCGCAACTGGCCTTGTTGCTGGATGCTGTCGAGGTGCGAAGCGCTTGGCTCGGCGTGGGCTCCGGCGGCCAAGGTCAGCAGGCCGCAAAGGATCATCGTGCTTTTTAATGTTGTCATTGTGATCGGGGCTTTTGAAAAGGACGGTGGCCCAGTGTAGTGAAAGGTTTTCCCGGATGTCATCCCGCGACGAAAGCAGTTTCCGGCGGGCCAGGGCAATGCTGCTCAACAGCAGGGCGCTGGCGAGTAAAGGCGATTTTCAACAGGCGCATGCAAGAACTTCGGGGTGTTTTTTATGAAGTCACGGCCAGAATTCTTCGAGAAGTCTGACCGTTGAGATGGCCGGCCCTTGTTGTTCCGCAGAAGGTCTTGTTGTAACGGGGAAAATTTAAAGTCCTAAGCCTTCCTGCACCACCTGCAGCAGATTGTTCTCGGTCAGGGCGATGGCGTCCAGCTCCTGTCCGGTTTCGACGGTTTGCAACCACCAGTGGCTTTCGTGGTGTTCATCGACAGTTCGCAACAGATAAGTGTTTCTTTCCGGCAGGGAGATCTGCACTCGTCCGGCGCCATCCTCGGTGAAGCGGGCAATGGGATCAAATGTCAGGCTTTGATTGTTGGCCTCGATCACCAGTTGGTCGATGGCGTAATTGTGGGATTCGCCATCCGGTGAAGTTTCGCAAACATGCGTAGGATTTAGCCGAATCTTCAGTCCTACTTCGGTGACGGGCTGTAACCAAGCCTCAATGCGGTGGTACAAGTCATACACCTGAGCAGGCCAGCAATCGATTTCCAGTGCCGCATCCGCGTGGGTATGCCGGGTTTGCTTGAGTTTGGCGGCGAGTTCGTCTGCTTTACTCATCTTGGTTCCCTTGGTTTGGTGGCTGCCTGTTAATCGTAGACCTTTCAAAGGCGTACGGCTTTGCCTTGCGTCATGCGCTTGCAACACAAGCGTGTCGAAATCAGCGCTGGCCAAGTCTGGTCAGGATCGAAAACCATGGACGCAGGCGTCCCAAGGAGTGGGAAAATGAAAAAGCTGTTTACAATTTTGACGTTAATTGCGCTGACGGTCGGTAGCATCGGCTTAAGTTCGGCGCGGCAATCACAGTCAAGCAAGGCCCAGGCGGAATCGGTGGCGGGGGTGTTCGATTACTACCTGCTGACGCTGTCGTGGTCGCCGACCTTTTGCCTGACCCATAAAGATGATGTGCAGTGTTCCGGCAAGGGCTACGGCTTTGTGTTGCACGGCTTGTGGCCACAATACGCCAAGGGCGGCTGGCCGGAGTCCTGCCCGCCGCTGACCACGCTGAACGCGGCGGAGACCAGCAAAGGCCTGACACTGTTCCCGACCAAAAAACTGCTCGATCACGAATGGTCCAAACACGGCACCTGCAGCGGCCTCGGCGCGATGGGCTATCTGGATGAAGCGGACAAAGCCGTGGCGGCGGTGAAAATCCCGGACGAACTGCAACCGTTCAGCAGCTCCTACTACTTCGAAGCCCAGGAAATCGCCGACTTGTTCCGCAAGGCCAACCCGGGGATTCCTGCCGATGGCATCGCTGTCATTTGCAGCGGCCCGGAACTGTCGGAAGTGCGCGTGTGCATGGGTAAGGATCTGCAGTTCGGTGCGTGTGGCAAAGGCGTGAAAACCCAGTGCCGGGCGGGGGATATTCGCGTGCCGCCGTCGCGCTGATGTGCCAGAACTGATCGGCTGAACATTCATCGCAGTTGAAACCGGTGCCCCACGCCATTGCGCAACGGGCACAGTGCGATGCGGCACCTGGCCCTTCACAACGGACTAACCCTAAAGAGGCAATCGAAAATAAATCGGCGAACAGCGATCATCCAAACTCGTTGTGCGCCGATATAACTGGGCGGGACCGGGGCGTTTGCCCCGTAGATTCCGGTGGGCTACGCTCACAAACATAAGGGTTTTCCCGCTGGCGCCCTTGTCGTACCTGCCCAGGACTTGCTTTTGCCTATCCCTATTCATGATCCGCATCAGGCCCCCGGAGGCACCCTTAAACGCCTGCCGCTGCGCAAGGCGGCGGTGCTGTTTATCGTTGCGGTGGGGCTGTGCCTGTCCGGTTTGCTGTACCTGCAACTGGAGCAGTCGCGTCGTCAGGATCTGGCGGTGGCGAAAATGGCCTCGAGCAACCTGACCCGGGCCATGGCGCAGCAGGCCGAGGACACCTTTCTGGCCGCCGATCTGGTGATGACCAGCCTGGTCGACTGGATTCAGGACGACGGTTACGGCGCAGCGCAAAGACCACGGCTGCAGAAGACCTTCGCCCGGCGCGTGCAGCAACTCGATCAGTTGCACGGCATGTTTCTCTTCGACACGCAGGGCCAGTGGGTGATTACGTCGTTCAGCGATTTACCCCGTGGCCATGGCGTGGCGGACCGCGAGTACTTCAAGTTTCACCAGCAGAACGCGTCGACGCTGGCGCACATCGGCCCGGCGATTCGCAGTCGCGAGAACGGCGAGTGGATCATCCCGATTTCCAAGCGCATCAATGATCACGCCGGCAATTTTCAAGGTGTGTTGCTGGCCGGGATCAAGATGTCGTACTTCGACCGCTTCTTCGAAAGCTTCAGTCTCGATGACCAAGGCATCATGTTTCTCGGCTTGAGCGACGGCACGTTGCTCGCCCGCCGGCCGTTTGATGAAAACCTGATCGGCACCTCGCTGGCGCAAGGGCGGATTTATCGCACGTTGCTGCCCGAAGCGGCGGCCGGCACGGCAATGATCAACTCGGTGGTCGATGGCGTGGTGCGTTTGTACGGTTATCGACGCTTGTCGGCGTATCCGTTGGTGGTGTCGGCGGCGACCTCGCGCGACACGATTCTTGAGGGCTGGTACGCACGGGCATTCCAGTCGAGTGTGATTGTCGCCTTGGTGATTCTCGGCGTTGGCCTGTTTGGCTGGGTGTTCATTCATCAGGTGCGCGATGGTGAACGGATCGAAAAAAACCTGCGCAAGGCCCAGCGTACGCTGGAGCAGATCGCCACTCACGACAGCCTGACCGGGTTGGCCAATCGACGTTTGTTCGAGCGTTCGCTGGAGATCGAATTTGCCCGTGGCGCGCGGCAGGTGAGCCCGGTCAGTCTGATCATGCTCGATATCGATTTCTTCAAGCGCTACAACGATGCCTATGGGCATGTGGCGGGGGATCATTGCCTGACCCAGGTCGCTCAGGTGCTGCGGGCCTGCTGTCAGCGCAAGTCTGATCTGGCGGTGCGTTATGGTGGCGAGGAGTTCGCGGTGCTGTTGCCGGACACTGACATCAACGGCGCACTGGCGATTGCCGGGCAGATTCGGCGCAGTGTGATCGAAAAACACATCATCCACAGCGGCTCTCCAACCGGGCATTTGACGGTGAGTCTGGGCTGTTATTCGTTTATCCCCAGTGGCAATGACAGCCTGGAAGTGTTTATCCAGCGCGCCGATGCGGCGTTGTATCAGGCGAAAAATGCCGGGCGCAATCGTGCGGCGGTGTTATCGCTGGACAGCGGTCTGGCCGAGTTGATGCGCTCCGATCGCTAACCCAGAACCTGGCACAAACCCTGTGGGAGCGAGCTTGCTCGCGAAAGCGCAGTGTCAGGCGATGAAGATATTGGCTGATCTACCGCCTTCGCGAGCAAGCTCGCTCCCACAGGTATTTTCATCAAGCAAAGGTTTTGTGAATACCCAACAATCGAGGGTCTTCACCACGGGTGGCTCTTGTTCGTTCAGCCGCCAGTGCCACCACCGGCACCGCCAGTCCCGCCGCCGGCCGAACCGGTACCGCCACCCGCTCCAGAGCCTGAACCACTGGCGCCACCATTGGTGCCAGTCCCGGAGCCCGTGCCCGAAGAACCGCTACCACCCGAAGGCGCGCCCGGCGTGTTGTCCGGTGGCATGGTCGTGCTGGTCGGGCCACCGGATTTGGTGCCGGTGGCGTCAGCGCCATCATTGGCGGCGAAGCTGGCGGCCGATGCCGTGGCCAACAGGCCCGCGAGCAGTAACGAAGTGAGTTTGCGCGTGATCATGATCCGTCTCCAGAAAGGGGATGTACCTGATATTGGTCTGACGCGCAGAACCCTTGGTGCCGAGTGGCTGACGAGCGGTCAGCGGGTCAACCGAGTGGCCTCCTGATCTTCTGGAATATTGGCTATTTGCCGAACCCGGTACGAGGACTAACGTAGCCACACATTCACTTGCTGCCCGGAGCCACCATGAAACCTCGTACCGATTTCTACACCGCATCCCCAGACGCACTGAAAGCGATGATCGCCCTGGAAACTGCGGTTTCGAAGCTGCCGCTGGAAAAGACCCTGATCGAACTGGTCAAGCTGCGCGCCTCGCAAATCAACGGCTGCGCATTCTGCATCGACATGCACACCACCGATGCGATCAAGGGCGGCGAAACCCCGCGCCGCTTGTTCGCGGTGACTGCATGGCGTGAAGCGCCGTTCTTCAGCGACCGCGAACGCGCCGCGCTGCTGTGGACTGAATCGCTGACCCAACTGAGCCTGACCCACGCTCCGGACGAAGATTACGACGTGGTCGCCGCTCAGTTCACACCGAAAGAAATGGTCGACCTGACCGTGGCGATCAGCACCATCAACAGCTGGAACCGTCTGGCCGTGGGCTTCCGTAAAACCCCACAGGCTTAAGCTGCCCACAATCCCTTGTAGGAGCTGCCGCAGGCTGCGATCTTTTGACTTTTCTTTTAAAAGGCAAGATCAAAAGATTGCAGCCTGCGGCAGCTCCTACAGGGGCCGGGAAAACTTCAGACAGCGGCATCAATGCCCATCCGCACTCGGCGCCGCCGGTGGTTGCACCTTGCGCATCAAGGGCACCATCGCGGTGGCGATGACGAAGCACACCCCGATCATCAGAAAGGTATCGCCGTAGGTCTGGGTTTGTGCCTCGCGGTAGGTCAGCAGCCACAACTGGCGCAGGCTGGCGGTGACACCGACGTCGCCGCTCTGGCCCAGATTCGCCAGGTTGCCACCGACCTGCGACAGCCACTGATTCATCGCTTCATTGCTGCTGTTCAGATGCTCGGCCAGCCGCGTGAAGTGCAGGTTGGTGCGGTCATTGAGAATGGTCGCGCACGCCGCGATACCAATTGCCCCACCCAGATTGCGCATCAGATTGAACAACCCCGAGGCATGCTTCAAACGTGCCGGTGCCAACCCACCCAAGGTCAGCGTCACCGCTGGCGGCACCGCCAATTGCTGGGCAATCCCGCGCAACGCTTGCGGCAGCATCAATTGCCCCGCGCCCCAGTCGTGGGTGATCGGGCTGAATTCCCACATCGACACCGCAAACAGGCCCAGACCGACCATCATGATCCAGCGCAGGTCGACGCGATTGGCCAGAAAGGCATACAGCGGAATCGCCATGATCTGGAACACGCCGGTGGAGAAAACCGCCAGACCAATGTCCAGCGCGCTGTAGCCGCGCACCCGGCCGAGGAACAGCGGCGTCAGGTAGATCGTTGCGAACAGGCCGATGCCGGTGACGAACGAGAAGAAGCAGCCGAGGGCGAAATTGCGATCCTTCAAGGCGCGCAGATCGACGATTGGATTGGCCACGTGCAGGGTGCGGCCAATGAAGGCCAATCCTGCCAATCCACTGATCCACGCCGTGGTCAGAATGGTCTGGTCGCTGAACCAGTTCCAGCGCGGGCCTTCTTCGAGGGTGTATTCCAGGCAGCCGAGAAACAGCGCAAGAAACACCATGCTCAGATAGTCCGCGCCTTTGAGCAGCGACAGTTCCGGCTGGTCGATTTTCACCAGCATCGGCACCGCCACGGCAACGAAAATCCCCGGCACCAGGTTGATGTAGAACAACCAGTGCCACGAGGAAATATCCGTGATCCAGCCACCGATCACCGGCCCCAATGTCGGCGCCAACGAGGCGACCGCGCCGATGGTCGCCGCAGCAATCACCCGTTGTTTGCCGGTGAAGAAAAAGAACGCCGTGGTGAACACCAGCGGGATCATCGAGCCGCCGAGAAAACCTTGCAGCGCCCGAAAGGCAATCATACTCTGGATATTCCAGGCCACGCCGCAGAGCAGGCTGGCGAGGGTGAAGCCGACCGCCGAAGCGCAGAACAACCAGCGTGTGGAGAACACTCGCGACAGCCAACCGGACAGCGGAATCACGATGATTTCGGCGATCAGGTAACTGGTCTGCACCCACGCGGTTTCGTCGGTGCCGGCAGACAGCCCGCCGCCGATATCGCGCAGCGACGCCGAGACAATCTGGATATCCAGCAGCGCGATGAACATGCCGATGCACATGGTCGCGAAGGCGAACACCTTGGTCGCGGTCGCCATGTCCGCCGCGTTGAACGGCTGCGCCGGGGCGGCGAGGGTAGTGCTCATGGCTCGACGGCCACGGCGGTGTTTTCGGGTTGTGCGCGGGTATCGACTTCAGCTGTTACCGACAGGCCCGGACGCAAATGACCGAGCACGCCATCAGCCGGGTCGAGGAGGATACGCACCGGTACGCGCTGGACGATTTTGGTGAAGTTGCCGGTAGCGTTTTCCGGTGGCAGCACACTGAATTGCGAACCCGTGGCGGGGGCGAGGCTGTCGAGACGGCCGTGGAACTCCTGTCCGGAAAGGACGTCGGCGCGAATGCTCACGCGTTGTCCGGGTTTCATCCGGGCCAGTTGGTCTTCCTTGAAATTGGCATCGACCCAGAGGCCGCTGGCCGGCACCACTGACAACTGTTGTGAGCCGGCCTGAGCATAGGCGCCAACCCGTGCGCGGCGATTGCCGATCACGCCATCGACCGGTGCGCGCAGTTCGGTGTAGCCGAGGTTCAGTTGCGCCAGATCGCGTTCGGCGCGCGCTTGCTGAAGGGCGGCGCGTGCCTGTTGTTTCTGGGTGTCGATCACCGCCAGTTGGCGTTGCGCGGCCAGCAGTTCGGCCTGGGCGCGGGCGCTCAGGGCTTGCGCGGTTTTGAAGGTGGCGTCAGCGCGCTGTGCGCTTTCTACCGACACGGCATTGCTGGTCACCAAACGTTTGTAGCGCGCGTTGTCATCCCGTGAGCGTGCGGTTTCCGCGCCGGCGGCATCGATGCCGGCGCGGGCCTGGCCGATCACCGCCTGTTGCAGTTGTTCGGTGGCGTCGAGGTTGGCCAACAGGGCTTCTTCGGCGGCAACGGCGCCTTCGGCCTTGGCGAGGTTGGCGCGATAGTCGCGGGCGTCGAGGCGGATCAGCACATCGCCGGCCTTGACCTGCTGATTGTCGCTGACCAGCACTTCGTCGATGTAACCGGCGACTTTCGGCCCGATCACCGTGACATCGCCACCAATATAAGCATCGTCGGTTTCTTCGAGAAAACGCCCGGCGCCCCACCAATGCACGGCGTACACACCGGCGAAGATCAGCGCGAGCAATCCGGCGCCAATAAGCAATAGGCGTTTAAACAGGGGCGGCCTGGTCTTCACCACAACGGGTTCGAGGGTGGGCATGCTGGTCATGGCGGATTACCTGGGTAAACGGGTAGTTATTACGGTTGTAATATGACGTAGGTAATATTTAGTGGCAAATTATTTCGGGTGCCGATCGTCAGTTGCTTGTTTGCGCTGAAGAAGGCTCGCGCGGGGCTCAGGTTTTGGAGCATGGCGGAACAGGCGTCTGCTAACAGCGGCAATAAGGCGATGCAATTGATTCGCGACGCCCCCGTTAGCGTGGGACTAACGCGTGGCGCCAGCTTTCAAGCCCTCGGGGAAACCCTGGTAGCGTGCAGCGCCGTGGCTTTTGCTGACAATAAAGCCAGGCAAAGCAATTGTTTAAGAAATGTAAGCGCTGTAGGAAGCGTCTTGCATTTGTGTGGGATGGCTCCGACTATCACGATCATTGATGACATGGCATTACGCCATTTGATGATCGCAAGGATGTTGCGTGCCGTATCCGTTTCGCGCTGTTTTTCGTCGTCGTTCCACGCGTTGCCCGCTGTTGTCGGCCTTTGTGTTGAGTGTGTGTGCCTCCTCGATTGAAGCCGCCGAATCTGTCGCGCCGGGCCAGGAAGTGCTGCGCCAGCAACAACAGCAGCAGCGCGATCTGCAACAACTGCAACTTGAGCAGAGAAAACGCCAATTGGAGCGCGGCGCGTTCGGGTCAGCGCCGCTCACCCCGGCCATCGCGCCAACTGTCACCCCCGATGAGCGCTGCTGGCCGTTGAGCGGGGCGCGCATCGGCGGCGTCACCCTGATCGACAGCGACAAACTCAACGCACGGATCAAACCGCTGCTGGCGCCGTGCATGGGCGTCGGCCAGATCAATCATCTGCTCGCGACCATCACCGCGAGCTACGTCGACAAGGGCTACATCGCCAGCCGTCCGTATCTGCTCAGCGCACCGGCAGCGGGGCAGTCGCTGGATATCCGCGTTGACGAAGGCTATATCGAATCCATCGAACTGGCCGATCAGAGCCTGCCGGCTTCATTGGGCGGTGCTTTTCCGGGAATGCTCGGCGAGCCGCTGAACCTGCGCGATCTGGAGCAAGGACTCGATCAACTGAATCGCCTGCGCTCGATCGATCTCACTGCCGACATCGCCCCCGGCAGCCAGCCCGGCGCCTCGCGGATCATCCTGCGTTCGCGCAGTGCCACGCCGTCACGCTGGGCCTTGAATACTGGCCTCGACAACCTCGGCAGTGCCAGCACCGGACGTGATCGCGACAGCGTCAGCCTCAGTCTCGACAGCCCGTTGCAACTCAACGACTTGTTGAGCCTCAGCGCCAGCGACACCCTCAATCAGGGCGACCGCTACAGCCGCAACGCCAGCCTGTATTACGCGATTCCCTACGGTTACTGGACCTACAGCGTGTTCGCCAGCCATGCCGAATATCGCGCGCCATTCAAACTGCCGAGCGTGACCTTCCACAGCACCGGCATCACCGATCAGGTCAGTCTGCGCGCCGACCGTGTGCTGTGGCGCGATCAGAGCCGTCAACTCAGCGCCAACCTGCAACTGGCGCACAAGGATGTCGACAGCTATCTGCAAGACGTTCGCCTCGGCATTCAAAGCCCGACCCTGACTGTGGCTGAGGCCGGGCTCAATCTGTTCTGGCTCGACCGCGCGGTGTGGAACCTCGACGTCAATTACGCCCAGGGTTTGCGCTGGTTTGGCGCCGACGACGATTCACAACAGCCGATCAACAACTTGCCCAAGGCGCAGTTTCGCAAATACCGCGCCGGCCTCAGCCAGTGGCGCAACGGTCAGCTCGGCGCGCAGGCGTGGCAGTGGCAGAGCCAACTCAATTTGCAGTACAGCCCGGACCCGCTGCCGGCCATCGAACAGTTGCTCGGCACCGACGATTCGGCGGTGCGCGGCTACCGGGTCAGCAGTGCCTCCGGCGCCAGCGGCGCGATCTGGCGCAACACCTTGCGCTTGCCGCTGCGCAGTGAATGGCCGGTGCAGATCACCCCGCGTGTGGGCCTCGACCACGGCTGGATCAAGGCCGATCACGGTGCTCAGGGGCAACGCCTGAGCGGTGCCAGCGTCGGCCTGAATCTGGGCTGGAAGAACCTGCAAGTGGACGTCGATTATCAACGGGCGCTCAACACCCCGAGCGGTCTGCAGCACGAACCGCCAACCTGGCTGATGCGCGTCGGGGTGCAGATATGACGCTAGCGCAACGAACAACGCAGTGAACCAACAGCCGTCGGATCTGAGCGCGTCAGCCACGGCCAAGACTAAACGCGCGACGTGATGCCGTACTCACATGGAGACGTTTTTATGCCAGCACACACCTTTGCATTTCATCTTTCGCCTCGGGGCAAATTGCGCTGGGCGATTGCCAGCCTGTTCTTCGCCGTGCACCTGCCGAGCGCGATCGCCGGCGGCGTCGTGGTTGCACCGGGCCCCGGCGGCACTGCGCAATTGCAGACCCAGGGCGGTGTGCCCATCGTCAATATCGTCGCGCCCAACGGTTCGGGCCTGTCGCACAACCAGTTCCTCGACTACAACGTCGACCGCCAGGGCCTGGTCCTGAACAACGCCTTGCAGGCCGGGCAATCGCAACTGGCCGGGCAACTGGCGGCCAACCCGCAACTGCAAGGCCAGGCCGCGAGCGTGATCCTCAACGAAGTGATCAGCCGCAATCCGTCCGCCATCAACGGTGCGCAGGAAATCTTCGGCCGGCCCGCCGATTATGTGCTGGCCAACCCTAACGGCATCTCGGTCAATGGCGGCAGCTTCATCAACACACCGAATGCCAATCTGCTGGTCGGTCGCCCGGAATTGAACGACGGCAAATTGCAAAGCCTGAATACCCGCGACGCCAATGGTCAGTTGCAGATTCAGAGCGGTGGCCTGCGCAATGGCGAAGGCTCGATCAACCTGATCGCGCCGCGTATCGACAGCCAGGGCGCGATCACTGCGCGCGAGCAGTTGAACCTTACGGTCGGGCGCAATCAGGTCGATTACGCCAGCGGCCAGGTGAAAACCGTCGAGCCGGCCGGCAATACCGGCGATCAACGCATCGACGCCAGCCTGTTCGGTGCGATGCAGGCCGGGCGCATCAATATTGTCAGCACCGCCGAAGGTGCAGGCGTGCGGGTGGGTGCGGTGCAAGTGGCCGGGCGCGACGGCGTGCAGATTCGCTCGGCCGGTGACCTCAGTGTCAGCGGTGAGGCCGTGGCCAACAGCCTCGACGTGACCCGCGCCGGTATCCGCAGCAGTCAGGGTGATGTCGCCTTGCACAGCGGCAAGGACCTGACCCTGGCCGCTACGGATGTCAGTGCTCGCGATGTCACGCTCGACGCCAAGCGCAACCTGACCCTGTCGACAGTCGAAAGCCGCAAGCTCCAGGAAAAGCGCGAAAACTGGAACAACAGCACCATCGGCATCACTTGGGAAACCTACGACCGTACCCAGACCGACAGTGAATCGCGTCAGCACGGCAGCCAGATTATCGCCAGCCGCGACGCCAAACTGGCGTCCGGCAAAGACACCGAACTGAAAGCCGCCAAGGTCGAAGCGGCGAACAATCTCGACGTGCAAAGCGGCGGTGATCTGCGCCTGACCGCCGCCACTGAAAGCCACACACAAACCGATCAAGGCAACCATCGCAAGCATCTGTGGAAAGCCGATTGGAACAGCAGCAGCGAAGAGCAGCGCAGCATCATCAGCGAGCTGAAGGCCGGCAACATTGCCCTGCAAACCGCCGCGTTGTTGCGCTCAGAAGGCGCCGAATTGAGCAGCGCCGGCGATGTGCAACTGGCCGGCAAGCAGGTGGAAATCACCACGGCCACGCGCACCAACCGCAGCAGCGACAATCGCTATTCGGGTGATTTGGTCGGCGGTGGTTTCTTCGGCAAGACCGGCGATGCCGACAAGGGCAAGACCCAGCATCAAGGCAGCAAAATCAACGCCAGCGGCAAACTGATCGTCAAGGCTGACGATGTGCGCATCAGCGGCAGCCAGGTGCGTGGCGGCACCGACGCCAGCGTGATCAGCGACAAAGGTTCGCTGGTGATCGATGGCGTGCAGGACACCTTGCACAGCAACAACCACGACAAGGACAGCAAGTTCTTCGGCATCACCAAGGACGAGTCGCGGCAGAACAGCAAAGACAGCAGCACCGTGCGTAGCGAGTTGGTGTCCGACAGCAACCTCAGGCTCAAGAGCGCCAAGGACATTGCAGTGGCTGGCTCGACGGTCAAGGCTGATGGTGCGCTGACCGCAGACGCGGCGGGCGATGTGAATGTGCATTCGGCGCAGAACACTCACGACGGTACCGATAGCACCCAAACGCGCGGCTTCGATGCTTACGCGAAAGAGCAGACGCCAGAGCAGTACCGAGCCGGGATTCACTACGAAGACAAACAGCAAACGGTCACTCGCAACGACGTCACCCAGCAGGGCTCCAGCCTCAGCGGCAGCAGCGTGCAGGTAAAGGCCGGCGGCGACGTCACGCTCAAAGGCGCGCAAGTGAAGTCCACCGCTGGCGACACGACGTTGAGCGGCAAAAACGTCTCGCTGCTGGCGGAAGAAGACAGCCACACAACCACCAGTGACAAGAGCAGCACCGGCGGTGGTTTCTACTACACCGGCGGCCTCGACCGTGCGGGCAGCGGCGTCGATTTCGCCCACAGCACGGCGCAGGATTCGACCAGCAAAACCACCGCGCAAACCAGCAGTGTGCAGAGTAGTGGCGGGCTGACAATCAATGCCGACAAACTGTCTACTGAAGGTGCGCAGCTCAAGGCGGGTGACGGTCTGAATGTTGCCGTCAACGAGATCGACAATCGCGCGGCCAGCAACACTGACAGCAGTACGCATAGCGAGAGTAACTGGTCGGCGGACATCGGCGCCAACGTTGAATACAAAGACATCGCCCGGCCAATCGCGGGTGCGGTGAAGAACGTGCTCAACGGCAAGGTGCCGGACAAGGATGCGCTGAGCAATCTGGGTCAACCGAACGTCGGAATCGACGTTGCGATCGGGCATGGCAGTGCCAGTAAAACCGAGCAGAGCAGCAACGCAGTGGTCAGCCGTTTCGACGGCAACAGCGTCAATGTGAACACCACCGGCACCCTGCATGACCAAGGCACCCAGTACAACGCCGGCGCCGGCAAAGTGAACATCAGCGCCGACAAACTGGTCGCCGATGCGGCGAGCAACACTCACAGCAGCAACGATAACGCGGTGGATGCCAAGGTCGATGTGCGCGTCTATACCAAAACCGGTGAAGACGTGAATGTCGCCGGCAGCGGCGCGGGTGGCAGCAGCCAGTCCAGCAAAAACAGCTCCACGGCCGTGGTCGGCGGTTACGCCGGTAGCCAGGGTGTGAACATCAAAACCGCAGGTGACGCGCAGTTCGAAGGCAGCCGTTTCGATGGCGGGCAGGGTGGTGTGAGCATCAAGACCGGCGGCGATCTGGCGCTGAATCAGGCCACTGACCGCCAGCACAACAATGAGTCCAGCCTGCGCGGCAATGCCTCGCTCACGGTCGGCACCTTGCCGGGCACCGATGGCACCAACGTTGATCTCGGCGCCGGTTTCCAGCTCGGTCACACCGGCAAGCAGAGCACTGACACGCAGGCCCACGTCGCGAGCATCAGCGGTAACGGCGTGCAACTGAGCAGCGGCGGCAATCAGACCCAGCAAGGCACGAAAATCGACAGCGCTGGCGCCATCGATTTGCACGCTGACGGCAAGCTCGAGCTGCAAGCGGCCACCGACACCCACACCGCCACCGGCAGCAACCTCGGCGGCGGCTTGAAGGGCGGCGGCAGCAAAACCAGCAGCGAGAAGAGCCGCGATCAGGGCGGTAATCTGAGCGGCAATTTCAACATCGGTCGGGTCAACGAGGATTCTAAAACCCTTGCCGGTGGCCAGCTCAGCAGCCAGAACGGCGTCGCCTTGAGCGGTGACTCGATTCACTTGCAAGGTACTCAGGTCAGCGCACCGAGCGTCAGCATCGATGCGCAAAAGGGCGGTTACGTGCAGGCGTCGGCGCAGTCCACCGACAACCGCAATAACTGGAATGTCGCCCTGAATGCCGGCGGCAACCTGAGCAGCAAAACCCCGACCGCCGCTGATGAGAAGGCCAGCAGCGACCACGGCTTCAATGCCGGGGCCAAGGTTGGCGTGGATTACCTGCAAGGCAGCACCCAGCAGAACAGCCAGATCAAGGCTGACAGCGTGGTGTTGAACAGCGGTGCAGATGCGCAGCTGGCGGGGGCGCGGATCGACGCTAAAGATGTCAGCGGCAAGGTCGCGGGTGATCTGACCGTCGAAAGCCGTCGGGACTCGAGCAACCACGCCAAGGTCGATGTCGATCTGGGCCTGACTGCGAAGAAAAACCCACCGAGCGACAAAGACAAGCTCGCCGGCACTGACTACAAGCCGACACTGAAAGCGCAGGGTGAGTACGCGCACAAGGACAGCGTTGCGCAGGCGTCCGGGATCAGTGCCAGCCAAGGTGTAAACCTTGCTGTTGGCGGTACTACTCAACTGACTGGCGCGCAGATTTCAGCGACGGGAGGGAAGGTCGATCTGGGTGGTTCGAAGGTCATCAGTACTGATCTGAGTAATCGCGATTATGGTGTGAAGGCCGGGTTGGACTTGCCCCATAAAGCCGAGGAAAACGCACCGAAGGTTTCCCTGGAAAACGGCAACCTGAAAGTCGGCCCGGTCACCATGAGCGGCCATCTGGACACCCAGACCCTGCAAGCAGGCATCGACGAAAAAGGCTGATTCACTGGCCAGTGGTGGATGCACTTGAACCTGCATTCACAACACAACCCTGTGGGAGCGAGCTTGCTCGCGAAAGCGTCCGTTCAGTCAGTACAGTAAGTGACTGATGTACCGCATTCGCGAGCAAGCTCGCTCCCACTTTGTTTTGCGCCAGGCGTTAAATCTCGCGCATCATGCGCGACCTTAAAGACGCCAGGGAGGCAAGCAATGAAAACAGCATCTGCCGTTTTACTCGGGACTTTGCTGATCACTCAAACATCAGCGTCCTTCGCGGATAACAGCAATGGCAAAAATCTCTATGTGCAGCGCTGCGCCGTGTGCCATGGAGCCGATATAAAAGGCACAGGGCCACTGGCACATAAAAGCAATCCGCCCACACCTGACCTGACAACGTCCGCGTTCAAAAAACGATTGAATGAGTATCCGGGTGTGATTGTGTCCTCGATCATCCTTCGCCCGAACGGCAACCTGATTCCGAAAACGTTGCAGGAAAACGGGGTAAAGATACCGCCGCATGCCTGGAGCATTAAGGATCTGCGCGACTTGCATGACTACATGAGCGGCGTGATTGCGGTAAAACGCTGATCGCGAGTTACGACCCGGACAGTCGGTCGAGGAATCCATTGCTTCGGCTTAATGGTAACCATTACTATTCACGCCCCTTTCCTCAGCACGCCGCCCAACCCCTATGCGTCCCCGCAGACCCGGCTTTTTCGAGCATTACGAAGAGTTGATCGGCACCTGGACTCGCCGCCTGCGCAATCGCGCGCAGGCCGAGGATCTGGCGCACGACACCTTTGTGCGGGTGCTTGAGTCCGATTCGGCGGCGGTGCAGCAGCCACGGGCGTATTTGCACCAGACCGCGCGCAATATAGCGGTCGACGGTTATCGCCGTGAGGATCGGCGCGGCGCCATGGAGTCGCAGGCCATTGATCACAGTGAGTCGTCATCCGGCGACCCGGAGCATTACATGCATGCGATCCAGTTGGCCGACTCCATTGAACGGGCGCTCGGTGAGCTGCCGGTCAATTGCCGGAAGATTTTTGTCTGGCAGAAGATCGAAGGCCTGACCCAGGCGGAAATCGCCGAACGCCTGGGGCTGTCCAAGAACATGGTCGAAAAGTATATGATCCGCACCCTGCGGCATCTACGTGATCGACTGGACGGGTTGCAATCGTGACTGTGCGTCATGGCAAAAAAACGCAGCCTTCGCCAGCGCCTACAGGGGGCTGTGTGTCTTTATATTCCCGGCCAAACAGGACATTCCATGATGGATACCCGTGATTGCGCGTGCGGGCAAACAACGGTGCGCGATGATGCGGCTCGCTGGTTTGTGCGTTTGCAGGAGCCGGCCATTGATGCCGACGAGCAGCAGCGCTTTGACGCCTGGCTGAACGAACATCCGCAGCACCGTGACGAATTCCAGTTGCTGCAGGGCTTGTGGTCGGCGGCAGATTTGCTCCCGGCGCCACGCCTCAAAGCCCTTGTGCAAACTGCGCCGAGCCGCCGCGAACGCCGTCCATTGTTGCGTTATGCCGTGGCCGCCAGTGTGGTGGCGGTGGCGCTCGGGCTGGGTTTGTTCAGTGGTTTGAATCATCCGGGCGGGTACAGCGCCGAATTCGCCACGGCGCTGGGCGAGCGCAAACATGTGGCGCTGCCGGACGGTTCGGTGATCGATCTGAACAGCCGCAGCCGCTTGCAAGTGCGCTATGAAAAGGATCGTCGGCTGATCGAGTTGAGCGAAGGCGAAGCGATGTTCAGCGTTGCGCACGACACTTCCCGACCATTCGTGGTCGAGGCGGGCAGCGGCAAGATCACCGTCACCGGTACGCGTTTCGACGTGCGTCGCGATATCGCGCAAACCCGCGTGGCGGTGGAGCAGGGCACGGTGCAAGTGCAGGGGCGCGATGCGCCGGATCACCCATTCATCAACCTGACCGCCGGTCTCGGCACCTATGTCGATGCGCAAGGCAAAGTCGCCGCCGCCTATGCCGTCAACCCGGCGGAACTGACAGCGTGGCGCGGCGGCAAACTGGTGTTCAACAACGCCAGCCTCAGCGAAGTCGCGGCCGAAGTGTCGCGTTATCGCGAGAAACCGTTGACCGTGGTCAACCCGGCCGTGGCCAGTCTGCGCCTGACCAGCGTGTTCAAATCGGACAACACCGACGCGTTGCTCAAAGCCTTGCCGAGCATCCTGCCGGTGGCCGTTCGCACCCTTGCCGATGGTAGTCAGGAAATAATCGCAAAATAAAATTCAGGTTTTTTTCGAGTTCATCGTCTTCCTGTTCAACTGCAACTGGTTTGCATTAACAGCCGCACACTCTTGCGATCCACAGGACTACGTACGACGTGAAAAACACCACTGCCCACAACAAAAAATCCCCTTGGCTGCCGCTGGCCCTCGCGCTGGCGGTTAACGCTGCCATGCCGCTGGCCTTCGCGGGCGAAGCGATTCATATCCGCGCGCAGCCATTGGGTCAGGCCCTCAGCGAACTGGGTCAGCAGACATCGCTGCAAGTGTTTTTCAGCCCGGACCTGGTCGCCGGCAAACAGGCGCCGGCAGTCGACGGTGATATCTCGCCGGAGCAGGCTCTGCGCCAATTGCTGCAGGGCAGCGGTCTGGATTATCAGATCAACGAAGGTTCGGTAACGCTGTCGCCGGCCGCGGCTTCCGCCGCCGGCAATGGCCCGCTGGAATTGGGCGTGACTGACATCAAGGTCGTCGGCGACTGGCTCGGTGATGCCAACGCCTCCGTTGTGCAGAACCACCCGGGCGCGCGCACGGTGATCCGCCGCGAAGCGATGGTCGAGCAGGGCGCGATGAACGTCAGCGATGTGCTCAAGCGTGTACCGGGCGTGCAGGTGCAGGACTCCAACGGCACCGGCGGCAGCGATATTTCCCTCAACGTCGGCGTGCGCGGTCTGACCTCGCGTCTGTCGCCGCGCTCCACCGTGTTGATCGACGGCGTACCGGCGGCGTTCGCCCCGTACGGCCAGCCGCAACTGTCGATGGCGCCGATTTCCTCGGGCAATCTCGACAGCATCGACGTGGTGCGCGGCGCCGGTTCGGTGCGTTATGGGCCGCAGAACGTCGGCGGCGTGATCAACTTCGTCACCCGGGCGATCCCGGAAAAAGCCACTGGCGAAATCGGCACCACGCTGGAAACCACTCAGTACGGTGGCTGGAAACACATCGATACGGCATTCCTCGGTGGCACCGCCGACAACGGCATGGGCGTGGCGTTGCTGTATTCCGGCGTCAACGGTAACGGCTACCGCGAGCGCAACAACGGCAACGACATCGACGATGTGCTGCTCAAGACGCACTGGGCGCCGACCGATCAGGACGATTTCAGCCTCAACTTCCACTACTACGACGCCACGGCCGATATGCCCGGCGGTCTGACGCAGCAACAATACGATGACAAGCCGTACGACTCGGTGCGTGACTACGACCAATTCACCGGTCGGCGCAAAGACGTGTCGTTCAAGTGGATCCGCCAGATCGACGACCGCACCCAGGCGGAAATCCTCACCTACTACACCGACAGTTTCCGTGGCAGCACCATCGCCGCCCGCGACCAGAAAACCCTCAGCTCCTACCCGCGTTCCTACTACACCCTGGGTATCGAGCCACGGGTGTCGCGGGTCTTTGATGTCGGCCCGACCACGCAGGAAGTCAGCGTCGGTTATCGCTACCTGAAAGAGGCGATGCACGAATCGTCGAGCCGAGTGGCGCTGGTCAACAACCAGCCGGTGCTCACGCCGACGTCTGATGGCCATATTTTCCAGGATCGCACGGGCGGCACCGAGGCCAACTCGGTCTACATCGACAACAAAATCGACGTCGGCAACTGGACCGTCACCCCGGGCATCCGCTTCGAACACATCAGCACCGACTGGCATGACCGCGCGGTGCTCGATACGGCCGGCAAACCGGTACAGGCGAAAAACCGCAGCATCGAAAGCAATGAACCGCTGCCGGCGCTGAGTGTGATGTATCACCTGTCGGACGCGTGGAAACTGTTCGCCAACTACGAAACCTCGTTCGGCAGCCTGCAGTATTTCCAACTGGGGCAGGGCGGCTCGGGTGATCAGACCGCCAACGGTCTGGAGCCGGAAAAGGCCAAGACCTACGAGATCGGCACGCGCTACAACGATGATGTGTGGGGCGGTGAAGTGACGCTGTTCTACATCGACTTCGACGACGAGCTGCAATACATCAGCAATGATGTGGGCTGGACCAACCTCGGCGCGACCAAGCACCAGGGCATCGAAGCCTCGGTGCACTACGACATGGCGGCGCTGGATCCGCGTCTCGATGGCTTGACCGCCAATGCCGGCTTCACCTACACCCGCGCCACCTACGAAGGTGAGATTCCGGGCTTCAAGGGCCGTGATCTGCCGTTCTATTCGCGTCAGGTGGCGACCGTCGGTTTGCGTTATGACATCAACCGCTGGACCTACAACATCGACGGTTTCGCCCAGTCCAAACAGCGCTCGCCGGGTACCGGGGTAAATGCCGACGGCAGTTTCAACGGCAACTACATCACCGAAGGCACGGCAGACGGGCAGTATGGCGACATTCCGGGATACGTGACCTGGAACGTGCGTGGTGGGTATGACTTTGGGCCGCAGGTGTCGAACCTCAAGCTCGGCGTCGGGGTGAAAAACATCTTCGACAAGCAGTACTTCACCCGCTCCAGCGACAACAATTCGGGGATGTATGTCGGCGCGCCGAGGACGTTCTTTGTGCAGGCCAGCGTCGGCTTTTAACTGATCGTTCCCACGCTCTGCGTGGGAATGCCTCAATGGACGCTCTGCGTCCGCCTCGCGAAGGACGCGGAGCGTCCCTGGATGCGTTCCCACGCAGAGCGTGGGAACGATCTCATACCTTCAGGACTTTACCGCCGATGGCTACTGCGACCAGCAGCACCGCCATCAAGCCAAACGCGAAACTCAAACTGCTGGCATGGGCGACAAAGCCGATGACCGCCGGCCCAGCCAGAATCCCTGCATAACCGAGCGTGGTAATCGCCGGCACGGCGATGCTCTCCGGCATCACCGTCTGCTTGCCCACCGCCGTGTACAGCACCGGCACAATGTTCGAGCAGCCAGCGCCGACCAGCGCGTAACCGACCAGCGCCGCTTCCCAGCTCGGCGCGAATGTCGCCAGAAACAGGCCTGCCGCTGCCAACAGACCACCAAACAAAATGATCCGCGTGGCACCGACAATCCGCACAATCCGGTCACCCATCAAACGTCCGGCCGTCATGGTCAATGCAAACGCCGCATAACCCAACCCCGCGTACGCCGTGTCGATCCCGCGTTCCTGCGCCAGAAACACCGCACTCCAGTCCAGCGCCGCACCTTCAGTCAGGAACACGATGAAGCACATCCCGCCGATAAACAGCACGATGCCGTGCGGGATGGCGAATGCCGGGCCGGAACTTTCACTGCCGTAAGGCAACATGTGCGGTACGCACTTGAACAACGCCGCGATCAGCACCACGACCACCACCAGCATCGCCGCGAGCGGCGTCAAACCCAGACCGAGCAAGGCACTGACACCCGCTGCGCCGACAATCCCGCCCAGACTGAACAAGCCGTGGAAACCCGACATCATGTTCTTGCCGCTGGCGCGCTCGACGATCACCGCTTGCAGGTTCACCGTCGAATCCACCGTACCGAGGCCTGCGCCGAACATGAACAGGGTAGCGATCAGCGCCGGTATCGACGACACCGTGGCCAGTAACGGCAAGGCCGCGCAGATCAACAAGGTGCCGCCGGTGGCGACGCGCCGACAGCCGAAGCGTGTGGCCAGAATCCCCGCCAGTGGCATCGCCAGAATCGAACCGACGCCGAGGCACAACAGCAACAATCCCAATGTGCCCTCATCCAGTCCGGCGCGGGCCTTGGCGTAAGGCACCAAGGGCGCCCACGCGGCAATGCCGAGCCCGGCGATGAAAAAGGCGATGCGCGTGGACATCTGTTGCAGGCGTCCGGGGACGAAGGTGTCTTGAGGGTTGAGGCTGGTCATATCGATCCTTGGCAAAAAAACTTCGCGTCCCCGAAGGACAGTGATAGGGCGACGAGGTTCGATCGCGGGTGTTCGGGAACGTGCAGACGACATCCTAACCTGTGTTGAACACCCAGACCTGTAGGAGCTGCGGCACGCTGCGATCTTTTGATCTTCTATTTGAAGATCCAGATCAAAAGATCGCAGCCTCGTTCCACTCGGCAGCTCCTACAGAGGATCGTGGTTTAAAGTGAGTGCATCGACATGGCCAGGGGGCGAGTGATGACGCAGTTCTACGATGCACGGGGCAATATCTACGGGGTAATTGCGCCACAGGCATTGCGCGAGGCGGGCATTGCCTTGCCCGCCAGCGCCACTGAATGCGCGGCTTCGCGTCAGTCGTGGAGCAGGGCTGCGATCAAACTCTGCTGTGACTGGCCCGAAGACCAGCGCCCTGCGAACAGCAAATCCCACCGCAGCGACGGCCTGCTGATCGGCCCATTCCAGACATCGGCGCCGTTCGACGTATTGATCGTCAACACCGACGGCACCCTCGCCGAGCGCAGTGGCAACGGCCTGACAATTTTTTCTCAGGCGCTGACCGAGCAAGGTTTACTGCCGGAGGAGGGCGCGTTGCTGTGCGTGCATCACGACAAGGGTGACGCGCTGGAAACTTCGGTGAAACCGGCTGGAGTCGACGGCGTTCAAGGCTTTTGGCTCGATCTCGGCCAACCCGGTTTCGGGCCGCGCGCGGTGGGTGCGCAGAACGTCGAAAACCTCGACTTCAATAAACGAGAGTTGAGTCTGGTAAAGCCACTGGCGATACTCGATCCGGCCTGGTCACACAGCCAGTTTGTGCGTATCGGCAATCCGCATTGTGTGACGCTGCTGGATGACAGGACGGCATTGCCGAGCAATCAACAGATGCGTGAATCACCGCTGAACGAAGGGTTGACCGACATCGCCTACGCCATGCCCACCGGTGCCGGAGATCCATGCCCGGCAGGCGTCAATCTGCAATGGGCGGTGCTGGAGTCGGCACAGAAAATCCTCGCCCGAGTGTTCGAGCGCGGCGAGGGGCCGACGGCGTCCTCCGGCACCAGTGCCAGTGCGGTGGCCTGCGCGGCCTGGCGGGTGGGTTGGGTGGTGGCTGGTGAAGTGCAGGTGGTCATGCCCGGCGGCACGGCGCCGATTTTGCTCGAAGCTGCAGGTGGCGAGTTGGTGCGGGTCAGGTTGTTTGGTGCGGCGCGGTTGATGGGTTGAATTCGTCGGCCTCATCGCAGGCTTGCCAGCGATGAGGCCATCAGCCCAACAGAATTTCAGCTCAGCTCACCACTGAACTCCACCACCGGCATCTGCCGCTTCATCAACACTTTGCCGCCGCGAATCGAATACAACGGCAAGCCCTGGCTGCGAATCACCTCGTAATCGCTATCCGCCGACAGAATCAGCAGATTCGCCGGACGCCCCTGTTCCAGCCCATATCGCTCACCCAGGTGCATGGCTTTGGCGCTGTTGTCGGTCACCAGGTCCAGCGCACTTTGCAGGTTGCGGTAACCGAGCATGTGGCAGATGTGCAGGCCGGCTTCGAGCACCCGCAGGATGTTGCCGTTGCCCAGCGGATACCAAGGGTCGACGATCGAGTCCTGACCGAAACACACGTTCATTCCGGCTTCGAGCAGTTCATTCACACGGGTCACGCCACGGCGTTTCGGGAAGTTGTCGAAGCGCCCTTGCAGGTGAATGCTTTCGGTCGGGCAGGAGACAAAACTGATCCCGGAGTGACCGAGCAAACGAAACAGTTTCGCGCAATAAGCGTTGTCGTAAGAACCCATCGCCGTGGTGTGGCTGGCGGTGACGAGGGCGCCCATGTCGCGGCTGCGTGCTTCTTCGGCGAGTACTTCAAGAAAGCGTGAGTGCGGGTCGTCGGTTTCGTCGCAATGCACGTCGACCAGGCAGCCGGTGCGCTCGGCCAGATCCATCAGGAACTTCACCGAACTGACGCCCTGATCGCGGGTGTACTCAAAGTGCGGAATGCCGCCGACCACGTCAGCGCCCATGCGGATTGCTTCTTCCATCAACTCGCGACCATTGCGGAACGATTCGATGCCTTCCTGCGGGAACGCGACGATTTGCAGGTCGATGAGGTGGCGGCTGTCCTCGCGCACTTCGAGCATGGCTTTGAGCGCGGTCAGTTGCGGGTCGGTGACGTCGACGTGGGTGCGCACGTGTTGAATACCGTGCGCGGCCAGCGCCTGAATGGTTTTTTTGGCGCGGGTCCTGGTGTCTTCTTCAGTGATGGTGACCTTGCGTTCGCCCCAGCATTCGATGCCTTCGAACAATGTGCCGCTCATGTTCCAGCGCGGCTCGCCAGCGGTCAGCGTGGCGTCGAGGTGAATGTGCGGTTCGACGAAGGGCGGCACCACCAGATTGCCGCCGGCGTCGAGGTCATCCGGGCCGAGAGTGGGTGCTTCGGTCTGTCGGGCGATGCTGCGGATCAGACCGTCTTCAAGGTGCAATTCGTGCAAACCTTCCTGGTTGCGCAAACGGGCGTTGATGATATGCATCAGGCGAATCCTTTTTTATAAGTCTTGTAGTGGCGCGGTCGCGCTGCGAGCGCCGAGCACGCCGGTGACGATGACATACGTTAGCGCGGCAGCGGCGATCCCTACCAGCGGCGCGACCCATGGCGAGCTGAACGCGGCGATAGTACCGACCGCATAGGCGCCGAGGCCCGGCCAGTTGAACGCCGGCAACCGTGCGTCGGCCAGACGCGGATAGTGCCCGCGCCAGCGGTAAAAAAAGTCCGCCATGATCACTCCGCCAATCGGCGGGATCACCGTGCCGAGCAGAATCAGGTACGGCACCAGCATGTCGTACATACCGAGCAAGGCGAGCAGGGTGCCGATCACTGCGCCGGCGAGGGTCACGGTTTTGCGTCGGCCGGTGCGCAGCAGGTTGCAACCGGCAACTGCGAAGTTGTAGATGGTGTTGTCCTGGGTGCTCCAGATGTTCAGCAACAGCATGGCCATGGCGGCCATGGCGAATCCTTGCAACAGCAGCACTTCCACCACGTCGGGTTGTTGGTAGACGATGGCGCCGTACGCGCCGATCAATACCATCAGGCCATTGCCGATGAAGAAGCCGATCAGGCTGGCCAGTACGGCAACGCGCGCCGAGCGCGAGAAGCGCGTCCAGTTGGTCGCCTGCGTTGCGCCACTGACGAAGGTACCGAATACCAGGGTGATCGCCGTCGACCAGTCCAGCGAACCGCTTGGCACAACGCTGAGCAATCCCTCGAAACCACCGACTTTCACCGTCGCAACCCACATCGACAGCATCAGCAGCAACATCATCGCCGGCACGGCGATGTACGACAGAATTTCCAGTCCGCGATAACCGACATAGGCCGTGGCGCAGAACACCAGTCCGAACAGCACCATCAGCCCGAGCACCGTGCCTTCGTCGAGAGCGAAGTATTTGCCGAGCACCACCGCCGCCGTCGCGGTGCCCCAGGCGTACCAGCCGATCTGGGTGAAACCGAGGATCAGGTCGCTGAGCTTGCTGCCGACTTCGCCGAAACAGAAGCGGCCCATCAGCACTGAGTTGAGGCCGCTTTTGAAGGCGATGTAACCCAGGCCCGCCGCATACAGACCCAGCAGCAGATTGCCGACGATGATCACCGCCATCATTTCGCCAAAACTGAACGCCACGCCGAGCTTGCCGCCGGCAAACATGGTTGCGGTGAAAAACGTGAAACCGAGCAGCACCATCGCCGTCGAGGCCAGGCCTTTGCGCGCATGCATGGGGACTTCGCTGAGGGGGTAATCGTTGCCGGGATCGTTCTGCGTCATGGGGCGGTCCTTGCTGGAATAGAGGAGACGCGGGGGAGGGTTGCAGTGGTCGTGCCAAATGCCGATTGGCGCGGGTTATGTATAGACGAGTCTTGTAGATTGGCGCGAAAGCGGTGCAACCGAATGCACTCAGGCCCAATGTGGGAGCGAGCCTGCTCGCGAATACGTTCTGTGTAGATCGTTCCCACGCTCTGCGTGGGAATGCAGCCCGGGACGCTCCGCGTCCCACTCCAAAGCCGAACGCGGAGCGTCCGTTGAGGCATTCCCACGCAGAGCGTGGGAACGATCAAGGTCAGAGGAAGCGCAGCAGGGCGGCGACGATGGCTTCCGGGGCGTCTTCTTGAACAAGGTGGCCGGCGTTGGCGATGGCGTGGAAATGCGATCCCGGAATCAGCTGATGTAAGGCACGACCCCGTTCGATGGGGATCCACTGATCCTCCTCGCCCCAGAGAATCTGCACCGGGCAGCGTATCGCCGGGTACAAATTTTCGGCTTCACGGGTATAGCGCTCGTCCATCTGCGCAATCTGCCGATAGAACGCCGCTTGCCCGGGGTCGCCGAGCCACGGTTGCACGTAGGGCGCCAGTTCCGCATCGGGGATATCGCGGTGAATCGCGCCGCGAATGTAGGTCGGCACAATCGTCCGCTGGATGTAATCGGGCAAGCCGCTGAACGCCGCTTCATGCTGGCGCACGTGCTGCACGAACGGTGAGCCCCACGGCGTCAGTGCAACGGGGTCGATCAGCGTCAGGCTTCGGTAATCCTTAGCGTTGAGCAGATGCGCGCGCAGTACGGTGGCGCCGCCGAAGTCGTGGGCTACCACGTCCGGGCGTTGTAGATTCCAGTGATCGAGTAGCTGCGCGAACAGTTGGTTTTGCACGCCGAGAGACACGTCGGCGTCAGGTTGCTCGGAGCGCCCGTAGCCCAGCAGGTCGAAATAATGCACGCGGTGTGTGGCAAAAAAGTGCGGTGCGATCCGGTGCCACACGTATGACGAAAACGGCGTGCCATGCACGAACACCAGCGGCGGACCGTCGCCGTGTACGGCATAACGCACCTGTCGGCCATTGAAGTCAAAGACTTGGTCCAGCAGCCAGTCCGTCATGGGCTTGTCCTCTTGGCGGGTGGGAGCCAAAAAGCATAGGCGTAAAAAAACAGCCGTGAAGGCTGTTTACTACATCCCTGACAAAACACGATTTCCCTGTAGGAGCTGCCGAAGGCCCGAGCCTTCGGCAGCTCCTACAAGGGAGATCTACGTTGCATTACTCGCCGCGATAGATGCAACCGCTGGTGCACGTCTCGTGAATACGGATCGCGCTTAGTTCCGGCAGCAATGGCTTCATTTCATTCCAGATGAATTTGGCCAGTACTTCGCTGGTCGGGTTTTCCAGACCGGGAATGTCGTTCAGGTAATTGTGATCCAGACGCTCGTACAGCGGCTTGAAGATCGCCTTGATTTCGGAGAAATCACGGATCCAGCCGGTGTGCGGATCGAGGTCGCCGCTGAGATGAATCGCCACTTTGAACGAGTGACCGTGCAGACGCCCGCACTTGTGGCCGTCCGGGACGTGCGGCAGGCGGTGGGCGGATTCGAAAGTAAATTCCTTGAAGATTTCCACAGTATTTTCGGCTCTGTTCAGATGGCGTTCGCCGCAGCGATTCGGGCAGGCGGCGAGTTTACCAGCTTGTGTTTGGCCGTGCTGACTAAAGGGTCAGCAAGCGCTCGGCGAGGCGACCATTGGCAGTCAATTCAAGGAACTCATCGCCCAGGCGGCGGCTTTCGTCCATCGCCGCGTGCCAGTATTTCTGCCGGCTCGGCGCATCACCCATGAAGCGTTTGAAGTCATTGCGGTCGGGCAGTTTGCCGTAGGGCAGGCGCGCCAGATATTCCTTCGACGGCGCGAGCAACAGTACGTCCTGCAAGCGCTCCACCGAGGCCTTGCGCCACGGCAAGGTCTTGTCGAACCAGCCCGGAATCACCCGATCAGTGAAATGCGGATAGAGCACGATACCGTCACCGCTGTAGGGCAGGTCGAGGTGATAGTCGAGCAGACCACCGTCGCGGAACGTGCCGGCACCGGCGCCCGGCAGGTCGCGCACGCCTTCCATGACCATCGGGATCGAGCCCGAGGCGAGCAGGGCCTGGCGCAGGTTGCCGACATTCAGGGCGACGAAGCGCGACGGGAAATCGTTCAGGGCATTGACCGGCGGCGCGAGGCGCGGGTCGTGGATGATCAGGCGTTCGAAGTGCCGCGACAGCCGCGCGCGGCCGCGCAAGTTGTCGGCGATGACCGAGCCCAGTGCCAGACCCAGTCGCCCGCGATGGTCATCGGCCAGACGCCCCTGACTTTTCACCACCATGATGTTCAAGCGGTAATGGACGTTGTCGAGGATGCTCGCGTCGCGGCCGTCGAGCAGGTCGTTGAGCATGCGCTGCGAGCTCTGACTGATCTCGGCCATGGTCACGCCTTTGTTGAAGTTCTGCTCGGCGTACAGATGACCGAGGCGCCGGATGCCTTCGGCGGCGTCGGGCAGGCAGGCACTGGCGAAGCGCCAGGAACCGACCGAGGCGCCGATCAGCGAACGCTCGCGCGGCGCACTCGGCAGCCATTCACCGAACAGCGCCAGATCCAGTCCCTGAATGCCCAACGCCTTCGGTCCACCGGCGGCGCCTGGCAGGGTGCCGACGTCGGCGGCGTTCAGGCCCTGGGCACGAATGCGCGCCATGGCCCGTGGGCCGGCCTTGAGGGTGAGGGCGGGGAATTTGATGTGGATGGCGGTCATACCGGTCTCGATCGTTAGCAAGCGAAGGATTATAGGCACATGTTGCAAAATCCTGTAGGAGCTGCCGGAGGCTGCGATCTTTTAATTTTGTTTTTAAAAGACAAGATCAAAAGATCGCAGCCTTCGGCAGCTCCTACAGGGGATGTGTGTTGACTGAGAGCAATGATGGCCATTCAGTTTCAGTTAAGTTCATCCCGCTAAGGTGCCCACCGTAAGCAACACATAAAAATACGGAGACACCATGAAAACCCTGACTGCCCTGTCCATTGCCGCGATCATCGGCTTCACTGCCAGCCTCGCCCACGCCCGCGATCTCGGCCCTGACGAAGCACTGCGCCTGCGCGACGCTGGTACTATCGTCTCCTTCGAGAAGCTCAACGCCACTGCGTTGGCCAAACATCCGGGTTCGACGATCACCGACACCGAGCTGGAAGAGCAGTACGGCAAGTACATCTACCAGATCGAAATGCGTGATCCGCAGGGGCTGGAGTGGGATCTGGAATTAGACGCAGTGACTGGGCAGGTTCTCAAGGATCATCAGGATACGTAATGAAGGTTAATGTTCGCGCCACCCGCCGCACGGCGTTGGCGCTGGTGATGTGTTGCTCGACGGCCATGGCTCGGGACCTCGGTCCGGACGAAGCCCTTAATCTGCGCAAGCAGGGCGTGATCCTGCCGCTGGAGCAAGTGCTGCAGCAGGCGATGGACCGCTATCCCGGGGCGAAACTGCTGGAAGTCGAGCTGGAAGAAAAACACGACGTCTACATTTATGAAGTCGAGCTGCTGACTGTCGAAGGTGTCGCCCGCGAGCTGCACTTGAAGGCCGATACCGGTGAACTGGTGAAAGACAAGGAAGATTGATCGATGCGTTTGCTATTGGTGGAAGACCACGTACCGCTGGCCGACGAATTGCTCGCCGGCCTGCAGCGCCAGGGCTATGCAGTCGATTGGCTGGCGGACGGCCGCGATGCGCTGTATCAGGGCAGCAGCGAACCCTATGACCTGATCATTCTCGACCTCGGCCTGCCGGGTGTGCCGGGGCTTGAAGTGCTGGCGCAGTGGCGCGCCGGTGGTCTGGCGATTCCGGTGTTGATCCTCACGGCGCGCGATTCCTGGGCCGAGCGCATCGAAGGCCTGAAGGCCGGCGCCGACGATTACCTGACCAAACCGTTCCACCCTGAAGAGCTGCAACTGCGAATTCAATCGCTGCTGCGCCGCTCCAAAGGCCAGGCCAATCAGCCGACTTTGCAGGCTGCCGGTCTGCACCTGGACGAAGGCCGTCAGTGCGTGGTGCGTGATGGCGCCGACATTCAACTGACCGCCGCCGAATTTCGTCTGCTGCGCTATTTCATGCTGCACCCTGAGCAAATCCTTTCCAAAAGCCACCTCGCCGAACACCTCTACGACGGCGAAACCGAGCGTGACTCCAACGTCCTTGAAGTGCACGTCAATCACCTGCGCCGCAAGCTCGGCAAAAGCGTGATCGAAACCCGTCGCGGTCAGGGTTACCTGTTCGGCGGGCAAGCTTCGTGAGGTCGATCCAGCGCCGCTTGAGCTTGGGTTTGATCAGCGTGATGGTGATCGTTGGCGTGGTGGTGGCGCAAACCAGCCTGTGGTTGTTCGAAGTGGGTTTGCAGCGCTACCTCGAAGCCGGTCTGCGCAACGACAGTGAAAGTCTGCTGGTGGCATTGGTGCGCGGCCCGCAAGGCCTGCAACTGGATGAGCGGCATCTGTCGCCGGCCTATCAGCGACCGTTTTCCGGGCATTACTTCCGGATCGACTTTGCCGACAGCCATTGGCGCTCGCGATCGTTGTGGGATCAGGATCTGCCGCTGCTCGACCATCCCGGTCTGCACAGCAATCTGCAGTTGGGGCCGGACGGTCAGCAATTGCTGGTGCTGCGCTCGGACTACCGACGCCTGGGTCAATCGATTTCGATCAGCGTCGCGCAGGATTACACGCCGGTGCGCCAGAGCTTTCAGCGCATGCGCCAGATCGGGCTGGGCATGGGGCTGGCGGCGTTGTTGTTGATTCTGCTGCTGCAACGGCTGACCGTGCGTCGCGCCTTGAAACCACTGGAAAAGGCCCGCGAACAGATTGCGCAATTGCAGCAGGGCCAGCGTTCACAACTCGATGAACAGGTGCCGGTGGAACTGGAACCGCTGGTGGCGCAGATCAACCATTTGCTTGCCCACACCGAAGACAGCCTCAAGCGTTCACGCAATGCCTTGGGTAATCTCGGGCATGCGTTGAAAACGCCGTTGGCGGTGTTGTTGAGCCTGGCGTCCAGCGAAAAACTCGATGCGCATCCCGAGTTGCGCAAGGTCCTCAAGGAACAACTGGAGCAGGTGCAGCAACGGCTTAATCGCGAGTTGAACCGTGCGCGGCTGTCCGGTGATGCGTTGCCAGGTGCGCTGTTTGATTGCGATGCGGAGCTGCCGGGGTTGTTGGCGACGTTGAACATGATCCACGGCGAGCATCTGGCGTTGAGTTATGTCGCGCCGGCAGGGTTGCAACTGCCGTGGGATCGTGAGGACTTGCTCGAATTGCTCGGCAACTTGCTGGACAACGCCTGCAAATGGGCGGATGCCGAAGTGCGCTTGAGTGTGATCGAGCGTACGGATGGTTTTGCCCTCAGCGTGGAAGATGATGGGCCAGGGATTCCCGAAGAACAGCGCGTCGAGGTGTTCAGCCGGGGCACGCGGCTGGATGAGCAGACTCACGGGCATGGCTTGGGATTGGGGATTGTGCGCGACATCGTCGAGACGTGGGGCGGATTGCTGGTGTTGGGCGAGAGTGAGTGGGGCGGGTTGAAAGTGGTGATCGAGTTGCCTCGGCGGTGAACCTCTAAAGGCCCCTCACCCTAACCCTCCCGAAACGTCGGACCGCCCAGAGGGAGAGGGGACCGACCGAGGTGTTTGCTCGAGCTACACCGACTTGCAATATCGAGTCGAGCTCAGGTTTTGAAAGCCATCCTGTGACCTGTAATACCGGGTCGAACTCAGGCTTTGAAAGCTTCCCGTGATCTGAGTTATCGAGCCGGGCTCAGGTTTTGAATGACATGCAGATCGGCTCCCTTTCCCCCTCGCCCCCCTTGGGGGGAGAGGGCTGGGGTGAGGGGGGAATCTCACGGACACCCCGCAACTTTCAAATCAGACGCGAAACTGATCCATCAAACTCTGCTGCTGATTCGCCAGACTATTGAGCGACTGACTCACCCGCGCCGACTCGTTCGCCTGCACGGACAACGACTCGGTCACATCGCGAATCGTCGCCACGTTGTTATTGATCTCTTCCGCCACCGCACTTTGCTCTTCAGCGGCACTGGCAATCTGCAGGTTCATGTCGCTGATCACCGTCACCGCATCGCCGATCTGGCGCAGCGCGGTCACGGCCTGACCAACCTGTTCGACACTGCCCTGGGCCTGACGATGGCTGTTGCTCATCGAACCGACCACGTCCTGGGTGCCGCTTTGCAACTGCTCGATGACCTGACGGGTTTCTTCCACCGACTCTTGCGTGCGGCGGGCGAGGTTGCGGACTTCGTCGGCGACCACGGCAAAACCACGTCCCGCCTCGCCGGCACGCGCCGCTTCGATCGCGGCGTTGAGCGCCAGCAAGTTAGTCTGCTCGGCAATCGCGCGGATGGTTTCCAGCACGGCGCCGATCTTCTCGCTGTTGGCGGACAGGCCTTCAACTTGCACCATCGCTGCGCTCATGTCGGCGGCGAGGGTGTCGATGCTCGCGGTGGTGCGGTCGATCACGGTCAGGCCCTGACGGGTGGCGCGATCGGCATCCTTGGCGGCCTCGGCAGCCTGCGCGGCGCTGCGCGCGACGTCTTGCGCGGTGGCGCTCATTTCGTGGGACGCGGTGGCGACCTGATCGACCTGGCGGTATTGCTGCTCCATACCAGCGCTGGTTTGCGTGGCGATGGCCGAAGACTGGTCGGCGGTGTTGCGCGCGTCCTGCACCGAGCGTTTCACCTCGGCGATGATCGGCTGCAACTTGTCGAGGAAACGGTTGAACCAGCCGGCCAGTTGCCCGAGTTCGTCCTGCTTGTCGTAGGCCAGGCGGCGGGTCAGATCACCTTCGCCGCTGGCGATGTCTTCAAGCATGTGCGCCACGCCGAGGATCGGTTTGGTCACGCTGCGCGCCATCAGCCACACCAGCAGCAGGCCGATCAACGCGGCGAGTACGCCCAGACTCAATTCGATCAAGGTGCCGGAGGTATTGCTCGCGTCCAGTTGTTGCTTGAGGGCTTCAGCGCGGCTGACCAGCACTTTCTCTGGCACATCCAGCAACACGCCCCACGCCGGGCCGCCGGGAATCGGCTGGAACGGCGACAGCACCTTCAGCTGGCCGTTGCTGTGCAGGCTGCTCACACTGCTGGTGGACGCGAGTTTGCTCAGCAGTTCGGCGCCGCTGATTTTGTCCACGGCATCCAGACGCTGGCTGAGTTTGCCGGCGTCCGGGCTGTAGCCGGCGAGCAAACCGGCGGGGCTGATGATGCTCACGGCGGTCTGGCCGTCGTAGAGCTTTTTGCTGGCGCCCTGACTGATCGCTTGCAGGCTGTTGAGGTTGATGTCGACCGACAGCGAAGCGATGACTTTACCGTTGACCATCAGCGGAAAGACGATGCTGGTCATCAGCACGTTTTGCCCGTCGATCACATAGAAGTACGGTTCGATCACGCACGGCTTGAGCGTAGCGCGAGGGCAAGTGAACCAGGCGTTGGCGGCCTGGCCGCTGGGGCCGGTGCTGGTGTCGGCCATGTCGCTTTCCGGCAGGGCCATCGAGGTGACTTTGCCCGGGGTCGGTTGCGACCAGTACAGGGCGAAACGGCCCTTGTCATTGCTGCCGAGTTCAGCTTGCCCTGCAAACAGTTCGTCTTTGCCGTCCAGTGCGTTGGCTTCAAACACCAGCGACAGGCCGAGCAGATCCGGGTTGGCTTGCAGCGCCGATTTGACCTGACGGGTCATGTCTTCGCGCAGGTCGAAGGCATCGAGGAAGCGCTTCTCGGCCTGTTCGCGCAGGAACAGCACCTGCCGCGAAAAGCCGTGGCCGTACTGATAGGCGTCCATGAATTGCTGGCGAATGCCGGCGGCCTGCACTTCACCTTGCGACTCGATGCGCGCCTGCGCCGACTCGGTGAGCATTTCCATACTGGAAGCTTTCACCAGTTCAGAACTGTGCTCCATGCGATACAGCGAAAGACCCACCAACAGGGTCACGATACCGGCCAGGCAGAGGCCGGCGAGCAGGGTGATTTTCCATTGGATGGAAAGTTGTCTGAGCGACATGGAGACGTCCTTATTCGATAAATATCTGAGACTTTGCACTTTAACGGCCCAAGAGCAGCTTTCTTGAGCTTCCAGCCGCAAGCTGCAAGTGAAAAAACGCAAAAGCTTGCCGCTTGTGACTTGCAGCTTGCCGCTGCTTCATTCACAGTGCGCGCCCTTCTAATAAGACCCTCTTTGCAAATCCGCCGGTGAACCGTTGGCGGACTCATCCTGTCTGGCGGCCGGTTTTCCACCGCAGTGTTTTTTGAGGTAATGAAATGAATGCAGTCATAGCGGCGGTCGGCGTCATGCTGGTGCTCAGCCTGTCCCGCGTGCACGTGGTGATCGCTCTGATCGTCGGCGCGCTGGTCGGCGGTCTGACCGGTGGCCTGGGCATCGACGCCACGCTCAAGGCGTTCAACAGCGGCCTGGGCGGCGGCGCAACGGTGGCGTTGTCCTACGCGTTGCTCGGCGCTTTCGCCGTGGCGATTGCCAAGTCTGGCCTGGCCCATGCGCTGGCCGACAAGGCGCTGGCCATGGTTGACCGGCAGCATTCGAGCGGCGGTGGCAGCGTCAAATGGCTGCTGATCGGCCTGTTGTGGGTAGTGGCGATCGCCTCGCAGAATATTCTGCCGATCCACATCGCGTTCATTCCGCTGCTGGTGCCGCCCCTTTTATATGTACTGACCAAGCTGCAACTCGATCGCCGCCTGATCGCCTGCGTCATGACCTTCGGCCTGATCACCCCGTACATGGTGTTCCCGGTCGGCTTCGGCAATATCTTTCTCAACCAGATCCTGCTGGCCAACGTCAGCAAGGCCGGCGTCGACATCAGCCAGATCAATGTCATGCACGCCATGGCCATTCCGGCGCTGGGCATGGTCTTTGGTCTGCTGATGGCGGTGTTCTTCAGCTATCGCAAGAAGCGCGTGTACGACCTGGAGAAAATTGAACAGGTCGAGCAGGTCAGCGTTGCCTACAACCCGAAAACCATCGGTATCGCCGGCCTGGCCATTGCGGCCGCGTTCATCATTCAACTGCTGCTGGACTCGATGATTATCGGCGCGCTGGCCGGTTTTCTGATCTTCTCGGCATCGGGCATTGTGAAGTGGCGTGAAACCGACGACCTGTTCACCGAAGGCATGAAGATGATGGCGATGATCGGCTTCATCATGATCTCGGCCTCAGGGTTCGCCGAAGTGCTGAAAGCTACCGGCGAGGTACGCTCGCTGGTTGAAAGTGCGGCAGCGTGGATTGATCACAGTCAGGCCATTGGTGCGCTGTTGATGTTGCTGGTGGGTTTGATGGTGACCATCGGTATTGGCTCTTCCTTCTCGACCGTGCCGATTCTGGCGGCGATTTTCGTGCCGTTGTGCGTGCAACTGGGCTTCAGCCCGATGGCCATCGTGTGCATCGTCGGCACCGCCGGGGCGTTGGGCGACACCGGTTCGCCGGCATCGGACTCGACGCTGGGGCCGACCTCGGGTCTGAACGTTGACGGCCAGCATCACCACATCTGGGACACCGTGGTGCCGACGTTCCTGCACTACAACTTGCCGTTGCTGGCATTCGGCTGGGTGGCCGCGATGGTTCTCTGACTCCGTTCTATGATCGTTCCCATGCTCTGCGTGGGAATGCCTCTCGTGACGCTCTGCGTCACGCCGTTGGACGCGGAGCGTCCGGAGCTGCATTCCCACGCAGAGCGTAGGAACGATCAAGATCAAAGGATCGCAGCCTTCGGCAGCTCCTACAGAGCTCGATGTAGGAGCTGCCGAAGGCTGCGATCTTTTTTTGCGGGTTCAACTTTTGCTTTTGCGTGCCGTTAAAGCCTTTAACCACGCCAATAAAACCAAAAGAGTGAGCCCCCACAATGCGCCTGAGCCTCAAGGCTAAAGTCCTGTCCCTCGCCGTTCTCCCGGTGTTGCTCTTTGCGCTGGTCATCAGCCTGACCACGCTGTTCATCCTCCAGGAACAGGCGCACAAAGAGGTCGAACAGACCCGCGAACGCCTGCTCGGCGACGCCAAAGCCACCCTGCAAAGTTACGTCGCCGTGGCCATGACCACGATCAAACCGCTGTACGACGCGGCCGCGTCGGGTGATAACGAGGCACGCGCACAGGCGATCAAACTGCTCTCCGGCATTCGCTACGGCAAGGACGGCTACTTCTTCGGCTACGACTCCGAGACCGTACGCCTGTTCAAGGCCAACGACCCCGAAGGCGTGGGCAAAAGCTTCAAGGACAACCGCGACCCGAACGGCGTTTACGTCAACCGCGGCCTGGTGAGTGTGGCGAAGGACGGCACGCACTATTTGCAATACAGCTCGCCGCTGCCGGGCAACGCGCAGGTGCTGGTGCCGAAACTCGGTTACACCGAATACCTGGCGAAGTGGGACATGGCCGTTGGTACCTCGGTCAACCTCGACGGCATCGAAGCGCAGGTGGCGCTGGTTGAAGCGCAAGTGCAGGAGCGTATGCAAGGCGTGGTGCTGAGCATCGTCGGCGTGGCGGTGGTGGTGCTGTTGGTGATCGCGGCGGCGGGGATGTTGCTGGCCAACACCATTCTGCGTCCGTTGACCCTGATGAAAGCCAACCTCGATGACATCGCGGCGGGCGAGGGCGATCTGACCCGGCGCCTGAACATCACCAGCCAGGACGAACTCGGCGAACTGGCCGGCTCGTTCAACCGCTTCGTCGACAAGATCCATGGTCTGGTGCGGCAGATCACCGAGATGACCACGCAATTGACCGGGCTGGTGACGCAAGTGTCCGATCAGGCCCAGCGCTCCGATCAGGCAATGGAGCGTCAGCGCCACGAGACCGATCAGGTCGCCACGGCGATCAACGAGATGTCTGCCGCTGCACAGGAAGTCGCAAAGAGCGCACAGAACGCCGCCGTCGCCGCCCAGCAGACCGATGAAGAAGGCCAGAGCGCCAAGCGTGTGGTGGCCGGCAGCATCAAGCAGATTCATGCGTTGGTGGATGATATTCGCAGCAGCGGCGTGTCGCTCGACAGTCTGCAGCAGGACGTGACGTCGATTGTCGGTGTGCTCGGGGTGATTCGTTCGATTGCCGAGCAGACCAATCTGTTGGCATTGAACGCGGCGATTGAAGCGGCGCGGGCCGGTGAGGCCGGACGTGGCTTTGCCGTGGTGGCGGATGAGGTGCGGGCACTGGCCAGTCGCACGCAGATCAGCACCCAGGAAATTCAGGGGATGATCGATCGCTTGCAGGCGGGTACGCAGTCGGCGGTCGAGGCGATGCGCCGTTCCAGCGAAGCGGGTGACGGCACTTCACAGCAGGCTAATCAGGCCGGGGCTTCGCTGGATGCCATGGCCGAGCTGATCGCGACGATCAACTCGATGAACGCGCAGATTGCCAGTGCGGCGGAAGAGCAGACGGCGGTGGCGGAGGAGATCAACCGCAGCGTGCATCAGATTGCGGTGGCGGTGGACAGCGTGGCTGATGAAACGCAGTTGGGCGCGCAGACGTCGCGCAGTCTGGCGGAGCTGGGGCAGCGCTTGGGCAAACTGGTCGGTCAGTTCCGGATCTGACCGCTTGAAAAGCCCCTCACCCTAGCCCTCTCCCAGAGGGAGAGGGGACTGACCGAGGTGTCTCGCGTCATCCGTCGACCTGATAGATTCAGTCGATTATGGATTCGGTAAAGCTGTTTCAGGTCGGCGCAGTTCCATAGCATCCCCCAATCAGTCCCCTCTCCCTCCGGGAGAGGGCCAGGGTGAGGGGCTCTTGATCTTCGTCCCTCAAGGTCTGTCCCAGTAGGGCACTTCACCGAAGCATTCGACAAAGAAATCAATCACCGTACGCACCTTCACCGACAACCGCCGGCTCCCCGGCCACAACACCGCAATCTGCTGCGGCTCCAGGCTGTTCGACACCTGATATTCGCCCAGCACCGGCACCAACGTGCCGTCGCGCACCGCTTCACCAATCAGCCACGACGGAAACATCACCAGCCCCAGGCCTTGCTCGGCGGCTTGGGTGAGCGTGTCGGCGTGGTTGCCGGTGATCGGGCCTTTCACCGAGTACGGCGTCCAGTCTTCGCCCTCGCGGCGGAAAAACCAGCGCTGCTGGCCGGCCGCGCCTTTGTAGGCGAGGCATTGGTGCTGCGCCAGATCCTCAGGCTTTAGCGGTGTGCCGTGGCGCTTGAGATACGCCGGACTGGCCGCGACCTGAAAGCGATGCGGCGCGAGAATCCGTGCCTGCATGCTCGAATCATGCAGCGGGCCGATGCGGAACAGCAGATCGGCGCCTTCCTGCAAGGGGTCGATGTAATGGTCAGTCTGTTGAATATCCAGTTGCAGCTTTGGATAGCGCGCGCACAACTTGCCCAGCCATGGCGTCAGATGCCGCTGGCCGAACACCACCGGGGCGTTGATGCGCACCAGACCCGTGGGTTCGCTTTGCTGTTCCTGCAGCGCCTGTTCGGCTTCTTCCAGTTGCACCAGTACCAGCCGCGCATGGTGACCGAGCATGCGCCCGGCTTCGGTTGGCGTCACGGCGCGGGTGTGGCGATAGAGCAATTGCTGGTTCAGTGCCTGCTCCATCAATTGAATCTGCCGGGATATCGACGACGGCGCCACGCCTTCGCGGCGGGCGACTTCGGAAAAACTGCCGTGATCGAGAACGGCCACAAACAGCCTGAGTGCCTTGAATCCGAGTTCGTTGAGCCCGAGCATGGGGTCATCCTGCTGTGCGAGTTGCGCAAAAGTGTTGTCCGGATGCTCCCATTTATCGCACAGCTTCGCCAGCCGATAATCCGCGCCATCGTTTACTTGAGTGGAAGGTTGTTTATGCAGGCGTTGGATGAGGTGAGCGTTAGCGCACCGGCGACGAAATCGGGATTGCGCTTGTTATTGCTGCCGCTGGTGATTCTGGCGGGCATGGGGCTGTCGGTGGAGGCGGGGTTGCTTGGGCCGTTGGGCGTACAGGTCGGGCATCTGTGGGCGACCTTGAGCATCTTTGGGGTGGGCTCGGCGATTCTGTTTTTGCTGTTGTTGTTCGCTGGCCCGCAAAAAGGCCCGGCACTGACTGATCTGCCGCGTTGGCAGTTGATCGGTGGGTTTCTGGGGCCGATGTATGTGGTGGTGCTGACCTTGGCGACGCCGCATATCGGGATTGCCATGACGATGATCGCGATTCTGTCCGGGCAGGTGGGCAAGAGTGTGTTGATCGACCATTTCGGCTGGTTCGGCGCGACGCGCAAGAAGGTCAATGCCGAGCGATGGCTGGCGTTGGGGTTGATTGTGGTGGCTTTGGTTTTGATTGCGCGGGGGTGAGTGATGGGTCTGGTTATTTTGTTGGCGGTGGTGGTGTTGGCCGGTGCGGTATTGAGTGTGCAGGCGGCGATCAATGGGCGTTTGGGTGAGACCGTTGGGGTGTTGCGCAGTAGTTTGCTGACGTTTGTTGTGGGCGCGGTGACGACCGGGTTGTTGATTTTGTTTTTTGAGCCGGCGCAGGCGGTGAGCCTGTTGGATGTGCCGAAGTGGCAGTTGACGGGGGCGTTGTTTGGGGTGGTGTACATGATGGTGATGGTGGGGGCGGTGCCGGTGGTGGGGACGGCTGTGGCGACGGTGGCGGTGATTGTCGGGCAGTTGGGGATGGGGATGTTGATTGATAATTTTGGCTGGTTGGGGAATCCGGCGATTGAGCTTTCTTCGAGTCGGATTTTGGCGATGGTGTGTTTGGGGGTGGCTTTGGTGTTTATGTATAGGAGTTCGCGTGCCGCTGATTGATTTGGGTTTGGGGGCATATCCGTTGCTGCGGTGACGGCGGCTTAGGGTTCCGCCCTTACGGCGGGTCACTTTTTCCAGACGCCGAAAAAGTAACCAAAAAGGCTTGCTGGTATGACTCACCCACATAGGTAACAAAACAGTTCAAGCACATAGGTAACAGTTTTTAACTGGCACTGGTCGATTCCGAGGATCTGACCATGCCGTGGCGAGAGCTGAAACCTATGGACCTTAAAGTGATGTTCATCGCCGACTATCTGTCCGGTCGGCTCAACTTCAGTCAACTCTGTGCGGCTCACAGCATCAGTCGCAAGACTGGCTACAAGTGGGTGGCCCGCTACAACGCGGACAGCATCAATGGCTTGGCGGAGTGCAGTCGCAAGCGTCATTCTCAAGCACAGGCTGTGCCGTTTGCGGTCAAAGAAGCCATTCTTGAGCTGCGGCGCCAAGGTCAAACCACGCCGGGCCCGAAAAAGATCCAGACAGCCCTGCAAGAGCGGTTTCCAGATCAGCCGCCGCCCTCCAAAACCACGATCTACAACGTGCTTAAAAAAGCGGGGCTAGTGGTGTCTCGACGGTTGCGTCAGCGTGTCGCTGTCTATCCAAAACCACTCCAGAAAGCCGACCTTCCTAATCAGCTCTGGAGCGCTGATTACAAAGGCCAATACCTGACAGGAGACGGTGTCTGGTGTTACCCGTTGACGGTAATGGATCACGCCAGTCGATTTTTACTGGCTTGTGAAAGTATGCCGAGCACGACTTTCAAGGACGCCAAAGCCACCTTCGAACGGTTATTTAAGACGTATGGGATGCCTGAGCGGATCCGCACTGATAACGGTGTCCCTTTTGCCAGCGGCGGGCGTGCGGGGTTATCACAATTATCCATTTGGTGGGCTCGTCTAGGCATCATTCATGAGCGGACTCAACCTGGGCGACCTGAGCAAAACGGACGGCATGAACGCATGCACCGCACGCTTAAAAGTACATTGCCAAGACCGCCGGAAATTGAGTGGGGAGCTCAGCAGAAGCATTTTGATCTGTTCATGCAGCACTATAATCATGAGCGTTTTCATGAGGCATTGGGGCAGAAAACCCCGGCCTCTTGCTACATCAGCTCTTCACGGGTATTTCCGAGAAAGTTGCCGGAGATGAAATACCCCAGCCATGTTGAGGCATACCGAACGGACTCCAACGGCGTAGTGAACAAAGGAAGGCTCAGAATCTATGTGGGCTATGTCCTGAAACATCAGATAGTCGGATTGGAGAGCATCAGCGAGGGTGTTTGGGACATCATCTTTGGGCCTGTTCTACTGGGACGTGTTGATGAACGAGACGCTAAGGATGGTTATCTGACGCTCAAAGTAATCAAAAATAAGTGATCAGGTGTTACCCATGTGCCTGAACTTAACTGTTACCTATGTGGTTGTCCCGTTCATGCTCCTGCGTGCGGCCCGCTCGCTGGGGCTCGGGGTTCCTTCGCTGCGGGATCGATCCGGGCGCAGCGCCTACGGTTTGCTTCGCTGCACCTCCTCTCGCTGTGTTTGGCTGCGCCAAACGGTCGCTGCGCTCCCACGCCCGGATCAATCCCTCCGCTCAGCCTTCCGACGTCGCCTTACAGATCAAGAGCTCAGCCGAGCTAACGCTCATCCTGTTGAGTGGTGAGGAGCACAGCGTGGTCGGCTTTGGTTTTGTGGTGGATTTGCCCCTCACCCCAGCCCTCTCCCCAAGGAGAGGGAGCCGATTTTCGGGATTTTCAAAACCTGAGTTCGACTCGGTATTTCACGTCGGCGTCGCCCGCCCAAACACCTCGGTCAGTCCCCTCTCCCTCGGGGAGAGGGCTAGGGTGAGGGGCTCTTGATCTGGCTCTTGATCTTGCTTTGGCTTTTGATCTTTTGCCCCATCGGCAGGCCGAGCGGAGGTGTTCATCCGGGGGTAGGCGCGCAGCACCGTTCGACGAAGTCGAACACATCGAGAGGAGGTGCAGCGAAGCAAACCGTAGGCGATGCCCCCGGATGGACACCGTAGCGAGGGGACACTGAGCCTCAGCGAAGTGCCGTACGCCAGGGGCAAAGCCTTTTGCTTACTTTTCGGCGTTTGGAAAAGTGAGTCGCTGTAAGAGCGAAACCGCCAGCGGCAACACCCGCAGCAACGGATATGCCCCCCAAACCCAAACCCCAACCCCAAACAAAATCAAAAGATCTGCGCCAGCTCCTACACTGGTTCTTAAGGCTTGCCCTTCAAGCCCCAGACAACCACCACCCAAGGAGTCTGTCCCATGCCTGATAGAAAATGCGATTGCCCCGGATGCAAGTGCACGATCAAGGAAGGCGAACATGCTTACGCCGTGCACGGCAAACACTATTGCTGTGAAGCCTGCGCTCACCACCACAAGAGTGGCGAGGAATGTGCAACCAAGGGCTGTAAGTGCGCCCACGGATGACAAGCGACGCATAAAAACAGTGGAGCCTAATCAGGCTCCACTTCCAGTTTCAGGCTCTCATCATCCAGCCGCTCCGCATGCCGCACCGTACCTTGCAGCCTTCGCCCGTCAACCCTGACCACCACGGTTTTCGCCTGATCGAGGCCTTCCGGCAGCGGTGCCGGCACGCGCAGGGCAAAGCGAAACGGGTCATCTTTGACCGCCTCCAGGCCAACGCGGCAGTCCGCGCTTTTGGTGATCCGCCCAAACAGCGTATCGAGGCCGTAGTCCAGGTGCGCCGGGCTGATGATGTTGCTCATGGTGCATTCCCCCGAATGATGCCGATCGCCAGCCGAGCTTAGCTGGTCGGTCGCCACACGACGTTTTCCACGCCGAATTTTTCCGCCATCGGTTTGCTGGTCTTCTGCACTTTTTCACGGCCGAAGCGCGGGATGCGGCCGACGCCGGCATCGCAGCTCGCCCAGTGCCACGCCTCGGCGTTGTCCATTTTGTCCGAGCGGATAATGAAGGACTTGGGCGTGCCGTGAAGGGTGTATTCGATGACATAGAGTTTTGCGTTGTTCATAAAGCCCGTATTCCTCCCTGTGGTAATAGAGGGATCGCGGTGGGCGTGGAAAATTCACTCGGATTGTCCGACGGTTTCTACCGTTGGCGACGAAACGGCGCACTGGTTACCATGGCGCTTCCGCCAAGCCCAATGATTGCTCGCCATGGCCCTTGCCGCACCCCCTGATCTGAGTGATACCGATGTGCCCGTGCAACCGCTGGCGCGCACCTACCCGCGTGGGTTGTTTATCGAGCCGCACGAGCATGTCTGGGGGCAGTTGCTGTATGCGATGAGCGGGGTGATGTGGGTCGAGACGCCGCACGAAGCGCTGGTGGTGCCGCCGCAGCGGGCGGTGTGGTTGCCGCCGGGTGTGCCGCACGGGATTCGGGTGGTGTCGGATTTGCAGATGCGCAATATCTACCTGCGCCCGGCACTGGCGGCGACGCTGGATCAGACGGTGCAGGTGATCGAAGTCGGTGGGTTGCTGCGCGAGTTGATTGTCGGGCTGGTGGAGCAGGGCGACAGTGGGGAACCGGCTTACTACGAGGCGCTGGTCGGGTTGGCGTTGCTGGAGCTCAAACGCGCAAGGCGTTCGCAGCTGAAGATCCCGCTGCCGGATGACTCCGACCGGCGTCTGATGAACGTGTGCCAGGCAGTGATGGCGGCGCCGTCGCTGGAGATTTCGTTCGAGCAGCATGCGGAAAATGCCGGAGCCAGCGTGCGCACCCTGGCGCGGTTGTTCAAAGACAGCCTCGGTATGGGCTTCGCCGAGTGGCGGCGGCAGGTGCAACTGGCGACGGCGGTGGCGGAGTTGATTCAGGGCGTGGCGGTGAGTGTGATCGCCCGCGAACTCGGCTATTCGCCCAGCAGCTTCAGCGACATGTTTCGCCGGGAGCTGGGTGTCGCCCCCTCGCAATTCACCACTGCCTGAACGCAAACCCCGTAGGAGCTGCCGAAGGCTGCGATCTTTTGACTTTGTTTTTGCAAGACAAGATCAAAAGATCGCAGCCTTCGGCAGCTCCTACAGGGGAATGCATTACCTGAGGTTTGGCCGAAAATCAGAAGTCCTTGGCCGGTACCGTTTGCAGGCTTTCCCTAGACTCTGCCCATTCCCACGCGGCGGAGTTCTCCCATGAACTACCTGATTTCACTGGCCATCGGCCTCGGCGTCGGCCTGTTGTATGGCGCGCTCGACTTCCGTTCTCCGGCGCCACCGGCCATCGCGCTGGTCGGTTTGCTCGGCATGTTGGCCGGCGAGCAGTTGTGGCCGATGGGCCGACAGCTGGTTGCGGGTTGGTTGTCCTGAATTTCCTCTTTTCCTTCGGTGGATGTCCCCATGAAAGCACTGCAATTCGATAAAACCGGCGACCTGTCTTCCCTGCGCTTCGTTGACGTGGCGACTCCCGTTCCAGGCGCGAACGAAGTACTTGTGCAGATCAAGGCTGCCGGCCTGAACCCCAGCGACGTGAAGAACGTGCTTGGACGTTTTCCCTACACCACGCTGCCACGGATTCCCGGTCGCGATTTTGCGGGTGTCGTCGTCGAAGGTCCGCAAGCGTTGATCGGTCAGGAAGTCTGGGGCACCGGCCGTGAGCTGGGCTTTTTCGCCGACGGTACTCATGCGCAATTCGTCAAACTGCCAGCCAACGGCGTGGCGCACAAACCGTCGCACCTGAGTTTCACCCAGGCCGCCAGCCTCGGCGTGCCGTACACCACGGCGTGGGATGCGCTGGAACGCAGTCTGGTGACGGCCGACACACGTTTGCTGGTGATCGGCGGCGGAGCGGTGGCCACCGCAGCATTGGCGCTGGCGAAGGTGCGTGGCGCGCAGTTGCTGGCAGCGGCGCGGCGCCCTGAGCAGGTGGCGGAGCTGCAAGCGCAGGGTTATCAGACGATTCAACTGGATAAGCCCGAAGACCTCGGCGCGCAGGTCAACGCGGTGTATCGCGGCGGTGCCGATGTGATCTTCGACACCACCGGTTTCTGGTTGCCGGCGTCGGTGGCGGCATTGGCCACTTTCGGCCGGATCGCGATCATCGCGGCACCGGTGGACGGGCATGTGCAATTGCCGGCACTGGCCTTGTATCGCAAGGGCGGTTCGGTGGTCGGGATCAATTCATTGTTGTATGGCGTTGAAGCCTGTGCGGCGATGCTCGAGCAGTTCGGGCGGTTCTTTGATGAAGGGTTGTTGCCGTTGCCGCAAGGGTTGGTCGAGGCACCGTTGGCTGAGGGGCTTGCGCGCTACGCCGATGTGAATCAGGGCAGCGGTGACAAGGTCATCCTCATCCCCTGACCCTCCGCAAAACCCCTGTAGGAGTGAGCCTGCTCGCGATAGCGGTGTGTCAGTCACTCATGATTAAACTGACACACCGCTATCGCGAGCAGGCTCACTCCTACAGTTGATTTGTGTTGGGCTCAGGATTGCGGGACGTCGTTTTCCCATGCCGACCAGTTTTTCAGGATGTCCTGCACCAGCGGATTGCCCGCGCGATACAGGTTCTCCAGCGCCGGCACGAAACCGCCCTGATCGGCGTACTTGAGCAGGTTGTCCACTTCACTGCCGCCCGGTTCAGGACGGTCGAAATCGGAGCCGGCGCGCACCACGGCCAGGCGTTGCACATCGACCAGACCTTCGCGACTGGCGCGCAGCAGGGCCTCATAGGTCGAGTTGTCTTCCTGCTGCGTCGTGCAGTATTCACCCTTGTTGTCGGTCAGCAATCGGGTCCAGACCTCGGCCCGTTCGCTCAGACGCGTGCCGGAGAACCAGGTGTTGCCCGCTAACGTGTCGCAGCGAGTGACCACCGGTGGCTGATTGGCCGGTGCCGAAGGATATTTCAGGCGCCACGCTGCCGATTCCTTGCTCTCGCTCAGTTCGACCTTGTGGCTCAGGGCGAAGGCCTTGGCCTGCAACTTCGGGTTGAGTTCAAAGACTTCGGTCTTGTAGTCCAGCGGCGGTTTTTCGTTTGGCCCCTTGGTGTTGATGCCCAGATACCCGGTCGGCCAGCTTGATGGCGCATCGCGCGAATCGATCTCCCATTGCGTGCCGAATTCCACCAGATAATGCGCCCACGCGGCGGTGCCGATGGTCCCGTGTTTCGGGCTGATCCCGGCAATGCCGGCGATCAGGAAGTAGCTTTTACGCAGGTCGAATTTCGGCGACAGCGCCAACGCCAATGTCGAAGCGGCAGCGTTGGTCTGGCCCATGCCGGTGGTCAGCAGGCACACCTGCTGCGCGTTGCAGCGGATGCTCGGGTACTCGGCGGACAGGCCCGGTACGCGGATTTCCTGCTTCAGTTCCAGGCGATCAATCCAGTGTTGCGCCTCGGGGGCGAACATGGTGATCAGCACGACTTTCGGTTGGATCGGTGCCTCGGCAGCCCACGCGGTGGAAGAGAGCAGGGCCGCGCCGGCCAGGGTCAAACGCATCATTGCTGGCATGAAAAACTCCTCGAATCAGAACTGATAACCGACGCCGGCGTAGTAACCCCAGCCGTTGGAACGCGCGCGGAAATTGCCATCGCCAAAATTCAGCTCGCTGCCGTCTTCCCAGTTGCCGCCGTTGTGGAAGTAACGGCCGACCAAAGTGAAGCGCAAGTGGGTGAAGGAGTAGAGCAAGACGTTGGTTGCCACCGTCGCGTTGGCGGTGCGCGCCGGGTTGTCCTTGTGGATGTCCGAGCCGAAATCGAAGTTGGTAAAACCGATGTAAGTCAGCGACGCGCCGTTGCTGAATTTGTCGATGGGCACGATGTACTTCAGCTGCGCGCGATAGCCGTCCCAGGAATATTCGTTGCTGGCGCCGTAGTTTTCCCATTGATAGCGACCGTACAGGTTGGCCGACAGATTGACCCGCGAATGGGTGTCGATGTCGGTGCCAAAACCGCTGTAGAGGGTGTTGGCGCGATTCTCTTTGCGGCTGCCGTGATCGTAGATCCAGTCGAACGCTACATACCATTCCTTGAACGGGCCGATGGCCAGACTGCGGCCGGCGAGGTAGTCGATGGAGATGCGCGGTTCGTGTTCCATGAACACCGGCGAGCCGTGATCCCATACGCCTTTGTCGTGGCTGTTGCCGATGTTGAAGATCTTCGGAATGTCGATGTAGCCGTAGAGTTCGAACGGGCCTTTGCGGCCGAAGTACTCGTACTCCAGGTAGATGTCATCGGCCGGTTGCGGGCCGAAGCTGATGTCTTTGCTGCCGATCAGCATCAGGTCCTGGTTGTACCAGTCCGACAGGTACGCACCTTTTTTCGGCGGGCTGGCTTCGGGGCTGAGGGCTTCGCCCTGGGCGGATTCTTCTTTGGTTGCCGGTTGCGCCACAGCGTTGTGGCTGAGAAGTCCGGTAACGCCGGTCAGTAGCAGGGAAACAGCAAACGTGCGCGCAAACGGGGCGCGAAGCGAAGAAGCGGAGTGCATTCAAAGTCCTTTTTTGCGGATCGAGGCCCGGATTCTGCGGACCTATAGGGGTTTGTCGGGAAAATGCCGGGATTGACGGTTCGCAAACGTTTGCACAAGCCGTACCAAGTACACCTGTAGGAGCTGCGGCACGCTGCGATCTTTTGATTTTGCTTTAAAGATAAAGATCAAAGGATCGCAGCGTGCCGCAGCTCCTACAGGGGCCTGTGGCGTGTTCAAAGCCTTGTGTTTATTGGCTGAAAGCCCCGGTTTAGAAGGGCCTAGTCTTAAAGTATTAACACCATTTAATCAGTGCCCCATCGCGGGGCGTCTACTAGCTTTGTCCCCAATCAACGGTTTTGTGATGACCGTCGCAGTCTTGAGTCGCGTGTGGAATAAGCACGGCTTTGCACGCCTTCAAGGAAGAAATTGGCCACGACAAGGAGTAGCCCGTGGAAGCAAGGTTTGCAGTAGCCCTCGTATCGCGTTTTTCCCCACTTTCCCTTGCTGTGCATCTGAGCGTTGCCGGGCTGTTGTTCGGCGGGATCAGCACGCCTGCCTATGCCACGTGCTCCACGGCAGGATCGACAGTGACCTGTACCGGTGTGCCGTCGCTGCCGCTGTTTCTGAACAATTTCTCCAGTGCCACCAACGGCCTGACGGTCAACGTCAACAGCGGCGCACAGATGAACGCGACCCTCGGCGGCCATGTGGTGGACCTGACCGGGGTGAACATCTCCCTGAACAACTCCGGGACTATCGACCCGGCGCTGCTCGGCCTGGTCTCAGTGTTGAGCGGTGGTGCATTCATTGGCACCGGTGCGACGAGCACGGTCAGTGTGCTCAACAACGCCAGCGGGATTATTCGTGGTACGGGCATGTTGCTCGGGCTTAATCTGACCAGCGTCGATGGTCTCGGCATTGCGGTAAACAATGCCGCAGCCGGCACCACCAGCATCACCAACAACGGCACCATTACCTCAACCGGGCTTTCCGTGGGTGGCATCACCTTGGCCGATACCCCGGTAGTCGGCGTCTACGGCGGCTCGCAGGTCAACATGACCAACAGCAGCACCGGTGTGATCAACGGCCGGATCGCGTTCGAAACGTCGGCGGCAGGCAACACCTTCACCAACGCCGGTGCGATTACCGGCGGTGTGTCGATGGGCGCAGCGAGCACCAACACCTTCACGGCGGTGACCGGTTCTTCGGTGCAGGTCGGTGACGGCGTGCAGGTCAGCGTCGGCCTCGGCGGACTGATCGGCATCAACCTGACATTCGCCCCGACCGGTACGGTCGATGGCGGCGCGGGCGGTACCAACAGCCTGATCCTGCAAAACCCCAGCGGCGTCGGCGGTGGTATCACCGGGGCTGGCACGGCGTCGAGCGCCACCTACGTCAACTTCAACAACCTGACCCTCAACAGCGGCACCTGGACCTTGCAGGGGCCACTGGTCAGCGGCGCGACCACGCTCAATGGCGGTATCGCCCAGTTCAACAACAACGCCACGTTCGGCAGCGGCGTGCTCACGTCCAACGGCGGGATTCTGCAGGCCAGCAATGCCGGGTTGAACATCGCCAACCTGATTTCCCTCGGCGCTGGCGGCGTCACGGTGCAAGGCACTAATGCCACCACCCTGAGCGGGGTGATTTCCGGCAGCGGCGGTTTTACCAAGGCCGGTACCGGCCAGCTTAACCTCAGTGCCGCCAACACCTATCTGGGCAACACCACGCTCAATGGCGGCACGGTGCAGGTGAGCAACAATCAGGCGTTCAGTACCGGCACCCTCAACGTGACCGGCGCGACGACGCTAAGCGCGCCGGGCACCATCAGCCTGGCCAACGCCATCAGCCTCGGCGGCACCTTGACGGCCGGCGGCACGGGCGCACTGACCCTCGGCGGTTTGATCAGCGGCAGCAGTGGCCTGACCAAAACCGGCAGCGGCAGCCTGACCGTCAGCGGCGCGAACACGGGTTTCACCGGCACCACCACCCTGAGCGCCGGCAGCCTGCTGGTGACCAACAACAATTCGCTGGGCAGCGGCGCGCTGAATACCGCCGCCGGCACCAGCCTGGACAGCACCACCAGCGTCACCCTCGCCAACAACATCGCGATGACTGGCGCGCTCAATGTGCTTGGCAGCAATGCCCTGACACTCGGTGGCGTGTTGAGCGGCACCGGCGGCATTACCAAAAGCGGCAGTGCCAGCCTGACCCTGACTGGCAACAACAGCAACAGCGGCAACACGTTGCTCAATGCCGGCAGCCTTTTGGTGGGCAGCAATACCGCGCTGGGTACCGGCGCACTGAGTACCGCCGCCGGAACCACACTGGATGCGACGGCGGCGGTAACCTTGGCCAATGCCATCGCAGTGACCGGGGGGTTAACCCTCGGCGGCACGCAGGCATTGGGCTTGAGCGGCGTCGTCAGCGGCGCCGGTAACCTGATCAAGAATGGCACCGCCAACCTCAGCCTCAGCGGCAACAACACCTTCTCCGGCGGTACCGCGCTCAACGCAGGTACGCTGATTGTCGGTTCCAACACCGCGTTGGGGACGGGTGCCTTGACCACGGCGGCAGGCACCACCCTCGACGCCAGCACCGCGGTTGCACTGAGCAACGCAGTGTCCCTCGGCGGTAACCTGACTGTCGGCGGCAGCGCCAACCTGACCCTGGGCGGAATTGTCAGCGGCAGTGGCGGGCTGACCAAAAACGGCGCGGCCAACCTGATACTCAATGGCACCAATACCTTCCTCGGTGCCATCGCGCTCAATGCCGGTACGATCACCGCTGGCGCCAACGCGGCACTGGGCAGTGGCAACATCACCGTCGGTGGCGTGGCTACCCTCGACAGCAATGCAGCGGTAACCCTGAACAACGCCGTCATTCTCAACAACAGCCTGGCGATCGGCGGCAGCAACGCGCTGACCCTCGGCGGGGTAATCAGCGGCGCCAGCCAACTGGTGAAAAACGGCACCGCCAATCTAACCCTGACCGGCACCAACACCTACAGCGGCGGCACCACGCTGAATGCCGGCAGCCTCACGGTCGGTAACGGCGCCGCACTGGGCACCGGCGCCTTGTCGGTGGAAGGTGCGGGCACGCTCAACAGCAGTTCGGCCGTGACGCTGAACAACAACGTGATTCTCAACGCCAACCTCACCGCTGGCGGCGCCAACGCGCTGACCCTCGGCGGGGTGATCAGCGGCGGCAACGGCTTGATCAAGACCGGCGCATCGAGCCTGACTCTCAACGGCAACAACACCTACACCGGCACCACGGCGCTGAATGCCGGTTCATTGATTGTCGGTTCCAGCACCGCCCTCGGGACCGGCACACTCAACGCCTCGAACGGCACCACCCTTGATGCCAGCACCGCCGCGACGCTGGCCAATAACGTCAACCTCGGCGGCACCCTGACCTTGGGCGGCAGCAACGCGCTGACCTTGGGCGGCGTAGTCGCCGGTATCGGTGGACTGACCAAGAACGGCGCTGCCGATCTGACCCTCAACGGCGCCAACACGTATTTTGGCAACACCGCACTGAACACCGGCAAACTGACCGTCGGCAGCAACACCGCGCTGGGTTCCGGTACGTTGAACGCGGCAGCCAACACCACGCTGGACGCCAACACGGCCGTCAGCCTGAACAATGCCGTGGCACTCGCCGGTGCCTTGAACATCGGCGGCACGGCGGATATGACGCTGACCGGTCTGGTCAGTGGCGCCGGCAGTCTGGTGAAAAACGGCACGGCCAATCTGATTCTCAACGCCGCCAACACCTACCTCGGCGGCACCACGCTGAATGCCGGCACCCTGACCGTTGGCAACAGTTCGGCGCTGGGCTCCGGTGCGCTGACTGTCGCGGGCGCCGCCACGCTGGACAGCAATTCGCCGCTGGTCAGCCTCAACAACGATGTCGCCCTGAATGCCGCGCTGACCGTGGGCGGTACGCAGAACCTGACCCTCGGCGGCGTCACCAGTGGCACGGGCCAGTTGATCAAAAACGGCGCCGCTAACCTGACTGTCAATGGCAACAACACCTTCAGCGGCGGCACCACGCTCAACGCCGGCACGCTGACCTTGGGCAATGCCAACGGTCTGGGCAGTGGCGGATTGATCGTCGGCGGTGCGGCGACTCTGGATAACAGCGCCTCGTTCGGCATCGGCAATGCAATCACGCTGAACGCCGGGTTGACCGTCGCCGGCAACAACGATTTGAGTTTGAACGGCATCATCGACGGTGCCGGCAGCCTGAGCAAAAACGGCCTGTCGGATCTGACTCTGGCCGGCAACAACACCTTCACCGGTGCGCTGAACATCGTGTCCGGCAGCGTCACCACGCTCAACACCAATGCGCTGGGCAACACCTCCGGCGTCAACATCAGCGCCGGCGCCGGGCTGAATCTGGGCAGCGACGCCAGCCTCGGCGCGCTGACCGGCAGCGGCAGTGTGCAACTGACCGGCAGCAACACCCTCACCGTCGGCAGCGGCAATGTCACCAGTACGTTTGACGGCGATCTCAGCGGCAGCGGCGGCCTGGTCAAAGTCGGTACCGGCACCTTGAACCTCACCGGGATCAACGGCATCACCGGCAACACCGCGATCAATGGCGGTATCGTCGACCTCAGCGGTTCGCTGGCCAGTGCACAGGTCAACGTCAACACCGGCGGTACCCTCACCGGCACCGGTTCGGCGATTGGTAGCGTCAACGTCAACAGTGGCGGTCATCTGGCGTTGTCGTCGGGCAACCAACTGTCCGCCAGCGCGCTGACCCTCGCTGCCGGCAGCAACGTCGATGTGGCACTGGGCACACCGTCGACCGCGTCGCTGATGAATGTCGGCGGCAACCTTACCCTCGACGGCAATCTCAACGTCAGCGATGCCGGCGGTTTCGGCGTTGGTGTGTATCGCCTGTTCAACTACACCGGCGCCCTGACTAATCTCGGTCTTGATGTCGCCAGCGTGCCGGTCGGTTATGGCCTCGGCGACCTGTTGGTGCAGACCGGCGTGGCCAATCAGATCAACATTCAAGTGTCGGCGCCGAACGTCAACATCCGTTACTGGGACGGCAGCCAGACCATCGCCAACGGCGTGGTCGATGGCGGCAGCGGCACCTGGAACGCAGTCGGCACCAACTGGACCGATGCCAACGGTCTGGTCAATCAGCCGTGGGCCGGCGATTTCGCGGTGTTCCAGGGCACCGCCGGCACCGTGACGGTGAACGGCACGCAAGCGTTCACCGGCATGCAATTCCTTACCGATGGCTACAACGTGGTCAACGGTGCGGCGGGGCAACTCACGGCAGTCAACGGCACGGGCGGCACCGCTGCATTGCGCGTTGATCCGGGCGTGACGGCGACCATCAATGCCAATATCAATGGCAGCGGCATTCTCAATAAACTCGACGCAGGCACCTTGGTGCTCGGCGGTGCCAACGCTTACACCGGCGGTACGCAACTGGACGGCGGCAAGATTATCGTCGGCAGCAACACCGCGCTCGGCACCGGCACGTTAACCGCCAATGCCGGCACGCAACTCGACAGCAACGCGGCGGTGACTCTGGCTAACGCCGCGACGCTCAATGGCAACCTCACCGTGGTCGGCAGCAATGCGCTGACCCTCAACGGCGTGATTGGCGGCACCGGTGGCCTGATCAAAAACGGCGCGGCCAACCTGACCCTCGGCGGCAACAACGCCTTCCTCGGCCCGGTAGCCTTGAACGCCGGTGGCCTGATTCTGGCGTCGAACTCGGCGCTGGGTTCCGCCACGTTGAACGCGGCGGGCGGCACCACGCTGGATGCGAGCACGGCGGTGTCGGTGAACAACGCGGTAAATCTGGCCGGCAATCTCGGCATTGGCGGCACGGCGGACCTGACCCTGGCCGGTACGGTCAACGGCGCCGGCAGCCTGAGCAAAAACGGCGCAGGCAACCTGACCCTCAGCGGCAATAACAACTTCCTCGGTGGCACCACCCTGAACGCCGGCACGCTGACCGCCGGCAGCAACTCGGCGCTGGGTCTGGGCAATCTCACCGTAGCCGGCGCCTCGGCGCTGGACAGCAACAGCGCGCTGAGCCTGGGCAACAACGTCGTACTCAACGCCAATCTGAGCAACACCGGCAGCAACAACCTGACCCTCGCCGGGGTAGTCAGCGGCGCGGCTGGCTTGATCAAAAACGGCGCGTCGAACCTGACGCTCAACGGCATCAATACCTACTCGGGCGGAACTACGCTGAATGCCGGCACGCTGACCCTTGGCACTGGCGGCTCTCTGGGCAGCGGCGCGCTGACCGTGGCCGGCGCTGCGACCCTCGACAATTCCGCACCACTGGTGCTGGCCAACAACCTCAACGTCAATGCCAATCTGGCTCTGGCCGGCAACAATAACCTGACACTCGGCGGCATCATCGCCGGCGCCGGCACGTTGACCAAGAACGGTCTGTCCGACGTGACCCTGAGCGGCAGCAACACCTTCAGCGGCACCTTCGATGTGGCGTCCGGCAGCCTGACCACGCTGAGTGGCGGGGCGCTGGGCAACAACGCCACGGTCAATCTCGCGGCGGGCGCGGCGTTGAATCTCGGTGCTTCCGGCAGCCTCGCCAGCCTTACCGGCAACGGTACTGCGCTGATCGGCACCGGTAATACGCTGAGCCTCGGTGGCAACAACGTCAGCAGCACCTTTGCCGGCATACTCAGCGGTGATGGCGGCTTGAGCAAACTCGGCACGGGCACCCTGATCCTCAGCGGCATCAGCGACCTGACCGGTGACACCAACGTCAACGCCGGCACGCTGCAGGTCAACGGCTCACTGGCCAGCGGCAACGTGCTGGTCAACAGCGGCGGCACCCTCGGTGGCAGCGGTACGTTGACCGGTGCCGTGACGGTGGCGGATGGCGGTCATCTGGCGGGCGTCACCGGCAGCACCCTGTCGGTGGATTCGCTGGTGTTCAGCGGCAACTCGAACTTCGACGTCGGCCTCGGCACCCCGGTGTCCGGCGGCAATGCGCTGGTCAGTGTCGGCGGCAACCTGACCCTCGACGGCACCCTGAATGTCAGCGACATCGGCGGGTTCGGCAGCGGCGTGTATCGCCTGATCAACTACACCGGTGGCCTGACCGACAACGGCATGTTGATCGGCGCCGTGCCGGGCAGCGTGACGCCGGGCGATCTGACCCTGCAAACCGCGCTGGCCAATCAGATCAACCTGCTGGTCACCGCACCGGGCGTCACCGTGCAGTTCTGGGACGGCAACCAACTGGTGGCCAATGGTTCGGTCGACGGCGGCAGTGGCACCTGGGGCACCGGCACCACCAACTGGACCGACGTCAACGGCACCACCAACCAAGCCTGGACCAATAACTTTGCGGTGTTCCAGGGCGCGGCCGGCACGGTCACCGTCAACGGCGCACAAACCATCACCGGCATGCAGTTCGTCACCGACGGTTACAGCCTGGTGAACGGCACGGCGGGTGCGCTGAACCTGGTCAACGGTTCGCTGGGCAATGCCACGGTGCGGGTTGACCCGAATGCCACGGCAACCCTCGGCGTTGCGCTCAACGGCAGCGGCACGCTGGGCAAATACGACAGCGGTACGCTGGTGCTCAACGCGGCCAACGGCTACACCGGCGGCACGGCGCTCAATGGCGGCAAGATCGTGGTTGGCAACAACGCGGCGCTCGGCACCGGTGTATTGACCGCCGCCAATGGCACCGCGCTGGACAGCAATGCGGCCGTCAGCCTGAGCAACGATGTACTGCTCAACGGTGGCTTGACCGTTGCCGGTTCCAACACCTTGACCCTCAACGGCGTGGTCAGCGGCAGTGGCAGCCTGATCAAGGCCGGCGCATCGAGCCTGACCCTCAACGGCAGCAACACTTACAGCGGCGGCACGCAACTGGCCGGCGGTTCGCTGATCCTCGGCAACAACAGTGCGATCAGCAGCGGTGCGCTCAACGTGACCGGTAATGGCACCCTCGACAGCACCTCGGCGTTGCAACTGGCCAACGCCATCAACCTCGGCGGGCAACTGACCCTCGCCGGTAACCAGAACACCACGCTGATCGGTGCCGTGACCGGCGCCGGCAGCCTGGTGAAAAACGGTAGCGGCGATCTCGTCCTCAGTGGCGCCAACACCTACAGCGGCGGCACCACACTGAACGGCGGCACGACGCGCGGTGACACCAGCAGCCTGCAAGGTGCGATCGTCAACAACGCGACGCTGACCTTCGAGCAAAATGCCGACGGCAGCTACACCGGCAACCTCACCGGCGCCGGCACGCTGAACAAAACCGGCAACGGGCAATTGTTGCTGACCGGCAACAACACCTTCACTGGCAACACCTCGGTGCAGGCCGGCAACCTGATCGTCAACGGCGCGCTCAACAGCGCCAACGTCAACGTTGCCAGCGGCGCGGGCATCGGCGGTGGCGGCCAACTCGGCGGCGCCGTGCAACTGGCCAGCGGTGCGACGCTGGCCGGTGGCGGTACGGCAACGCCGTTGTCAGTCGGTTCGCTGGCGCTGTCCTCGGGGACCAACCTGGACTTCAGCCTCGGCGCGGCGACCAGCTCGAACACGGTGGTCAATGTCGCCGGTAACCTGACCCTCGACGGTACGCTGAACATCAGCAATGCCGGCGGTTTCGGCACTGGCGTTTATCAACTGTTCCGCTACGGCGGCAGCCTGACCGACAACGGTCTGGTGTATGGCAGCCTGCCGGTGTCGGCGGCCAATCTGACGCTGCAAACGGCTATCGCCAACCAGATCAACCTGCTGGTGCAAGGCACGCCGGGTGAGGTGCAGTTCTGGAACGGTGGCACCACCAACCCGGACGGCAGCATCGGTGGCGGCAGCGGCGTGTGGGGCCCTGGCACCAACTGGACCGATCCGAGCGGTACTCAGGCCCTGGCAGCCAATGGTCAGTTCGCGGTGTTCGGTGGTCAGGCGGGTACGGTTACCGTGCAGGGCAATCAGAACTTCACCGGTTTGCAATTCCTCTCCGGCGGCTACAGCCTGGTTCCGGGGGCTGGCGGTACGCTGACGCCGGTCAATGGCGCCGACGGCAGCCTTGCACCGGTGCGGGTCAATGCCGGCGCGAGTGCGGAAATTTCCACGCCACTGGTGGGCACGGGGGGTATCGAAAAGCTTGATTCCGGCACGTTGGTGTTGAGCGGTGCCAACACCTACAGCGGTGGCACCACAGTCAGCGGCGGTACGCTGATCGGTAACACCACCAGCCTGCAAGGCAACATCCTCGACAACGCCACGCTGGTGTTCCAGCAGAACGCCAATGGTCAGTTCAACGGGATCCTCAGCGGTCTCGGGGCGATGGCCAAACGTGGCAGCGGGACGTTGCTGTTGACCGGTGATAATCCGTTCAGCGGTACCGTGTCGGTCGATCAAGGTGTACTGCAAGTCGGCAGCCGCGCCGCGCGAGCTTCGCTGGGCGCGCAAGTTACCGTGGCCAACGGTGCAGGGCTGAGCGGTAATGGCAGCGTCGGTTCGGTGATCAACCATGGTGTGGTGGCTTCCGGCGCCGACGCCGGAACCCTGAGCGTGGCCGGTAACCTGACCAACGCCTCGGATGGTGTGCTGGCGCTGACCGTCAGTTCGCCTACCGCGACACCGCTGGCAGTCGGTGGCACAGCGACCCTGGGCGGTGGCCTGCAAGTCAACTCGCTGGCGCCGTTCACCGGTAACACTACGTATTCGCTGATTACGGCGGGCGGCGGTGTGAATGGCACCTTCAGTGCTGCAGACCTGCCGCAATACGCGTTCCTCGACAGCGCTCTGGTGTACGACGCCAACGCGGTCAATCTGGTGGTCAACCGCAACGGCAATTCCTTCGCCGATGTCGCCGCCACCGGCAACCAGTTCAGGACCGCCACCGCACTGTCGAACAACGGTCCGGCGGGTGCAGCGTTGCAGAGCCAGATCGTCAACCTCAGTGTCGCCGGTGCGCGCAATGCCTTCGACAGCCTGTCGGGTGAGATTCACGCCAGCACCGCCAGCGCCATTCTCGAGGATTCGCGTTATGTCCGTGACGCGGTCAACGATCGCATGCGCCAACCGGCGTGCAGCGCGGCGGATGATCCACGCCGTGCCCTGGCGCCAAGTGACAACCAATTGAGCAGTAATGGTTGCCACGGCGAAATGGTCGGCTGGGCCCGGGCACTCGGTGCCTGGGGTGAGTCGGATGGCGACAGCAATGCGGCGAAACTCGACCGTAACCTCAGCGGCTTCATGCTCGGCACTGACAAGCAACTCGATGACCAGTGGCGCGTGGGCATGGCCGCCGGTTACACCCGCAGCGACCTCGACGCCCATGACCGTCGCTCGGACGCCACCGTTGAAAGCTACCACCTGGCGGCGTACCTCAACTCGCAGTTCGATGCACTGGCGGTGCGCCTCGGCGCGGCTTACAGCTGGCACGACATCGAGACCAAACGCAACGTCAGCGTTGGCAGCTACAACGATCGCCTGAAGGCCAATTACGATGCGCGCAGCGCGCAAGTGTTCGGTGAGGTCGGTTACACCATCGACGCTGCCGGCATTGCCCTTGAGCCGTTCGCCGGTCTGGCGTACGTCAACTACGACACCGACAAAGCCAGGGAGAAAGGCGGAGTAGGGCGCCTGGAAGCGGATGCCGATCAAGACATCACCTTCTCGACCCTCGGCGTGCGCGCCGGCAAAGTCATCACCCTGGCCAACGGCGGGCAGTTCACCCCGCGCGCGGCCATCGGCTGGCGCCATGCCTTCGGCGACACCAAGCCTGATGCCGACCTGACCTTCATCGATGGCGGCGCCTCGTTCAGCACGCAAGGTGTGCCGATCGCCAAGGACAGCGCCATTGTTGAAGCAGGTGTCGACTTCCAGATCAGCCCGACCGGCAAACTCGGCGTCGGCTACTCGGGGCAACTGTCGAACGACAGCAACGACCATGCGATGACCATCAGCTTCAGCCTGGGCTTCTGATTTAGGGTCGAAGCACTTTTAGCCGCCCGCAAGGGCGGTTTTTTTTTGCCTTGCCTCAAGCTGCTCATTCCCACGCTCTGCGTGGGAACGCCTCTAGAGACTCCGCGTCCCGGTGTGCATTCCCACGTGGAGCGTGGGAACGATCGAAAAACTGCTGCCTCGTGCTCTGCTAGAATCGGTCCCATTCCACAGCCTGAGACTCCCCATGAGCGAGCCCATCCGTCTGACCCAATACAGCCACGGCGCCGGTTGCGGCTGCAAAATTTCCCCGCAGGTGCTGGAAGTGATTCTGGCCGGCAGCGGCGCGCAGAATCTTGATCCGAAACTGTGGGTCGGCAACGCCTCGCGTGATGACGCGGCGGTGTATGAGGTCGATGCCGAGCGCGGTGTGGTCTCGACCACGGACTTTTTCATGCCGATCGTCGACGACCCGTTCGACTTCGGCCGCATCGCCGCGACCAACGCGATCAGCGACATCTACGCGATGGGTGGCGATCCATTGATGGCCATCGCCATTCTCGGCTGGCCGGTCAATGTGCTGGCGCCGGAAGTGGCGCGTGAAGTGATTCGCGGCGGCCGTGCCGTGTGCGACGCGGCGGGCATTCCTCTGGCCGGCGGGCATTCGATTGATGCGCCGGAACCGATCTTCGGCCTCGCCGTTACCGGGCTGGTCGAAAAGCGCCACATGAAGCGCAACGACACCGCCACCGCCGGTTGCCTGTTGTACCTGACCAAACCGCTGGGCATCGGCATCCTCACCACTGCCGAGAAGAAGGGCAAGTTGCGCGCCGCCGATGTCGGCGTGGCCCGCGACTGGATGTGCACCCTGAACAAACCCGGCAGCCGTTTCGGCAAACTCGCTGGCGTGACGGCGATGACTGACGTCACCGGTTTCGGTCTGCTCGGGCATCTGGTGGAAATGGCGGACGGCAGCCAGCTCACCGCGCGCATCGCTTACGACCGCGTGCCGCGTCTGGACAGCGTCGAGTATTACCTCGATCAAGGCTGTGTGCCCGGCGGTACGCTGCGCAATTTCGACAGCTATGCGAGCAAGGTCGGCCGCGTGCAGGAACTGCATAAACGCGTGCTCTGTGACCCGCAAACCAGCGGTGGTTTGTTGATCGCCGTCACCCCCGAGGGCAATGACGAGTTCCTTGCCGTCGCCGCCGAACTGGGTCTGAGCCTTGCGCCAATCGGCGAGCTGGTTGAGCGACAGACAAACGCAGTCGAGGTGATTTGATGCTCCGCGACTGCACCGACTACCGTGACATTTTTCTCAACGACCGGCCGCTGATGGATGCCCGCGCGCCGGTCGAGTTTCATAAAGGCGCGTTCCCCGGCGTGATCAATCTGCCGCTGATGAACGACGTTGAACGGCAGAAAATCGGCACCTGCTACAAGCAGCACGGGCAGCAGGCTGCCATCGAGTTGGGCCATCAACTGGTGTCCGGCGTGGTGAAGGCCGAGCGCATCCAGGCCTGGGCCGATTTCGCCCGGGCCCATCCTGATGGGTATATCTATTGTTTTCGAGGGGGGCTGCGTTCGCAAATCACTCAGCAGTGGCTGCGTGACGAGGCCGGCATCGACTATCCGCGTGTCGGCGGTGGTTACAAGGCGATGCGCAACTTCCTCATCGACACCCTTGAGCAGGCCATCACGCAATGTGATTTCGTCTTGCTGGGCGGCATGACCGGCACCGGCAAGACCGAGGTGCTGGTACAACTGCAAAACGGCCTGGACCTTGAAGGTCACGCCAACCATCGCGGCTCAAGCTTCGGCAAGCGCGCCACCGGGCAGCCGTCGAACATCGATTTCGAAAATCGCCTGGCCATCGATATTCTCAAGAAGCGCGACGCGGGTATCACCCAGTTTGTGCTGGAGGACGAGAGCCGGGTGGTCGGCAGTTGCGCCTTGCCGCTGCCGCTGTATCAGGGCATGCAGCAGTACCCGATGGTCTGGCTGGAAGACGGTTTTGACGATCGCGTGGCGCGGATCCTGCGTGATTATGTGGTGGATCTGTCAGCGGAGTTTGCTGCGGTGCACGGCGAGGAGGGCTTTACGTTGTTCTCTGAACGCCTGCTGGAAAGCCTCAACAATGTGCAAAAGCGCCTCGGTGGCGAGCGTCATCGGCGAATGCTGTTGTTGATGGAAGAGGCGTTGATCGAGCAGGGGCGAAGCGGCGCGGTGGATTTGCATCGCGGCTGGATCGAAGGGTTGCTGCGTGAGTATTACGACCCGATGTATGTGTTTCAGCGCGAGAAGAAAGGCGGGCGGATCGAGTTTGCCGGGGAGCGCGGGGCGGTGCTGGAGTATTTGCGTGAGCGGGTGAATCAGAAGGTTTGAGGTTGTTGCGGCTGGCCTCTTCGCGAGCAGGCTCGCTCCCACAGGAATCGGAGTCAGGCACATCATTTGTGTTCAATGAAGATCCAATGTGGGAGCGAGCCTGCTCGCGAAGGGGCCGCGTCAGGCCACACAAGACTCAGGTCGGGCAGGTTTCCTTGCCATGATCCAGCCCCTGCTTGTAGCTGTGGCTCTGCAGACTGGCCTTGCCGTTGTGCCAGGTCAGCGTCAGCACGTACAGCGAGTCAAAATCGTTGCCCGCCCAATCCTCGGTGATGTTCTGTTTCTCGCCGACCGCTTTGCCCGCCACCTTGTTGATCAACTCCGGCAGATAGCCGTGGGACCACGCGGTGTAAATCGTCGAGTTGTGATACTTGTCTTCCAGCAGTTCGCGGGCCAGATCGCTGGTGTCGTTGGCCGAGAACTCGATGTTCACCGGCAGGCCGAGCTTGATCGCGGCGGGGCTGATGGTCATCAGCGGGCGGATGTAGCTGTAGGAGTTGTCCAGCTCACCTTCCTCAACATTGCGCGTCGGATTGGCGGCGAACACGTAATCGGCTTTGCCGAATTTTTCCGGCAGCAGCGTCGACAGCTCGATGGCGCGGTTCAAACCCTGACAGTTGAGCTGGCCGAGCCCGCCTTCGGGTTTCTCTGCGTGACGCAGGAACACCAGCGTCTGGGTGCCGTCCACCGGTTGCGCGCGGCTTTCGCTGGACTCCAGCGACAGGAACAGCGCACTGACGGCCAGCAGGGAGGGAAGGGCCACATACGCGCGGTGTTTGAAACGTTTGGCGAATCGCATAAGGATCGTCATGAAATAAAAGGTTCTTCAGCAAATTCGGTTAAGGCTGACAAACCTTTACACCGCGCGCTCCCAGCACCGGGTGTTTTCCATGTCGTCAACGGCTTCCACTGCAACCAAGGCATAGCTCAGAGTCCCCTGAGGCCCTTTTGGTTCGATCCGCAAGCGTGCGCGGCACTCTAACGGCAACCAGGATCGGCTTGCGGAGGAGATTAATCACTGAATGTTACGGTTCCTGTAGGCGCTGCCGAAGGCTGCGATCTTTTGATCTTGCTTAAAGGTCAAAATCAAAAGATCGCAGCCTTTGGCAGCGCCTACATTATGATCAGCCTTTAATTTGTGACTGGATGCTTCCCATGACCGATCTGTCCGCGTTCCGGATTACCCAGAAATGGCCGGCGCAGTACCCTGACTGGATTCAGCTCTATTCCTTGCCGACGCCCAACGGCGTCAAAGTCTCGATCATGCTCGAAGAAATCGGCCTGCCATACGAGCCGCACAAGGTCGCTTTCGACAGCAATGATCAGTTGTCGCCGGAGTTCCTCTCGTTGAACCCGAACAACAAGATCCCGGCGATTCTCGATCCCCATGGTCCCGAAGATAAGCCGCTGCCGCTGTTCGAATCCGGTGCGATTCTGATTTATCTGGCCGACAAGAGCGGCCAGTTGCTCGCACAGGAAGGCGCGCATCGCTACGAAACCCTGCAGTGGCTGATGTTCCAGATGGGCGGCATCGGCCCGATGTTCGGCCAACTGGGTTTCTTCAACAAATTCGCCGGCAAGGACTACGAGGACAAGCGTCCGCGTGATCGTTATGTCGACGAAAGCAAACGTCTGCTCAAAGTGCTCGACGGTCGGCTCGAGGGCCGTGACTGGATCATGGGCGAACGCTACACCATTGCCGATATCGCCACGTTCCCGTGGGTGCGCAACTTGATCGGGTTTTATGAGGCCGGTGATCTGGTAGGCATTCAGAACTTCCCGAATGTTACCCGCGTGCTTGAGCGTTTCCTTGCGCGTCCGGCTGTCATCCGGGGCCTGACCATTCCTTCTTGACTCAACACTAAACCCCTGTAGGAGCTGCCGAAGGCTGCGATCTTTTGATGTTGATTTTTAAAGGCAAGATCAAAAGATCGCAGCCTTCGGCAGCTCCTACAGGGGATTTGTTGTTTCACAGGGATTATTGCACCCCCGGTAATGCACTCTTGATTGATCCAGGTTTGTACCCCGCCCCCCGCAAGGCATAAGCTTCGCCCCCTACGACTTTCGTCTCATCTGCCGTTTTCAGGAAAGGCCCCATGTCCAGTCAGTTCCCCGAAGCACGTCCACGCCGTCTGCGCCGCAATGCGAGCCTGCGCAGCCTGTTCCAGGAAACCGAGTTTTCGCTCAACGATCTGGTGCTGCCGATCTTCGTCGAAGAAGAGATCGATGACTTCGTGCCGATCAAGAGCATGCCCGGGGTGATGCGTATTCCCGAGCGCAAACTGGCCAGCGAAATCGAGCGCTATGCTCGCGCCGGTGTGAAGTCGGTGATGACCTTCGGCGTGTCGCATCATCTGGACAGCAACGGCAGCGACACCTGGCGCGAGAATGGCCTGGTCTCGCGCATGTCGCGCATCGCCAAGGACGCCGTGCCGGAAATGATCGTGATGTCCGACACCTGCTTTTGCGAATACACCGATCATGGCCACTGCGGCGTGATGCACAACCATGAAGTCGACAACGACCAGACCCTGATCAACCTCGGCAAACAAGCCGTGGCGGCGGCCCGCGCCGGTGCTGACGTGATTGCGCCATCGGCAGCGATGGATGGACAAGTGCGGGCGATTCGCCAGGCGCTGGATGCGGCCGGGTTCACCCAGATTCCGATCATGGCGTACTCGACCAAATTCGCCTCGGCGCTGTATGGCCCGTTCCGCGAGGCCGGTGGCAGCGCGCTGAAGGGCGACCGCAAAAGCTATCAGATGAACCCGATGAACCGCCGCGAAGCCCTGCGCGAATCGCTGTTGGATGAACAGGAAGGCGCAGACGCACTGATGGTCAAACCGGCCGGCGCTTACCTCGACATCATCCGCGATATCCGTGAAGCCTCGAACCTGCCGCTGGCGGCGTATCAGGTCAGCGGCGAGTACGCGATGATCAAGTTCGGCGCGCAGGCCGGGGCGATTGATGAAGATCGTGTGGTGCGTGAGAGCCTGGGCGCGATCAAGCGTGCGGGTGCGGATCTGATCTTCACTTACTTTGCGATGGATCTGGCATTGGCGGGGATCTGAGAAAAGGATCGCAACTTGCAGCATTGCCTGTATGGAGTGGGTGCTCCTTGTAGGCAGATGCGTCAGGTTGCGATCGTCTGCATAACTCGATTTTTATCAGGGAAGCGCTTTGCTGAGTTTGACGTTTAACGACGCAGTGACATGCAGCGTTGAAGAATCAGTTTTGTGTTCGATGGGATCGAAATCAGCTTTGATTTCTCCACTGAAACGAGTTTTATTCTCAGAAATCGTTAGATACAAGATCGATTGATTGGGCGATGCGTACGTCCAACCTGTATGACTTGCAAGATACACTGCGGCGTACTGGTAGTAGGTCGAAGGTATTTCATATGTTCCATCTTCTAGATCGCTGAAAATTTGAAATATAAAAGACCTGTCGTTGGCCGCCGTTCTCCCTCGGAACTCATATTTTACCCACTGGGTTGAACGCAACTCGATCAAAGCAGCATTTAAAGGTTGGTGGTCGGGGACTTCGAACAGTGCGTTTAATGTTCCAGTGACCTCTATGTCTTGCACTTGATCTGCGGTGGACACTTCCATCTTCATTGCTCCTTACAAACGGTGAGCAATGATTAGAGGTGGCGCTGCGGAAAGCGTCTACTGTCAGAGTTGACAGGTGTTCAGGTCTTTCCGACGAATGGCTGGCCAAGGAAATGTGAAGGTCACTGAAAAGGCCGGATCCCGTGATCGCGGAAGTAGCGTTCAATCACCTTCGGATCCGCGCTGTTTTCGGCAATCGCCACATAGGTATCCGGGCGCAGCAGGTAAAAGCCGTTACGCCCCAACCCCGCCGTTTCAAACGCCGGACGCCAGTCGAACACGTGCAGCGGTAAATGATGCTCCTGGCACCAGGCAATCATTTCGTCGCTGGTGTCACCGTAGACATGCACCTGCCAGCACGGCTGTCTGAGCGGTTCGTAATTATCGCCCTCACCATCATGCGCCCACGGCAAGCGGTCGCCGCCGTGCACGTGGCCGGCCGCGCCCTGGGTCAATGGCATACCGCGATAGTTGAGGGTGACCTGCGAAACGGTGCGAAAAAGGAACTCGCGACTGGCCTCGAACGACGCCATTTTCGGGATCAGAAACGGTGCCACGCGCATGCGCAGCAAGTCCGCCATACGCCCCTCGGCGGTGACGAAGCTGAAGACCTTGTCGGTGGTCGAAACCAATCTGCGAGCGAAGGCGATGCGTTCGGTTTCGTAGCTGTCGAGCAGGCGTGGTTCGGCAGCGCCGCTGAGCACAGCGGCAAGTTTCCACGCCAGATTGATCGCGTCGCCGATGCCGGTGTTCATGCCCTGGCCGCCCGCCGGGCTGTGCACATGCGCCGCATCGCCGAGCAGAAACGCGCGGCCACTGCGAAAATGCTCCGCTACGCGGTGATGCACGCGGTAGGTCGAGAACCAGTGCACGTCTTCGATGTGCACCTTGAGATGTTCGATGGCGCGGCTGCTGACATCGGAAAATTCCAGGGTTTCGGCGCGATCCGCACGTTCGTCACGCACGGTGCCGATCAGCCTTGCGCGGCCTTGGCCGGCCAGCGGAAACACGGCGAGAAAGTCCGCCTCGTCCAGGTCAAGATGCAGCTCGCCGTTCATCGCCGGGCCGCTGGCCTCGACATCAGCCACGTAGAAAATCTGCTGATAGGTGCCACCGGGAAACCCGGCGTCGAGGCTTTTGCGCACCACCGAACGGGCGCCGTCGCAACCGGCCAGATAACACGCCTGGCAGATTTCCTGCTGGCCATCGGGCAAGCGCAAATGCGCGGTGAGGCCGTCGCCGGTCTCCTCGAAACTTTCCAGCGTGGTGTCGCGTTCGACCGTGATGTCATAGTCTTCGAGACGTTCGATCAGCAGCCGTTCATGTTCATCCTGCGGGAAGATTTCGACGAACGCATAGGGCGTCAGGCCTTCGCCGATGCGGTTCAGCGGCAACTGTGCGACCGGTTTGCCGTTGACCCAGAAATTCGCTGCCGCCACCCGATGGCCGTTGCGCACCACGGTGTCGGCGAGGTCCAGTTGCCGGTACAACTCGAGGGTGCGCGCCTGCACCGCCAGCGCTCGCGAAGTGGTGCCGGGCGCGGAGGTTTTATCGATGATGCGCACGCGCACGCCGAGTTTGCTCAGCCACAGGGCCAGCACCAGCCCGGTCGGGCCGGCGCCGATGATCAGGACGTCGCTGCGGTTCATGGGCCTGTTCTCCATTTGCTGTGCAGCAAGTATGGATCAGAAGGAGAGGGTGGCCAGTTGATCGGCCAGACGGAAAAAGGCCTCGCAGCGGTGAAGCTGTGGGGCCTTTTTCGGGTGTTCGGCGGGAGATTTTGGTGACAGTGAAATTTCCCCCCCTCACCCCAGCCCTCTCCCCCCAAGGGGGCGAGGGGGAAAGGGAGCCGATTGGGGGCCTTTCAAAACCTGAGCCGATTTGGGTGCCTTTCAAAACCTGAGTTCGACTCGGTGGCACACGTCGGCGTACTTCGAAAGAACAACGCAATCAGTTCCCTCTCCCTCTGGGAGAGGGTTAGGCGGGCGGCGTTCCGATGAGGGGCTTTTCAGCCTTAGAAATCGATAGTGCCGGACAACTTGGCAACCCGCGGCTCACCCTGAGTCAGATACCCACCCTGAGCCGATTCCCAATACTTCTTGTTCGCCAGATTCTCCACGCCCAGACGCAGCGTCACGTCCTTCTCCGAGACCTTGAACGCATAACGCGCACCCGCATCGAAGCGGTTCCAGGTCGGCAGGCTGAGGTTGTTCGCCGCATCCGCGTATTGACCGCCGGTGCGCAGCATCCGCGCGTTCAGCGCTACGCCTTGCAGACCCGGGACATCCCAGTCGGCGCCGGCGTTGAACTGGAAGGTCGGCACGCCGATCGCACGGTTGCCGTCGTTGGCGCCGTTGAGGGTGTTCTTCAGTTCGGTGTCCATCAGGGTCAGACCGCTGATCAGCCGCAGGCCCTGAATCGGTTCGCCGAACACGTTCATTTCCACGCCTTTGTTGACCTGCTCGCCTTCACGCACGTAGGTGCAGGTGGTGGCACTTTCGATGTTGCAGTAACCGTCGCTCGGCTGTTCGATGCGATAGACACCCAGGCTCGCGCCGTAAGTGCCCATGTCGACTTTCACCCCGACTTCGGACTGCTTGGAGCGGGCGGGGGCGTAGACTTCGTTGCCGTTGGTCACGCGTAAGCCGCCGGTGCTGGTCGGCGACGTCGGGCCCTGGGCCAGGCCCTCGATGTGGTTGGCGTAGAACGACACGTGTTCCCATGGCTTGAACACCACGCCGTACACCGGGGTGGTGATCGATTCGTCGTAGCTCGACTTGCGACCGCCGCTGCCCCAACTGGCGTAGTTGTAGCCTTGCACCACCAATTGCTGACGACGCAAGCCGGCGGTGACCAGCAAGCGATCATCGAAGAAACCGAGGGTGTCGGAAAGCGCGATGCTGCGGTTGAAGGTCTTGCCGACGATACCCGGATCATTCAAGTCGCCGCCGGCAAAATTGCCCTCCGGCGCCGGCGTCTGCACCGGGTGGTAGATGTTGTTGGCGTATTGGGTCAGGTCAAAATCATAGGCGCTGCGCTGTTCGGCCCAGATACCGGTCAGGCCGAAATTGACCTTGTGGCTGACCGCGCCGGTATTGAATTTGCCGTTGAGGCCGGCCATCACGCTGGTGTTGTCTTCATCGTGGGGGATGAACGAGCCGGTGGTGACCGACGCGCCGCTGTTGCCGACCAAAGTGGTGGAGTTGTAACGCCCGACTTCGCGGGTGTGCTTGGCGCCGCCGGCCGCGTAGGCGGTCCAGTTGTCGTTCAGGTCGTACTCGGCGCGGAGCATGCCGAAGGTGTCTTCGATGTCGGTGTAGCCCCACTTCGGCGCGTAGTTGGTGTCGGCCGATGGCGCGTCCGGAATGTGCGTGGCGGTGCCGAGGTTGACCGAGTTGCGGCCACCGTTGACGCGTTCTTTCTGATAGGCGAAATCACCGGAGAGGCGCAGCGCGTCGCCGCGATAGTCGAGGCCGATGGCGAACAGTTTCGAGCGCTGGTTCTCGTGATCGATGCCGGTGTCACCTTCGCGTTGGGACAGGTTGACCCGTGCGCCGAAGCGGTTGTCTTCACCGAAACGCTGGCCGATGTCGAAGTGATGACCGATGCGGCCTTCGCTGTTGATGTCGGTGGTGTAACGACGCAACGGCACGTCACCGGCACGTTTGGGCTGCAGATTGACGCCGCCGCCGATGCCGGAACCGGTCGGGGTCACGCCGTTGATAAAGGCGTTCGGGCCTTTGAACACTTCCACGCGCTCCAGGGCGTCGGTGGAAATGATCTGCCGTGGCAACACGCCGTACAGGCCGTTATAGGAAATGTCGTCGCCGTTCAGCGGCAGGCCGCGGATCATGAAAACCTGTGCCTGGTTGGAGAAACCCGAGGCCTGACGCACTGACGAATCGTTGAGCAGCACGTCGGCGACGTTTTCGGCCTGTTGATCCTGAATCAGCTGTTCGGTGTAGGACGCGGCGCTGAACGGCACGTCCATCATGTCCTGATTGCCGAGCACACCAAGCTGGCCACCACGGGCGACCTGACCGCCGGCGTAGACCGGGGGCAGGGCGTTGGGCGTCGGGGCTTGGGCGTTGACGTTGACGTCGTCCAGCACCAGCGCCTTGTTATCGCCGTCGGCGGCGTGAGCGGTGACAGTCAGGGAGCACAGCAGGGCGAGAAGCGTCGGGCGAAACGGGACGGCGAGTCGAGCTGAAGCGGGCATGTAGATACCTGGAGGCGCACGGCCGGTGAGAAAAATAAGGGCGGCGCGGGAACTCCTTGCGCAAATGCGACTCCAGGTGCAAATGATAGATTTTCTCAGTAACGCTTTGCAATCTGTTTGTCATCACCCCTTCAAAACGCACATCCCCCTGTAGGAGCTGCCGCAGGCGGCGATCTTTTGATCTTGTTTTTCAAAGTCAAAAGATCGCCGCCTGCGGCAGCTCCTACACGGATTGTGTATGGTGGTTCGGGCTTAATGGACTGGATGGAGCAACATGCACGACCCTCGATTACCGATCACGCTCGCCGCACTGCTGGTGCTCGCCGGTTGCGCGGGGCAGCGCAGCCAGGAGCCGGTGCCTCGTGCGCCTGCCGAAGTGAAAGCCGAGATCGTACGGCTGATGCCGGCCAAGACTGCCGATCGCCAAGGCTGGGCCACCGACATCTATGCCGCATTTGCCGCGCAGAACATCAGCCCGACCACGCAGAATCTGTGTTCCGTGCTGGCCGTGGCCGAGCAGGAATCGACCTTCCAGGCCGACCCCACCGTGCCGGGCCTGGGCAAAATCGCCCGCGACGAAATCGACCGTCGCGCCGCCAAGGTGCACATCCCCAGCCTGTTGGTCAGCGGCGCGCTGCAAGTGCGTTCAACCAACGGCAAAACCTACAGCGAACGTCTGAATGCGGCACGCAGTGAGAAAGAACTCAGCGGTATTTTCGACGACTTCATCGGTCGGGTGCCGATGGGCCGCACGCTGTTCGGCGGCTTCAACCCGGTGCACACGGGCGGGCCGATGCAGGTCAGCATCGAATTTGCCGAGCAGCACGCCAAGGACTATCCGTACCCGGTGGACGGCACGATCCGCCACGAAGTGTTCAGCCGCCGCGGTGGCATGTATTTTGGTATCGCGCATTTGCTCGGTTATCCGGTGAGTTATCGCGAGCCGCTGTATCGGTTTGCCGATTTCAATGCCGGTTGGTACGCCAGCCGCAATGCCGCTTTTCAGAATGCAGTCAGCCGTGCGTCCGGCATTCCGTTGGCACTCGATGGCGACCTGATCCGCTACGACTCGATCATGCCCGGCGGCACGGAACTGGCGGTGCGCACCCTCGGCAAGTCGTTGGGCATGCGCAACCCGACCATTCGCGATCAACTGGAGAAGGGCAAAACCCTGGAATTCGAAGAGACCAAGCTCTATCAACGGGTGTTCGAACTGGCGGAGCAAGCGGAGGGGAAGAAGCTGCCGCGCGCGGTGTTGCCGGGGATCGTGCTGCAGAGTCCGAAGATCACCCGCAAGCTCACGACGGCGTGGTTCGCCAAACGCGTGGATGAGCGCTACAAGCGCTGCATGGCCAAGGCCGGATAAAACACACCGACATAAAAAACCCGGCTGGGGGAGCCGGGTTTCTCTGGGGTGTTGCGCTTGCAGCCTTTCATTCAGGCAACGCGGCGTTCGAGCAGACGATCCGAGCCACCGTCGGCAACGCGGCGTTCCAGCAGGCGATCCGAGCCACCTTCAGCGACGCGGCGTTCGAGCAGACGATCAGAGCCACCTTCAGCGACGCGGCGTTCCAGCAGACGATCCGAGCCACCTTCGGCAACGCGGCGTTCGAGCAGGCGATCCGAGCCACCTTCGGCAACGCGGCGTTCCAGCAGACGGTCCGAACCACCTTCAGCCACACGGCTTTCGATCAGTTTGTCCGAGCCGCCTTCGGCGATCATGGTGTGGGCCGGTGTAGCGGCGAAAGCGTTGATAGCGAAGACCGAGAAAGCGAGACCGAGAAGAGTTTGGCGTTTCATGAGTGTGTGCTCCGGGGTGTTATTGGTTGGTATGGAGCTGATGTTACGCCGGAGATTTTTTATGAGAACTTCATTGCCGTGATGGTGAACATCGACGTCGATGATGGTAGCTGGAACCCGCAGATCAGAGCCTCACAGCACCTTCACCGCGCGCCCGATCGCCTGAATCGGCCCGGTCGGTTTGCCGATTGGCGAGCCATTGGCGCCTTCCAGTGTCAGCTCGAACAACTGATTGGGTTGCAGCGGCGGCAGTTTGTCCAGCGGCACCGACAAGGCCTGTCCCGGTTTGACCAGCCCTAGTGACACCGGCCCCTGCCAACCGTCAGCCTTGGTCCAGAATTCCAGTGCCTTGTCCGCTGGCACTTCGACCACACCCAGCGGAATCAGCTGAATCTCGCGCGAATTGCTCGCCTGAATCACCCAGCCCGGGGCCTTGTCCTGCGGCGCGACCAACACCACCAGATAACTTGTTTTTGGCGTGGTCTGGGTCAACAGAATCGAACCCAAAATCAACGTTGCCGCCAATCCGGCCGCGCTCAAGCCGCGCCAGAGCGGCAGCAGATTCCACCATGACGTTGCAGTTGCTTCCCGCGCCAGTCGCCCGACGCTGCGCTCAATGCGCGGCCACAACTGCGCCGACGGTTGCTGCGGTTCAGCCATATCCGTCAGCTCCAGCAGACGTCGCTCCCAGGCATCCACGGCCGCACGTAGTTCGGGCTCATTCTGTAACCGGCGTTGCACCTCGATGCGCTGCTCGATCGACAGCGTGCCGAGCACATACTCACCGGCCAGCTCATCACGGTCCTGCGCCGATTCAGTGGTCATCCCATGCACTCCCGCAATGCGTTGAGGCTGCGCTTGATCCACGCCTTGACCGTGCCCAGCGGCGTGTCGAGACGCGTAGCAATCTGCGCGTGAGAATAGCCATCGACGTAGGCGTGAAGGATGCAGCGTCGCCGCTGCGGATCAAGTTGTTCCAGGCAGCGATGAATACGCGCCGAATGAGCCTGGGCATCAACGACATCAGCATCCCCGGTCGTTTCATGCTCAGCGCCGAGCGACGTCTCGCGACTCTGATCACGCAGCAGATTCAGCGCCAGATGCCGGGTCACGCTGAACATCCAGCCGCGCGCCGAACCGCGTGCCGGGTCAAACCCCGCCGCGCCGTTCCAGATCTTGATAAACGCCTCATGAACGATGTCCTCCGCCAGCGCCGTGTCACGCACCAGACGCTTGGCCACACCGAGCAGACGCGGACCTTCCTGCACGTACAAATCGCGCAGGGCCGCGCGCTCGCCACGGGCACAGGCAGCGAGACGGGCTTCGTAATCGAAAGCGGATTCGGCTAAAGGCATGGCGTGCAATCTAGCTCACATTCCTCAAACATCCAGACAACCGAGTTGCCCCCTGTGGGAGCGAGCTTGCTCGCGAAGACGGCGCGTCAGGCAACTTATGTGTAACTGATACACCGCCTTCGCGAGCAAGCTCCCACATTGGATCTCGGTAAGTCCGGAGATCAGTTCGCCGCCCAGAAAATGTAATCGGCCTGATACTTCACCACTTCCTGCTTGCCCTTGTTCGCCGCCGTACATTCGCTGCCCGGCGCCACGCCGCCCTTGAGTGCGACGCGCTGAATGTAACTCACGCCGCTCATGGCGCCTTTACCTTCGGCGGGATTGGCCTTGACCAGTTGATAGGGCAGGTTGCCCGGACTCGATGGCGCCACCGCGAGTTGCGTGCCGGTGACTTTCGAACCGTCCTTGGCCTGCCAGGTTGCTGGCGGGCCGAAGTAGGTGCCGACCTGTTTGCCGCTGCGATCATTGAGTACGGCTTTCGGGCCGACGAAGGTCCACTCGGTCTGCCCGGCCACGTTGGGCTTGTCGCGGCACTCGTAGGTGATCTCGCCGACGCCGGTGGTTTCCATCGCGATCTTGTGACCGTCCGGGACTTTGATCGCGTCGGGGTAACTGCTTTGGGCAAAAGTCGTCGAGGACAGGGCGAGCAAACCGGTGAGGTCAATCAGCTGGGTAATGTTCATCAGTGTTATCTCCGAAAAGGGTAGACCGCTGACAGCCGAAGTGGGCTGTTACAGGGACTACCCGTGGCGGAGGCGTTTGGATGCAGTGCCTGAAAAATAAATTTCAAACCCGACAATAACCCCTGTGGGAGCGAGCCTGCTCGCGAAGGCGTCGGGTCAGCCAGCACTTATGTGACTGACACACCGTATTCGCGAGCAGGCTCGCTCCCACAGGGATTTTTATCGGGCTTGAGGCCGGAGGCTTTCAGCAGTTCCTGAGTGTAGGGATGTTGCGGCGCAGCAAAAATCTCCCGCGACGAACCCTGCTCCACCACCTTGCCATCCTTGATCACCATCAAGTCATGCGCCAACGCATGCACCACCGCCAGGTCATGGCTGATGAACAAATAGGTCAACCCATGCTTGATCTGCAATTGCCGCAACAACTCCACCACTTGCTTCTGCACCGTGCGATCCAGTGCCGATGTCGGCTCATCCAGCAGAATCAGCGCCGGTTCCAGCACCAGTGCACGGGCAATCGAGATGCGCTGGCGCTGGCCACCGGAAAACTCGTGGGGATAACGATGCCGGCTCTGCGGATCGAGGCCGACTTCTTCCAGCACGCGAATCACCGCTGCTTCTCGCTCGGCCTCGGTGTCGATACCGTGAGTCAGCAAGCCTTCGGCAATGATCTGCTGCACCGACATCCGTGGGCTCAGGCTGCCGAACGGATCCTGAAACACCACCTGAAGCTGCCGCCGCAATGGCCGCATCAGACGCTGATTGAGCAGGCTCAATTGCTTGTTGCCGAAACGGATATTGCCCTCGGATTCGACCAGTCGCAGGATCGCCTGACCCAGTGTCGATTTGCCCGAACCCGACTCGCCGACAATTCCCAACGTCTTGCCGCGTTGCAGGGTGAAACTGACCCCGTCCACCGCTTTGATGTAATCCTGCTGGCGGCTGAACAGCCCTTTTGGCAATGGAAACCAGACTTTCAAATCATCGACTTCCAGCAGGTTGTGAGCGTACTCACTCGGCACCGGCGCGCCGCTCGGTTCCGCGTCGATCAACAGACGACTGTAAGGATGCCGGGGCGCACCAAACAGCGTTGCGCAATCGGCCTGCTCAACGATCTCGCCCTGGCGCATCACGCACACGCGCTGGGCGATGCGGCGTACCAGATTGAGGTCGTGGCTGATCAGCAACAACGACATGCCCAGCCGCTGCTGCAACTCGATCAACAACTCGAGAATCTTCTGCTGCACCGTGACATCCAGCGCCGTGGTCGGCTCATCGGCGATCAACAGTTCCGGCTCATTGGCCAGCGCCATGGCGATCATCACCCGTTGCCGCTGACCACCGGAAAGCTGATGTGGGTAGGCTTTCAAACGCTGCAAAGGCTGGCGAATGCCGACCAGATTCAGCAGCTCCAACGTCCGCTCACGTGCAGCGCGGCCCTTCAGACCTTTGTGAATCTCAAGCACTTCGCTGACTTGCCTTTCCACCGTGTGCAACGGGTTCAGCGAGGTCATCGGCTCCTGGAAAATCATCGCAATGCGGTTGCCGCGCAAGCCGCGCATCTGCTGCTCGCTGGCGTGCAATAAATCCACGCCGTTGTAGCGGATCGCGCCGCTGCTACTGACGTTCTTGCCCGGCAACAAACGCAGAATCGAATGCGCGGTTACCGACTTTCCCGAGCCGGATTCACCGACCAGCGCCAGGCACTCGCCACGGCGAATGTCCAGGTTCACCCCGTGCACCACTTCCTGCCCGGCGAAGGCCACGCGCAGATCGCGAATTTCAATCAGGTTGTCGTTCATCTCAGCTCCTTGGATCAAGATCGTGGATCAAACGCATCACGGCAAGCCTCACCGATGAAGACCAACAAAGACAAAATCAGCGCCAAGGCAAAGAACGCCGCCAGCCCCAGCCACGGCGCTTGCAGATTGCGCTTGGCCTGCCCGATCAATTCGCCCAGCGACGCGGTGCCGGCCGGCATGCCGAAGCCGAGAAAATCCAGCGCGGTCAGGGTGGCGATGGCGCCGGTCAGAATGAACGGCAGGTAGGTGAGGGTGGAGGTCATCGCGTTGGGCAGGATGTGCCGGCACATCAGTTCGTTGTCGGTCAGGCCCAGTGCCCGCGCGGCTTTGACGTACTCGAGATTGCCCCCACGAAGGAACTCGGCGCGCACCACATCAACCAGCGCCAGCCAGGAAAACAGCGCCATGATCCCCAGCAGCCACCAGAAACTCGGCGAGACAAATCCGGACAAAATGATCAGCAGGTACAGCACCGGCAACCCCGACCAGATCTCCAGCACACGCTGCCCGAGCAAATCGACCCAACCGCCGTAATAACCCTGCAACGCCCCGGCGACGATGCCGATAAACGCACTGATGACGGTGAGAATCAGCGCAAACAGAATCGAAATCCGCGTGCCGAAAATCACCCGCGCCAATACGTCGCGCGCCTGATCGTCGGTGCCCAGCCAGTTGCTTGAGGACGGTGGGCTCGGCGCCGGTTCGCTGAGGTCGTAATTGACCGTGTCGTAACTGAACGGAATCGGCGGAAACAGCATCCAGCCGCCCTGATCCTCGATCAGCTTGTGCACGTAACCGCTGGCGTAATCCGGCTGAAACGGCAGCTCGCCGCCGAAGTCGGTTTCCAGGTAATCGCTGAGGATCGGGAAGTAAAAAGCATCGTGGTAGCGGATCACCAAGGGCTTGTCGTTGGCGATCAACTCACCGCCAAGGCAAATCAGGCACAGACCGATAAACAGCCACAACGACCAGCGCCCACGCCGGTTGGCCTTGAACTGCGCCACGCGGCGCTGGCCGAGAGGAGAAAGTGTGAACATCAGGCAGTCCTCGCCGAGAAGTCGATGCGCGGGTCGAGCAGGGTGTAGCAGAGGTCGCCGATCAGCTTGATCAGCAGGCCGAACAGGGTGAACAGAAACAGCGCGCCGAACACCACCGGATAGTCGCGCGACACTGCCGCTTCGTAGCTCATGCGCCCGAGGCCGTCGAGGTTGAAGATGGTTTCGATCAGCAGGGAACCGGCGAAAAACACCTCGATCAGCGCCGACGGCACACCGGCCACCACCAGCAGCATCGCGTTGCGAAACACATGGCCGTAGAGCACTCGCCTCTCGGTCAGACCCTTGGCCCGCGCGGTGATCACGTACTGGCGGCTGATCTCGTTGAGGAAGCTGTTTTTGGTCAGGATCGTCAGCGTGGCGAAGCCGCCGATCACCAGCGCCGTCACCGGCAACACCAGGTGCCAGAGGTAGTCGCCGACCTTGCCCAACGTGCTGAGGCTGTCGAAGTTATCCGAGACCAGGCCCTGCACCGGAAACCAGTTGACGTAGCTGCCGCCGGCGAACACCACGATCAACAGAATCGCGAAAAGGAACGCCGGCATCGCGTAGCCGATGATGATCGCCGTGCTGCTCCAGACATCAAACGCGCTGCCGTTTTTGATCGCTTTGCGAATGCCCAGCGGGATCGAAATCAGGTAGGTGATCAGCGTTGCCCACAAGCCCAGCGACAGCGACACCGGCAGCTTCTGCACGATCAGGTCGGTGACCTTGGCGCCGCGAAAGAAACTGCTGCCCAGATCCAGTTGCGCGTAGTTTTTCAGCATCAGCCACAGGCGTTCGTGCAGCGGTTTGTCGAAGCCGTAATGGTGTTTGATTTCTTCGATCAGCGCCGGGTCGAGGCCACGGCTGCTGCGGCCCGCACCGCCAATCGCAGCGACCTCGCCACCGCCGCCCATGCTGTGCCCGCCGAAGCCTTGCAGGCGCGCGATAGCTTGCTCCACCGGACCACCCGGCGCAGCCTGCACGATGAGAAAGTTCACCACCAGAATGCACAACAGCGTGGGGATGATCAGCAGCAAACGTCGACTCAAATAACGCAGCATGTCACTGGCCCCCCCGCAAGCTGAGTGTGCATCTGCTGGGTGGTCAGCGCCTTGGCCGATACCTCCCACCAGGTGTTGAGGCCTTCGTCGTACGCCGGTTGTACGGGCGGCATGCCGAAGCGGTTCTGATACACCGTCGGCGTGCCTTTGGAGTAGTAGTTGGGAATCATGTAATAACCCCATTGCAGCACCCGGTCGAGGGCGCGCGCGTAATGCACCATGGCTTCGCGGGTATTGGCCTGGACCAGCCCGTCGATCAGTTGATCGACCGCCGGATTGGCCAGCACCATCGAGTTGGAACTGCCGACTTGCGTAGCACTTTGCGAGGCATACAGGCTGTACAACTCGCGGCCAGGGGAGACGATCGGATCGCCGCTGCGCGGGAAACTGGTGACGATCATGTCGTAGTCGCGGGCGTTGAGGCGGTTGACGTATTGCGCCGAATCGATCCGGCGCAGATTCAGCGTGATACCGATCTGCGCGAGGGTGCGTTTGAACGGCAGCAGCATGCGGTCGAAGCCGCCCTGACCGTCGAGAAAGGTGAACTCCAGCGGCTCACCGGCAGCGTTGACCAGGCGATTGTGTTGCGGTGTCCAGCCAGCCTCGGCGAGCAGTTTTAGTGCTTGCAGTTGCTTGTCACGGATGTAGCCACTGCCATCGGTTTTCGGCGCTTGATACACCGTGGTGAAAACCTCGTCGGGGACCTGCCCGCGCAAAGGTTCGAGGATTTTCAATTCTTCGGCATCAGGTAGCGCGGTGGCGGCCATTTCGCTCTTTGGCCAGAAGCTGTTCTGGCGCACGTAGAAGCCGCGCATCATCTGCTTGTTGGTCCACTCGAAATCCCACAGCAGGCTGATCGCCTGACGCACGCGGCGATCCTGGAAGATCGGGTTCTGCAGGTTGAACACGAAGCCCTGAGCGGCGGTGGGTTTTTCCGGCGCCAGAATCGACTGCTGCAAACGACCGTCGCGCAACGCCGGGCTGTCGTAGCCGACCACGTAACCGGACGAGGAAAACTCACGGTTGTAGTCGAACGCGCCGGCCTGCAACAGCTGCCGGGCGACGTCGGTGTCGCCGTAGAAATTCACCGTGAGGGTGTCGAAGTTGTACATCCCGCGACTCACCGGCAGGTCCTTGCCCCACCAGTCCGGGTCGCGTTGGAAACTGATGCTGCGCCCGGCGTCGACTTTGCTCACGCGGTACGGGCCGCTGCCCAGTGGTGGCTCGAAACCGCCGCCATTGGCGAAGTCGCGGGTTTGCCACCAATGCTCGGGGACGATGCGCATGGTCGCCAGATCCAGCGCCAACGTGCGGTTGAGGTTGTTCTTGAAGGTGAAACGCACCTGTCGCGGGCCTTCGATCAACACGTCCTGCACGTCGGCGTATTGCTGGCGATAACTCAGACTGCCCTTGGTCATCAGCAGGTTGTAGGTGTAACGCACGTCTTCGGCGGTGATCGGCGTGCCGTCGGCGAAACGTGCCTTTGGATTGAGGGTGAAGCGCACCCACAAACCTTCGGGGTCGCGCTCGATCTGTTGCGCGACCAATGCGTAAACAGTGTACGGCTCGTCGAGTGAACGGAACGCCAGCGGCGAGTACACCCAGTCGTTGACCTGCACCACGGAGATGCCCTGATCGGCATACGGGCTGATGTAGTTGTACTGGCCGATTTCCATCGACGCGCGGCTGAGCGAACCGCCCTTGGGCGCGTTGGCATCGACGAAATCAAAGTGCTGGAAGTTCGCCGGATACTTCGGCGCCTCGCCGTACACCGTCAGCGCATAACTGCCACCGGCCAGCGCCGAGGTGCCGGTGCACAGCAGCGCACTGCCGAGCAGCAGGCCAGTCATGTTGCGCAAAAAACTCATGAAATCACTCCTGAAAATCCCTGAAAGTCCACGGACCCAATGTGGGAGCGAGCCTGCTCGCGAAGGCGTCTTGTCAGCCGACATCTCTCTTGCTGATCCACCGCTTTCGCGAGCAGGCTCGCTCCCACAGGGGGAGATGTGTTCTGTTTCCGGTTAGAAGTGGTAAGTCATGCGCGCAAACAAGGTGCGGCCCAGCGGGTCGGTGTAGCGCGGGTCGTAGCCGCTCTGGAAGTTGTAGGCCTGGTTGGAGAACGGCGGGTTGCGGTCGAACACGTTCTTCATCCCGGCATCGACATCCAGCACCTTGTTGAAGGTGTAACCGGCCGACAGATCCCACACCGAATACGACGCCACGCGCGCGTGGGTATCGCGATCGTAGTCGTTGTAACCGGTGGTGAAGCGGTTGGTCAGTGCCGCCCGCGCCGCGCCGAAGGTCCAGCTGCCGGTGAGGTTGTGCTTCCAGCGCGCGATCACGCCGTCACCCTCGAAGTCGCCAACCTTGTCGGTGAACGGGCCTTTGATGGTGCTCTGGAAGTCGTACTCGTCAACATAGGTGCCTTGCAGCCCCAGACCGAATTGACCGTATGGCGTGTTCGGGAAGCGGTAATCGAGTGACACATCGACACCGTTGGTTTCGACGATGCCGAGGTTGGCGTTGCCGGTGACGATGTAGTTGAGCGTGCCGTCGGCGTTGCGCACGAAGCGATCCGGGTAGCTGCCGGCCTGATCAAACACAGTGGATTCCGGGAATGGCTGAATCTGGTTGGAAATGTGAATCCACCAGAAATCCAGACCCACCGAGAGGTTGCTGATCGGCTGATAAACAAAGCCCAGGGTCACGTTGCGCGCCTTCTCCGGCGCCAGATCTTCGTTGCCGCCAATCTGGTTGAGGAACTGCTGACCACAATCGCGGCCGCCGTTGCCGCCCGGTTGCACCACACCGCCGGTACACAGCACCGGGTCGTTGTAGTAACCCTGAGTGAAGGTGATGCTGCGCGGCGAATACAGCTCGTACAGCGACGGCGCACGGAAGCCTTCGCTGTAGGCACCACGCACCACCAGCTCTTTCAACGGCTGGTAGCGGAACGAATATTTCGGGTTGGTGGTGCTGCCGAAGTCGCTGTATTTGTCGTGACGCACGGCGGCGGACAGTTCGAGGCTGTCGAGCACCGGCACGTTGATTTCGGCGTAGGCGGCTTTCACGCTGCGGTCGCCTTCGACGCTGCCGGCCGGGTCTATACCGAGGCTCTGGATGTCACCGGCAAACTGTTCGAAGTCCTGATGGAATTTCTCTTTGCGGTACTCGCCGCCCAGCGCCAGACCGGATGGGCCGGCGCCGAACCAGTCGCCGATTTCACGACTGATACGACCATCGAAACCGGCTACACGACCCACAGCAGTGGTATAGGCGCCGTGGTACGCCGCGTTGTCGATGTACTGCTGACCGGCGGCAGACTGCGGGCCGAACGGGTTGAGCAAACCGCTGGCCAGACCGGCGATCATCGCCTGATCGCTGACATAACCGCTGGTGACGCTGGAAACGATTTTGTTCTGGTTGTACGAGGCGCCGACGTTGTAATCCCAGCCGCCGACCAGACCATCGAAGCTGAGCAAAAAGCGCTGGCTGGTGTTCTGGTCTTTCGATTCGCGCGGGCCGGCCGCGGTTTCACGCCAGTTCACATCGACCGGTTGGGTCGGGTCGAGGGCGAAGTCGGTCGGCGCCGGGGTGATGCCGTTGCCGGGGTAATAGGGCGATGAGCCGTCGAGACTCAGGCCGGTCAGCGGCGCAGGGCCGACCGCCGTGGCGTTATTGTTGCGCGACCAGAAGTATTCGAGATTGACGTTGTGATCGTCGGCCAGTTTTCCGGTGGTCTTGCCGAAGAACGAGGTCTTCTCGGTCTGTGGCACCAGGTCGATGAATTCACGGGTGCTGTAGCGGCACAAGCCGTCGCGGGCAATCAGGTTGGGGCCGTTGCAATTGCTGTTGGCCAACGGGTTGGTGGCGTTGCCGTTCTGGCTGTAGTTGCCGGGAAACGCGGTGCCGGAGGTCTGATCCAGACCGCGCCGGGGGGCGTAGTCGGTGGCGAAGGAGCGGTCGTTGGCGTCGAGGTTCTGCTGTTTGTTGTAGTTGAACACGCCGAGGACGTTGAAGCGGTCTTCTTGCAGATCGCCGTAGCCCCAACTCGCGCTCATGTCTTTGGTTTGGCCGCCACCGCTGTGGGTCGGGGTTTCACCGCCGAGGGTCAATTGGCCGTCGGTCAGGGATTTTTTGGTGATGAAGTTGATCACGCCGCCGATGGCGTCGGTGCCGTACAGCGCCGAGGCGCCGTCACGCAGCACTTCCACACGCTCGATGGCGGCAAACGGGATCATGTTCAGATCCACCGCGCCGCCGGCCGAGTTGGTGCCCGACAAGGCGTTGTTGGCCAGGCGCCGCCCGTTGAGCAGCACCAGCGTCTTGTTCGCGCCGATACCGCGCATGTCGGCGAACGAAGCACCACCCGTGGCCGCGCCGACCGAGCCGGCACTGTTGTTGATCGACTGGCTGCCGGTGATGCGCTGCACCAGTTCGGCGGTGGTGGTCACGCCCTGTTTGCGCAGCTCATCGGCCTTGAGAATGGTGATCGGCACCGCCGTTTCCGCATCGACCCGGCGAATCGCCGAACCGGTCACTTCCACCCGTTGCAGTTGCGTGGTCGGCGCAACCACCGCCGCTGCTGCCGGGACGCTAGCGTTGTCGTCCTCGGCCGCCTGCACAGTGCCGGCGCCCATCCCCATGGCCACCAGATACAACGGAACAAAACGGTGGCGAGAAATCGTGGCCACCAAGGGTTTGAGCGTGAAGCGTGGAGTGTTCATCAGCATGGTTATTTCCGACTTTTTAGACGTTATCGAATTGGCCTTGTGAGCCCCTCATTGCTCCGCTTTCGGTGATACCGCGTGCGGAAAACCACTTTCTTCAAGCAAGCCGATCCCCTCCGAAGACGCAGGGCGTTTTTTCGGTCGGCTGATTGCGACAGGATTCAGCGGGCGGTGGCGGACGCGTCTCGAAAGGCGCGTCCGCCACCGCACTCAGTGGGTGGTCATCACCGATATTTTGGTAATGCCCGAGCGTTCGATCGACGCCATGGCCTTGGCCACCTGGCCGTAATTGACGGCGGAGTCGGCCTGCAACTGCACGCGCACCTCGCTGTCTTTGGCCTTGACCTCCTTGAGGCTGGCTTCCAGCGATTCAGGGGCCAGTTCGGTCTTGGCCAGATAGAACTTGCCGTCCTGATCGACGCTGACTACCACCGGGTCTTTCTTTTCGGCGGGGGCGACGGCGTCGGTTTTCGGCAGGTTCACCTTGATCGCGTTGGTCATCAGCGGTGCGGTGACGATGAACACCACCAGCAGCACGAGCATCACGTCGACCAGCGGCGTGACGTTCATTTCGCTGAGCACTTCATCGCTGTCTTGAGTGGAGAACGACATCAGCTGGCCTCCCGCACGGCGGCTGTGGTTTTGCTGGCGATGGCCTGACGGCTGATGGAAAACGCACTGCGCGAGGCGAGGGCGTCGAAGTCGTGGGCGAAGTCATCCATGTCTGCCGAGGCGAGCTTCAGACGGCGCAGGAAGAAGTTGTAAATCAGCACCGCCGGCACTGCGACGGCGATACCGACACCGGTGGCGATCAGCGCGTGACCGATGGGACCTGCCACCGCTTCCAGGCTGGCGGAACCGGTTTCGCCGATGCTTTTCAGCGCTTCCATGATTCCCCACACGGTGCCGAACAGGCCAATGAACGGCGCGGTACTGCCGATACTGGCGAGGATCGCCTGGCCGTTTTCCAGCGAGCGGCGTTCCTTCTGGATCTGCTGGCGCAGGTTGCGTTCCAGGCGATCCGAGCGGTTGATGGTGTGCGCCAATTGCTGCGTGGTGCGCGGCGATTCTTCCACCAGCAAGGCTTCGAAACCGCTGCTGGCGATGCGCGCCAGCGAGCCCGGATACTGGCTGGCGTGTTCGGCGGCGGTGAGCAGATCCGGCGCGCCCCAGAACGCTTTGCTGAACTGTTTGTTCTGCGCTTTCTGCCGCAGGTACTGCGCCGACTTGACCAGCAGGATCGCCCAGCTGACCACGGAAAACAGCACCAGACCCCAGAGGACACCGGGGACAATCATCGAAGACAAATCGTTCATGGTTACACCTCGCTTGCGTTATTCGGTTGTGCGTTGATTGAGCGTTCGGTTATTGCGGCAATTTGAAATCGATGGTCTGGGTGGCGAAGCCGTCGATCGGCGTGTCACCGCGTTTGGCCGGGATGAATTTCCAGTTCTTCACCGCAGCGACGGCAGCGTCATCCAGTTGCGGCTTGCCGCTGGACTTGGTCACCGTCACCGAGCCGGCGCGACCGTTGGCGAGCACCTGAATGCGCAGCACCACGCTGCCTTCCCAGTTGCGCCGCAGTGCCAGCGACGGGTACTCCGGCGGCGGGTTGCCGAGGCTGGCGAGACCGGAAATCGCTGCCGACTCCTTGACCGGCCCCGGCGCGGCGGCGGGGGCCGGTGGCGCGCTCGGTGTGGTCGGCGCAGCAGGTGCTGCCGGTTGTGCCGGAGCGGGCGGAGCTTTTGGCGGCTCGACCTTTTTCACCGGTTTCGGCTTCTCGACCGGTTTCGGTTTTTCGATCGGCTTGGGCTTCTCCACCGGTTTGGGCGGTGGCTTGACCGCGTCCTCGTCTTCCACCGGTTGTTCCGGTTCCGGCGGGGGAGGCGGCGGCGGTGGCGGTTCCGGTGTCGGCGGTGCCGGTGGTGTCGGGCTGGTCAGCTCGACGGTCATTTCCGGAATCTGCGGCGGCGTTGGCAATGGCTCTGTCCTGGACTGCTGGAGAAACCACCAGGCGCCGCCGTGTATCAGCGCGGACACAGCCACCAGCAACACCATCTGCTGTTTATTCAGACCGCCGGGTTGCGAGGTATTGGCTTTAAAGGCCGGCCTGCCCGAAACCGGCGGGATCGGCGCTTCCCGTAACGGCCCCGGCAGGGATCTGTGCTTTACCGCATCGTTCATTAAAGCTCCCTCGGGTTGATGAAGGGCAATAAGGTGCCGTCCGAACATCCGGGGGATGTTCGAGTGGGTGGGTGCAACTTTCTTCAAGGTGAGCAGAAGCCGATAGTTCAACTATCCGGTAAACAAGGCTTGTGCAAACTTACTGGCTTAAAGCTATCGACTTTGGCTGTTCATTGGCCATTCCCTGGTGCTGTTCTATGTAGGAGCTGTCGCAGGCTGCGGTCTTTTGATGTTGATCTTTAAAGGCAAAATCGAAAGAACGCAGCCTGCGGCAGCTCCTACAGTTGATTGCTCGAATTCTGTTTTGCAACCGCTGTGCCAGATGTTGCCGAAATGTAGAGCAGTTATTTCATGAGTGTTACCCATGTCGCATTTATATAAGTTTTATTGGCTCGCGGAATTTTCTGCGGCGCACAAGTTTCCATTACCCCGTTGCGCGGGGCTTTTTCAGAGGCGAGTCAGACGGAACGCGGTATCACGCTGATCAGCGGGATAGAGCGGCTGCTCTGTTGTCGGCCGGGGTACGAGATGGTGCGCGGCGGACTGATTTGGTGCGGCTCAATGTTTTAGCGGGTCACAGGGCATGTTCCTTGTTTTTGTTTAAATGAAATCAAGCGTTGAAGTTCTGCTTAGTTGCAGTGGCGAGAGCGCTTTTGGTGCAGTTGTAATTGTTGTTGAAGTTATTGTTCGACAATCACGCTGTTGTTCAGTCAAAGCGCATTCACGCAACAGCTTTCTTGGTTGTATTTAAAAAATAAATAGCTCGCTGTTTCGGCGCTCAATAAGGCACCGAGCACATAGCTAGGCCGATGGGCTCAGGTAATAAAGTAAACGTTCAGGCGATCGCCGCTGTTCAGTTGAACCTGGCGTTGGGCGAGTAGATGCAAAAAGACAGAGGCGGGGCAAAGCGTTTGAAGATGCACGCGGTGAACTCCTTGTTGCCAGCTCGGATACGCGAACTTTTGGTTCGCTATCGCACCTTACAAGAACGCGGATAGCGTTCGATGATTGCTCTTGGTGCGGGATGGGCACCGCCAGCGCTGTTTTGCGAGGTTTGAATTCGCAAGTCGCGAGTGCATGGGAAAACCGTGCCAAAACCGATACACAGGCAGATTATTTCTACACCCACGCTACAGCCATCTACCCTGTGGCAATGGCCTTTTCGGGGGGATTGGATATGTACCAGCTCTACGGGCACAGAAACTCAGGCGCCGCCGCCATCGAAGCGGCGCTGGAGCTGTGCCAGATCGCTTACCGCTTCATTGATATCGAAGCCAGCACCGAAGCCGCCGAGGCGCTGGCCCAGCTCAATCCACTGAAGCAGATACCCACCTTGCAACTGCCCGATGGCAGCGCCATCACCGAGAGCGCGGCGATCCTGATTCATCTGGGCCTGACGTTTCCCAAGTCAGGCCTGCTGCCTGCCCAGGCGGATGATCGTGATCAGGCGATTCGTGGTCTGGTCTACATCGTCAGCAATTGTTACGCAGCGATCGGTGTCATCGATTATCCGGAGCGCTGGCTGGTGATGCCTGATGAAGCGTCACGGCAAAACCTGATGGCTGGTGCGCGTGAGCGCTTGCACTGGAGTTGGGAGGTGTTTGCCGACCAGTTTTCCGCCGAGTTGTATCTGGATGACGAAACACCGGGGGCACTGGATGTGCTGGCGGCGGTGGTGACGCGCTGGGCCGGCAGCCGCGAGCATTTGCGTCAGGCGCGACCGGGTTTCTATGCGTGGTTGCAACGGATTGATCGGCACCCGGTGCTGGCGCCGGTCTTCGCCCGGCATTGGCCCGCCTGAATCCACCACAAAACCAAATGTGGGAGCGAGCCTGCTCGCGAAAGCGTCTTGTCAGTCGTAACATTTTTTACTGACAGACCGCTTTCGCGAGCAGGCTCGCTCCCACAGGGGATTGGGGGATGTTGAGGGATTTATTCCCCGCGGATGTACTGCTCCAGCTGCTTGATCAACTCCGCCTGTTCGGCAATTGCTTCCTTGACCAGGTCACCGATCGACAGCAAGCCGATCAACTTGCCGTTCTCTACCACCGGCAAGTGGCGCAGGCGTTTGTCCGACATGATGCCCAGGCAGGTGTCGACGGTTTGATGGGTGTCGACGGTGATCACGTTCGCCACCATGATGTCGCGCACCGGCGTGCCGACCGATGAGCGGCCGTGCAACACCAGTTTGCGCGCGTAATCGCGTTCGCTGATGATGCCGACCACCTTATCGTCTTCGACCACCAGCAAGGCGCCGACGTTTTTTTCGGCCATCTTCATCAGCGCTTCGAGCACCATGTGATCAGGTTTGATCTGGTGCACTTCCTGATTTTTCTGATCTTTGAGCTTGAGCAGTTGGGCGACGGTCTTCATGGCGGTTACTCAGGTGTTGTCGTTGTTATCCAAGCATCGTAGACGCAAGCGCGCAGAGCAAGGTGGCAAAGCGGCAGATAACACGCAAAAAACGTCATTTGCCGGTTTTTTCCGCAGCCGGTGGCGATTTATCGTCAGGGCCATCCCGCGCAATGCCGCGTAGAATGCCCCTCTGATTCAATTCCTGAGGTCGCAGTGGTGGATTTACAGCAGGGCTTCGTCCTGACCCGGCATTGGCGCGACACTCCGGCCGGCACCGAAGTCGAGTTCTGGCTGGCGACCGACGCCGGGCCGCGCCGTGTGCGCCTGCCGCATCAGCCGTCGGTGGCGTTTATCCCTGCCGAGCAGCGCGAAGCGGCCGAACGCCTGCTGCACGACGAAAAGAATGTCGAACTGCGCCCCTTGGCCCTGCAGGATTTCGAACATCGCCCGGTACTCGGCCTGTATTGCCAGCAACACGGCCAGTTGATGCGCCTGGAAACCGCGCTTGACCGCAACGGTGTTGATGTCTTCGAGGCCGACGTGCGTCCGCCGGAGCGCTACCTGATGGAGCGCTTCATCACCGCGCCGGTGCGGTTCAGCGGCACGCCCGATGCCGACGGCGTGTTGCTTAACGCCCATCTCAAACCTGACCCCGATTACCGGCCGAAGCTGCGGTTGGTCTCGCTCGACATCGAAACCACCGAAACCGGCGAGTTGTATTCCATCGCCCTGGAAGGTTGCGGTGAACGTCAGGTGTACATGCTCGGTGCGCCGAACGGCGACGACAGCAGGGTCGATTTCGATCTCGAATACTGCGACTCGCGCACCGTCATTCTGAAGAAGCTCAACGACTGGTTCGCCCGCCACGATCCCGATGCGATCATCGGCTGGAACGTCGTGCAATTCGATTTGCGCATCCTCCACGAACACGCGCGGCGCCTCGGCGTGCCGCTGAAGATCGGCCGTGGCGGCGAAGAAATGCAATGGCGCGAACACGGCAGCCGCAATCACTACTTCGCCTCGGCGGCGGGGCGGTTGATCATCGATGGCATCGAGTCCCTGCGTTCGGCGACCTGGAGTTTCCCCTCGTTCAGTCTGGAAAACGTCGCCCAGACCCTGCTCGGTGAAGGCAAGGCCATCGACAACCCGTACCAGCGCATGGACGAAATCAACCGCATGTTCGCCGAGGACAAACCGGCGCTGGCCAAGTACAACCTCAAGGACTGCGAACTGGTCACGCGGATCTTCGCCAAGACCGAACTGCTGACCTTTTTGCTGGAGCGCGCCAGCGTCACCGGACTGCCGGCGGATAGAAGCGGCGGTTCGGTGGCGGCGTTCACCCATCTGTATATGCCGTTGATGCATCGACAGGGGTTTGTTGCGCCGAACCTCGGCACCAATCCGCCGCAGGCCAGCCCCGGTGGGTTTGTCATGGACTCGCAACCGGGCCTGTACGAATCGGTGCTGGTGCTCGATTACAAGAGCCTTTATCCATCGATCATTCGTACCTTTCTGATCGACCCGGTCGGTCTGATCGAAGGCTTGCAGCACCCGGATGACGCCGACTCGGTGCCGGGCTTCCGTGGCGCGCGTTTCTCGCGCACCCGGCATTGCCTGCCTTCGATTGTCTCGCGCGTTGCCGAGGGCCGCGAGACCGCCAAGCGCGAACACAATGCGCCGTTGTCGCAGGCACTGAAGATCATCATGAACGCCTTCTACGGCGTGCTCGGCTCCAGCGGATGCCGCTTTTTCGATACGCGGCTGGCCTCATCGATCACTCTGCGCGGTCACGAGATCATGCTGCGCACGCGCAAGTTGATCGAAGAGCAGGGCCACGCGGTGATCTATGGCGACACCGATTCAACGTTTGTCTGGCTGCGTCGCCCGCACGGACAGGAAGAAGCGGCGAACATCGGTCATGCGCTGGTCAAGCACGTCAACGATTGGTGGCGCGAGCATGTGCGGGATGAATATGGCCTGGAAAGTGCCCTCGAACTGCAATTCGAAATTCACTACAAACGCTTTCTGATGCCGACCATTCGCGGCGCGGAGGAGGGCAGCAAGAAGCGCTATGCCGGCCTCGTCACCCGCGCTGACGGCAACGACGAAATGGTCTACAAAGGCCTGGAAACCGTGCGCACCGACTGGTCGCTGCTGGCCCGGCAATTCCAGCAGGAACTCTACGAGCGGATCTTCCAGCGCAAGCCCTATCAGGATTACGTGCGCGACTACGTGCGCAAAACCCTCGCCGGCGAGTTCGACGATCGCCTGGTCTACCGCAAGCGCCTGCGCCGCACCCTCGACGATTACGAACGCAACGTGCCGCCGCACGTGCGTGCGGCGCGGCTGGCCGATGACTATAACGCCCGGCATGGCCGGCCGCGCCAATACCAGAACGGTGGCTGGATCAGCTATGTCATCACCCTGGCCGGGCCGGAGCCGCTGGAAGTGCGCCGCGCCGCCATCGATTACGACCACTACATCACCCGGCAACTGCAACCGGTGGCGGACGCGATTCTGCCGTTTGTCGACGACGATTTCTCAACCCTGATCGGGGGGCAACTGGGCTTGTTTTGAGTCGAGCAGTTGCAGTGTCCATTCATCGAGAATGCCGTGGAAGTAGCGTTCCAGTGCTTGCGTGAACACGCTGTCATCAGCGGCAAACTGGGCGAACAGGGTCATCGAGGAGTGAAACTTCAGATCGTCGGGATGGCCGAAAATCTCCGCAATCGAGCGCTGTTGCACCTTCAGTACCAACTGCGTGCAAGTACGCAGGCGCGCACCGAGCAACTCGTGAGCCAGATAGGCTCGGGCTTCCTCGGCCGAACCGATGGCGTAGCGCCTCGACATTTCACTGCCGCCCAGGCCGGCGAACTGCGGGAACACAAACCACATCCAGTGGCTGCGTTTGCGGCCCTCATCGAGTTCGCGTTGCACGCGCTCGAACACCGGGTCCTGGGCCTGGACAAAACGTTGCAGGTTGAATGGGTCGTACTGATCAGTGCTTCTCATCGCGAAGCCCTCGCCAGCCGCTGGCTCAAACCATGGCCAGCCGCTGCTTGCGTTGTGGCGCTTGAAATACCTGGTCCAGCGCCGCCAGATCCCCGACCTCCAGTTGCAGTTGCGCGGCTTGTGCATTGAGTTGCACGTGCTCCGGTCGCACAGCCTTGGGAATCGCAATCACACCATCCTGACGCAGAATCCACGCCAGCGAAACCTGTGCGGGGGTTACACCATGACGAGCGGCAATTTCATTCAGCACCGGTTCAGCCAGCATCGCGCCGCCCTGGCCGATTGGACAGTAGGCCATCAGCGGCAGGCGCTGGTGTTGGCACCACGGCAGCAGGTCGAATTCGATACCGCGCTCTTCGAGGTTGTAGAGCACCTGATTGGTAGCACAGGCTGAACTCGACAGTTCTTCAAGATCATCGACATCGAAATTCGACACGCCCCAACGGCCGATCTTGCCGTCCTCACGCAGGCGTTCGAACGCCTCGACGGTTTCTTCCAGCGGATACTGGCCGCGCCAATGCAACAGATAGAGGTCGATGTAATCGGTGCCGAGCCGCCGCAAGCTGCGCTCGCAAGCTTGCGGGATGCCTTTGCGGCTGGCGTTGTGCGGGTAGACCTTGCTCACCAGAAATACCTGATCGCGCAGGCCGGCGATGGCCTCTCCAACGACGGTTTCGGCGCCGCCCTCGGCGTACATTTCCGCGGTATCGATCAGGGTCATGCCCAGCTCGATACCCGTGCGCAGCGCGGCGACTTCACGCTGGTGCGCCGAGCGGTCTTCGCCCATGCGCCAGGTGCCCTGACCGATGACTGGAACCTGAACGCCGGCCAATTCGAGGGTACGCATGCAAACCTCCTTGCTGAATGTGTCGATACCTTTTAGTGGGCAGCAGGATAGCGCAGGGGTTCAAAAAGCAAAAAAGATCGCAGCCTGCGGCTGCCTGTCGTCGGCAACATCATGGCGCTGGTTGATGCGCTTGGCGATATTGTGACCCTCGCCAAAAGCAAGCAGCGCGAACTACTCGACTGGGTGAGTCTGGGCATCAATTTGATTGGAGCGAGATGATCTACATCGTGAGGTCGTTCGTCATCAAGGCAATCGGCTGCGCCAGATTCAAAAGTGGGACCCGGCAGGTCGCTGAGCAATCCAATTCGTTTCCAAGGTCAGTACCATGATCATGAAACAGGCTTGCACTACAACCGATACAGGTACTACGACCCCCATGTAGGTCGCTTCATCTCAAAGGACCCTATAGGTCTGATGGGTGGCATAAACCTTCATCAATACGCGCCTAACCCAACCCAATGGGTAGACCTTTTGGGGCTGGTGAAGAAACCGCCATCCAAGCGCGCCCTGAAAGACGGCGCCGGAGCCTCGCCTCAAGATATCGCTGCGAGTAAGGTCGGCGGAGGCAGTCGAAAAGGGCAGGGGGCATGTCGCAAAAAACTCATCGATAAAAGTAAGCCGGTGGGCGTTTACAAGTGCTGGCGGTGCGGGCATACCTCAACAAATCCTGATGACATGCACTTGGGGCATAAAAATGTGGCCACCTCAAATGGCGGCAACCTGGCCGATGTCAACGTAGATCTTGAGGGCGCATCGTGTAACCTGAGTGCGGGAAATAGCGGTTACGTGAAAGAAGGCATGTCATGTGTCGAACGTGGAAGTTGTGGAGCGCCATATGGACGATAAAGAATTGCCTGTTCTGATTCAGGTGTTTGTATCAAATGACGATAGCCCTGTATTCGAGGAACTCCCTGCTATTGCGATGGGCTCGGATACTTATGAGCTGCTGTCTTCACCTGGTCTTGCGTTGAATTTGGCTCGAGGTGACGTCATCTCGATCAAGAACAAAAACACCCACGCCGAAGTCCTGAAGCGCGGAGGGAATTTTTGTATTCATATCTACGCCGACTACATTCCCGAGGAGGTCATTGCACAACTCGAAACTGATGTTGGCCGTGAGCTGGGTGGAACGCTTGATGGCGTTTTCGAAGGCAATCTCTCGCTGGCTGTGCCTTCAAGCAACGGCATGGACAAAATCAATGAGTTTTTTGATCGGTTTCGCGAGAAAACGGGGCTCGAATGGTATTACGCCAATATCTATAAAAGTATTGATGACGAAGATGATGAAACGCTTCTGAATTGGTGGCTGCAGAGCTGACTGGTTTGAGGGGAGTTCTGGTTGGCTGCGATCAACGCCTGGGCACGATTAAGTACTTGTGGAGAGGGAACAAGCTCCCTCTCCACAATATTGTGTGATGGCAGGTTATTTCGCGGAGAACTTCAATACCACGCTGTGGCTGTAAGTCTGCCCCGGATCAAGCCGAGTACTCGGGAAGTCGGGCTGATTCGGTGAATCCGGATAATGCTGGGTCTCCAGGGTAAATGCGCCCCAATGCGGATAGACCTTGCCACCCTTGCCCTTGACCGTGCCGTCGAGGAAGTTGCTGGTATAGAACTGCACACCCGGTTCCGTGGTGAACAGCTGCAGGACGCGACCGGACTGCGGGTCACTCACCTCAGTAGCAACTTTGCCGATATCGCCCTTGGTATCCAGCGCCCAGTTGAAATCGAACCCACCCTGTTTCGGCTCGGCAAATTTCAACTGCGGATGATCCGCCTTGATGTGCGTGCCGATTGCGGTCGGCTTGGTGAAGTCCATCGGCGTGCCCGCCACGGGTGCCAGTTCGCCGGTCGGGATCAGTTTGGCGGTGACCGGGGTGTAATGGCTGGCGTGCAGGGTCGCAACCTGTTTGAGGATGTCGCCATTGCCGGCGCCGGCGAGGTTGAAGTAGCTGTGGTTGGTCAGGTTGAGCACGGTCGGTTTGTCGGTGCTGGCCTTGTAGTCGATGCGCAGTTCGTTGTTGTCGGTGAGGCGATAGGTCACTTCGGTGGTGAGGTTGCCGGGGAAGCCCATTTCACCGTCCGCCGAGAGATAGGTCAGGGTCACGCCGACTGAGTCCTTGTTCTTGGTTTCCTGTGCCTTCCAGACTTTCTTGTCGAAGCCCTGCGTGCCGCCGTGCAGCGCGTTGGTCTTGTCGTTCTGCGGCACTTGATAGCGCTTGCCGTCGAGTTCGAACGCGCCCTCGGCGAGGCGATTGCCGAAGCGGCCGATGGTCGCGCCGAAGTACGCGGTGCCTTTCTGGTAGCCCTGCACATCGTCGAAGCCGAGCACGACGTCGTCGAACTTGCCGTGCTTGTCGGCCACTTTCAGCGATTGCAGGGTCGCGCCGTAGGTGATGACGGTGGCTTGCATGCCGTGGCTGTTACGCAGGATGTATTGCTCGACGGGCGTGCCGTCATTGGTTTTGCCGAAGGCTTTGTGTTCGGCGCTGAGGCCGGCCGCGTTGGCAGAGAGGGTGGCGATCATCAGGGACAGTCCGAGGCCGGAGAGCAGGTGACGGGATTGAAGCATGGTTGACCTTCCTTTTTGTTGTTGTTTTCAAAATGGCGCCGATGCCGTGTAGGCGCTGCCGAAGGCTCGGGCCGCGTTGGGACGATCTTTTGATCCTGCTTCTGACAATCAAGATCAAAAGATCGCAGCCTGCGGCAGCTCCTACAGGATAACTAGTCATGCTATTTGTATGCGCAGTGAAGATTTATAGCTGATTAATCGTTTATTTCAACAATAAAGACAGACTAATTAGCGGAAGGGAAAGTGCCGAAGGTCGGCTGATCACATGCACCACTGCACTTTTTCGCAATCGGCGGCTCTATCCATGGCCAGGATGCGGTGACTCCCGCCGCACAGGAATGTGCCCGTTCGAGATTTCATGCCGAGAGCTTTTGCCCTGATCGCTGTTTTTTTCCGCCGCCCGTGCCTGTTGCTGGCGTGTTTGTCGACGCTGTTTTTCAGCGGTTGCAGTCACCAGGACGGCAACGGCTTCTTCAACCAGATGCGTGAAGGGAAGCCGCAGGAGTTCCTGCAGACCAGCGTCGACCGCATGGCCACGCTGGCGATGCGCGACAACCTCAGCAGTCTCTACCGCTTGCAAGGCAAGCTGTACTTGCGCAACCCGGATGAGCTGCGCAAGTCGGGTTTTCTCAACATCCATGCCGCGGTGAAACAGGTTCGCCTGGCCATCGAGCAGCAACAGCCGCTGCCGGTGCTGGGTGGCCGAAAGGACCTGGCGGCGCTCAGCTATGCGATGAGCCCGGAGTTTCTCGGTGACCGCGTCGGTGCATTTATCTATGCGATCGGCAGCATGCTCGTTACCGCCCATGGCAATCGCACCGAGTTCTACATGACCGATGCGATCAACCCGACGTTCGTTCACAACGCTGCTCGCAATATCGAAAAAGCCACGTGGATTTTGTCCCAGCGACAGAACAAGGAAGGCCAGCCGCTGCTGTTTTCCAACGAGATCTCGGAGGAGGGCAGCAACCTGAGTTTTGCCACCGAGTTCGGCAAAATCGTTGCGCGACTGGACCTGATCACGCAGATGCTTGATGAGCGGTATCGGCGGATCGGCCTTAACTACGCGCAGAGTTTGCTGTTCCTGAATTTCTTGCCGGTGCAATGAGTGCGGAGCTCCCACATTGATCCAATAGTGAAAGTTGTTTTTGTATACAATCCGTCGCCACTATTGATCAAAAAGGAGCTGCACCCGTCATGACCGACCCCGCAAGCGCCGATTTCACTCGCGTCGACCGCACCGCCCGAGTGGACAAACTGCCCTATGCCGCGTTGCTGGCGTTCGCCATGACCGGGTTCATCGCCATCCTCACCGAAACCCTGCCCGCCGGGCTGCTGCCGCAAATCGGCGCCGGGCTCAACGTCAGTGAAGTGCTCGCCGGGCAACTGGTGACGCTGTATGCGCTGGGTTCGATTGTCGCGGCGATTCCGCTGACCGTGGCCACGCGCGGCTGGCCACGGCGGCGGGTGTTGTTGATGACCGTTGGCGGATTTTTGCTGTTCAACACCGTCACCACGTTTTCCAGTCATTACGGTTTGACCCTGGCCTCGCGCTTCCTCGCCGGGATGGCGGCCGGGTTGTCGTGGGGGATCATGGCCGGTTATGCGCGCGGCATCGTGCCGGTGCATCAGCAGGGGCGGGCGCTGGCGATGGCCATGCTCGGTACGCCGGTGGCGCTGTCACTGGGCACGCCGGCAGGGACGTGGCTGGGCAATCTGATCGGCTGGCGCGCGTCTTTCGGGATCATGTCGGCGCTGGCTCTGGTGCTGGCGGCGTGGATTGTCATCGCCGTGCCGGATCGTCCGGGGCAAACCAGCGAGGAGCGTCTGCCGCTGCTCGAATCGATGCGTTTGCCGGGTGTGCGACCGGTGCTGTTCGTGGTGCTGACGTGGATGCTCGGGCACAACATTCTCTATACCTACATCGCGCCGTTTCTGATGCAGGCCGGGCTGGCTGATCGGGTTGATCTGGTGCTGCTGGTGTTTGGCCTGTGTTCGCTGGTGGGGATCTGGATCATCGGCGTGCTGGTGGATCGCTGGCTGCGCTGGCTGACGTTGATCAGCCTTGCGGTGTTTGCGTTGACCGCATTGGTGTTGGCGCTGGCAGCGCCGTCACCACTGGTCATTTATATGTGCATGGCGGTATGGGGGCTGTCGTTTGGCGGCTCGGCCACTTTGCTGCTGACCTCGGCGGCGGATTCGGCCGGTGAACATGTCGATGTGGTGCAGGCGATGCTCACCACCTCATGGAACGTGGCGATTGCCGGTGGCGGCTTGTTTGGTGGGTTGTTGCTGGATCGCGCGGGGGCGATGTCGTTTCCGTGGGCGTTGCTGATTCTGTCGCTGATCGCACTGGCCACGGTGTGGATCAACAAAAACCATAGCTTCAAACCGGGGCGGCGGGTGCATTGATTCATCAGCCACCCCCACGACCCCTGTGGGAGCGAGCCTGCTCGCGAATGCGGTGGATCATTCAACTCATGTGTCGACTGACACAACGTATTCGCGAGCAGGCTCGCTCCCACAGTGGAAAGAGTGGTGAGTTCGATATGGCATAACGATAGACCGCATCGATATATGTGGTTATAAGAAAAATCGCTATGCTGCGGGCCAGATTTTTCCTGTCGTTTTTCTGGACGTGTTAATGGAATTGGCGAATTTCGGCCTGGTGATTGCCGGGCTGGTGGTGGGTTTTATTGTCGGCATGACCGGTGTCGGCGGTGGTTCGTTGATGACGCCGATCCTGTTGTGGTTCGGCATCAACCCGGCAACGGCGGTGGGCACCGACCTGCTGTACGCCGCCATTACCAAATCCAGTGGCGTGCTCGTTCACCGCAAGAATAAAAACATCGACTGGGCCATCACCGGCTGGCTGACCCTCGGCAGCGTGCCGGCGGTGGCCATGACCCTGTGGTTCCTCAGCACCCTGCACACCGCGCCGGACGCGATGAACGCCATCATCAAACAGGCGCTGGGCTTCGTCCTGTTCGCCACGGCGCTGGCGATCTTCTTCAAGAAACGCTTGCTCGAGTTCGCCCACAAACGCGCCGGTGGCAACTACAACCCGAGTGGTTCGCGCCTGAACGTGATGACCGTAATCACCGGTCTGATCCTCGGCACCATGGTCGCCCTGACCTCGATCGGTGCAGGCGCCCTCGGCACTGTTGCGCTGTTCATTCTCTATCCGCTGCTGCCGACCCGCCGTCTGGTCGGCACTGAAATCGCTCACGCCGTGCCGCTGACGCTGGTCGCAGGTCTCGGCCACGCGAGCATGGGCAACATGGATTGGAGTGTGCTGGGCTTCTTGCTGGTGGGTTCGTTGCCAGGCATTTGGCTCGGCAGCCACCTGACCGGACGCATCTCCGATGAAGTGCTGCGCCCGTGCCTGGCGACGATGCTGGTACTGATCGGTTACAAACTGGCTTTTTAACGCCTGCTGACAATGTCCCCTGTAGGAGCTGCCGAAGGCTGCGATCTTTTGATCCTTGTTTTTAAGATCAAGATCAAAAGATCGCAGCCTTCGGCAGCTCCTACAGGTTATTTGTCATGAGGGATTGCGAGTGGTGTATTTCATCACCGTCACCGGCAACTCGTCGTAGACCAATTCTTCAACCACTTCCCAGCCCAGCCGCGCATACAGCGACTGCGACGTGTCGGTGTACAGATACAACTCCCGCACACCCAACGCCGTCGCTTCCGCGACCACTCGATTGACCAGTTGCGAAGCAATCCCGCGACCGCGCTCCTCAGCCTTCACGTAAACCCCGGCCAGCCAAGGCGTCAGGTTCGGGCGCAGCTTCAAATCGTTTTCGATCAGCAGCGCACCGCCCAGGAGCCGCGAACCCTCTAGCGCTACCACGACACTCGGCACGGCACCTTTGCCGCAGGAATCGCGCATGTGTTCGATGCGGTGTTCGACGGTTTGCCCGGGACGAAACTCGCCCCACTCCTTGAAGTTGAGCGTGGCCAGTTCTTCGATCAATTCGGGGTGATCGCACAGGTAATCGATGTGCATACGGGTCAACTCCATTCCATTGGCAGAACCACCACCCTAATGTGGTCATAAAAGGTAATCAAATCCGCGTTGCGATCACCTCGGATATGTTGCGCAATGTCGCGCCTGTCCTAAGCTTCTGACTAGGCGGAAGATATTTGCCGGGCTGTCCCGGAACAATCGCCACGATGCGCAATCATTAGAGCGTGGATATCAAAAGGAGATGCGCATGCTCATCAGGTCACTGACCCTGACACTCTTGCTGGCGATTGCCGGCCCCTTGTTCGCCGCTGACAACGATTCGCCCATCGCCGGGGACCTGGGCCGCGCCCGACCGCTGATCGTGATCGCACAAAGCACGGTCGACCCTGTGTGGGTAGCCCTTAAAAAGTCGCTGGAGGATCCGGCCAACAAAAAGGGCGTCACCGACCGCAACATCAAGGTCTACACCATCCTCAACATGTCCGGCCAGCTCGACGGCAAGGACATGGGCCAGCAAGACACCATGGCGCTGCTGCGCTCGCTGAAGCTCGGTGCCGGGGCGTATCCGAAAGTGTTTCTGGTGGGCAAGGACGGCGAGACCAAACTCTCGGCGTCGGGGGATGAAGCGAAGTCGGTGGATCTGAAGAAGATCTTCGACACCATCGATGCCATGCCGATGGCCGAGAAGGAAGCGGCCGCTGCGGCTCAGGCGCCGGTTGCTGCTACGCCGGAACCTGCCAAAGGCGCGAAGAACGCCAAACCCGCCAAGCCTGCGAAACCCGCCAAGCCGCCGGAAATGCCGGATGACTGATCGCGTAAGCGAGCTCTGAAAAATGGGCGATCTCACCAGGATCGCTCATTTTTTTGCCAGCAAAAAGATCGCAGCCTGCGGCAGCTCCTACAGGACCGGGTTTTGACTCGGTCAATGTAGGAGCTGCCGCAGGCTGCGATCTTTTGATTTTCAGTCAGCAACAGCGCTAAGAATTTTGTGAGCGATTTTCACCCGCTCAGGAATCGGGAAGTTTTTGTTGGCCATGATCACGATGCCAATGTCCTTGCTCGGCACAAACGCCACATAAGTGCCAAAACCACCGGTAGAGCCAGTCTTGTTGATCAACACATCGTGCGGCTGCGGTTGCGGCGGATTCAGCCACTGCACCTTGTGCGCTTCCATGGCCATTTCCGTCGAGTTGCCGGCCAGCAAGCGCTCGAGACTGATCGGGTAGCGATACATTTCCCAACCCAGACCCTGAGTCATGTCACCGACGGTGTAATAACCGGTGTGGGTATTGGCGATGGTTTTTTGCAGGGACGCTTCAAGCGATTGCGGTTTCAGGTTGGCCTGCACGTAACGCAGCATGTCCACGGCGCTGGTTTTCACCCCATAAGCTTGTGCGTCCAGCGCACCCGGTGTGACGCGCACAGGTTTGCCATTCTTGTCGTAGCCCTGCGCATACAGGTCCATTTGCTCGGCAGGCACGCTGAGATAGGTGTGCTGTAAACCGAGTTTCGGCAGCAGGGTTTGTGTCATCGCCTGATCAAACGGCTGGCCGAGGCTTTTCGCCGCCAGATAACCGAACAACCCAAGGCTTGGATTTGAATACTGGCGATGGCTGCCTGCCGGATACACCGGTTTCCACTGTTGGAAATAGCCGAGCATCTTGTCAGACGAGTCCGCATTGTCCGGGAATTGCAGCGGCAAACCGCCGGCGCTGTAGGTGCCCAGTTGCAGCACGCTGATGTTGTCGAAGGCGCTGCCTTTCAGATCAGGCCAGAGCTGACTGGCCTTGGTCGACAGGTCCAGTTTGCCGGTGGCCTGGGCGTAACCGGCGAGGGTGGCGGTGAAGGTTTTGCTTACCGAGCCGATTTCAAACAAGGTGTTTTCGCTGACTTTCTGCCCGGTGTCTTTGCTGGCGACGCCGTAGTTAAAGTAATGCGCTTTGCCGTTGACGGTCAGCGCCACGGTGAGGCCAGGAACGTTCTGTTGTTGCATCACCGGGGTCACTGCGGCGTCGACCAGCGCAGACAGTTGCGCATCGCCGGGCACGGCGGCCAGGCAGGTATTGGCGCCAACAAGCAGACTGAAAGCAGCACAGGAAATGACTTTGCTCGATTGAATGGATGGCATGAATGAACCACTCTCCATGAGTGTTGATAGTGTTATCCCGCTACACTGCGGGCGTTTTCCGGGTTGGGTGACTGATCAGCGCCGCCAATTTAGTCAGAGCGGCACCAATCGACAAACGACGAAAACTCGCACGAGCCATTAGAAAAATTTGGGACTGGGCATGATTCGACCGCAATTGCCGCTCAACGCACTGCGCGCCTTTGAAGCCTCCGCGCGTCATCTGAGTTTCACCCGCGCTGCTGTGGAGCTGTGTGTCACGCAAGCGGCTGTCAGCCATCAGGTCAAAAGCCTGGAAGCGCAACTCAACGTCACGCTGTTCAAACGCCTGCCCCGTGGGCTGATGCTGACCAGCGAAGGCGAAACCTTGCTGCCGGTGCTGAGCACGTCGTTCGATCACATCGCGCAGATCCTCGAACGCCTCGCTGGTGGACAGTATCGCGAAATGTTGACGGTCGGTGCGGTGGGCACCTTCGCCGTGGGTTGGCTGTTGCCGAGGCTGGCGGACTTCCGGGCGAAACATCCGCTCATAGATTTGCGGCTGTCGACCAACAACAATCGCGTGGATGTCGCCGCTGAAGGTCTCGATTACGCAATTCGCTTCGGTGCAGGCGCGTGGCATGGCATTGAGGCGACGCGTTTGCTCGATGCACCGCTGTCGGTGTTGTGCGTGCCGGACATCGCCCGGCGATTGCATTCGCCGGGTGATCTTTTGCAGCAGACGTTGCTGCGCTCCTATCGCACCGATGAATGGCCGCAGTGGTTTGAGGCAGCCGGGTTGGCGACTCATGCAGCACCGCCGCAAAGCATAGTGTTCGATTCTTCGTTGGCGATGATGGAAGCGGCGTTGCAGGGCAGTGGGGTGGCATTGGCGCCGCCACTGATGTTCGCCCGGCAACTGGCGGCGGATGCGATTTGTCAGCCGTTTGCGATTGAGATTACGACGGGGAGTTACTGGTTGACGCGCTTGCAGTCGCGCCCTGAAACAGCGGCGATGCTCGCCTTCAAAAACTGGCTGCTGCAACTATCAAGCTGACACAAACCCTGTAGGAGCTGCCGAAGGCTGCGATCTTTTGATCTTCAAAACAGAATCAAAAGATCGCAGCCTTCGGCAGCTCCTACAGTTATCAGTGAGGCATCAGCGCACCAGACACGGCCGCTTGTTATCAAACTTCCATCCCGGAATCAAAAACTGCATCGCCACGCTGTCATCCCGCGCGCCGAGGTCCATGCCTTTATACAGCTCGTGGGCCTTGGCCACCTGGTCCATGTCCAGCTCCACGCCCAGCCCCGGTTTTTTTGGCACTTGCACGAGTCCGTCGACGATTTGCAGCGGGGCCTTGGTCAGGCGCTGGCCGTCCTGCCAGATCCAGTGGGTGTCGATGGCGGTGATCTCGCCCGGCGCGGCAGCGGCGACATGGGTGAACATCGCCAGCGAGATATCGAAGTGGTTGTTGGAATGCGAGCCCCAGGTCAGGCCCCATTCATGGCACATCTGCGCCACACGCACCGAACCCTGCATCGTCCAGAAATGCGGGTCGGCCAGTGGAATGTCCACCGACTGCAACTGGATCGCATGACCCATCTCACGCCAGTCAGTGGCGATCATATTGGTAGCGGTTTTCAGCCCCGTGGCACGGCGGAATTCGGCCATCACTTCGCGACCGGAATACCCGTTTTCCGCGCCGCACGGGTCTTCGGCGTAGGCGAGCACCTGATGCTGATCGCGGCACAAACGAATGGCTTCTTTCAGTGACCACGCGCCGTTCGGATCGAGGGTAATCCGCGCCTCCGGGAAGCGCTCGGCCAGTGCCGTTACCGCTTCGATTTCCGCATCACCGCTGAGTACGCCGCCCTTGAGCTTGAAGTCCTTGAAACCGTATTTCCCATGGGCCGCTTCGGCGAGGCGCACCACGGCTTCGGCAGTCATGGCCTTCTCGTGACGCACGCGGAACCAGTCATTGTCGGCATCCGGTTCGCTGCGATAGGCGAGGTCAGTTTCGCGCTGATCGCCAACGTAAAACAGATAGCCGAGCATCTTCACTTCGTCGCGTTGCTGGCCTTCGCCAAGCAAAGCCGCCACCGGTACATCGAGATGTTGACCGATCAGGTCGAGCAGCGCGGCTTCGAGGCCCGTCACCGCGTGGATGGTGATGCGCAGGTCAAACGTCTGCAGACCACGACCGCCGGCATCGCGGTCGGCGAAGGTCTGGCGAACTTGATTGAGGATCTTCTGATAGCTGCCGATCGGGCTGCCGACCACCAGGCTGCGCGCGTCTTCCAGGGTCTGGCGAATGCGCTCGCCACCGGGCACTTCACCGACGCCAGTGTGGCCGGCGTTGTCCTTGAGAATAACGATGTTGCGGGTGAAAAACGGCCCGTGGGCGCCGCTCAGATTGAGCAGCATGCCGTCATGGCCGGCCACCGGGATGACCTGCATGTCGGAGATGATCGGGGCTTTGGCGGTGTCGTGTGCGGTCATGTTTTTATCCTTTTAAGGCGCATTCTTTAAAAGTGAAAGTCAGGCATGCTTTGGCGCGGCATCGACCACGGGAATTTCAGCAACAGGTTTCGGTGCAGTGCGCGCGAAGAACACGATGATTGCAGCAATGATCGAGGTCGCAGCCAGGCCATAGAGGCCGCCCTGAATCGAGCCGGTGTGTTCTTCGAGCAGGCCGAACGTGGTCGGCGCGACGAACCCGCCGAGGTTGCCCACCGAGTTGATCAACGCGATTACCGCCGCGGCAATACGTGCATCCAGATACGCCTGCGGAATCGGCCAGAACAGCGACGACGCGGATTTGAAACCCAGCGCGGCAAAGCAGATCGCAACGAAAGCGAAGATCGGCCCGCCGGTGGTGGACATGAACATCCCCGCCGCGGCGATCAACAGTGCGGTGGCGACCCACGCCTGCTGGTGTTTCCACTTGGCCGAGAACGAAGCGAAGGCGTACATGCCGATGATCGACAGCAGCCACGGAATCGAGTTGAACAGGCCGACCTGGAAGTCGCTCATCTCGCCCATTTTCTTGATGATGCTCGGCAGCCAGAAAGTCGCCGCGTAGATCGTCAACTGAATGAAGAAGTAGATCAGGCAGAACAGAATGATCTGGCGATCCTTGAGCAATTTGCCCATCGATGGCCGGATCGGCGTCGCGGCTTCGCGGGCTTTCTGTTCCGCGTCGATGGCGTTGACCAGTGCGTCCTGCTCGGCACGGCTCAGCCATTTCGCGTCGTGAGGTTTGGCGTCGAGCCAGAACCAGACAAACACGCACAGGCCCACCGAGAACATCCCTTCAATGAAATACATCCACTGCCAGCCGTGCATGCCCAGCCCGTTGATCTGCAGAAGCAGGCCGGATAACGGGCCGGAGATCAACGAGGCCACGGCCGAGCCGCTGAGGAAGATCGCAATGGCCTTGCCACGCTCGGCGCCGGGCAGCCAGCGGGTGAAGTAATAGATCACGCCCGGAAAGAACCCGGCCTCGGCCACACCAAGCAAAAAGCGCAACACGTAGAAGTGGGTTTCGTTCTGGATGAACGCCATGCCGGCGGCAACCAGGCCCCAGGTGAGCATGATGCGAGTCAGCCAGATGCGTGCGCCGACTTTCTGCAGCAGCATGTTGGAAGGGACTTCGAACAGCGCGTAACCGATGAAGAACAGCCCGGCGCCGAAGCCGTAAGCGGCGGCACCAATGCCCAGGTCGTGTTCCATATGGGTGCGGACGAAACCGATGTTCACCCGGTCAATGTAATTGACGATGAACATGATCACGAAGAGCGGCAGGACGTGGCGTTTGACTTTCGAGATGGCGGACGCGAGTGTCGAATCGACGCCCTCGTTCATCCCGGAGATGGAGGTTTTCACTTGGTTTTCTCCCACTGATTATTTTTATGCGGGGTAGGGCAGGTGCTGCGTTGTTGATAGACATCATACAACTGAGATTTTTTGTCCTACAAGTGGTTAGGGCCGATTATTTTCGTCTGTGTGGCCATTTTTTATGCTTTATTGCGTTTATCGCCAATGTTTATTGGTTTTTATCGGACGGTGTGATCAATCGGGGCGGCGCCTTAATCGTCAGGATGGTTTGAGGTTGTATACTTGTATTTGAGTGTTGTCATACAAGTTGCTGCGCTAAAATCAATCTCGCCAGCATCTGCGCGGTGCTACGATCCGCAAGCACCGAATACCGGAATTGACCATGCCAGAAGACCTCGACGCCCCCGCCCGTAAACGTGCGCACAACCTCGCGCATGATTTGGTGGAGAAACTCACCCAGAGCATCCTGCTCGGCCAGTTGTCCCCCGGTGACAAACTGCCGTCGGAAAACGCCATCGTTCAGGAACACGGTGTCAGCCGCACCGTGGTGCGCGAGGCAATTTCCAAATTGCAGGCTTCGGGGCTGGTCGAGACGCGCCACGGCATCGGCACGTTCGTCATCGAGCGCGCGGCGGAGCAGGGCTTGCGCCTAAACGTCGACACGGCGCTCGGCGTGCGCAGCATTCTCGAACTGCGCCTTGGTCTGGAAACGCAGGCGGCGGCGCTGGCGGCGCAACGGCGTACGGAGCAGCAATTGCTGCAAATGCGTCAGGCGCTGGATGACTATCAGCGCCTGTTGGACAACAACGACAGTTGCGTCGAGGCCGATCGGCGCTTTCATCTGCTGATCGCCGAGGCGACCGGCAATGTCTGCTTCAGCGAGATCATGCAGCACTTGGGCAGCGCGATGATCCCGCGTCACCGGCTTAACGCCGCCGAGCGCGGTGCGGCAGACCTGAGCAAACTGGGGCAACTGGCCAATCTTGAACACGAGGCAATTCTGAATGCGATCACGCGCCAGGATGCGGATGCCGCGCGGGCTGCCATGTGGCTGCACCTGACCAACAGCCGCGACCGGTTTTCCGCTCGGGGTTGATCGCCGTCGGTCTGTTCGATAGCACGCTGCCGGCAGGGCTGATTCCAAGTTGTACGGCCCGGGTTTTCCGGACTTCCTTGGTGAGGTGTGTGATGGCTAATGATTTGCTGTTTCAGGGTGGCGTGCTACCGACCGATCCGACCCGGCCGCTGCCCGGCACGGATGAACCGACACTGGCCGATCACGATGCGCCGCCGGGGATGAGTCCGGGGCGCGATCCGCTGAGTGATGCCGACCGGCCGGAGGACTGGAAGGATCCGGCGGCGGATGATGAAGAGGTACCGCCGGCGGATGAGCCTACGCCGCTGTCCGATGATCGGCGCTGAACCTGGGTTTTGTGCTGGATTTACCGGCCCCTTCGCGAGCAAGCTCGCTCCCACATTGGAACGCATTTCCCTGAGGGAGCGAGCTTGCTCGCGAAGACTGTATCAGCCGCAGAACCGAGTGGATTTCTCCAATATCCCCCAGTCGGTCCCCTCTCCCTCTGGGAGAGGGCTAGGGTGAGGAGCTCCTTAGGCACTACCGATATCCCGCATCAACAACCCGAAGCGTAGATCCACCGCATCCGGAATCGGCAGATACACCGTGTGCCCATCCCCCGGCGCCACCTCAATCGCTTCACCCTTGAGGTTGAGCAGTTCATGCAGATCAAAATGGAAGTTGCCCTTGGGCGTCATCAATTCCAGATGATCACCAAGGGCAAAACGGTTCTTCACCTTGACCTCGGCCAGCCGCCCGCGCCGCTCCCCGGTCAATTCACCCACAAACTGCTGACGCTGCGACACCGAACTGCCGTTCTGGTAATTCTGATATTCGTCATGCACATGCCGACGCAGAAAACCTTCGGTGTAGCCCCGCTGCGCCAGTGACTCAAGATCCGTCATCAGGCTGCGATCAAACTCACGCCCGGTCACCGCATCGTCAATCGCCCGGCGATACACCTGGGTGGTGCGCGCGCAATAGAAGTGCGATTTGGTCCGGCCTTCGATTTTCAGGGAATGCACGCCCATGCGCGTCAGGCGCTCGACGTGCTGCACCGCGCGCAAGTCCTTGGCGTTCATGATGTAGGTGCCGTGCTCGTCTTCGAATGCCGGCATCAATTCATCGGGGCGGTTGGCTTCCTGGAGCAGGAACACTTGATCGGTCGGCGCACCGAGGCCCAGGGTCGGCTCGGGCTGGAAGGTCTGGACGATGTCGCCGAGCTGATTCTCCGTGGCCTCTTTTGCCGAGTATTTCCAGCGACAGGCATTGGTGCAACTGCCCTGATTGGCATCGCGTTTGTTCATGTAGCCCGACAGCAGGCAACGCCCGGAGTAGGCCATGCACAGTGCGCCATGAACGAACACTTCCAGTTCCATGCCCGGCACCTGTTCGCGGATTTCGCCAATTTCTTCCAGCGACAATTCCCGCGACAGGATGATCCGGCTCAAACCCTGTTGCTGCCAGAATTCGACGCTCGCCCAGTTCACCGTGTTGGCCTGCACCGAGAGGTGGATCGGCATCTGCGGGAAATGCCGGCGCACCAGCATGATCAGGCCCGGGTCAGACATGATCAGTGCATCCGGCGCCATTTCGATCACCGGCGCCAGATCCTTGAGGAAGGTCTTCAACTTGGCATTGTGCGCGGCGATGTTGACCACCACGTAGAAGCGCTTGCCCTGCGCCTGGGCTTCACGAATACCCAGCGCCAGGTTGGCGTGATCGAACTCGTTGTTGCGCACCCGCAGGCTGTATCGCGGCTGGCCGGCATAGACCGCGTCGGCGCCATAGGCAAAGGCGTAGCGCATGTTTTTCAGGGTGCCAGCGGGGGCGAGCAATTCGGGTGCGGCGAGGGTCGGGGTCATGGCGGTGTCGGTCGCAAAAGCGCGGCAGGGTAATGCGGAGCCTGGCGAGGCTTATTGATCTGGATCTATGTTTAGGTCGAGCGGCGTATCTGTGCAAAAACAGCACAGATCATGTGCCGGTTTCACTGTGTTCGATCTGCAGTGGCCTGCTTAAGCTTGCTTCATCACTCAACTGAACAGAGGCAAACTCCATGCAGCGTTTTACTCGTCGTTTTCTCAGCGCTTGTGCATTTTCTGGCGTCTTGGCCAGCACTGGCGCATTGGCAGACAGCCACCCGACCATCCGCGCCATGTCCGGTGCCACGCCGGTCAACCAGTTACCGGCCAGCAAGTCCGCGTTGCTGGTAATCGATTTTCAGAATGAGTATTTCACCGGCAAGATGCCGATCCCGGATGGTGCCGCAGCGCTGGCAAATACCCGTGAACTGATCACGTTTGCCGACAGCCACAAGATCCCCGTGTACCACGTTCAGCATGTGGCCCCGGCCGGCTCGCCGGTATTTGCCATTGATGGCGAAACCGTGAAATTTCACCCGGACATGCAGCCACGTGCCAAGGATGTCGTGCTGCAAAAGACCACGGTCAGCGTGTTCGGCAGCACTGACTTGAACGAACGGCTGAAGAAATCGGGCATCGAGACGGTGATTGTTGCCGGCCTGATGACACACGCCTGTGTCGCCGGTGCTGCACGGGACGCAGCGCCGCTAGGCTATCAGGTGATCGTCGCGTCGGATGCTTCGGCAACCCGTGCGATCACCCGCGCCAACGGTGACTCTATCGACAAGGATGCCTTGCACAAGGCTGCGCTGGCGGAAGTGGAAGACACCTTCGGCGATGTGCTGAGCACCGCTGAAATCGTCAAATTGCCGGTTCGCTGACCGGCTAGCGCTGATCCGCAACTATGCTCCATGAATAAAGATGGCACTCGTGCAGGCCCCGGTTGACTAAGCATCGGGGCGTGCACGACGCCTGACTGACATGGATCGGACATGAACGAAAAAAGCCTTCAATTCAAATCCCTCACCGTACTGCTGTTGTTGGTCACGGTGGCGTTTATCTGGATCCTCCTGCCGTTCTACGGTGCGGTCTTCTGGGCGGTGATTCTCGGCATTGTGTTTGCGCCGATGCAGCGCCGGCTGCAAGCGAAATTCGGTTGGCAACGCAACCTGACGTCCTTGTGTACCTTGGCGGTCTGCCTGGTGATCGCGATTCTGCCTGTGATCATTCTCAGTGTGCTGCTGGTGCAGGAGGGGGCGGCGGTCTACAAGAACATCGAAAGCGGCGAGTTGGACATCGCCGCGTATCTGGCGCAATTCAAGCACAGCCTGCCACCGTACTTTCAGCACTTGCTCGACCGTTTTGGCATGGGTGAACTCAACGGCCTGCGCGAGAAAATCGTCAAATCGGCCATGCAGGGCAGCCAGGTGCTGGCCAGTCAGGCCTTCAGTTTTGGCCAGGGCACATTCGAATTCGTGGTGAGTTTTTTCATCATGCTCTATCTGCTGTTTTTCTTTCTGCGTGACGGCGCCGAGCTGGCGCGCAAGGTGCGCAGTGCGGTGCCGCTGGAAGAACATCACAAACGGCGCTTGCAACTGAAATTCAACCGCGTGGTTCGCGCGACGGTGAAGGGCAACCTGGTGGTTGCAGTGACTCAAGGCGCTTTGGGTGGAGCGATTTTCTGGTTTCTCGACATCCCCAGCGCGTTGCTGTGGGCGGTGTTGATGGCGTTTCTGTCCTTGCTGCCAGCGGTCGGCGCGGGGATTGTATGGGCGCCGGTGGCGGCGTATTTCCTGCTCAGCGGGATGATCTGGCAAGGCGTAGTGCTGGGCCTGTTCGGGGTATTTGTGATCGGTTTGGTGGATAACGTACTGCGGCCGATTCTGGTGGGCAAGGACACCAAAATGCCCGACTACATGATTCTGATCTCGACCCTTGGCGGCCTGGCGGTGTTTGGTCTCAACGGCTTCGTGATCGGGCCGCTGATCGCGGCGTTGTTCATGTCGAGCTGGGCGCTGTTTGCCGAGACCAAGCCCAAGGTGCAACTGCCTTAAGCGTGAAACGGCGCGCTGACGAGCTTTTGCGACAGTGCCTGTGCGGCAGGCAGTGAGGTGAGCGGACCGCTGATGGCTTCGCCGTCGCGCATCAGATACCAGCAGGCGAGCAAGCCCGAGGCTCTGAGCGAGGCGGGAACGGCGCTGCCGATAACGGACATGATTTGAACCTGAGCCATGACGAGTACCTCCATCTATCAATGGAGCTACCTTAGAGATTTGCCGCTTCTACGGACAATCAACGCTTTCGATAGTGGTCATTGACGCCGTTGAGGGCGGGCTCAATCGACCACTTGATCGAGCATGTGCATGACTTCGCGCTCGTTGAGCAAACCTTTGTGCACCAGATTCTCCGCCAGCAGCGAAAGAAACTTGGCGCAGCGGTGGCCTTCCAGGTGCTTGAGCTCGGTCAGCGCGCTGTACACCTTGCTGGAGGTGCACAGGCCGACGATGCGGTGCGGGTTCTGTGTTGGCATACAATCGTCCTTGTTCTTATCAACCTGTTGTTTACGGACGGATTCAGATTGCGGTTCCGTCATGACAAATAAATGACCGTTTTGTGGAAAAGACCATAACGCTCGAGTCAATCATGCCGACTTTAGCCGGTGAAACTGTCCTCACAGCGACCTTCGCGAGATTTTTTCAGACGCAGGCCGACCAACGGTCATAAAAAAGCCCCGCTATAAAAGCGGGGCTTTGTGTTGCGTTTACCAGCGTGGACCGCCGTAGTAGTGTGGCCGACCGTAGTAGCCGCGAGGCGGGCCGTAATACACCGGGGCCGGTTGCACGTAGACCGGTTGTTGCACATACACCGGCGCTGGCTGGTAGTAGACCGGTGGCGGTGGCTGCTGCACGTAAACCGGTGGCGGCGGGGCGGCATACACCGGCGCTTGCTGCACATACACCGGGCGATCCTGATTGATAAGCGCCGAGCCGATGATGGCCGAGCCAACGATCGCGCCAAACACCGCCGGGCCTTGCCAGTAATTGCCGCCGTGGGCTTCCGCTTGCCCTGCGACAGCAAAAGCACCGATCAGCAGGGCCACGATAGGGAGTTTACGAATCATGATAAATCCTCGGTTCTTCGACCCGGCGGCAGGGCCTGCACCAGGCCCACAGTTGTCGCGGGGATACTTCTAAGACAGCGAAATTCGGAAAATCAGCACAGCCGCTGGGTAAATTTTGTGTAAGGTCTGTACCGGCTTCTTTACCGGGCCGCGCGAGGCCCGCGCAGCACGTTTAAAACAGGCCTCTATGATCGTTCAGAACCCGATGGGCTGGCTAATCCCGTCCATCCGAAAGTGCGTTTGAAGGAGAAGTTTCATGCAGATGAACCCAAACAAAGACACCCAGCTGTGCATGTCCCTGTCGGGACGCCCGGGGAATTTCGGTCTGCGTTTTCATAACCATTTGTATGAGCAATTGGGCCTGAACTTCTATTACAAGGCGTTCAGCAGCCAAGACCTGACCGGCGCAGTCGGCGGGATTCGTGCCTTGGGCATCCGCGGTTGTGGTGTGTCGATGCCGTTCAAGGAAGCGTGCATTGCGCTGGTCGATGAGCTGGATGCGTCGGCAGCGGCGATCCAGTCGATCAATACCATCGTCAACACCAACGGCCATCTCAAGGCGTACAACACCGATTACATTGCCATTGAGCAGTTGCTGAAAACCCACGCGGTGCCCAAGGCATCGACCTTCGCCCTACGTGGCAGCGGGGGCATGGCCAAAGCGGTGGCGAGTGCCTTGCGTGATGGCGGCTACAAAAACGGTCTGATCGTCGCCCGCAACGAGCGCGCCGGGCGTGCGCTGGCGAATTCGTTGGGTTATCGCTGGCAGGCTGAGCTGGGTGATGAGCGCCCGCAGATGCTGATCAACGTGACGCCGGTGGGCATGGACGGCGGGCCGGAAGCGGGGCAGTTGGCGTTTACGCCTGAGGTGATCAAGGCTGCCGAAACGGTGTTTGATGTGGTGGCGATTCCGTCGGAGACGCCGTTGATCGTGCTTGGCCGGGCTGAGGGCAAGCGGGTGATTACCGGGCTTGAGGTGATTGCCATTCAGGCGCTGGAGCAGTTTGTGCTGTATACCGGCGTGCGGCCGAATGAGGCGCAGTTTGCGGCGGCGGTGGCGTTTGCCCGCAGCTGATCAGTAAGTTGTGTAGGGGCCTTACCGGCCCCATCGTGAGCAGGCTCACTCCTACAGTTGGAATGCGTTCACCCTGTAGGAGTGAGCCTGCTCGCGATGGCCTCACAACGGATTCAGACCAGAACCTTGCCTATACTGCCTTTCCCCAGCAAGCACAGACTTGCCCACCACAAAAACCGTGACCGAGGTCTCCATGCACCCACCCATCCTCAACCTGCATCGGGTCGAACTCGAACCCCTGCCCGATGCCCTGGCCCCGGAAGGCGAAACTGCCGGGCGTTATCAGCAGCGCATGGCGCGGGTGGGTCAGCAGCTGGGTTCGCAGAAGCTCGGCTATCGCCTGTACGCCTTGCCACCGGGCATGCGCGGCAGTCCGTTTCACAGCCATCGGGTCAATGAAGAGATGTTCTACGTGGTAGCCGGGGAGGGCGAAGTACGTCTGGGCGCCGAGCGTTTCCCGATCCGCGAAGGCGACGTGATCGCTTGCCCGCCGGGCGGCCCGGAGAAGGCGCATCAGATCATCAATACCAGCCAGGCCGAACTGCGCTATCTGGCGGTGAGTACTCAGCAGCAGCCGGAAATTTGCGAATACCCGGATTCGAACAAATACGCGGTGATGGATAACTTCACGGTTGATGCCGAGGGCAATGCCTCGGGCTTCGTTGCCGTGGCACGGCAGGCGGATGGCGTTGATTACTGGGAAGGCGAGTAAAACGCAGATCCCTTGTAGGAGTGAGCCTGCTCGCGATAGCGGTGTGTCAGGCACATCAGATTTGGATGACAATCCGCTATCGCGAGCAGGCTCACTCCTACAATGTATTTGTCGGGATTATTCGAGGCGCGCCAGGCGTTCTTCCAGCGCGGCAATCCGCGCTTCCAGCTCTTCGATACGCTCAACCGAAACGCCACTGCCTGCACCGCGATCCTGCGAATTCTGCCGCGCCGCCATGATTGCCTCGATATCCGCCGGATCACCCAGTGCATGGGTATAACGATCTTCGCGCTGCCCGGCCTGACGTGGAATCAGTACCGCCAACCCCCGCGCAATCAAACGCTCAAGCTGATGCACCACCTGCTCGGTGTCTTCAAATTCATGCATGCGCCCACTGCGGGTCAGCAGTTCATTGACGGTTTGCGGGCCGCGCAGAAACATCAATCCGCTCAGAATCACTTGCGCCGGCACCAGTTCCAGCGCCTTGTCGACCTTGTGCTCCCAGCGGTCCGCACGACTGCCCATCACCAGTTTGGCGAAACCGCGACCTTCCAGTGCGCGCAGGCTCTGGCCGACCTGGCCCGGCGTCAGGTTCATCACCGGTTCGCGGCTGGTTTTCTGATTGCACGCCGTGACCAGTGCATTCAGGGTCAGCGGATAGGTTTCCGGACTGGTGGCCTGTTTCTCGATCAACGAGCCTAGGATACGAATTTCCGTGGCATTGAGCCGTGGCTCGTCGAAGGTGGATTCTGGTTCTATGGTCATCGCGCGTTCCCTCTGCAGTCGAAGGCGCCTAGCCTAATCCTTGCCAAACAAAAGGCAAGCCGTGTGGTCATCAAGCATGGCTATAATCGCCTCCTTGTTCCATCCAGCCACCCTTCGAGAGTGCCATGACTATTTCCCTGTACGCTGCATCCGTCCCGGTTTTTCAACAAATGCTCAACGCCCTGAGCGATGTGCTGAAAAAGGCTGAAGCCCACGCCAGCGAGAAAAACATCGACCCGAACGCTTTCCTGCAGGCCCGTCTGTACCCGGACATGTTCCCGCTGACCCGTCAGGTACAGATCGCCGTCGACTTCGCCAAAGGCGTTTCCTCGCGTCTGGCTGAAGTCGAAGTGCCTAAGTACGACGATACCGAAACCACCTTCGCCGAGCTGCAGGCCCTGATTGCCAAGGTCCTGGCCTACATCGGCGAGATCAAGCCAGAGCAGATCGATGGCAAGGAAGGCATCGAAATCGTCACCCGTCCGGGCACGCCGAAAGAGAAGCGCTTCAGCGGTCAGGCTTATTTGCTGACTTACGGTTTGCCGCAGTTCTTCTTCCACGTCACCACCACCTATGCGCTGCTGCGTCATAACGGTGTTGAAGTGGGTAAGCGCGATTACATGGGCGCGTTCTAAAACACCCAGATACACAAAAGCCCGCCAAGGTTTGCGCCTTGGCGGGCTTTTTATTGGCTGAAGCAAAAGATCGTAGCCTGCGGCAGCTCCTACAGGAAACGCATTCCAAAGGTAGGAGCTGCCGAAGGCTGCGATCTTTTGATCTTCAGGCGCGTTGGGCTTTGGCTTCTTCACCCAGGCAAGCCGCAGCGGTGAACAGCACGTCAGTCGACGAGTTCAGCGCGGTTTCGGCGGAATCCTGCAACACGCCAATGATGAAACCAACCGCCACCACCTGCATGGCAATCTCGCTCGGAATACCGAACAGGCTGCACGCCAGCGGAATCAACAGTAACGAACCACCGGCCACACCCGAAGCGCCACAGGCGCAAATGGCGGCGACAACGCTGAGCAGGATCGCCGTCGGAATGTCCACGGCAATGCCCAGCGTATGCACCGCCGCCAGGGTCAGCACAGTGATGGTGATGGCTGCGCCCGCCATGTTGATGGTCGCGCCCAGCGGGATCGACACCGAATAGGTGTCTTCATGCAGGCCCAGACGCTTGCTCAATTCCAGATTGACCGGAATATTGGCCGCCGAGCTGCGGGTGAAAAATGCCGTGATACCGCTCTCACGCAGACACTTGAGGGTCAGCGGATACGGATTGCGACGCAGTTTCCAGAACACGATCAGCGGGTTCATCACCAGCGCCACGAACAGCATGCAGCCGAGCAGCACGGCCAGCAGGTGCGCATAACCGATCAATGCGCCGAAGCCGGACGTGGCCAGCGTCGAGGCGACCAGTCCGAAAATGCCCAGCGGGGCAAAACGAATCACCACGCGCACGATCAGGGTCACGCCGTTGGACAGATCACCCAGCACTTCGCGGGTGGTGTCGCCGGCATGGCGAATCGCGATACCCATGCCGATTGCCCAGGCCAGAATGCCGATGAAGTTGGCTTCGATCAGCGCCTTCACCGGGTTATCGACCACGCTCAGCAGCAAACTTTGCAAGACCTCACCAATGCCGCCCGGCGCCGTTACCGCGACATTTTCGGTGGACAGCACCAGATGCGACGGGAACGCCATGCTGGCAACCACGGCCACTGCTGCCGCGGCAAACGTACCGAGCAAATAAAGGAACAGAATTGGCCGGATATGGGTTTCCTGGCCATGTTTATGGTTGGCAATCGACGCCATTACCAGCACGAATACCAGAATCGGGGCCACGGCTTTCAACGCCGATACAAACACTTTGCCGATGAACGCGGTGTCTTTTGCCACTTGCGGGGCAAACGACGCCAAGGCGATACCGGCAATCAGGCCGATGAGGATCTGGGTGACCAGGCTCAGGTTCTTCAGGCGTTGCAATAGAGAAGGGGATGAAGCAGTCATGACGGCATCTCTGATTTTTTATAGGGTGCGAGGTGGCGTGAAGGCGGTGGACAGTCGGGGGCAGACCACCATCACGCACCGAAAGTTGCTGCGAAATCAACGCCCATAAACAGGTCGTTGAACAGGCTGTACGTTTTTAAGGGCGCGGACTTTATCACAGCGTAGGCCTTATCCTTCAGGCCTGTGACGATCTGCCACCGGATCAGGCAAGGAAGTCGGCAGGTTTGTGCAAGTCAGCCCGGACACACTCTGTTAAGATTGCGCATCCTTGTTTTCAAATTTCGCCAGCGGGCCTTCGGGTCAACGCTGGTGTCGTCGTTTTGCTGGAGTTGCGCATGCTGTTGCCCATTCTTCTGTTGTCCGCCGCCGGTTTCACGGTGCTGACCACGGAATTCGTCATCGTCGGCCTGTTGCCGGCGATTGCCCGAGACCTTGAAGTCACCATTCCGCAGGCCGGGTTGCTGGTGACTCTATTCGCTTTTACCGTGGCCATGTTCGGGCCTTTCTTGACCGCATATTTCGCCCGTTTCGAACGACGCAAACTGTTTATCAGCATCCTGATCATGTTCGGCCTGGCCAATACCGTGGCGGCGCTGGCGCCGAACATCTGGGTGATGGCGATTGCCCGGTTGATCCCGGCGCTCGGTCTGCCGGTGTTCTGGGCCTTGGCCAGTGAAACCGCAGTGGACATCGTCGGCCCGGATTTCGCCGGTCGCGCGATCGCCAAGATCGGCTTCGGCATTGTTTGTGCCACGGTGTTCGGCATCCCGGTCGGCACACTGATTTCCGATGCCTTCGGCTGGCGCAGTGCCTTCGGTATTCTGGCGGTAATCGCCTTTGCCAAGGCCTTGCTGCTGTTTGTTTACCTGCCGAAAACCAGCCTGCACCAGCATCAGGTCAGCTTCCGTTCGCAGTTCAAGATCCTGCGCAGCCCGTTGATGATCGGCCATATCGTGCTGTCGATTCTGGTGTTCAGCGGCATGTTTACCGCTTACACCTATCTGGCCGACATTCTTGAGCGCCTCGCCGGGTTCAACGGCACCGTGGTCGGTTGGTGCCTGATGGCCTTCGGTGCGGTCGGGCTGATTGGCAACTCGCTGGGCGGTCGTGCCGTGGACCGGCATCCGCTGGGGGCGTCGGTGTTGTTCTGTGCGTTCATGATTGCCGGCATGGTCTCGCTGGTGCCGAACATTCACTCGCCGCTGGGGCTGGCGGTGGCCATGGGGATCTGGGGCATTACCCAGGCTGCGTTGTTCCTGGTCAGCCATGTGCGCCTGATGAAAGCCGCGCCAGAGGCGCCGGCCTTTGCCGCGTCGTTGAACATCGCCGGGGCCAATCTGGGGATTGGCCTGGGCGCCATGGTCGGTGGCCGGGTCATCGACAGCGCGGGCCTGGGCTTCCTCGGCTTTGCCGCCGCCGGATTCATCTTGCTCTCGGTGTTCCTCGCCATGGTGCTGATGACGCTCAAGCCGCGCGAGATGTGCGCCGAGGCCTCATAACGCAGTAAACAGCTCGCGTCGGGCACCTTCGGTAATCGCAACGATGCCGGGGTGCTTGACCTTGCGTTCCACCGAAATGGCGTAGAACGACTCGGTCACCGCGTCGGTCTGGCCAATCAACTCGACGCCGTACTGGCGCTTCACTTCATCGGCAATCACGCTCGGGCCGATAAAAATCCCGCTGCCGGATTGGCCGAAGGCCTGCATCAAGGCACTGTCATCGAACTCGCCGACGATTTGCGGCTGGATCTGCTGCTCGGCAAACCAGCGCTGCAAGCGGCTGCGCACCACGGTTTCCGCCCCGGGAATCAATAACGGTGCGCCGTGCAGGCTGCGCGGGAAATCCTGACCGTATCTGGCCGCCAGTTCAGCGGTGGCGAAAAAACTGATCCCGCACTCGCCGAGTTTCTGGCTGTAGCCCTTGATGTCGAGGTGCGAGGGCATCGGGCTGTCGGAGATCACCAGGTCCAGACGCTGGATGGCCAGATCGGCGAGCAAGCGTTCCAGTTTGTCTTCGCGGCAGGTGATGCGCAGTGGTTCGTTCAGCTCCATGGTCGGTGCGATCAGGCGATAGACGATGGATTTCGGCACCACGTCCGCTACGCCGACGCGAAACAGAATCTGCTGTTCATTGGGCTGGGCGCGCAGCATCAGTTCCAGTTCGCCTCCGAGCTGGAACATCTGCTCGGCGTAGGGCAGGGCTTGTCGCCCGGCTTCGGTCAATTCGAGTTGCCGTCCGACCCGTCTGAATAACTCGATGCCATACGTCTGTTCGAGCAGTGATATCTGCCCGCTGATGGTCTGTGGCGTCAGGTTCAGCTGCTCGCACGCGCGAACAATGCTGCCGGTCTTCGCCACGACCCAGAAGTAATGCAGTTGGCGGTAGTTGAGCATGAGCGTCTTCAGTTCGTTAAAACCGAAGTATAGCCGCTAAAAATACGAATTTTCCTGAAGTGTTTGTCTCCCTAGAATGCCCAGCCATCGACGGCCGGTCTGTGACCCTGTCTGTTCATTCGAAGGAAGCCCCATGAAATACACAATACCTGCGCTGATGTTTACGTCTTTACTGCTTCTGGCCGGTTGCGATCAGGCTGAGAAAAGCGCCCAGCAACTGATGGGCAAAGCCGCTGAAAGCGCCAAGCAAGCGATCGACGACACCCACAAAGCCGCCGAGCAAGCGCTGAGCGATGCCACTGGCGGGCTGATCGAGAAAAAAGAAACACCGGAAAAAGATGCGGAAAAATCCGAATCTTCCTCCAAGACCATCTAATTCGTCTTACACAGAGTCAGGACTGACCCATGGAATATCTGTTACAGCTCGCCGCCAGCCCCACCGCCTGGGTTGCTTTGGCCACATTGGTGGTGATGGAAATCGTGCTTGGCATCGATAACCTGATCTTTATCTCGATCCTGACCAACAAATTGCCCAAGCAGTACCAGCAGAAAGCGCGCCGCATCGGTATCGGCATGGCGTTGATCCTGCGTCTGGCACTGTTGAGCACCATCGCCTTCATCGTGCAGTTGACCGCACCCGTGATCGAGATTCTGGGCCAGGCGTTCTCCTGGAAGGACATGATCCTGATTGCTGGTGGTCTGTTCCTGGTCTGGAAGGCCACGACTGAAATCCATCACAGCATGGACCCGGCGCCGGAAGATCCGAAGTCGGCGACCTCGACGGTGACGCTGGGTTTTGCCGCCGCTATCGGTCAGATCCTGATGCTCGACATGGTGTTCTCGATCGACAGCATCATTACTGCCGTCGGCATGACCGAACACTTGCCGATCATGATCATCGCGGTGGTGGTGTCGGTGCTGGTGATGCTGTTCGCTGCTGAGCCGCTGGCCAAGTTCATCAACGACAACCCGACGGTGGTGATGCTGGCCCTGGGCTTCCTGATCATGATCGGTATGACCTTGATCGCTGAAGGCTTCGGCGCCCACGTACCGAAAGGTTACGTGTATGCGGCGATGGCGTTCTCGGCCGCGATTGAGGTGCTGAACATGATGTCGCGTCGGGCGAAGCAGAAGAAGTTGGCTGAGCAGGCGTAACCTTCGATAAGCAAAAAGGCCCCCTGATTCAGGGGGCCTTTTTGTTGGATTCAGTAGGAGCTGCCGAAGGCTGCGATCTTTTGATCTTGAAGGTCAAAAGATCGCAGCCTACGGCAGCTCCTACACGGGTTCTTGCAATATGTCAGTGCGCAGTCGCGTGACGTACGTGGTGCTTATCAGGCTTCTCAACCGAGGTTGGCTGAATAGGGTGATGGTGACGCCGCGAAATCCGCAACACGCCCCACAACATGGCCGCGGCCACGGCTAGCCACCCGGCAATCAACATCACAATGGTCATGGTCAGGCTCATCAGTGCCTCCTCTTCGCCCTGCATCGGGCGCACGCTTTTTCAATTCGCTCTGTTTCAGTGACAGTCTAGACAATGGGGTGTTTCAGACTATTGACCAAAGGTCGTTGGTGACCAATCAGTTTGCTCTATGCAAGTGATGAGTCTGCCGCTTAAAGCTATACCGCAGACCGGCGCGGCCCTATGATCGCAACGTTGCCGGAACACGATGACCGGCGTCTGAACAGAGAGTGATGATGGTGCAGGTATTTTCTCGAATTCGTGCGGCGCTGCTGGTGGCGGGATGCGCGGCAATATTGGCCGGATGTGCAGGCAGTGTCGCGCCAGAGGTCAAGCGCCTGCCGGAGCGAGTCGAGCTCAGCGGCACGTTCTATCGCGGTGAAGCCAATCAGAGTGGGCCGCAAGTGCTGGCCAGCCTGTTGTCGCAGCAGGGCATCGTGATTACCCCGGGACTTCTGGAAAAACCGCTGCACTTGCCGGGCGCCGAAGACAAATTGCAGCAGAACCTGCAGAACCTTGCCCGTGAATACGGCATGGTGGTTTATCCGCTGGACAGCAACCTGTCAGCGCTGTTGACCCAAGTGGCGGCGGGCTATCCAGTGATGGTGCGTTTCAGCGAGGGGGCGGCATTCTGGGCCGAGCCGCGTTACGCGATCCTTTCCGGTTACGATCGCAACAAACAGAAGGTGCTGCTGCGTGCCGGGATGAACCGCCGCGAACTGATGAGTTTCAGTTCCTTTGAGTCGGCCCTGGAAAAGTCCGGTGGCTGGGCCGTGCTGATTCAGAAACCGTCGCAGATCCCGGCTGCGGTCGACCGTGGACGCTGGCTGAAGGCTGCCGATGAACTGTCGCAGGCGGGCCAGGAAAACGAAGCGGCGCAGGCGCGCAAGGCGCTGGCGGCACACTGAGGTTCCGTTCGTCATCTGCCGGGCACGACTGCGCCCGGCGCGCCTCCTACCAGTAGAGCCCGTTTTCCACGGGTGAATCAGGAGGCGACATGACAAATTCCCCATCACCGAAAGGCCCGCACTCATCCGAGCACTCCTCGGGGGATGATCTGGGGTTTGATCCGGACTCGCCCGATCTCGATGATCCGCAGGTCGATCCTGTCGGTCCCGCCAAGGCCCCCCTTGACGTCGAGCCTGGCGACGACCCTAAGAAACCCGCCAAACCCTACGATCCGTTAGCCGATCTGAAACCTTGAAGTGAGGTGCGTATGAGTACCGATTCGAGCTTCGATGACCAAAAACCCGACAGCGTGCCTACTACGCCAGAGCCAGAAGTTGATCCGGTGCTGGATCCGGACAGCCCGCTGCGCGACCCGATGGCCCGGCCCAATATCATGACCCCGGAACCTTCGCGGGATCCGAGTGCGGGGGATGGCATTCCTGATGATGATCAGATGCCGTTGCCCAATGACTGAAATGCAGATGAAAAAAGCCCCGAGGATTCGGGGCTTTTTCTTGTGCGGTGGCTTACTTGGACGCTTCGACTACGCCGCTCTGGCGATTCTTGAGGTTTTTCTCGGCCTTGTACTGCTGAGCCACCGCCGGAACGCTGGCGCTGCGCCCGGTTTCTACCCAGCTGCGAATACGGCTGGCATCGGCAAAGTGGGTGTACTTGCCGAACGCGTCGAGAATGACCAGCGCGACCGGACGGTTACCCATTCTGGTCACCAGCACCAGGCAATGACCGGCGGGATTGGTGAAACCGGTCTTGGTGATCTTGATGTCCCAGTCGGCCTTGTTGACCAGGTGATCGGTATTGCGGAAACCCAGGGTGTAGTTGGGTTTGCGGAAAGACACGGTCTTTTCCTTGGTGGTGGTGAGTTCGCTGAGGATCGGGTACTTGCTGGCCGCCACGAGCAATTTGCTCAGGTCGCGGGCGGTGGAAACGTTGCGCTCGGACAAACCGGTCGGCTCGACATAGTGCGTGTTGGTCATGCCCAGCGCCTTGGCCTTGGCGTTCATGGCCGCGATAAAGGCTGCGTAGCCTCCCGGATAGTGGTGCGCCAGACTGGCGGCGGCACGGTTTTCCGAGGACATCAGCGCAATCAGCAGCATCTCGCGGCGCGGCAGCTCACTCTTCAATTTGACTCGGGAGAACACACCCTTCATTTCCGGTGTGTTACTGATATCGACATTGATCCATTCGTCCATGTTCTGCCGGGCTTCAACCACGACCAAACCGGTCATCAACTTACTGACGGAGGCAATCGGTACGATCACGTCAGGGTTGCTGGAGTAGATGACTTTGTTGGTCTGCAAATCCATGAGCAGGGCGCTGCCGGAGGCGATCTTCAGGGTCGAAGCATCACGGGGGGCAGCGGTGGTTTCCGCAGCGTTGATCGTTGGCGTGATGAAAGTGCCTGAAACTGCAAAAAACAGGCTCAGAATCGAAAGACGAATTTTCACGCGGGCGAACTCATAAAGGTTGGATATTCCGTTAGTTTGTAACGGGTTATTTCTTAAAAGCGTCGCATTTTAGGAGTATGGCTGAAGAACTGTCGATGGTTGTTTGAATGACCTGAAAATCTTGTGAAAAGGCCTGTAAAAAGAGGGGTTTCCGGCGAACGGTTACAGTTTTTTCTCAGGCATGAAAAAACCCGCACAAGGCGGGTTTTTCCTATTGCTGAAAGTACCACTCAAGCGTGCAGGGTTTCTGCCGCGTAGAGGGTGTTTTCCAACAGGCAGGCGCGGGTCATCGGACCGACGCCACCCGGCACTGGAGTGATCCAGCCAGCGCGGGGCAGGGCGGTTTCATAAACAACGTCGCCGACCAGTTTGCCGTCGTCCTGACGGTTGATGCCGACGTCGATCACGATCGCGCCTTCCTTGATCCACTCGCCTTTGACCAGACCCGGCTTGCCGGCGGCCACCACCACCAGATCGGCACGACCGACGTGGCCGGCCAGATCCTTGGTGAAGCGGTGAGTCACGGTCACGGTGCAACCGGCCAGCAACAGTTCCATCGCCATCGGGCGACCGACGATGTTGGAGGCGCCGACAACCACTGCGTCCATGCCATAAAGATCAGCGCCGGTGCTTTCCAGCAGCGTCATGATGCCTTTAGGGGTGCAGGGGCGCAGCAGTGGAATGCGCTGTGCCAGACGACCGACGTTGTAAGGATGGAAACCGTCGACATCTTTGTCCGGGCGGATGCGCTCCAGCAGTCTGGAGGCGTCCAGGTGCTCGGGCAGCGGCAGCTGCAGCAGGATGCCGTCGATTGCAGGGTCGTCGTTGAGACGATCGATCAGATCGGTCAAGGCGTCTTGCGTGGTGTCGGAGGGCAGGTCGTAGGCTTGAGAGAGGAAGCCAACCTCTTCACAGTCTTTACGCTTGTGCGAGACATAAACCTGAGAGGCAGGATCGCTGCCGACCAGGATCACCGCGAGGCCGGGAGTGCGCAGGCCTTGCTGGCGACGCTCGGCAACTCGTTGGGCGATCTGCTGGCGCAGGCTGGCGGCGATCGATTTGCCGTCGATTAGTTGTGCAGTCATTGCGCGTGATTAACCATCGAGAGGGGAAAAAATGAGAACGCATTCTCGCATGTCGAGCGGTGAGGGCAAAGGCGCTTGGTCAGCAAATTCCTCTAACTCCTTTAATTAAATGAATTTTTTTCAAAAAGGATTTGACGACCTTCGGAGCGCTCTATACTATTCGTCGCACTTGTCGGGCACAGCCTAGCACTGGTTAAGAAGGTGAAGCGGAATCAAGGTTCTGCAACACTGGAAAGCACTTAGTTTGTAGTCCTTTAAGAGTACAGATTAACAAGGCGCCCGTAGCTCAGCTGGATAGAGCATCCGCCTTCTAAGCGGATGGTCGCAGGTTCGAGTCCTGCCGGGTGCGCCATTAGGCAGCTTTGGCACAAGTAACGCGATATGGTGGGCGTAGCTCAGTTGGTAGAGCACGGGATTGTGACTCCCGTTGTCGTGGGTTCGATCCCCATCGTCCACCCCATATTTCGAAAGGCGCCAGATGTAACAGTCTGGCGCCTTTGCTTTAAAAGCTTCATCCGCGGATGTGGTGGAATTGGTAGACACACTGGATTTAGGTTCCAGCGCCGCGAGGCGTAAGAGTTCGAGTCTCTTCATCCGCACCAATTAAAGCTTCATTCATGTCTTCGGGCTGGTGAGGTTTCAACAAAGAAGTTGTTTGGCTTTTTTGTTACGCAATATGGTGGGCGTAGCTCAGTTGGTAGAGCACGGGATTGTGACTCCCGTTGTCGTGGGTTCGATCCCCATCGTCCACCCCATATTTCGAAAGGCGCCAGATTTAACAGTCTGGCGCCTTTTTTGTTTTAGCGGTTCTGAAAGTCGGCTTTTGCCGGTTTCGGTGCGCAGGGGCAGGGCGCTTCGTCGTGTTTATGTTGCTCGATGAGGCTGCTCTGCCTGCCGGACTTGCTTGCAAGAGCGGCCGTCGGGGACTGATTGGCAATCTCTTCTATATATAGAAGCGGTTGGCGCAGAGCCCTGGCGTGATTGGTTGTATTCGCCTGTGGGGCGCGCTGCATTGGTGTGGCGGTCCCGATAATATGCCTGCTGTTTTTTTACCCGTTTTCAGTAGGGTGACTTCTTGAGTTTGACCCACTAGAATGCATGCCCTTGATTCTGGGGTCGGAAACGGCCGGCTAACGTCTGTGCAACGAGGAATATCCATGCAAGTTTCTGTTGAAAATACTACTGCTCTCGAGCGCCGCATGAGCGTCACCGTGCCGGCTGAGCGCATCGAGACTCAGGTCAACAAGCGTCTGCAGCAGACTGCCCAAAAGGCCAAGATTGCTGGCTTCCGTCCAGGCAAAGTGCCAATGAGCGAAATCAAGCGCCGTTTCGGTGCTGACGCTCGTCAGGAAGCGGTAGGCGACGTGATCCAGTCCTCCTTCTACGAAGCTGTGGTTGAGCAGAAGCTGAACCCTGCCGGTTCGCCATCGATCGAGCCTAAGTCGCTCGAAGCTGGCAAGGACCTGGAATACGTTGCTGTATTCGAAGTGTTCCCTGAGTTCACCGTTGCCGGTTTCGACGGCATCACTGTTGAGCGCCTGAGCGCTGACGTGGCCGACGCTGACCTGGACAAAATGCTCGACATCCTGCGCAAGCAGAACACCCGTTTTGAAGTGGCCGATCGCGCTGCCCAGAACGAAGATCAACTGAACATCGATTTCGTTGGCAAGGTTGACGGCGAAGTGTTCGCTGGCGGCTCCGCCAAGGGCACCCAGCTGGTACTGGGCTCCGGCCGCATGATCCCGGGCTTCGAAGAAGGCCTGGTTGGCGCTAAAGCCGGCGAAGAGCGCGTTCTGAACCTGACCTTCCCAGAGGACTATCAGAACCTGGACCTGGCCGGCAAAACCGCCGAGTTCACCGTAACCGTCAACACTGTGTCCGAGCCTAAGCTGCCAGAGCTGAACGAAGAATTCTTCGCTCAATTCGGTATCAAGGAAAGCGGCATCGATGGTTTCCGCACCGAAGTTCGCAAGAACATGGAGCGCGAACTGCGTCAGGCGATCAAATCCAAGGTCAAGAATCAGGTAATGGACGGTCTGCTGGCCACCAACCCGATCGAAGTGCCTAAGGCGCTGCTGTCCAACGAAGTTGACCGTCTGCGCGTGCAGGCTGTTCAGCAGTTCGGCGGCAACATCAAGCCTGATCAACTACCGGCCGAGCTGTTCGAAGAGCAAGCCAAGCGCCGCGTTGTGCTGGGTCTGATCGTTGCTGAAGTGGTCAAGCAGTTCGACCTGAAGCCTGACGAAGCTCGCGTTCGCGAAATGATTCAGGAAATGGCTTCGGCTTACCAAGAGCCTGAGCAGGTTGTGTCGTGGTACTACAAAAACGAGCAGCAGCTGAACGAAGTGCGTTCGGTTGTGCTGGAAGAACAAGTTGTGGATACTGTTCTGCAGAAAGCTAGTGTGACCGACAAAGCGGTCTCTTACGAAGAAGCAGTCAAGCCGGTAGAAGCTCCAGCAGCCGACTGATTGATTTTGCGTTAAGAAGTACACACCATAAGCCAGCTCTCGAGCTGGCTTATGCGTATTCAAGACATAACTATTTGGGAGCGACTGCAGAGCATGTTCCGTAATTCTTATATTCAGCAGAACTCTGATATCCAGGCCGCCGGCGGCCTGGTCCCGATGGTTGTCGAGCAATCTGCTCGTGGCGAACGCGCCTATGACATCTATTCGCGCCTGCTCAAGGAGCGAGTGATCTTTCTGGTAGGTCCGGTAGAGGACTACATGGCCAACCTGATCTGCGCGCAACTGCTGTTCCTTGAAGCGGAAAACCCGGACAAGGACATCCATCTTTACATCAACTCCCCGGGCGGTTCGGTGACAGCAGGCATGTCGATCTACGACACCATGCAGTTCATCAAACCGAACGTGTCGACCACCTGCATCGGCCAGGCCTGCAGCATGGGCGCATTCCTGCTGACCGCAGGTGCCCCGGGCAAGCGTTTCTGCCTGCCGAACTCGCGCGTGATGATTCACCAGCCACTGGGCGGTTTCCAGGGCCAGGCGTCGGACATCGAAATCCACGCCAAGGAAATCCTCTTCATTCGCGAGCGTCTGAACACGCTGATGGCCAAACACAGCGGCCGTACTCTGGAAGAAATCGAGCGCGATACCAATCGCGACAATTTCATGAGTGCAGAAGCTGCGAAGGAATATGGCCTGATCGACGAAGTGATCAACCAGCGCCCAGCTTAAAATAAGCAGCTCAAAATAGGCTTGGTCGGCTTGTCTGATCAGCGGCGGGCTTGAAAAAGCCCGCAATAGCCTTCATCTTGTGTTGCAAGCCTATCGGATTTGGATCGAACGAATGACTGACACCCGCAACGGCGAGGACAACGGCAAGCTGCTCTATTGCTCCTTCTGTGGCAAAAGCCAGCATGAAGTGCGCAAATTGATTGCCGGCCCCTCGGTCTTTATCTGCGACGAGTGCGTCGACCTGTGCAATGACATCATCCGCGAGGAGGTGCAGGAAGCCCAGGCCGAAAGCAGCGCGCATAAATTGCCTTCGCCTAAAGAAATCAGCGGCATCCTTGACCAGTACGTCATTGGTCAGGAGCGTGCGAAAAAGGTTTTGGCCGTAGCGGTGTACAACCACTACAAGCGCCTGAACCAGCGTGACAAAAAGGCTGACGACGTCGAACTCGGCAAGAGCAACATCCTGCTGATCGGCCCGACAGGCTCCGGTAAAACCCTGCTGGCCGAAACACTGGCCCGCTTGCTGAACGTTCCGTTCACCATTGCCGACGCAACCACCCTCACCGAGGCGGGTTACGTGGGTGAAGATGTCGAGAACATCATTCAGAAGCTGCTGCAGAAGTGCGATTACGACGTAGAAAAGGCCCAGATGGGTATTGTCTACATCGACGAAATCGACAAGATTTCCCGCAAGTCCGACAACCCGTCGATCACCCGGGACGTTTCCGGTGAAGGCGTGCAACAGGCCTTGTTGAAGTTGATCGAAGGCACGGTCGCTTCCGTACCGCCGCAAGGTGGTCGCAAGCACCCGCAGCAGGAATTTCTGCAGGTCGACACCCGTAACATCCTGTTCATCTGCGGTGGTGCGTTCTCCGGTCTGGAAAAGGTTATTCAAAACCGTTCCACCAAGGGCGGCATCGGCTTCAACGCAGAAGTACGCAGCAAGGAAGAAGGCAAGAAAGTCGGTGAATCCCTGCGTGAAGTCGAGCCTGACGATCTGGTCAAGTTCGGTCTGATCCCGGAGTTCGTCGGTCGTCTGCCGGTCCTCGCGACGCTGGATGAGCTGGATGAGGCTGCGCTGATGCAGATCCTCACCGAGCCGAAAAATGCTCTGACCAAACAGTATGCCAAGCTGTTCGAGATGGAAGGCGTGGATCTGGAATTCCGGACCGACGCGCTGAAATCGGTCGCCAAGCGTGCCCTGGAACGTAAAACCGGTGCCCGTGGCCTGCGCTCGATTCTCGAAGGTGTACTGCTCGACACGATGTATGAAATCCCCTCGCAGTCCGAGGTGAGCAAAGTCGTGATCGATGAAAGCGTGATCGAAGGCAAGTCCAAGCCACTGTATATCTACGAAAACAGTGAGCCGACCGCCAAGGCGGCACCGGACGCGTAAGCGTCCACTGCGCCGCAACAAAGAAGGGGCCTTCGGGCCTCTTTTTTTTTATGTCATTTTTTACATCCGCTTTGCGCTTGTTTTTTTTCAAGGCAGCCCCCATCTTGGTTTCAAGCTCAATTCCATCTGATTACGGCCATATGGCCGCCGTAGAGGCGAAATCATGAAGACAACCATCGAATTGCCTCTCCTGCCATTGCGTGATGTCGTGGTTTATCCGCACATGGTTATCCCGCTGTTCGTGGGGCGCGAGAAATCCATCGAAGCCCTCGAGGCCGCGATGACGGGCGACAAGCAGATTCTGCTGCTGGCCCAGAGAAACCCGGCTGACGACGATCCCGGTGAGGACGCTCTCTATCGCGTAGGTACCATCGCCACTGTTCTACAGCTGCTCAAGCTGCCTGACGGCACCGTAAAAGTGTTGGTCGAGGGTGAGCAGCGCGGCACCGTCGAGCGCTTCAGCGAAGTCGACGGCCACTGCCGTGCCGAAGTGTCGCTGATCGAAGAAGTCGACGCTGCCGAGCGTGAATCCGAAGTGTTCGTGCGTACGCTGCTGTCGCAGTTCGAACAATATGTGCAGCTGGGCAAGAAAGTCCCGGCTGAGGTCCTGTCGTCGCTCAACAGCATCGATGAGCCGGGCCGTCTGGTCGACACCATGGCGGCGCACATGGCGCTGAAAATCGAGCAGAAGCAGGAAATCCTCGAAATCATCGATTTGTCGGCCCGGGTCGAGCACGTTCTGGCGTTGCTGGATGCCGAGATCGATCTGCTGCAAGTCGAAAAACGCATTCGTGGCCGGGTCAAAAAGCAAATGGAGCGCAGTCAGCGCGAGTACTACTTGAATGAGCAGATGAAGGCCATTCAGAAAGAACTCGGTGACAGCGACGAAGGCCACAACGAAATCGAAGACCTGAAAAAGCGTATCGACGCTGCCGGTCTGCCGAAAGACGCGTTGGCCAAAGCCACGGCCGAGCTGAACAAGCTCAAGCAAATGTCGCCGATGTCCGCTGAGGCCACCGTGGTGCGCTCGTACATCGACTGGCTGGTGCAAGTGCCGTGGAAGGCCCAGAGCAAGGTACGTCTGGACCTGGCGCGCGCTGAAGACATTCTTGATGCCGATCACTACGGTCTCGAAGAGGTCAAGGAGCGCATCCTTGAATACCTCGCCGTACAAAAGCGTGTGAAGAAAATCCGTGGCCCGGTGTTGTGCCTGGTCGGTCCTCCGGGCGTGGGTAAAACCTCGCTGGCAGAGTCGATTGCCCACGCCACCAACCGCAAATTCGTACGCATGGCCCTGGGCGGCGTGCGTGATGAAGCGGAAATTCGTGGTCACCGTCGGACTTACATCGGTTCGATGCCAGGAAGATTGATTCAAAAGATGACAAAGGTGGGTGTGCGCAACCCGCTGTTCCTGCTCGATGAAATCGACAAAATGGGCAGTGACATGCGTGGCGACCCGGCGTCGGCGTTGCTGGAAGTGCTCGATCCAGAGCAGAACCACAACTTCAACGACCATTATCTGGAAGTCGATTACGACCTTTCCGATGTGATGTTCCTGTGCACCTCGAACTCGATGAACATCCCGCCGGCGCTGCTCGACCGGATGGAAGTCATCCGTCTGCCGGGCTACACCGAAGACGAGAAGATCAACATCGCCGTCAAATACCTTTCGCCTAAACAGATCGCCGCTAACGGTCTGAAGAAGGGCGAGCTGGAATTCGACGCAGAAGCGATCCGCGACATCATCCGTTACTACACTCGTGAAGCCGGTGTGCGTGGCCTCGAACGTCAGATCGCCAAGGTCTGCCGCAAGGCCGTTAAAGAGCACGCGATGGAAAAACGCTTCTCGGTGAAAGTGACAGCTGATCTGCTGGAGCACTTCCTGGGTGTGCGCAAGTTCCGCTACGGTCTGGCCGAGCAGCAGGATCAGATCGGTCAGGTGACCGGCCTTGCCTGGACGCAGGTGGGTGGCGAATTGCTGACCATCGAAGCCGCCGTCGTGCCGGGCAAAGGTCAATTGATCAAGACCGGTTCGCTGGGCGATGTAATGGTCGAATCGATCACTGCTGCGCTCACTGTAGTGCGCAGCCGCGCCAAGAGCCTGGGCATTCCTCTGGACTTCCACGAGAAGCGCGACACGCACATCCACATGCCGGAAGGGGCGACCCCGAAGGACGGGCCTAGCGCTGGCGTAGGCATGTGCACGGCGCTGGTGTCGGCATTGACCGGGATTCCGGTGCGCGCCGATGTGGCCATGACCGGTGAAATTACCCTGCGTGGTCAGGTGCTGGCGATTGGTGGTCTGAAGGAAAAACTGCTGGCGGCTCACCGCGGCGGAATCAAGATCGTGATTATTCCGGAAGAGAACGTGCGTGATTTGAAGGAGATTCCTGACAATATCAAGCAGGATCTGCAGATTAAACCGGTTAAATGGATTGACGAGGTCCTGCAAATTGCGCTGCAATACGCGCCGGAGCCCTTGCCGGATGTGGCTCCGGAGATAGTTGCCAAGGACGAAAAACGTGAGTCTGACTCTAAGGAAAGAATTAGCACGCATTAATACGCTTTTGCCTGGGGGGCTTCCTTGACAGTTTTTTAGAGCCCTTGTTATAAAGCGGCTCTTAAGTGTCTGTAGGCCATTCAGCACTCGTTTTTGCTTTCACCAAAAAACTTAGAATCATCTCAAAATAGATATAAGGGGACTTAGAGTGAACAAGTCGGAACTGATTGATGCTATCGCTGCATCCGCTGATATCCCGAAAGCTGCTGCTGGCCGTGCGCTGGACGCTGTAATCGAATCCGTCACTGGCGCTCTGAAGGCTGGCGACTCCGTTGTTCTGGTTGGTTTCGGTACTTTCTCCGTGACGGACCGTCCGGCTCGTACCGGTCGTAACCCTCAGACCGGCAAGACTCTGGAAATCCCGGCTGCCAAGAAGCCAGGTTTCAAAGCCGGTAAAGCACTGAAAGAAGCTGTTAACTAAGTTTTCAGGTTTTTACCCATCCGGGTCGGGGTCATGCCTGACTTGGCAGCGGAGCGGTAGAGCAGGTAGCTGAGACAGTTGCCTGTAACGCCGGGATCGAGGGTTCGAGCCCTGTCCGCTCCGCCAGTTACGAGAAGGCGCATCCTCGGATGCGCCTTTCTTCTATCCGGATTCTACCCACGCTCCACGGTTGCCTAATTTTGAAGTTCAACCGTTTCTGGGGGACGCATGCTGCAGAATATCAGGGACAATTCACAAGGCTGGATTGCCAAGACCATTATCGGGGTCATCGTTGCACTGATGGCTCTGACCGGTTTCGACGCCATTTTCCAGGCCACGACTCACAAGAATGAGGCGGCCAAGGTCAACGGTGAAGAAATCAGCCAGAACGAGCTGAGCCAGGCCGTTGATATGCAACGCCGTCAGCTGATGCAACAACTGGGCAAGGACTTCGATGCTTCCTTGCTCGACGAAAAAATGCTCCGCGAATCGGCCCTCAAGGGTCTGATCGATCGCAAGCTGCTACTGCAAGGCGCCGAACAAGCGAAATTCGCTTTCTCCGAAGGCGCGCTGGACCAAGTGATCCTGCAGACACCTGAATTCCAGGTGGACGGCAAGTTCAGTTCCGAGCGCTTTGACCAGGTAATCCGTCAACTGGGTTACAGCCGTATGCAGTTCCGCCAGATGCTGGCTCAGGAAATGCTGATCGGCCAACTGCGTGCCGGTGTGGCAGGCAGTGGTTTCGTCACTGACGCCGAAGTGCTGGCATTCGCCCGTCTGGAAAAGCAGACCCGCGATTTCGCTACCCTGAACGTCAAGGCTGACCCGGCGGCGGTCAAACTGACCGACGACGAAGTCAAGGCTTACTACGACGAGCACGCCAAGGAGTTCATGACTCCGGACCAGGTGATCATCGATTACGTAGAGCTGAAGAAGTCCTCGTTCTTCGATCAGGTTGCGGTCAAAGACGAAGACCTGCAGGCGGCGTATCAGAAAGAAATCGCCAACCTGTCGGAACAGCGTCGTGCCGCGCACATTCTGATCGAAGTGAACGACAAGACCACCGAAGCTCAGGCCAAGGCGAAGATCGACGAAGTCCAGGCGCGTCTGGCCAAGGGCGAGAAGTTCGAAGCGCTGGCCAAAGAGTTCTCGCAAGACCCGGGTTCGGCCAACAATGGTGGTGACCTCGGTTATGCAGGTCCTGGTGTGTACGACCCGGCGTTCGAAAAGGCCTTGTACTCCTTGTCGAAAGACCAGGTGTCCGAGCCGATTCGCACCGACTTCGGTTACCACTTGATCAAGCTGCTGGGTGTGGAAGCGCCTGAAGTGCCGACCCTGGCCAGCCTGAAAGACAAGCTGACCCGCGAGCTGAAAGCCGCACAGGTCGAGCAGCGTTTCGTCGAGGCGACCAAGCAACTGGAAGACTCGGCGTTCGAAGCGTCTGATCTGGCTCAGCCTGCGGCGGATCTGAAGCTGACCGTGCACACCTCCAAGCCGTTCGGCCGTGAGGGTGGCGAAGGTGTTGCGGCCAACCGTGCCGTTGTCACCGCTGCGTTCAGCACTGAAGTGATCGACGAAGGTGCCAACAGCACCGCCATCGAACTGGATCCGGAAACCGTGATCGTGCTGCGCTCCAAGGAGCACCTGAAACCTGCGCAACTGCCGCTGGAAAGCGTGAATGTGGCCATCCGCACGCAGTTGACCAAAGAGCACGCCAGCGCGGCTGCCAAGACCAAGGCCGAGAAGCTGATTGCTGATCTGCGCGATGGCAAGGCTCCACTGGACAAAGCGGTCGATGGTCAGAACTGGAAAGCCACTGAAGCGGCCACCCGTGGTCAGGAAGGTGTTGATCCGGCGGTGCTGCAAGCGTTGTTCCGTATGCCGAAGCCGGCTGCGAAGGACAAGCCGACGTTCACCAGCGTGACTCTGCCGGACGGTAGTTTGATGATCGTGCGTCTGAACGGCGTTAACGAAGCGGCTGCGCCGACGGATGAAGAGAAGGCTCAGTACCGTCGCTTCCTTGCTTCGCGTGAGGGGCAGCAGGACTTTGCGGCGTATCGCAAGCAGTTGGAAGCTCAGGCTGAGATCAAGCGGTTTTGATGTCTGATTGAGCTGTGATGTGATGTGAGAGCCCCGGCCTTATGGTCGGGGCTTTTTTTTGGGGCTTTGGGTCGTGGCGGCCTTTGGGCCGGCCATGTTCTTGGGGGTTTGGGTGAATATCCGTTGTTTTGGGTGCTGCCCGCTGGCGGTTTCGCTCTTACAGCGAGTCACCTTTTCCAAACGCCGAAAAGGTAACCCAAAAGGCTTTGCCCTGACGTTCGGCCCGCTCGCTGGGGCTCGGGGTTCCTTCGCTCCGGGATTCATCCGGGGGCATCGCCTACGGTTTGCTTCGCTGCACCTCCTCTCGATGTGTTTGGCTTCGCCAAACGGTCGCTGCGCTCCCAGCCCCGGATAAATCCCTCCACTCAGCCTGCCGACGGGACCGGTGGATCAAGATCAAAAGCAGCAGCCGAGCTAACGCTCATCCTGTTGAGTGGGGCGGCTTTGCCGCGTGGGCCGCATACGAATTAACCTGCTCGCGAAGGCGGCCTGCCAGACGACCAATTTCCAGCAGGCTGCATCCGAATCAATTGGGCATTCGCTTTCTCACGGCTGTTGGAAAACCATGGGCCCGAGCCTTTGCCGCCACGTACAGCGTTAACGCCAACAACCCTGCAACGATCCACGGAAACGCTCCGACTCCGAGGTTGCCCAGCAACAAACCACCCAGCAGCCCCCCACCTGCAATCCCGACATTCCACAGGGTAACCAACATCGATTGCGCCGTATCGGCAGCCTCCTTTGCAGTTTTCGCCGAGGCGGTTTGCAGCAGCGATGGCATGGCGCCGAACGCCAGTCCCCAGATGGCGGTGGCGACGTAAATCACGCTCGGTGAATCGCGCCACAGACCCAGCACTATCGCGGACAGCATGAACAAACCGGCACTGATCAACACCAGTTCGCGCAGCCAGCGGTCAATCAGGCTGCCGACGATCCATAGGCTCAGCATCGAGGCGAGGCCGAACACAAGCAATACGCGGTCGACATTGGTATCCAGCCCGGAAGGCTGCAGGTAGGGCGCGATGTAGGTGTAGAGCAAGTTATGCGCGACGACGTAGGTGAGGGTGACCAACAATACGGATCGCACCCCGGGCAGGGTAAACACCTGACGCAGCGGCATGCGCTTTCCCACGCGTTCGCCGGCGAAGTCTGGTACTTGCGCTTGGACCCAGATCACCAGCACAACGGTCAGCGCGGTCATGATGGCAAAGCTCAGGCGCCAGCCGACCAGGGTGCCGAGCAGGGTGCCGGCGGGTATTCCCAGTGACAGTGCAACGGGCGCACCGAGCATGGCCACGGTGATGGCGCGGCCTTGCAGGTGCGGGGCGACCATGCGGCTTGCGTAGCCGGCCAGCAGCGCCCACAGCAGCCCGGCGAATACGCCAGCAATAAAGCGTGCGATCAGGGTTAGCCAGTACAGTTCCGACAGCGCGGTAATGCTGTTGGCGATGGCAAAGCCGCCGATGGCGGACAGCAGCAGCGGTTTTCTTCGCCAGCCTCGGGTGGCGATCGTCAGTGGAATCGCCGCCAGAATCGAGCCGATCGCATACAGCGTGACCAATTGCCCAATCAGCGCCTGGGAGACATTCAATCCGCTGCTCATCTGCGGCAACAGGCCGGCGGGCATGGCTTCGGTCATGACCGTAATGAATCCGGCGGTCGCCAGTGCCAGCAGCGCGGCAAGGGGTAATCGCTCGCGGCGTTCGACAGAGTGTTCAAGTGCGGGGCAATCGAGTTGTGCGTCGTTCATGAGCCGGCATCCGTGTGCAGAGTTGACGAGGAGCACAGGGTAGGGCGCTGCACACCGGCGAAAAACGGGTTAAGGTTCCGAACATATCGGACACGGATGTCAGCAATGGGAGAGTGGTATGGATAGCCTGGGCAGTATTTCGGTGTTTGTTCAGGTTGCCGAGACGCGCAGTTTCACTGAGGCAGGGCGGCTGCAGGGGGGTGTCATCGTCGGCGGTGGGCAAAAGCATTGCGCGCCTGGAAGCGCGCCTGGGCGTGCGGCTGTTTCAACGCACCACCCGCAGCGTCACGCTGACCAGTGAGGGCGCGCTGTTTCTTGAGCGCTGTCGCAAGATCCTCGCGGAAGTCGAGGCGGCAGAGTTCGAATTGTGCGATGCCGCTGCCAAACCCCACGGCAAATTGCGCATCAGCCTGCCGCAGGTGCATGGCCTGGTGATGCCGGTGATGAACGAGTTCATGGCGTTGTATCCGCAGATTGAACTGGATCTGGATTTGACTGATCGCATGGTCGATGTGGTTGAGGAAGGCTTCGACGCCGTGATCCGCACCAGCAAACCGCGGGATTCTCGATTGATGGCGCGACCGTTGGGCGAATTTCACATGGTGCTGGTGGCCAGTCCGGCTTATCTGGCGCAGCGCGGCGAGCCGCAAACCCCCGCTGATCTGGGGACACACGCGTGTCTTCGGCATACCTTTCATGCCACTGGAAAACTGGAAACCTGGCCGCTCATTCGCGCGGAGGGGGCCGCCGAGCCGACGTTGCCGACGCGGTTGGTCAGCACGTCCATCGAAGCCGTGAGCCACGCGGCGCTGGCCGGCATGGGCATTGCTTGTCTGCCGGATTTCATGACCCGCGAGGCTGAGGCACAAGGCTGCTTGCGTCGGGTGCTCGATGCTTATCTTGAACACACCGGGCAGTTCTGGGTCCTATGGCCATCGAGTCGCCACGCTACGGCGAAATTGCGCGTGTTCATTGATCACTTGGCGTTGCGACTTTTTCCCGCAACTGATGGTCGATAACGTTGTAACTGCTTTAAGACACTAATCCATGCGCCGCAGGGTCGTGATCTGTTGCACAATACGCCCCGGACTGTTTTCTCTCAGGATGTTCAATGTTGATTTCCACTCCCATGCGTGTTGTCGGGTTGGCGCTGTTGTTGACCGCTGTTGCCGGCTGTTCGAAAGACAAGCCGATGTATGAGCATGAGAACTTCGATGACTCCGGTACGTTTTCACGCAATTACCCGGTGACCGACGCAGTGAGCTGCGAAGCGGCTCGCCGTGCGTTGCTCAGCCAGGGCTACATCATCACCAGCAGCGACCCGAAACTGGTCAGCGGCCACAAGAGCTTCCAGCAAACCGGCGACACCCATATGGAGATCAGCTTCAATGTGGTCTGCGCCGATGACGGCAGTGCCGGGCACCATGCGACGATGTTTGCCAACGCCTTGCAGGATCGTTATGCGCTGAAGAAGACCAACAACTCCGCCAGCCTCGGTGTGGGTGTGTTGGGCTCGGTGTCGATGCCGATCGGCTCGTCTGACGATTCGATGGTCAAGGTGGCCAGCGAAACCGTGACCTCGCAGAAGTTTTATGAGCGTTTCTTCACTTTGGTCGAGTTGTTCCTGCCGGCCGACGCGAAGAAGGCTGCGCACATCGAAGAAAAGCCCAAGACTGACTTGGGTATGCCTGAGGCGAAGGCGGCTCCGGCAGCGCTGGCGCCAACACCGACGCCGACGCCAACACCTGCGCCCGCCGCAACGCCTGCACCTGCTGCGGAGCCGGCTCCGGCGCCTGCCGAGGTCGCGCCGGTGACGTCGGAACCGGTGATGCCACCGGCAGAGGCGGCGCCGATCACTCCAGCGCCGAGCGCCGAGCCTGCACCGGCCAGCGAAACCATCACGCCACCGGCCAACCCGGACATCCCGCCGCCATCCGAGCCGATCCCGGCGATGCCAGCCTCCGGCCAATAATCAAGCCTCACCGCAACCCCTGTGGGAGCGAGCTTGCTCGCGAAAGCGTCGGAACATTCAGCACGCATGTGACTGAACTGGCCGCCTTCGCGAGCAAGCTCGTTCCCACAGCAGTTCTTGGGGTGATTTAAATTTCGTTACATTCCCCAGACAAAAATCCTGCGATAAATTCCTGACCACCTGCTACGTTTTATTGATGAAGGCCGGGTTTCACTTTTCCTTCATACGGGCAGGTTATGCTCGAGGCGCTGAACATTTGTTCAGGCCCATTCAAGAGAGCAGTAGGGGGATTACGCGATGGACGATTATCAAGAAGAACTGCTCGAATACCACGCTTTTGAACTGGATCAACCCGAGCCTGCGGAAGACGCGACCGAGCTTTGAGCGCTGGTCTGTAGCTTGCGGTTTTATGCGGTTTGCCGATGACTGCGGCGGAATTCGCCGGGCGTCTGACCGCTCCAGCGTTTGAATGCGCGCTGGAAGGCTTCGGCTGAAGCAAAACCCAGCAGGTAAGCGATTTCGCCGAAGGCCAGTTCGGTGTCGCGGATGTAGGTCATGGCCAGATCACGGCGGGTGTCATTGAGCACCGCGCGAAACTGCGTGCCTTCCTCGGCCAGTTTGCGCCGTAATGTCCAGGTCGGCAGCTTCAAGCGCGCCGCCACTTCTTCCAGGTCGGGTTCCCGGCCACCATTGAGCAACGGCCCCAATAGCTGAGTGATGCGCTCGCGCAGGCTGCGGGTGCGGGTCAGTTGTTCCAGTTCCCGTTCACACAGTTGCAGCAAATGCCGCCAGGTGCTCGGGCAATGCTCGGGATTGCGCTGCGCGAGGCTGCTCAGGGTCAGACGCAGTTGATTGCGTTCGGCACCGAACTGGAGCGGGCAATCACCCAATACGCTGTAGGCGTCGCGATAATCCGGCGCATCGAATTCGATTTCGATGCGCTCGGCGCGCAGTGATTCGCGGCTGACACTGGACAACTGATGCAGCCAGCCCGCGATGATCGAATCCACCACGAAGCGGTTGTAAGCGTTGTACGGACTGATCGAATAGAAACGCAGCCAGGCGCCATTGGCGTCTTCGTGGAAACTCGACTGGCCGCGATAATTGGAGCCGTACAGCGGTTCGAAACGAATCAGGCAGCGCGCCGCCTCGCGCACGGTCGGTGCTTGTGCGGCGGTCACGCCGGCCAATCCAGCCTGACTCAAGCGACTGAGCTGGCCCATTCGCAAGCCGAGCGCCGGATCCCCGGTCAGTTGGATCGCACTGTGCCCCAGTCGCATGTAGCGTGGAATCGACAAGCGGGCGCCGGACTCGGCCAGGCGCGCGGCGTCCAGCCCGTATTGTTCCAGCAGCGGTTGAGGGTCGAGGTCATGGCTGCGCACCGCATCGGCGAGGCTGTGCACGAAGCCTACCGACAGATCGCCCAGACGCATCGGCAGCGGCTTCATCGCTTACAACCAGATATTCAGCAAACGCGCGCCACGGGCATCGCCGTCGGCGAACTGCTGGCCGTTGCTGCTGAGAAAGCTTTGGCCGGAACCCGACTGATCCCAGAACTGCCCGCGCAGGAACACGCTCATACCGGCAATCGCCCGGCTGCTCGGTGGTTGTGCGGTCAGGGTCAGGCGATGCCAGGCCTGGCCTTCGCTGACTTCACCGGGTTTGAGGCTGACCGAACCCGGTGTGCTTGAGCCTTTATAGCCGCGCCAAGGGCGGTTCCACGCACCGGGGCCGAACACCTGCGCCGGCACCGCGATCAATTGCACGCCTTGGGCGTCGAGCTTGCGGTAGTTGTCCGGGTACCAACTGTCGCTGCCGATCAACACACCGAGGCGTCCGGCCGGGGTATCGAACGCGTTGATTGCATGCTCGGCGGCGCCTTCGATCACCTCGCGCTGATCGAAGATCGGATGCATCTGCCGTTGCGGCTGACCGAGCGGCACGCCGTCACGGCCAAACACCACGCTGCTGTTGAACAGCGCGCCGCTGCCCGGTTTGAGCTGGCCGTCGCGAATGCTTGGCTCCGGTAGCACGATCGAACCGGCCACCAGGGTCACGTGAAACTCTTTGGCCAGACCGCCGAACAGCGCCTGATAGTCCTTGGCCATGGCTTTGGATTTCATCCGCAGATGAGCGTCGTTGAGGCGATCGGTGCCGCTGGCGCTGAGCCAGGCACGGGCGAACAGCAGCGGATTGCTCGCGGCCAGCCAGTTCATCGCTTCGGTGAGCGTCGGCGCCTGATACAGCTCGTCTTTCTCGCCGCTGAGCAGCAGCCAGGTGCCGACATTCTCCGGCAGCACTACGACTGTCTTGTCGTTCAACAAGCCCTGATCCTGCGCTTGCTGCAGATAGGCCGCGAGTTTGCGGTGCAGGCGCTCGGGACTTTGATAGTCGGTGGGAAACAGTTCGGGCTGGATGCCCAGCAAGTTGCCACGGTCGGCCGGTGTGCCCTGATCGACCGCCAGTTTGATGCGCAGGTCCGATAAATAATGCCCGGCCGGCCGGTCCGCCGCCCACATGGCGTAGGTGGTCAGGGCGGCGACGAGGGCCATGGAAAAGAACAGGTACAAAAGTTTGCGCATGAAAACCAACAACTACCGGGTACAGGGTATGGCGACAAGGGTAGGGCCCATAGGCTTGGTTGCCAAGGGGCGCTGCGCATTTCGATCAATAAGTTGTCAGTTACGGTCATTGAGTGACAGCGATGCGACTCTTAGTCTGTCGAACATGACTGACGGGGGCCGCAGAGCGCCCGCAATTTTTCCGTGATCGCTCGTTGTGGAGTTACCGATGACCGCCGCTCATTACCCGCACCTGTTGGCCCCGCTGGACCTGGGATTCACCACGCTGCGCAACCGCACCCTGATGGGCTCGATGCACACCGGTCTGGAAGAAAAGCCGGGTGGCTTCGAACGCATGGCGGCGTACTTCGCCGAACGTGCCCGGGGCGGTGTCGGCCTGATGGTCACCGGCGGTATCGGCCCGAATGACGAGGGCGGCGTGTACTCCGGCGCGGCCAAGCTGACCACCGAAGAAGAAGCACTCAAACACCGCATCGTCACCCGCGCGGTACACGAGGCGGGCGGCAAGATCTGCATGCAGATCCTCCACGCCGGCCGCTATGCCTACAGCCCGAAACAAGTGGCGCCGAGTGCGATTCAGGCACCGATCAACCCGTTCAAGCCCAAAGAGCTGGACGAGGAAGGCATCGAGAAGCAGATCAGCGATTTCGTCACCTGTTCGGTACTGGCGCAAACCGCCGAATACGACGGTGTCGAGATCATGGGCTCGGAAGGTTATTTCATTAACCAGTTCCTCGCCGCGCACACCAACCACCGTACCGACCGTTGGGGCGGCAGCTACGAAAACCGTATGCGCCTGCCGGTGGAAATCGTTCGCCGTGTACGCGAAGCCGTCGGCCCGAACTTCATCATCATTTTCCGTCTGTCGATGCTCGATCTGGTCGAAGGCGGCAGCACCTGGGACGAGATCGTCACCCTGGCCAAAGCCATCGAGCAGGCCGGCGCGACCATCATCAACACTGGCATTGGCTGGCACGAGGCGCGGATCCCGACCATCGCCACCAAAGTGCCGCGTGCGGCGTTCAGCAAGGTCACGGCCAAGCTGCGTGGTTCGGTGAACATTCCATTGATCACCACCAACCGCATCAACACCCCGGAAATCGCCGAGCAGATTCTTGCCGAAGGCGATGCCGACATGGTCTCGATGGCGCGGCCGTTCCTCGCCGACCCGGACTTCGTGAATAAGGCCGCCGAAGGCCGCGCCGACGAAATCAACACCTGCATCGGTTGCAACCAGGCGTGCCTCGATCACACCTTCGGCGGCAAGTTGACCAGTTGCCTGGTCAACCCGCGTGCTTGTCACGAAACCGAACTCAACTACCTGCCCGTGCAGCAGATCAAGAAAATCGCCGTGGTCGGCGCCGGCCCTGCCGGTTTGTCCGCCGCGACCGTGGCCGCCGAGCGTGGCCATCAGGTGACGTTGTTCGATTCGGCCAGTGAAATTGGCGGCCAGTTCAACATCGCCAAGCGCGTGCCGGGCAAGGAAGAGTTCTTCGAAACCCTGCGCTATTTCAAGCGCAAGTTGCAGACCACGAATGTCGAGGTATGCCTGAACACTCGCGTCGATGTGGCGAAACTGGTTGAAGGCGGTTACGACGAAATCATCCTCGCCACCGGCATTGCCCCGCGTGTGCCGGCGATTCCGGGTGTCGACAACGCCAAGGTGCTGAGCTATCTGGACGTGATCCTTGAGCGCAAACCGGTCGGCAAGCGTGTGGCGGTGATCGGCGCCGGCGGTATCGGTTTCGACGTCTCGGAGTTCCTCGTTCACGAAGGCGTGGCCACCAGTCAGGATCGCGCCGCATTCTGGAAAGAGTGGGGCATCGATACGCAACTGGAAGCCCGTGGTGGCGTGGCCGGGATAAAGGCTGCACCGCATGCCCCGGCGCGTGAAGTGTTCCTGTTGCAGCGCAAGAAAACCAAGGTCGGTGATGGTCTGGGCAAAACCACAGGCTGGATTCACCGTACCGGTCTGAAGAACAAGCAGGTGCAGATGCTCAACAGCGTTGAATACCTGAGCATCGATGACCAAGGCCTGCACATTCGTATTGGCGAGACCGGCGAGCCGCAAGTGCTGGCGGTGGACAACATTGTGATTTGCGCGGGGCAAGATCCGCTGCGTGAATTGCACGACGGTCTGGTAGAAGCGGGGCAGAACGTGCACCTGATCGGTGGTGCCGATGTCGCGGCGGAGCTGGATGCCAAGCGCGCGATCAACCAGGGCTCGCGCCTCGCTGCTGAGCTGTAACCTCCCTCTGTAGGAGCTGCCGCAGGCTGCGATCTTTTGATTTTGGTTTTTGAATCAAGATCAAAAGATCGCAGCCTGCGGCAGCTCCTACTAATATGAGGTCTTTTCCAGATCATGCAGCGCCCATGCTTTTGCCTCCCTCCCAATGGCTACCCCAAGCCCCGCTGCATCCCCTTCAGCTCGACTGGCTCGCCACCGCCGGTATTGAAGTCGCCATCCTGCGCCTCGATCAGATCGACCCGCTGATCAGCGGCAACAAATGGTTCAAACTCGTCGAACACCTCAAAGCCGCCGACCGTGCGGGTACCGAAGGCATCATCAGTCTCGGTGGGGCTCACTCTAATCATCTGCATGCGTTGGCGGCGGCGGGGAAGCGGCTGGAGTTCAAAACCGTGGGGCTGTTGCGCGGGCACGCGCAGCAGACACCGACGGTGCTGGATCTGCAGGCGTTCGGCATGCAATTGCATTGGCTGGGCTACGGCGGTTACCGAGCGCGAAACGAGCCGGGATTCTGGCAGCCATGGCAGGAGCTGTATCCGCAGCTGTATGCGGTGCCGGAGGGTGGCGGTGGATTAGCCGGGGCGCTCGGTTGTGCCGCCATCCAACAGCAGGCGCAAGCGCAATTGCATACGCTGGGCTGGCGTGATTATCACGGCTGGTGGCTGGCCTGCGGCACGGGGACGACGCTGGCGGGATTGGTGCTGGCCGAGGCGGGTGCGCAGCGGGTTTATGGTGCGCTGGCGGTGCCGGAGGACCACGGCGTGGCGCCGCAGGTCGAGGCGCTTGTTCAGCAAGCCGGACAGGTCAGTGCGGGCTATGAACTGATCGATGCCAGCCGTGGCGGTTTCGCCAAGGTCGACTCGCTATTGCTCGCGTTCATTGAACAAACCGAGCAAGCCAGCGGCGTTCCTCTGGAGCCGTTGTACACCGGCAAAGCATTGCTGGCACTCAAGCAACAGGTCGAGGCCGGCAGATTCGCGCCGGGCACGCGGCTGATCTTCATTCACACCGGTGGCTTGCAGGGGCGGCGTGGGTTTATCACCAGCCCCTGAGAGTCAACCGCGCTTGGGCATCATCCGCAGCAGCGTGTTATCGCCCACCACATAGTGGTGATAGATCCCCGCCAGCGCGTGCAGGCCGATCAGCCAGTAACCGATCGTGCCGATCAGCACATGCCAGTGCTCGACCTGTTTGGCGAAATTCTTGTTCTCGGCGACCAGCAGCGGCAGATCAAAACCATAGAACATCACCTGATGCCCCTCGGCACTGGTAATCAGCCAGCCGAGCATCGGCATGCTGATCATGAACAGGTACAACGCCCAGTGCATCAGTCGCGCCAGCACGGTTTGCCATTGTGGCGAGGCGGGAAAGATTTTCGGCGCCGGGCCGAGGCTGCGCGCGAGCAGGCGAAACCACACCAGCACAAACACGGTCAGGCCGAGCATGTAGTGCACTTCGCGGATCAGCGTGCGCCCGCCGCTGCCTTTGGGAAACAGGCCGCGCAATTCCATGCTGGCGTACACCAGCACCAACAACACCAGCATCAGCCAGTGCAGCAGGACCGATACGGTGCTGTAGCGTGATTCGGAACTTGTCCACGGCATACGGTGTTTCCTCACAGATCAGGGTTCAAACCTGCCGTTCTTGTGCGACGGCATGCTTTAACTGTAATCCGCTTTGGCGGATTTGCCTGAGGCTGATCGGACTTTCAATGCGCTGAATCAGGGCTTTGCCAATAAAAAACGCCAGCGTCGTTCAGACACTGGCGTTTTTTTATAGGCGAGCGGCAGGAATCAGTTCGATTGCGGCATCTCACCCCTGGCCAGACGCTTGTTGATGTCGGCAATCACTTGCGGCAAATCGGTGATGGTGTCGATCATGTAGTGCGGGCGCGAGCCTTCGAACAGCGCGTGAATGCGTGTGCGTTCGCTGGCCAGTTCATCACTGCCCAAGGCACGGAAACCGGCGTAATCCAGACCCAGCGCATTGCCCGAGCAGATCAGTGCAACAGTCCACATCCCGGCGCGGCGACCTTCGAGGATGCCCGGCACGGTGTCGTCGATCTTCACGCACGCCGCGACATCGTCGATGCCCAGCGCGATCACGTTGGCCAAGGCCTGGGCCGGCCAGGGACGGCCGTTCGGCACTTCGTCGGTGGCGACCACGTGATCAGCGACGTAGCCGTTGGTGGCGGCCAGTTCGACGACTTTATCCATCACTTGCTTCGGGTAGCCGGAGCACGAGCCGATCTTGATGCCTTGCTGACGCAGGTTGGCGATGGTCTCCAGCGCACCGGGAATCAGCGCCGAGTGCTCGGCGATCTTTTCGATCTGCAGCGGCATGAAACGGTTGTAGATCGCGGTGACGTCGTCATCGGTCGGCGTGCGGCCGAACGCTTTGCGATAACGCTCGGCCACTTGCGGCTGGTCGCAGAGGGTGCGGATGTGGTCCCACTTGCCCATGCCCATCGGGCCACGCGCCTCCTCGATGGAGACCTGCACGTCGAACTCGGCGAAGGCTTCGACGAAGATCTGCGTCGGCGCGAACGAGCCGAAATCGACCACGGTACCGGCCCAGTCGAGGATCGCGGCTTGCAGCTTGTCTGGATTTACATAGTTCATGGCAATCAATTCCTGTGTGGGCAATGCAATTCAAACTGTAGGAGTGAGCCTGCTCGCGATCGCGGTTGATCATTCAACATCTTCGTCGACTGGCACGGCTTCATCGCGAGCAGGCTCACTCCTACAAGGGATTGGTGGTGGGGTTTAGATGTCGAGGACTTCCATCTCGCGCAGCACTTCACCGACCGCCGCCACGGCTTCACGCATTTGCGCCGAGCTGACATGGCCGATGCAGCCGACACGGAAGGTTTCGACCTGAGTCAATTTGCCGGGATAAAGGATGTAGCCCTTGGCCTTCACGCGCTCATAGAAGTCCTTGAACTGATAACGCGGATCTTGCGGCGCATGGAATGTGGCAATGATCGGCGCCTGAATCGCCGCCGGCAGGAAGCTGCGCAAACCGAGTTTGGCCATCTCTTCCATCAGCGCCTGACAGTTGGCGGCGTAACGCGCATGCCGCGCCGGCAGGCCACCTTCTTCGTTGTATTGCAGCAGCGCTTCGTGCAGCGCCGCGACCACGTGGGTCGGCGGAGTGAAGCGCCATTGACCGGTCTTCTGCATGTAAGCGTGCTGGTCGAACAGGTCCATCGCCAGCGAGTGGGAATTCCCGGCGGCAGCGGCCAGCGCTTCCTTGCGAGCGAAGACAAAACCCATCCCCGGCACACCTTCCAGGCACTTTCCGGACGCGGCAATCAGCGCGTCAAACGGCACTTTCTGTGCGTCCACCGGCAGTGCGCCGAAGGAACTCATGGCGTCGATAATCAGGCGTTTGCCGTGCTGTTCGACGACGTGGGCGATTTCCGCCAGCGGATTGAGAATGCCGGTGCTGGTTTCGCAGTGGATCAGTGCGACGTGGCTAATGTCCCGGTCAGCGCGTAACAGACGATCGACGTCAGCAGCGGTGGTCGGCTCGTCTTCGGCGGTTTCGAAAGTGCTGAAAGAGCGGCCGAGCACTTCGCAGATCTTCGCCAGGCGTTTGCCATACGCGCCGTTGATCAGCACCAGCACTTTGCCGTCACGCGGCACCAATGTGCCGATGGCCGCCTCGACGGCAAAGGTGCCGCTGCCCTGCAACGGCACGCAGTGGTGGGTCGCGGCACCGTTGAGGATCGCCAGCAATTGTTCGCAAAGGCTGGCGGTCAGTTGGTTGAAGCGGTCATCCCATGACCCCCAGTCGACCATCATCGCTTGGCGGGTGCGGGCCGAAGTGGTCAACGGGCCGGGAGTGAGCAGGATGGGTTCGGCGATACTCATTCGTGTGTCCTCGGATAGCGCTGTGGGATGAAGCTACGGGGCATACGTTGCAATTCGCCGTTGCATCAATCAAATTGTTTGTTGTTATGCCAACCATCAGTGAGAGTTATTCATGAACCTGTTCCAGTTGCGCGCGTTCGACGCCGTGGCCCGCGAAGGCAGCTTCACCCGTGCTGCCGCGCGGTTGTTCATCAGCCAGCCAGCGGTCACCGGGCACATCAAGGCACTGGAGGAGCACTACCAGATCACCTTGTTGCGGCGCACCGCGCGACGAGTGGAATTGACCGAGGAGGGCACCAAGCTCGCGGCGATTACCCGGGCGATGTTTGGTTTGGCGGAAGAGGCGCAAACGATGCTCGAGGCCAACCGGCAATTGCTCACGGGGCGGCTGGAGGTAGCGGCGGACGGTCCGCACATGGTCATGCCGATGTTGGCCAGTCTGCGCGCACGCTACCCGGGGATCACCGTGAATCTGCGGCTGGGCAATGCTCAGGAAACGCTGGCGGCGTTGTTGTCGGAACACGCCGATGTCGCGGTGTTGACTGAAGTTGAGCCGCGCAAAGGCCTGCATCTGCAAGCCTTGAGCGAGTCGCGGATTTGCGCACTGGTGCCGGCGGGGCATCCGTGGGCGGCGCGCGCCGGGGACGTAAAACTCAAAGAGCTGGATCAAGTGATCATGGTGTTGCGCGAGCCGAGTTCGATTACCCGCCGCACCTTTGATCAGGCGTGTGAGCAGGCATCGATTCAGCCGCGCGTGTTACTGGAACTGGACAGCCGTGAAGCGGTGACCGAGGCCGTCGCCGCCGAGTTGGGCGTTGGCGTGGTGTCCTCGGTGGAGGTCAGCCATGACCCGCGTGTGGCGGCGATACCGATTGTCGGCGAGGGGCTGGTCAATCGACACATGATCGGCTGCATGGAGCGGCGGCGGGAATTGCGCCTGATTCAGGCGTTTTTCGGTCTTGCGCCGGCCGCTCCGTGATCGTTCCCACGCTCTGCGTGGGAATTCAGCCCGGGACGCTCTGCGTCCCATCCAAAGCCGAACGCGGAGCGTCCGTTGAGGCATTCCCACGCAGAGCGTGGGAACGATCAGATCAAAAGATCGCAGCCTTCGGCAGCTCCTACACTGGCGTCGGTGTCAATTCAGGCTGTCGCGGACCATATCGAGAAACGTTGCCACCACCCGCCGCGAACTCTGCTCGCGCAAACACACCAGTGTCTCCGTCAGCCGTCGCGTGCAGTCGACGATCGGCAACGCACACACCCGTGAATCCGCGCCAAACTCTGCTGCCGAAACAACGCCCACGCCAATTCCGACCACCACCGCCTCACGCGCTGCTTCCCGGCCCTCAACCTGAATCGCCGGGCGAATGCGAAACCCCGCCCGGGCCATTTCTTCTTCCAGCGTCTGCCGGGTCACCGAACCGTGTTCTCGCAGCACTAGCGGCGTGTCATCCAGGTCTTCCAGGCAAATCGATTCACGCTCGGCCCACGGATGATTGCGTGACACGAACGCCACCATCGGATCATTGCGCAATGGCACGCACAGCAAGCGTTCATCACTGACATCACGCCCGAGCAGGGCCAAATCCGCCTGATAGTTGAACAGGCGAAACAGCGACTCATCGGTATTACCCGTCTCGATCTTCACGCTGATCCCCGGATAACGCTCACAGAACCGCGCGATCTGCGGCAGCACGTGCACCGGCGCATCCACCGCCAGAATCAGGCTGCCGGTCTGCAAGGCTTGAGATTCCTGCAGCAACTCCTGCGCTTCGGCTTCAATTACAAACAGGCGCTGGGTGATCGCCAGCAAGCGTTCGCCCAGATCCGTCAGGCGCACGGAACGTTTGTTGCGGTGAAACAACAAAACGCCGAAACGCTCTTCGAGTTTGCGCACCTGGTCGGATATCGCCGGTTGCGTGAGAAAAAGGCGCTCGGCGGCTTTGGTGAAGCTTCCATGCACGGCCACGGCGTGGAAGGCTTTGAGTTGGGCGTGGGAAACCGACATGAAGTCACCTGATCGTTAAGTCAGTAACAAGCTGAGCTTATGTGTGAAATACGATAAATCGATTTTATTTATTAAACAGTAATTGCTTTGATCCGCTCACGCCATCGCTGACCGCTCGATCGAGTAGCCGCAGTGGCCATGAGCCTGTGCGTGCAACAGCAGGCCTCATCTGACCGGTATCGCCAGAGGGATAGAGCGATATCGCAGTGCTCAACAATAAAAAACACAGGCGTTTTGCTTAACGATTCTGCCGGCACACTCACACCCTGAGGTCAGAACCACCATGAACAAGCACATCGGCACCATTGCGCGTTGGCGCATGCAGATTTTCGCGATTACCTGGCTGGCGTACGCCGCGTTCTACTTCACCCGCAAAGCGTTTTCGGTGGCCAAACTGGGCATTGCCGAAGATCCGACCTTCATGCTCGACAAGATGGCCATGGCCAACCTCGATGCGATCTATCTGGCGGCTTACGCCATCGGCCAATTCACTTGGGGCATGCTCGCCGACCGCTTTGGCCCACGGGTCGTGGTGCTCGGTGGCTTGCTGATTTCTGCCGCTGCGGCGCTGGTGATGGGCAGTTTCGCCACGTTGCCGATCTTCGCCACCTGCATGCTGATTCAGGGCCTGGCGCAGTCCACCGGGTGGTCGGGATTGTGCAAGAACCTCGGCAGTTTCTTTCCTTCCCAACAACGCGGGCGGGTGCTGGGGTTGTGGAGTTCCTGCTACGCCTTTGGTGGCCTGGTGGCGTCGCCCTTCGCCGGTTGGTGGGCGTATACCTTGATGGGCACCTGGCACGCAGCGTTCATTTCCAGCGCGGTGGTGGTCGCCGTGGTGGCGGTGTTGTTCTTTATTTTCCAGCGCAACAAACCCGAAGACGTCGGCTTGGCGGCGGTCGAGCCGGAGCCTGAACTGACTGCGGAAGAAACCGAAGCCAACAGTAAGCTCAGCGTGTGGGAGCCGTTGAAGGAAATCCTGCGTAACCGCACGGTGCTCGTCCTGGGCCTGGCGTATTTCATGTTGAAACCGGCGCGTTACGCGATTCTGTTGTGGGGGCCGGTGATTGTTTTTGAACAGATGCCGAGTGTCGGCAAGGTCGGCGCAGCGATCATTCCCACCTCGTTCGAACTGGCCGGATTGCTCGGGCCGATCCTGATCGGGCTGGCCTCGGACAAGCTGTTCGGTGCGCGGCGCATGCCAGCCTGCGTTTTGAGCCTGTTGGCGCTGACCGTGACGCTGGCGCTGTTCATGGGCGCGCTGCACACCGGCAGTGTCTTGCTGGTGGTTGCGCTGCTGTTCGTCATGGGCCTGACCCTCTACGGCCCGGATTCAATGATCAGCGGCGCCGCTGCGATCGACTTCGGCAAAGCCAAGGCCGGTGCCACGGCGGCCGGTTTCGTCAACGGCTGCGGCTCGGTCGGCGCGGTGCTCGGCGGTTTGCTGCCGGGTTACTTCGATTCGGTGACGGTATTCATCGTCTTCGCCGGCTGCGCGCTGTTCTCGGCACTGGTGCTGATCCCGCACTGGAACAGCCGTCCGGTCGGCGTCATGGAACCGCGCGCCTCGATCCCCAATTGTCGTTTGACCATCAAACCTCTGCGTTCCTGAAACCCTTTGCCTCGCGGCTTGCTGCGGTGCTCGCGGCAGGCTGTGGCGCGGCCAACTGACTGGAGAAACCCCATGAGACCGTTTTGGCTGGAGCAGGCCTTGCAGGCCGACACCTCTGAAACCTGCCCGCCGTTGCAAGGCGAAGTACGCACCGATGTGTGCATCGTCGGCGGCGGATACACCGGGTTGTGGACGGCAATCATGCTCAAGCAACAGAACCCCGAACTCGATGTGTTGCTGATCGAAGCGGACATCTGCGGCGCCGGCGCCAGTGGGCGCAACGGTGGTTGTGCGCTGTCGTGGTCGGCGAAATATTTCACCCTTGAGCGCTTGTTTGGCGTCGAGGAAGCGGTACGTCTGGTCAAGGAATCGGAACGCAGCATCCATGCGATCGGCGCGTTCTGCGAGCAGTACGGCGTCGATGCCGACTACCGCCTCGACGGCACGCTGTACACCGCGACCAATCGTGCACAAGTCGGCTCGACCGATGCGGTGATCGCGGCGCTGGAGCGTCATGGCATCAACTCGTTCACCCAGCGTCCGCTGGCCGATGTGCAGCGCATGGCCGGTTCGAGCAAGCATCTTGAAGGCTGGTTCTCGCCGGCAGCGGCCAGTGTGCAACCGGGCAAACTTGTGCGTGGCTTGCGTCGAGTGGCGTTGCAACTGGGCGTGAAAATTCACGAAAGCACAGCGATGACCGGTCTCGAAGAGGGACGCCCGGCACGTTTGCAGACGCCGAATGGCGCGGTGATCGCCGATCGCGTGGTGCTGGCGATGAACGCCTGGATGGCCCGTGCCTTCCCGCAGTTCGAACGCAGTGTGGCGATCGTTTCCAGCGACATGCTGATCACCGAACCGCGCCCGGATCTGTTGCAGGCAATCGGTTTGACCAGTGGCGTCACCGTGCTCGACTCGCGGATTTTCGTGCACTACTACCACAACACCCCGGACGGCCGGATCATGCTCGGCAAGGGTGGCAACACCTTCGCGTTTGGCGGGCGCATGCTGCCGGTGTTCGATCAGCCATCGCCTTATGCCGGCCTGCTGAAAAACAGTCTCGCCGACTTCTTCCCGGCCTTTGCCGAGGTGAAAGTCGATGCCACCTGGAACGGCCCGTCGGATCGCTCGGTCACCGGTTTGCCGTTCTTCGGCCAGATGAGCAGCGCGGGCAATGTGTTTTACGGTTTCGGCTATTCCGGCAGCGGCGTCGGCCCGTGTCATATGGGCGGGCAGATTCTCGCTTCGCTGGTGCAAGGCCTGGACAATCCATGGACGCGTTCGCCGCTGGTCAACGGGCCGCTGGGCTACTTCCCGCCGGAGCCGATCCGTTACTTCGGCTCGCTGATGGTGCGCAACGCCATCCGCCGCAAGGAGCGCGCCGAGGATCACGGGCGGCGACCTCGGCATCTCGACGTGCGCCTGGCCAAATTCGCCGCCGCGGCGGGCAAGGCTGACAAAGGTTGAAGCACTGCTTGCTGATGCAGGAGCTGCCGCAGGGATCAGCGGGCAGCGCTGTTGAGTAGCCAGTCGAGCAACAGGCTGTCGCGCGCAGGCGGTGGTTCGCGAGGTGTCGGCTTGCGCGAGTTGCCCAGACACAGGATCGGTCGGTCCGGGTCGCTGTCGAGGAAGCTCACCCACACTTCGCTGCCGGCGCAGGGCAGTTCGTCCGGTGAAAGTCGACCATTGGCTCGCGTCAGGGCGATGGGCAGCCATAACGCGTCGCTATCAAGTGTTTGTGGTTGTTCCGAGGGCCACAGCCTGACGGCGACTCGACCTTGTTCATCGAGCCGCGCCGGTTGCCCGGTGGGTCCGAGCACCTGTGCCAGGTGATACCCGGCGAGGGTCGGGCGGGCTTGTTTGAGCGCGGGACGGTAGTCGGTCGACCAGGGCTGGGCGGTGAAATCGTTGTGGTAACGGTGCAGAGGCGGTGCCGGATCCAGAATCGACGGATGTTGCCCATGATGGCGTATTGCGGTGAGTCGCCATTGTTCGTTGAAATGGCTGATCGGATGCGCCGACACTTGCAGCAGATGCCCACTGAGCAAGCCAACCCGGTCAGAGCGGCCGTTGATCGTGCGATGCTGGCAGCGTTGCCGTTCCAGCTGTCGACGGCTGCGCTGTTCGTGGTGACGTTGTTCGAGAGAAGGTATCGGCGGCAGGGGATTAGCCGTGATGTGGTTGGCGGCATCGTTGCTGATCGCTTGCTGTCCTCGATTACGCACCGCAGGCAGCGTGGCGATGGGCGCAGCGTGGTGATGCTGGTACAGCGCACTGACGCTGGGGGACGGCGTTTGCTCGCAAGCCTTGAACGCAACCAGCACCGGCACTTGCGGCAAGCTCAGGCTGTCATCGGCAAACACGACAATGTGCCCGTCCACCCGGTGTTCGAAGTGATAGTGAATGCCTTCCTCTTCGCACAGCCTGTCCAGCAGCGCCAGATCGCTTTCTTCGTACTGGATGCAAAACGGCCGGATCGGGTATTGCCCGACGCTCATTTCAATCCGGTAGCCCTCGACGGGCAAGGCATTTTCCGTGAGCAACTGCTGAAGGATCTGCGGCACGCTCAGTTGCACGAACACTCGCCGTTTGCTCGGCTGGGCCAGCCTCTGCAAGTGCGGCACCACGGTCAGTCGATAGCCGATGCGATGTGTGCCTCGATGTTCGCAACTGGCACTGTCGATCACGCCGTGAATCCCATGATGGTCGTCCAGGCGCAGAAATGCCGGTTGATGCAGCAATGTACCCGGCGCCACGGCGGGGGCCAGGCCGATCATTTCGATGTCGAAACGGTAGGGCTGGTTGAGCGCTTCCTCGCCGTGAAAGCGCACCACTGGCAGGCACAGACCGCTGTCGGTCAGGGTCAGGGTAAAAGGACTTTCCTTGTCATTGAGCATTCGAACGGGCTCTGTCAGGCAATACGGGCCTGAGAGGGTACGAAACCGCAGCGTTAAATGGTCATGTCAAATCCGTTTTTCAGAATCGCCCTACAAGCTCTGGTGAAAATGTCGATTCCACATTGCGTTTTTTTGGTCGATTGCCGACTTTAGGCCGTATAAACTTGGCGCCACGCGTCGGCCAATAGATGTCTCGGCGCCACAGATCAAGAGAGTGAGTAATGGGCGCACAGTGGAAGGTTAAACACAAAGAAGCGGCAGCCAACGCCAAAGGCAAGATCTTCGGCAAACTGGTGAAGGAAATCACCATTGCTGCCCGCAACGGTGCCGATACCACCACCAACGCACACCTGCGTCTGGTGGTCGAACAGGCCAAGAAAGCCTCGATGCCAAAAGAAACCCTGGATCGCGCGATCAAGAAAGGCGCCGGTCTGCTGGGTGAAACCGTGCAATACCATCGCGTCACCTATGAAGGGTTCGCCCCGCACCAGGTGCCGCTGATCGTCGAGTGCGTGACCGATAACATCAACCGCACCGTCGCCGAAATCCGCGTGGCGTTCCGCAAGGGCCAACTGGGGGCTTCCGGCTCCGTCGCCTGGGACTTCAACCACGTCGGCATGATCGAAGCCTCGCCGGACACCCCGGACGCCGATCCGGAAATGGCCGCCATCGAAGCCGGTGCGCAGGATTTCGAGCCGGGCGAAGACGGCGCAACGCTGTTCCTGACCGACCCTACCGATCTGGATGCGGTGCAGAAAGCACTGCCAGAGCAAGGTTTCACCGTGTTGTCGGCCAAGCTGGGCTACCAGCCGAAGAACCCGGTGAGCGGTTTGAGCGACGAGCAGATGGCTGAGGTTGAAGCGTTCCTCGAAGGCCTCGACAACCATGATGACGTGCAGGACATGTTTGTCGGCCTGGCGGGCTGATCGACTTCGTCAGTGATGGCCTCATCGCCAGCAGGCTCACGCCTACAGGTCAGAGGTGAACACATCATTTGTGATCACCTCTGACCTGTAGGCGTGAGCCTGCTGGCGATTGACTGCGTAGCAGTCAGCTTTCCTGCAAAACCGCAATAACCTCAGCGAACCCCGGCCGCGCCAGCACATCCGCCTGACAGCATCGCCGCTCCAGCTCCTCAAGCACCACACGCAACTCATCACTCAACCCCGAGTCGATGCGTGCCAGCAATTCCCCCAGCAAAATCCCGAACGCGCGCACTTCAATACGTTGCAACGCCCGTGTTTCTGCTGTGTCGGCAACAGCGTGGAACGACGCCCCACCAAAATCCCCGAGCAGGCAATCGCCGTGCTCATTCAACAGAATGTTGTGCCCGTAGAGATCGCCGTGGGTGATGCCTTGCCGATGCAAGTGGTCTGCCGCCGAGGCGATGCCTTTGGCAATGTTCAGCGCAACCCCGGCGCTGAACCGGCAATCATCGGCGTAAACATCTCGCGAGCAGGATGCCAGGCTGGGCAGGTCGGCGAGGTTGCGGAAAGACGGATCGATCAACTGCATCACCAAACCTTGCTGGCCGACGGGATGGCCACTGATGCGCCCCTCGATGCGGATCAGATTGGGATGCAGGCCGGCGGTGATACAGGCATTCATTTCGTGCAGCGGTGAGCCGTCGCTGGTCATTTCACCTTTGTATAGTTTCACCGCGACCGGCGTCACTGAGCCGTCGTCGCGTTGCCAGCTGGCCCGGGAAATCACCCCCGAAGCCCCTTCACCCAGCCGTTGCTCCAGACGCAGCGCTGACCAAGGGATTTGCGGCGTCGCTTGCAGCGCGGCGGCGTCTGCCTCGGTTTCCAGCGGATTACCGGCGTAGGCCAGCCACGTCAGGCTCGGCAGCGCGAGCAGCCACTGCGGCAGTTCGGTCAGGCGGTTGGCGGCAATGCGCAGCAGCTCCAGTCGATGGCAGTTGCTCAGCGAGGGCGGCAGCGCTTGCAGGCGATTGCCCGACAGCATGAGTTTTTGCAGGGCAGGGCGCTCACCGAGTTCGCTCGGCAGGCTTTCGATGCAATTGTCGGTCAGGATCAGCCAGCGCAACTTAGGCGGCAACGCTGCAGCGGGTACGTTGACGATGCGATTGGCCCTGAAGCCGATCATCGTCAGCGCAGCGCATTGGCCGAGGCAGGCCGGCAGTTCCGTGAACGGGTTGTCGGAACAGAACAGCACCCGCAGGCGAGTCAGTCGATGCAGATCATCCGGCAGGCTGCTCAGGGCGTTGCCGCTGAGGTTAAGGATTTCCAGGGTGTCGGCCAGATCGAAAATCTCGCGCGGGAACTCGGTCAGGCCACAAGACAGATCCAGTCGAGTAATGCCCGACAACTCGCCGGCGCGTAATTGAGCAAGGGTGTGCATTTTGTGTTCGCTATTGATCAGGGGCGCGCCGCTGGGGCGCCGGGAATGGGCGACATGATAACGGCAAAGCGGCTTGCGGGCTTGAGCGGGATGCTGAAAACGCCACCAAACCCTTGTGGGCGCAAGCTTGCTCCCGCAGGGCCGACGTGCTCAGTCGTTGTCGTGCATTTCCTGCAACTGCCCCAACCGACTGCGCGTACGCGCCAGGTCAATGACATGGCCGTCCAGGCTTTCGCGCAAGGGCAGTCGACCGAGCAGCGTCAGGTGCTTGTCCTGGTCGTACAGCACGTCGATCAGGTTGATGAAGCGCTGTTGCGCGGCGATCGAGCATTCCCCCAGCTCTGGCAGATCATCAATGATCCAGCGGTCGAAACGGCGACACAGTTCCAGATAATCCATGACCGCCGTTGGCTGTTCACACAGATCGTGGAAAGTAAAACCGACACGCCGTTCTTCACACAACCGAGCCTGAAACCGTCGGGTGCCAACCGATAACGTGATCATCGGCGCATTTGCAGAAGGCAGATCCAGTGCCGCGCGTTGGGCTGGCGTGGCCGGCCACACGTAATGGCCCTGGGTGAAAGTCTGGTGAGCGCTGTGACGTGTCTGGCTGCGGTAATCGTGCGGGCCGCCGACTTCCATCACCTGCATGCGCGTATTGATCAGTTCGATCACCGGTTTGAAGCGGGCGTGATAGAGCGGATTGGGCAGCAAGCCTTCAGGCGCATAGTTGGAGGTCACCAGCAGCAGAATCCGCCGCTTGAACAGTGCCTTGAACAGCCGGGTGATGAGCATGGCATCGCCGATGTCATGCACATGAAACTCGTCAAAACACAGCACCCGGCAATCTTGCAGCAGTTCGTCGAGGGTGACCTCGAGAGCATCGTCCTGCTCGCGATGATTGAACATGCTCTGATGCAATTGCGCGAAGAACTGATGGAAATGCAGGCGTCGTTTCTGGGTGATCGGCAAGGCCTGAAAGAAACCATCGAGCAGCCAGCTCTTGCCACGCCCGACGGCGCCGAACAGATAGAGGCTCTGTGGTTGGCGAGCGCGTGCGCCCAGCAAAAGACTCGCCTGCTGCGCCATGCAATCGATGACGCGCTGTTGGCTGTGGCTGAGGGTGTAACCCTGACCGCAGGCCTTGTGCCGGAAGTAGTCGTGGATCGACTGGGCACTGGCGTCATGCCCGGCACTGGCCGACCCCCCCTTGCCGAACCAGCGGCGCAACGCCGGCCAGCGCTGGATCAGTCGCGATCGTTTCGGCGGTTGGGCAGGCACTGTGGGCGTCTCCGTGTTCGTCAAGACCGGCTCGCGCAAGCGCGGCGAGGTAGTGTAACCAGACGCCGACCTGGCCAGCCACCACGGCGGATCGACAGTGGGCGGTTACTGAACAAATTTGTGCCGCGCGTACAGCTATTTTTAGCGACATGGCCCGACCGGTTGCCAACCTTTCGAAACATATCCCGGGCGATCCGTGGATCCAATCGACTGGCGGAATCGTCGACGGTTGCTAATCTCAATCACAGAAACGACGTCGCAAGCGATCACTGACAAGGAACGGGGCAGTGAATATACGGGTGGTCATGGGCCTGCTGGGTGTACTCGTTGCACCTGTTCATGCGGCGGATCTTCAGGTCGAAGTGCGCGTCGATGTGCAGCGCGGCTGCCAGTTGGTCGGCCAGCAGCGGGAGGCCGGCATCGAGCAATTGGGTGTGCTCGACTTCGGCAGCACCGCGCGCCTCGATGACCCGGCCGGGCCGTTGGCCGCCGCGTTGACCAATCAACGCCTGCCGCGGCTGGAGTGCAACCCGGACACGCCGTACCAGATGCGCGTTGACGGTGGTTTGCATGGTGGTGTCGGTGAAGTCCGCTACATGGCCGGTTCGGTCGGCAGCAAACCGGTTCCGTATCGCTTGTATCAGGACGCGGCTCGGCGGGTACCGCTGGTGGTGGATGTGCCGGTTAGCGGGCGGGTGCCGGACAGTGGCACGGTGGAGTTGCCGCTCTATGCGCGGATCGAACGTCTGGCTGAGGTGCCACGCGTCAGCCGTTATTCGGATCTGGTCAAGGTGACGGTCACCTGGTGATCGCGATTGATACAGGCGCCCGGTGGACGCGGGGGCCGCAAGGAAGGCGTTCAATGACGAGCGCGGTGGTTGAATCAGCGAAGGAGCAGGGACGGGCGCAATGGCAGGCAGACACTGGATGGTGATGGCGGCAGGTACGCTGGCATTGCTCGCGGACGACGCCCAGGCGGCGATGAGCGGGCAGATCAATGCGCGGCTGATCCTGATTGCCGGCTGCGAAGTCACCAACACCAGCGCCCCCGCCAGCCCGGTCAGCGCCCTTGGCACCCTCGATTTCGGCCTTCAGGGGCCTACCTGGAATGCACCGATCAAGGCCAGTCTGGATGGCGACAGCGGCGGCAAACTCAACGTCGCCTGCAATCCCTCGGTCACCGGTTTCACCGTCACCATCGACGGCGGCACCCACGGTGACGGCAGTACCCGACGGCTGAGCAACGGCCGCCAGACCCTTCCTTATCAGCTGTTCGTCGATCCCTCCGGCGCCCGGAGCTACAGCATCGGCCAGCAACACAATTTCGCTGTCACCAGCGGTGCGCAGATACCCATTCCGGTATTTGGCTCGGTGGTGGCGAATACCCGCGCGGTGCCGGCAGGGGTCTATACCGACACCCTGACGGTGACGCTCGACTGGTAACCCCGTAGAGGACGGACACCATGCGTACGTTTGCATCAAGGATAGGTTTGTCACTGCTCGGCCTGGCGCTGGTTTCCGGTGCCAACGCCGCCACCACGGTCACTGGCCAGATCACTTCCAGCCTGATTCTGATCAGCAGTTGTCAGGTCAACGGCGCCGGCGGTTCCACCGGGCTGAACTTCGGTGCGTTGAACTTCGGCACCGCCAACAGCCTGTTCACCACCGCCACCGGGCAGGTGTTGGGCGGTGGCGGCGGGGCGCTGTCGATTCTCTGCTCCAGTGGCACCACGCCGACGGTCAAGGTGCGCGCGGGTTCCCATGACGGCATGTCGCCGGGCGGCACGCGCGCACTGTATGACGGGGTCGCCAATTACGTGCCGTACGACTTGTATACCGATGCCGGGCACTCGCAACTGCTGGCGATCGACGGGACCATCAACCTTGCGGCCAGCACCGGCGTCGCACAGACGGTGAACATCTACGGTCAGGCGGTGGGCAAGGCCGGTTTGCCGGCGGGGACTTACACCGACACTGTTGCTGTTGAACTGACGTTCTGATGCCATGCGCCGCCATGGCTGTGCCGCGCTGCTTCTGCTCTGTGCGGGCAGTGCACCGCTGCCGCTGACTGCCGCGACCAGCCAGAGCTTTCAGGTCAGCGCCACGGTCACTGCCGGGTGTCTGGTGGTGGGCGGGGTATCGAATTATGGCGGGCTGAATTTCGGTTCACGTTCGGCACTGGCCACCGGCACCGTGCAAGTCGCACTGACCGGTGGGGTGCAATTGCAATGCACGCCGGGGGTGACGCTGAACATGAGCGTCGACGGCGGCCAGTACAACAGCAGTGGCCGGCACATGCAGGTCAACAGCGGTAGTGCGCGGGTGGCGTATGCGCTGTTTCGCGATGCGGCGTACAGCCAAAGCCTGGGCATTGGCCAGAGTGTGGCGGTGGCCTACAGCGATGCGAACAACATCAGCCTGCCGATTTACGGTCAGGTGCAATTGCCGGGCAATCAGCCTGGGGGGACGTACAGCGACGTGTTGCAGGTGCAGCTGTCGTGGTAAGGCGAAGTCGAATGGCCGACAAGGAGCAGGTTTATGGGGTCAGTTACGTCACGGCACTTGCGCGTGCGCTGGGCGATGTGGGCGTTGGTCATGCTCGGGGCAGGCAACGTGCACGCCGCCAGTTCGGTGCTGATCTGGCCGATCGATCCGGTGCTGGAAGCTGATCAGCAGGCCAGTGCGCTGTGGCTGGAGAACCGCGGCAGCGAAACCGCCAATCTGCAGATCCGTGTATTTGGCTGGAGCCAGAGCGGGTTCGCCGAGCAATACCAGAATCAGCGCGACGTGATTGGTAGCCCGCCAGTGGCGAAGATCGAGCCGGGGCAGAAACAATTGGTGCGTCTGACCCGCACCAAGGAAGTACCGCCGGGGCAGGAGCTGGCCTACCGGATCATCATCGACGAAATTCCCTCTGCGCAACCAGCGACGACCGACGGCGGCAAAACAGCGGCAGCGATCCGCTTCCAGATGCGTTACTCAGTGCCGCTGTTTGCCTATGGCGCCGGGCTGTGGAGCAAGGAAGACAGCAGCCGCGCGCGCGATCCCAAAGGTGTCGGCCTGCCGCAGCTGAGTTGGCGCACGGTGGCGGTGGACGGCAAGCCCTATGTCGAAGTACGCAATCAGGGCGCGGTGCATGCCCGGCTGACCGACGTGGCAATCCAACAGGCCGGGCAGAGCAAGCCACTGGCCGAAGGGCTGTTGGGTTACGTGCTGCCGGGCGCGGTGATGCGCTGGCCGGCACCAGGGCCGTTGGCCGGTGAGTCGGCGTTGCAGGTGCGGGTCAACGGTGCCGCGCAGGTACAGAGCATTACGCCAGCCAAGTGAGTGAGTCGTAGCGCGGACATCTGGCGTCGGCTGACGCGGGATCAGGGAGGATTGAGTCCATTGACGGACGTACAGCGCGTATGAACCCAGGACGGGTTCGCCGTATTCAGCGTCCGTTGTGGCTCATCACCGGCGCCTGTTGCCTGATGTTCGTTCAACCATCCGGGGCCGGCGATCTGCCGCCGCCGCCGAGCGGCATGGAGGCCGTGAGCGATGCACAGTTGTTTCTGGAACTGGTGGTCAACCAGATGAATACCGGGCGCGTGGTGGCGGTGCAGCAGCGCGATGGGCGCCTGTTCGTGCCGGCGACCGCGTTGCGCGAAACCGGCATGAAGCTGCCCGACAGCCTCGGCGCCGAGGTCGACCTCGACAGCCTGGCGGGGCTGCACAGTGATTACGACAGCGTCGGTCAGCGCTTGCTGTTGAACGTGCCGCCGGACTGGCTGCCGGAACAGTTCATCGGCAATCGCCAGGCTTACCCGCGCACCCCGGCGCTGAGCAGTTTTGGCGCGCTGTTCAACTATGACCTGTACCTCAACGACACCGACGATGCCGGCACTTATCTGGCGGCGTGGAACGAAGTGCGGCTGTTCGACAGCTGGGGCACGCTGTCCAACACCGGACAGTATCGGCAAACCTTGTCCGGTGATTCGCTCAACACGCTGGACAACGGCTACTTGCGATACGACACCACCTGGCGTTACTCCGACGATGAGCGAATGCTCACCTACGAGGCCGGTGACGTCATCAGCGGCGCGTTGCCGTGGAGCAATTCGGTGCGGCTGGGCGGCGTGCAGTTCTCGCGGGACTTTGCCGTGCGTCCGGATCTGGTGACGTATCCGTTGCCGCAATTTGCCGGTGAAGCGGCGGTGCCGTCTTCGGTGGATCTGTTTATCAATGGCTACAAATCCAGCAGCGCGGACTTGCAGCCCGGGCCTTACACGCTGACCAATATTCCGTTTATCAACGGCGCTGGCGAAGCGGTGGTGGTGACCACCGATGCACTGGGTCGGCAGATTTCGACCACGGTGCCGTTCTATGTCACCAGCACCTTGTTGCAAAAAGGTTTGAGCGATTTCTCCGTGGCTGCCGGTACGCTGCGCCGCGACTACGGTTTGAAGGATTTCAATTACGGGCCGGGCGTCACCGCCGGCAGCCTGCGTTACGGCATCAGCGACAACTTCACTCTGGAAAGCCATGCCGAAGCGGCCGATTCGCTGACACTGGGCGGCCTCGGTGGCAATTGGCAGCTCGGTAACTTTGGTGTGCTCAACAGTGCGTTGAGCCAAAGCCGTTTCGACGGCGAGGGCGGTCACCAGGCCAGCTTGGGCTATCAGTACAGCAACCAGCGTTTCAGCTTTTCCTGGCAGCGGCTGCAACGTCACGGTCAATACGCCGATCTGACCGTGGTCGACAGCCCGTACATCAGTCTTAGCCGGCGCAGCGAGCAAGCGACCCTGAGCCTTAACCTCGACCGCTGGGGCAGTCTCGGCGCCGGTTACTTCGATGTGCGCGCGGCGGACGATTCGCGCACGCGGCTGCTCAATCTGAGCTGGAGCAAACCGCTGTGGCGCAACAGCAGTTTTTACCTGTCGGCCAACCGTGAGATCGGCGACAGCAACTGGGCGGTGCAGGCGCAATTGGTGATCCCGTTCGATCTGCGCGGCAGCCTGGCGATCAGCAGCGATCGCAGTAAAACCGGGCAGAGCCAGCAGCGGGTCAACTACAGTCGCGCGGTGCCGACTGAGGGCGGCGTAGGTTTCAATCTGGGTTACGCCAAGGGTGACGGCGCCGATTATCGTCAGGCCGACGTGACCTGGCGCCTGCAATCGGTGCAGTTGCAGGCCGGTGTCTACGGCACTTCCGACGCCGAAACCCGTTGGGCCGATGCCAGTGGTTCGCTGGTGTGGATGGACCGTCAGGTGTTCGCCGCCAACCGTATCGACGACGCATTTGTGGTGGTCAGCACCGATGGTTTTGCCGACATTCCGGTGCGCTACGAAAACCAGCAGGTCGGCCAGACCGACAAGAACGGTCATCTGCTGGTGCCATGGAGCAGTGCCTATTACCGCGGCAAGTATGAAATCGACCCACTGAATCTGCCGGCCAACGTGCGCAGCCCCAACGTCGAACAGCGCATTGCCGTGCGCCGTGGCAGCGGTTATCTGCTGGAATTTCCGCTGACCCGGGTGATTGCCGCGAGCATTGTGCTGGTCGACGCACAGCAGCGCGAGTTGCCGCTGGGCGCGGGTGTTTTGCACGAGCAGAGCGGCGCGCGGACGGTAGTCGGCTGGGATGGGTTGGTCTATCTGGAAAACCTGCAGGCGCAGAATTCGCTGCAAGTGACGCTGGCTGACGGCAAAACCTGTCAGGCGCAGTTCAGCGTCGACCTGAATCTGGATCAGGTGCCGTTGATTGGCCCGTTGGTGTGCCAATGATCCGCGCCCGATTGTTTCTGTTGCTGGCGCTGATGCTGCCGGGGGCGGCGCAAGCCGCGTGCTCGGTGGTCAGCACTACGCCGGCGGCGTTTGGCACGCTCAGTTCAATTGCCGTGCGCACGACTTCACAACCCAGTTCCACGCTCAATGCAGGTTTAAGCTGCACCGGTTCTTTGTTGTCTCTGCTGACCAGCAATGACCATTTCTGGGGCACTGTGTCATCGACTCAGAGTGGTCTGGTCGGGCCGACCGGCGATGTCATCAGTTACACGGTCTACGCCAATAACAGCACCAGCTACCCACTGACTCGCGGCACTGCCTATGACTTTGCGCGCAACGGCATCATCGATGCCCTCGGCCTGCTCAACGGCACAACGCCGAAAACCGTGCCGCTCTACCTCGGCACGACCATTGGCAGCAATGTCGCCGCCGGGGTTTACACCGAGACCCTGAGCATTTTCTGGAACTGGAATTACTGCTCGGGAATCGGTATCGGCTCCGTCTGCCTCGGGCGCGATATCGCCAGCGGCACGACCTCGTTGACAGTGAACATGACAGTGTCCAACGACTGCACGATTACTGCGCCGAACATTGCATTCGGCAGCGCGCCGGTGGTGAGCGCGTTCACGCCAGTGACCGGGCAAACCATCAATCTGGCTTGCACCAAGGGCAGTGCCTACACCGTGGGGCTGAGCGACGGGCAGAACGCGGTGAGTGTCGGCGGGCGGCGACGAATGATTTCCGGGAGCAATTATCTGGCTTACGACATTTTCAAAAGTGCCGGTACCACGCGCTGGGGCAGCGTCGGCGCGGCGCGGCGGGCGAGCACCGATGCGGAGGTCAACCCGGGTAACGGGTTGGGCACGGGCAGCCAGATCTTCAACTACAACGCGAAGATCTACACCGACCAGACCACGCCGCCGGCGGGCACCTATCTCGACAATGTTGTTTTGGACGTAGGTTTTTAAGCTGACACGATCCTTTGTAGGAGCTGTCGAGTGAAACGAGGCTGCGATCTTTTGATCTTGCCCTTAAAAGCAAGATCAAAAGATCGCAGCGTGCCGCAGCTCCTACAGGGGGGGCTGCGGTGGGTTCAGAATTGCAGCGATTGCTTGAGCTGTTGCGCCGCCGGTGTATCGACCGGGCTGACCATCGCATAGTTGTAGCCACCGCCCGACCAGTATTCGGCCTGTAAGTCGCCATCACTGCGGCTTCCTCGGGGCAAAAAGGTGTTCTTCGGCCCCGGCGGGCGCACATAGAAACTCACCTTGTGCCCGCTGCCATCCTCATACATGACCATCGCCGCCGGGCCTTCGTCGGTGCTGAGCAGGCGCCCGCTGACCGGTTCGAACCCGGCGGCCTTCAGATCGGGCAAGCGACTGGCCCGGGTGAAGTAGCGGTCGAGCCAGCGTTGCATGTCGCCGTCATTGTCGACCTTGTAATCGGCCGGCAGCATGCCTTGCTGGGCAATCAACCGATAGGCCTGCAAGGCGTCAGTCATCGGCAACGTGGACGAGCGTACGAGGGTCATTTCCCGCGCCTGCCAGCCACTGAACCCGCCGATGCTGACCGCGATCAGCAACACCGCCGCGCTGGCCAGATGACGACGCGACTGACGCTGGCGGCGCTGGCGGATCATGGCAGGGTCAAGCGCCGGATTGGCCGGTTGCTGCAATGCGCCGCCGAGTGCCGCACGCAACTGCTGGGCATCCTGTTGCCAGGCACGGACCTGCGCCGCTTCATCCGGGTGACTGGCCAGCCAAGTGTCCAGCACGCGCCGGTCGGCGTCGCTGAGTTGGTGGTCGACATAAGCGTGCAGGTCACGCTCGTTGGGAGGCAGGCTGATCATTTGAGTATCCGCAAAGAAGGGCTGCTGATTTCGCCGTCACTCAGTTGGCGCAAGGCCTGGCGGGCGCGGGACAGGCGCGACATCACGGTGCCGATCGGGGCGCCGAGAATCTCGGCGACCTCTTTATAGGAAAGGCCTTCCACTGAGACCATCAGCAGCAGGGCGCGTTGTTCGGTGGGCAGACGGTCAAAGGCTTGCAGGGTCGACTGGGCGATGACGGTGCGCTCCACCGAAGGTTCGGCATCGTCGCGACCGGTGAAGAATTCGAGCATTCGCGCATAGCGTCGGGAGCGGCGATGGGCATCGAGAAACTGCCGATAGAGGATCGCGAACAGCCAGGCACGCAAGTCGCCGTCGGCGCGTTTATCGCCCCAACTCGACAGTGCCCGCTCAAGGCAAGCCTGTACCAGATCGTCGGCGCTGCTGCTGTTGCGTGTCAGTGACAGGGCAAAGCGGCGCAATCTGGGAATGATTTCTCTCAACTGTTCGTCGAATTCGCTCATGAAATTCTGCTAGTCACTACGCTGTGGACTAGGGAGACGCTTGTCGTTGGAGGTTATTCCACGCGCGGAAAAATAAATACCGCAGCGTGGAATAAACCCGAACAAGGCGCGTCTTGCTGATTCTTCTTACTTGTGGCCATTGGCCCTGGAGTCTTTCATGGTTGATCGCACCTCACCCAACGCTTCACCGCCCGGCGGGCCGCAGCGCCCGCCATTGAGTGCCGCGAGCCTGATATTGCGTCTGGGCGGCATTGCCGTAGTAGTCGCTGCGGTGGCCGGGGCGTTTGCCTACGTTCACGGTAACTTCGACCCACAACGTCTGACGCCAAAGGCGCTGGTCGATGTGCTGGAGAAGAACAACGGCGTGCATCCCGGGTTTCGTCGTAACCACGCCAAAGGCGTGTGCGTGATCGGGCATTTCGAAAGCAGTGGCGAGGCGCGGGTATTTTCCAACGCGCAAGTGTTTAACGAGCCGCAAACTCCGGTGGTCGGGCGTTTTGCGCTGCCGGCGGGCAATCCTTATGCACCGGACAACAGTGTGCCGATCCGCAGTCTGGCCCTGCGGTTCACCCAGGCCAACGGGCAGCAGTGGCGCACCGGGATGAACAGCATGCCGGTGTTCCCGGTTGGCACGCCTGAGGCGTTTTATCAATTGCAGCAGGCGCAGTCGCCGGATCCGGCCACGGGTAAACCTGACCCGGCGAAGGTCCCGGCGTTCTTCGCCTCTCACCCGGAAACCGTGCCGTTCCTGACCTGGGTGAAGACGGCCAAACCCTCGGCCAGTTACGCCACCGAAACCTATAACAGCGTCAACGCGTTTTATCTGGTCGACGCCAGCGGTAAAAAACAGGCCGTGCGCTGGAGCATGACGCCGTTGGCAAGGGACGCTGCGGGCGCCACTGCGCCTGAGGGCAGCGATTTTCTCGAAAAGGATCTGGTGCAACGGTTGGCGTTAGCGCCGCTGCGTTTTCAGTTGAACATCACCCTGGCCAATCCTGAGGACCCGGTGGACGACGCCAGCAAGACCTGGCCCGAGGGGCGCAAGGTGTTGAACGCCGGCACGCTGGTGCTGGAAAGGACCCAGCCGCAACTGAGCGGCGAATGCCGTGACATCAACTATGACCCGCTGGTGCTGCCGGCCGGGATTCAAGGTACCGACGACCCATTGCTGGCAGCCCGTTCCGCGGGGTACGCCAATTCCTACCTGCGTCGCACCAGCGAAGTCAGCCAGTTGCCCGCCGCCAAACAGGAGGTTCGTCCATGAGAACTCAACCGACGCATTTCGCCCTGTTGGCGCGGCTGCTGCATTGGCTGATGGCGGTGATGATTATCGCCATGCTGTTTATCGGCGCCGGTATGGTCACCTCCGTTTCCGAGCGGCATGAATGGCTGATCCATCTGCACAAACCGCTGGGCATTGCGATTCTGGCGCTGGTGATTGTGCGTTTGCTGGTGCGGTTAACGACCCGCCAACCACCGCTGCCAGCGGATCTGCCGGGTTGGCAAGTGATGGCCGCCAAGGCTTCGCATCTGCTGCTGTACGCGTTGATGCTGGTGTTGCCGGTGCTGGGCTGGGCGATGATCAGCGCTTCGGGTGAGCCGGTCATGCTCAGCGTAACGGTGCAGTTGCCAGCCATTGTTCCGGCCGATGCGCAGTTGTTCGCGTTATTGCGCAAGGCTCACGGGTATCTGGCCTATCTGTTGTTTCTGACGGTGCTGCTGCACCTGGCGGCGGCGCTGTTTCATGGCTGGATCCGCCGCGACGAGGTCCTCGACAGTATGTTGCGCGGTCGCGACCGCGGTTAACTCGCTTGAGTGGCGCATCGTGCCGGTGCGCCGCTTTTCAGGGTCAGCCACCAGTATGCGAGCGCCATGGCGTTGATGCCGGCGCCGAGCAGGCACACGCCGATCCAGCCGGCCCACGCGTACATGGCGGTCGAGCCGATTGAACCCAGCGCGCTGCCGATTGAGTAAAACAACATGTAACCGGCGGTGAGACGGCTTTGTGCTTGCGGGCGCACGGCGTAAATCATGCTCTGGCTGGTGACATGCACGGCTTGCAGGCCCAGATCCAGGGTGATCACGCCGAGCAGCAATGCCCACAGCGAGGATTGGGTGAGGGCGATCGGCAGCCACGAAGCGAGCATCAGCAACAGGGAAAGACCGCTGACCCATTGCCCGAGACCGCGATCCGCCAGATGCCCGGCCCGTGCGGCGGCCAGGGCACCCGCTGCGCCAGCCAGTCCGAACAGACCGATTTCACTGTGCGACAAAGAAAGTGGCGGCGCGGCCAGCGGCAACACCATCGGCGTCCACAGCACCATCGCGCTGGCGAAGGTCAGCAGGGCGAGGATTGCGCGATGGCGCAGTACCGGTTCTTCTTTGAACAGGCTGAACACCGAGGCGATCAGTGCGCTGTAGCCAGTCGCCGGTTGCGCAGATTCATCCTTGGGCAGGACGCGAAACAGCAGCAGCGCCATCACCAGTGTCAGCCCTGCTGACAGGAAGTAGATCGCTCGCCAGCCAGCCAGATCGGCCATGCCGCCGGCGACCGTGCGCGCCAGCAAGATGCCGACGACGATGCCACTGGTGACCACCCCGACCACGCGCCCGCGCTGAGCCGGCAGCGCCAGCGTGGCGGCGTAAGCCACCAACACCTGCGTCACCACCGCGAGCAGTCCTGTCAATGCCATGCCAAGCAGCAGCCACGCACTGTTGGGCGCCAGCGCGATCATCAACAACGCTACAGCCGACAGCAGTGTTTGGCAGACGATCAATTTGCGCCGGTTGAGCAGGTCGCCGAGAGGGACCAGTAGCACCAGACCGATGCCGTAGCCGATTTGCGTCAGGGTGATGACGATGCCGATGGTCGCCGGCGACAGGGCAAACGCTTCGGCCATGGCGTCCAGCAGTGGCTGTGCGTAATACACGTTGCCCACGGCCAAACCGCAGGCCACAGAGAAAAGCAAAACGGCGCTGCTTTTGAGAGGTTTCATATCCCGCATCCTTTTAGGTTTCAAATTAAAACCTTGATCACGGTATTGATATGGGTTTTATTTTGCAACCTGTTTGCGCGAGAGTGGCAATGGCAAAAAGCAAAAGATCGCAGACAAGCTGCGATCTTCTAAGGGCCGGAGGAGGGGATCAGCGCAGGGTATCAACCATGTCAGCGATGGTCGTCAGCACATCTTTGCCCAGTTGTTTTGAGCGCTTGCCCGACCAGCCGGTGACTTTGTCGGGATGGTCGTCGTGATCCTTGAACGGCATTTCCAGGGTCAGCGACAGGCAGTCGTATTTCTGCCCGACGCTGTTGCAAGCCAGGGTCATGTTGGCCTGGCCCGGTTCGTCACGGGTGTAGCCGTGCTTGGTCTGGAAATCTTTGGTGGTGTGTTTCAGGTGGCTGCGGAAGTGCTCTTCGAGCTTCTCGATTCGCGGCGTGTAGCCCGGATTGCCTTCGCAACCAGCGGTGAACACGTGGGGGATTTCTTCATCGCCGTGTACGTCGAGGAACAGGTCGACGCCATACTTTTCCATCTGCTGTTGTACGAAAAGTACCTCGGGGCTGACGTCCTGACTGGCGTTCTGCCAGGCGCGGTTCAAGTCCTGGCCCATCGCATTGGTGCGTAGGTGACCGTGGAAGGCGCCGTCCGGATTCATGTTCGGCACCAAGTAGAGATCGGCACTCGCCAGCAGCTTGTTCAGCACCGGATCGTCATGTCTTTCCAGGCGTTCGATCACGCCTTCCATGAACCATTCGGCCATGTGTTCGCCCGGATGCTGTTGAGCAATGATCCAGACTTTGCGCTGGCCTTCGGCACCGGTGCCTTTGCGCAGCAGCTGAATGTCGCGACCTTCGACGCTTTTACCGGTTGCCAGCAATTCGGTGCCGGCCTTGCTCAGTGCCTGATCGATGAGCCAGTCGTGGCGACCACGGCTGTAGGGTTCGAAGTAGGCGAACCAGGCGTGGGTTTGCTCGGCCTCGAGGCAAAAACGCAGGCTGTCACCTTCGAAACTGGTTGGAATGCGGAACCAGTTGACGTGGTCGTAGGACGCCACTGCCTGATAGCCGGTCCAGGCTTTGTTATAGGAAGATTGGCTGGCGTTGACCAAGCGAAACCAGTGTTCCTGATGAACATGCAGGCCGCTGGCCTTGAAGTGGAACCACTGGAAGTGAGCGCTGCGGGTGTCCGGGCGAATGGCCAGAACCGGATTGAGCGGGTTGCTGATGTCGATGACTTGGATGTTGCCGCTGTCGAAGTTGGCGCTGATGTCGAACGATGATTTGGCCACGGTCATAATCGATTCCTGAATATGATTTTTATGGCCGTTACTTTACACGCAGGCAGGGCTGAAACCGAGGGGAATTGCGGGGTGTGGCGGGGGGCGTCCTCCATGACGCGCAGGCAGCTTAGAGACTGTGCGATTGATTCTCAAGTGCTAATTGTCATTAGTTTGCCCCGATTTGGCGGGGTCCGGCTTGCCAAGCGATAGTCTTTTGATATTATCCGCGCCATCGAATTTGCAGCACCTGAAGACTTCATTAGCCTGAAGCCATAAGCCCGAAAAACGGGCAAAAAAAGACCCGGCAAAAAGCCGGGTCAAAAACCGTGATTAGCCTGATGAGGAGATAGTCCAGAAGACCGACCTAAGGTCTCTGGTCCATCGACTGATCTCGCGATCAGCTGCTTGCAATAATAATCATTATCATTTGCAAGTCAAATGTTTTTATCTGCGCGATTGGAAAATTCTTTCCCGTCCGTGCGTACTCCCGTTCCTCAGGCATCATCGCCATCGAGTGAATGGTCGACCATCGCCCGCGCCATATCCACCATGTGCACCACTGAAAATGCCAGATCCCGATTTGCGCCTTGCAGGCTTTCGGCTGCCTTGAACGCAGTGGCCGCTGCACACCGCAAAAGGTCCGAGGCGTGCACCAGAGCTTCTTCGCCACTGAGATGGCGCCTGACATCGAAAAAACGCTCGTCGACCTCCGGTTCTGACACAGCTGGTTTCAAGTAATAGTCCAGTGCTCGCTGCGCTGCCGCATTGCCTTGGGGCGAGGTGAAGCTGGTGTCAATTTGCAGGTCGGGCAAGTCTTTGCTGCTGATATTCATGATGAAGAAGCACTCCTTGGTCGATTGAAAATCCGTGCCTTCAGAATAGTACTCTGTGTAGTTGTGACCAGAATTTAAATACTACAATATGTGTTTTGCTGGCCGAAGGCGTCGACGTAAGGTGCTGCACATGGATAAATGGATTGAGTTGGTCAAGGCCAAGATGAGTGAACTCAAAATCACTCAAACAGAGCTCGGAGAGCGCGTCGGCATGTCCCAGGGCGGGATCGGCCATTGGCTGAACAAGCGTCGCGAACCCGGCATCACTGAAATGAACCGCGTGTTGCAGGCACTGGGCATGGATTTCCTCGAAGTGGTGTTGGTAATCCGTGAACCGCAACCAGCGGCGGACGACGAGATGCCGCTGGCCCAGAAGTACAACCCGTACTTCCGTTACCCGGTCAGCGATTGGCAGACGACGTGCGAGGTGCGCGAAAGCGATCCGGCGTCCTACGCCAAGGCATCCGGCAAGCAGCGCTTCGAACTGACGGATTACCACGCACGTGGCCCGGCGTTCTGGCTGACGGTGACGGGGGATTCAATGACCGCTCCCAGTGGCCAGAGCATCGCCGAAGGCATGCTGATTCTGGTCGATCCGGCAGCCGAAGCGGTGCCCGGCAAACTGGTGATCGCCCAGTGGCCCGACAGCGCTGAGGCGATTTTTCGCAAACTCGACGAAGAGGGCGGCCAGCGTTACCTGGTGCCGCTCAATCCGACCTGGCCGAAAGCCCTGCTGACCGATGAGTGTCGAATCATCGGTGTTGTGGTTCAGGCAACGGCGCGTTACTAGTCAGATCGATCCGCGCCACGCGTAGGATCGATCCTCCCGTTTACACTGCTTCCAGTTCAACCAAAGCGCTGCCTTCGCCGACCATTTCGCCTTCCTGGCAATACAGCGCTTTGATCACCCCCGCATGTGGCGCACGGATGCTGTGCTCCATCTTCATGGCTTCCAGCACCACCAGTTGCGCACCGGCCTCGACCGATTGCCCGGCCTCGACCAGCACACGGACAATGCTGCCGTTCATGGGCGCAGTCAGGCCACCCTGATGACTGTGACTGGCTTCGACGGCACTGATCGGGTCATGCGTCTCGATGCGCCGCAACTCACCTTCCCATTGCAGATAAAGCGAATCACCTTGGCGGATAGCCCGCAACGTACGACGTACGCCCTCGTGCTCGACAATGAGTGCTTCGCCGGAGAGTCTGGCGTGGTCAGCGGCACTCAACGTCAAAGCGCGATCCTGCTCCTCGCAACTCAAATGCAGGGTGATTTCCCGGGGCAATCCCGCACGCAAACCGCTGTTGATTGACCATGGCGAAGCAGGGTCATCCTCGCGCGCCAACTGCGGCAGGCTCTGCGCCACCGCCTGAGCAGCCGCGTTCCAGAAGGCATCGCTCAACGCGCCTGGAGCAGGCAGCAATTGCTCCTGATAACGCGGAATAAATCCGGTATCCAGCTCTCCCGCCGCGAACGCCGGGTGCCCGATGATCCGGCGCAAAAAGTTGATGTTGGTTTTCAAACCGCCAATCGCGAACTCGTCGAGCATGCTCAACAACCGCAACCGAGCCTGTTCGCGATCTTCGCCCCAGGCAATCAGTTTGCCGAGCATCGGGTCGTAGAACGGCGAGATTTCATCGCCTTCTTCGACCCCGCTATCAACGCGGCGCCCCGGCCCTTGCGCCGATTCGCGATACAACGCCAGACACCCGGTCGCCGGCAGAAAATCATTCGCAGGGTCTTCGGCGTACAAGCGCACTTCAATTGCATGACCGTTTAGTGGCACTTGATCCTGCGTGATCGGCAATGCTTCACCACGGGCAACGCGGATCTGCCAGGCGACCAGATCCAGGCCTGTAATGGCCTCGGTCACCGGGTGCTCCACCTGCAGGCGCGTGTTCATCTCCATAAAGAAGAATTCGCCACGGGCATCGAGCAGGAACTCCACCGTACCGGCGCCGACATAACCGATTGCCTGCGCCGAACGCACGGCCGCTTCGCCCATGGCGCGGCGCAGTTCCGGGGACAGGCCCGGTGCCGGTGCTTCTTCGACGACTTTCTGATGGCGTCGTTGAATCGAGCAATCACGCTCGTTGAGGTACAGGCAGTGGCCATGTTGATCGGCGAATACCTGGATTTCCACATGACGTGGCTTGAGCAGGTATTTCTCCACCAGCATCCGCGAATCGCCGAACGACGACTGCGCTTCACGCTGAGCGGAGGCGAGGGCTTCGGCCAACTGGCTGACGTCCTCGACTACTTTCATGCCTTTGCCACCGCCGCCGGCCGTAGCTTTGAGCAGCACCGGATAACCAATGCGTGCGCAGGCATCGCGGAAGGTCTCGAGATCCTGTGCTTCGCCGTGATAACCCGGCACCAGTGGCACGCCCGCAGTTTCCATCAGCGCTTTGGCCGCAGACTTGCTGCCCATGGCGTCGATGGCCGAGGCGGGCGGGCCGAGGAAAATCAACCCGGCCGCTTCGATGGCGCGGGCGAAGCCGGCGTTTTCCGAGAGAAACCCGTAACCCGGATGAATCGCCTGAGCGCCGCTGGCCTTGGCCGCTGCGATCAGTTTGTCGATTTGCAGGTAACTGTCGGCCGCCTTGCTGCCACCGAGATCGACGCGAATGTCCGCTTCACGGCTGTGCCGCGCCTCGCGGTCGGTGGCGCTGTGCACGGCAACCGTGGTCAGGCCCAGTGCTTTGGCGGTGCGCATCACGCGGCAGGCGATTTCGCCACGGTTGGCCACCAGCAGGGTGGTGAGAACGGGTGCGCTCATCAACGCGGCTCCTTGGTGGTGGTTGCGGCTTGCCAGCTCGGCGGACGTTTTTGCAGAAAGGCGCGCAAGCCTTCCTGACCTTCAGGGCTGACGCGGATGCGGGCGATGGCATTTTCGGTGTAGCGGCGCAGCGCCGGGGTCAGCGCGCCGTTACCGACTTCACGCAGCAAATCCTTGCTGGCGCGCATGGCGGCCGGGCTGTTGAGTAACAAGTTGTTGATCCAATGTTCGACTTGCTGATCAAGTTCAGCGGCTGGATAGCTCTCGGCCAACAAACCGATTTCCCGAGCGCGTTGGCCGCCAAAACGTTCGGCGGTCAGCGCATAACGCCGTGCCGCGCGCTCGCCGATAGCCTGTACTACGAACGGGCTGATTACCGCCGGCGCCAGGCCAATGCGTACTTCCGACAGGCAGAATTGCGCGTCATCGGCGCCAATCGCCATGTCGCAGCAACTGATCAACCCCAGCGCGCCACCGAACGCTGCGCCTTGGACAACGGCAACGGTGGGGATTTTCAGTTTGGCGAGGTTGTACATCAGTTCCGCCAGTTCGCGGGCGTCGTCGAGGTTGGTGTGATAGTCGAGCTCGGCCGATTGCTGCATCCACGCCAGGTCAGCGCCAGCGCTGAAATGCTTGCCACGGCCGCGCACCAGCAAAAAACGCAGGCTGGCGTCGCTGGCGACTTTGTCCAATGCAAGGATCAGTTCGCGGATCATCTCGGCGTTAAACGCGTTGTTCTTTTCGGCGCGGTTGAGCCACAGCGTCGCGAAACCCCGTGGGTCGCTTTGCAGTTCGAGGGTGTTGAAGTCACTCATGAGATTCTCCCGATCACATCCGGAACACGCCGAAGCGGCTCGGTTCGATTGGCGCGTTCAGCGACGCGGACAAGGCCAGGGCCAGCACATCGCGGGTCTGCGCCGGGTCGATGACGCCGTCGTCCCACAGGCGTGCGCTGGAATAGTAAGGATGACCCTGCTCTTCGTATTGGTCGAGAATCGGTTGCTTGATCTCGGCTTCCTGCTCGGCACTGAACGCCTGACCGCTGCGTTCAGCCTGCTCACGTTTGACTTGTACCAATACGCCGGCTGCCTGTTCGGCGCCCATCACGCCGATGCGCGCGTTCGGCCACATCCACAGGAAACGCGGATCGTAGGCGCGGCCGCACATGCCGTAGTTCCCGGCGCCGAAGCTGCCGCCGATGATCACGGTGAACTTCGGCACTTTCGCGCAAGCAACGGCTGTTACCAGTTTCGCGCCGTGCTTGGCGATGCCGCCGGCTTCGTATTTCTGGCCGACCATGAAGCCAGTGATGTTTTGCAGGAACAACAGCGCAATGCCGCGTTGGCAGGCCAGTTCGATGAAGTGCGCGCCTTTCTGGGCGGCTTCAGCGAAAAGGATGCCGTTGTTGGCCAGAATCGCGATCGGGTAGCCGTGCAGGTGCGCAAAGCCACAGACCAGCGTGGTGCCGAACAGCGCTTTGAATTCATCGAACACCGAGCCGTCGACCAGTCGCGCAATCACTTCGCGCACATCGAAGGGTTGCTTGGCGTCGGCGGACACCACGCCATACAACTCATCGCTGGCGTACAACGGCGCGATCGGCGGGCGTTGCTGCACTTCACCGAGTTTGCGCCAGTTAAGGTTGGCGACACTGCGGCGGGCGAGGGCGAGGGCATGTTCGTCGCTCTCGGCATAATGGTCAGCAACGCCGGAAATCTTGCAGTGCACATCGGCGCCGCCCAGATCCTCGGCGCTGACCACTTCACCGGTCGCGGCTTTTACCAGTGGCGGGCCGGCGAGGAAAATCGTTGCCTGATTGCGCACCATGATCGCTTCGTCCGCCATCGCCGGCACATAGGCACCACCGGCAGTGCAGGAGCCCATGACCACGGCGATTTGCGGAATGCCCATCGCGCTCATGTTGGCCTGGTTGAAGAAGATCCGCCCGAAGTGCTCACGATCCGGAAACACTTCGTCCTGGCGCGGCAGGTTGGCGCCGCCGGAGTCCACCAGATAAATGCACGGCAGACGATTCTGCTGCGCGATGGTCTGCGCGCGCAGGTGTTTTTTCACCGTCAACGGGTAGTACGAACCGCCCTTCACCGTCGCATCGTTGGCGACGATCATGCATTCGACGCCTTCGACTCGACCGATCCCGGCAATCACACCGGCGGCAGGAACCTCTTCGCCATACACGGCGTGGGCGGCCAATTGGCTGATTTCCAGAAACGGCGAGCCTGGATCGAGCAAGCGGTTAATGCGCTCACGCGGCAGCAGTTTGCCGCGCGAGGTGTGGCGTTCCTGGGCTTTCGCGCCGCCACCCTGCGCCACTTGGGCGAGCAGGGTGTGCAGGGCGTCGACCTGTTTGAGCATCGCCGCGCTGTTGGCGGCGAACTCCGCTGAACGGGGGTTGAGCTGAGTGTGCAAGGTAGCCATGGTCAGCTCCGATTAGCGGGTTTCGTTGAACAGTTCGCGACCGATCAGCATGCGACGGATCTCACTGGTGCCGGCGCCGATTTCGTACAACTTGGCATCACGCAACAGACGACCCGCCGGGAATTCGTTGATGTAACCGTTACCGCCGAGAATCTGGATCGCATCGAGGGCCATTTGCGTGGCGCGCTCAGCGGTGTAGAGGATTACCCCGGCGGCATCCTTGCGCGTGGTTTCGCCACGTTCGCAAGCCTGGGCAACCGCATAGAGATAGGCGCGACTGGCATTGAGCTGGGTGTACATGTCGGCGACTTTGCCCTGGATCAGCTGGAATTCGCCGATGCTTTGGCCGAACTGCTTGCGGTCGTGGATGTACGGCACGATCAGGTCCATGCACGACTGCATGATCCCCGTTGGGCCACCTGACAGCACCACGCGTTCGTAATCGAGGCCGCTCATCAGCACCTTCACGCCGCCGTTGAGCACACCGAGAATGTTTTCTTCCGGCACTTCGACGTCATCGAAGAACAGCTCGCAGGTGTTGGAACCGCGCATGCCGAGCTTGTCGAATTTGTTGCTGCGGCTGAAGCCTTTCCAGTCACGTTCGACGATGAACGCGGTGATGCCGTGCGGGCCTTTTTCCAGATCAGTCTTGGCGTAGATTACGTAGGTGTTGGCGTCGGGGCCGTTGGTGATCCAGGTCTTGCTGCCGTTGAGGACGAAGTGGTCGCCGCGTTTGTCGGCGCGCAGTTTCATCGACACCACGTCAGAACCGGCGTTGGGCTCGCTCATCGCCAGCGCGCCGACGTGTTCGCCACTGATCAGCTTTGGCAGGTATTTACTTTTCTGTTCGTGGTTGCCATTGCGGTTGATCTGGTTGACGCAGAGGTTGGAGTGCGCGCCGTAGGACAATGCCACCGACGCCGAGCCGCGACTGATTTCTTCCATCGCCACCACGTGCGCCAGGTAACCCAGGCCTGCGCCGCCGTACTCTTCCGGCACGGTGATGCCGAGCAGGCCCATGTCGCCGAATTTGCGCCACATGTCGGCGGGGAACAGGTTGTCGCTGTCGATCTGCGCGGCGCGCGGAGCGATTTCCTTGGCAACAAAGGACTGAACCTGATCGCGCAGCATGTCGATGGTTTCACCGAGGGCGAAGTTCAGGGATGGGTAGCTCATGGGTCACCTTTTGGCTTTTTTGTAGGGTGGGGAGAAGGGCGTTGCAGTTCTCACCTTTACGTTAACGTAAGCCTGCGGTGAAGGGCTGTCAATCACCCTTTACGTTAACGTCAACTTGAGCGAGAGTAGACGCAGTTCAGGATTGAACGCTGATTAGTTTTTGTAGGAGTGAGCCTGCTCGCGATGGCGTCGTGTCAGTCGACATAAATGTTGACAGATGGATCAAGCTCGCGAGCAGGCTCACTCCTACAAGTGACCGTCGGCAACCCATAAATAAAGACAATAGGGGTCGTCATGGATCAACCCAGTGCAAACCCGCAGCGCAGCTACACCCGTGGTTCTCAGGACAAAGCCTTGCTGGCGATGACTATTGGGCAGAAGTTCGATCAGACCGTCGCGCAGTACCCGGACGGTGAAGCGCTGGTGGTCCGCCATCAGCAGTTGCGTTATTCCTGGCGACAACTGGCCGACGCGGTGGACCTGCACGCCAGAGCGCTGCTCGCCCTGGGTTTGCAGGCCGGCGACCGCCTCGGTATCTGGGCGCCGAACTGCGCGCAGTGGTGCATCACGCAAGTCGCCACCGCGAAAATCGGCGTGATCCTGGTCAACATCAACCCGGCCTACCGCAGTTCCGAACTTGAATACGTCCTCAAACAGTCCGGCTGCCAATGGCTGGTCTGCGCCGGAGCCTTCAAGTCCTCCAACTACCACGGCATGCTGCAAGGCCTGGTGCCGGAACTGGCCGAGCAATCCGTCGGCCATTTGCGCAGTGAGCGTTTGCCGCAGTTGCGCGGGGTGATCAGCCTCGACGCGCAGCCACCGTCAGGTTTTCTGCCGTGGTCGCAATTGGCCGATAGGGCAGCCAGTGTCTCTGAAGAACGACTACACGAACGCAGCGACAGCCTGCACTTCGATCAGCCGGTGAACATCCAGTACACCTCCGGCACCACCGGTTTCCCCAAGGGCGCGACCCTCAGCCACTACAACATCCTCAACAACGGTTACATGGTCGGCGAGAGCATTGGCCTGACCCCGTGCGACCGCCTGGTGATCCCGGTGCCGCTGTACCACTGCTTCGGCATGGTCATGGGCAATCTCGGCTGCATCACCCACGGCAGCACGATGATTTACCCCAACGATGCGTTCGATCCACTGCTGACCCTGCAAACCGTCGCCGAAGAGAAAGCCACGGGCCTCTACGGCGTACCGACCATGTTCATCGCCATGCTCGATCAGCCGCAACGCGCCGAATTCGATCTGTCGAGCCTGCGCACCGGGATCATGGCCGGGGCCACGTGCCCGATCGAAGTGATGCGCCGGGTGATCAGTGAAATGCACATGAGTGAGGTGCAAATTGCTTACGGCATGACTGAAACCAGTCCAGTGTCCCTGCAAACCGGGCCAAACGATGAACTGGAACTGCGCGTGACCACCGTCGGCCGCACCCAGCCGCAACTGGAAAGCAAGATCATCGACGAGGCCGGCAACCTGGTGCCGCGCGGCACCATTGGCGAACTCTGCACCCGCGGTTACAGCGTAATGCTCGGTTACTGGAATAATACGCAAGCCACGGCCGAAGCCATCGATGAGGCTGGCTGGATGCACACCGGCGACCTGGCGAGCATGAACGAGGAGGGTTACGTCAACATCGCCGGGCGTAACAAGGACATGATCATTCGCGGTGGCGAGAACATTTATCCGCGTGAGCTGGAGGAGTTTTTCTTCACCCATCCGGCAGTGGCGGACGTCCAGGTGATCGGCATTCCGTGTTCGCGTTATGGCGAGGAGATTGTCGCCTGGATCAAATTCCATCCCGGCCACAACGCTTCCGAACTGGAGTTGCAAATCTGGTGCAAGGAACGCATCGCGCACTTCAAGACGCCACGGCACTTCAAGTTCGTCGAAGAGTTTCCGATGACGGTGACGGGCAAGATCCAGAAATTCAGAATGCGCGAGATCAGTATCGAAGAGCTGCGCGAAAAGCACGCCTGACAGCGAGCAAATGTAGGAGTGAGCCTGCTGGCGATAGCGTCGTGTCAGTCGATGTAAATATTGACTGATACACCGCTATCGCGAGCAGGCTCACTCCTACAAGGGATCGGCGTTGAAAACACAAATCACAGAAAGCACAAAGGGGAGCCGAGGCTCCCCTTTAATTTTGTCGTCGCGTGCTCTTTTTTATTATTGAGGGTCGGTCTGTTGTTGTTTTTGGCAACCGTGGCCCTTTACCGCTGTTTTTGGCGACCCCCATCCGGGGTCAAGAGCAAACGTATTTTTTTGAGCGCTGATCTGCTTTCTCGTTAAACGATCCAACCGATTCGGGAGCTACCTGAAGGTAGTTTTATTGTTCTCTGCCCGGTTGCGGGTCACTCCTGAGAGCACCCTGAAAAGCACACCTTCTCCAAAAAAATCTGTTAGCTGCGTCTCTGCCGTGTTGTTTTTGTTATGTCAGAGTCGGTACGTCTTATTTTTATTGGTTTGCTGCTTTTTATTCTTGTTATGCAATAGAGATAGCAGAAGCCGTGCCAACTTTAAAAAATCCTTATGAATCATCAAGTTAATAATTTTGCAGTTTTTTCTGTCAGGCGAAACCAGACAATTTGTTTCCGTGTTACTCGCTTAAGCCCCCATTCCAGACGCAGCGGTAACACCTTGCCCCCCTCACTGTGCGCTGCGAGCCTTGGCCACGCGCGAACCGGTCGGGCGACCGAGCACCGCGCTGATCTGCTGACCCGCGGCAATCAAGGCGTCCAGGTCGATACCGGTCTCGATGCCCAGGCCGTTGAGCAGGTACACCACGTCTTCGGTGGCCACGTTACCGCTCGCGCCTTTGGCGTACGGGCAGCCGCCGAGGCCCGCGATAGAGCTGTCGAACACCGAAATACCTTCGAGCAGGCTGGCATAGATGTTGGCCATGGCCTGACCGTAGGTGTCGTGGAAATGCCCGGCGAGTTTTTCCCGTGGCACTTGCGCCGACACCACTTCAAACAAGCGGCGAGTCGCGCCCGCAGTGCCAGTGCCAATGGTGTCGCCCAGCGAAATTTCGTAGCAGCCCATCACATACAACTCGCGCGCGACCATCGTCACTTGCTCTGGGGCGACCGTGCCTTCGTACGGGCAACCGAGCACACAGGACACGTAACCGCGCACGGTAACGCCGTGCTGTTGCGCCGCCTCCATGATCGGCGCAAAGCGCGCCAGGCTTTCACTGATCGAGCAGTTGATGTTGCGTTGCGAAAAGGCTTCGGAGGCGGCCGCAAACACTGCCACTTCCTTGACCCCGGCAGCGATGGCGTCTTCAAACCCGCGCAGGTTCGGCGCCAGTGCACCGTAGGTCACGCCGTGCTTGCGCTGGATCTGCGCGAACACCTCGGCGGAACCGGCCATTTGTGGCACCCACTTGGGCGAGACAAAACTGCCGACTTCTATATAGCTCAGGCCAGCGGCGCTGAGAGCATCGACCAGTTGCACCTTGTCGGCGACGCTGATGGGCTGGGCTTCGTTCTGCAGGCCATCGCGCGGGCCGACTTCGATCAGGCGTACTTGGGAGGGAAGGGACATGGCGGTTGACCTGTTGTAGTTATCTGAAGTCTGCGGATATCCCCCTGTGGGAGCGAGCCTGCTCGCGAATGCAATCTGTCATTCAACATCTATGGTGATTGACCCGGCGCATTCGCGAGCAGGCTCGCTCCCACAGGGAATGGGGTTGTTACTGAATGGCCTGCTGGCTCTTGAGCGTCTGCTCCAACGCCTGCACGCAGCGCTCTTCGGCGGTATCGAGTTCCAGTTTCATCTGCTCGATATCCAGCAACTGTTGCTCCAGCTGCTCGCGGCGCTCGGTGATTTTCGCCAGCATGCTGTTGAGCTGTTTGGTGTTACCGCTGGACGGATCGTAGAGTTCGATCAATTCGCGGCATTCGGCCAGCGAGAAACCGATGCGCTTGCCGCGCAGGATCAGCTTCAGGCTGACCTTGTCGCGGGGCGAATAGATGCGTTCCTGGCCACGGCGCTCAGGGCTGAGCAGGCCTTGCTCTTCATAAAAGCGGATCGCCCGGGTGGTGATGTCCAGCTCGCGGGCGAGGTCGGAGATGCTGTAAGTCTGGCTGCTCATGGAAGCGCTCGAAAAAAGGTCTTGGCGCTAAGCTAATGGCAGGTTGACGTTTACGTCAAGCAGGAAGATCTATGGTGTTCATGCTGGCCTCATCGCGAGCAGGCTCACTCCTACAATTGGTTGCGTTTCTTCAAGTGAAACACGGTCAACTGTAGGAGTGAGCCTGCTCGCGATGGCAGCGCCGCGGTAAAAAACCCTACACCTTATCGAGCTTCTTCTCCTGTGCCGTCACCTGCTGGCACAACTCGATCATCTGCTCGCGCATCCAGCGATTCGCCGGGTCCTGATCGGTGCTTTCATGCCAATACAGGTGCGTCTCCACCGGCGGCACATCATTGACCGGCAGATTGAACGCCTGCAGTTCATGCCGACGGGCAAAGCGCTCCGGCACGGTCATGACCATATCCGTCTGCTGCATCACCTGCGACGCCATCAGATAGTGCTGCGAACGCAGGGCAATCTTGCGCTGAATGCCCATTTTGCCCAGCGCCAGATCAACATAGCCCAGGCCACTGCGGCGGCTGGAAATGTGGATATGGGTCAGCGACAGATAATCATCCAGCGAGAGCTTTTCCTTGCCCGCCATTGGATGCCCCTTGCGCATCGCACACACGTAACGGTCTTCCATCAGCTTGACGTGGCGCACCTGCGGGTCGGTGTTGAGCGGCGCATCCACGGCGAAATCCAGACGGCCGGCGGCCAGTTCCTTGGTGGTTTCGCGACGTTTGGACAGAAAACTTTCGATGATCACCGTCGGCGCCAGACGGCGCAGACGCTGGAACAGCGGCGGCAGAATGACCGCCTCGGTGAGGTCGGTCATGCTGATGCGGTAAGTCTTGACCGCTTGTGCCGGGTTGAAAATACGGCTTTCCTGAACCGACACGCGCAGCAACGACAGGGCGTTGCGCACCGGGCCGATGATGTTCTGCGCCATTGGCGTCGGCACCATGCCCTGAGCCGTGCGCACAAACAGCGGATCGTTAAAGGTCTCGCGCAACCGGGCCAAGGCGTTGGACACCGCCGGTTGGGTGATGCCGACAATCTGCCCGGCGCGGGTCAGGTTGGCTTCGGTGTAAATCGCGTCGAAGACGATGAAAAGGTTGAGGTCGACCTTACTCAGATTCATAACGCGGCTTCTCTTGTTATTTAGGGCGGTGTTTTGGGGGCTGGCAATCAGCCGATCATATATCGGTGATGAATGTTTATACACGCCGAGAATAGGCTAGGTAAATTATCAACGCTGTTCTAGCATCGATTGCATGACTTAAACAACCTCCGCCCAAGAACTGCCTTAACCATCGGGAGCTGCTCATGGATTTCGCTTATTCGCCCAAGGTGCAAGAATTGCGTGAGCGCGTGACCGCGTTCATGGACACTTACGTTTACCCGGCCGAAGCCGTGTTCGAGCGCCAGGTTGCCGAAGGCGATCGCTGGCAGCCGACGGCGATCATGGAAGAGCTCAAAGCCAAGGCCAAAGCTGAAGGCCTGTGGAATCTGTTTCTGCCGGAATCGGAACTCGGTGCCGGTCTGAGCAACCTCGAATACGCGCCATTGGCGGAAATCATGGGCCGCTCGCTGCTCGGTCCCGAACCGTTCAACTGCTCGGCGCCGGACACCGGCAACATGGAAGTGCTGGTGCGTTACGCCAACGAAGAACAGAAGCAGCGCTGGCTCGAACCGCTGCTGCGCGGCGAGATCCGCTCGGCGTTCGCCATGACCGAACCCGACGTGGCCTCGTCTGACGCCACCAACATGGCCGCCCGCGCCGTGCGTGATGGTGACGAATGGGTCATCAACGGGAAAAAATGGTGGACCTCCGGTGCCTGCGATCCACGCTGCAAGATTCTCATCTTCATGGGCCTGAGCAATCCCGATGCACCGCGCCACGCCCAGCACTCGATGATCCTCGTGCCGGTGGATACTCCCGGGGTAAAAATCGTTCGTCCGCTGCCGGTGTTTGGCTACGACGATGCTCCGCACGGCCACGCCGAGGTGCTGTTCGACAACGTGCGCGTGCCGTACGAAAACGTCCTGCTCGGTGAAGGACGCGGCTTCGAAATTGCTCAGGGTCGCCTTGGCCCAGGGCGCATTCACCACTGCATGCGTTCAATCGGCATGGCGGAACGTGCATTGGAATTGATGTGCAAACGCTCGGTGAGCCGCACCGCGTTTGGCAAACCGCTGGCACGCTTGGGCGGCAACGTCGACAAGATCGCCGATTCGCGGATGGAAATCGACATGGCGCGCCTGTTGACGCTGAAAGCGGCGTACATGATGGACACCGTCGGTAACAAAGTGGCGAAAAGCGAAATCGCGCAGATCAAGGTGGTTGCGCCGAACGTGGCACTGCGGGTGATCGACCGGGCGATCCAGATGCATGGCGGGGCAGGGGTATCGAACGATTTCCCGTTGGCTTACATGTATGCAATGCAGCGCACCCTGCGCCTGGCCGATGGCCCGGACGAAGTGCACCGCGCGGCGATTGGCAAGTTCGAGATCGGCAAATATGTGCCGAAGGAAATGCTGCGCGGTCATTAAGACTTAAGACCGCGTCGCCCCCTTCGCGAGCAGGCTCGCTCCCACATTGGATCTGTGGCGTTCACAAATCGAATGTGGGAGCGAGCCTGCTCGCGAAGGGGCCTGAACATTCAGTACATAACCATCAGGCTCAATACACCCAAACCTCAACCCGCCGATTCTTGATCCGCCCCTCATCCACATTGTTCGCCGCCACCGGCATCAACGCGCCAAAGCCGCGAACCTCGCGCAACACCACGCCGTTCTTCACCAACTCCCGCCGCACGGCCATCGCCCGCAGCTTCGACAGCAGATCTGCCCGCGCCGGGTCATCCTTGGCATCACCAAACCCGACCAAGGTCACCGAACGTTCAGTCTTGTCATGACGCTTTATATAGTCGAAGACTCGCGCCAGATCCTGACGCGCCTTGTTATCCAGCGTTGCGCTGCCTTCTTCAAAACGGAAATTCACCGTAAGACGCTGGGCGTGGCGGCTGAGGGATTGATAACCCTCGGGCATCAGCGCATTCGGCGCGACGCTCATTGCATGCACGGTCTGACTGATAAAACCGTTGGCCGCGACAATCGCCTGGCCCTGACGACTTTGCGCGAACGTCACCAACGCCTTCGCCCAGGGATTGTTGCTGTCGGGCGGCAGATAGAAGAACAACCGCCGCGACAGTGGATAGTCTTCGGTAGCGATCAGGCTGTTGAGCGGCAGCATTGACTGCGAAGCGCCATCAGCAATCGACACGGCTTTGGCTTGGCGCACATAAGGCAAACCGATGAAACCGATGCCTTGCGGATCCGCGCTGACAGCGTCGGATAATTGCTCACTGGATTCAAAGCGTTTCGCGGCGCTGTTCAGAATCTTCCCACGACGACTGAGGACCAGTTCCTTAAACGTGTCGTAGGTACCGGATTGATCATCGCGCGCATATAAATGAATCGCACCGCCACGCCCGCCAAGCTCTTCCCAGGTTTTCACCTCGCCGGCGAAGATCCGCGCCAGTTGCTCGGTGTCCAGTTGCTGCAGCGGATTGTCGGGATGAAGGATGATCGCCAGGCCATCGATGGCGATGACTTGTTCGGCGACTGGGCTTTTCAGATCGCCCAGCGATTGCAGGGCCTGCAATTCACCGTCCTTGATTTCGCGGGAGGAGGCGGCAAGGTCGGCGCTGGCATTTTTCAACGCGGTGAAACCAGTGCTGGAACCGTGGGCGGCGACTTCGACGACCACGCGTTGGCCTTGGGCGGTCTGGCCGACGATGCGCAATTCGTTGGCGGTGTCTGGGGTTTCGCGGTGGATCTTCAGCAAACCCTGTTCTTGCAGCAGGCCTTCGACCAGAGCCGGGCCGAGTTCGGCGCCGATGGTGTTGGAACCCTGGATGCGTAGCGCCGGGCCGTTTTCAGGAAGGGGCAGGGCGGCGGCGGAAACCGACAGCCATGCACTCAAGAGAAAAACGCACAAAACACGCAGGGTCATGCCGGCACCGAATCAAGCCAAGGGGATTGCCGGGGAGATTAAGTCAGGCGCATGACCAAAAGATGACAGATCAAAAGATCGTCCGATCGCGGCCCGAGCCTGCGGCAGCTCCTACAGGGGAACGCGTTCCAAATGTAGGAGCTGCCGCAGGCTGCGATCTTTTGATTTTGGTGGATATCAGGCCAGTTCAAGCCAGATCGGTGCGTGATCGGACGGTTTTTCCATGCCGCGCAGTTCGTAGTCGACCCCCGCGTCCTTTACCCGAGGCAACAGGCCATGGGAGGCGAGGATCACGTCGATGCGCAGGCCACGCTTCGGCTCATCCTCAAACCCACGGCTGCGGTAATCGAACCAGCTGAACATGTCAGTCACGTCCGGGTTCAGGTGGCGATAACTGTCCGTCAGGCCCCAATTCTTCAAACGTGCCATCCACTCGCGCTCTTCCGGCAGGAAGCTGCATTTGCCGGTTTTCAGCCAGCGCTTCATGTTGTCCGGACCGATGCCGATGTCGCAGTCTTCCGGAGAAATGTTCACATCGCCCATCACCACCAGCGGCTGTTCGTTGTGGAACTGGCTTTCCAGCAGCGCTTGCAGATCGTTGTAGAAACGCTGTTTGGCGGGGAATTTGGTCGGATGGTCGCGGCTTTCGCCCTGTGGGAAATAGCCGTTCATGATCGTCACCGGCACGCCATTGGCGTCGGCGAAGGTGCCCCAGATAAAGCGGCGCTGGGCGTCTTCTTCGTCGGTGGCGAAACCTTTGTGGATGGCGATCGGTTCCTGGCGCGAGAGTATGGCCACGCCGTAGTGGCCTTTCTGGCCGTGGAAATACACGTGGTAGCCGAGGGCGCGGACTTCTTCGAGCGGGAACTGGTCGTCGTGGACCTTGGTTTCCTGCAGGCCGATTACGTCCGGTTGGTGTTTTTCGATCAGCGCTGCCAGCTGATGCGGACGGGCACGCAGTCCGTTGATGTTGAAGGAAACGATCTTCATGGTCGGCAGTCCTGGCAAAAGGGCGATGCTAGCTGACAGGGGGGAAATGGGCCAGTGTGGGAGAAATCATTTTGGTCTGTGGGATTTGTATTGCCTGTGAGGGCCTCTTCGCGAGCAGGCTCACTCCTACAATTGGAATGCGTACCCCTGTAGGAGTGAGCCTGCTCGCGATTGACGTCCGTCCAGTCGATGAAGATCCATGGTTGGTCTATACCTGTGGGGAACTGTGTCACTGCCACAAGGTTCGTACCAACAAGAGCGCCGCCATTTGAACGCGCCCCGGGGAGAATCACCGTCATGCCTGAAACCCAGACCGCCATCGCCGACATTCATATGCTCGACCGCGGCTATTCCCGCGAAGCCCGCTCGCTGCTCTATCAGGCCTATCGCCACGAGCCGACCTTCGGCTACCTGTTCGAAGCCGAGCGCCCCGGCTACGAGCAACGCGTGCGCGCGACGGTGCGGGAACTGGTCAAGCAACATTTTCTGCAGGACTTGCCGGCCATTGGCCTGTTGGTCAACGATCGCCTGATCGGCATCGCCCTGATCGCGCCGCCGCAACGGCGCCTGGGTATCACCGAAAGTTGGGCGTGGCGCCTGCGCATGGTGCTCAGCACCGGTTTTCGCTGCACCCGCCGCTATCTCGAATACCACGACGCCGTTTCTGCCTGCGTGCCGACTGATTCGGTGCACATGCTGCCGCTGCTGGGGATTCACCCACAATTTCAGGGTAAACACTTCGGCGAACAATTGCTGACGGCGGTGCACAACTGGTGCGCCGTCGATGAAACCTCGCAAGGTGTGGTGCTCGACACCGGTAACCCACGCTATCTGGAATTCTATAAAAGGCAGGGATACGAAGAGATCGGCGAAGTTGCCGTCGGCCCGGTGCGCGAACACGTATTTTTCCACGCCAATCCGCAGGTGTTACAAACTGCAACAGCATGACAATCGAACTTCTTGGGAAATTTCCTGTTCTATCACGCTCCCAAGCCCGTGATAGCATCCGCGCCTATGAAGTTTCCAGGAAGATTTACCAGTGGCGTGCTCATGCTGTTAACCAGCTGCGCGGCACTGGCGCAAAGTGAATTGGATGTGCGGATCAAACCGTCCAACGATGAACTCAAGGCCAATATAGAAGGCTATATCGGCAGCCTCGGCGATCGTGACGAAGAAGCCCTGCAGCGCTTCAGTCGCGGTGCCGAAGAGCAGGCGCGCAAAGCCGCCCAGGCGTTGGGCTATTACCAGCCGCAGATTGAAAGTGACGTCAAGGGCGGCGACAAGCCGCGCCTGGTGTTGAACATCGATCCCGGCGAGCCGATTCACCTGCGCAACGTCACAATCCGCGTCGACGGCCCGGCTGCCTCCCTCAAATCCTTTCGTGTACCGAAAAGCGACGCGCTCAAGTCCGGTGCGGTGCTCAATCATGGGCGTTATGAAGACGCCAAAAGACTTATTCAGAATCAGGCCTCGCGCTTCGGTTTTTTCAGTGGCCACTTTACTAGCCAAAAACTCATGGTCGACCCGCGTGCCGGGGTGGCCGACATCGAACTGATCTACGAAAGCGGCCCGCGTTATGCGCTGGGCAAAGTCAAATTCGAAGGCGACACGCCGTTCGACGAAGACCTGCTGCAACGTATGGTGCCGTTCAAGGAAGGCGAACCCTACGACTCCGAGCTGATCGCCGAATTGAACCGTGATCTGCAATCGAGCGGTTATTTTGAAGGCATACGCGTCGATGCCGCACCGACCGCTGCCCAGAACGACGTGATCCCGGTCGACGTCAAACTCGACACGCGCAAGCCGCGCACCATGGGCCTGGGCCTCGGTTATTCGACCGACGTCGGCCCGCGCATCAAAGCCAACTGGACGCGCCACTGGGTCAACCCGCAAGGCGACAGTTATGGCTGGGAAGCCGAACTCTCGGCGCCGCGGCAAAACGTCGGGCTGTTCTACGACATCCCGCTCGACCCGCCCCTGACCGATAAATTGCGCTGGGCCGGCGGCTATCAATTCGAAGACATCGACGGCTCCGACACCTTGAGCAAACTGCTGACCTTCGGCCCGGAATGGCACAGCAAGTTACCGAGCGGCTGGCAGCGGGTGATCTCGCTGAAATGGCAGCGCGAAGAATATGAACTCGGCGACGACTCCGGCCTGAGTACCTTACTGATGCCCGGCATCAGTTACTCGTACCTGAAAAGCGACAACCGTATCGACCCGCACAATGGCTATCGCCTGAGTTTCGAAAGCAAAGTGGCGAAGGAAGGCCTCGGTTCCGATAACAACCTTTTATATGGCACCGCGCTGGTCAAAGGCCTGACCACGGTGTTCGACAAACACCGTTTCCTCGGTCGCGTGCAGGTCGGCGGCAGCGCCACCAATGGCTACAACGCGGTGCCGCCGTCGCTGCGTTTCTTCGCCGGCGGCGATCAGAGCGTGCGCGGTTACGACTACCAGAGCCTGTCCCCGGAGAACTCCAAGGGTGATCGCATCGGTGGCCGCTATATGGTCGCCGGCAGCGTCGAGTATCAATATTCGATCGCCGAGAAATGGCGCGTGGCGACCTTCGTCGACCAAGGCAACTCATTCAACAAACTCGAACTGCCGAACCTTAAAACCGGGGTCGGTATTGGTGTGCGCTGGGTCTCGCCGGTGGGGCCGATCCGCCTCGACCTGGCCCATGCACTCGACGACGATGGCGGCATCCGGCTGCACTTTTCCATGGGGCCTGAGCTGTGAAGCGTGGTTTGAAGATTACGGCGCTGGCGTTGCTGGCGCTGGTGTTGTTGCTTGTATTGAGCCTAACTGCCGTGCTCGGCACGCAGGCCGGCAGCCGCTGGGTGCTGGGCCTCGTGCCGGGCTTGAGCATGGAAAATTTCCACGGTCGCCTCGGCGGGCAATGGAGCGCCGATCATCTGTTGTGGCAGCAGGACAGCAGCCGCGTCGAGCTGAACAAGGCAATCTTCGCCTGGTCGCCGCTGTGCCTCACGCGCATGACCTTGTGCATCGAACAGCTCAAGGCTGATCAGGTCATTCTGCAATTGCCGCCGAGCGAAGAGACGACCGAGAGCGGTCCGATCAAACTGCCGGATCTGCAATTGCCGGTGGCCATCGAACTGGGCGACGTGCAGGTCGGCAGCCTGCTGTTCAACGGCAGCGAACAGCTCAAGGGCTTGCAACTCGCGGCGCACTGGACCGCTCAGGGTATGCAGATCGACAGCGTGAAATTGCAGCGCGACGACCTCAGCCTGAACCTGTCCGGCACACTCACGCCGACCGGCAACTGGCCGCTGAACATCGCCGGGGAACTGACGTTGCCATCGCCTGGCACGGGGCCGTGGACGCTGGCGTTGAAGATCGACGGCGATCTGCTGAAAACCCTCAACCTGCACGCCGACAGCCGTGGTTACCTCGACGGCCAGTTGAGCGGCGAACTGCAACCGCTGGTGGAAAACCTTCCGGCGAAAGTGCGCATCACTTCCGAAGCTTTCAAGCCGAGTGCCGATCTGCCGGATACCCTGCAACTCAATCAACTGCTGCTGATCGGCGAAGGCGACCTGAAAAACGGTTACCAGTTAAACGGCACCGCCACGCTGCCCGCCGATAAAGGCCCGGTGGCGCTGTTGCTCAAAGGCAAGGTCGATGCCAGCGGCGCGCAGATCGCCGGCCTCGACCTGACGGCCAACGACAAGCAAAGCTTGAAACTCACGGGCAGCGTCGACTGGAGCAAAGGCCTCAGCGCGCAAGCCAATATCAACTGGCAGGATTTCCCGTGGCATCGGCTCTATAACGAAATCGATGAGCTACAAGTCGCCTTGCGTACCTTTAATGGCGAAGTCTCCTACACCGACGGTCAATACCTCGGTAACTTCGCCGCCGCGCTGGATGGCCCGGCGGGCGCGTTTACCCTGAGCAGTCCATTCAGCGGCAGCCTTAAACAGATCGCTTTACCGCAACTGAAAATGGAAGCCGGGCAGGGCAAAGCTGAAGGTCATGTCAACGTGCAGTTCGCCGACGGGATTGCCTGGGACACCGCGCTGGAGCTGTCGGCGCTCAACCCGGCGTACTGGGTCGCCGAGTTGCCGGGCACGTTAGCCGGACCGCTGAAAAGCACGGGCGAAATGAAGAACGAACGCCTTAGCCTCACCGCCGACCTCGACTTGAAGGGCAAACTGCGCGGGCAACCGGCGATCCTCCAGGCCAAGGCTGACGGCGCTGGCGAGCAGTGGAACCTGAATGCCCTGCAAATCCGCCTCGGCGACAACAGCATCAGCGGCAAGGGCAGCCTGCAACAGAAACTCACCGGGCAGATCGATATCAAGCTGGCGCGCCTGGCCCAACTCTGGCCGCAACTGCGTGGGCAGGTCACTGGCCAGGTCAACGTCGCCGGTACGCTGAAGGCGCCACAAGGCAAGCTTGACCTGCAAGGTTCGCAACTGGCCTTCCAGGACAATCGTCTGCAAAGTCTCAACCTCGATGCCACGCTCGACAGTGCGCAGCGGGCGAAAATCGATCTGAAAGGCGCCGGTATTCAGGCCGGCGACACTTCCTTGGGCACGCTGACCGCCAGCGCTCAGGGCGATATCAAAAACCAGAAACTCAACCTCGACCTGATCGGACCGAAGTTGAAACTGGCCTTGGGCCTCGACGGTAATCTCGACAAAGGCAACTGGCGCGGGCGCCTGGCCAGTGGTGACATTCAGGCCGGTGGCCAGGACTGGAAACTGCAAAGCCCGGCCAGACTCGAACGTTTGGCTGACGGCAAAATCAATTTCGGCGCGCATTGCTGGATGTCTGGCGATGCCAGCCTCTGCGGGGAAGATCAGCGCCTGATGCCGGAGCCGAAACTGCGCTATCACCTCAAGCAATTCCCGATCGAAAGCCTCGCGCAATGGTTGCCGAAGGACTTTGCCTGGAAGGGTAAGCTTAACGCCGATCTGCAACTGGACCTGCCGGCCAGCGGCCCGAACGGTGTGGTCAGCATTGACGCCAGCGGCGGCACCTTGCGCATGAAGGAAAAGGATCAGTGGCTGGACTTTCCGTACCAGACGCTGAAGCTCACCAGCAAACTGACGCCCAAACGCGTCGACACCGAACTGAATTTCGTCGGCGGCAAACTCGGCGAGTTGCTGGTGCAGGCGCAGCTCAATCCATTGCCGAAAAACAAACCGTTGAGCGGCTCGTTCCGTCTCTCCGGGCTGGACTTGTCGGTGGCGCGGCCGTTTGTGCCGATGGTCGAGAAACTCACCGGGCGCCTGAATGGCAGCGGCACGATTTCCGGCGGGTTGCTGGCGCCGCTGGTCAACGGCACGGTGCAGCTCAGCGACGGCGAAGTGTCCGGTGCCGAGTTGCCGATGGAACTACAGAATCTGCAACTTACCGCCGTGATCGCCGGCGAAACGGTGCGCCTCGACGGCGGCTGGAAAAGTGGCAAGAGCGGGCAGGGCAGCCTGACCGGTAACGTCGCCTGGGGCCAGGCGCTGGTGGTTGATCTGGCTTTGAAAGGCACACAATTGCCGGTCACCGTCGAGCCGTACGCGAAACTTGAAGTGGCGCCGGACCTGAAGATTTCCATGGCCGGCGACGAGCTGAAAATCGCCGGCAAAGTGCAGGTGCCCAGAGGCGAAATCACCGTGCGTGAATTGCCGCCATCAACGGTAAAAGTCTCCGATGACACGATCATCGTCGGTGCGCAGACCGAAGAGGGCAAACCACCGCTGGCGATGAAAATGGACATCGACGTGGTCGTGGGTGAAGACAAACTGGCCTTCGCCGGATTTGGTCTGACCGCCAATGTGCAAGGTCATGTGCACATTGGCGACAACATGGACACCCGTGGTGAACTGTGGCTCAACGATGGTCGCTACAGTGCCTACGGCCAGCGTTTGTCGGTACGCCGTGCACGTCTGCTGTTCGCCGGCCCAATCGATCAGCCGTATCTGGACATCGAAGCGATTCGCCAGACTGACGATGTGATCGCCGGTATTCGCCTGAGCGGCAGTGCCGAGCAGCCGACCACGCAGATCTTCTCGGAGCCGGCGATGAGTCAGGAGCAGGCGCTGTCCTATCTGGTGCTCGGTCGTCCGCTGAGCACCAACGGCGAAGATAACAACATGCTTGCGCAAGCGGCATTGGGTCTGGGCTTGATGGGCAGTTCGGGAGTCACCAGCAGCCTGGCCAAGGATCTGGGGATTCAGGATTTCCAGCTCGATACGCAAGGCAGCGGCAACACCACCAGCGTGGTGGCGAGCGGCAATATTTCCGAGAAACTCAGTTTGCGTTATGGCGTTGGCGTGTTCGAACCGGCCAACACCATTGCCCTGCGCTACAAGCTGAGCAAGAAGGTGTATGTCGAGGCCGCCAGTGGCGTGGCCAGTTCGCTGGATATCTTCTACAAGCGCGATTTCTGACGCGCGTTTCCCATAGCCGGGTCGCAACGCTGCGATCCGGCTTTTGCAGAATGGATTAGACTCAGCGCAACTTGAAAGCTGCGTGGTTGGCGGCTGCCCGAAGAGAACAGAGACGCCTATGGTCCGCTTGAGTATGGTCTTGCTCGGTCACGACTTTGTCCGCAAGCGTTGGTCCGCGCTGGCGCTGACGGGCGTTGTCTGGGGCGCGGCCGGTGTGGGCATCTTCATTGATGCGCTGGACGGTGTTTTGTATTTTCCGCTGCATCTTTTCGGCTATCTGTTGTTACTGGAAGCCCTGATCCTGCTGCTGGTGCCGGCACCGCAGACCGGAACCGCCGCTGCCCTGCGTAAAGCGCGAGGGTTGGTTTTTCTCTTGCTGGGGTTGCTGATCGTCGACCGGCAACATGCTGCCGGGCTGATTCTGGCGGTGCTGTTTGGCGGGGCTTTTATCATCGATGGGATCTTTCGGCTGGCGGCTGCGGTGGTGGTGCGCTTTGTCGGTTGGCACGTGTCGCTGCTGGCGGGGTTGTTCGAAATCGGCTTTGGCGTGTTTATCCTCGAACCGTATCCGACGCTTTATAAGGGCACTGTGCCGTTCTGCATTGGCATGAGTCTGTTTCTCTCGGGCTGCGCTTTGTTGCGCCAAGCGGTGCGCTTCAAGCACCAGCCGCCGTTGACCAGCCCGGCCGGGACTGCGCCGGCCAGCAGCGCCGCGCTGGTGATTCATGTCTGGACCCCCAGCGGCACCGTGGATGACACCCTGGTGCGCAACCGCCTGCTCAACCGCTATATCGCGGCAGTCGACATCAATGGCGTGATCTCCGCCGGTCATGCGGCATTGGAGTGTGGCCCGGACATCTACATCAGCCATTACCCGCAGGACGACATCGATCGTTCGGCGGGGGATTTCGTCCGTTTGCTGCGGGCGACGCCGAACAACGATGTCGCCGGCCGGTTTTTGCCTGACTATGCCGGCGAGGTGGCTGATTGGTGCCCGTCTTCGCTGCAGGTCAGTTTTGCCCATTACGATGCCCGGCGCCTGCAAGCATTCTGGTCTGAGTATCGGCAGAACAGCACGTACAACCTGACCAGTCGCAATTGTTCCAGCGCCGTCGCCCATAGCCTCGAAGCCGCCCTTGAAGGGGCGATGAACCGCGGGCATTCGAGCATGCTCGACTTTGCCCGAGTCATCTTCAGCCCCGAGTTCTGGGTCGCCGCACAAGTGCGCAAGCGCGCCGAGGTGATGGCCTGGACGCCCGGGCTGGTGCTCGATTATGCGCGAGCGTTGCATGCTGCCATCGAGCCCGCACCGCCGGGCTGGCACAGCATGTATGCGGTGACCAAGCGTGCTTTTGGGTACGTGGCGACTGCCTTGCGCGGGCGGGAGGTGCATCCGGTGCAACCGCCATCTGTGCATCCTTCCGACGAATCCTGATTGATCCTGTACCGAGTCGCGGTCTTCGCGAGCAGGCTCGCTCCCACATTGGATCTCTGATTGGCACAGAGTTTGTGCCTGATGGAGATCCCTGTGGGAGCGAGCCTGCTCGCGAAGGCGTCAGTGCGTGCGCAACAAATCCCCCTCCATTGGTCAACTAATTACCAAGCCTCCTAACTATTTCGTTGACATTCGCTGCCTAGGCAGTAACATCTCGACATACATTCACTGCCTAGGCAGTTATTAGGTGAGCAAATGAAGCATTTCACCCCGGACGAATTCAAACATTGCCATCTCGGCCTGTTGCTTGGCCGTGCCGCGCTGCTCAAGGACAGGATCATCGACACCCACATGGAACCCCACGGCATCACTGCCGCGCAGTTCAAGGTGTTGATCATCATGGCCCAGTTCGGCGTCGACACCCCGGCCGAGCTGTGCCGGCATTTGTCGCTCGACAGCGGTTCGATGACGCGCATGCTCGATCGTCTGGAGCAGAAAGGTTTCCTCGCTCGCCAACGCAGCGAAGGCGATCGTCGCCAAGTCCAGCTCAAGCTGACCGAGCAAGGCCAGCAACTGGCTGATCGCCTGCCGCACATCGGCGCCGATGCGATGAATGAACTGGCGGGCGCCGTCACTTCGGACGAGTTGAAGACCCTGGAATACATCCTCAAGAAAATTCTGCTGGCAGCCGGTGACCCGATCACTATCCAGCGGTTAGGTGAACACAATGAGCGGTAAAACCTTGCGCAGCAGCCTGACACTGGTGCTGTCGGCGATGATCCTCGCCGGTTGCGCCAACTACAGTGGCCTCGACACCCATGGCCAGAACCTTGATGCGAAAAGCCTGAAGGTCGGCCAGTCCCTCAACGGCGTGACCCTGTCGCCGGCCGCGTGGCCGAAAAGCGACTGGTGGACCAGCCTTGGTGACCCGCAACTCGACGGTCTGATTCGCGAAGCCCTGCACGACAGCCCGGACATGCAAATCGCTGAAGCCCGTGCCCATCAGGCCAGCGCCGCCGCGTATGCCGCCGACGCCGCCCGTTATCCGACTCTCGATGCCAGCGCCGGCATCAGCCGTTCGCGCCTGGCCAAGGATCAGGACCCGTTGGGGCAGGGCGATGCCTACGCCACCGTGCGTAACGTCAGCGCCGGCTTCAATTACAACTTCGACCTGTGGGGCGGCCACCGCGATGCCTGGGAAGCTGCACTCGGTCAGGCCCGCGCCGCCGAAGTCGACCGTCAGGCGGCACAGTTGACCCTCGCCGCTGATGTGGCTCGCGCTTACAGCGATCTCGGTCAGGCCCATATCGTTTATGACCTGGCCAATGACGATCTCAAGCGCACCAAGCAGATGCTCGACTTGAGCCAGCGTCGCCTCAGTTCCGGTATCGACAGTCAGTACCAATTCCAGCAAACGCAAAGTCTGGAAGCCACTTCCGAAGCCAGCCTGATCGACGCGGAAAAACGCCTGAACAGCGCCAAGATCGCTCTGGCCGTGCTGCTCGGCAAAGGCCCGGATCGCGGCAGCGAAATTGCCCGGCCGAAAGTCCTGCAAGCCAGTGCTGTGGCTGTGCCATCGGTGTTGCCGGCGGAACTGCTCGGTCGTCGCCCGGATCTGGTCGCCGCGCGGTGGCGCGTCGAAGCGGCGAGCAAAGACATCGACTCGGCGAAGACTCAGTTCTATCCCAACTTGAACCTCACGGCCTCGGCCGGTGCCGAATCCTTGTTGGGTGACGCGATGTTCGGTTCGGCCAGTCGCTTCTTCAACATTGCCCCAACCATTTCGGTGCCGATTTTCGACGGCGGCCGCCTGCGCGCCAACCTCGATGCGCGCGACGCTGATTACGATCTGGCGGTGGCGCAGTACAACAAAAGTCTGGTGAAAGCACTGGGCGATGTCAGCGACACGATCAACCAGCTGCGTGACATCGGTCGGCAGATCGGCGCGCAGCAGCACGCCACCGACATTGCTCAGGATTCTTACAACACCGTCGTCCAGCGTTACGGTTCCGGCATCGGCAACTACCTGGACGTGCTCAGCATCGAGCAGCAATTGCTGCAGGCCCAGCGTCAGCTGGCCAACCTCAATGCCGAGCAGATCGACCTGTCGATTCAACTGATGCAAGCGCTGGGCGGCGGCTTCCAGGGTGAAACCCTGACCGCAGCCAACGCCACCCCAGCCACGCCGCACAACTAATTCAAGGTAATTGTCATGGCCACTGCCGAAAACACCCAAGCTCAAGGCAACACCCCGGACACCGGCAACCCGCGCAAACGCAAAGTCATGCTGTTGGTGCTGGCCGTTGTGGTTGCACTCGCCTGCGCCGGCGTCTGGGCGTATCACGAGTTCATCGGGCGCTTTAACGAAAGCACCGATGACGCCTACGTCAACGGTAACGTCGTGGAAATCACCCCGCTGGTGACCGGCACCGTGGTCAGCATCGGTGCTGACGATGGCGATCTGGTTCACGAAGGCCAGGTGCTGATCAACTTCGACCCGAACGACGCCGAAGTCGGCCTGCAAAGTGCGCAGGCGAAACTGGCGCGCACCGTGCGTCAGGTGCGCGGCTTGTACAGCAACGTTGATGGCATGAAAGCCCAGGTCAACGCGCAGCAGGCCGAAGTGCAGAAGGCTCAGGACAACTTCAACCGGCGGAAAAACCTTGCCGCTGGCGGGGCGATTTCTCAGGAAGAACTGTCCCACGCTCGCGATGATCTGACCTCGGCGCAAAACGCCCTGGCCAATGCCAAACAACAGCTGAAAACCACCAGCGCACTGGTCGATGACACCGTGGTGTCGTCGCACCCGGACGTGATGTCGGCGGCTGCCGATCTGCGCCAGGCTTACCTGACCAATGCCCGCAGTACCTTGATCGCGCCAGTGACCGGTTACGTGGCCAAACGCACCGTGCAACTCGGCCAGCGTGTGCAGCCGGGCACGGCGTTGATGGCGGTGATTCCGCTGGATCAACTGTGGATCGACGCCAACTTCAAGGAAACCCAACTGCGTGACATGCGCATCGGTCAGCCGGTCGACATCGAATCCGACATCTACGGCAGCGACGTTAAATACAGCGGCACCGTCGACAGCCTCGGTGCGGGTACCGGTAGCGCGTTTGCCTTGTTGCCGGCGCAGAATGCCACCGGTAACTGGATCAAGATTGTTCAGCGTGTGCCGGTGCGTATCCACATCAACGCCGAAGAACTGGCCAAGCACCCGCTGCGCGTCGGTCTGTCGACCAATGTTGAAGTGAATTTGCACGACCAGAGCGGTCCGGTGCTGGCGCAGCAACCGCCGCAAAAAGCCTCGTTCAGCACCAACGTCTACGACCGTCAACTGGCTGAAGCCGACGCGATGATTGCGCAGCTGATCCACGACAACAGCGCTGCGGTGAGCAAAACCGCGCAACGCTGAATCGTGACTTTGGCACTGCCCCTTGTGGGAGCGAGCTTGCTCGCGAAAGCGGAGTGTCATTCGCCGTTGATTTGTCTGGTACACCGCCTTCGCGAGCAAGCTCGCTCCCACAGGGGTCGCGGTGTTCATCAGCACGCGGCGTCAACTTGGTTTCATAGGATTCACAATGAGCAATAACGCCTCTTTCACGCCGCCCAGCCTGTTGCTCAGCACCATCGGCCTGTCGCTGGCGACGTTCATGCAAGTGCTCGACACCACCATCGCCAACGTGGCGCTGCCGACGATTTCCGGCAACCTGGGGGTGAGTTCGGAGCAGGGCACCTGGGTGATCACTTCGTTCGCCGTGAGCAACGCGATTGCGCTGCCGCTGACCGGTTGGCTCAGCCGCCGTTTCGGCGAAGTGAAGCTGTTCCTCTGGGCCACCATGCTGTTCGTGCTGGCCTCGTTTCTCTGCGGTATCTCGACGTCGATGCCGGAATTGATCGGCTTCCGCGTGCTGCAAGGCTTGGTCGCCGGGCCGTTGTACCCGATGACGCAAACCCTGTTGATCGCCGTGTATCCCCCCGCCAGGCGCGGCATGGCCCTGGCGTTGCTGGCGATGGTCACGGTGGTCGCGCCCATTGCCGGGCCGATTCTCGGTGGCTGGATTACCGACAGCTACAGCTGGCCGTGGATCTTCTTTATCAACGTACCGATCGGTATTTTCGCGGTGATGGTGGTGCGCTCGCAGCTGGCCAAACGTCCGGTGGAAACCAGCCGTCAGCCGATGGATTACGTCGGTCTGATCACACTGATCATCGGTGTTGGCGCCTTGCAGGTGATCCTCGACAAGGGCAATGATCTGGATTGGTTCGAGTCGAACTTCATCATCATCGGCGCGGCGATTTCGGTGATCGCCCTGGCCGTGTTCGTCATTTGGGAAATGACCGACCAGCATCCGGTGGTCAACCTGCGGCTGTTCGCCTACCGCAACTTCCGCATCGGCACGCTGGTGTTGGTGCTGGGTTACGCCGGGTTCTTCGGCATCAACCTGATCCTGCCACAATGGTTGCAGACGCAAATGGGCTACACCGCGACCTGGGCTGGTCTGGCGGTGGCGCCGATCGGCATTCTGCCGGTGCTGCTGTCGCCGTTTGTCGGCAAGTACGCGAACAAGTTCGACCTGCGTTTGCTGGCCGGGCTGGCGTTTCTGGCGATTGGCTTGAGCTGCTTCATGCGCGCCGGTTTCACCAACGAGGTGGACTTCCAGCACATCGCTTTGGTGCAGCTGTTCATGGGCATTGGCGTGGCGCTGTTCTTCATGCCGACCCTGAGCATCCTGATGTCGGATCTGCCGCCAAGCCAGATTGCCGATGGTGCCGGTCTTGCGACGTTCCTGCGGACGTTGGGCGGTAGTTTTGCGGCGTCGCTGACCACGTGGATCTGGATTCGTCGGGCCGATCAACATCATGCGTACATGAGTGAAAGCATCAGCACCTTCGAGCCGGCGACTCGTGAGACCTTGAATCATTTGGGCGGCGCGAGCCAATCGGCTTATGCGCAGATGGATCAGATTCTGACGAGCCAGGCGTACATGCTCTCCACCGTGGATTACTTCACGCTGTTGGGCTGGGGTTTTATGGGGTTGATTCTGATTGTGTGGCTGGCGAAGCCGCCGTTTGCTGCTAAGGCAGGGCCGGCGGCGTCCGGGCACTAAGGTCAAAAGCCCCTCACCCTAACCCTCTCCCAGGGGGAGAGGGGACTGACCGCGGGTTGCTTTCGAGGTACGCCGACCTGAGATATCGAGTCGAACTCAGGTCTTGAAAGCCATGAAGATCGGCTCCCTTTCCCCCTCGCCCCCCTGGGGGAGAGGGCTGGGGTGAGGGGGTAGCGATCTTCAGCCGTGCGGCAAAGCCAGCGGCGGGGCGAAGTCAAACGGTGCCAAGGCATACCCGCTCTCATCCACCTGCAACGCCCAACCCTGACGATCCCAATCCCCCAGCACAATGCGCTTCGCCGCCTGCTCACCGAGCTGCAGCTTGTGAATCGCCGGGCGGTGGGTGTGCCCGTGAATCAGGGTTTTCACGCCAAATGCCTGCATGATCCGCGGAATTTCCTCCGGCGTGACATCAACGATGTCATTGGCCTTCATCCGCGTCTGGGCCTTACTCTCGCTGCGCAGTTTGCGCGCCAGCTTATGACGGCTGCTCAGCGGCAGGTTGCGCAGGATGAACAGGGTGACCGGATTGCGCAGATAGCGACGCAGCTTCATATAGCCGACGTCGCGGGTGCAGAGGCTGTCGCCGTGCATCAACAGCACCGGCTCGCCATAAAACTGCACGACACTCGGGTCCTTCAATAGCGTACAGCCGGCCTGCTTGCAAAAGGCCTTGCCGAGCATGAAGTCGCGATTGCCGTGCATCAGAAAGATCGCCGTGCCGCTGTCGCTCAATTCGCGCAGGGCCTGGCAGATGGAGCGCTGGAAGGGTGTCATGGCGTCGTCGCCAATCCATGCTTCGAAGAAGTCGCCGAGGATGTACAACGCACTCGCCGAGCGGGCGCGTCCGGCGAGCAAATCCAGAAACGCCCGGGTAATGTCCGGGCGCTCCTCTTCCAGATGCAAGTCTGAAATCAGCAATATCACGCTTCGATGATCTCGGCTTTCTCGATGATCACGTCGTCTTTTGGCACGTCCTGGTGACCGGCCTTGGAGGTAGTGGCAACACCTTCGATCTTGTCGACAACCTCAGTGCCGGCAACCACTTTACCGAATACGGCGTAGCCCCAGCCCTGAGCGGTCTTGGCGGTGTGGTTGAGGAAGCTGTTGTTGGTGGCGTTGATGAAGAACTGCGCCGAGGCCGAATGCGGGTCCATGGTGCGAGCCATGGCCAGGGTGTACTTCTCGTTCTTCAGGCCGTTGTCGGCTTCGTTCTGAATGCTTGGGCGCTTGTCTTTCTTTTCTTGCATGCCAGGCTCGAAACCGCCGCCCTGGATCATGAAGCCCTTGATCACGCGGTGGAATACCACGTTCTCGTAGTGACCGTTTTTAACGTATTCGAGGAAGTTGGCAGCGGTGATCGGCGCTTTTTCCGCGTCCAGTTCGATGACGATGTCGCCGTAGTTGGTGGTCAGTTTGACTTGAGTCATGATCGCTACTCTTTATAAGGAATTCGTGGGTAATGGGACATTTCGGCCCGTTACCGGTTCAGCCCATGGGCCAAGGTGCGCAGTTTAGCGTGACAGGCGCGAATTTCGAGGCTGTTTTTCAATTCCCGGCGATTAAATGCGCTCCTTTATAGGCCGTGCTCTGTCAGCCCCTTGACAGCATCGGCTATGATAGCGGCTTTGTTTTGTCTGGCCCCCTCTGCGGCCGCGCACATGTAAGTCAAGGATCCTATGAGCAAGCCCACTGTCGACCCTACCTCGAATGCCAAGTCCGGCCCTGCCGTGCCGGTCAATTTCCTGCGGCCGATCATCCAGGCAGACCTGGACTCGGGCAAGCACACCCAGATCGTCACCCGTTTCCCGCCTGAGCCCAACGGCTACCTGCACATCGGCCACGCCAAGTCGATCTGCGTGAACTTCGGCCTTGCCCAGGAGTTCGGCGGCGTTACGCACCTGCGTTTCGACGACACCAACCCGGCCAAGGAAGACCAGGAATACATCGACGCGATCGAAGCTGACGTCAAATGGCTGGGCTTCGAGTGGTCCGGCGAAGTGCGCTACGCCTCGCAGTATTTCGACCAGTTGCACGACTGGGCGGTGGAGCTGATCAAGGCCGGCAAGGCCTACGTCGACGACCTGACCCCGGAGCAGGCCAAGGAATACCGTGGCAGTCTGACCGAGCCAGGCAAGAACAGCCCGTTCCGCGACCGTTCGGTAGAAGAGAACCTCGACTGGTTCGCCCGCATGCGTGCCGGTGAGTTCCCGGACGGCGCCCGCGTGCTGCGCGCGAAGATCGACATGGCCTCGCCGAACATGAACCTGCGTGACCCGATCATGTACCGCATCCGTCACGCGCATCACCACCAGACCGGTGACAAGTGGTGCATCTACCCGAACTACGACTTTACCCACGGTCAGTCGGACGCCATCGAAGGCATTACCCACTCGATCTGCACCCTGGAATTCGAAAGCCATCGTCCGCTGTACGAGTGGTTCCTCGACGCATTGCCAGTGCCAGCGCACCCGCGTCAGTACGAGTTCAGCCGTCTGAACCTCAACTACACCATCACCAGCAAGCGCAAGCTCAAGCAGCTTGTGGACGAGAAACACGTCAATGGCTGGGACGATCCGCGCATGTCCACGCTGTCGGGCTTCCGCCGCCGTGGTTACACGCCGGCGTCGATCCGCAACTTCTGCGACATGATCGGCACCAACCGTTCCGACGGTGTGGTCGACTTCGGCATGCTCGAGTTCAGCATCCGTCAGGACCTCGACGCGAACGCCCCACGTGCCATGTGCGTGCTGCGTCCGTTGAAAGTCGTGATCACCAACTACCCGCAAGACCAGGTCGAGAACCTCGAACTGCCGCGCCATCCTCAGAAAGAAGAACTCGGCGTGCGCAAGCTGCCGTTTGCCCGTGAAATCTACATCGACCGTGACGACTTCATGGAAGAGCCACCGAAGGGCTACAAGCGCCTGGAGCCGAATGGCGAAGTGCGTCTGCGCGGCAGCTACGTGATCCGTGCCGACGAAGCGATCAAGGACGCCGATGGCAACATCGTCGAACTGCGTTGCTCGTACGATCCGGAAACGCTGGGCAAGAACCCTGAAGGCCGCAAGGTCAAAGGCGTGATTCACTGGGTGCCGGCCGCGGCCAGCATCGAGTGCGAAGTGCGTCTGTACGATCGTCTGTTCCGCTCTCCGAACCCTGAGAAGGCTGAAGACAGCGCGAGTTTCCTCGACAACATCAACCCTGATTCGCTGCAGGTACTCACCGGTTGTCGTGCGGAGCCATCGCTTGGCAATGCACAGCCGGAAGACCGTTTCCAGTTCGAGCGCGAAGGCTACTTCGTTGCCGATTTGAAGGACTCGAAACCAGGTCAGCCGGTATTCAACCGTACCGTGACCCTGCGTGATTCGTGGGGCCAGTGATTCAGCGTCAAGGAAATTAAAAGTGCTGACGATTTACAACACGCTCACCAAGAGCAAAGAAGTCTTCAAGCCGCTCGATGGCAACAAGGTGCGCATGTACGTCTGCGGGATGACCGTGTACGACTACTGCCACCTCGGCCACGGCCGCAGCATGGTCGCGTTCGACCTGGTGACCCGCTGGTTGCGCTTCAGCGGTTACGACCTGACCTACGTGCGCAACATCACCGACATCGACGACAAGATCATCAACCGCGCCAACGAGAACGGTGAATCGTTCGAAGCGTTGACCGAGCGCATGATCGCCGCAATGCACGAAGACGAAGCGCGCCTGAACATCAAGAAGCCGGACATGGAACCGCGCGCCACGGATCACATTCCGGGCATGCACGCGATGATCCAGACCTTGATCGACAAGGGTTACGCCTACGCCCCGGGCAATGGCGACGTGTACTACCGCGTCGGCAAGTTCATGGGCTACGGCAAGCTGTCGCGCAAGAAGATCGAAGACCTGCGCATCGGTGCGCGGATCGAGGTCGATGAAGCCAAGGAAGATCCGCTGGACTTCGTCCTGTGGAAAGGCGTCAAGCCGGGCGAGCCAAGCTGGGAGTCGCCGTGGGGCGCCGGGCGTCCGGGCTGGCACATCGAGTGCTCGGTGATGTCCACCTGCTGCCTCGGTGAGACCTTCGATATTCATGGCGGCGGCAGCGACCTCGAGTTCCCGCACCACGAAAACGAAATCGCCCAGAGCGAAGCGGCCACCGGCAAGACCTACGCCAACGCGTGGATGCATTGCGGCATGATCCGTATCAATGGCGAGAAGATGTCCAAGTCCTTGAACAACTTCTTCACCATTCGCGACGTGCTCGACAAGTACCACCCGGAAGTCGTGCGTTACCTGCTGGTGTCGAGCCACTACCGCAGCGCGATCAACTACTCGGAAGATAACCTCAAGGACGCCAAGGGCGCACTGGAGCGTTTCTACCACGCGTTGAAAGGCCTGCCGACCGTGGCGCCGGCGGGCGGCGAAGCCTTCGTCGAGCGTTTCACCACGGTGATGAACGACGACTTCGGCACGCCGGAAGCCTGTGCGGTGCTGTTCGAGATGGTGCGTGAGATCAACCGTCTGCGTGAGAGCGATCTCGACGCAGCGGCGGGTCTGGCGGCACGTCTGAAAGAACTGGCGAGTGTGTTGGGTGTGTTGCAGCTCGAAGCCGATGACTTCCTGCAGGCCGGCGCCGAAGGGCGTGTCGATGCGGCTGAAGTGGATGCGCTGATTGCCGCGCGTCTGGCGGCGCGTGCGGGTAAGGATTGGGCTGAGTCCGATCGTATCCGTGATCAGCTGACGGCGATGGGCGTGGTGCTGGAAGACGGCAAGGGTGGCACGACCTGGCGTCTGGCTGACTGATGATCAGGGACGCAGAGCGTCCCGGGCTGCATTCCCACGCGGAGCGTGGGAACGATCAACAAAACCCGCCTTGTGCGGGTTTTTGTTTGGGCGCGTAAAAGAGCCCCTCACCCTAACCCTCTCCCAGAGGGAGAGGGGACTGAATGGGGGATGTTCGCGAGATACGCCGACTTGAACGATGTTTGCCGAATCCATAATCGACACAATCTGTCAGGTCGATGTACAACGCCAGTCACCTCGGTCGGCACCTTCTACCTCCGGGAGAGGGGACTGAATGGGGGATGTTCAAGAATACATCGACCTGAAAGTTTTTCTCCGAATCCATAATCGACACAATCTGTCAGGTCGATGTACAACGCCAGACACCTCGGTCGACTCCCTCTCCCTCCGGGAGAGGGCTGGGGTGAGGGTTGCTTTTGATGTTCGCGTAGGTCTTGATGTCGGCAACGCGTTCAGCGGGATGCTGAGCAGCGACGATTCTGGAAGGGAGACACCATGGCTAATCACTATCGCGAACTGCTAACAACGCCCGGCGCCACGGGGTTAGTGCTCGCGAGTTCTATTGCGCGGTTGCCGCAGGCAATGATCGGCATTGGCATCATCACCATGCTGGTTGAGCAAACCGGTGTGTACTGGCTGGCCGGTGCCGTCGCCGGTACGTTCACCCTCGCCAATGCGCTGCTCGGCCCGCACATCTCGAAACGGGTCGATCAACATGGCCAGAGTCGCGTGCTGCCTGTCGTCACGGCGTTCAGCATTGGCATGTTGCTGGCGCTGATCATCGCCGTCTATTTGCGTGCACCCGCCGCGTTGCTCTTCGTTCTGGCCGCGCTGGCGGGGACGATGCCGAGCATGCCGTCGATGATCCGCGCGCGCTGGACGCAGTTGTTCCGGGGCAAACCGCAATTGCATACGGCGTTCTCGCTGGACACGGTCCTCACCGAAATGGCTTACATCGTCGGTCCGCCACTGGCGATCGGCTTGAGCGTGAGTTTTTTCGCCGAGGCCGGGCCACTGGTCGCGGTCGGGTTGCTGGCCGTCGGAGTGACGGCGTTCCTCCTGCAACGCCAGACGGAACCCAAGGTTGTCGTGGGCCAGGCCAGCCATGGCGGCTCGACCTTGCTGATCCCCGGCGTTCGCACCATTGTCCTCGCGTTGTTGGCGATGGGCGTTATCGGTGGAGCAATCGATGTTGCCGTCGTGGCGTTCGCCAATGCGCAAGGCTGGCCAGCGTCGGCGACCTTTATCCTCGCCGCCTATGCGTTCGGTTCACTGGTGGCGGGCCTGACGTTCGGCGCGATGAGGGTTTCGCTGGCGATCGAAAAACAGTTCCTGATCGGGATCCTGGTCACGGCGTTCACCGGTGTATTGCCGATTTTTGCGGCGGATGTTTACGTCCTGTCAGGGACGCTGTTTATTGCCGGCATTTCGTTTGCGCCAACGATGGTCGTGGTCATGAAGCTGGGGACGATCATCATCCCGCCGTCGCGGATCACCGAAGGGCTGACGTGGATGACCACCGGCATCAGCATTGGCGTTGCGCTGGGCGGCATGCTGGCGGGGTTGGTTATCGATGCATACGGCGCGCGAGCGGGATTCGGCGTGGCGATTGGCGCAGGGTTGATGATGGTGGTGGTCGTGCTGGTGGGGTTGCGCACATTGGAGGCGGCTTCGGCTGTGCAGGTCGATCCGGAATTTTTGCCCTCACCCTAGCCCTCTCCCCCAGGAGAGGGGACTGAATGGCGGATGCTCACGAGATACACCGACCTGAGCGATTTGCACCGAATCCATAATCGCCACGATGTTTCAGGTCGATCTCCAGCGCCAGACACCTCGGTCAGCTCCCTCTCCTGGAGGAGAGGGATAGGCGGGCGGCGTTCCGATGAGGGGAGTGGGGTTCACTCAACCTTCAATCTGCCGCAACCGCTTGTAGAGAGTATTGCGGCTCACCCCAAGCCTGCGTGCCAGATGAGAAATATTCCCCCCGGCCGCCTTCAACTCCCGGTTCAACGCCTCAACATCATTTAAATCCAGGCCCAGCGGCTGCGCGCTCTCCACCGGCTCCATCTCCAGATCGACAAAAAAATCATCCGGCAAATGCTCAGGCCTTACCGGCTGTTCCTCGGCCATCGCCAGCGCCACCTGCATCACGCTGCTGACTTGGCGCAAATTCCCCGGCCATGGATGCCGTTCGAACAACTCCAGCACTTCACGACTCAATCCCGCCCATTGCGTCGGCTCACGATGCTGTTCCCATAACCGTTTGAACAACGCTTGTTTATCACTGCGCTCGCGCAGCGGTGGCAGTTCCAGCGTCAGCCCGCCAATGCGGTAGTACAAGTCCTCACGAAACCTGCCCAATTGCACCTGTTCGCGTAAAGATCGGTTAGTCGCCGAGATAATCCGCAAGTCCACCGGGAACAACTCGCTGCTGCCCACCGGCTGCACACAGCGCTCCTGCAACACCCGCAATAAACGCGCTTGCGTCGGCAGCGGCATGTCACCAATTTCATCAAGAAACAACGTGCCTTTATCAGCCTTGCGAATCAGGCCGATGCTGCCTTTCTGGTTGGCACCGGTGAACGCGCCTTTCTCGTAGCCGAATAGTTCCGACTCGACCAGTTCGGCGGGGATCGCCGCACAGTTCACGGCGATGAATGCCTGTTTGCTCCGTGAGCTGGCCTGATGCAGGGCTTTGACAAAGACTTCCTTGCCGACCCCGGTTTCGCCGTGGATCAGCAACGGAATGTCTTTCTCCAGTAACCGTTCCGCCTGCCGCACGGCTTTTTCAACGCGACTGTCGCCGAAGTGCAGAGTGTTGAGACTGATGGCGGTGGGCGCGGCAGTTTTCGGTTCAGCCGCAAAAACGCGCGGTTGAATCGACGCCTGTTTCGGCCGCTTCAACAAGCATTGAAAACGGTTACGCCCAGAGCTCTGCAAGGCAAACGGCAACCCGTCGGGCTGATTGATCAATTCCAGCAGCGCCACTTTGAACAGGCTCTCAACGCTGACACGCGACAAACGCACGCCGAGCAGATTATCGGCACGGCGATTGGCCGACAGCACTTGCCCGCTTTCATCAAAGATCAGCAACCCGGCCCACTGACTGTCGAGGTTGTTCAACCCGGTGTTGAAGGTCAGTTGAAAGTGCTGGCCATGGAACAGGTTGAGGATCAGCCGGTTCTCTACGGTCTGGCTCATCATCTTGACCATGCCCAGGGTGTGCGAGGGCGGCAGGTAGCTGTCGCTGGACACGTCGAGCACCGCGATCACCTTGCGCTCGGCGTCGAAAATCGGCGCGGCGGAACCGGTCATGAAGCGGTTGGCCTTGAGGAAATGTTCGTCGTGTTCGATGTGCACGGCTTGTTCACAGGCCAGTGCCGTGCCGATCGCGTTGGTGCCGCTGGTGCGCTCCACCCAGCTCGCCCCGGCCTGAAAGCCCCGTGCCAGATTCGGCTCGATAAAGCGTTGCGTGCCCCACGAGGTCAGGACTTGGCCCTGATTGTCGGCGAGCATGATCAGGCAGTTGGAATTGCTGAGGATGTTTTCGTAATAGGGCAGGACTTCCTGGTGCGTGGTCTGCACCAGTGAATGATGGCTGTCGAGCAACTGCGCAATGCCGGCGGCGGGCAACTGATCGAAGGCCGGCGTGCTCTGGTGATCGAGACCGAACGCGCGACAACGTTGCCAGGAAGTCTGGACGATCGCGTCGTGGGACAGCGGCGGGGCGGGTGCGGCCATGGCAGTGGGCCTCTGATGCAGCATTCTTATTATTTTTATGCGATCCCCTGTAGGAGCTGCCGAAGGCTGCGATCTTTTGACTTTGACTTTAAAAAACAAGATCAAAAGATCGCAGCCTTCGGCAGCTCCTACAGGGAGCGTGAGCAGTCCGTAGAGTGTTGTTCACTATTGTTCATTGTCAATCGCCCAACTGTTCAAATGTGTTCAGCAATGAACGCCCAATCCCCGCGCTTTCAACGATTTTCACGACAAATCAACCACTTGCCATTTCTGGCACGAAACTCGCTCCCGTGCACAGGTCGCTTGACTCCAATAATAAAAAGGCCGAGCCATGTCACTCACCCTGGAGCACGTCAGCCGTACCGTCGAGGGCCAGACCTGGATCGACGATGCGTGCCTGCAATTCGAACCCGGATCCTTCAACGTTTTGCTCGGCCGCACCCTGTCCGGCAAAACCAGCCTCATGCGTTTGATGGCCGGTCTGGATAAACCCGACAGCGGCCGCATCCTGATGAACGGCGTCGACGTCACCCAACGCCCGGTGCGCCTGCGCAACGTGTCGATGGTCTATCAACAGTTCATCAACTACCCGACCATGACCGTGTTCGAGAACATCGCCTCGCCGCTGCGCCAGGCCGGAGTGTCAAAAGACATCATCCATAGCAAAGTGCAGGAAACCGCGAAGATGCTGCGCATCGAGAAGTTTCTGCAGCGCTATCCGCTGGAACTCTCTGGCGGCCAACAGCAGCGCACCGCCATGGCCCGCGCGCTGGTCAAGGACGCCGAGCTGATTCTGTTCGATGAGCCGCTGGTCAACCTCGACTACAAACTGCGCGAAGAGCTGCGTCAGGAAATGCGCGAGCTGTTCAAGGCGCGCCACACCATCGCCATTTACGCCACCACCGAACCCAATGAAGCGCTGGCTCTCGGCGGGACCACGACGATTCTTCACGAGGGCCGGGTAATCCAGAGCGGCCCGTCGACCTCGGTTTACCACCAGCCGCAAACCGTGCTCGCCGCCGAATTGTTTTCCGAGCCGCCGATCAACCTGATGCCCGGGCGCATCGCCGGTAACGAAGTCAGTTTCGCCAACTTCGTGCACTTCCCGTTGAACGTCGATCTGCGCCCGGTGGGCGAGGGCGAGTTCCGCTTCGGTGTGCGCCCCAGCCACATCTCGCTGGTGCCGAGCAACGATGACGACCTCGAACTGGCCGTCACCGTTGAAGTCGCCGAAATCAGCGGCTCGGAAACCTTCCTGCACGTGCGCAACGAGCATTTCCTGCTGGTGCTGCACCTGCCCGGGGTTCACGAATACGACGTCGATGCGCCGATCCGCATTTACATCCCGACCCACAAACTGTTCGTTTTCGATGCGCAGGGCCGTCTGGTGCAAGCACCGGGCCGGCGCGTCGCGAGGGTTGCCTGATGGCCGAAATCCGTTTGCAACACCTCGCCCACAGCTACAGCAAAACCCCGAGCGGCGCGGAGGATTACGCGATCCGCGAAATGGACCACGTCTGGGAGCAGGGCGGCGCCTATGCCTTGCTCGGCCCGTCGGGTTGCGGCAAGTCGACCTTGCTCAACATCATTTCCGGCCTGCTCAGCCCCTCGCAGGGCCACGTGCTGTTCGACGGCAAAGCGGTCAACGACCTGACGCCGGAGAAGCGCAATATCGCCCAGGTTTTCCAGTTTCCGGTGGTCTACGACACCATGACCGTGTTCGATAACCTCGCCTTCCCGCTGCGCAATCAGGGCATGGCCGAGGCGAAAGTGCACAGCAAGGTGCAGGAAATTGCCGAAGTGCTCGACCTGCAAAACCTCTTGAGCAAGAAGGCGCGCAATCTCACCGCCGACGAAAAACAGAAAGTCTCGATGGGCCGTGGCCTGGTGCGTGACGACGTGTCGGCGATCCTCTTCGACGAACCGCTGACGGTGATCGACCCGCACCTGAAGTGGAAACTGCGGCGCAAGCTCAAGCAGATCCACGAGCAGTTCAACATCACCATGGTCTACGTCACCCACGATCAACTCGAGGCCTCGACCTTCGCCGACAAGATCGCGGTGATGTACGGCGGCCAGATCGTGCAGTTCGGCACGCCACGGGAATTGTTCGAGCGGCCGAGCCACACCTTTGTCGGCTACTTCATTGGCAGCCCCGGGATGAATCTGATCGAGGTGCAGCCACAACCCGGCGGCGTCGGTTTCGCCTCGACGCATCTGCCGTTGTCTGACGCCATGCAGCGCCATATCGAACACGGCCAGTGGAAAAATCTGAAGGTCGGCATCCGCCCCGAGTTTATTCACGTGTGGGACGAGCCGTTTGATGACGCGATGCAGGCAAAAGTCGTACACGTCGAAGACCTCGGCACCTACAAGATCATGACCCTCGACCTCGACGGCGCGCCGCTGAAAGTGCGCCTGGCCGAAGACAAACCGGTGCCGCAGGGCACCGCGTACATCAGTTTTCCGGCGCAGTGGCTGATGGTTTATGCCGATGAGTTTCTGCTCGAAGCCGACGAGGTGCAGCCATGAACAAGGTGCAGAACAACAAGGCCTGGTGGCTGGTATTGCCGGTGTTCCTGCTGGTGGCGTTCAGTGCGGTGATCCCGATGATGACGGTGGTCAACTATTCGGTGCAGGACATCTTCGACCAGTCCAGCCGCTACTTCGTCGGCGCTGACTGGTACAAACAGGTGCTGCTTGATCCGCGTCTGCATGACTCGCTGCTGCGTCAGTTCATCTACTCGGCGTGCGTGTTGCTGATCGAGATCCCGCTGGGTATTGCCGTTGCGCTGACCATGCCGACCAAGGGCCGCTGGTCGTCGGTGGTGCTGATCATTCTGGCGATTCCACTGCTGATCCCGTGGAACGTGGTTGGCACGATCTGGCAGATCTTCGGCCGTGCCGACATCGGTTTGCTCGGTTCCAGCCTCAACGCCATGGGTATCAGCTACAACTACGCGGCCAACACCATGGACGCCTGGGTGACGGTGCTGGTGATGGACGTCTGGCACTGGACTTCACTGGTAGCCTTGCTGTGTTTCTCTGGCTTACGCGCGATTCCCGACGTGTATTACCAGGCGGCGCGCATCGACCGCGCCTCGGCCTGGGCGGTGTTCCGCCACATTCAATTGCCCAAGCTGAAGAGCGTGCTGCTGATCGCGGTGATGCTGCGCTTCATGGACAGTTTCATGATCTACACCGAGCCGTTCGTGCTCACCGGCGGCGGGCCGGGCAATGCCACGACCTTCTTGAGTCAGACGTTGACGCAGATGGCTGTAGGGCAATTCGACCTCGGTCCGGCAGCGGCGTTTTCGCTGGTGTACTTCCTGATCATCCTGTTGGTGTCCTGGCTGTTCTACACCGCCATGACGCACTCCGACGCCAACCGTTGAGGCCCGGCCATGAGCAAAAGAAAGCTTATTCCGTTGCTGGTGTACATCCTGTTCCTGCTGGTGCCGATCTACTGGTTGCTGAACATGTCGTTCAAAAGCAACACGGAAATTCTCGGCGGGTTGACCCTGTTTCCGCAGGATTTCACCTGGCACAACTACAAAGTGATCTTCACCGATCCGAGCTGGTACACCGGTTATCTCAACTCGCTGTATTACGTCAGCCTGAACACGGTGATCTCCCTGAGTGTCGCGCTGCCGGCAGCCTATGCGTTTTCCCGCTATCGTTTTCTCGGCGACAAGCACCTGTTTTTCTGGCTGCTGACCAACCGCATGGCGCCGCCGGCGGTGTTTCTGCTGCCGTTCTTTCAGTTGTATTCGTCGATTGGTCTATTCGATACACACATCGCCGTGGCGCTGGCGCACTGCCTGTTTAACGTGCCATTGGCGGTGTGGATTCTCGAAGGTTTCATGTCCGGCGTGCCGAAGGAAATCGACGAAACCGCCTACATCGACGGCTACAGTTTCCCCAAGTTCTTCGTGAAGATTTTCATCCCGCTGATCGGCTCCGGCATCGGTGTGACGGCGTTTTTCTGCTTCATGTTTTCCTGGGTCGAACTGCTGCTCGCGCGTACGTTGACCTCGGTGAACGCCAAACCGATTGCTGCGGTGATGACCCGTACGGTCTCGGCTTCGGGTATCGACTGGGGCGTGCTGGCGGCGGCGGGGGTGTTGACCATTCTGCCGGGCATGCTGGTGATCTGGTTTGTGCGCAACCACGTGGCCAAGGGCTTTGCCCTCGGCCGGGTCTGAGGAACTGATGATGGAATGGATGAGCTGGACCACCCCGACAGCGGGGTTCTTCATCGCCATTGGTCTGCTGCTGGTGGGCATGACCACATGGGAATTGCGCTCGCCGAGCATCCTGCGGCGAGGTTTTCTGCCGATTGCCACCACCCGTGGCGATCGCTTGTTTATCGGTCTTCTCGGCAGCGCCTACCTGCATTTGCTGGTCATCGGCGCCACCGACTGGAGCATCTGGGTCGCGTCCGCGTTGTCCCTGGTGTGGCTGTTGGCTGTGATGCGTTGGGGCTAGTCGAATCGATCGGCACCGTGCTCCGAAATCCTAAACAGGAGGTCTCTATGTTCGACAAAAACAATAAGCTGCGACATAGCATTTCATTGGCAGCCATGCTGGCACTCAGCGGTTTGAGCGCAGTCGCCTGGGCTGATGCCTACGAAGACGCGGCGAAAAAATGGATCGGCAGTGAATTCAAACCGTCGACCCTGACGGCCGATCAGCAACTCGAAGAATTGAAGTGGTTTATCAAGGCCGCCGAGCCGTTTCGCGGCATGGAAATCAAGGTCGTTTCCGAGACCCTGACCACCCACGAATACGAGTCGAAAGTGCTGGCCAAGGCCTTCACCGAAATCACCGGGATCAAGCTCACCCACGACCTGCTGCAAGAAGGCGACGTGGTGGAAAAAATGCAGACGGTGATGCAGTCCGACAAGAATATTTATGACGGCTGGGTCAACGACTCGGACCTGATCGGTACGCACTTTCGCTACGGCAAGACCGAGTCGATCACCGACCTGATGGCCAACGAAGGCAAAAACTTCACCTCGCCGACCCTCGACATCAAGGACTTCATCGGCATCTCCTTCACCACGGCGCCGGACGGCAAGATCTATCAACTGCCCGACCAGCAATTCGCCAACCTCTACTGGTTCCGCGCCGACTGGTTCGAGCGCGCCGACCTGAAAGCCAAGTTCAAGGAAAAGTACGGCTACGAATTGGGCGTGCCGGTGAACTGGTCGGCCTATGAAGACATCGCCAAATTCTTCAGCGAAGACGTCAAGGAAATCGACGGCAAGCGCGTTTACGGGCACATGGACTACGGCAAGAAAGACCCGTCGCTGGGCTGGCGCTTCACCGATGCCTGGTTCTCCATGGCCGGCGGCGGCGACAAGGGCTTGCCCAACGGTTTGCCGGTGGACGAGTGGGGGATTCGCGTCGAGGATTGCCACCCGGTCGGCTCCAGCGTGACCCGTGGCGGCGACACCAACGGCCCGGCGGCGGTGTTCGCCACGCAGAAATATGTCGACTGGCTCAAGGCCTATGCGCCACCGGAAGCGGCGGGCATGACCTTCTCCGAGTCGGGGCCGGTGCCGTCGCAAGGCAACATCGCCCAGCAAATCTTCTGGTACACCGCGTTCACCGCCGACATGACCAAACCGGGCCTGCCGGTGGTCAACGCCGACGGCACGCCGAAATGGCGCATGGCGCCATCGCCGCGCGGGCCGTATTGGGAGGAGGGCATGAAGCTCGGCTATCAGGACGTGGGGTCGTGGACGTTCATGAAGTCGACGCCTGAGAAACAGAAACTGGCGGCTTGGTTGTACGCGCAGTTCGTCACCTCGAAAACCGTGTCGCTGAAGAAAACCATCGTCGGCCTGACGCCGATTCGCGAGTCGGACATCAACTCGCAGGCGATGACCGATCTGGCGCCGAAACTCGGTGGTCTGGTCGAGTTCTACCGCAGCCCGGCCCGCGTGCAATGGACCCCGACCGGCACCAACGTGCCGGACTATCCGCGTCTGGCGCAATTGTGGTGGAGCCACATCGCCGAAGCAGCGAGTGGCGAGAAGACCCCGCAACAGGCGCTCGACGGTTTGGCCAAGGATCAGGACGCGATCATGACGCGCCTCGAACGCTCCAAGGCTCAAGCTGTTTGTGCACCGAAGATGAACCCGGAACGCGATGCGCAATACTGGTTTGACCAGCCGGGCGCACCGAAACCGAAACTGGCCAACGAGAAGCCGAAGGGCGAGACCGTGAGCTACAACGAACTGCTGAAATCGTGGGCGGATGCGCGCAAGTAACAGCTGAAATGGGAAAGGCGAACGGCACCGCAAGGTGCCGTTTTCATTTGTGCCTGACACACCGCAATCGCGAGCAGGCTCACTCCTACAGGGGATTGCGGCGTACGCATCATCCGTGAACGACACAAAAACCTGTAGGAGTGAGCCTGCTCGCGATTGCGGTGTGTCAGACAACAAAGCTGTCGAATGACCCGCTGCCATCGCTTGCAAGCCAGACTCCCACAGGTTTCTGTGAGTGCACAAAACTCTGCGCACACCGCAAATTACTGTGGGAGCTGGCCTGCCAGCATTGATGTGTGCCGGTACTGGATGTGTCTTGATCAGACCAGAACAGCCAAATCTGTGTACCGAGCAACCAAAGCATCAGCCGTGAGCAACTTCATCGGTTCGGTCATTGCTGTGGCCACGATAATGCGGTCAAACGGATCGCGATGATGGTGCTCAAGATCCCTCACGGCGATGGCGTGCTCTGCAGTCACTGGCAGTTCGATAAAGCCACTGTCGAGACAATATTGGCGGATTTCTTCCAGATCAACATTCAGCTTGCCGAGCCCGACCTTGATCGCCATTTCCCAGAAGGTGGCGGCGCTGATGTAGATTTCGGCGGCGTTCTCAATCAGTTTTCTGGCTTTGCCGGACAGTCTGGCGTCATCACTGAGCGTCCAGAGCAAAATGTGCGTGTCGAGCAGAAGCCTCATGCTTGAGTGCCCTCGAATGCATCAAGCATGTCATCGGGCAATGGTGAGTCGAAATCGTCGGGCAACACCAGTTTGCCTTTCATTGCGCCAATACGCTGAGCGCTGGGTTTTCCTACGGGAATGAGGCGAGCCATCGGCCGGCCATGCTTGGCAATCGTGATGACTTGGCCAGCAGCGGCATCGTCGACGAGTTTGGATAAATTGTTTTTGGCTTCAGCCAGCGGAACGATGATCATCAGCTCACCCCTGTATTCTGGACAAATATAGCCAGAATATTTCAGCACTGCCAATCCATAGACTTCTTCAGCCCATTCGCAAACGATATCCCTGTTCATTTTTTGCCTCTCGTCGATATTCCATCTGCCAAGGCCTCCACCATAGAGCTATCTACTCAAAACTGGCTGTAGGACAAAACGGAGGTTGCGGCGAGAGCTTTCGGCGTTTGTTTGGGGACGGGAGCAAATCGGTAAAAAATCGTACAAAAATATCGACTGACCCGCCGCCATCGCTGGCAAGCCAGGCTCCCACAGGTTTCTGCGATGCTCACAAACTCCAGGCACGCCGCAGATCTCTGTGGGAGCAGGCTTGCCAGCGATTCGGTCATTGATAGCGGCTGACCCACCGCCATCGCCAGCAGGCTGGCTCCTACAGGTTTCAGTGGTGTCCACATAACCTTGGCACACCGCAGATCACTGTGGGAGCTTGCCTGCAAGTGATGGGGCCATGGCAGGCACCGCAGGGAAACCGAGGCGGAACACGGTCATCGCCCCCGGCAAGCTCCTCACCTCCGCCACACCCTGATGCAGGCTCATGATCGAACGCACGATCGCCAAGCCCAACCCGGTGCTGCCCTGCGAGCGCGAGCGGCTGCTGTCGACACGGTAGAAGCGGTCGAACAGATGCGGCAGATGCTGCGCTTCAATCCCCGCTCCGGGATTGCTGACCAGCATCGAGCTTTGCGTGGCACCTTGTTCGATCAGCAGCGTTACGGTTTTCCCGCTGGGGCAGTGGCGCAACGCGTTGGAAAGCAGATTGGAAATCGCCCGCTGAATCATCAAACGATCCCCCATCACCTGTGCGCTGCCAATGACATTCAAATGAATCTGCTTATCCTGCGCCGACAACGAAAACATCTCCGCCACCTTCGCCGCTTCAACCTCCAGCGCCACCGACTCAAACGGCGCCAGCGCCGACGGATGGCTCACCTGCGCCAGAAACAACATGTCCGAAACAATCCGCGCCACGCGTTCCAGTTCCTCGGTGCACGACACCAGCACATCCTTGTATTCCTCAACCGAGCGCTCGCGTGACAACGTGACCTGCGCCTTGCCCATCAAGTTATTGATCGGCGTACGCAACTCATGCGCAAGGTCATCGGAGAACTGCGACAACTGCTGCACCCCGGCATCCAGCCTATGCAGCATGAAGTTGATGCCCTGCGCCAGTTCACTCAGTTCCTGCGGCATGTTCAGCACCGACAGTCGATGATCCAGGTCTTGCGTAGAGACCATCGCCGCGACTTTGCGAAATTCGCGCAGCGGCGCCAACCCGCGCTGCACCGCACCCCACGCTGTCAGGCCGATAAACACCAGCAACAATGGCAGGGCGATCAGCGTCGAGCGCAGGTAGGCGCTGAGCAACGCCTCATCGTGCGCATTATCCACCGACAGCAACACCGGCACGCTGCTGCCGTCTTTGAGGCGAATCAGTTTCGAGGCGGTGAGGAATTTCTTGCCTTCCGCGTCGGTGCTGTCGCTGTAAGTCAGTTGATCGGTGGTGGCGCGCACCGCTTTCAATTCGACGCGCGGATCGCTCAATCCCGAGCCGGACTTGAGCAGCGGCGAGCGCTGATTGACGCGGTCATAAATCGTCAGCGTCAGGTTGTCATGGCCCATGACCTGATCGAGCAAAATGTGCGGCTTGCCGCTGATTTCATTGGCGTCGACGTACAGCGACAGGCTGTGCTCGACCTGCGCCATCTTCTTTTCCAGGCTGTCTCTGGACAGCGCATTGAGCTCATGGGTCAACGCGAAATAGGCAAGGATCGCCAGAAACACCACCAACAGCGCACCAAGAATACTCACTGTCAAACCGAGGCGCATCGACAGGCTGGCCGGCTTCATTCCCGCGCCTCCAGGACATAGCCGACACCGCGCAGGGTGTGGATCAGTTTGCTGTCGAACGGGTCGTCGATCTTCGCCCGCAAGCGGCGGATCGACACTTCGACCACGTTGGTGTCGCAGTCAAAATTCATGTCCCACACCAGCGAGATGATTTGCGTGCGGGTCAGCACCTCGCCGGACTGGCGCATCAGCAGATGCAACAGGGCGAATTCCTTGGTGGTCAGGTCGATACGCTGTTGCCCGCGAAACGCGCGATGGCGGCCCGGATCTAATTCCAGATCAGCGACTTTCAGCACCTGCGGCACCGGGATGTTTTCGCTGCGCCGCATCAACGTGCGTACCCGTGCCAGCAGTTCGGGGAACTCGAACGGCTTGACCAGATAATCATCGGCACCCAGGTCGAGGCCGCGAATCTTGTCGGCCAGGCGCCCGCGCGCGGTGAGCATCATCACCCGTGTCGAATGCGTGCGACGCAGTTGCTCCAGTACGCCCCAGCCGTCGAGTTCCGGCAGGTTGACGTCGAGAATAATCAGGTCATACGCGTGTTGTTGCGCCAGATGCAGGCCATCGGCACCGGTGGCGGCGTGGTCAACGACATAACCACTTTCGGTCAAACCCTGATGCAAGTATTCGGCAGCTTTAAGCTCGTCCTCGATTACAAGGATTCGCATGATCTTTCACCACTTTTATTTAATGGATAGTTAATTAAGGCGGTCGGGAAAAGTTGTTGTTTTTGTCATTGCTTAAGAAGCCCCTCACCCTAACCCTCTCCCAGAGGGAGAGGGGACTGAACGCGGGATGCTTCAGAACTACACCGACGTGGAACATCTTTACTGAATCCATAATCGACTTGATTTAACAGGTCGATGGAAAGTGCCATACACCTCGGTCGGCTCCCTCTCCCCCCGGGAGAGGGCTGGGGTGAGGGGAGGCAGGCACGATAAAGGTTGTAGCGACTACAGGGTCAACAACCAATTGCTTTAAACAGTGTTCTGCGACAGTCGGTCGCAGCGTGAACTACAAAATTCTCATCAGTTTGATTCCGGCAAGTGCTGTACAGCAGATAACTACCGTGTTTTTGTTTCGATGTATTTCGATAACGCCATTTGCACTTCGCATCCTAAAACAAAACAAATCAGGCAAACCGTGGATAACGGATTTGTAATGTTCCAGTCACCTTGTCGATAAGTTCAAAACCCTACCGTGGCGGCATCGAAAAATCCTGATGAAAGGAAGTCTTCCATTGCCCGGTTCAAGACAACTGACGGCGCGATCACGCCTGAAAAAAATCGCCAGCGGCATTCTGCTGCTGGCCAGCACCAGCCTCGCGGGCGCATCGACCCTGACCCTCGATCAGGCCCTGCAAACGGCCTTCGCCGGCAACCCGGATCTGGCCGCTGCAAAGTGGGAAATCGGCATCGCGGAAGGTGACCGCCAACAGGCCGGGCTGATCCCCAACCCCGAGGTCTCGTGGGAGGCCGAGGACACCCGCCGCGACTCGCGCACCACCACGGTGATGCTCAGCCAGCCGATCGAACTGGGTGGCAAACGCGGCGCGCGGATCGACGTCGCCAGCCGCGCGCAGGACGCCGCCGGCATCGAGCTGGAGCGCAAGCGCAACACCTTGCGCGCCGATGTGATTCAGGCGTTCAACAGCGCACAAACCGCGCAGCAACGTTTGCAGTTGTCGCGGCAATCACTGCAACTGGCCGAGCACGGCTTGCGCGTGGCGCAAGGGCGGATCGAGGCCGGCAAATCTTCCCCGGTCGAAGGCACGCGGGCGCAAGTGCAACTCTCAGAAGTACGCCTGGAACTGAGCCGCGCCGAACGCGATCAGGCCAACGCGTATCAACAATTGGCGCAAGTCATGGGCGCACCGTTGCCGACCTCGACCAAGGTGCAGGCACCCACGCAAAGCATGCCGGCCGTGCCTCCGCCGACAAGATTGCTCGAGCGTCTGAACGAAACCGCCGAATTGCGTCTGGCCACGCTGCAGATCGATCAGCGTGAAGCGTCGCTGGGGCTGGAAAAATCCCAACGCATCCCCGACCTGACCGTGAGCATCGGCAGCCAATACAGCGAAACCGAGCGCGAGCGGGTCAACGTGGTTGGGCTGTCGATGCCGATTCCGCTGTTTAACCGCAATCAGGGCAACGTGCTCGCGGCGGCGCGGCGAACCGATCAGGCGCGGGATCTGCGCAACGCCACCGAGCTGCGTTTGCGCACCGAAATCCAGACCAGCCTTGCGCAATGGCAGACCGCCAACGGCGAAGTCACAGCTTTCAACCAGACCATCCTGCCTGCTGCGCAAAGTGCGGTCGACAGCGCCACGCGCGGTTTCGAAATGGGCAAGTTCGGCTTCCTCGATGTACTCGATGCGCAGCGCACGTTGATCAGCGCTCGCAGCCAGTACATCCAGGCCGTCAGCGAAGCGACCGACGCCCGCGTGCGCATCGAACGGATCTTTGGCGACCTCAGCGTCAGCCGTTGAATTTCATTTTTCAGACAACTGCGCGATGGCGCGGCGCAGAGGAGTTTCCATGGATAAAAAACTGATGGTGGTCGCAGTGGCGACGTTGGCCCTGGGCATTGGTATCGGCTCGCAGTGGGCGGGCAATGCAAGCATCGATGCCCACGCCGATGAGGCGGCTGAACATGCCGATCACGCTGAAGAAGGCGCAGCGGCTGAACATGGCGAAGAGGGGCACATCGAATTGAGTGCCGAGCAAATCACTGCTGCCGGCATTCAACTGGCCGAAGCAAAACCGCAAAACATCAGCCTTGGCTTGCCGTTCCCTGGCGAAGTGCGCTTTGACGAAGACCGCACCGCCCACGTCGTGCCGCGTGTGCCGGGCGTGGTCGAGACGGTGGCGGTCAACCTCGGGCAAACCGTGAAGAAGGGCCAGTTACTGGCGGTGATCGCCAGTCAGCAGATCTCCGAACAACGCAGCGAGCAAGCCGCCGCGCAACGGCGTTTGGCCTTGGCGCGCACCACCTATGAGCGCGAGAAAAAGCTGTGGCAGGACAAGATCTCCGCCGAGCAGGATTTCCTCCAGGCGCGCCAGGCGTTGCAAGAGGCGGAAATTGCCGTGAGCAATGCCCGGCAAAAGATCAGCGTGCTCAGCGGCAGCGTGGTCGCCACTGGCGGCAACCGCTACGAATTACGCGCGCCGTTCGACGGTGTCGTGGTGGAAAAACACCTGACGCCGGGGGAAGTGGTCGATGAATCCACGGCGGCATTCACCCTCTCGGATCTGTCGCGAGTGTGGGTCACATTCGGCGTTTCACCGAAGGATCTGAACAAGGTGCAAGTGGGCAAAGCGGTCACCGTCAGCGCCCCGGAACTCAACGCAGAAGTGGTCGGCAGCGTGGCTTACGTCGGCAGCTTGCTCGGCGAACAGACTCGTACCGCAACGGTTCGCGTCACCTTGGAAAACCCGCAAGGCTCATGGCGCCCCGGTCTGTTCGTCACTGCGCTGGTGGCGACCGACAGCCGCGAAGCGCAAGTCGCCGTGCCGGAAACCGCGATCCAGACCGTCGAGGATAAACCCACGGTGTTCGTGCGTACCGACGACGGTTTCGAAGCGCGCGCGGTGGAACTGGGCAGTCGCGCCGCCGGCCACGTGGAAATTACTCAGGGGCTGGAACCGGGCGCGCAAGTCGCCAGCGCTGGCAGCTTCGTCCTCAAATCGGAACTGGGCAAAGCCTCAGCCGAGCACAGCCATTAATTCTGGAAGGTCCTCATGTTCGAACGCCTGATCCAGTTTGCCATCGAGCAGCGCATCATCGTGCTGCTCGCCGTTCTGCTCATGGCCGGCCTCGGCATCGCCAGTTATCAAAAACTGCCGATCGACGCCGTGCCCGACATCACCAACGTCCAGGTGCAGATCAACACCGGCGCCGCCGGGTTCTCGCCGCTGGAAACCGAGCAGCGCATCACTTTCCCGATTGAAACCGCCATGGCCGGTCTGCCGGCGCTGGAGCAGACCCGTTCGCTGTCGCGCTCCGGCCTGTCGCAAGTGACGGTGATCTTCAAGGACGGCACCGACCTGTTCTTCGCCCGTCAACTGGTCAACGAGCGTTTGCAGATCGCCAAGGAGCAATTGCCCGAAGGCGCCGAAGCGGTGATGGGGCCGATTTCCACCGGCCTCGGCGAGATCTTTTTGTGGACCGTGGAAGCCAAGGAGGGCGCACTGAAGGACGACGGCACAGCGTACACGCCGACCGATCTGCGGGTCATTCAGGACTGGATCATCAAGCCGCAATTGCGCAACGTGCCGGGCGTCGCCGAGATCAACACCATCGGTGGTTTCGCCAAGGAATATCAGATCGCGCCGGACCCCAAACGCCTGGCGGCGTACAAGCTGACGCTGACCGATCTGGTCACTGCGCTGGAGCGCAACAACGCCAACGTCGGCGCCGGTTACATCGAGCGCAGCGGCGAGCAGTTGCTGATCCGCGCACCGGGGCAAGTGGCGAGTACCGAGGACATCGCCAACATCGTCATGGCCAATGTCGACGGCACGCCGATCCGCATCAAGAACGTAGCAACAGTCGAAATCGGCCGCGAATTGCGCAGCGGTGCGGCCACGGAGAACGGTCGCGAAGTAGTGCTCGGCACCGTGTTCATGCTGATCGGCGAGAACAGCCGCACGGTCTCGCAAGCGGTCGCCAGCAAACTCGAACAGATCAACAAATCCTTGCCCCAAGGTGTGATCGCCGTGCCGGTTTACGACCGCACGCACCTGGTCGACAAAGCCATCGCCACGGTGAAAAAGAACCTCATCGAAGGCGCGATTCTGGTGATCGCGATTCTGTTCCTGTTCCTCGGCAATATCCGCGCTGCGTTGATTACCGCGATGGTGATTCCGCTGTCGATGCTGTTCACCTTTACCGGCATGTTCAGCAACAAGGTCAGCGCCAATTTGATGAGCCTTGGTGCGCTGGACTTCGGCATCATTGTCGACGGCGCGGTGGTGATAGTCGAAAACACCCTGCGCCGCCTGGCCCATGCGCAGCAGCACCATGGGCGATTGTTGACCCGCACCGAGCGTTTCAAGGAAGTCTTTGCCGCAGCGAAAGAGGCCCGGCGACCGCTGATTTTCGGTCAGCTGATCATCATGGTGGTGTACCTGCCGATCTTCGCCCTGAGCGGCGTCGAAGGGAAAATGTTCCACCCGATGGCGTTCACCGTTGTCATCGCTTTGCTTGGCGCGATGTTGCTTTCCGTGACCTTTGTGCCGGCGGCAATTGCGTTGTTCGTCACGGGCAAGGTCAAGGAAGAAGAGGGCGCGGTGATGCGCGGCGCGCGTCGTGTCTATGCGCCAGCGCTGGCGTGGGTAATGAGTCATCGGACCGTTGCCGTTGGCGTGGCGTTGGCCGTGATCGTGCTCAGTGGTGTGCTGACCAGTCGTATGGGCAGCGAGTTTGTGCCAAGCCTCAGCGAGGGCGATTTTGCCCTGCAAGCCTTGCGCGTACCGGGCACTAGCCTGACGCAATCGGTGGACATGCAGCAGCGTCTGGAAACGTTGATTCTGGCGAAAGTACCGGAAGTCGAACGCGTCTTTGCCCGCACCGGCACCGCCGAAATCGCCTCCGACCCGATGCCGCCGAATATCTCCGACAGCTATGTGATGCTCAAGCCGAAAGAGCAGTGGCCGGATCCGGGCAAGTCGCGTGAAACCCTGCTGGCTGAACTGCAAGCCGCCGCCGCGACGTTGCCGGGCAGCAACTATGAACTGTCGCAGCCGATCCAGTTGCGTTTCAACGAACTGATCTCTGGCGTGCGCAGTGACGTCGCGGTGAAGGTGTTCGGTGATGACATGGACGTGCTTAACGCCATCGCGGCGAAAATCGCTGCGGCCATGCAAAAGGTCAACGGCGCATCCGAAGTGAAGGTCGAGCAAACCACCGGGTTGCCGGTGCTGACCATCAACATTGATCGCGATAAAGCTGCGCGCTACGGACTCAACGTGGGTGATGTGCAGGACACCATCGCCGTCGCGGTGGGCGGGCGTCAGGCCGGGACGTTGTATGAGGGTGACCGGCGTTTCGACATGGTGGTGCGTTTGTCCGATGCCATGCGTAAAGACATCGATGGACTGTCGGCATTGCTGATTCCGGTGCCGGCGGTCAATGGCACGACCAATCAGATCGGTTTCATTGCGCTCAAGGAAGTCGCCAGCCTGGATCTGGTGCTCGGGCCGAATCAGGTCAGCCGCGAGAACGGCAAGCGTCTGGTGATCGTCAGTGCCAACGTGCGCGGGCGTGATATTGGTTCATTTGTCAGCGAGGCCGGCGAAGTGATCGAGCGAGACGTGCAAGTGCCGGCCGGTTACTGGACCAGTTGGGGCGGACAGTTCGAGCAACTGCAATCGGCGGCCAAGCGCTTGCAGATTGTGGTGCCGGTGGCGCTGCTGCTGGTGTTCGGGTTGCTGTTCATGATGTTCAACAACCTCAAGGACGGTTTGCTGGTATTTACCGGGATTCCGTTTGCCTTGACTGGCGGGGTCATGGCGCTGTGGTTGCGCGATATTCCGCTGTCGATTTCGGCGGGTGTCGGGTTTATCGCGTTGTCCGGGGTGGCGGTGTTGAACGGCCTGGTGATGATTGCGTTTATTCGTAATTTGCGTGAGGAGGGGCGGTCTCTATCCGCTGCGATCAACGAAGGCGCGCTGACGCGTTTGCGGCCGGTGCTGATGACGGCGCTGGTGGCGTCCCTCGGCTTTATCCCGATGGCGCTCGCCACTGGCACAGGCGCTGAAGTGCAGAGACCGCTCGCCACTGTAGTGATCGGCGGAATCCTGTCCTCGACGATCCTCACGCTGCTGATCCTGCCGGCGCTCTACCAACTCGCCCATCGCCGGGATGAGGACGCCGTTCCATCTGAATAGGTAATCCCCCCTGTGGGAGTGAGCCTGCTCGCGATAGCGGTCTATCAGTCAGATCTAAATTGACTGACCCACCGCTATCGCGAGCAGGCTCACTCCTACAGGTTTTGTGTTCGGCTTCAGAAGAGTGCCGGGCACATAACGGATATGTAATTTCCACGCCACCGTCACGAAAGGTTCGGATTGTTACCTTGATCCCGTCAGTTACTTAAACGAGGAATCAAAGATGAAAATCGTACAGATGGGTGCTTTTGTGGTGGCATTGGCGATGTCTTCCCTGGTCATGGCTGAGGGCGGTGGTGACCGCACATTCGACCGGATGATGACCCACAACGACCGCTCCATGGAGGTGTTCGTCGCCAAGGAGAAAGCCGCCGGCAACCCGGTTGTCGTCAATGACAAGAAAGACGACAAAACCCGCGACCTGTAAGCCTGCTGCAGCTGAACAAGCCCTTCATCGCGCATCGATGCCGGGCTTTTTTTTCAAGCCCGGACGGGAAGTAAATGGATATGAAAGTACTCAAGTTGATCGCATTCGCCGCTGTCATGGCGATGTCGGTAAATGTGCTGGCTGAAGGCGGTGGCGACCGCACCTTCGAACGTGCGCTCAGCGCCAACAGCAAAGCCATGGAACAGTACGCCGCCAACCAGGGCAAAGCGCCGCCGGTGGTGAAGGATTACGAATACGGAATGAAGCTGGACGTGGTCAAGGTGGTGAGCGTGGTGAAGCCGCAGCCTGCGTGCAAGGTGGTGCCGACCGCGATGACCTACGAGGATTCGAAAGGTCAGCTCAACACCATCAAGTACAACGTGATGGGCGTGTGCCGGAACGGCGGTAGCTGAAATCTGTAAAGTCTAAACGCGGTCCCGCGTAGGAGCTGCCGAAGGCTGCGATCTTTTGACTTTGATGTTAAAGATCAAGATCAAAAGATCGCAGCCTTCGGCAGCTCCTACACGTTCTGTATTTCAATTCGTGATGTTTAAAGGTTGTGTGGGAAATACGGAACCTTCCCACAATGTTTTCAGGTTGTCCGTCGGACGTCCGCTCTCTAGCCTGTGTGGGTCGCTGCCAAATCAGCGATCGGGATTGGAACCCCGTGGCTCAACTGAAGCAAAACGCACTGTTCATGACGTATGCTTGCGCACTTTCATGTGTGCACTCCGTTATGGCGGCTGTGCGCGGGAGACTTCGAGTCTGTCGGGTTTGCTCAGTTGCCCGGGTTCCAACCTGCGTACAGCTGCCACCCTTTCGCGTGGAACCGAAAGGGCCAGCTCCACCTTCAAGCTGAGTAAAACATTATGAAAAAGCCAACACCCAATCCTCCCGAAACAGACGTCACCCCTGACACCACCTCAACATCCCCCTACGTCTCCATTGAGACTAGAAAACTCCACGAAGCCGCCGACCGCGCCCTCGACTTCTACCTCAAACCCTCAGCCGCCATCATGTCCGCACCGTACATCCCCAACCAGATGTTCCTGGTCAATCCCAAAGCCGACACCGAATCATTACTGGCCAACGCCAGCGAATCCCTCGCCTCGGCCACGGTAATGCTCGGCGACTTCGCCGCGCTGCTGAACGGCACCCATCGCAAGACCCTGCTCGGCATCGCGCAGGTCGTCATGCTTGGCGAACTGGCGGTGAACAAGGCATTGGATAACGTCGATCCCACCGCGTAGTTATCAATGGCCAGTTTTCAACCGTTGTTTGTGCGTTGACCTCAAAATCCTACCCCCTCACCCCAGCCCTCTCCCCCACGGGGGCGAGGGGGAAAGGGAGCAGATCTTCAAGCCATTCAAAACCTGAGTACGACTCGGTTTTCAGGTCGATGTATCTTCGACAACCAACTCGGTCAGTCCCCTCTCCCCCAGGGGTGCGAGGGGGAAAGGGAATAGATCTTCAAGCCATTCAAAACCTGAGTACGACTCGGTTTTTCAGGTCGATGTATCTTCAATAACCAACTCGGTCAGTCCCCTCTACCTCTGGGAGAGGGCTAGGGTGAGGGCCGGGCCTAAACCTGGAAAACATAACCACGGCAAAACGCAAAGCAAAAAAAAGCGCCCCGAAGGACGCCAAAAAATTCACCTCTTACCAAAGGAGCAAGGAGCTTCTAAAGGTGAATGTGCATTGCTCGTAAAGTCAGAGAATCGCCAGCGGATACTCGACAATCACCCGCACTTCATCCAGATCGGATTCGAACGCCGTGGCGCGAGTGGTGGCCTGGCGCAAACGCAGTGACAGGTCTTTCATCGAACCGCTTTGCACCACGTATTTGACTTCGATATCGCGTTCCCAGCGCTTCTGGTCGGTCAGCGGATTACCCTCGGCATCGCGGCGCATGTACACCGCGTTGGCGTTGGAATAGTCGGCATCAGTGCCGCGCGCATAGCGGGTCATGAACGACAAACCCGGTACGCCATAAGTGCTCATGTCGAGGTCATAACGCACCATCCACGAACGCTCTTTCGGCGAGTTGAAGTCGCTGTACTGGATGGAGTTGTCGAGGAAGATCGAATCGGACTGGCGCAGGTAATCGAAGTCGTCATTGCCGTTGTTGCGCTGGTGGGAGAGGGCGACGGAGTGGGCACCAAACTTCACGCCGGCACGGCCGCTCCAGATGTTGTTGTCGAACTCGCCGAGCAGCTGTTTGCCCTCATCGACCGCCTTGTAGTAGTTCAGGCCACCGAACAGCGACAGATCATCGGACAGCGGATAGGTCCAGGCAGTGCCGGCGTAGTACTGATTCCAGGCGTCCTTGAGACGACTGGAGTACAGGCTGAAACTGAGGTTTTTGTTCAGCGCATAATCGCCGCCGCCGTAAGCGATCCACGGCGAATTGACCGGGCCTGCGTAGAAGGTCGCGAAGTTCTCGCGCATGTCGCTGGACACCGGTTGGCTCATCGCGTGCAAGCGACCGCCCTGAACCGATAGACCTTCAATACTGGTGTTGCTCGCCGTCACCCCGCGAAAGCTCTCCGGCAGCAAACGCGAGTCACCAGCCGCCACTACCGGGTTGGCCGGGAATACATCACCGACCCTGACCACCGTATCGAACGCTCGAATTTTCGCAGCGCCGCCGACCTTGGTGTATTCGTCTCGCGCCTGACCATCACTGTTGACCGGAAGAACATCAAACGAACTGCGCCCGCCATTACGGCCGTCGCCGGTGTCGAGCTTCAGCCCGATCATCGCAAATGCATCGACACCAACGCCGACGGTGCCTTGGGTGAAACCGGATTCGAACTTGCTGATGACCGCATGCGCCCAGGCTTCGGAATAACCGTTGCCGGTCGGGCTGGATTGGCCGTTGCGATGATCACGATTGAAGTAGAAGTTGCGGTTGAGCACCGTCAGGCTGCTGCCTTCGACAAAGCCTTCAGGCTTGTCTTCTGCAAACACCATGGACGGCCCGGCGCCGACCACCACCGCTAAAGCGGCCATCGACATTTTTGTATTGTTAACCATCAAACACTCCTTGGGTTCGGCAGAACGGGAACGTGCTTCGGCGTGGGTTTTATTGTTCGGCGGGGCAGGGCCCGCCGGCATGGTCGCCGGGTGACATCGTTGCAAGCTGCGGATAACGCCAAGGTGATGCGGGAATTACAATTTCGTCATGTGGTTATATGGATTAAGTGAACGCCACACAAACCTGTGGGAGCGAGCCTGCTCGCGAAAGCGGAATGTCAGGCACTGAAGAGGGTGGATGTGCCTACCAACGCTGAAAAAATATCCCGCTTCATGGTTCGTGGATCTCCACTTGATAGGTGATCCTCAAATTTAACCGTAATTACCTTCTGCAGAATGTCAGCCATTGCTCACCGCTTTGCAGGCAAATTCCTAGAAAGGGGAGAGCGTTATAAGTCAAAAGATCGCAGCCTTCGGCAGCTCCTACAGACCGCATACCATCCCAATGTAGGAGCTGCCGAAGGCTGCGATCTTTTGAGGTTGAATCCCACAAAAACAAAAACGGCACCCGAAGGTGCCGTTTCCGTTTCCAGCCAAGCAATCAGCCCGCCAGACCCGCCTGCTGAACCAGTGTCAGCAATGGCTGCGGGTACACACCCAGGAAGAATGCGACCAGGGCGATGGCCAGCAGCATCACGCCGCCTGCCTTCTGTTCCCAGTGCAGCTGGGCGTCGTGGCGACGCAGGTTTGGTTCGATCAGGTACAGGGTGACCATCACGCGCAGGTAGTAGAACACGCCGATGGCGCTGCCCAGTACCAGCGAACCGACCAGCCACCATTGGTGCGACTCGACACCGGTAGCGATGATGTAGAACTTGCCGATGAAGCCTGCAGTCAGCGGGATACCCGCGAGCGACAGCATCATCACGGTCAGGACGGCGGTCAGGTATGGACGGCGCCAGAACAGGCCGCGATACTCGTACAGTGCGTCGGCGTCACGGCCGTTGTACGGCGAGGACATCAGGGTGATCACGCCGAACGCGCCGAGGCTGGTGATCACGTAGGTGACCAGGTAGACGCCGATGGCTTCCACCGCCAGACCCTTGCTCGCCACCAGCGCGATCAGCAGGTAGCCGAAGTGCGCGATGGACGAGTAACCGAGCAGACGCTTGAGGTTGCTCTGGGTCAGGGCCAGCAGGTTACCGAACAGGATCGAGGCGAAGGCGATGACGGTCAGCACGTCGCTCAGTACGCCACTGCTCGCGGCAGGGGAGATCTGGAACAGACGCACCATCACCGCAAACACCGCAACCTTCGACGCAGTGGCGAGGAACGCGGCCACTGGTGCCGGAGCACCTTCGTAGACGTCCGGCGTCCACAGGTGGAACGGTACCAGCGAAAGCTTGAACGCCAGACCGATCAGCATCATGCCCAGGCCCAGTTGTGCCAGCGAGCTAGGCAGGCCAGTTGCAGCCAGAGCCTGACCGATACCGACGAAGCTCAGCGAACCGGAGTCTGCGTACAGCAGCGCCATACCGAACAACAGGAACGCAGAACCGGCGGCCGACAACACCATGTATTTGATGCCGGCTTCCAGCGAACGCTTGTTGAAGAAGGCGTAAGCCACCAGACCGTAAACCGGTACCGAGAGCAGTTCCAGACCGATGAACAAACCGGCCAGGTGCTGCGCGCTGACCAGAACCAGACCACCGGCGGCGGCCATCAGGATCAACAGGTACAGTTCTTCACGGTTGCCCGGGTAACCCGAACCGCCATCGCCCAGATAGGCGTGGGCGAGGGTGACGCAAGCGAGGGTGGCGACCAGGATCAGCGCCATGTACAGGCAAGCGAAGGTGTCGATCTGCAGCAGTGGAGTCACGGCCAGAGGCGCGACTTTCAGGGCCGGCAGGATCGACAGCAGGGCCAGGTTCAGACCGGCGACCGAGATCAGGAAGGTCTGCGAGTGATTGCGGCGCCAGGCGATTGCCAGCATCACCACGATAATGGTGAGGCTGGTGATCAACAGTGGCGCAAGCGCAATAAAGTGTTGAATCGTGAATTCCATAGCGCTCTTACCGGGCCGAAGCGAGTTGAGTGAAGGCGGTGCCGAGCCACTGCTGTACGCCATGCATCGTGGCGGCAGAAGTGTCGAGGAACGGTTGCGGGTAAACGCCGAGGTAAATCAGCAATGCCGCAAGGCCCAGCACCATGATCAGTTCGCGACCGTCCATGCCGTGCAGGATCGAATCCGATTTGGCCGGACCGAAGTAAGCACGGTGGATCATGATCAGCGAGTAGACCGAACCGAACACCAGACCGGACGTGGCAATCGCAGTGATCCATGGCGCACTGGCGAACGTACCGATCAGGATCAGGAACTCGCCGACGAAGTTGCCGGTACCCGGCAGACCCAGGGACGCGGCTGCAAAGAACAGGCTGATTGCCGGCAGGTAAGCGATACGCGACCACAGACCGCCCATCTCACGCATGTCACGAGTATGCAGACGCTCGTACAGCTGACCGCTGAGGATAAACAGTGCCGCCGCCGACAGACCGTGCGCGAGCATCTGGATCACTGCACCTTGCAGGGCCAGCTGGCTGCCGGAGTAGATGCCGATCAACACGAAGCCCATGTGGGAAACGGACGAGAAGGCGATCAGACGCTTGATGTCGGTTTGTGCGAAAGCGAGGAACGCACCGTAGAAGATCCCGATCAGACCGAGGGTCATGGCGATCGGCGCAAACTCGGCCGAGGCATTCGGGAACAGCGGCAGGGCGAAACGCAGCAGACCGTAGGCAGCGGTTTTCAGCAAGATACCGGCGAGGTCGACGGAACCGGCAGTCGGCGCCTGGGCGTGAGCGTCAGGCAACCACGAGTGGAACGGTACGACTGGCAGCTTAACCGCGAAGGCGATGAAGAAGCCGAGCATCAGAATGTACTCGGTGGTCATCGACATCTTGGTTTTCAACAGGTCGGCGTAGTTGAAGGTAATCACGCCAGTGTTGTTGAAGTTGACCAGTACCAGACCGAGGATCGCCACCAGCATGATCAGGCCGGAAGCCTGAGTGAAGATGAAGAACTTGGTCGCTGCGTAGATCCGGGTTTTCTTGCCGTCCGAAGAACTGTGACCCCAGAGCGCGATGAGGAAGTACATCGGCACCAGCATCATTTCCCAGAAGAAGAAGAACATGAACAGGTCGAGGGCGAGGAACACGCCGACCACGCCGCCCAGGATCCACATCAGGTTCAGGTGGAAGAAGCCAACGTGACGTTGAATCTCTTTCCACGAGCAGAGTACCGAGAGGATACCCAGCAGACCGGTCAGCAGGATCATCAACAGCGACAGGCCGTCGAGGGCCAGGTGCACGTTGATGCCGAAGCGCTGGATCCAGACATGCTTGAACTCAAGCGCCCAGGTCGGATCGGCGCCAGGCGCCGGGGCAAATGAATAGTCACCGTGGGCCCACAGCCAGAGGCCGAGGGCGAGTTCCAGGGTCATGGTCAACAGCGCAATCCAGCGGGGCAGGGTAGCGCCGAAGCGCTCACCCATCCAGCACAGCAGGCCGCCGATGAAGGGGATCAGGATTAGCCAAGGCAGAATCATGACGGGCTCGTTTCCTTTCGCAAATTCGCAAGGTTCATATCAGACCGCTACCAGCACGATGGCGCCGATTACCAGCACGGCACCAGCAGCCATCGAAGCAGCGTACCAACGCAGTTGACCGGTCTCGGTGCGGCTCAGGGCAGTGTGACCACCCTTGGCCATACGCGGGATCAGACCGATGGTCTGGTCGAGCGGGTCTTTGCGCAGTACGTGGCTGATCGCCAGGTACGGCTTGACGAACAGTTTGTCGTAGATCCAGTCGAAGCCCCAGGCAGCGAACCACCAGGCCGAAAGGAAACGGCCGATGCCGCTGTTGGCGATGGCCGTGACGAAGCGACGCTTGCCGAGGAACAGCAGGGCCGCCAGCAGGATACCGGCCAGGGCGATGGCGCCCGAGGCGATTTCCAGACTGTGCTTGGCTTCGCCGCCGGCATGGCCAACGCTTTCCGGCAGCACGCCGTGCAGCGGTGGCACGATCATCGCGCCGACGAAAGTCGACAGCACGATCAGCACCGACAGTGGCAGCCAGTGAGCGATGCCGTGACCGGCGTGGGCTTCGGTCTTGGCTTCACCGTGGAACGTGATGAAGATCAGGCGGAAGGTGTACAGCGACGTCATGAACGCACCGACCAGACCTGCGTAGAGCAGACCGTGATTGCCGCTGGCGAACGCTTCCCAGAGGATTTCGTCCTTGGAGTAGAAGCCTGCAGTCACCAGTGGCAGAGCGGCCAGTGCAGCACCACCGACGATGAAGCTGGCGTAGGCCAGTGGCAGCTTTTTCCACAGACCGCCCATCTTGAAGATGTTCTGCTCGTGGTGGCAGGCAACGATCACCGCACCGGAAGCAAGGAACAGCAGGGCCTTGAAGAAGGCGTGGGTCATCAGGTGGAAAATCGCACCATCCCAGGCACCAACGCCCAGCGCCAGGAACATGTAGCCGATCTGGCTCATGGTCGAGTAGGCGAGGATACGTTTGATGTCGGTTTGTACCAGCGCAGCGAAACCGGCCAGTACCAGGGTCACACCACCAACGATGCCGACCAGGTGCAGGATTTCCGGCGCCAGGGTGAACAGACCGTGGGTACGGGCGATCAGGTAGACACCGGCGGTCACCATGGTTGCGGCGTGGATCAGTGCCGAAACCGGGGTAGGGCCGGCCATTGCGTCCGCGAGCCAGGTTTGCAGCGGCAGTTGCGCCGATTTACCGACCGCACCACCCAGCAGCATCAGGGTCGCCAGGGTGATCCAGAAGTCGCCGACCTGGAATTTCTGCGGTGCCAGCACCAGCAGTTCCTGGATGTTCAGCGTGCCCACTTGCTGGAACAGGATGAACAGGCCGATGGCCATGAACACGTCGCCGATCCGGGTCACGATGAAGGCTTTGAGTGCGGCGTTACCGTTGTTGCGGTTGCTGTAGTAGAAACCGATCAACAGGTAGGAGCACAGGCCCACGCCTTCCCAGCCGAAGTACAGGAACAACAGGTTATCGCCGAGCACCAGGAACAGCATGCTGGCGATAAACAGGTTGGTGTACGAGAAGAAGCGCGAGTAACCCGCTTCGCCGCGCATGTACCAGGACGCGAACAGGTGGATCAGGAAACCGACGCCAACGACCACGCCGAGCATGGTGATCGACAGGCCGTCGACGTAGAGGGCGAAGTCAGGCTTGAAGCCTTCGACCGCCATCCACTTCCACAGCACCAGGGTGTAGTGACCGCCTTCGGGTGGCGCGACGTTGAATTGCCAGATGACGTACGCGGCGACAATCGCCGACAAGCCAATGGAACCCACGCCGATCAGCGCCGAAAGGTTTTCCGACCAGCGTCCACGGGAGAACGACAGCAGCAGGAAACCGATCAGAGGGAATACGAAAGTCAGAAAGATCAGGTTCATCCGCGCATCTCACTGGCAGCGTCGATATCGAGCGTGTGGAAGCGGCGATACAGTTGCAGCAGGATCGCCAGACCAATACTGGCCTCGGCGGCTGCCAAACTGATCACCAGGATGAACATGATCTGTCCATCCGGCTGGCCCCAACGGGCGCCTGCAACGATGAAGGCCAGTGCAGAGGCGTTCATCATCACTTCCAGACTCATCAACACGAACAAAATGTTGCGGCGGACCATCAGGCCGACCAGTCCAAGGCAGAACAGGATGCCGGCGACGGCCAATCCATGCTCCATAGGAATAGAACCGAGAGGGATAACAGGCATGTTCTACTCCTTAGCCTCGTTACGGCCCAAATGGAACGCCGTGACGGCTGCGGCAAGCAGCAGCATCGAGGCGAGTTCGACCACCAGCAGGTACGGGCCGAACAGGCTGACGCCCACGGCTTTCGCGTCTACGGTGGTGTGGCCGATGGCCTCACCGCTCTGGTGAGCGAACAGCACATACAGCAGTTCGGCCAGCAGCAGGGCGGCGAGAATCACCGGGCCTGCCCAGATGCCGGGCTTGAGCCAGGTGCGTTCTTGCTGAACCGAGGCGGGACCCAGGTTCAGCATCATCACCACGAACACGAACAGCACCATGATGGCGCCGGCGTAGGCGATCACTTCCAGCACGCCGGCGAACGGCGCGCCGAGTGCGAAGAAGGTCATGGCCACGGCGATCAACGAGATGATCAGGTAGAGCAGGGCGTGCACAGGGTTGGTGTTGGTGACCACGCGCAGCGTGGACACAACAGCGATACCCGATGCGAAATAGAAAGCGAATTCCATCGTTCTTCCTTAAGGCAGCAAGCTCTTCACGTTGATCGGTTCGGCTTCGTTCTGCGCGGAGCCTTTCGGCTTGCCAGCGATTGCCATACCTGCAACACGATAGAAGTTGTAATCAGGGTTTTTGCCGGGGCCGGAGATCAACAGATCTTCTTTCTCGTACACCAGGTCCTGACGTTTGAACTCGGCCATCTCGAAATCCGGGGTCAGCTGGATCGCGGTGGTCGGACAGGCTTCCTCGCAGAGGCCGCAGAAAATGCAGCGCGAGAAGTTGATACGGAAGAAGTCCGGGTACCAGCGACCGTCTTCGGTTTCAGCTTTCTGCAGCGAGATGCAACCGACCGGGCAAGCCACGGCGCACAGGTTGCAGGCTACGCAACGCTCTTCGCCATCGGGGTCGCGGGTCAGGACGATACGGCCACGGTAGCGTGGTGGCAGGTAGACCGCTTCTTCCGGATATTGCAGGGTGTCGCGCTTGCGAAAGCCATGGCCGAAGACCATGACCAGGCTGCGCAACTGGGTACCAGTACCCTTAACGATGTCGCCAATATATTTGAACATGGGTCAAATCCTCACTGAACCGCGACTGCAGGCGTGTTCCACAACACGACCGCAGCGGTCACCAGCAAATTGATCAGGGTCAGTGGCAGGCAGAATTTCCAGCTGAAATCCATCACCTGGTCATAACGCGGACGCGGAATGGAAGCGCGCAGCAGGATGAACAGCATGATGAAGAACGCGGTCTTCAGTGCGAACCAGACGAACGCCAGTTGCGGCAAGATGCCGAACGGACCGTGCCAGCCACCGAAGAACAGGGTGACCAACAGCGCCGAGATCAGAATGATGCCGATGTATTCACCGACGAAGAACATGCCCCATTTCATACCGGCGTATTCAATGTGGTAACCGTCGGCCAGTTCCTGTTCCGCTTCCGGCTGGTCGAACGGGTGACGGTGAGTCACGGCGACGCCAGCGATGAAGAAGGTACAGAAGCCGAAGAACTGCGGAATGATGAACCACAGGTTCTGCGCCTGGTACTCGACGATGTCGCGCATGTTGAACGAGCCGACCTGAACCACGATGCCCATCAGGGCCAGGCCCATGAACACTTCGTAGGACACGGTCTGCGCCGACGCACGCAAGCTGCCGAGCAGGGCGAACTTGTTGTTACTCGACCAGCCGGCGAACAGCACCGCGTAGACCGACAGACCGGCCATGGCGAAGAAGAACAGCAGGCCGATGTTCAGATCCGCGACGCCCCAGGTCGGGGTGATCGGGATGATCGCAAACGCGATCAGCAAGGCGGACATGGCCACCACCGGTGCCAGGGTGAAGATCACCTTGTCGGCAAACGGCGGGGTCCAGTCTTCCTTGAAGAACATCTTCAGCATGTCGGCGGCGATCTGGAACATGCCGAACGGGCCAACGCGGTTCGGACCGTAACGGTCCTGCCACCAGCCCAGCAGGCGACGTTCGACAAAGCTGAGCAACGCGCCTGCAACCACAACGGCCAGCAGAATCACGATGGCTTTGACGACCGAGAGGATCACATCGATCACTTCAGGGGTGAACCAGGTCATTGCGCTGCCTCCTGCAGACCGTCGACGGATACGCCGGCGAATGCCGGTGGAATGCCGGCGATGCCCGCAGGCAATGCCACCAGACCGGCGCCCAGTTCTTCATTGATGCGCAGCGGCAGACGCAAGGTCTGACCGGCCACGTTCAGGCTCAGCAGAGCACCGTCATTGACGCCCAGACGATCCGCTTCGGACTTGGCCAGAGCAACGTACGGAGCCGGAATGCGTTCTTGAACCGGTGCGGCTTTCGAAGAGTTCTCTTCGCTGCCGAACAGGTGATAGAACGGCACGGCTTGCCAGGTGCCCGGCGCCGGGTTGAACGCACGTGGCGCAGCGGCGAACCAGTTCAGCGAATCACCGGTGCTTTCGATCAGGCGCGTGCCCGGGTCGCCTGCACGGATGTGACCACCGACTTCGTCCTGGAACTTGTTCCACGCTTGTGGCGAGTTCCAGCCCGGCGACCAGGCAAAAGGCACTTGCTGACGCGGTTCGGCAGAGCCCGAGTAACCTTCCATGGAGAAGGCGAACGCGGTGTCTTTGTCTTGCGGGGTGCGCGGTTCGTGAACGCTGATGTCGGCGCGCATCGCGGTGCGACCGGAATAACGCAGCGGCTCACGCGCCAGTTTCAGACCCTTGATGCGGAACGCCGCGGACGGTGCAGCGTCGACGATACGCGCCAGTTGCGCGGTGCTCGAAGCCACGGCAGCGGTGACGTGGTCGAGTTGCGTCCAGTCGATCGGCTGGTTCAGCAGGGTGGCGCGCAGGGCGTGCAGCCAGCGCCAGCCTTCGTGAACCAGGATGCTCGCATCCATGTATTGCGGATCGAAAACCTGGAAGAAGCGCTGGGCGCGACCTTCCTGGCTGACCAAGGTACCGTCGCCTTCAGCGAAGCTCGCCGCTGGCAGAACCAGGTGCGCGCGATCGCTGGTAGCGGTCTTCTGATGGTCGGCAACGATCACCACTTTCGCCGCGTTCAGTGCCGCATCGACCTTGGTTTTCGAGGTGCGGGTGTACAGATCGTTTTCCAGCACAACGATCGCGTCAGCCTTGCCGTCGATGACCGCTTGCAGCGCCGCATCCACCGACTCGCCACCGAGCATGGCCAGACCGAGGCTGTTGGCTTCCGGTACGATCAGGCTGATCGAACCGTTTTTCTCGCGCAGCTTCAGGGCTTTGGCGATGTTCGCCGCCGCTTCGATCAAGGCTTTCGAACCCAGCGAAGTACCGGCGATGATCAGCGGACGTTTGGCTGCGAGCAGGGCATCAGCAATACGCTTGGCCAGTTCCAGTGCTTCAGCGTCCAGGCCTTCAACGGCCGGCGCGCTGGCATCCAGAGCGTGAGCCACGGCGAAACCGATGCGCGCCAGATCGTCTGGAGCAGCGTGAACGCACTCTTCAGCGATGTCGTCGAGTTTGGTTTCCGCCAGGCTGGCGATGAACAGCGGGTTCAGCGCGTGCTGACCGATGTTCTTCACTGCAGCGTCGAGCCAAGGCTGAACGCGCATGGCTTCGGCCATGTCTTCAGCTTTGCCTTTGACCGATTGACGCAGGGACAGCGCCACGCGGGCGGCGGTCTGGGTCAGGTCTTCACCGAGGACGAAAATGGCGTCGTGGTCTTCGATGTCGCGCATGTTCGGCACTGGCAGCGGGCTGTCTTTCAGCACTTGCAGGACCAGACGGATGCGCTCCAGTTCGGAGGCTTCGATACCCGAGTAGAAGTGCTCGGCGCCGACCAGTTCGCGCAACGCGTAGTTGCTTTCGAGGCTGGCACGCGGCGAACCGATACCGACGATGTTGCGCCCGCGCAGCAAGTCAGCGGCTTTATCCAGCGCAGCGTCGAGGCTGAGCTTGGTGCCGTCGGCCAGCAGCGGCTGACGAGGACGGTCGGTGCGGTTGACGTAGCCATAACCGAAACGGCCACGGTCGCACAGGAAGTACTGGTTCACCGAACCGTTGAAACGGTTTTCGATACGACGCAGTTCGCCGTAACGTTCGCCCGGGGAAATGTTGCAACCGCTCGAGCAGCCATGGCAGATGCTCGGCGCGAACTGCATGTCCCATTTACGGTTGTAGCGCTCGGAGTGAGTCTTGTCGGTGAACACACCGGTCGGGCAGACCTCGGTGAGGTTGCCGGAGAATTCGCTTTCGAGGGTGCCGTCTTCAACGCGACCGAAGTACACGTTGTCGTGGGCGCCGAACACACCGAGGTCGGTGCCGCCGGCGTAATCCTTGTAGAAACGCACGCAGCGGTAGCAAGCGATGCAGCGGTTCATTTCGTGGGAAATGAACGGGCCCAGTTGCTGGTTCTGGTGGGTGCGTTTGGTGAAGCGATAACGGCGCTCGTTGTGGCCGGTCATCACGGTCATGTCTTGCAGGTGGCAATGACCGCCTTCTTCGCACACAGGGCAGTCGTGCGGGTGGTTGGTCATCAGCCATTCGACAACACTGGCGCGGAACGCCTTGGATTCTTCATCGTCGATGGAGATCCAGGTGTTGTCGGTGGCCGGGGTCATGCACGACATGACGATGCGACCACGGGTGTCGTTCTCGTCGGTGTACTGCTTGACCGCGCACTGGCGGCAAGCCCCGACGCTACCAAGCGCGGGGTGCCAGCAGAAATAAGGGATGTCGAGGCCCAGCGACAGACATGCCTGTAACAGGTTGTCTGCCCCGTCGACTTCGAGCGCTTTGCCGTCTACGTGGATAGTGGCCATGGTTCAAAGGTCTTCGTTGGCCCGGTGTCAGCGGGCGTGGCTAATGGAATCTTGTTATCCGTCCGAATCCAGTCAGCCCCGAAAGGCGTCATCGGACGAAAGGCGAAGGGCACGGACCCTTCGCCTTTTAAGCGTTTACGCGCCGACTACGATCGGCCTTGCCAGAGGCGGGACGGCGCTTACAGGCGCAATACCGGCTTCGAACTCTGGACGGAAGTATTTGATGGCACTGCCCAACGGCTCCACGGCACCCGGTGCGTGAGCACAGAAGGTCTTGCCCGGGCCGAGGAAGTTGACCAGACCCAGCAGGGTCTCAATGTCGCCTGGCTGACCGCGGCCTTCTTCGATGGCCATCAGGAGCTTGACGCTCCATGGCAAACCATCACGGCACGGGGTGCAGAAACCGCACGACTCGCGAGCGAAGAACTGCTCCATGTTGCGCAGCAAGGAGACCATGTTGACGCTGTCGTCCACCGCCATGGCCAGGCCGGTACCCATACGGGTGCCCACTTTGGCGATGCCGCCGGCGTACATTTGTGCGTCGAGGTGCTCAGGCAGGAGGAAACCGGTACCGGCACCCCCTGGCTGCCAGGCCTTGAGTTTGAAGCCGTCGCGCATGCCGCCGGCGTAGTCTTCGAACAACTCGCGGCCGGTGACGCCGAATGGCAGTTCCCACAGGCCCGGGTTCTTGACCTTGCCGGAGAAGCCCATGAGCTTGGTGCCCATGTCTTCGCTGCCTTCGCGGGCCAACGATTTGTACCAGTCAACGCCGTCGGCAATGATCGCCGGCACGTTGCACAGGGTTTCCACGTTGTTCACGCAAGTCGGCTTGCCCCACACGCCGACGGCGGCAGGGAAGGGCGGCTTGGAGCGCGGGTTGGCGCGGCGGCCTTCGAGGGAGTTGATCAGTGCGGTTTCTTCACCGCAGATGTAGCGCCCGGCGCCGGTGTGGACGAACAGCTCGAAATCAAAACCGCTACCGAGAATGTTCTTGCCCAGCAGGCCCGCTGCCTTGGCTTCTTCCACGGCACGGTTGAGGTGCTTGGCGGCGGTGGTGTATTCGCCACGCAGGAAGATGTAGCCACGGTAGGTTTTCAGCGCGCGAGCACTGATCAGCATGCCTTCGATCAGCAGATGGGGCAGTTGCTCCATCAGCATGCGGTCTTTCCAGGTGTTCGGCTCCATTTCATCCGCGTTGCACAGCAGGTAGCGGATGTTGATGGATTCGTCTTTGGGCATCAGGCCCCACTTCACGCCCGTGGGGAAGCCTGCACCGCCGCGACCTTTCAAACCTGCGTCTTTCACGGTCTGGACGATGGCGTCCTGGTCCATGTCGGCGAAGGCTTTGCGCGCAGCGGCGTAGCCGTTCTTGGCCTGGTACTCGTCGAGCCATACGGCTTCGCCGTCATCGCGCAGACGCCAGGTCAGCGGGTGAGTCTCGGCCGAACGCTGAATGCGGTTGGCAGGACCGAAAGATGTCAGGGTCATACGTAGCCCTCGAGCAGTTTGGCGACGCCAGCAGGCTGCACATCACCAAAGGTGTCGTCGTCAATCATCAGCGCCGGTGCCTTGTCGCAGTTGCCGAGGCAGCAGACAGGCAGCAGGGTGAAACGACCGTCGGCGGTGGTCTGACCCAGGCCGATGCCCAGATTGTTCTGGATTTCGCTGACCACCGACTCGTGGCCACCGATGTAGCAGACCATGCTGTCGCAGACGCGAATGATGTGACGGCCGACTGGCTGACGGAAAATCTGGCTATAGAACGTCGCCACACCTTCAACGTCGCTGGCCGGGATGCCGAGGATTTCGCCGATTGCGTACAGGGCGCCATCCGGCACCCAGCCGCGTTCCTTCTGAACGATCTTCAGGGCTTCGATCGACGCCGCGCGCGGGTCTTCGTAGTGATGCAGCTCGTGCTCGATGGCCGAGCGCTCGGTTTCACTGAGGGTGAAACGGTCTGTCTGGATAAGCGTGCTGTTCATGCTTAGCGGTCCACGTCGGCCATAACGAAATCGATACTACCCAGGTACGCAATCATGTCCGCGACCATGCTGCCTTTGATCACCGAAGGGATCTGTTGCAGATGCGGGAAGCTTGGAGTGCGGATCCGGGTACGGTAGCTCATGGTGCCGCCGTCGCTCGTCAGGTAATAACTGTTGATGCCCTTGGTCGCTTCGATCATCTGGAAGGATTCGTTGGCCGGCATGACCGGGCCCCACGAAACTTGCAGGAAGTGCGTGATCAAGGTTTCGATGTGCTGCAGCGTGCGCTCTTTCGGCGGCGGCGTGGTCAGCGGGTGATCCGCCTTGTACGGGCCTTCCGGCATGTTGCGCATGCACTGGTCGATGATCTTGATGCTCTGGCGCATTTCTTCAACGCGAACCATGCAGCGGTCGTAGGCATCGCCGTTGGCAGCCAGCGGTACTTCGAACTCGAAGTTCTCGTAGCCGGAGTATGGGCGCGCTTTGCGCAGGTCGAAGTCGCAACCGGTCGAACGCAGGCCGGCACCGGTGACGCCCCATTCCAGGGCTTCTTTGGTGTTGTACTGGGCGACGCCGATGGTACGGCCCTTGAGGATGCTGTTCTGCAGGGCCGCCTTGGTGTATTCGTCGAGGCGTTTTGGCAGCCATTCAACGAAGTCTTTCACCAGTTTTTCCCAGCCGCGCGGCAGGTCGTGGGCAACGCCGCCGATGCGGTACCAGGCCGGGTGCAGACGGAAACCGGTAATGGCTTCAATCACCGTGTACGCCTTCTGGCGGTCGGTGAAGGTGAAGAACACCGGGGTCATCGCACCCACGTCCTGGATGTAAGTCCCGAGGAACAGCAGGTGGCTGGTGATACGGAAGAACTCGGCCATCATGATGCGAATGACGTCGACCTTCTCGGGCACCTTGATGCTGGCCAGCTTCTCGACCGAGAGCACGTACGGCAGGTTGTTCATCACGCCGCCGAGGTAGTCGATACGGTCGGTGTACGGGATGAAGCTGTGCCAGGACTGACGCTCGGCCATTTTCTCGGCACCACGGTGGTGGTAGCCGATGTCCGGTACGCAGTCGACGATCTCTTCACCGTCCAGTTGCAGAATGATGCGGAACGCACCGTGCGCCGAAGGGTGGTTCGGGCCGAGGTTGAGGAACATGTAGTCCTCGTTCGGGCCGGAACGCTTCATGCCCCAGTCTTCCGGACGGAAGCGTGCGGCTTCTTCCTCAAGCTGTTGCTTGGCGAGGTTGAGGCTGTACGGATCGAATTCGGTGGCGCGCGCCGGGAAGTCCTTGCGCAGCGGGTGACCTTCCCAGGTCGGCGGCATCATGATGCGCGACAGGTGCGGGTGACCTTTGAAGTCGATGCCGAACATGTCCCAGACTTCACGCTCGTACCAGTTGGCGTTCGGCCAGATACCGGTGACGGTCGGCAAGCTGAGGTCGCTCTCGGACAAGGCGACCTTGATCATCACGTCACTATTACGCTCCAGCGACATGAGGTGATAGAACACGGTGAACTCGGCGTCGCTCGGCAGGCCTTGACGTTTGGTGCGCAGACGCTCGTCCACGCCGTGCAGGTCATAGAGCATGACGTACGGCTTGGGCAGGTTGCGCAGGAAAGTCAGAACTTCAACGAGCCTGGCGCGCGCGACCCACAGCACCGGCATGCCGGTGCGGGTCGACTGAGCGGTAAACGCTTCGGCGCCAAAACGGTTGTTCAATTCAACGACCACATCCTGGTCGTCTGCCTTATAAGGCGGGATGTACAGAGCACTGCCTGTAGTCATGGTTATTTTTTCGCTTTCGGTCAACGTAAAGAATGAAGCCAGCTTCTCGTTTCTTTGTCAGAACAGATCTGGATCAGACTTCGTCAGGGCTGCGCAGATTGGTGACTGCGATTCGCTGTTCGCGGCGCTGTTCCTTCTGCGAAGGCATGTCGGCGCGATAGACGCCTTGATCACCAACGACCCAGGAAAGCGGACGACGCTCCTGTCCAATCGATTCCTGCAACAGCATCAAGCCTTGCAGAAATGCTTCAGGACGGGGCGGGCAGCCAGGTACGTAGACGTCCACGGGCAGGAACTTGTCCACCCCTTGAACCACAGAGTAGATGTCGTACATGCCACCGGAGTTAGCGCACGAACCCATGGAGATAACCCACTTCGGCTCGAGCATCTGCTCGTAGAGACGCTGGATGATCGGCGCCATCTTGATGAAGCAGGTCCCGGCGATAACCATGAAGTCGGCCTGACGCGGCGATGCCCGGATCACTTCGGCGCCAAAGCGCGCGATGTCGTGGGGCGCCGTGAAGGCGGTGGTCATTTCCACGTAGCAGCACGACAGGCCGAAGTTGTACGGCCACAGGGAGTTCTTACGTCCCCAGTTGACCGCGCCACTCAGCACGTCTTCCAGCTTGCCCATGAAAATGTTTTTGTGGACTTGATCTTCTAACGGATCGGAAACGGTTTCCCGTTCGCCAATCGGATATTGCTCGTTAGGAGCATCGGGGTCGATCCTGGTGAGATTGTATTGCATTGCCAAAGCCTCATTGTTTCAGCTTCGCCTGCCGCTTGCGACGAGCTTCCGGAGCCCAGTCAAGGGCGCCCACTCGGAACAGGTAGACAAGACCTGCCAACAGAATTGCTATGAAAACGAGAGCTTCGACGAATCCGGTCCAGCCGCTTTCGCGGACGGACACAGACCATGCAAAGAGAAAGAGGGCTTCGATATCGAAGATCACGAAGAGCATCGCGACCAGATAGAATTTGGCTGAGAGCCGCAAGCGGGCGCCACCGGTAGGTAGCATGCCCGACTCGAACGGTTCGTTTTTGCTGCGGCCCCAGGCTTTTGACCCAAGGAGGCTGGAGACGCCAAGCATGAAGGCACACAGGCCGACGACACCCAGAAGGAAAATGGCAAAGCCCCAGTTGTGGGCCATGAGTCCTGTCGCTTCGGGCATGCTGGTAATCCTTAACAGAGAGCAAAGGTCTCTGAGCTTGATAAAGAAATAGGCAGTGACGATATGTCGCAGCAATCAATCGCGCTGATTTTATGGCTAAACACCCTGCAAGTAAAATTCCTATAGCGAAATTATTTATTGGAATAAGGACATAGCGCATCTCCAATGCCCTACAGCCCATGCGTTGCGGGCATTAGGCGGGTTTATGCAAATAATGTTTTGTAGGGAATGTAACGAACATAGTTGTCGCTAAATGATAATTGATATCGTTTGCAGGGGTTTTGTAACTGTTTAACGGGATGGCAGTTGGGAAGTTGTCTTACTTGCACGTTACTGCAAGTAGCGACGGCGCCCGTTTTAGCGGATTTTTCTGACGGTTGTACCGCTCTGGATCAATGTTTTGATTCGCGACCACCCCCGACCCTGCGGGAGCGAGCTTGCTCGCGAATGCGGTTCATCATCCGACATGGATGGTGGCTGGCAAGATGCCTTCGCGAGCAAGCTCGCTCCCACAGGGTTTCGTGGCGCTTGAGCCAACACATGTCGCCTGTAGGAGCTGCCGAAGGCTGCGATCTTTTGATCTTGTCTTTTAAAAGCAAAATCAAAAGATCGCAGCCTTCGGCAGCTCCTACAGGTGAGAGTGTGTTTTCCGGGCGCAAAAAAACGCCCCGAACCAGTCGGGGCGTCAGTTTTGCGGCTCTGCGGTTAGCTTTCTATACGATCCACAGAGGCCGTTTGCTCAGCGAAGCCGAATCAGTGGAACTGTTCTTCTTCGGTCGAACCGGTCAGCGCGGTTACCGAAGACGAGCCACCCTGAATCACGGTGGTCATGTCGTCGAAGTAGCCGGTGCCCACTTCCTGCTGGTGAGCCACGAAGGTGTAACCCTTGGCGGCGTCAGCGAATTCCTGCTCTTGCAGCTTCACGTAGGCAGTCATGTCGTTGCGGGCGTAGTCGTGCGCCAGGTTGAACATGCTGTGCCACATGTTGTGAATGCCGGCCAGGGTGATGAACTGGTGCTTGTAACCCATGGCGGACAGTTCGCGCTGGAACTTGGCGATGGTCGCGTCGTCGAGGTTTTTCTTCCAGTTGAAGGAAGGCGAGCAGTTGTACGACAGCAGTTGGTCCGGGTATTCCTTTTTGATCGCTTCGGCGAAGCGACGAGCCTCTTCCAGATCCGGCTTGGCGGTTTCGCACCAGATCAGGTCGGCGTACGGCGCATAAGCCAGGCCACGAGCGATGGCTTGATCGAGGCCAGCGCGAACCTTGTAGAAACCTTCCTGGGTACGCTCGCCAGTCACGAACGGCTGGTCGTACGGGTCGCAATCGGAAGTCAGCAGGTCAGCAGCGTTCGCGTCGGTACGCGCCAGAATGATGGTCGGGGTACCGGCAACGTCGGCAGCCAGACGAGCAGCGGTCAGCTTCTGTACGGCTTCCTGAGTAGGAACCAGTACTTTACCGCCCATGTGACCGCATTTTTTCACGGAAGCCAGTTGGTCTTCGAAGTGAACGCCGGCGGCGCCTGCTTCGATCATGCTCTTCATCAGCTCGTAGGCGTTCAGAACGCCGCCGAAACCGGCTTCAGCGTCCGCCACGATTGGTGCGAAGTAGTCGATGTAGCCATCGTCGCCCGGGTTCTTGCCGGCTTTCCACTGGATCTGGTCAGCACGACGGAACGAGTTGTTGATGCGCTTGACCACGGTTGGCACCGAATCCACCGGGTACAGCGACTGGTCCGGGTACATGGATTCTGCGGAGTTGTTGTCCGCAGCCACTTGCCAGCCCGACAGGTAGATCGCCTGGATACCGGCTTTAACCTGTTGCACAGCCTGGCCGCCGGTCAGGGCGCCCATGCAGTTGACGAAATCTTTCTCAGGACGGAAGGACGGCTTGGCACCCTGGGTGACCAGGTTCCACAGCTTCTCGGCGCCCATTTTTGCGAAGGTGTGCTCAGGTTGAACCGAGCCACGCAGACGGACGACGTCAGCAGCGGAGTAAGTGCGTGTCACGCCTTTCCAGCGCGGGTTTTCAGCCCAGTCTTTTTCGAGGGCTGCAATTTGCTGTTCGCGTGTCAGTGCCATGGAGATAAACCTCGTCGCGTCTTTTATGAAAAGTTGTTCTGCGGTGGAAAATTCCTTGCTCTCGCTGACCAGAAGCTTAGGTGGTCAGGTCGGGTTCGGCGGGGCAGGCGACGGGATGAACGATGGGCTCGAGGGGAAGTGAGCAGGTAGTGGCGGACTGTGGGCGCATTCGGGCGTCGTGGGCCTCTATACGGTCTACAGTGTGAAGCCGGGTTACCTAAATACGCTTCCGTCCCTCGGGACAACTTCGTTCCAGTCGGCAACCTCGTCAAACACACCTTGTGGGCGGTACAGACACGAAGCGGTTCGCGGGGTAGGTGCGAACATCGCTTCGAAGGCCCTTGCCAGGGCCTCTGATTAGCGGGAGCGAGGCCATCATGCCTTCGCTTTTTTGCCTCGTCAAACGTTTTGTAGTGCTTTTTTTAAAGCACTACATCTTTCGTCTAATACGACTAATCAGTCAGTTTTTGGTGCTTTAGTCCAAGGCGTCGACTTTCACCCGCAAGGTCATGTCATCCCGGCCTTGAGTCGAGTAGCTGCGGGTCAGGCCCTGTTTGTCGGCCTGAGTCTGGCGATTGACGCCGGCGAGGGTGATCCATTCACCGAGGCGTCCGCTGACGGTTGTGTCGGTGCTTTGCACGTTCACTACATCGGGACGTTCCTGGCTCATGCGGTCACGATTGGTACTGATCGCCAGATGAACGATGTCGCCGGTGACGCTGGCGGTGACGTAGAAACCCTGGGTGACGTTGCGGTATTGCGTCTGGCTGCTGTAATCGCCGTAGGAATTGCTCTGGCTGCTGGTGATCGGCACACTCTGGCCGACCTGGATCAGCGCCGGCATGCCGTCGGTGGCCTGCACCTGTTGCACGCCGCCGTCACGGCTGGCAGTGCTGCGACTGATGATGCGAGTCTGCGCACCGTTGACCGAATAACCGTCGTCGCCGCGTCCGTTGTTTTCATTGGTGTCGACAGTGATCAGCAGGCGCTTGGGCGCCGTGTCGAGTTGGGTGATCAGCGCCTTGAGTTCCTGGATCTTGTCCGGGTCGGCCTTGATGATCAGTTGGTTGCCGTAGGCGCTGACCTGACCGTCCTTGCCGAGGAAGTCTTGCGCCATCGGCAGCATGTCAGTGCTGGTGCGGTAATTGAGAGGCACGATTTCTGTGGCTGCCATCACCGAAAAACTGCAACCGAGCAGCAGGGTGGTGAGCAGGGTGCGTAGGGACATGTCCGTTATCTCCGCTTTCGAAAGGCTTGATATTGCCAGTTTGTCGGCCTTGGGTGGGGCAAGTTGAATCGTAGACAGCAAAACGCCCCGGCATCCGAGAATGGCAGGGCGTTTTGTGGTGTTCTTGCTGGCCTCTTCGCGAGCAGGCTCGCTCCCACAGTAGATCTCCAGCGGACACAAATTGTGCGTCAGGCACAGATCCAGTGTGGGAGCGAGCCTGCTCGCGAAGGCTGCGCCTCGGTCTTAAGCCGAATGGCGAACCATATCGACATGCGGAATCCCGGCTTCGAGGAATTCCTCGCTGACCAGGCTGAAGCCCAGGCGCTCATAGAACGCCGTGGCTTGCACCTGAGCGCTGAGCATTTGCTGCTTCAAACCGCGCGCTTCCGCTTCGGCAATCACCGCTTGCATCAGCGCATCACCGACCTTCATCCCGCGCCAGTCTTTCAGCACCGAAACCCGGCCAATGTGCCCATCAGGCAGCAGGCGTGCCGTACCGATCGGAAAGTCGCCTTCAAACGCCAGAAAATGCACGGCGGTCGCGTCGTCCGCGTCCCATTCCAACTCAGGTGGCACCGATTGCTCGGCGATGAACACCGTTTCACGAATGCGCCGGATCTCGGCGATGTCCTTTTGCCAGTCTGCGACACGAACGCGAATCTTATTCATCAGCGAACCCCAGGCTGCCTTGCTTGACCAGTTGGCACAGCAGACTGCAACCGTCTTCGTCGTTCAGCCACTCACCGAGGTTATCGGTGTGCAGGGCGTCAGCGGCGCAGATCAGCTTCAGCAGTTCGCGCAGCTTGCCCGGCAGGTAACGGCTCTGGCCGCTGGCGAACAGCAGCAGGTCGTCATCGACTTCCGACCAGGCCAGGCGCGCACTCGGGTTGCGGATCAGGATGGCGCCATCCTGCAGGGCGGCGAGGAAATCTTCTTCCTCGATGTCTTCAGGGCCAGCCACCAATTCCGGGTAGCGCGGCTCGGTCATGTACTGGCCGAACCAGGTCAGCAGCAGGCGCTCGTCGCTCATGTGCTCGGCGAGCAGCGCTTTCAGGCGATCCAGTGCGTCGTGTTGAATCTGATGTGGATCGTTGGCCGGCTGCGCGTCGGCGTCGGTGTAGCGCTCTTCGTCAGTCAGGAACTGGCTGAGGAAGTCGGTGAAGTGGGTCAGCACCTCAGAGGCACTCGGCGCGCGGAAACCGACCGAATAGGTCATGCAGTTGTCGACCGCGACACCGCAGTGAGCCAGACGTGGCGGCAGGTAGAGCATGTCGCCCGGCTCCAGCACCCACTCTTCGGTCTCGTGGAATTCGGCGAGGATGCGCAGGTCCGCGTGTTGCAGCAGCGGGCTCTCGGAGTCGCACATCTGGCCGATTTTCCAGTTGCGCTTGCCGTGGCCTTGCAGCAGGAACACGTCGTAGTTGTCGAAGTGCGGACCGACGCTGCCACCCGGGGCGGCGAAGCTGATCATCACGTCGTCGACGCGCCAGCTCGGCAGGAAGCGGAAGTTTTCCAGCAGTTCGCTGACTTCCGGTACGAACTGGTCAACCGCTTGCACCAGCAGGGTCCACTCTTTTTCCGGCAATTTGCTGAATTCGTCTTCAGCGAACGGACCGCGACGCAGTTCCCAAGGGCGCTCGCCGTGCTCGATCACCAGGCGCGATTCGACTTCTTCTTCCAGGGCCAGGCCGGCCAGTTCGTCGGCGTCGATCGGGCTTTCGAAGTCAGGAATCGCCTGACGGATCAGCAGTGGCTTTTTCTGCCAGTAGTCGCGCAGGAATTCGCGTGCAGTGAGGCCGCCCAGAAGTTGAAGAAGAATATCGGAATTCATATGTAACCTATTGAAAAAAAGCACTTTTCAGACGGGAATAAAAACGCCCGGCGCGGCCGGGCGTCTCAAACGGATCAAGCGGTCGATCAGATGCGTTTGGCTTGCGCTACAGCGTTGCCGATGTAGTTGGCCGGAGTCAGTTGCTTGAGCTCGGCTTTCGCTTGCGCTGGCATGTCCAGGCCGTCGATGAAAGTCTGCAACGCTTCAGGGCTGATGCCCTTGCCGCGGGTCAGTTCTTTCAGCTTCTCGTACGGGTTTTCGATGTTGTAACGGCGCATCACGGTCTGGATCGGCTCAGCCAATACTTCCCAGCAAGCGTCGAGGTCAGCGGCAATCTTCTGCTCGTTGAGCTCCAGTTTGCTGATGCCTTTGAGGCTGGCTTCGTAGGCGATCACGCTGTGGGCGAAGCCGACACCGAGGTTGCGCAGTACGGTGGAGTCGGTCAGGTCGCGCTGCCAGCGGGAGATCGGCAGTTTGCTCGCCAAGTGCTGGAACAGTGCGTTGGCGATACCCAGGTTGCCTTCGGAGTTTTCGAAGTCGATCGGGTTGACCTTGTGCGGCATGGTCGACGAACCGATTTCGCCAGCGATGGTGCGCTGCTTGAAATAACCCAGGGAGATGTAGCCCCAGATGTCACGGTCGAAGTCGATCAGGATGGTGTTGAAGCGCGCGATCGCGTCGAACAGCTCGGCGATGTAGTCGTGCGGTTCGATCTGCGTGGTGTACGGGTTGAAGCCCAGGCCCAGCTCGTCTTCGATGAAGGCGCGGGCGTTGGCTTCCCAGTCGATCTGCGGGTAGGCCGACAGGTGTGCGTTGTAGTTGCCGACAGCGCCGTTGATCTTGCCCAGCAGCGGCACGGCAGCGACTTGAGCGATCTGGCGCTCGAGACGGTAAACCACGTTCGCCAGCTCTTTACCCAGAGTGGTCGGGGAAGCCGGTTGGCCGTGGGTGCGCGACAGCATCGGTACGTCGGCGAAACGGATGGCCAGTTCGCGGATGGCGTTAGCAGTCTGGCGCATCAGCGGCAGCATCACGTCGTCACGGCCTTCGCGCAGCATCAGGGCGTGGGACAGGTTGTTGATGTCTTCGCTGGTGCAGGCAAAGTGGATGAACTCGCTGACCTGGGCCAGCTCCGGCAGCTTGGCCGCCTGCTCTTTGAGCAGGTATTCGATCGCTTTGACGTCGTGGTTGGTGGTGCGCTCGATTTCTTTGACGCGCTCGGCGTGCTCCAGCGAGAAGTTTTCAGCCAGTTCGTTAAGAACGGCGTTGGCCTCGGCGGAGAAGGCTGGCACTTCAGGGATGCCAGCGTGGGCTGCCAGGCGCTGGAGCCAGCGCACTTCAACCAGAACACGGGCACGGATCAGGCCGTACTCGCTGAAAATCGGGCGCAGGGCCTGGGTTTTGCCGGCGTAGCGGCCGTCAACAGGGGAAACCGCAGTGAGCGAAGAAAGCTGCATGGGGTGTTCTCGGACAGTCGGGCAACGAAATGGGGCGCGTATCATACATGAAAAAATCCGCCGGTCCGTTGCCAACTGACCGGCGTATTACGCGTTACAGACTACAAAGCTTTTATTGTGCGGCGTTTTACTCGCTGCGCATCAACGGATACAGCTCTTTGAGCAGCTTGCGCCGGCTGATCACCAACTGCCAGCGATGGCCGCCGAGCTGCCGCCACAGGCGCGCCGAACGAATGCCGGCGAGGAGCAGGGCGCGGATTTTCGAGGCATTGCTCGGTTGCTGCAGGTTGCGCATGTCGCCGTGCACCTGAATGCGTTGGCGCAGCGTGCTCAGGGTGTCCTGATACAGCGCGCCGCAAGCCGCAACCACGTTTTCGTGGGCCGGGCCGAAATGTTCGACCTGCGACTGGATTTGCGGCAAGCGCTTGCCGATGGTGTCGAGCATGTCGTTGCGCTTGGCCAGTTGACGCTCCAGGCCGAGCATCGACAGGGCGTAGCGCAGTGGCTCGCGTTGCAGCGTGCTCGGGTCGCGTTCCAGTGCACCGATCAGCGCTCGATAGCCTTCGCGCAGATTGAGGTCATCGCCGCCGTAGACGTCCAGCGTGTCTTTCGGGTCGCGCACCAGCAGACTGCCGAGCATGCAGATCAGGCCGGCTTCGTTGGTCTGGCCGGTCTTGGCGATCCGGTCGACCAGCACGGCGGCGAGAAATACACCGCCCAGCGCCGTCAGTTGCTCCTGAGTCGGGCTCATGCCTGGCCGCTCCACGGCTCGGCGACTTCGATCACGCCGCCACCGAGGCAGATTTCACCGTCGTAAAACACCACGGACTGGCCCGGCGTCACCGCGCGTTGCGGCTCGTCGAACACGGCGCGGTAGCCGCTGGCGGTTTTTTCCAGGGTGCAGGCCTGATCGCTCTGGCGATAGCGCACTTTGGCGGTCAGGCGCAGCGGCTGGCTCAGGTCGATCGGGTTGACCCAATAGATTTCCGAAGCGAGCAGGGCGCCGGAGAACAGCCACGGATGGTTGTTGCCCTGGCCGACGATCAGTTCGTTGGTGTCCAGGTCCTTGCGCAGCACGTACCACGGCTCATCACCGGCGTCTTTCAAGCCGCCGATGCCGAGGCCCTGACGCTGACCAATGGTGTGATACATCAAGCCGTGGTGACGGCCGATGACTTCGCCTTCAGTGGTTTTGATTTCGCCCGGTTGCGCCGGCAGGTATTGCTTGAGGAAGTCGCTGAAACGACGCTCGCCAATGAAGCAGATCCCGGTGGAATCCTTCTTCTTGGCAGTCGCCAGCTCGTATTTCTCGGCAATCGCACGGACTTCGGGTTTTTCCAGTTCGCCGACCGGGAACAGGGTCTTGGCGATCTGTTCGCCGCCAACGGCGTGCAGGAAGTAGCTCTGATCCTTGTTCGGATCGAGGCCTTTGAGCAATTCAGTGCGGCCATCGATGTCACGGCGGCGCACGTAGTGGCCGGTGGCGATCAGGTCGGCGCCGAGCATCATGGCGTAGTCGAGGAACGCCTTGAACTTGATCTCGCGGTTACACAGGATGTCCGGGTTCGGCGTACGCCCGGCCTTGTATTCAGCCAGGAAGTGCTCGAACACGTTGTCCCAGTACTCGGCGGCGAAGTTAGCGGTGTGCAGCTTGATGCCGATCTTGTCGCAGACAGCCTGAGCATCCGCCAGGTCGTCCATGGCGGTGCAGTATTCCGTTCCGTCGTCTTCTTCCCAGTTCTTCATGAACAGGCCTTCCACCTCATAACCCTGCTCGATCAGCAGGAGAGCGGAAACGGAAGAGTCCACGCCGCCGGACATGCCGACAATGACGCGCTTCTTGGATGTGTCAGAAGGGGCTGGATCACGCATAGGGATTCAATGAGTGTCTTGAAAAAGGACGCGATTCTAGCAGGCTCGCGGCCTCAAGGCTAAAGAGAAGGGCGGATCAGTTCGAGGCTGAAGTGATGACCGGCCAGATAATCGTCGATGCAACGGATGATCAGCTCGCTGCGCCAGTTGTCGCGTTGAGCGATTAATTCGTCGCGGGTCAGCCACTTGGCGCCGACGATGCCGTCGTCGAGTTGATAATCCGGGTGGTGTTTGACGGCTTTGGCGCTGAAGCACACGCGCTGGTAAGTCACGCCGTTGCTCGGCGCGGTGTACAGGTAAATGCCGATGACACCGGTGGGTTCAACGTCCCAGCCGGTTTCTTCGAGGGTTTCGCGCACGGCGGCGTCGATCAGGGTTTCGTCCGGGTCGAGATGGCCGGCCGGCTGGTTGAGTACGTTACGCCCGGCCTTGTGTTCTTCGACCATCAGGAAGCGACCGTTGTCTTCGACGATGGTGGCGACGGTGATGTGGGGGAGCCATTCCATAAACCTTCCTCAATATTCAGGTTAAAACCCAATCCCCTGTGGGAGCGAGCCTGCTCGCGAAAGCGGTGGGTCAGTCAATGAAGATGCTGAATGATAAACCGCATTCGTCGGAACGCCGCCCGGAGCAGGCTCGCTCCCACAGGGGATTTGTGTGAACCCTAAAAACACAAACCCCGGCACAGGGCCGGGGTTTGTGATGTTCCCATTACAACCTTATACCAGCGCAGCAATCGCCGCGTTGAGGGTTGCGCTTGGGCGCATGGCCTTGCTGATCAGTTCGGCATTGGCGTGGTAGTAACCGCCGATGTCGACTGGCTTGCCCTGAACGGCGTTGAGCTCGGCAACGATGGTTGCTTCGTTCTCGGTCAGGGTCTTGGCCAGGGTCGCGAACTGCGCTTGCAGTGCAGCGTCTTCAGTCTGGGCAGCCAGGGCCTGAGCCCAGTACATTGCCAGGTAGAAGTGGCTGCCGCGGTTGTCGATGTTGCCGACTTTGCGCGATGGCGACTTGTTGTTGTCGAGGAACTGGCCAGTGGCCTGGTCCAGGGTTTTCGACAGCACCAGCGCTTTCGGGTTGTTGTAGTTCACACCCAGGTGCTCAAGGGACGCTGCCAGTGCGAGGAACTCGCCCAGCGAATCCCAGCGCAGGAAGTTCTCTTCAACCAGTTGCTGCACGTGCTTCGGTGCCGAACCGCCGGCGCCGGTTTCGAACAGGCCACCGCCGTTCATCAGCGGCACGATCGACAGCATCTTGGCGCTGGTGCCCAGTTCCATGATCGGGAACAGGTCGGTCAGGTAGTCGCGCAGGACGTTGCCGGTCACCGAAATGGTGTCCTTGCCTTCGCGGGTGCGCTGCAGGGTGTACTTCATGGCATCGACCGGCGCCATGATCTGGATGTCCAGACCGGTGGTGTCGTGATCCTTCAGGTAAGCCTGAACTTTCTCGATCACTACGCCATCGTGAGCGCGCATCGGGTCCAACCAGAAGATTGCTGGCGTGCTGCTTGCGCGGGCACGGTTGACGGCCAGTTTGACCCAGTCCTGGATCGGCGCGTCTTTGGTCTGGCACATGCGGAAGATGTCGCCGGCTTCAACAGCCTGTTCCATCAGCAGGGTGCCTTTGCTGTCGGTCACGCGAACGACGCCGTCAGCCTTGATCTGGAAGGTCTTGTCGTGCGAGCCGTACTCTTCGGCTTTCTTCGCCATCAGACCAACGTTTGGCACGCTGCCCATGGTGGTCGGATCGAAAGCGCCATTGGCTTTGCAGTCTTCGATCACAGCCTGGTAGATGGTCGCGTAGCAACGATCCGGGATCACAGCCTTGGTGTCGTGCAACTGACCGTCGGTGCCCCACATCTTGCCGGAGTCACGGATCATTGCCGGCATCGAAGCGTCGACGATAACGTCGCTCGGTACGTGCAGGTTGGTGATGCCTTTGTCGGAGTTGACCATCGCCAGCGATGGGCGAACGGCATAGACCGCAGCCATGTCGGCTTCGATCTGAGCTTGTTGCTCAGCCGGCAAGGCCTTGATGCGCGCGTACAGATCGCCGATGCCGTTGTTCAGGTTGAAGCCGATCTCGGCCAGCACGTCAGCGTGCTTGGTCAGGGCGTCTTTGTAGAACTCGGCAACGATCTGGCCGAACATGATCGGGTCGGAGACCTTCATCATGGTTGCTTTCAAGTGAACCGAGAGCAGCACGCCTTGTGCCTTGGCGCTGTCGATTTCAGCAGCGATGAACGCGCGCAGGGCGTTTTTGCTCATCACGGCGCAGTCGAGGATCTCGCCGGCCTGAACGGTGGTTTTCTCTTTCAGAACGGTCGCGGTGCCGTCTTTGGCGATCAGTTCGATCTTCACGGCGTCAGCGGCGTCGATCAGGGCAGCTTTTTCGCTGCCGTAGAAATCGCCGGTGCTCATGTGAGCGACGTGGGACTTGGAGTCTTTGGCCCAGGCGCCCATTTTGTGCGGGTGCTTGCGAGCGTAGTTCTTGACCGACAGCGGCGCGCGACGGTCCGAGTTGCCTTCGCGCAGAACCGGGTTCACGGCGCTGCCCTTGACCTTGTCGTAACGCGCCTTGGCGTCTTTGTCGGCGTCGCTGGTCACGGTTTCCGGGTAGTCCGGCAGGTTGTAACCCTGAGCTTGCAGCTCTTTGATCGCGGCTTGCAGCTGTGGCACCGAAGCGCTGATGTTCGGCAGCTTGATGATGTTGGCTTCAGGCGTAACGGCCAGGTCGCCCAGTTCGGCGAGGTGGTCGGCTACGGCTTTGTCGCCCAGTTGCTCGGGGAAGCTGGCCAGAATGCGTGCTGCAAGAGAGATATCGCGGGTTTCTACGGCGATATCGGCCGAGGCGGTGTAAGCCTCGATGATCGGCAGCAGGGAATAGGTGGCGAGGGCTGGGGCTTCGTCGGTGAAGGTATAGATGATCTTCGAGCGGGTGGGCATATTCGGATTAACTCTCTCTTCTTTGCTAAAGCGTGCGCAGAAACTCGAGGGGCGCCGGGTAAGCGCGTTCGTTCAAAGTCATCCATGAACCGAATGTCGAGATTCTTCGCGGTGATGTTGGGTGCATCAGTAGAGCGTCAAGCAGTCAGGCTGCGGTAACAACCCGACCAATCAGGCGGAAAGTCTCGTGCTAGAGAGGCCAGCCGTCGTGACCCTGTGGTCAGCGGGCGGCATTATACATAGGTAGCTGGCAATCTGCCGATGGTTCATATGCAACGATTCTCGTCCATTGGTCTAAAGGTCGCAGGGCAGGGTGGGGCGTAGAGTCGTCGCGAATGCTTGAGTTTGGCGCTTTTCCCTTTGCTTTCAGGCTTGTACGAAACGAGATGTAGCTGCGCCACGAACAGAGGGTTTGCGTGTTGATTTAACTGGGTTACGCTCGAACCAAGCCAGATGTTCAATCCAAACAATGGAGTTCAGCATGGGTTACAAGAAGATTCAGGTTCCAGCCGTCGGCGACAAAATCACCGTCAATGCAGACCATTCTCTCAATGTTCCTGATAACCCGATCATCCCCTTCATTGAAGGTGACGGCATTGGCGTCGATGTCAGCCCTGTGATGATCAAAGTGGTTGATGCTGCCGTAGAGAAAGCCTACGGGGGCAAGCGCAAGATTTCCTGGATGGAAGTCTACGCTGGCGAAAAAGCGACCCAGGTCTATGACCAGGACACCTGGCTGCCCCAGGAAACTCTGGACGCCGTGAAAGATTACGTCGTCTCCATCAAAGGCCCGCTGACGACCCCGGTCGGTGGCGGTATCCGTTCCCTGAACGTGGCCCTGCGCCAACAACTCGATCTTTATGTGTGCCTGCGCCCTGTGGTCTGGTTCGAAGGTGTGCCGAGCCCGGTGAAAAAGCCCGGCGACGTCGATATGGTGATCTTTCGCGAGAACTCCGAAGACATTTATGCCGGTATCGAATGGAAGGCCGGCTCCCCTGAAGCCACCAAGGTCATCAAATTCCTCAAAGAAGAAATGGGCGTCACCAAGATCCGTTTCGACCAGGATTGCGGTATCGGCATCAAGCCTGTTTCCAAAGAAGGCACCAAGCGTCTGGTGCGCAAGGCCCTGCAGTATGTGGTGGACAACGATCGCAAGTCGCTGACCATCGTGCACAAGGGCAACATCATGAAATTCACCGAGGGTGCCTTCAAGGACTGGGGCTACGAGGTGGCGAAGGAAGAATTCGGTGCCGAGTTGCTCGATGGCGGGCCATGGATGAAGTTCAAAAACCCGAAAACCGGCCGTGAAGTCATCGTCAAGGATGCCATCGCCGACGCCATGCTCCAGCAGATCCTGCTGCGCCCGGCCGAATACGACGTGATCGCCACCCTGAACCTCAACGGTGACTACCTCTCCGACGCATTGGCGGCGGAAGTAGGCGGTATTGGCATCGCGCCGGGTGCCAACCTGTCCGACACCGTGGCCATGTTCGAAGCCACCCACGGTACTGCGCCGAAGTATGCCGGCAAGGATCAGGTCAACCCGGGTTCGGTGATTCTGTCGGCGGAGATGATGCTGCGTCACCTGGGCTGGACCGAAGCGGCAGACCTGATCATCAAGGGCACCAATGGCGCCATCAAGGCCAAGACCGTGACCTATGACTTCGAGCGTCTGATGGAGGGTGCCACGCTGGTGTCTTCTTCGGGCTTCGGTGATGCGCTGATTTCACATATGTAACTGAAGCGGCTGTAACAAAAGTGCCCGGCTCGAGTGATCGAGCCGGGCACTTTTTTTCTGGCAGGTGGTTCAGTCAGGTCAGCTGGTTACCGGTTGCTGCTGGACGGCGCTCGAGACGGCGTCTTTCGCGGTCTCGACGTTTTTAATCTCGGTCGCATGCAGGCCTTTGGGGCCTTGCACAATCTCAAAGCTGACGGCTTGCCCTGCCTTGAGGGTTTTGTACCCGTCCATTTTGATGGCGGAGTAATGCGCAAAGAAATCAATCTCTTTGCCATCCTCATCGCGGCCTTCACGGGCGTCGGTATTGATAAAGCCGAATCCCTTGGCATTGTTGAACCATTTCACCTTGCCGACAGCCATGCTCAAATCCCTCTGCAACAGACTCCATCGCTGGAGTATCATCCAATTCATCCGCAATCTAATCCGTTAAAAGGATTGACTCCGCGGATCTTTTTTACCCACTGTGGGCTCTATTGGTTGTAACACCGTTTTCCCGATAGTCAAGGTGACCGGGCAGTCGGAGTTGAAAACGCGTACAACCGCCCCCACCACTGTATTTGCACAACTGACGAACCTTTCTTTCCATGCATGCAATCAGCCAGATTCGACTAACATTCAATCAGGATCGCCCGCTTCTCCAAAAGGATCTTCCACAGGAGCACGACGACGATTCGGCAGGCGTTGCTGTTCAGGAAGCAAAGCCTGCGTTACAGGCGCCGCCGATGTACAAGGTGGTTTTGTTTAATGATGACTACACACCGATGGATTTCGTCGTCGAAGTGCTCGAGGTGTTTTTTAACCTGAATCGCGAGCTGGCGACCAAGGTCATGCTGGCCGTTCACACAGAAGGACGGGCAGTATGTGGAGTGTTTACCCGCGACATCGCCGAGACAAAGGCCATGCAGGTCAACCAGTACGCCAGGGAAAGCCAGCATCCGCTACTCTGTGAAATCGAGAAGGACGGTTAATCGCCGACCACTTGGGTATGAGGTGAAGCTATGTTAAACCGCGAGCTCGAAGTCACCCTCAATCTAGCCTTCAAGGAGGCTCGTTCGAAACGTCATGAATTCATGACCGTCGAACACCTTTTGCTGGCCCTATTGGACAATGAGGCTGCCGCCACCGTTTTGCGTGCCTGCGGCGCAAACCTCGACAAACTCAAGCATGACCTGCAGGAGTTCATCGACTCCACCACGCCATTGATCCCCGTTCATGACGAAGATCGCGAAACCCAGCCAACCCTGGGCTTCCAGCGTGTACTGCAACGTGCTGTTTTCCACGTACAGAGCTCGGGCAAACGCGAGGTAACCGGCGCCAACGTGCTGGTTGCAATCTTCAGTGAGCAAGAGAGTCAGGCCGTGTTCCTGCTCAAGCAGCAGAGCGTGGCGCGCATTGATGTCGTCAACTACATCGCTCACGGCATTTCCAAAGTGCCGGGGCATGGCGATCACTCTGAAGGTGAACAAGATATGCAGGACGACGAGGGCGGTGAGTCTTCTTCTTCAGGCAATCCTCTGGATGCTTATGCCAGCAACCTCAACGAACTCGCGCGCCAGGGTCGTATCGATCCGCTGGTCGGTCGTGAATCGGAAGTCGAACGTGTCGCGCAGATTCTCGCGCGTCGGCGCAAAAACAATCCGCTGCTGGTCGGTGAAGCAGGCGTGGGTAAAACCGCGATTGCCGAAGGTCTGGCCAAGCGCATTGTCGACAACCAGGTTCCGGATCTGCTGGCCGGTAGCGTGGTTTATTCGCTGGATCTCGGTGCTCTGCTCGCGGGCACCAAGTATCGTGGTGATTTCGAGAAGCGCTTCAAAGCGCTGCTCAATGAATTGAAAAAACGTCCGCAAGCCATTCTGTTCATCGACGAGATCCACACCATTATTGGCGCGGGCGCTGCGTCGGGCGGGGTCATGGACGCTTCGAATCTGCTCAAGCCGCTGCTGTCGTCTGGCGACATTCGCTGCATCGGTTCGACCACGTTCCAGGAGTTTCGCGGCATCTTCGAGAAGGATCGTGCCTTGGCGCGTCGCTTCCAGAAGGTCGATGTCGTCGAGCCATCGGTGGAAGACACCATTGGTATCCTGCGCGGCCTGAAAGGGCGTTTCGAACAGCACCACAACATCGAATACAGCGACGAAGCGCTGCGTGCCGCTGCTGAACTGGCATCGCGCTATATCAATGACCGGCATATGCCGGACAAAGCCATTGATGTTATCGACGAGGCGGGCGCCTATCAGCGCCTGCAACCGGTCGAGAAGCGCGCCAAGCGCATCGAAGTGCCGCACGTCGAAGACATCGTCGCGAAAATCGCGCGGATTCCGCCCAAGCACGTCACCAGCTCCGACAAGGAGCTGCTGCGTAACCTTGAGCGAGACCTGAAGCTGACAGTGTTTGGTCAGGACGCGGCGATCGATTCGTTGTCGACCGCGATCAAGCTGTCTCGCGCCGGCCTCAAGTCGCCTGACAAGCCAGTCGGTTCGTTCCTGTTCGCAGGCCCGACCGGTGTCGGTAAAACCGAGGCTGCGCGGCAACTGGCCAAGGCGTTGGGGATCGAGCTGGTTCGCTTCGACATGTCCGAGTACATGGAACGTCACACCGTATCGCGTCTGATCGGTGCGCCTCCGGGCTACGTCGGTTTCGATCAGGGCGGTCTGTTGACCGAAGCGATCACCAAACAGCCGCACTGCGTATTGCTCCTCGATGAAATCGAGAAGGCGCATCCGGAAGTCTTCAACCTGCTGCTGCAGGTAATGGACCACGGCACGCTGACCGACAACAACGGGCGCAAGGCGGACTTCCGCAACGTGATTGTGATCATGACCACCAACGCCGGTGCTGAAACGGCCGCGCGGGCTTCGATCGGTTTCACCCATCAGGACCACTCGTCTGATGCGATGGAAGTGATCAAGAAGAGCTTCACGCCGGAGTTCCGTAACCGTCTGGACACCATTATCCAGTTTGGTCGCCTCAGCCATGAGGTCATCAAAAGTGTGGTGGACAAGTTCCTTACCGAGCTTCAGGCGCAGTTGGAAGACAAGCGTGTGTTGCTTGAGGTGACCGACGCGGCACGCAGTTGGCTGGCGGCGGGTGGTTATGACTCGGCGATGGGTGCGCGTCCGATGGCGCGTCTGATCCAGGACAAGATCAAGCGTCCGTTGGCGGAGGAGATTCTGTTTGGCGAACTGGCCGAGCATGGCGGTGTGGTTCACATCGACATCAAGGATGGTGAGTTGACGTTTGACTTCGAAACTACTGCAGAAATGGCCTGACGGCCTTAGATCAAGAGGGCGCCTTCGGGCGCCTTTTTGTTGTCTGGGGTTTTTGGGTGAATATCCGTTGCTGCGGTGATGGCTGATTAGGGTTCCGCCCTTACGGCGGGTCACTTTTTCCAGACGCCGAAAAAGTAACCAAAAAGGCTTGCTCCTACGTGCGGCCCGCTCGCTGGGGCTCGGGGTTCCTTCGCTCCGGGATCGATCTGGGCGCAGCGCCTACGGTTTGCTTCGCTGCACCTCCTCCCGCTGTGTTTGGCTTCGCCAAACGGTCGCTGCGCTCCCACGCCCGGATCAATCCCTCCGCTCAGCCTTCCGACGTCGCCCGTGGATCAAGATCAAGAGCTGCAGCCGAGCTAACGCTCATCCTGTTGAGTGGTGAAGAGCACAGCGCGGTCGCCTGTGGTTTTGTGGTGGATTTGCCCCTCACCCCAGCCCTCTCCCGAGGGAGAGGGGGCCGATTTTCGGGCGTTTCAAAACCTGAGTTCACCGCGGTATCACACGTCGGCATACCTCCCCCAAACACCACGGTCAGTCCCCTCTCCCTCCGGGAGAGGGCTAGGGTGAGGGGCTTCTGATCTGGCTTTTGATCTTGCTTTGGCTTTTGATTTTTTGCCCCTTCGGCAGGCCGAGCGAAGGTGTTCATCCGGGGGTAGGCGCGCAGCGCCGTGCGGCGAAGCCGCATTCATCGAGAGGAGGTGCAGCGAAGCAAACCGTAGGCGATGCCCCCGGATGGACACCGTAGCGAGGGAACACTGAGCCTCAGCGAAGTGCCGTACGCCAGGGGTGAACGGGACAACCACATAGGTAACAGTTAAGTTCAGGCACATGGGTAACACCTGATCACTTATTTTTGATTACTTTGAGCGTCAGATAACCATCCTTAGCGTCTCGTTCATCAACACGTCCCAGTAGAACAGGCCCAAAGATGATGTCCCAAACACCCTCGCTGATGCTCTCCAATCCGACTATCTGATGTTTCAGGACATAGCCCACATAGATTCTGAGCCTTCCTTTGTTCACTACGCCGTTGGAGTCCGTTCGGTATGCCTCAACATGGCTGGGGTATTTCATCTCCGGCAACTTTCTCGGAAATACCCGTGAAGAGCTGATGTAGCAAGAGGCCGGGGTTTTCTGCCCCAATGCCTCATGAAAACGCTCATGATTATAGTGCTGCATGAACAGATCAAAATGCTTCTGCTGAGCTCCCCACTCAATTTCCGGCGGTCTTGGCAATGTACTTTTAAGCGTGCGGTGCATGCGTTCATGCCGTCCGTTTTGCTCAGGTCGCCCAGGTTGAGTCCGCTCATGAATGATGCCTAGACGAGCCCACCAAATGGATAATTGTGATAACCCCGCACGCCCGCCGCTGGCAAAAGGGACACCGTTATCAGTGCGGATCCGCTCAGGCATCCCATACGTCTTAAATAACCGTTCGAAGGTGGCTTTGGCGTCCTTGAAAGTCGTGCTCGGCATACTTTCACAAGCCAGTAAAAATCGACTGGCGTGATCCATTACCGTCAACGGGTAACACCAGACACCGTCTCCTGTCAGGTATTGGCCTTTGTAATCAGCGCTCCAGAGCTGATTAGGAAGGTCGGCTTTCTGGAGTGGTTTTGGATAGACAGCGACACGCTGACGCAACCGTCGAGACACCACTAGCCCCGCTTTTTTAAGCACGTTGTAGATCGTGGTTTTGGAGGGCGGCGGCTGATCTGGAAACCGCTCTTGCAGGGCTGTCTGGATCTTTTTCGGGCCCGGCGTGGTTTGACCTTGGCGCCGCAGCTCAAGAATGGCTTCTTTGACCGCAAACGGCACAGCCTGTGCTTGAGAATGACGCTTGCGACTGCACTCCGCCAAGCCATTGATGCTGTCCGCGTTGTAGCGGGCCACCCACTTGTAGCCAGTCTTGCGACTGATGCTGTGAGCCGCACAGAGTTGACTGAAGTTGAGCCGACCGGACAGATAGTCGGCGATGAACATCACTTTAAGGTCCATAGGTTTCAGCTCTCGCCACGGCATGGTCAGATCCTCGGAATCGACCAGTGCCAGTTAAAAACTGTTACCTATGTGCTTGAACTGTTTTGTTACCTATGTGGGTGAGTCATACCGGGGCAAAGCCTTTTGCTTACTTTTCGGCGTTTGGAAAAGTGAGTCGCTGTAAGAGCGAAACCACCAGCGGCAGCACCCGAGAAAACGGATATGCCCCCAAAACCCCAAAACCCCAAAACGCAGACAAACAAAAACGCCCGGCATAAACCGGGCGTTCTGTATTGACTTGATTAACGAGCGCGGTAAGTGATGCGCCCTTTGCTCAAGTCATAGGGCGTCAGCTCGACGCGCACTTTGTCACCGGTAAGAATACGAATGTAGTTCTTGCGCATCTTGCCGGAAATATGCGCGGTTACGACGTGCCCATTTTCCAACTCCACACGAAACATGGTGTTGGGCAGGGTGTCGACGACAGTGCCTTCCATTTCGAAGCTGTCTTCTTTCGACATGCAGTAAAGCCCTCGGTATCCAATGAATGGCCCGGTGCAACTGCGCCAGGCAAAAGCGGCGTGCATTGTGCCCGAAAAATGGGGTTTACGCCAAGGGGTTTAGGGCGTGGGTTTAGTTGAGGATGACCCAGCGCTGATTAATCAGCAATTCGATGGGTCGATATTGCGTCTTGTAGTTCATCTTTTTGCAGTTCTTGATCCAGTAACCGAGGTACACCGCCTCAAGCCCGAGGCGCTGGCTCTCGCCGATTTGCCAGAGGATGGCAAATCGGCCAAGGCTGCGGCGCTCTTCAGCGGGTTCGTAAAAGGTGTAGACCGCCGACAAACCGTTCGGCAGCAAATCGGTCACCGAAACGGCCAGCAACCGTCCGTCGAGTCGAAACTCGTAAAAGCGTGAGAAGGGCAGGTCGCGTACCAGAAACGTCGAGAATTGATCACGGCTCGGCGGATACATATCGCCGTCGGCGTGACGCTGTTCGATGTAGCGCTGGTACAGATCGAAATATTCTTCGCTGAATTGCGGTTTGGCCGGGCGTACCTGCAAATCCGTGTTGCGCTTGAAAATCCGCTTCTGCTGGCGATTGGGCATGAACTGCGCCACCGGGATTCGCGCAGGCACGCACGCATTGCAGTTCTGGCAATGTGGCCGGTACAAATGGTCGCCGCTGCGACGAAAGCCCATTTCCGACAGGTCTGCGTAGACATGCACATCCATGGGCTGACTCGGATCGAGAAACAGGGTCGTGGCCTGCTCCTCGGGCAGATAACTGCAAGAGTGAGGCTGAGTGGCATAGAACTTCAGACGCGCCAACTCGGTCATGATCAACCCTCGGGATAAGCTGGTGAATTAAGTGTAAGCCACGCGCGCAAAAGTCGCTCAGCAAACCCAGGTGGCACGATTGGGTTGATCCAGGTGGCGACCCAGATAGTCGGCAAATTCGTGGCGGGGAATGGCCCGGGCACCGAGGCTGTGCAGATGATCGGTCGGCATCTGGCAATCGATCAGCACGAATCCCGAGTCTTTCAGGTGGCGCACCAGGGTGGCAAAGCCGAATTTGGAGGCGTTGTCGGCGCGGCTGAACATCGATTCGCCGAAAAACAGTTGGCCCATTGCCAGGCCGTACAGGCCGCCGACCAGTTCGCCTTGATCCCAGACCTCCACAGAATGCGCGAAGCCGCGACGATGCAGTTCAACGTAGGCGTCCTGCATGGCCTCGGTGATCCAGGTGCCGTCGGCGTAGTCCCGTGGTGCCGCGCAGGCGCGGATCACGGCGTCGAAGTCTTGATCGAAGGTCACTCGATAGCGTTCCTGGCGCAGCAGTTTGCCGAGGCTGCGCGAAACATGCAGTTCGTCGGGAAACAACACCGTGCGCGGATCCGGCGACCACCAGAGAATCGGCTGGCCCTCGGAAAACCACGGGAAGCAGCCATGGCGATACGCTTGAATCAGCCGATCGGCCGACAGATCGCCACCGGCGGCAAGCAATCCGTTAGGGTCGCGCATGGCCTTTTCCAGCGGCGGAAAAGTCAGGGAATTACGTTGTAACCAAGTCAGCATGGCATCCAGGCTTGCAGAAGGGGAGGGCGGTGCGGGCTGTCTGGCCCGCGATAAAGTTTGCCGTTAAATGACAGGAATGTCGTCCAGATACTTCTCGGCGTCGAGCGCGGCCATGCAGCCGGCGCCTGCCGATGTGACCGCCTGACGGTAAACGTGGTCGGCCACGTCGCCGGCGGCAAACACCCCGGGAATCTCGGTGGAAGTAGCATTGCCGTCGCGACCGCCCTTGACCTGCAAATAGCCGTCGCGCATCGACAGCTGGCCTTGAAACAGGTCGGTGTTGGGTTTGTGGCCAATGGCGATGAATACCCCGGCCAGTGCCAGTTCGCGGGTTTCGCCGGTATGGCTGTCGCGCAATCGCGCACCGGTGACGCCGCTGGCATCGCCGAGTACTTCGTCGAGATGCTGGTTCCAGTGCAGGCGTACGTTGCCGTTCGCGGCTTTCTCGAACAGTTTGTCCTGAAGGATTTTCTCCGAACGCAGCTTGTCGCGGCGGTGGATCAGGTGCACCTCCTTGGCAATGTTCGACAGGTACAGCGCTTCCTCGACGGCGGTATTGCCGCCGCCGACTACCGCCACCACCTGATTGCGATAGAAAAAACCATCACAGGTCGCGCAGGCGGAAACACCTTTGCCGGCGAAGGCCTCTTCCGAGGGCAGTCCCAGGTATTGCGCCGAGGCCCCGGTAGCAATGATCAGGGCGTCGCAGGTGTAAGTGCCGCTGTCGCCAACGAGCTCGAACGGGCGCTGCTGCAACTTGGCGGTGTGGATGTGGTCGTAAACGATCTCTGTGGCAAAGCGTTCGGCGTGTTTCTGCATGCGCTCCATCAGTACCGGGCCGGTGAGGCCCTCGACGTCGCCGGGCCAATTGTCGACTTCAACGGTGGTGGTGAGCTGGCCACCTGCCTGCAGGCCGGTAATGACCACGGGTTTGAGGTTGGCGCGGGCGGCATACACGGCAGCGCTGTAGCCGGCTGGACCGGAGCCGAGGATGATCAGGCGTGAATGCTTCGCTACGTTCATCAAATACACCTCATAAGCCTTTGTCACAAAAGGTAATGCATGCTCAAATTGAATCGCGGGTTCTGTGTGTTTGACTATCCTCAGTCCTGGGGTTTGAAGCATGGCATCAGACGCACAAACCCGTACAATGCCGGGCTGTTACAGAATATTCGCGGTGCGCTGTGTTTATAAAAAGCGCGACGCAGTGTTAAAAGTAGTCTCAGTTGCGCTCGTTCACTTTTTTACCTGCCTGGATTGGGCAGTTTTTTATCGTCATTCAATAGATGGACGCGCCTCGGGCGCAGGAAAAGAAGCGTTTTGAAGAAATCCACCGAAGCACCAAAAACAGTCGTTCCGCTCTGGCGCCAACAATTGCACTACCGGCTCAAGGAAGGTGCATTGATCGCCATTGGCGCCTTGTGCCTGTTCCTGATGATGGCTTTGCTGACCTACGGCAAGGACGATCCGGGCTGGAGCCACAACAGCAAGATCGACGACGTACAGAATTTCGGCGGCCCGGCGGGCTCATACAGCGCCGACATATTGTTTATGGTGCTGGGTTACTTCGCCTACATCTTCCCGCTGCTGCTGGCGATCAAGGCCTACCAGATCTTCCGCCAGCGCCACGAACCGTGGCAGTGGAGCGGCTGGCTTTTTTCCTGGCGTCTGATCGGTCTGGTGTTTCTGGTGCTGTCCGGCGCGGCGCTGGCGCATCTGCATTTTCATGCGGCGTCGGGTCTACCGGCCGGTGCCGGTGGCGCGTTGGGCGAGAGCCTCGGCAATCTGGCGAAGAACGCGTTGAACATTCAGGGCAGCACCCTGTTGTTCATTGCGCTGTTTCTGTTTGGCCTGACGGTGTTCACCGACCTGTCGTGGTTCAAGGTGATGGACATCACTGGCAAGATCACCCTAGACCTGTTCGAACTGTTCCAGGGCGCCGTCAATCGCTGGTGGTCGGCGCGTACCGAACGCAAGCAACTGGTCGCACAACTGCGTGAAGTCGACGATCGCGTGCATGACGTGGTCGCGCCGACAGTCACCGACAAGCGTGAGCAAGCCAAAGTCAAAGAACGCCTGATCGAACGTGAGCAAGCCCTGAGCAAGCACATGTCCGATCGCGAAAAACAGGTTCCGCCAGTGATTGCCCCGGCGCCGGTCAAGGCCCCGGAGCCAAGCAAACGCGTACAGAAAGAGAAGCAGGTGCCGTTGTTCGTCGACAGCGCCGTGGAAGGCACCTTGCCGCCGATCTCGATTCTCGATCCTGCAGAAAAGAAACAACTCAATTACTCACCGGAATCCCTGGCGGCGGTCGGCCACTTGCTGGAGATCAAGCTCAAGGAATTCGGCGTCGAAGTCACGGTGGATTCGATCCACCCCGGCCCGGTGATTACCCGTTACGAGATCCAGCCTGCCGCCGGCGTAAAAGTCAGCCGCATCGCCAACCTGGCGAAAGACCTTGCACGTTCGCTGGCCGTGACCAGTGTGCGGGTGGTCGAGGTGATTCCGGGCAAAACCACCGTCGGTATCGAGATTCCCAACGAAGACCGGCAGATCGTGCGCTTCTCCGAAGTGCTGTCGACACCTGAATACGACAACTTCAAATCGCCGGTCACCCTGGCGCTGGGTCACGATATTGGCGGTAAACCGGTCATCACTGACCTGGCGAAGATGCCGCACTTGCTGGTGGCCGGTACGACCGGTTCCGGTAAGTCGGTGGGTGTGAACGCGATGATTCTGTCGATTTTGTTCAAGTCCGGCCCGGAAGACGCCAAGCTGATCATGATCGACCCGAAGATGTTGGAACTGTCGATCTACGAAGGCATTCCGCACCTGCTGTGTCCGGTGGTGACTGACATGAAGGACGCCGCCAACGCCTTGCGCTGGAGCGTCGCCGAGATGGAGCGTCGCTACAAGCTGATGGCGAAGATGGGCGTACGAAACCTGTCCGGCTTCAACGCCAAGGTCAAGGAAGCCCAGGACGCCGGCGAGCCGTTGAGCGATCCGCTGTACAAGCGGGAAAGCATCCACGACGAAGCGCCGTTGCTGCAGAAGCTGCCGACCATCGTTGTGGTGGTCGACGAATTCGCCGACATGATGATGATCGTCGGCAAGAAGGTTGAAGAACTGATCGCCCGTATTGCGCAGAAGGCACGGGCGGCCGGTATTCACCTGATCCTCGCGACCCAGCGGCCGTCGGTGGACGTGATCACCGGTCTGATCAAGGCCAACATTCCGACCCGAATGGCGTTCCAGGTGTCGAGCAAGATCGACTCGCGCACCATCATCGACCAAGGCGGCGCCGAACAATTGCTTGGCCACGGTGACATGCTCTACATGCCGCCGGGCACCAGCCTGCCGATCCGGGTTCACGGGGCGTTCGTTTCCGACGATGAAGTACACCGTGTGGTTGAAGCGTGGAAACTGCGTGGCGCACCGGAATACAACGACGACATCCTCAACGGTGTCGAAGAAGCCGGCAGCGGCTTTGAAGGCAGCAGCGGTGGTGGCGACGGCGATGATCCGGAAGCCGACGCGCTGTATGACGAAGCCGTACAGTTCGTACTCGAAAGCCGTCGCGCCTCGATTTCCGCGGTACAACGCAAGCTGAAAATCGGCTACAACCGCGCCGCAAGGATGATCGAAGCCATGGAAATGGCCGGGGTCGTCACCTCGATGAACACCAACGGTTCCCGTGAAGTCCTGGCCCCGGGCCCGGTTCGTGACTGATTGCAAACGCAAGAGGCGGGACAATGATGTGCCGCCGCTCTCCCAACGAGTATTCAAGAGGACTCCCATGCGTCTTATCCGCATGCTGCTGCCAGTACTGGCGCTGACCACGCTCACGGCCCACGCCGATGACAAGGACGTGGCGCGTCTGACCCAATTGCTGGAAACATCCAAAACCCTGAGCGCGAACTTCTCGCAACTGACCCTCGACGGCAGCGGCACGCAGTTGCAGGAAACCACCGGCGACATGACCCTGCAGCGTCCGGGCCTGTTCTACTGGCACACCAATGCGCCGGCCGAGCAGACCATGGTCTCCGATGGCAAGAAAGTCACCCTGTGGGATCCGGACCTGGAACAGGCGACCATCAAGAAGCTCGACGAGCGTCTGACCCAGACCCCGGCGCTGCTGCTGTCCGGTGATGTGTCGAAGATCAGCCAGAGCTTTGATATTTCCGCGAAAGAGGCGGGCGGTGTGATCGACTTCACCCTCAAGCCGAAAACCAAGGACACCCTGTTCGACAACCTGCGTCTGTCGTTCCGCAACGGTCTGCTCAATGACATGCAACTGATCGACAGCGTCGGCCAGCGCACCAATATTCTGTTTACCGGGGTCAAGGCCAACGAGCCAGTACCGGCATCCAAGTTCAAGTTCGACATCCCCAAGGGTGCCGACGTGATCCAGGAATAAACCCAACCCCCTGTGGGAGCGAGCAGGCTCGCTCCCACAGGGACAATGATCTGCTCCAGATCAAATAGAGGTTTCAACGCTACGTGATGGATCTGTTTCGCAGTGCACCGATTGCCCAGCCACTGGCCGCGCGTTTGCGTGCGACCAATCTGGATGAGTACGTCGGTCAGGAGCACGTGCTCGCTCGCGGCAAGCCGCTGCGTGAGGCGCTGGAGCAGGGTGCCCTGCATTCGATGATCTTCTGGGGCCCGCCGGGCGTGGGTAAAACCACCCTGGCGCGGTTGCTCGCGGAAGTCTCTGATGCGCACTTCGAAACGGTCTCGGCGGTGCTCGCCGGGGTCAAGGAGATCCGTCAGGCCGTTGAAATCGCCAAGCAGCAGGCTGGCCAGTACGGCAAGCGCACGATTCTGTTTGTCGACGAAGTGCACCGCTTCAACAAGTCTCAGCAGGACGCATTCCTGCCCTATGTTGAAGACGGCACGCTGATCTTCATCGGCGCCACCACCGAAAACCCTTCGTTCGAACTCAACAACGCTCTGTTGTCGCGTGCCCGCGTTTACGTGTTGAAAAGCCTCGACGAAGCCGCACTGCGTAAACTGGTGCACCGCGCACTCACCGAAGAGCGCGGTCTGGGCAAGCGCAACCTGACCCTCAGCGATGAGGGATTTCAGATGCTGCTATCGGCCGCCGATGGCGATGGCCGGCGTCTGCTCAATTTGCTGGAGAACGCCTCCGATCTGGCCGATGACAACAGCGAGATGGGCATCGATCTGCTGCAGAGCCTGCTCGGCGACACGCGCCGGCGTTTCGACAAGGGCGGCGAAGCGTTCTACGACCAGATCTCCGCGCTGCACAAGTCGGTGCGCGGCTCCAACCCCGACGGTGCGCTGTACTGGTTTGCGCGGATGATCGACGGCGGTTGCGATCCGCTGTACCTGGCCCGGCGCGTGGTGCGCATGGCCAGCGAAGACATCGGCAATGCTGATCCGCGTGCGCTGAGCCTGTGCCTCGCCGCGTGGGAGGTGCAGGAACGCCTCGGCAGCCCGGAAGGCGAGTTGGCCGTGGCGCAAGCCATCACTTATCTGGCCTGCGCGCCGAAAAGCAATGCGGTGTATATGGGCTTCAAAACGGCCCTGCGTGCCGCCGCCGAACACGGTTCGCTGGAAGTGCCGCTGCACCTGCGCAATGCGCCGACCAAACTGATGAAACAATTGGGCTACGGCGACGAATACCGCTACGCCCATGACGAGCCGGACGCTTACGCCGCCGGCGAAGACTATTTCCCGGAAGAGCTTGATCCCATCCCGTTCTACCAACCGGTGCCGCGTGGCCTGGAGTTGAAGATCGGCGAGAAGCTCAACCACCTTGCTCAACTCGACCGTTTAAGCCCTCGGCAGCGGAGAAAATAGTGCTTCCATTGATCATTGCAGTCTCCGTCGGCGGGGTTGCCGGCACGCTGTTGCGCTTCGCCACCGGCAATTGGGTCAACGCCAATTGGCCGCGGCACTTCTATACCGCGACGCTGGCCGTTAATATCGTGGGCTGTCTGTTGATTGGCGTGTTGTACGGCCTGTTTTTGATACGCCCGGAGGTGCCGATCGAGGTGCGCGCCGGGTTGATGGTCGGCTTCCTTGGGGGGCTGACGACTTTTTCATCCTTTTCACTGGATACGGTGCGCCTGCTGGAAAGCGGGCAAGTGCCGCTGGCCCTCGGCTATGCGGCACTCAGCGTATTCGGCGGGCTGCTCGCGACGTGGGCTGGCCTGTCTTTGACCAAACTTTGATAACGAGAAACCGACATGCTCGATTCCAAACTGTTACGTAGCAACCTTCAGGACGTAGCGGACCGCCTGGCTTCCCGTGGCTTTGCCCTGGATACCGCGCGCATCGAAGCGCTGGAAGAACAGCGCAAGACCGTCCAGACCCGCACCGAAGCACTGCAGGCTGAGCGTAACGCGCGTTCCAAATCCATCGGTCAGGCCAAGCAGCGCGGCGAAGACATCGCGCCGTTGATGGCGGACGTCGAGCGCATGGCGGGCGAACTGAGCGCCGGTAAAGTCGAGCTGGACGCGATCCAGACCGAACTGGATTCGATCCTGCTCGGCATCCCGAACCTGCCACACGAATCGGTGCCGGTCGGTAAAGACGAAGACGACAACGTTGAAGTGCGCCGCTGGGGCACGCCGACTGCGTTCGATTTCGAAGTGAAAGACCACGTTGCCCTGGGCGAGAAGTTCGGCTGGCTGGATTTCGAAACCGCCGCCAAACTGTCCGGCGCCCGTTTCGCCCTGCTGCGCGGCCCGATTGCGCGTCTGCACCGCGCACTGGCGCAGTTCATGATCAACCTGCACGTCAACGAGCACGGCTACGAAGAGGCTTACACGCCTTATCTGGTTCAGGCCCCGGCCCTGCAAGGTACCGGTCAACTGCCGAAGTTCGAAGAAGACCTGTTCAAGATCGCCCGCGAAGGCGAAGCCGATCTGTACCTGATCCCGACCGCCGAAGTGTCGCTGACCAACATCGTGGCCGGTGAAATCGTCGATTCGAAACTGCTGCCGATCAAGTTCGTCGCACACACTCCATGCTTCCGCAGCGAGGCCGGTGCGTCGGGCCGCGACACCCGCGGCATGATTCGCCAGCACCAGTTCGACAAGGTTGAAATGGTTCAGATCGTTGAGCCGTCGACCTCGATGGAAGCACTGGAAGGCCTGACCGCCAACGCCGAGAAAGTCCTGCAACTGCTGGGTCTGCCTTACCGCACCCTGGCGCTGTGCACCGGCGACATGGGCTTCAGCGCGGTCAAGACCTACGACCTGGAAGTGTGGATCCCGAGCCAGGACAAGTACCGTGAAATCTCCTCGTGCTCGAACTGCGGCGACTTCCAGGCCCGTCGTATGCAAGCGCGTTTCCGCAACCCGGAAACCGGCAAGCCTGAGCTGGTACACACCTTGAACGGTTCTGGTCTGGCTGTTGGCCGTACGCTGGTTGCCGTGCTGGAAAACTATCAGCAGGCCGACGGTTCGATCCGTGTGCCGGACGTACTGAAGCCGTACATGGGTGGCCTTGAGGTCATCGGCTAAATGAAATATCTGCCGCTGTTTCACAACCTGCGCGGCAGTCGTGTGTTGGTCGTCGGTGGGGGGGAAATTGCCTTGCGCAAATCCCGCCTGCTGGCCGATGCCGGTGCGCTGCTGCGGGTGGTCGCACCTGAAATCGAAACGCAACTGCGTGAACTGGTTACTGCCTCCGGTGGTGAGTGCCTGTTGCGCGGTTACGTCGAGGCGGATCTGGACGGTTGCGGGCTGATCATCGCCGCCACCGACGATGAGACGCTGAACGCACAAGTGTCCACCGATGCTCATCGGCGCTGCGTGCCGGTCAACGTGGTCGACGCGCCTGCCTTGTGCAGCGTGATCTTCCCGGCGATCGTCGATCGCTCGCCGCTGATCATTGCGGTGTCCAGCGGCGGTGATGCGCCGGTCCTGGCGCGGTTGATTCGCGCCAAGATCGAAACCTGGATTCCATCGACTTACGGTCACCTGGCCGGGTTGGCAGCACGCTTCCGCAATCAGGTGAAAGCCCTGTTTCCGGATGTGCAGCAGCGTCGTGGATTTTGGGAAGACGTGTTTCAGGGGCCGATTGCCGATCGGCAATTGGCTGGGCAGGGCGCTGAAGCCGAACGTCTGTTGCAAGCCAAGATTGATGGTGAAGCCATGGTCACCACCGGTGAGGTGTATTTGGTCGGGGCAGGGCCGGGTGATCCGGATCTGCTGACCTTCAAGGCCTTGCGCCTGATGCAGCAAGCCGATGTGGTGCTGTACGACCGCTTGGTCGCGCCGGCGATTCTTGAACTGTGCCGTCGTGATGCCGAGCGCATCTATGTCGGCAAGCGTCGCGCCGATCACGCCGTGCCGCAGGATCAGATCAACCAGCAACTGGTCGATCTGGCCAAGGCCGGCAAGCGCGTGGTGCGTTTGAAGGGCGGCGATCCATTCATCTTCGGCCGTGGCGGCGAAGAGATCGAAGAGCTGGCCGCTCACGGTATCCCGTTTCAGGTTGTGCCGGGTATTACCGCGGCCAGCGGTTGCGCGGCGTATGCCGGGATCCCGCTGACGCATCGTGATTACGCGCAGTCCGTGCGCTTTGTCACCGGGCATTTGAAGGACGGCTCCACCGATCTGCCATGGGCCGACCTCGTCGCGCCGGCGCAGACGCTGGTGTTCTACATGGGCCTGGTCGGCTTGCCGGTCATCTGCGAACAACTGATCCAGCATGGTCGTTCAGCAGATACCCCGGCGGCGTTGATTCAGCAGGGCACCACGGTCAATCAGCGGGTCTTTACCGGCACGCTGGCTGATCTGCCGCGATTGGTGGCGGAGCATGAAGTGCATGCGCCGACATTGGTGATCGTCGGGGAAGTGGTGCAACTGCGCGAGAAACTGGCGTGGTTCGAAGGGGCTCAGGCGCAGGTCTGAGTCAGATCAAAAGATCGCAGCCTTCGGCAGCTCCTACAAAGGAACGCATTCTCCTGTAAGAGCTGCCGAAGGCTGCGATCTTTTGCTTGTGCTGTTAGCCTTTCAACCAAACCCCTTTGCCAGCCAACCGCGCCCGATCATGGGCCACGGTGAAATCCTGCTCCGGCCCCTTCGGCACAACGCCAGTCGGGTTAATGGTCTTGTGACTGCCGTAGTAATGGTTCTTGATGTGCCGCAAATCCACGGTCTCGGCAATCCCCGGCCACTGATACACCTCACGCAGCCAGTTCGACAGATTCGGGTAATCGGCAATCCGCCGCAGGTTGCACTTGAAGTGGCCGTGGTAAACCGCATCGAAACGAATCATCGTGGTGAACAGACGCACGTCCGCCTCGGTCAGGTATTCACCGGTCAAATAGCGATTGGCGCCCAATACACGCTCCAGATGATCCAGTTCGGCAAACACCTCATCGAACGCTTCTTCATAAGCCTGTTGTGACGTCGCAAAGCCTGCGCGATACACGCCGTTGTTCACGGCTGGATAAATGCGCTCGTTCAGCGCATCAATCTCACTGCGTAATGGCGCAGGGTAGAAATCCAGGTCATTGCCGGTCAAACCATCGAATGCGCTGTTGAACATGCGGATGATTTCCGCCGATTCATTGCTGACGATGCGCTTGAGTTTCTTGTCCCACAGCACGGGCACCGTGACGCGGCCCGTGTAATCGGCAGTGTCGGCGGTATAGCGCTGATGCATGAAGTCGAAGCCGTCGAGCGTGTCGCCGGTCGATCCGAGGGTCTTGTCGAAGGTCCAGCCGTTTTCCAGCATCAACCAACTGACCACCGAAACGTCGATCAGACTTTCCAGGCCTTTGAGCTTGCGCAGGATTAGCGTGCGATGCGCCCATGGACAGGCGAGGGAAACGTAGAGGTGATAGCGCCCGGCTTCAGCGGCAAAACCACCTTCACCGCTGGGACCGGGTTCACCGTTGGCGGTGACCCAGTTGCGGCGCTTGGCCTGCTCGCGCTGGAACGCGCCGTCCTTGCTGCTTTCGTACCACTTGTCCTGCCAGTGGCCATCGACGAGTAAACCCATGATCAAGACTCCATAAACCAATAATCGTTGGAGTCGAGTCTATTCCGATGAGTTCGAACAAAAAGCGCAAAGATCGGGCGTGAATGATCGGTTAAATCGATTTGTTCCGCGCAGCCCAGTAGTGCTCGGCGGTTTCGAAGGCTTGTCCACGGCTTTCACCGAGGCCGCGCAAGGCCAGGGCCATGGTCGCAATCAGGGCCATTTGGGGATAGCTGTCGACCACCTCGCCACGCCACACCGCTTTCAGATGTTCAACGTCCAGAGTTGCCGGTTTGACGTGGCGTTGCGCCGACAATTGCGGCCATTCCTCGTCCCAGCTCTCGCCGCCGGTGGTGCCGTACAAGTGACTGTCGGCATCCGGGTTGATCTCGATTTCGCCGCCGTCACCCTTGACCACAATCGCCGTGTCGCCAAGCAAACCACTGGCATCGCGATGCACGGCCTGATAGCCAGGATGAAAAATGCTTTGCAGCCCGCAACGCGCGCCCAATGGATTGAGAATCCGCGCCAGCGAATGAATCGGCGAGCGCAGGCCAAGGGTGTTACGCAGGTCGATCATCTTCTGCAACTGCGGCGCCCAGTCGACCAACGGCATGAACGCCAGTCCGCCGTTGTCCAGCGCCGTGCCGACCTGCTGCCAGGTGCGGCACAACGGGATGTTCAATTCGCCGAGCAATTGCTCGCTGTACAGGCGCCCGGCCGTGTGTGCGCCGCCGCCGTGCATGAAAATGCGTACACCGTTCTGCGCCAGACACTTGGCTGCCAGCAGATACCAAGGCAGATGGCGCTTCTTGCCGGCATAGGTCGGCCAGTCCAGATCGACATTCAGCTTGGGGGCCTGCAAGCGCTCGCGCAGGGCTTCGGTGAAGCCGGCCATTTCCTCGGCGCTTTCTTCCTTGTGCCGCAGCAACATCAGGAACGCGCCGAGCTGGGTGTCTTCAACCTTGTCGTCGAGCACCATGCCCATGGCTTCGCGGGCCTCGTCGCGGGTCAGGTCGCGGGCGCCGCGCTTGCCCTTGCCGAGGATTCGCACGAATTGAGCGAACGGATGTTCGGCAGGCGTTTCGAGGGTCAGCGCTGGAAGGTCGGTCATAAGCAATTCGTCGGTTTGGGCAGGCCCGCCAGTTTCGCGGCGAGTTTGGCGGGGGTGCCTTTGAACAGTCGGTTCAGGTGCAGGCTGTTGCCTTTGTCCGGACCGAGTTTCAACGCGGTGTACTTGATCAATGGCCGCGTGGCCGGGGACAGCTGGAATTCGGCGTAGAAGCTGCGCAACAGTTCGAGGACTTCCCAGTGTTCGGGCGTCAACGCGATGTCTTCAGCGGCGGCGAGGGCGCTGGCGACATCCGCCGACCAGTCGCTCAGGTCGACGAGAAAACCGTCCTTGTCCAGTTCGATGGCGCGGGCGCCGACGGTCATGGAATTCATAGCCAGCTGTTGACCTTGTCGTGATGGATCGACTGCTCGACGAAGGTCGGGTAATCGATCGCAACGGCCCAGTCCGGAACTTCGATGGCGCGAGCCTGTGCATCTTCGGCCAGCACCAACAATTTGATCTGGCGGTTTTGCAGTGCGGTGAATGGCGCGGTGCCCGGTTGCAGCGCATAGACCGCATCGCCGGACAGCAACACAGCATCAGCGTTGCCGATCAGGCGCAGGCAACTGGTCAGGCGATCGTCGCCAAACGGGGAATGAGACAACACATGCAAAGTCGACATCAGAGGGTGATCACCTGGTCGTAACGGTCAATAAGGGCGGTGATTTGCTCGGCGGCCAGCGGCTGCGCTTCGTCCAGCGACAGAGCGACGAGGCCGCGAGTTTCGGCGCTCTCTGCGCAATAAAACAGTTCTTCTACGCCGAACATCGGCAGCGCCTGCAGGTTGGCGCTGAGGTCTTTCTGTTGCAGGGCCCTGGCGTTTTGCCCGGCGGCGAGTTGCAGTACGCCATCATCCAGAAACAGTAAACCGATCGGCAGATCGAAGGCGCCACCTGCCAGCACGATGTCCAGCGCTTCGCGGGCGCCGGGGCCAGACCACGGTGATTGGCGGCTGACGATCAACAGGGATTTGGCCATCTCACGCACCTCCGAAGCAGATCAAACGGTCGGCGTCTTGCACCGCGTCATGCAACTGACCAAGACCGGACAACTCCCACGGCCCGCTGACAGAGACGGCGTCACGTTGATAGCGTTTGGCTTCTTCAGCGTTCAGCGCACCACGGCGCAGGGCGGCGGCGATACACACCACACCATCCAGATTCTGCTCGGTGATGAAGCTGCGCCAATGCTTGGGCAAATCCAGTTCGTCCTGCGCAGTGACGACCGCATCCGAGGCGTTATAGACGCCGTCCTGATAGAAAAACAGCCGGACAATTTCATGCCCACCGGCCAGCGCAGCCTGCGCAAACAACAGGGCACGGCGCGAGGAGGGCGCATGGGCGGCGGAAAACAGCGCGATGGCGAACTTCATGACAGACTCGATCAGCAAAACTGCGGTCATGATAAAGCATTGCAGGCCGCAAAGGATCGCAGCGCTTATAGGGAAATACGATCTCTGTAGGAGCTGCGGCACGCTGCGATCTGTTGATCTTGATCTTTAAAAGCAAGTCAAAAGATCGCAGCCTCGTTTCACTCGACAGCTCCTACACGGGATTGGGCTCAGGCATCCACTAGCGAGGCATGTAGCCCAGTTGCCAGCGCCGCGGGATTTTCAGGGAGAGCAGCCCGATCATCGCGGCCAGCACACCGCTGACAAACATCGCCTTGAGCCCCAGATGATGTTCCAGCAGCGCGCCCAGAATCGCGCCGATAAACATTCCGCTCCATGGCACCAGTTGCACCCGCCAGCCGCTGCGCCGTTCGCCGAGCATCCAGCGACCCAGCCCTCGTCCGAAGCGCGACAAGGCGCCAGTCACATAAGTCAGTCCGACCGGCAAGCCGTTTACCTCTTCGACCGCTGCATTGAGCATGCCCATCGCAATGATTGCCGCCAGCAGCGCTGGCAGCTGTGTCTCGAATGGCCAGACTGCCGCCGCGCATAGCAGGGTGGCGATACACAGCAGCAGCGGTAACGCCCGGCGTCCGCCGAAACGTGCAACGACCACCCCCAAGGCATTCCCGACGATAAAGGTTGCGACGAGGATCAACAAACGCACGGTCAGTCCGACATCGCCATCGCTGATCGCCACGGCGAGCCGGGTGGTATTGCCACTCATGAACGAGACGAAGTCACCGCTGGCCATAAAGCCGATGGCGTCGGTCATCCCGGCCAGTACCGAGAGGCTGGCCACCAGCGCCAGACCCACTCGTCCGCGCCACTTTTGCGTGTGCAGATGGCCGGGGCTGGCGCGGTGCGTGGAGGCGGATGGCAGCATGAGTGGCGGTCCTTTCGCGACGGTTACGGTTCTATGCCATACAGATCGCAATATTCCAGCCAATCCATCCCGGCCATTTCCGCCACCTCACGATGTACTTCCTCACGCTGCGCCTGGTATTCCTCAGGCGAATCAGTCGTCAGTTTCAGGGTCAACTCCCAGGCGAACAGTCCGAGGCTTTCCGCTTCGGCCTCAAACGCTTCATGCAGGCGCTCTTCGCGATACTGCGCTTGAGTTTCACCCTTGGCCTGGGCCAGCAACGGGTTGAGGTGATCGAGGGATTCGCGCAGTTCGGGACGCGCATCGAGAAACAGTTTCAGGGCGTGTTCATGTCGCTGGTCAGAAGGCGCCATGGGTTTTCCTTGTGAGGCTGATGACCTTAGGGTGCCGCAGCGGCTGGCGTGTGTCGCGCTATAAATGCAGTAAAGCAGAACGATTTCTGCTGCTGCGATGATACAGTCCGCTTTTTTCTGAATGAGCGAATGCAATGCGAATTCTGATGGTAGCGCTGGCGGCGACGCTGCTGGCCGGTTGCGCCGGCTCGGTGATGGACGATGCTCGCACGAAAACCCCGTACAAGGTGTTGACGTCGGACAAGGCTGAAAAAGTCGTGGCGCAGTGTGTGCAGTTTGGTTGGCAGGACGAAGCGGTGTTCGGTGTGGATGCGGCGGCGTATCTGGAGCCGCGTAAATCGGGCGGTACGACGGTGTATACCCGTTCGGCGGAGTCGTTTGTCGACGTGATTACCGGGGCATCGGGTACTACGTTGAATTACTACGCGCAGAAGGATGACTTTGTCGCCAAACGCCGGTTAGCGGCGTTGGCGACTTGCCTCTGATCAGGTGTTGATGTGCCTTCGCGAGCGTGCTCGCGAAGGCGGCAGTACCTTCAAACTACCAGTCGCTTCTGGAAAAAGTGCCGCTTGTGTCCTGGCGGGTAGTCGACGATCTCGCCAAACTGGCTATATCCAAGCTTCTTGTAGAACTCCGGTGCCTGAAAGTCGAACGTGTCGAGCCATGCGCCGATGCAGCCTTTCTCACGCGCCAGCTCCTCGGCCATGTGCATCAGCTTCGATCCAATACCTTGACCCCGGCCAGCTTCAGGCACCGACAGCAAATCGATGAACAACCACTGGCAGACCAACCGGCCGTAGAGTCCGCCCAGAATCTGCTCATTATCGTCACGCACCAGCAGGGTGAGCGGCTCGGATACAGCAATCCCGGCCTTGGCCACGTTATAGGCGTGCAGGGGCGCCAGAATGGCCTGACGTTCTTCTTCTGTTGAGTTTTGCGACAACTCGATACGCAGGTTCATGCAGGACTTCCTTGTAATGTGAACTCGCAGCCTATCCTGCCCGGCGCTCGTCTTCCAAGCCCTCCCTCAAGCCGGTGGAACTGCCGCTCTCACGTCGGGGTCTAGCTTTTACAGCGTCATTCCCGCACGCGGTAGATGAGGACCCCCCAATGAATATTTTCGAAGCCCTTCGCGAAAGCCATGACCGCCAGCGTAGCTACGCCAAAACCCTGATAGAAACCAGCGGCGATACGCCAGAGCGGGTCGAAGCCTACAAACAGCTGAAGGCAGAGCTCCAGGCTCATGAAACTGCCGAAGAGCGCCATTTCTACATTCCGTTGATGGAGCTTGATCAGGGTGTCGATCTGAGCCGTCATGCCATCGCTGAACACCATGAAATGGACGAGATGATGGAAGAACTCGACGAGACCGAGATGTCCAGTCCAGCGTGGTTGGCAACTGCGAAGAAGCTGTCGGACAAGGTTCATCATCATTTGAAAGAAGAAGAGCAAAAGTTCTTCCAGATGGCGGGCAAATTGCTCAACGAAAAGCAGAAAGAGCAGCTCGCCGGGCAGTACGAAAAGGAGTTCAAGGCACAGTTGGCGTGAGTACTGAATGGAAGTTTTTGTAGCGTCGGCGTGTAATCCTTTGGCGTCACCTTGAGTGGGCGTTGTCGTAAACAGCTGTATATCAATCCAGTATTTGCGGTGTTTTTACGTTTTAACGCCGCTGGCTGCGACAAAACCGCCGATGGACAAAAAATCCGCCTCCGTTAGCTTGAAGGCCTCTCCTCGGAATGGAGAGTTCTTAAATCAACGGAGTGAAAAACATGAATCAACCACAAGCACACACCCAACTGCGACACGGTCGCGTCATCTCTCCTGCCAGCCGCGGTGCGGTAGCGATCGAGCAAGGATTGCTCGGCGCCTGGCAGGTCAACGAAATGGAAGGCGGGAAGAATTTCCCGGCGCTGGCAGCGGGGCCATTTCCGGCGCCTTACCAGAGCGACTCGGACAGTGTCACGCCGCCGGCCGATGGCTACATCCTCAGCGGCGGCAAGACCGATGCCCGCGACTGTGTGAACTTCACCAATGAGGAAATGAGCAAGAAACTCGCTCGTTCGTTCACTTGGACGCTGCTCAATGTAACCCCGGGGCAAACCCTCGAAATCAAATGGGAATACACCGCGCCGCACACCACCCGCGGCTACCGCTGGCTGATCACCAAGGATGGCTGGGACCCGAAACAGCGTATTACCCGTGCGCAACTGGAAGCCCAACCATTCTTCGAGGACTTCTACACTCAGGTGCCTTATTACAGCTACCCGAATGAGCTGAAGGCCAAGGTCAATCACACGGTGAAACTGCCGGTCAACAAGAAGGGCCATCATGTGATCGTACTGATGTGGATCGTCGCCAACACCGGTAACGCCTTCTATCAGGCTTTCGACGTCGACTTCAAATAACGGCGATACGTCGTCAAACCCACGTTCTGAAGGATTAGAACATGTCAAAAATCGATTTCTCTTTAGTGCAGAGCGCGGCGAGCGATGCCGCCTCGCTGATGCCGAGCATTGCTGGCAAAAAAATCCTCATGGGCTTCTGGCACAACTGGCCGGCGGGGCCAAGCGATGGTTACCGTCAGGGCCGCTTCGCCAGCCTCTCGCTGGAGGAAGTGCCCAAGGAATACAACGTCGTCGCGGTAGCCTTTATGAAGGGCAGCGGGATTCCGACCTTCAAACCGTTCAACGTTTCCGATGCCGAGTTCCGCCGTCAGGTCGGCGTGCTCAACAGCCAGGGGCGGGCCGTGTTGATTTCCCTCGGCGGTGCCGATGCGCACATCGAGTTGCGCAGCGGTCAGGAACAACCGCTGGCCAATGAAATCATCCGTCTGGTGGAAACCTACGGCTTCGACGGGCTGGACATCGATCTTGAGCAGAGCGCGATTGATTTCGCTGCCAACAAGACAGTCCTGCCAGCGGCATTGAAACTGGTCAAGGATCACTACGCAGGCCAGGGCAAGCACTTCATCATCAGCATGGCTCCGGAGTTTCCGTACCTGACCAGCACCGGTAAATACATCAGCTATTTGCAGGCACTGGAAGGCTACTACGACTTCATCGCCCCGCAGTTCTACAACCAGGGCGGTGACGGGGTCTGGGTACCGGAGGCGAACAACGGCGCGGGTGCGTGGATTGCGCAGAACAACGATGCGCTGAAGGAGGATTTCCTTTATTACCTGACCGAAAGTCTGGTGACCGGCACACGTGGCTTCACGCGGATCCCGGCAGACAAGTTCGTCATCGGTCTGCCAGCCAACAATGATGCAGCAGCCACCGGTTATGTGATCGACAACACCGTGGTCGGCAACGTCCTCAAGCGTCTGGCGATCAAGGGGATACCGATCAAAGGCTTGATGACCTGGTCGGTGAACTGGGACAACGGCACCAGCAAGGATGGCGTGCCGTACAACTGGGAATTCAGCCGGCGTTATGGACCGCTGATTCACGGGGTTCCCGCCGCGGGGCAGACTGTTGATGACTCGTTGTCGCACGTCGCTCGTTAGTTGCAAATAAAGAAGCCCGGTAGCGCTGCCGGGCTTTTCATATTTTCCGGTGAGACGGCGGGACGATTGGCTGTTGGGGATTTTCGAACGCTTGTCCCCTGAAAATGATGAGGGTTACCGTGACACCTGAAAACTGAAGGCAAGGAAGAGAATGTCTCGAGTTGGCTGTCGTTTATCAATGATTCGGAGAACAAGGATCCGGGGTCGCTGATGGATGATGTGACGGTGCCTTTGCGTGATTCGGATAAGGCGGATACGCAGTATGAAGAGGATGAGGTTGAGCAGTGACGGCGCGTTTAATGTATTTTGGTGCCAATGTATTTATCAAAATTAAGGGGCGTGATTAGAGTCGCTCATCTTACAAAAGCTTCCGGTGTTATTTATAAGTCAGCGCGATCAAAAGGGAGTTCAACCATGTGTAGTAATACTCTCGCTGCTCCTTCAGGCTTTTTGCTAAGTTGTTTTCTTCATAATCAAATATTTGGACAATGTCTTCAAAGGTTGCGGACTTACCATCCTTAAGCTCGTAAGCGATCACGCCACCACTCATTTGTGAGCACATTCTTGATGGAGTTACGTTCAGTTTTGCTCCTTTGCACATAAAAATAACTTCAGGGTTGTCGTGTCTTATTTTTGCTAGGCATAAATAGAGATCAGTCGACTCGTAGGTTTTAGTGAAGCCATTTTTCATGGAGAACTTTATAGTGCCTTTTATCGAGTCGTAATTGATTTTGGCCTCTTCCCTGGCACCACTGACGATAAGTGATATTTTTCTGTGCTCCATTTTTTCTCTCTTAGGGGATGTTGGAAAAGGCCTGCGGTATATTTCTTGGTAGGCGTTGAGTATTTGGGGCAGGAATGATGTCGGGGTTGGAATTGTCTTTTTTTAAGTCTTTAAGGATTTAATCCATCGAAAGTAATAGGCTTTTTGAGCCTCAAGATCATTCGTTAAATCGTTATCCTCATAATCGAAGATGCGAACAATGTCAGACTCTTCGGTGGGCTGGCCAAAAGTGAGTTCGTATGCGACCAACCCAGTGGACATTTGTGATGTCATACGCGAAGGGTGAACATTTGTTTTGGCGCCTTTACATAGGAATTTGATGTCGGGGAAGTCTGCCCTGATTAGGCCGAAGCAAATATACAAGTCGGCGGCACTGCGTGTGCTGGTTTTGCCGTTTTTCATAGTGAAGGTAAGTCTTTTTGTTTTTCGATCTATCACAATGTTTCCTGTTTCTCGCTTCAGATCTTTAACGATCTCAACATATATCGTTTTCATGCGTGACCTTTGTTGTTTTTTTAAATTTTCCACAGCCCTTTCAGGGTTTATTCCTCGGTTTTCGATTTTATCCAGTTCAAGTAGAAAGCGCGCTGCTCCTCCGGGTTGTTAGTCAATTGTTGTTCCTCATAATCAAATATGAAAACTAAGTCGGCAAGGGACGGCTTCTTACCTGCTTCTAGTTCGTATGCCTTCATGCCCAGAGTCATTTGCGCGGACATGCTTGACGGGTGAACATTGATTTTCGCACCCTTACAAAAAAATGTTATGTGAGGGTTGGCTTTACGCAGTAGTCCGAAGCATTTGTAAAAATCGCTTTCAATGTAGGTTCTGGGGCTGTCGTCTTCTAAGGTTGCGGTTATCGATATCGCCTCGTTGTCGCAAATTAGCTCGGTTTTTTTTGTTGTGTTTCCAGTGCTGATGGCTATTTCGAATTTTGCAATCATTTATATATTTTCCTGTGTGGGTTGGGGATGGAGTAGCCGAACTCTTTGCCTTCGTCGGTGATGATGGTGGCACCTAGGATGTCTTCATTTTTGATTACTCGGGGGATTGCAATCTCTTGTTCTCTATCAAACTTGTAACCGGAGCCGAGCTCTTTTTTCAGGTCGTGACCTGGAACTTTTTTGAGGGTGTAAAGGAAGCCGGTTCTTGTGAAAAAACCCGTAGCAAACTCTATTCCCACATCTCTGGAGGGGGAGGTACTGATGAAGCCGCTTGGTGGGAAGTTGCTGTCAATTGAATGAAGCATCAGATCCATGCTATCTCCCTTGCTTTTGAAACCATTCACGAAGATATCCGAGGGGTCCTTTTCGTCTCCACGGTACAGATATTCTTGTTCACCTTTCGGCGCTGGGCGCTTGGGCTCTCCTTCATCTACCTTAGCCCCACCAATCCCACCCGGCACCTCACACCCAGGCGTATTCGGCGGCGGACAATTGGAGCTCAACCCCAACGGATCCACCCACCCCGTCGGATTCGGCACGTACTGGTACTGATTCAGCCCACCCGCCAACTTGATCGGATCCGGCGTCAGATACCGCCCCAGCCTCGGGTCGTAGTACCGGTGCCGGTTGTAATGCAGCCCGCTTTCCGCATCGAAATACTGCCCCTGAAAGCGCAGCGGCTGGTTCAGGTAGTCGTCGCCAGCCAGGGTCAGCGCGGCGACTTTGCCGTAGGCGTCGTATTGCGCGGACCAGGCGATGGCGCCGCTGTAGTCGGTGAGTTCCTGCGGGGTGCCGAGGTGGTCGAGTTGGTAGTAGAAGGGGCAGGCCTTTTGCGGGCCTTTGCCGTCGAGCAGGGCGATGGGGCGGAAGGTGCCGGGTTCGTAGACGTAGCTGCGGTATTCGCGTTCGCTGCTTTCGGCGACGAGGTGGTCGCCTTGCCAGAAGAACTCGGTGGTTTCGTCGCCGACGGTTTTGCGGATGCGTCGGCCGAAGGCGTCGTAGCGATAACTGGCGGTCTGGCCGTCGGGGCGGGTCAGGCCGATCAGGCGGTGCTGGCAGTCGTAGCGGTATTCGGTGACGAGGGTTTGCGCGCGGCCGCGGCGTTCGCGGATCAGGTTGCCGAAGGCGTCGTAGTCGTAGTGGCGGTCGCCTTGCATCAGCAGGCGATTGCCTTTGATCTGGCTCGGGCCGGGGCGGTCCTGCATCAGCAGGTTGCCGGCCGGATCATGGGCGAAGCTTTCCGGCAGTTCGTCGCGCGAGTGGCGTACGCGGATGAGGCGGTCGAGGGCGTCGTAACCGTAGGTGCGCTGGCCGTGGCGGCTGTCGGCGATGTGGGCGAGATTGCCGTTGGCGTTGTAGGCATAATCGCGGCGATACAGCGCAGCGCGCTGATGGCCTACGGCGTGGGCGAGTAACCGTCCCTGTTCGTCGTACGAATATTCGCTGAGCAGCAAACCTTGCTGGCGTTGCAGTTCGCGACCGGACTGGTAGACGTGGCGGGTCAGCGGTGCGCCGTTGAGGTCGATGCCGGTCAGCGTGCCGCCCTTGGCGTGGTGATAGTCGAGCAGACTGTTGTCCGGCAGGCGCATGCGCTTGAGCTGGCCGCAGGCGTCGTAGCGGTAGCGCAGAGTGCCCCAGCCCTGATGTTCGGTGATCAAGCGGTCCTGACGGTCGTATTCGAAGGCCAACGGATGTTGCTGGCCGTCGTCGACCCCAATCAAACGGCCGAGGCGGTCGTACTGATAGCTGACCTTGATGCCGTCGGGCAGGGTCTTGATTAACAGGCGCCCGGCAGCATCGCGGGCATATCCGGTAATCAGCGTCGAACCGTCATCACCGAACTCGGTCTTTTCCAGCAGATGGCCGTTGAGGTCGTAGGCGTACGCCGTGCGGCGACCGTCAAAACCAACTTCCTGACGAATCAGCCCGGTCGGCGTGTAGTCCAGCCGATACTTTTCCCCCGATTCGTTTTCAATCTCGGTGAGCAGCAGTTGCGCATGGTCGTAGCGGTACTGCACTTGCGTGCCGTCAGGGTTGATCCGCCGCGAGACCAGATGCAGATCGTCGTCGTATTCGTAGCGGGTGATGCGCCCCAGTTCATCGCGCTCGGCGGTGACCTGACCGTAGGCGCCGTAGCTGTAGGCGCGGGTGCTGCCGGTAGGAAATGTCGTCTGAATCAGTCGGCCGACGGCGTCCCAATGCTGCCGGGTGACCGCACCGTGTTCGTCGGCGGTGGTGGTCCGCCGTCCCAGCGCATCGTAGGAAAAACGCCGTACGCCACCGTCGGGCAGCGTTTCTTCGGTCAACTGACCAAGGCTATTCCAGACCAGCCGATGCCGACTGCTGTCCGGGTAGCGGATCGACAGCAACTGGCCACGGGTGTCGTAGTAGTAATGGGTGACCTGACCCTCGGGGTCGACCGCTTCGGTGATATCGCCTTCGGCATTGCGCCGGTAGATCCACACTGCCTCGCCACGCGAACGCCGATGCAGGAAACCGTTGCGATACTCGTAGGACGTGGGCGCGTCATCCGGAGGAATCAGCGCGATCAGTCGTCCGACCTCGTCATAGCGGTACTCGGTGACCGCGCCCAAGGCATCCTGCTCGGCGATCAGTCGCCCCGCGTCGTCATAGGCCTTGAGCTGCTCACCACCGTTGGCCGAGACCTTGCGCACCAGCCGCGCACGTTCGTCGTGGACATAAGTTTCTTCGGTGCCGTCGACGTAATGCACCGCGACACTGCCGTCGTCGCTCCAGACATAGCGCGTGTCCATCTGCGAAAACGACGCCCAGTGGCGTACACAACGCGCAGCCGTGCCGGAACGTTCCCACTCCCAGAAAAAACTCGCGCCGCCGGCCAGTTGCCGCTGCAGGATCACGTGGGCGTCGTCGTAGTCGTAGCGCTCGCTGTCACCGACGGCATTAGTCGCTTCGATCAGGTGCTGATAAGCGTCGTAGCGGTAACTGACCAGCGCCTGTTCGGTGCTCCAGGCACCGTCGCGAAACACCTGGTAATCAACACCAACCAACTGCGCCCGGTCATACCGCAACAGCAGCGAACGCCCGGCACCGTTGTCCAGTCGCTGCACCCGGTCAGACCGATCGCGCTGCACCGTCAGACGATTGCCGTAGGCATCGCTGATCGCCGTCAGCCGACCCGCACGAAAGTGATAAAACCGCGCCGTTTCACCGGCCAGCGCGAGGATCAGCTCCTCCGGCTCATCACCCAGAAAGATCGCCGCCCGCGACAAACTGTTGTGAATCGCCGGTCGCTCGCTACTCGGCAACGGAAACCGGGTGCGGCGGTTTTCATGGTCGACCCAGACAACAAAGTCGCCCTCAAACGCCAGCCGATGCGCCAGCGAATGACTCCAGCCAAACCCCAGTCCAACATCGATCTCGACGGCGCTGGAGCGATACAACCGAGTGAACTCAAACGGCAACACGCCATCGAGCACCGCATCTTTCAGGGTCAGCAGTTCCTCACCGGTGACCATCGACACCGGGCAACCGTTGGTGCAAGTCAGCGGCACGCAATCGGCGCTGTCACCGTTGGGGTTTTTCGCCTGGTCCGGCGAGTCGTCGTGAGGCTCGTGCCGCTCGATCCGGCTTGAGCCGCCAGGCTTGTCGCGCACCACAGGCGCCGGATTCGGCACCGTCAACACCCGCGAATCGGCCTGACGAATGTTCAGCGGTATCGACGGTGTCGGTTTCAACTCAACGTCACGCGCGTGAAACATCAGCGGCTTCAACGCGCCCGCGTGTTTGTTCAGTTCCGGCGCTGACGTCAGTTCCGCGAGTCGCAACGCTGAAGCCGCCAACCATTGCCGAGCGCGCGGCGACTTGATCTTCGCCAGCACCTTGCTGCTCAAGCGCAGTGGCACGCCGACGCCGCCAGACAATCCCGTCAGCAGAAAGCTGATCAGCAGTTCGACCCGCACCTCGGCCACCACTTCGGCCAGGTATTGCGGCGGCAGCATCTTCAGCCAACTGCTGAACGCGGCCAGATGAATGAACAGCAACGGTTCGTCACTGAGGATCAGCAGACCGTTGGTGATGGCGTCGCTGGACGCCTGCAGCAGCGCTTCCAGTTCAGCGTCGCTGAGGTATTCCAGCAATTTTTCACTGTTGGCCTGCAAGTCGGCGAGCAGGGCGAATACCTGCTTGATGTCATCCCAGACGCCATTCAGGGCTTTCTCGAACCCGCGCCAATCGGCCTGCTGCAACTGGCCGTAACGCTCAAGAAACCCGGCGCTGGAAAACTCCGTCCACTGTGGTTGAAATCCTGCCCACTCAGCGCGCAGCCAGCCTTCCAGGCGTGCAATGACACCCTCATAAGAGGCATACAGAGCGCGCACATGGTCGGTGGACACATCGGGAAAAAAGGTGATGCGATAACGCTGGCCCCGATCGCAATCGGTTACTTGCAGAATGCCGCTGGGGCCGATGGTGTGGTGCAACGGTTCGCCAAAAGTCAGCACGCCGCCAACATCGGTTATCACCGGTTCGAGCGTCACCGGCGTATCGCCGATCGGCACGAACCGCGCGGCGTCGAACATGTGCACCAGCGTCAGCGACCCGCTGGCCGGGCACATGACCACCGATGAACTGAGCGGTTGGCGCGACTTGATCGGCGCGCTGAGGCGCACGTCGTTGCCGACGGTGAAGACCTGCTCGACATCCAGCGCGGTTCCTGTCCAGAACTGCTCGGCCCAGACCTCGTAGTTGTTCAGGCACAGGCGGAACTCGCGGATCAGGTGTTCGAAGTCCGGCTCATCGGGATTCAAAGCAGCAACAATGAGCAGGCCAATGCTGTTGTTCAGAGCCAGAAGCCGATCGGGTTGAAACATTGGCAGGCACTCGCGCACATGAAAAAAGAGGTGCGCGGACTTTGCGGGGGATCAATCAGGAAAGAAGTCGGGCGAGTAGGCGTTGTCTGTAGGATGTTTCGACATGATTTGTAGGGCGGTATAGGGTTTCGTATTTTCGTTCACAAAAAAGCACCTGCCCGGGTGCCTTCAATGCAAAAAGGATCAGGCGTCATGTCCAACACAGCCGAGCGGGTCAACATTGTCGATACTCAAGTGTTGTCCCATGACTGGTATCTGCTGAAGAAAATCACCTTCGACTATCACCGCAACAATGGTGAGTGGCAGCGTCAGACCCGTGAGGTCTACGACCGTGGCAACGGTGCAGCGATTCTGTTGTTTAACCGCGAGCAGCGCACGGTGGTGCTGACCCGGCAGTTTCGTTTGCCGGTGTTCGTCAATGGCCATGATGGGTTGTTGATCGAGGTGGCTGCAGGCTTGCTCGAAGGCGCTGCGCCGGAACAGCGGATTCGCGATGAAGCCGAAGAGGAAACCGGTTATCGCGTGCACGATGTGAAGAAAGTGTTCGAGGCTTACATGAGTCCCGGTTCGGTAACCGAGAAACTGCACTTTTTCATTGCTGAGTACGATGCGGCATCGAAAGTCAGCGACGGCGGTGGCCTGGAGGAGGAGACCGAAGAACTGGAAGTGTTGGAGTGGCGATTCGATGACGCGTTGGCGGCGTTTCAGCGCGGTGAGATCTGCGATGCCAAGACCATCATGCTGTTGCAGTATGCGGCGATGAATAGCTTGTTTGCCCAATAAATCAAAAGATCGCAGCCTACGGCAGCTCCTACCTGGAATGCGTTTTCCTGTAGGAGCTGCCGAAGGCTGCGATCTCTTGATCTGTTTTAACTGACTAAAACAAATCCCCGGTTTTACCAATCTGCGACCAGTCGCCACCCTCCAGGGTCAGCAAGCGCTCTTTCGCCTGCAGCCCACCGGCGAACCCGGTGAGCTTCCCCGACGCGCCGATCACTCGATGACACGGCGCGACAATGGAGATCGGGTTGCGTCCGTTCGCTGCGCCCACTGCCCGCACAGCGGTGGGATTGCCTATCTGCTCGGCAATCTGGCTATAGGTCCGCGTCTCGCCGAATGGAATGGTCAGCAGCGCTGCCCAGACCTTTTTCTGAAAGTCCGTGCCGGCGAAATCGAGCTCCAGCTCGAAGCGATGCCGAATTCCGGAAAAATATTCTTCAAGTTGCCGGGCGGTTTTCTGCAGGATCGGATTGTCGGGTGCCTCGCTCATCGGCCCGAGGCGCACGCGGCTCGGTTTGTCGTTTTCCCAGAGGATGGCTGCCAGTCGTGAACCGTTCGCGACCAGCTTCAGCTCGCCGACGGGCGAGGGCAGGGAGATGAACGTGTAAGGCATGACGGCAGACTCCGGATCAGGGCGGCAACAGCGCCCAGCATACTGCCTGATCGAGGAGGCGCAATACGCAAAGCCGACCATACTGATTGTTGCTCTTGAAGCGTTCCCCCTCTGTTTTGCACAGCCCCTGAAAACAACAAAAAAGAGATCGACTCATGAAGTACGAACCTTTGGCCAAGTCGCTGATAGCGACCTCACTGGCACTCAGCTGTCTTATGGCTCACGCGGCGTCAGTCGCACCGGTTGCTGCCGAAAACGGCATGGTGGTCACCGCGCAACATCTGGCCACCCATGTGGGCGTCGATGTACTGAAAAGTGGCGGCAATGCCGTCGATGCGGCGGTCGCCGTGGGGTACGCGCTGGCGGTGGTTTATCCCGCAGCGGGCAACCTCGGTGGAGGCGGTTTCATGACCATTCAACTGGCGGACGGGCGTAAGACCTTCCTCGATTTCCGCGAAAAAGCGCCGCTGGCGGCCACCGCCAACATGTACCTCGACAAGGAAGGCAACGTCATTCCCGATCTCAGCACCCGTGGGCATTTGGCGGTGGGTGTGCCGGGCACAGTGTCCGGCATGGAACTGGCGCTGAGCAAATACGGGACCAAACCACGCAAGGAAATGATTGCTCCGGCGATCAAACTGGCGGAAGACGGTTTCGAACTGGAGCAGGGTGACGTCGAGCTGCTGGAGTACGCCACCGACGTGTTCAAGAAGGACATGCGCGATTCCGGCTCGATCTTCCTGCACAACGGTGAGCCGATGCAAGTCGGGCAGAAACTGGTGCAGAAGGACCTCGGCAAGACCCTGCGGAGCATTTCCGAAAAAGGCACCGACGGCTTCTATAAAGGTTGGGTCGCGGATGCCATCGTGACGTCGAGCCAGGCCAACAAAGGCATCATCACCCAGGCCGACCTCGACAAATACAAGACCCGCGAACTGGCGCCTGTGGAGTGTGACTACCGCGGTTATCACGTGGTCTCGGCGCCACCGCCAAGCTCTGGCGGGGTGGTGATCTGCCAGATCATGAACATCCTTGAAGGCTATCCGATGAAGGACCTGGGCTTCCATTCCGCTCAGGGCATGCACTACCAGATCGAAGCGATGCGTCACGCGTATGTCGATCGCAACAGCTACCTCGGCGATCCGGATTTCGTCAAAAACCCGATCGAGCACCTGCTGGACAAGAACTACGCGACCAAACTGCGCGATGCCATCCAGCCGCAAAAGGCCGGTGTCTCGGCTGAGCTCAAACCTGGTGTAGCGCCCCATGAAGGCAGCAACACCACCCACTATTCGATCGTCGACAAGTGGGGCAATGCGGTGTCGGTCACTTACACCCTCAACGACTGGTTCGGCGCGGGCGTGATGGCGAGCAAGACCGGGGTGATCCTCAACGATGAAATGGATGACTTCACCTCCAAGGTCGGCGTGCCGAACATGTACGGTCTGGTGCAGGGCGAAGCCAACGCCATCGCCCCGGGCAAGGCACCGTTGTCGTCGATGAGTCCGACCATCGTCACCAAGGACGGCAAAGTGGTGATGGTGGTCGGCACGCCGGGCGGCAGCCGCATCATCACCGCGACCTTGCTGACCATGCTCAACGTCATCGACTACGGCATGGGCTTGCAGGAAGCGGTCGACGCGCCACGCTTCCATCAGCAGTGGATGCCGGAGGAAACCAACCTCGAAGACTTCGCCGCCAGCCCCGACACGAAGAAGATCCTCGAAAGCTGGGGCCACAAGTTCGCCGGCCCGCAGGACGCCAACCACATCGCCGCGATTCTGGTCGGCGCGCCGTCGCTGGGGGGTAAACCAGTCGGGAAAAACCGTTTCTACGGCGCCAACGATCCGCGCCGCAACACCGGCTTGTCACTGGGTTACTGAGGGGCGTAAAAAGGGGGCGGGCTCACGTCCGCCCCTGTCTCAAAGATTGATCAAGGAAGGCTCATCATGACCACCGCATTACTGATCATCGACGTCCAGCGCGCCCTCTGTTCGGGCGAATACCAGTGCCATGACATTCACCGCGTAATCGACACCATCAACGACCTCAGCGCCCGCGCGCGCAAGGCAGGTGTGCCAGTGGTGCTGATCCAGCATGAAGAAAAGGACAGCCCGTTGGCCCAGGGTGCCGAAGGCTGGCAATTGGCCGAAGGGCTTGAGACATCGCCGAAAGACCTGCGCGTACGCAAGACCACCCCGGATTCGTTCTACCAGACTGATTTGCGCAAATTGTTACCGAGCGAAGATTTCGAAAAACTGGTCATCTGCGGTCTGCAAACCGATTATTGCGTCAACGCCACCGTGCGTCAGGCCCATCACCTGGGTTATGACGTAGTGCTTGTGGCCGACGCGCACTCCACCGTCGACAACGGCAACATGGGCGCCGAAGACATCATCGTCGAACACAACAAGGATCTGGCGCACCTGACCGGCGCTACTGGCCGAATTGACGTCAAACCCGCCGCCGACATCATGTTCTGACAACCCACACAAAACCTGTAGAAGTGAGCCTGCTCGCGATAGCGGTGTGGCATTTGATGCTGCATCGTCTGACCGAACGCTTTCGCGAGCAGGCTCACTCCTACAGTGATTGCGAAATCCTGAGTGCTATGTACTTCAGGGATTTTCGCTGGCAGCACTGGCATACTGCGCGCCGTCCGAAGAATGGAATCTCTCGATGTTTGCTCTCTCCCTGCGTCATGCCTTGCTGCTGGCCTCCCTTGCGTTTGCCTCTGTCACCCACGCCAGCAGTTTCGATTGCGCTATCGCCAACAGCAAAACTGAAAAAGCCATTTGCGCTGATCCGTATCTTTCGCAGCTTGATGAACAGCTTGCAGAGCGTTGGCGCTCGACCCTCGCCAACGTCGCCGATCCCAAGGCTCTCAAGACCGATCAACGGCAATGGCTGAAAAGTCGTAATGCCTGTGGCGCCCTCACGGCCTGTTTGCGCCGCCAGTATTTGATGCGTCAGGCGGAACTGGAACACGCCACTCAGCCCTTCAGTTGGGATGCGACCTGGCAGCTCATTCCGGCGAATACTTCAACGGCGGCAACGCTGACAACCCATCGTCGCGATGCGGCGCACATCACTTTTGATATTGCGGCGGGCGAGGGCGCCAACTCGGGAAATCTCGAGGGTGTCGCCGTATTGGAAGGCAAAGAAGCGCATTACGCAGAAGGTGAGTGCGCGTTGACTTTCACCCCCCTGAATGGCGTTCTGAATATCTCGCAAGTCGGCGCAGATGCCGATTGTGGTGGGGGTATGGGCGTGTATTACGCCGGCACTTATGTCGCCTCGGAACAACCAGTGACGCTTGATTACGACCTGCTCAGCCTTGGCCTGGCGCGAACGCCTGAGGAAAACCAGGCCCTGCGTGGATTGCTCAAGGACGATTATGAAAGACTCGTTGAGCTTTCGGGCACCTTGCAGGTCGGTGATCCCTCAGCCGACGTGCCGGGCAGTCAGGTGGTGGAAACGTGGATGCGTGGCCTGGGGGGCACCGGCATCATCATGAGCACAACCGACCAGCGTTTCTGGATCATCCTGCTGACCTACGATGAGCAAGGTCATCAGCGGGCGCGCTATTACACCAACGCTATGAAATGGAAAGGGCGTCTGCCCGATGTTCTGCAAGCCTGGTACCAACGCACAAATGGCAATCGCTCGATCCCATTGGATTCCATGCCCTGATTCCAGACGCCTCACGTCGCAAACAAAACCCCACGAATCTCGCCCACCCGCGGCGTCACCACCACACCCTCCAGCACCATCCGCGTAATCGTCTGCGCCGCTGTTTGATAATCCTCATCCTGCGGCACTTCGCGCCCCATGATCCGGCCCATCTGCCAGCCAATGTTGGTATACGTGCGCGTCGCCGACCAGATGAACAGCATCAGATGCTCAGGATCCACCGGCGCGAGCAGACCGCGTTCGATCCAGCTGCGCAAACATTCAACGTTACGCCGTGCTTCGGCATGCAACAGATCGCGGCACTCATCCGGCAACTGTCGACCGCCCAGCAGCAGCTCGCCACTGAAGACCTTGGCAATCGCCGGATGCTCGCGAGCAATACGAATCCTGGCGGCAACGTAAGCGCGCAGTCCGGTCAGCGGATCATCACTTTCACGAAGCACCGCCGAAGCCTCCAACAACGGTTCGACAAACCCCAGCAGTACTTTGCTGTAGAGGTTTTCCTTGGTCTGAAAGTAATAATACAGATTGGCCTTGGGCACCCCGGCACGCGCCGCGATGTCACGGGTGTGGGTGGCGTCGAAGCCGTTCGCGGCGAACTCTGAGCGGGCGGCGGCGAGGATCAGTTGCTCGTTGCGTACGCGGATGGCACTCATGGCAATACAGGTTGGCTGGACGGCATGGAAAGATTCTGGCGATTTTGGTTTCGCAATATACAAAACTATATAGCGATGAAGCCAGCACACTCGATGGCCAGCGCTATGCTGTTTCGATCATTGACTGGGAACGGAGCGGGGACATGACCCTTCAGGTACTGCGGGCCGACGTCACACACCTGGATGCGCTGGCGCCGTTGTTCGACGCTTATCGAGGCTTTTACCAGCAGCCGTCGAACCTTGAGCAATCGCGCGCCTTCATCGCCGAGCGCATGGCCGGCGACGAGTCAGCGATTTTTCTGGTTCAGGATGAAGAGGCTGAAGCGCTGGGATTCGTGCAGTTGTACCCGACGTTCTCGTCCATCGATGCTCACCGCACCTGGCTGCTCAGCGACCTGTTCACCGCACCGGCCGCCCGTGGTCGCGGCGTTGGCCGACTGCTGATGAACACGGCGCGGGATTTTGCCTTGGCGACCGGCGCCAAGGGCCTGGTGCTGGAAACCGCCACCGACAATTTCATGGCTCAAGGCTTGTACGAATCCCTCGGCTACGTACGCGACAGCGGTTATTACACCTACATTCTCGATTTGCGTCAGGGCTGAACGGCCGCCATCAGCATTTGCTCGATCTGCGCCAATTCCCAGGTACTGAGCAAACTGACCGGATCGGTGCCATAACGCTGCCAGCTCTCCAGCGCGCCTTCTTGCCCATCGCCGTTGCGAGCACATTCACAGTGGTGTAACCGGCCACCTTCAACATCCAGCAGCAGGCGCCAGCCCTCGATATCGACCGTGACCAGTCCCGTTGCGGTGGGCCCATCGCAGATGTTGAAAGCGAGCACGCCCAGCGCAGCTTCACGCAAACGCTGGCACACCTCGCGGGCGCTCAGAAAGGCAGACATGTTCAACTCAATCGATACAGGAACGCGCCAGCATAAAGCCCGAGCCGACAAGTGTCAGCGTTCACTGGCCCGATCCCGGACAATTCCGTAACATCCGCAACCCTCTTTTTCCCGAACACCTGCAGCCGCGCTCGGTGGCTGCTCGATAGGTAAGCCATGAAACCGATTCGTCTGCGCGCCGATGTCCTGGCCGGACTCACCACCTCGTTTGCCCTGTTGCCCGAATGCATTGCGTTTGCGCTGGTGGCGCACCTCAATCCGCTGATGGGCCTGTACGGTGCCTTCATCATTTGTACGCTGACGGCGTTGTTCGGCGGGCGGCCGGGCATGGTCTCCGGTGCGGCGGGCTCGATGGCTGTGGTCATCGTCGCGCTGGTGGTGCAGCACGGCGTGCAGTATCTGCTGGCGACGGTGTTGCTTGGCGGCTTGATCATGATGGCGTTCGGGCTGCTGCGCCTGGGCAAACTGGTGCGCATGGTGCCGCACCCGGTGATGCTCGGTTTCGTCAACGGCCTGGCGATCATCATTGCGCTGGCACAACTGGAGCATTTCAAGAGCGGTGAGGACTGGCTCAGCGGCACGCCGTTGTACTTGATGACGGGGCTGGTGGCGCTGACCATGGCCATCGTCTACATTCTGCCGCGCCTGACCCGCGCGGTGCCACCGGCACTGGTGGCGATCCTCGGCGTTGGCCTGCTGGTCTATCTGTTCGGCCTGCCGACTCGCACCCTTGGCGACATGGCGCACATCGCTGGCGGCTTGCCGACCTTCGCTTTGCCGGACATCCCGTGGAATTTCGAAACCCTGCGCATCATCGCGCCTTATGCGATTCTGATGGCACTGGTCGGTCTGCTGGAAACCCTGCTGACGTTGAACCTCACCGATGAAATCACTGAAACCCGTGGCTATCCGGATCGTGAGTGCGTGGCGCTCGGTGCGGCCAACATGGTCAGCGGCGCGTTTGGCGGCATGGGCGGGTGCGCGATGATCGGGCAGACGGTGATCAACCTCAGTTCCGGCGGGCGCGGGCGGTTGTCTGGCGTGGTCGCTGGCGTGCTGATTCTGTTGTTCATTCTGTTTCTGTCGCCGCTGATCGAGCGTATTCCACTGGCGGCGCTGGTCGGTGTGATGTTTGTGGTGTCGCAGCAGACCTTTGCCTGGGCGTCGTTGCGGGTGGTGAACAAAGTGCCGTTCAATGATGTGCTGGTGATCATCGCCGTGACCACCATTACGGTGTTCACCGATCTGGCCACGGCTGTGCTGTGCGGGATCATTATTGCTGCGCTCAACTTTGCCTGGCAGCAGGCTCGTGAGCTGTATGCCGATGAGCATCTGGAAGCGGACGGCAGCAAGCTTTATCGTCTGCATGGCACGTTGTTTTTTGCCTCGACTACGCCGTTTCTCAATCAGTTCGATCCGGCTAATGATCCGGACCGCGTGACTTTGGATTGTCGGCATTTGAGTTTTGTTGATTATTCGGCGATTGCGGCGTTGAAGACTTTGCGCGAGCGCTATGCCAAGGCGGGCAAGCATTTGCAGGTGTTTCATTTGTCCGAGCGGTGCAAGAAATTGCTGAAGCGGGCGGGTGAGGAGCATCACTGATTATCTGGCTGACTGTGTACATATCCGTTGCTGCGGTAACGGCGGCTTAGGGTTCCGCCCTTACGGCGGGTCACTTTTTCCAGACGCCGAAAAAGTAACCAAAAAGGCTTGCTCCTGCGTGCGGCCCGCTCGCTGGGGCTCGGGGTTCCTTCGCTGCGGGATTGATCCGGGCGCAGCGCCTACGGTTTGCTTCGCTGCACCTCCTCTCGCTGTGTTTGGCTTCGCCAAACGGTCGCTGCGCTCCCACGCCCGGATCAATCCCTCCGCTCAGCCTTCCGATGTCGCCCGTGGATCAAGATCAAAAGCTGCAGCCGAGCTAACGCTCATCCTTTGAGTGGGGCGGCATGCGCCGCGTGCGGGGGGTATATATCACCCCTGTAGGAGCTGCCGAAGGCTGCGATCTTTTGATCTTGCTGTTGCTGTTGCTGTTGCTGTTGCTGTTGCTGTTGCTTTTGTGTGGGAGTGAGCCTGCAAGCGATGGCGGTCGAGTCGGACAAAGATGCTTTGAATGACACACCGCTATCACCAGCAGGCAAGCTCCACAGGTTTTGTGTCGCCGATTTCAGATGGCCGGGAAGTCGATATCGGTCAGCGCCGCATTGTTCAGGTAGTTGGTCAGGCTCTGCACGGCCACCAGTGCAATCACTTCGATGATTTTCACGTCGTCGATACCGGCAGTGCGGGCGGTGGCTATCTGTTCATCAGTCAAATGGCCACGGCTTTCAGTCAGCTGACGGGCGAGGGCGGCATACGCGTTGAGTTCGCCCTGGCGTGCGGCGACGATGTCTTGTGCCGAAAGCCCGGCCTTGCTGGCAAACAAGGTGTGCGCCGCCAGGCAATAGTCGCAACCGTTGACCTGTGAGGTGGCGAGGTACACCGCTTCTTTTTCCTGGGCGCTTAATGAAGTCTTGCCGAGGATTGCCGAAGCTTGCACGTAGGTGTCGAGGGCGACCGGTGCTTTGGCCAGGGTGGTGAAGACGTTGGGCAGGAAACCGATTTTCTTTTTCACACCTTCCAGCACAGGGCGGCTGGCGTCGGTGGCGGTTTCGAGGCTGATAGCGTGGATGCGGCTCATGGTGATTCTCCGAACGTCCGGTGCGAAGTGCGCCGGGGATGGAGGCCATGTTATTGAGCTGGGCTGGTGCATTGGCGGCAAATCGTCGAGGATATGCGGCAGATCGTCCAGATATGCCTTGGAGCCGTCCATGGATCGCCTTTCAACACTGCTCAGCCATTTCGGCGTGACGGCCGGCACTTTTCACAGCGGCACGTTTTGCGGCGTCGCGGTTCATGAAAACGAGCCGGTCGGCCATGTTCATTTGTTGCAGGCGGGTGAATTGCGGCTCAAACCGGGCAGCGAACGTGAGATCCGCCTCAGTGAGCCGTCGCTGATCTTCTTCCCCAGACCCTTCGGCCATCGCCTGTTCGCCGACGAAGCCATGGACACTCAGGTGGTCTGCGCAACACTGACGTTTGACGGCGGCTCCGGCAATGCACTGGCGGCGGCACTGCCGGATTATCTGGTGCTGAAACTGACGGACATCCCGGAGCTGGGCAATACCGTGGAGTGGCTGTTCAAGGAAGCCTTCGAAGGGCATTGCGGACGTCTGGCAGTGATGGATCGCTTGTTCGAGCTGCTGGTGATTCTGCTGTTGCGGCACTTGATCAGCAGTCGCGAGCAACAACCGGGGATGATCGCCGGGCTGGCTGATCCGCGTCTGTCCCGCGCCTTGAACCTGATGCATGAACAACCGCAAAAACCGTGGAGCGTGGCGGATCTGGCCGCGGTCGCCAACCTGTCCCGCGCCGGGTTTGCCGAGCAGTTTCGCCGGGTCGTCGGGCAGACACCAGCCGATTATCTGCTGAGTTGGCGCGTCAGTCTGGCGCAGAAGCGCCTGCGCGAAGGCAAGCCGATTGCGTTGATTGCCGAGGAGGTCGGTTACGAAAGTCCTTCGGCGCTGGCCCGGGCGTTTCGGCGCAAGACCGGGCTTAGTCCTCGCGAGTGGAAGGCGGGCGTCTGAGGATCATTTGGCGAATTTCTTCGCCCCGGCCACACACAGGATCACGCCCAACGTCACAGCCAGCATGCCGAGGCTGACGTGTTCATGCAGCAGGGTTGCCGCCAGCGCCAGACCGAAAAACGGCTGGAGCAATTGCAACTGACCGACCGCGGCAATCCCGCCCTGGGCCAGACCGCGATACCAGAACACAAAACCGATCAGCATGCTGAACAGCGACACATAGCCCAGGCACAACCACGCCGACAGGCTGACACCGCTGAACGAGTCGGGCGCCAGCCACAGACTCAACACCGCCATGACCGGTAGCGACAATACCAGCGCCCAGCAAATCACCTGCCAGCCGCCGAGTGTGCGCGACAACTTCGCGCCTTCGGCATAGCCGAGGCCGCAGGCCAGAATGGCCGCCAGCATCAGCAGGTCACCGCTGGGGGAGGCAGTCAGACCTTGTGCCAACGCGAAGCCGACCACCAGCGCGCTGCCGAGCGTCGAGAATATCCAGAACACCGGTCGCGGCCGTTCACCGCCGCGCAGCACAGCAAAAATCGCCGTGGCCAATGGCAGCAATCCGACAAACACAATCGAATGCGCCGACGTCACATGTTGCAGCGCCAGGGCGGTCAGCAGCGGGAAGCCAAGCACTACGCCCAGCGCGACAATCAACAGCGACCACCACTGATCGCGCGCCGGACGCCGTTGGCGAAACAGCCACAGCAGCGCAACCGCCAAGACCCCAGCGATGGCCGCGCGGACCACGGTGAGAAACACCGGATCGAACTCCAGCACCGCCAGACGCGTGGCCGGTAGCGAGCCGCTGAAGATCACCACGCCGATAAAACCGTTGATCCAGCCGCTGGTTTTTTCCAGTGCCGGGGTCGTCATATTCGAGGTCCGTTCCATAGCAGATCACGCTCAGAAGTGGGTTGCATTGCAGCCATGCTAGAGCCGAGAATCAGCACAATCAAAGAATTGTCATGGATACATCCGGTATGCCACGTTCGCGCTACAAGACCCTCGTTGACGCCTATGCGGCAGACATTCGCTCGGGCCAGTTGGCGCCGGGTACGCGGCTGCCGACCCATCGGCAATTGGCCGTGCAGGAGGGCCTGGCGCTGGTCACGGCTTCGCGGGTGTATGCGGAGCTGGAGGCGATGGGGCTGGTCAGCGGCGAGACCGGGCGCGGCACGTTTGTGCGCGAAACCTCGCTGTCGCCGGGGCAGGGCATTGATCAGAAACACGTGGCGGTCGGCATGATCGACCTCAATTTCAATTACCCGTCATTGTCTGGTCAGGCGGATCTGTTGCGCGCTGCGTTGCGCCAGTTGGCGTTATCTGGCGATCTGGAAGCGTTGCTACGTTATCAGCCGCACGCCGGCCGCGCCCACGAGCGTGCTTCAGTGGCTCGGCATCTGCTGACGCGCGGCGTACAGGTCGAGGCCGAGCAAGTGCTGATCGTCAACGGCGCCCAGCAAGGCCTGGCGGTGACGCTGATGGCGTTGCTCAAGCCCGGCGATGTGATTGCCGCCGACGCACTGACCTATTCCGGCTTCAAGGTCTTGGCCGAAGCGCTGCATCTGGAAGTCGTGGCGATCCCGTTCAGTGATAAGGGGCCGGATCTCGCCGCGCTGGACAAACTCTGCCACAGCCGCTCGGTGCGCGCCGTGTACAGCATGCCGACGTTGCACAATCCGCTGGGTTGGGTGATGCCGCAAGCACAGCGCGAGCAGTTGGTGGCGATCGCCCGTCGACATCATCTGACGATCATTGAAGACGCGGCCTACGCGTTTCTGGTGGAAAACCCACCCCCGGCGCTGGTCGATCTGGCGCCGGAGCGCACGGTGTACGTCTCGGGCCTGTCGAAAAACATCGCCACAGGCCTGCGCGTCGGTTTCATCGCCGCCCCGACCGACGTGGTGCCAGCACTTGAACGCATCATCCGCGCCACCACCTGGAACACGCCGGGCGTCATGACCGCCATCGCCTGCGGCTGGCTGGACGACGGTACAGTGACGCTGCTCGAGGAACAGAAACGCCACGACGCCAAGGCGCGGCAAGCGCTGGCGGCCGAGGTGCTGCAAGGCTTGCCGAGCATTGGCCATCCGGCGTCGTATTTTTTGTGGCTGCCGTTGCCGGAAGACGTGCGCGCCGATCAGATTGTCGTCGAGTTGATGCATGAACAGATTTCCGTCACCACGGCGGAACCGTTTTCGGTGTCGGGCCATGTGCCGCATGCGATTCGCCTGGCGCTGGGTTCGGTAGAGATGGATGTGTTGCGCCAGGCATTGATCAAAATCAGAAAAATCATTGGCGCTTACCTGTAAAAACAAAATGCTACCCTTGCGCCGCCCGCTGCAGACCGATCCGGAACCTTCGATGAAAAACACCGCTGCACTGTCACTCGCCCTGATGCTCGCCGCCAGCCTGCTCAGTACGCTCACCCAAGCCGCAGGCGACCCTGAAGCCGGCGCGAAAATCTTCCCGCGTTTGTGTGGCGGCTGCCATCAGGTCGGCGAATCGGCCCGTCCGGGGTTTGGCCCGCAACTCAACGGCATCATCGGCCGGCCTGCCGGGACGTCAGCGAATTACGTGTATTCCGATGCGATGAAGAACTCGGGAGTGACCTGGGATCGTGAAACGCTGATCGCTTATCTGAAGGATCCGAAAGGTGTGGTGCCCGGTACGCGGATGATTTTCTGGGGGCTGAGTGATGAAGAGAAACTCGATAATCTGCTGGCTTACCTTCAGACCTTCTCGCAATAACTGTAGGAGCTGCCGCAGGCTGCGATCTTTCGATCTTGCTGTTAAAGGTCAAGAGCAAAAGATTGCAGCCTGCGGCAGCTCCTAAACGTGGCAGGGGTTAATACTCTGGCTGGCAAACCACGCCATCACCACATCGCACGCCGGATTCGAAGCCGCCGCAGGCTGCAAACACAACGAATAAACCCCACCCGTCCTCAACGGCTCGCCAAACGGCACCACCAACACCCCGCGCTCGATCGACTCCGCCGCCAGGGTCATGTCCGTCACCGCCACGCCCAATCCTCGCGCCGCCGCATCCAGTGCCAATTCATCAAGGTTGAATGGAATGTGCCGGTAATCCTCCAGCGGCTTTCCATCGTTGGCCGCCAGCCACTCAATCCACGCCTGACGATCGGCCGAGCGATGCAGTAACGGGAAGCGCAGCAACTCGTCGACCGAGCGCGGCGCCCCGGCGAGGGTGGGCGAGCACACCGGCACCAGCGTTTCCTCGAACAGCGTCAGGCAATCCGGATCGCTCGATACCTGCGGCAAGTAAAGAATGTAGGCGTCACTGTCATTGCCCGGCTCAACCACTTCAGTGGCGACCGTTTCTATCGCCAACGACACTTCGGGATGGCGCAGATAGAAGTCGCTGAGTTTCGGCAGCAACCAGCGCACCGCCAGCGATACATGCATGCGGATGCGAAACGGCCGTTTCTGCGGGGCGAGGCGTTCTTCGAGGGTTTTCAGTTGGTCAAGGATGCTGCGGGCGCTGGCCAAAACCTGCTCGCCCTCTGCGGTCAGGCTAAGGCTGCGGCTGCCGCGGATAAACAGAGCGACATTGAAGTGGCTTTCCAGTTGCTGGATCTGTCGGCTCACCGCGCTTTGCGTCAGACACAGCGTCTGCGCAGCGCGGGTGAAGTTGCCACAACGGGCGACTTCAACCAGCGCCTGGAGGGCTTGCAGCGAGGGAATGTGGCGAATTTTATCCATGCGTTTTCAGAATGGCTCGATGATTTTATAGCGTTGGTCGGTGCGCTGAAGACCTTATAGATTCTAGCTCTGGCGGTGAGCTTCTCAAGATGTGCATGCGATTCACGCATGACGCTGTTTCAGAAGCAAGCCGCAGAACGACAGTCGAATGAGGTGAGGCATGGAAAACGTATGTGGCTGGATCGCGCAGGCCGGCAGTTCGCCGCAGCGTGGTCGCCTGAGCGGGGCGCAAAAAGCCGATTGGCTGGTGATCGGCGCCGGGATCACCGGACTCAGTGCTGCGCATGCCCTGGCCGACCTGCACCCGCAGTCGCGCATCGTTGTAGTGGATCGGCAGCGCGCGGCGCAGGGCGCTTCGGCGCGCAACTCGGGGTTCGTCGTCGCCCATGAACACCCGGCGCACAGCGAGTTGATCGGCGCGCCGGGGTTTGCCGGGTTCGAGGTCGACACGATGATTTCCCGCGCGGCCAGCGAAGAGGTCCGGCAACAGATCGCCCGTCATGCGATCGACTGCGATTTTCGTGACAGCGGTTATTACTTTGCCGTCAACGACCGCGCCAAGCTCGACCATGTCGATGCCAAACTGGCGACCCTGCGTGCCCTCGGCGCTCGCGCGGAGTTTGTGCAAGGCGCGCCACTGGCGCAAAAACTCGGCACCCCTCACTACGAGGCAGCCATCTGGTGTGGCGAGGGCAACGCTCTGTTGCAACCGGCCAGGTACGTGAAAGGTTTGCTCAATGCCCTGCCGGGCAATGTCACGGTTTACGAAAACACTGACATCACCGGGTTGGAGCGTCTTGCGCAGGGACGACTGCGTGCCAGCGGTGTGCAAGGCAGCATTGAAGCCAACCGGGTTCTGGTGTGCCTGAACGCGTTTATTCCTCGGGTCGGGATCGGCGACAGCGCGACGTTCCCAATGGAACTCAGCGCCAGCCTCACGCGACCGCTGACCGATGACGAGTTCAACGCTATCGGGGCGGTGGAGCCCTGGGGCGTGCTGTCGACGCGACCGCTGGGCGCCACGGTGCGTCTGACCCCGGATCGCCGCGTGATGATCCGCAACACCGCTGAATACCGCACGCGCGATCTTTCCGGCAGCGAACTCGCGGTTCGTCGTCAGCATCATGTGCGCGGCTTGCAACGGCGCTTCCCGTTCCTCGGCGAGCAAGACATTCAGTACACCTGGACCGGCCACTTGAGTGCGAGCCGCAGTGGCCAGGCGTTTTTTGATCGGGTGCAAGAGGGCGTCTTCGCCGTGGCCGGCTGCAATGGTTCGGGGTTGGCGCGCGGGACGTTATGGGGGCGGCTGCTCGCGGAACTGGCCTCGGGTGTCGACTCGCCACTATTGCAATCGGTGATGCAGCGCGCTGAACCCGGCTGGCTGCCGCCGCGTCCGTTTTTCGACATCGGTGCCATGCTTCGCATGCGCGTGGAGGCGGTCAGGGCCAGAACAGAAATCTGAATTTCCACCGATCGCACAACAACAAAAGCCACTCAACACAGGTGACAGACCATGCGCATCAAACCACTTTCCCTGGCCGTCGTACTCGCGGCAGCATCGACGGCGGCCATCGCCGACGAAACCGTGAACATCTCCAACTGGAACAGCTACATCGCCCCGGACACTCTGGCCAACTTCACCCAGGCTACCGGCATCAAGACCACCTACGACATCCACGACAGTAACGAGGTGCTGGAATCGAAGTTGATGACCGGCAACACCGGTTATGACGTGGTCAGCCCGTCGAACCACTTTTTGTCGCGCCTGATCAAGGCCGGTGCCATCCAGAAACTCGACAGATCGCAATTGCCGAACTGGAAAAACCTTGACCCGGTCCTGATGCAGAAACTTGAAGTCAACGACCCCGGCAACCAGTACGGTTACCCGTATATGTGGGGCACCGCCGGCATCGGTTATAACGTCGAGAAGATCAAGGCGATCTTCGGCAACACCGACGTCACGCGCTCCTGGAAGCTGTTGTTCGACGAGGAGAGCATCAAGAAACTCAGCCAGTGCGGCGTGGCGTTCATTGACAATCCGACGCAGGTGTTGCCGATCACCCTCAACTATTTGGGCCTGCCACCGCACAGCCACGAGCCTGAAGACTACAGAAAAGCCGAACAGGCCTTGTTGAAAATCCGCCCGTATATTCAGTACTTCCACGCCTCGAAATACATCAGCGATCTGGCCAACGGCAACGTCTGCGTGGTGATCGGTTTCAACGGCGATATCGTCCAGGCGGCCGCCAGCGCCAAAGAAGCCAAAAACGCTATCGACATCGCCTACTCGATCCCCGACGAAGGCACGACGTTGTGGTTCGACATGCTGGTCATGCCGAAGAACGCACCGCACGAGAAGAACGGCTATGCCTACATGAACTACCTGCTTGAACCGAAAGTCATCGCCAACATCAGTAACAGCATTCATTACGCCAACCCTAACGCCGCGGCCAATGAATTTCTCGACCCGGACGTGAAGCAGGATTCAGCGATCTATCCGCCGAAAAGCGTGATGGAGAAGTTGTTCACGGTGGAGGAGCTGCCGGCGAAGATTGCGCGGCTGACGACGCGGTTGTGGACCAAACTGAAAACCAATACCTGACCACGGATGTGGCAACACGGCGCTGGCCGGGCTGAAGAATTTACGGTATTGCTGAAGGTGTCGTCATACCGGCGCATTCAAGGAACTCACCATGAAATCTCTGCTATTGGCAGCGCCGCTGTTACTGGCCACCGGGCTGGCCCACGCCGGCATTCCCCTTTTCAACGCCACGTGCCCGGGCAAGATCGAAGTGCACGCCGATCAAGGCGGGCCGATCTACATCAATGGCAAGGAAGGCAAGTTGAAGAAATTCAATGAGAACTACTTCGAAGCCAAAGGCGCGGGTGTGACCATTTCCCTGAGCATCAATCCCGACGGTTCGCCTGCGGTGTCGTACACCGGGAAGAACAGGGCCAACGGGATTTGCGAAGTGCAGACGGGCTGATCACGCTACCTGATTGCGGCCCGCCGCCTTGGCCTGATACAGCTGCTGATCGGCGCGTTTGATCAGGGCGCTGTGGCTATTGTCCGCCGGGTCTGCCAGGCCGACGCCGATGCTGACGGTCACAGGGCCGACAGTCGGGAAGTGCGCTTGAGCAACCGCCGCGCGGATCTTCTCGGCGACCACTTCCGGGGTGTCAGGCTGGGCGATTTCCGGCAACAGCACGGCGAACTCTTCGCCGCCATAACGGGCGACGAAGTCGGTGGTGCGCAGGCTGCTCTGAATCAACTGCGCCAACTGTTGCAGCACCTCATCGCCCACCGCGTGACCGTGCGTGTCATTGATACGTTTGAAGTAGTCGGCATCAATCAACAGCAGGGCAAACGGTCGCCCCGTGCGGCGGAACAGCAGTGTGTATTCGGTGAGTTTTTCGTCGAAACGGCGACGGTTGTAAACCCCGGTCAAGCCATCGTGAGTTGCCAGGCTCAGCAATTCGGCATTGGCTTGGGTCAGGGCCGCCGTGCGCTGCGCCACCGTGGCTTCCAGCGAGGCATTGGCCTCTTGCAGTTCACGCTCCTTGCCGAGCAATGATTGCGTCATCGCATCGATGGACTGACCGAGCTGGGCAATTTCCCGTACCGGGTGCTGCAACGGGAATTGTACGCCGGGCTGTTTGTTCTGAACTTGTCTGGCCGAATGCGCGAGCTGTTCGATCGGTCGGCTCAGATACAGCGCCAGATAGTACGCCACCAGTCCAAACAGCACGGCCGCGACCACGCCCAGAATCAGCAGTTTGTAGAGCAGCAGCCGCGCCGGTTGCAGTGCAGTTTCCAATGGCTGGCGCACGGCAATCGACCACGCCAGCGCTGTGCTCGACGGCGTTGGTACGGTGACCACGCTGGTGAGGAAGCCGTTACCTGCCGTCCAGCCCTGCACCTTCGAATCCGTCGCCGCCAGTTGCTGGCCCGCCAGCGCTTCCGGATAGAGAATCTTGCCATCGTGATCGATGATCAACGCCTCGATATCCGGCGTTGAGTTTTTATGTGAAAACGCCGCCGACTCGACAATGCGTGTCACCCAACTCCAGTGTGCGTGTGCGCCCAATACCCCAATCACCTGACCGTCGGCGTTATGAATCGGCGCGGCGAAGTCGATGAACCGCAGTGGTTCACCGTTCGGCAGCCCCGGCAGCATCTTCGCCAGCAGCACCGCCTCATGGGGATCGCCGGTGTACTCACCGCGCAACCCGGCCTGGAACCACGGTCGCGGTTGCACCGATTGGCCGACCAGCAAGCCGTTGACTGCCTGATGCACCTTGCCCTCGGCATCGGTGACGCCCATCCACGCATACTCGGCGCGGGCCTCGGTGCGCAGTTGCATCGATTTCAGAATCGCCGGATTGTCCAGATCACCACGCTCAAGATGCGGCGCGCGGCTGAGCAGATAGACCTCCAACTGGCGTTCGCGCAGTTGTTCACCCAGTAACGATGCCGCCGAGCGTGCTGTGTTGAGCAAGGCATTGCCGCTGGCCTGCTTCATCTGCTCCGTGGCGATGTGACCGACATAGAAGCCTACGCTGAGCAGTGTCAGCAGGGATAAACCGGCAAACCAAAGGGTGAGGTGGCTACGCAGACTGGCTTTGAGCATGGGCAGGCGAGGTCTGTTTTGGAGTTGTGGCCGCATGGTATGCGCAATGGGCGGTGGGTGGCCAGTCTGGGAATGGATGGCGGCGGACGTGAAAAAGCCCGGCTGATCAGGCCGGGCTCTTATTGCGATTGCGATGAAGCCGTTGAGTTAGGCGATGCGGCGTTCGATCAGACGATCAGCGCCACCCTCGGCAACACGGCGCTCGAGCAGACGATCAGCGCCACCTTCGGCAACACGGCGTTCGAGCAGACGATCAGCGCCACCTTCGGCAACACGGCGTTCGAGCAGACGATCAGCGCCACCTTCGGCAACGCGGCGTTCGAGCAGACGATCAGCGCCACCTTCGGCAACGCGGCGTTCGAGCAGACGTTCAGCGCCACCTTCGGCAACACGGCGTTCGAGCAGACGTTCAGCGCCACCTTCGGCAACACGGCGCTCGAGCAGACGATCAGCGCCACCTTCGGCAACACGGCGTTCGAGCAGACGATCAGCGCCACCTTCGGCAACACGGCGTTCGAGCAGACGATCAGCGCCACCTTCGGCAACGCGGCGTTCGAGCAGACGATCAGCGCCACCTTCGGCGACACGACTTTCAATCAACTTGTCCGAGCCGCCTTCAGCGACCTGGGTGTGTGCCGCAGTGGCGGCAAAAGCGTTAATGGCGAAAACCGAGAATGCGATGCCGAGCAGGGTTTGGCGTTTCATGATCGTGTGCTCCAAGGGGTAGTTGTTTGTCTGGAGCCGATGTTACGCCGTGGATTTTTTATGAGAACTTCATTGCCGTGATGGTAAACATCGACCGCAATGATGGTTCACCCATTCCCTGTAGGAGCTGCCGCAGGCAGCGATCCTTTGATCTTTCTCAGTGCGACTTCGCCGCCCGAACACACAGTTCACCAGTAGCCCGCGTCAGCGCCAGTTCATGCAGCGCATCGTGGCTCAGGCCACTGCGCGCCTTGGCCAGCCACGCCGGGCAATTCGCGTCATGGCGATACGGAGTGAACTCGGCGTATTGCTGCAGCAGGCGGGTTTGCAGTTCATCCAGACGCGGGCGGATCTGCTTGCCCAGATCGGGACGCGGTGTGTCCGGCGCGGTACCGGCCGCTTGCCACTGTGCGAGCAAACCGTACTGCACCAGCTTGTTCGCTTCCATTTGCGCAGCAATCAGTTGCGCCACGTCCTCCGGGTCGAGTTTGTGCTCGGCGGCCAGCGCTCGGGCATTGGCGATGACCTGCGCTTCACGCGGGCTGTCCTGAATCGGCTTGCCGCTGTCCCATTTGGTCAGCGCGACAAGATCGCCGATGTTCAGGCGTTCGTTCAGCGTTTCCAGCAACGGCTTCAAGGTTTCGGCGGGCACATCGGCGTGGGCGCTGGTGGCGAGCAGGGCGAGGAGGGTGCCGGTCAGCAGGTGGGCAACGTGCGGCATGAACAGAGCCTCAATGAGAGAAATGAAAGTGGGCAATTGTTTACCACAGCCCTGAACCGGGGCCTACAGATCCGTGGCAATTACACAGGCACGGGCACCGCTGATAAACACCGATTTGAAATGTTAATTGCGCCCCGCGTGCAACTCACCGAAGCTATCCTCCATCAGCCCTCCCGCCGTCGAGATGGACCTTTATTCAATGCAAGCCGCCGCCCAACGCCCACTCTGGCACACCTACCTGCTGTTCCTCGCACCCATGGTGCTGTCGAACTTTCTGCAATCGATGTCGGGCACGGTCAACAGCATCTACATCGGTCAGATGCTCGGCACCCAGGCGCTGGCGGCGGTGTCGGGGATGTTTCCCATCGTGTTTTTCTTTATCGCGCTGGTGATTGGCCTCGGCGCGGGCGCCGGTGTGTTGATCGGTCAGGCCTGGGGCGCGCGTGAGCCGCATATGGTCAAGGCGATTGCCGGGGCAACGCTGTTGCTGGGCGTGTTGATCGGTCTGGCGGCTGCGGTGTTGGGCAGCGTGTTCGCGCGCCAGGCGTTGACGGGGTTGGGGACGCCGGCGGATGTACTGGACGACGCAGTGGCGTATGCCCATGTGATGATGTGGATCTTGCCATCGCTGCTGGTGTTTGTGTTGTTCACGCAGCTGTTGCGCGGGGTCAGCGATACGCTGTCGCCGTTGCTGGCGTTGATCGTATCGACCGGTGTCGGGCTGGCACTGACGCCAGCGTTGATTCGCGGCTGGTTCGGCCTGCCGCAACTGGGCATTCAGAGCGCGGCGTACGCGGGGCTGGCCGGTAACCTGGCGGCCATGGCGTGGCTGGCGTGGCGCCTGATTCGCAAGGGTCATCCGCTGGCGCCGGACCGGGAGTTCTTCGCTGCGCTGCGGCTCGACGGGGCCATTCTCGGCAAGGTGTTGCGCATCGGCCTGCCGACCGGCGTGCAGATGATTGTACTGTCGCTGTCGGAGCTGGTCATTCTGGCGCTGGTCAACCAGCACGGCTCGCAAGCGACGGCCGCGTATGGCGCGGTGACGCAGATCGTCAATTATGTGCAGTTCCCGGCGTTGTCGATTGCGATCACCGCGTCGATTCTCGGCGCACAAGCCATCGGCGCCGGGCGATTGGAACGCATGGGGCCGATTCTGCGCACCGGGCTGCTGATCAACGTGTGCCTGACCGGCGGCCTGATCGTGCTCGGCTACCTGCTGTCGCACTGGTTGCTGGGGCTGTTCCTGACCGAGGACTCGACCCGGGCAATGGCTGAGCATCTGCTGCACATCATGCTGTGGAGCCTGTTGGTGTTCGGCTTCCAGGCGATCATTGGCGGCATCATGCGCGCCAGCGGCACGGTACTGGTGCCGGTGATCATTGCGATCATTTGCGTGGTCGGTGTGCAACTGCCCGCGGCGTACTGGCTGGACGGGCAATATGGTTTGCAAGGCGTGTGGATGGCGTTTCCGGTGGCGTATCTGGGGATGCTGGTGCTGCAGACCTTGTATTACAAACTGGTCTGGCAGCATCAGAAAATCGAGCGTTTGGTGTAGGCGCTGGCGCAACGGGCGGATGTTTGCTTAAGTCAATCGAGTCCCTCGACGGCAAGCCTCGCCCGGAGAATCCCATGTCGATCCGATTGCTGCTGGCTGCCGCGTGTTCGCTGTGCGTCGTCTATGCCGCGCAGGCTGTCGAATACACGCGGGTCAACACCACTGCCAGTCAGATCAGTTTTACCTACAACCAGATGGGCGCGCGGATGTACGGCACCTTCGGCAAGTTCGAGGCGACGCTGGACTTTGACACCGACAACCTCGCCAACGCCCACGCCACGTTGCATATCGACCTCAACAGCATCGATGCCGGCAGCGAAGACGCCAACACCGAACTGGTGAAACCGGCGTGGTTCGACACTGCCAAATTCCCGGTCGCGGTTTTCGAATCCAGCCACTTCACCCAAGTGGCCGAGCACCGCTACCTGATCGCCGGCCAGCTCACCCTAAAAGGCATTACCCGCGAAGTACAAGTGCCGGTGGAGCTGAAGCCGGACAGCGCCATCGGCATTTTCGACGGTGAACTGGTGCTCAAGCGCGACGAGTTTGGCCTCGGCGCGGGGGAGTGGGCGGACACGGTAGTGTCCAAGGACATCGCCATCAAATTCAAAGTGGTGGCGCCACAGCAGTGACGCCATCGGTTTCGATCAATACGCCCGCCAGTGCCCCGGCACCCAGCGCCATTGGTTGCCGCCCCAGCGATAGTGCCCGGCAACCCAGTGATAACCCGGCGCCGGCATCACCGGAACGACTTCGACCAGCGGCGGAGGCCGATGCGGACGGGCCGGCTCGACGACGCAACCGGACAACGTAACGGTCAGCAGCGTGGCGGCCACCAGTGCTTTAACGGTTTTCGACATGGTGGTGTTCTCGCAAGAAGTGGTGGACAGGCTGTTGCGCATTCATCGCACCCAATGCCCCTCGACCCAGAACCAGTTGGGCCCGCGCGCCTGCCAGTGCCCGGGTTTCCAGCGCGCGCCGTACCGCACAGGTTGCCAGTGGCCGGGCATCCATACATAACCGCGTCCTTGCCAGCGCCAATGACCTTGATCCCAGACATAACCGGGACGTGCGCCGGGCATCACTTCCATGCGCATCGGCGGAGGGGCTTGCTGGACGATCACCACCGGTTGCGCAAACACCGGGGCGCTGCTCAGCGCCGCCAGCGTCACCGGCACCAGCAACAGGGTTTTTCGCCATTTGGACAGGGAACGCAAAACGCTCATGACAACTCCTCAAGGCCTGCGTCGAAAGTGAACGCAGCTGCAGAATTGGATGCCTGATTTGCGAAAGATCCCGTCTGCGGCGGATGAAATTTTTTTCAGGCACGGCGCGCTCCCACCTTCGATTTCGTTGCCAATGCAGGCTGGCCCAGCCCACAAGGTATGATGTCGCGGTTTTCCGTCGGAGTTCGCCTGTCATGCCACGCATCACCCACTACAAATCCCCATGCCCCGAAGGCGTCAACAGCCAGATCCTGCAGATGGTCGTCGACTACCTGACCGACATCAGCGCGGTCGGTCTTGGCCCGAGCAACCTGCTGTACAACGTTTATCAGTACGCGGTCGGTTATGAGGTGCATCTGTATCTGGAAGCGTTGAATGGCGAGAAGGGCACCGATGTCGAGTTGCTGGTCGCCACCGACGAGGATGATCCGGAGCAAGTGGTCGGTTTCCTGTTGTACCTGCCGGTGCAGGGCGACTGGGAAGCCTGCAGCGTGGCCTACATGGCGGTGCGCGAAGGGCATCGGCGTCAGGGCGTGGCGCGGGCGATGATCGCTGAAATGGTCGGGCGTTACCCCCATGCGGAACTGGCCTGCACGGTCGGTAAAGTGCCGTACTTCGAAGCGTTGGGCTTTGAGGTGATTGGCCAGCGTGAAACCCAGGTGTTGATGAGCACCCGGCATTACCGCAGCAATGGCCTGCGCGGATTTATCGACACCACGCCGATTTACCGGTCGCTGGAAGTGCAGCAGATCCATACCTATCTGCTGCAGAAAAACGGCAAGCGGGCGATGCTCGACGCTGAGAAACAGCGCGACCGACACCTCGATCAGACCACTCGCCATGTCGAGGAGTTTGTCCGGCAACGCCTGACCCTGCACTGATCTCTCATCGGTAAAAAGCCCTTGCTGTGAATCGCCCAGCAAGGGCTTTTTTCTGTCCGCGATTCAGCCGAGTTTGACGTTCATGGTGATGCGCGCCGTGAACACTTTTTTGCCCTCGGTATCGTGAATGTCGACGTTGACGATCTTGTCGCCCTCGCTTTGCCAGTCCACGCCTTCACCACTGGCCACCGCCGTCACATCGGTTTTCGCCTTGGCCAGGTACTCAACGGTCATGCCTTTCGGGATCCAGCGTGCGCCGGCGGGGATCGACACATCGGTCATCATCCCGGCAGCGAGTTCTGCGGCGTTGCACATGGCAATCGCATGCACGGTGCCGAGGTGATTGGTGATCTCACGACGGAACGGCACCTGTACCGTTGCCGAGTTCGCCCGTAACTCGGTCACCAGTGGGTTGATGCTGCTGAAGTACGGCGCGACCTGGCAGGCCATCTGGCTGAATGCCTGCGGACCGGCGCTGTTGAACATGCTGAGAAACTGACTCATGGAAAGCCTCGCGAGAAGTGATTTTGCAGAATGATGTTCCGTTACAGAATAATATTCTGTAACGGAACGGTATTCTGTCTGCGGGAAATCTGTCAACCTGAGCGTGTTTTGTCAGGGGCGCACTGTGGCCCTTCCAACCTCTACTTTCTGGCTGTGAGCACCATGGACACCGCAGACTTACTCGAACGCAGCTACCCCGGCCGGCGCGCCGAACTCAAGCGCGATATCTTTCGCAAGGCGTTGAGCCTGTTCAACGAGCAGGGGATCGAAGCCACCACCATCGACATGATTCGAGCCGAGTGCGATACCAGCGTCGGGGCGATCTATCACCATTTCGGCAACAAGGAGGGTTTGGTCGCGGCGCTGTTTTTCACCGCGCTGGAGGATCAGGCGCGTCTGCGAGACACGTATCTGGAGGCGGCGAAAACCACCGAGGAAGGTGTGCAGGCGCTGGTATTCAGCTACGTCGATTGGGTCGAACGCCAACCGCAATGGGCGCGTTTCCAGTACCACGCGCGGTTTGCTGTCACCAAGGGGCCGTTCAAGGATGATCTGGCCGAGCGCAACAAGGCGCGCAATGTGCGTCTGCGCGACTGGCTGGCCGAATCGGGGCGCGCAGACGAACTCAAGGCGCTGCCCGCCGAACTCTTGCCGTCATTGATCATCGGTCAGGCCGACAGTTACTGCCGCGCCTGGTTGGCGGGACGGGTGAAGGGCAGTCCGGCGGACTATCGCGAGTTGTTGGCACAAGCGGCCTGGCGCTCGATTCGCGCCGATTCGCTGGCGGACAGCTGATTGACGCAGACAAAAAAAGAGCCTCAAAGCTCTTTGATGGGGAGGAAGTGGAGCCCGTGAGCACCCCGTAGGAGCCTTCGGCAGCTCCTACAGGGGAACGGCGGTATCAGCGGGCGCCGGGCCAGCCTGCCTTGGCGAGCGCGGCGAGCAGGGTTTCGGCGTCCAGACCCGGCACCGAATGTCCGTTGCCCTCGGTGCTGTCGCTGGCCAGCAACGCATTGATGATCGCTTCTTCAACCGCCTCGGTCGCGGCCAGGAACAGCTCGCTGATGTGATCATTGTTGACCATGCGCAAGCCGTCGCAGGTTGGCGCGCCTTTGCCTTCGTAGGCAGCCGGCGGTACGTGATCATTACCCGTGGCGAAAGCGATGAAGATGTCGCCGCTGTGATCCTCGTTACCGCCACCAGTCCGCGCCAGACCGAGGCTCGCGCGCTGCGCCAGACGTGTGCACTGATGCGGCAACAGCGGCGCATCGGTGGCCAGGCAGACGACGATCGAACCCATGCCTGGATGCGGCAACGATGCCCGCAAGAATGGCGAATCTTTCTGTTCCATGTAGCGCCCGACCGGGTAGCCATCGACCCGCAACTCGTTGCGAATGCCGTGATTGGCCTGCACGATCGCGCCCACAGTCCAGCCGCCCTGAGCACTACTCAAACGGCGTGACGCGGTGCCGATGCCGCCCTTGAATTCATGGCAGATCATGCCGCTGCCACCGCCGATTGCGCCTTCCACGACGGGACCGTTGACGGCTGTGCTCAACGCTTCGGCGACGTGCTCTGGCTGGACGTGAAAGCCGTTGATGTCATTGAGCAAACCATCAAAAGTTTCCAGCACCACTGGCATGTTCCAGTAGAGACGACCGTCGTCGGGTTGCTGCTGGCGATCCAGTGCTACCAAGGCATCACGCACCACACCGAGGCTATGGGTGTTGGTGAATGCAATCGGGCTGGTCAGCAGGCCTGCCTCGCGAATCCATTCAAGACCGGTGGCATCACCATTGCCGTTGAGCACATGCACGCCGGCAAAGCACGGCTGCTGATTGGTCGAGCCCGGGCGCGGTTCGATCAGCGTGACACCGGTGCAGATGTCGCGTCCGGCACTGCTGCGTCCGCGCACGTTGCTGTGGCCGACGCGCACGCCGGGGACATCGGTGATGGCGTTGAGCGGGCCAGGAGGTAGTTGGCCAATGCGGATGTTGAGGTCACGGGCACGAGGTTTCATCGATGGTTGTCTCTCTAAAAAGGGTTGTACACCGTCCCTGTGGGAGCAAGCTCGCTCCCACAGGACTTTGTGATGTCTTCAAAACGGGATTACTGGCCGTTCTTGACCTTGCTCCACACCCGCGTACGCACGCGCTCGGTGGCTTTCGGTAAAGGTTCAAGGGTGTACAGCGTGGCCATCGCGGTGGCAGACGGATAAACCGCCGGGTTGTCCCGCGTGGCTTCGGCCACCAGCGGTGTCGCCGCGCGATTGCCGTTGGGGTACGACAGATGATCACTGACCGGCGCGATCACTTCGGGGCGCAGCAGATAGTCGATAAACGCCAGCCCTTGCGGCCGGTTCGGCGCGTCTTTGAGCAGCACCAGCGTGTCGAACCACACCGGCGCGCCTTCCTTGGGCAGGCTGTAGGCGATTTTCACGCCGTTGTTGGCTTGCTCGGCATTGGTCTTGGCTTCCAGCATCGCCCCCGACCAGCCCACCGCCACGCAAATGTTGCCGTTGGACAGGTCGCTGATGAATTTCGACGAGTTGAAGTAGGCAATGTGCGGGCGCAGTTTCAGCAGCAGCGCTTCGGCTTTTTTATAGTCTTCGGGATCGGTGCTGTTCGGTGGCAAACCGAGGTAATGCAGGGCGACCGGCAGCATTTCCGACGGCGAATCGAGCATCGCCACACCGCACTGGCCGAGTTTGGCGAGGTTGTCTTCGTTGAACACCAGATCCCACGAATCCACCGGTGCTTTGTCGCCTAGCGCCGCGCGCACCTTGTCGACGTTGTAACCGATGCCGTTGGTGCCCCACAGGTACGGCACCGCGTACTGATTGCCGGGATCGTTGTTGGCCAGTTTCGCCAACAGACCGGTATCGAGATTCTTCCAGCCCGGCAGTTGGTCGCGCGGCAGCGGCGCGAGGGCGCCGGCCTTGATCAGCGTCGGCAGGCTGAAGTTGCTTGCCACCACCACGTCGTAGCCGCTGCGGCTGGTCATCAGTTTGCCTTCGAGGACTTCGGCGCTGTCGAAGGTGTCGTAGACCGGCTGGATCCCGCTGTCGCGCTGGAAATCGTGCAGGGTATTCGGGCCGATGTAGTCGTACCAGTTGTAGACGTGCACGCTCGGTGCGTCGGCGGCCATGGCCATCGAGGTGACGCCAATGCCGGCCAGCAGGCCCAGTGGAATACTGAGGTTGATACAGCCTCGGTGACGACGCATGATGCGGCACTCCTGGCCTGTGCAGGCCGGTGATGAACAGGAGTGGTCAGCCTATCGGGCCGGCCAGGCCTGACCCATTCCCATCATGGGTTACTCAAAAGGGGTAGTGCGTGGACGCGTTGCTGCAGGAGTTGCCAGTGCATCAAAGCCTGGCCCGGGTATTTGCCGGTGTTGGCCAAGAGGGTTTCTGGCGCGCGCTGGTCGACACGTTGCGTTTGCTGGTGCCGCTGGACAACGCGCTGGTGGCGTTGATGCAAGCGGGGCAGGCGCCGCAGTTGCTGATCGACTTCGACAGCAAGGGGCGCCCCGACGAGCAGGAAGAACTGGCCAGTTACACTGCCGGAATGTACCTGCTCGATCCGTTCTATCAGGCTGCGTCGACCGGTATTGCCGACGGCTTGCACAGCCTCGCCTCGGTGGCGCCGGACCAGTTTCTGCACAGCGAGTACTACCAGAGCTACTTTCGCTCGGTGGTGGGCGAAGACGAGTTGCAGTTCATGATCAACGTCGAAGGCGGCGTGCTCGGTTTGTCATTGGGTCGTTCGACGCCGTTCGACATGGCCGAGCAGGGCCGGTTGCTGTGCGTGCGTGACTGGGTGATGGCGGCGATGCGACGGCATGTGCAGTTGCTGCCGCCGCAGGGCGCGGTGGCGGAAGCGGTGGTCGGGGATCTTGCGACGTTGCTTGACCGCTTCGATGCGCGGCTGACCGCGCGTGAGGTCGATACGGCGCGGCTGATCTTGCAGGGTTTTTCCAGCAAGGCGATGGCCCAGCAGATGGGCATCTCGCCGGAGACGGTCAAAGTGCATCGACGCAATCTGTATCACAAGCTCAATGTCACCGGGCATGGCGAGTTGTTTGCGCTGGTGTTGCGTCAAAACTGACCTTGCCCATTGCTCAGTGCACGATATCCAAGTGTAGGAGCTGCCGAAGGCTGCGATCTTTTGATCTTGTTTTTAAAAGCAAAAGATCGCAGCCTTCGGCAGCTCCTACAGGGGATTGTGGGGTGTCAGATAGTGCGCTGGAAGACTAAGGCCTTGAGGCCGCTTTCAGGGTCTATGTCCGGAAACTCCGGTGGATTCTCCAACCGCTCTACAAAGCGCAGGCTCGGCGCTTCCTGCGTGACACCCTCAATCAGAAAATCCGAACCGAACGCCGGGTCATTCATGCACGCCAGCACCGTGCCTTGCGCCGTGAGCAATTCCGGCAAACGACGCAGCACGCGCTGGTAGTCCTTGGTCAGCAGGAAACTGCCTTTCTGGAACGACGGCGGATCGATGATCACCAGGTCATATGGGCCGCTGTTGATCACCTTGCCCCAGGACTTGAACAGGTCGTGACCGAGGAAACTGACTTTGCTCAGGTCATGGCCGTTCAAGCGATGATTGTCGCGGCCACGGCTCAGGGCCGCGCGGGACATGTCCAGGTTGACCACATGGCTGGCGCCACCCTCGATGGCTGCCACGGAAAAACCGCAGGTGTAGGCAAACAGATTCAACACGCGCTTGCCGCTGGCCTGTTCGCGCACCCAGTTGCGCCCGTAACGCATGTCGAGAAACAGCCCGGCGTTCTGCTTGCGGCCCAGATCGACGCGGTACTGCAAACCGCCCTCGACGATGCTCATTTCGTCGATCTCGTCCCCCAGCAGCCATTCGGCGGTGCTTTGCGGCAAGTAGCGATGCTGGATCAGCAAGGTGTGTGCGCCAGACTGTTTCCATTCGGCGGACCCTGTGAGTGCCAGCAGCAACGCTTTGAGATGTTCCAGTTGCTCAGGCACCGGCTCCTTGAACAGTGACACCAGCACCACGCCTTGCAGCCAGTCCACGGTCAACTGCTCCAGCCCCGGCCAGCAACGACCGCGCCCATGGAACAGGCGACGGGTTTCGCTCGGTGCGGCCGCGAGTGCCGGCAGCAGATGGGCGTGGAGGGTGGCGAGGGCTTCAGGGTTCATCGGTCAGGATCGGCAAGCAAAAGGGCCGGCATTTTAACCACAAATACGCCGCTGCGAACGATTGCCGCTGACGGGCAAAACGACGTTTCGCAAAAGACCTGTATCAAAAATGAATTTCTGCAGAGCCCGCCGCTCATACCAGATAAGCAGCGGATTCAAGCCGCTAAATCGTTAATGTAATTCAGGGAGTGCAGTTCCATGTGCCCAACACCGACGGCGGACGCGCACCTTCCTGACGGATTGATTCTGGTGGTTGAGGATGATCCGTTGATTCTGGAGTTTCTCTGCGAAATTCTTCAGGAGGAAGGTTTCAAGGTCGAGCCGCAAACCAGTGCCGACGCCGCATCACTTTACCTTGAGCAAAACGCCCCGAACGTGGCGTTGCTACTGACCGACATCACCATGCCCGGCACCCTTAATGGCGCCGACCTGGCCAACCTCGTCGGCGACCGCTGGCCGGACAAACCGGTGATGGTCATGTCCGGCTATGAAACGCCCGAGACCTCCGGGGTCAAGTATCCGGTGGCGTTCATCAAAAAGCCCTGGGCCATCGGTCAATTGCTCGACTGCGTCGACAGCGCTTTCAAATCCAAGGCGCCGCGCCTGCACTGACACGCTGGGTGAATCGACCGGGCAAGTGCTACATTGCTTGCCCGGTTTTTTGCCAGAGGATGCGAACTTTTGTCTGCTCACGATGCTGTATTCGATCGCGCGTTCGGCGCGTTTCTGTTCGACATGGACGGCACTGTCCTCAATTCCATCGCCGCCGCCGAGCGGATCTGGTCAGCCTGGGCAGTGCGCCATGACGTCGATGTGGAAACCTTTTTGCCAACCATTCATGGTGCGCGCGCCATCGATACCATCACGCGTCTGAACCTGCCGGGGGTCGATGCCGAGGCGCAAGCGGCGTTCATCACCGAGGCGGAAATCGAAGACGTCGAAGGCATTGTCGAGATTCCCGGCGCGGCGGCTTTTCTCAACAGTCTGCCTGCTGATCGCTGGGCGATGGTGACGTCGGCGCCACGGGATCTGGCGTTGCGGCGGATGGCGGCGGCGGGGATTGCGGCACCGGCCGTGATGATCACGGCTGAAGATGTGAAGGCCGGCAAACCTGATCCGGCCGGCTATTTGCTGGCGGCCAAACGTCTTGGTCTGGATGCGCGTGATTGCCTGATCTTCGAAGACGCCACCGTCGGCATTCAGGCTGCCGAAGCGGCCGCTGCATCGCTGATGATCATCACCACTACACATCAGCATCCGCTGGAAACCGCCCATGCGACGTTGGCCAGTTACGCCGACATCCGCGTCGAAGTCGACAGCAACGGCCAGCTTCACCTGCACCGCAACTGACACCACACAATCCCTTGTAGGCCTTCGCCTGCTCGCGATAGCGGTGTGTCAGACACACAGATTTGACTGACACACCGCTATCGCGAGCAGGCTCACTCCTACAGGGACGGTGTTCGCAGATCAGTAAACGCCCGGCACCAAACGCCAACTGCGCGCGCAATAAGCGTCGTACTCCGCCCCAAACTGCGCACGCAGCAGCGCCTCCTCCGAATGAATCCGGGCAATCAACGGGATTAACGTCAGCGCCGCCAGCATCAACCCGACCACCGAACGAAACGCCAGCGCCCAGCCCACGGCATTGACCACCAGCCCCAGATAACTCGGATTACGCAGGTGTTGATAAATGCCATCGGTCACCAGACGGTGCCCCGGCTGAATCGCCACCAAGCCACTGAAACGCCGCCCCAGCACAAACACCGGCCACAGTCGCAGCGCGCCGCCGACGATGAACAGCAAAGTGCCGAGCCAGCGCACGCCTTCACCGCCCACCGTCCAGAAGTTCATCCGGTCGCAGTAGGCCGGCAAAAAACCACTGAGCAGCCCGATCACACCAAACGCGGGAATCACCCAACGATTGGCGCGATCTTCACGTTCGCCAGAACTGAGGTTGACCTCACTGAACAGCGAGGCGATCACCATGGCCACCGTCGCCAATGCCACGATCACCAATGAACCGTGGGAAAAGAACATCGCCACACCGCCAATGCCCCAAACCGCCAGCCCCAGCCAGGCGAGGGTGGCGAGTACCGCGACGACGGTCATTTGCGCAGACATTTTCATGGCGAACTCACAACTGGGTGCGTATCCGTTGAGTGTAGATCCGCCACAAAACCCGTGGGAGCGAGCCTGCTCGCGAAGGCGTTGGGTCAGTCAAATTCGATGTTGGATGTACCGGCCCCTTCGCGAGCAGGCTCGCTCCGACAGGTTATGGGGTAGATTTCAATTCTGTGAACGACACGAATTCCTGTGGGAGCGAGCCTGCTCGCGAAGAGGCCATGTCAGTCAGCAGATACCTTGTCGTCAGTCAGTACCTTTCTGAACGTCTCCACCAATGGCCGCAAATTGATCCGGTGCCACGCCGCCCATAGCGGCGTGGTCAACCTCAGCCATGGCAGTTCACGCAAAATCACACCCGGCGGGGCGTTATGGCTCAGGCCTTTCTGGATCATCGCAATCCCCAACCCCGACGCCACCAACCCCAGCGCAGTAAACGGCTCGGTCGCCTGCATGCGCACATCCGGGGTGAAGCCGGCGCGGATGCACGCGCTGGCAAACTCACTATTGGCATCCTGGCGCGGCTGCACGCCGATCCATTCCTGATCAGCCAGATCCTCGGGATTCAACGCCGCTTGCTGCGCCAATCGATGGTGTTCCGGCAACGCCAGCAGCATCGGCTCATCCAGCACCTGAAAGCCCAACAGATCAGGGTCGTCATCGGTCGGCGGCTCACTCACCAAGGCAATATCGAGGCTACGCTGTCGCAGGCCCTCCAGTTGCTCGGCGGAGTTGAGGTTGTACAACGCGACGTGCACATTCGGCCGCTCGGCGCGCAACACGCGCAGGGCATTGGGCAGGATGCCGGCGTGCATGGCGTTCTCGATATAGCCGATGCACAGGCCACCTTCTTCGCCGCGGCCGAGGCGTTTGCCGAGGGATTCCAGGCGATTGGCGTGGGTGAGCAGGGCACGGGTTTCGGCGAGGAAAGTCTGGCCGTCGCGGGTCAGGCGAATGCGTTGCTGGCTGCGCTCGAACAGCGTCAGGCCCAGGCGTTCTTCGAGCTGGGCGATCTGCCGGCTCAGGGGCGACTGGGAAATATGCAGCCGTTCGGCGGCGCGGCCGACGTGTTCTTCCTCGGCGACGACAACGAAGTAGCGCAACTGGCGGATGTCGATCATGTCAGACCTTCAGGGACTCAAGTGCTGCACATTATGTCTTGGACGGTCTCGGTGTCGCAATCTAGGATCTGCTCAACGGTCACACAGACCCAGCACCTATTGAGGGAAATCCATGAGCTTGAAAGACAAACTGCCCGGCCAACTGGGCTTCGGCACCGCGCCACTGGGCAACATGTTCCGCGCCATCCCCGAAGAAGAAGCGCAAGCCACCGTGCATGCCGCGTGGGACGCCGGTGTGCGTTACTTCGACACCGCGCCGTTCTACGGCTCCGGTCTGTCGGAGATCCGTTTGGGTGAAGCGCTGAAGCAATACCAGCGTGACGACTATGTGCTCAGCAGCAAGGTCGGTCGGATCATCCTCGATGACGTCGAAGATGCCGCCGCCCGTGATCTCGGTGAGAAAAGCGGAGTATTCGAACACGGTCGCCCGAACAAGATCGTCAACGACTACAGCGCCGATGCAACGCTGCGTTCGATCGAAGACAGCCTCGAACGCCTGCAAACCGATCGCCTCGACATCGTCTGGGTGCACGACATCGCTCAGGATTTCTACGGCGATCAATGGCTGGAATACTTCAACCAGGCCCGCACCGGTGCGTTCAAAGTCCTCACCCGTTTGCGTGAAGAAGGTGTGATCAAAGGCTGGGGTCTGGGCGTGAACAAAGTCGAGCCATGTGAACTGACCCTCGACCTCAGCGAGGCACAGCCAGATGGTTTCCTGTTGGCCGGTCGCTATACGTTGCTCGATCACGAACGCCCGTTGCAACGCTTGATGGAGGCGGCACGGGCGCAGAACGTTGAAATCGTCGTCGGTGGCCCTTATAGCTCGGGAATCCTGGCCGGAGGCGCGCACTTCGAATACCAGAAGGCCAGCCCTGAAGTCATCGCCAGGGTCGAGCAGATCAAACGCATCGCCGCAGCCTACGACGTCGATATCAAAGCCGCTGCGCTACAGTTCTCGCTGGCTAATCCTGCTGTTGCAGCGGTGATTCCCGGCGCGAGCAAACCCGACCGGATTGCTGAAGATGTTGCCGCATTGTCAGCCGTTATTCCTGCCGGTTTCTGGCAGGCGATGCGCGACGCCCAACTGGTTTCAGAACGTGCACCATTGCCAATCGATGAGGTGAAAGCATGAAGATTGATCTGAGTGGAAAACTGGCCATCGTCAGCGGCAGCACCGCCGGCATTGGTCTGGGCATCAGCCAGTCGCTGGCCGAAGCCGGCGCCACCGTGGTGGTGATCGGTCGCGACACGGCCAAGGTCGAGCAGGCGCTGGCGAGCATTCGCGAGAAGGTGCCGGGTGCGCAATTGCGTGGTTTGACGGCTGATCTGGGCACGGCTGAAGGCGCGCAGAAACTGTTCGCTGCCGAGCCGCGCGCCGACATTCTGGTGAACAACCTCGGCATCTACAACAACGTGGATTTCTTCGATGCGGCCGATGAGGAATGGACGCGCTTTTATGAAGTCAATGTGATCTCCGGTGTGCGCCTGTCGCGGCATTACGTGCCGGCGATGGTCGAGCAGGGTTGGGGAAGGGTGATCTTCCTGTCCTCCGAATCCGGTGTGGCCACCCCGGCCGACATGATCAACTACGGCGTGACCAAAAGCGCCAACCTGGCGGTGTCCCACGGCCTGGCCAAACGTCTGGCTGGCACCGGGGTCACGGTCAATGCGATCCTGCCGGGGCCGACCTACACGGACGGCGTCGAAGCGATGCTCAAGGACGCCGCCGCCGAGTCTGGCCGCAGCTTGCGCGACGAGGCAGACGCTTTTGTACGCAGGGCCCGGCCGACCTCGATCATCCAGCGCGTGGCGGATGTCGAAGAAGTTGCGCACCTGGTCACCTACATCGCTTCGCCGCTGTCCTCGGCCACCACCGGCGCCGCTTTACGCGTTGATGGCGGCGTGGTCGACAGCCTGACCATCTGAATTCCCGAGAGAGACGTATATATGCCTACAGCATCTGCAACCATCGACATCCCGGCTTCGGCCGATCAGGTCTGGCAATTGATCGGCGGCTTCAACACGCTGCCGGACTGGCTGCCGTTCATTCCCAACAGTGAGCTCAGCGACGGCGGCCGCGTGCGCACCCTGCAAACCGCTGACGGCGCTGTGGTGGTCGAGCGGCTGCAAGCGTTCGACAACGCCGCCAGGACCTACAGCTATTCGATTGAACAGGCGCCGTTCCCGGCCAGCGATTATCTGGCGACGATCAAGGTCGAAGCCCAGGGGCAGGGCGCACGGGTGACGTGGTCGGGGCGTTTCAACGCCAAAGGCGTGAGCGATGAGGAAGTGGTGGCTCTGTTCAGCGGCATCTACCAGGGTGGCCTCGAAGCACTGCGCGCCAATTACCCAGCTTAATCATCCACCACAAACACCTGTGGGAGCGAGCCTGCTCGCGAAGGCGGTGTGTCATTCAACAAAGATGTTGTCTGACACTCCCTCTTCGCGAGCAGGCTCGCTCCCACATTGATTGCATTCCAAGGTGGGAATCAGGAATTTTCGATCAGGCTCTGCCGGCAATCGAGCACCAGTTTCGCCCCGCCGAGATCACTGCTGCTCACTTCAAGACTGAAGCCATGCAAGCTGACAATCGCCGCCACGATCGACAGCCCCAAGCCAAAACCACCCTGCGGCTGCCCGCCCTCGGCGCGATAGAAGCGCTGGAACACCGCCTCACGCTCGGCCTCGGGAATCCCCGGCCCCGAGTCGTGCACTTCAATCCGCGTCTGCCCACCCGCATTCACCCCGCGCAGCATCACCGTGCCGCCCGGTGGGGTGAACTTGATCGAGTTGCTCAAAAGGTTGGCCAGCGCCTCGAACAACAGCGCCCGGTCGCCATTGAGCGGCGGCAGGGTCTCCGGCATGTTCAGCTCGAAACGCAGCTCGCCTTCTTCGGCCAGCGGCAGGTAAAACTCATGCAGTTCTTCGAGCAATTGCACCGGGTCGAGTTCGACAAAACCTGAGCGGCGCTGGCGATCTTCCAGTTCAGAAATCCGCAGCAACCCGCGAAACCGCGCCATCAGCGTGTCGGCTTCGGCCAGCACCAGATCCAGTTGCGCGGCTTCCTGCGAGCCTTCGCCGGCCTGCTGCTGCATGCGATACAACTGCGCGCGCAGGCGCGTCAGAGGGGTGCGCAAATCATGGGCGATGTTGTCGCAGACGCCTTTGACTTCATTCATCAAACGCTCGATGCGCTCCAGCATCGCGTTGACGATGGCGGCGAGCATGTCCAGTTCGTCACGGCGATTGGACAGCGGCAAACGGTGCGTCAGGTCGCCGGCGACAATCGACTGCGCACTGGCCTGAATCGCCCGAATCCGCCGTAGCGGCCGGCGTCGCAGCAAATGCCAGCCGGCAATGCCCGGCAGAATCGTCAGCGACACGCCCCAGAACAACGCATGCAAAATGATCCGCGTGACGGCGAACAGCGAGCCGTTGTCGCGCAACAACACCAGCCAACGGCCGTCGCGGGTTTGCGTGGCGACCGCGTCGCAGCTGTCATTGGGCAGGGTCGGGTCATCGGAGTCGGCGCAATCGGCGAGCATGTGGATCTTGCCGTCCAGCGGCAGGCCTTCGGGGATCTGCTGCAAGGCGCCGCCGAGGTAAACGCCGTTGGCGTCGAACAAGCCATAGGCATCGATGCCACGAATGTCGAAGGTCATGCTGGCGGCGAGGGCGTCTTCCAGCTGTTCGCCGCGAAAGTGCGAAAACAGGTGCTGGCGTTGCATCAGCGAGTGCTTGGCGAGATTGTCGAGGTAGCCGGAGACCTCGTAATACATGACCCCCATGAGGATCGCGCTCCAGGCCACGAACAGCGAACTGTAAAGCGCCAGCAAGCGGCTGCTGGAGGAACGCCAGCCGTCAGACGGGTTCGGCAATGACATAACCCGAGCCCCGTACCGTGCGGATCAGCGGCACATTGCCGACCGCGTCGATCTTCTTGCGCAGACGGCCGATGTGCACGTCGATCAGGTTGGTGCCGGGGTCGAAGTGATAACCCCAGACCTCTTCGAAAATCATCATGCGCGAGAGGATCTGGCCACTGTTGCGCATCAGGAATTCGAGCAATTTGTACTCGGTCGGTAGCAGCGTCAGCACCTGTTCGGCGCGTCGCGCTTCGTGGCTGATCAGATCCAGCTCGAGGTCGGCGACCTGCAGCGTCGTTGCCTGAGTGGCGCCGCTGTTCTGCCGACGCAGCAACACTTCAACCCGCGCCGCCATCTCGTCGGTGGCGAACGGTTTGGTCAGGTAATCATCACCGCCGGCGCGCAAGCCGCGCACGCGCTCATCGACATCGGAGAGCGCGCTGATCATCAGAATCGGCGTGGCCACGCCCATGGTGCGCAGGGTGGTAACGATGGCCAGGCCATCGAGTTCGGGCAGCATGCGGTCGAGGGTGATCAGGTCGTAGTTGCCGCTCACGGCGCGGTCGAGACCTTCACGGCCGTTGTCGACCCAGTCGACTTCCAGCCCGTGGCTGCTCAGTTCGGCGACGATTTCCCGCGCGGTCACGGCGTCGTCTTCGATGGTCAAGATACGAGTCATAGGCAGGCCTGCTGATCGGTTCAAACGGAATGGCAGCATTTTGCCAAGAAATTCCGGCGACGCTTTAAATTAACTTTCATGTTGTAGCTGTCATTTGCGCGCCTTGGCGAATTATTTGCCGGAACGTTGATATCATCTGGCCATAAAATCAATCAGGAGTGGTTCCGTGCGTATTTCGATTCGCCGTGGCTGGATGCCCATCACCGGTCTGCTGCTAGTGCTGTTCAGTGCTTCAAGCTGGGCGGCCAACACCCCGTGTTCCGGGAAGAAGGGCGGCATTGCTCGCTGCGATGGCGACCTGTTCCTGTGCAATGACGGCTCCATCAGCGGCTCGAAGAAAAGCTGCGCGGCGATGTATGGCGAACGCCAGCAGGCGCGACCGCAAAACTTCCTGCAGAGCGACGATGGCTGCGCTTGCGGCACTGGTTCGTTTTGCACCGGCCCGCGCGGTGGCGTGTATTGCCTGACGCCCAGCGGTAACAAGAGCTACAAACGCAAATAACTGGCATTTGTGCCAATGCATAAAACCCGCTGTTATTCGGCTGTTGTTGCAATTTGCATGGTCTGAGGAAGTTCATTCTTTCTAAATCATTGAAATTAAAGGATTTATTTAATTCGTTCGACTGGCACGGTCACTGCAATTCCTCTGATGACGAGTTGTAACACCATTTTTCATGCCTGGAGCAGAACAACAATGAATAGATCCTCTGATGGGTTTTACCCTTCCGTTGAAGAGTCGAGCAGCGTTTCGGGCGTGTCCTGGGGCGCGATTTTCGCTGGTGCCGCGGCTGCCGCTGCACTGTCGATGATTTTGGTCCTGCTCGGCTTCGGTTTGGGTTTCTCTGCCGTTTCACCGTGGGCCGGAGAGGGCGTCAGCGCCAAGGGCCTGGGCATTTCAACGATAGTCTGGCTGGCAGCGACGCAGATTATTGCCTCGGGCATGGGCGGCTACATCGCCGGTCGTCTGCGGGTGAAGTGGGCGAACATGCACGGCGATGAAGTGTATTTCCGCGACACCGCGCACGGCTTCCTTGCCTGGTGTGTGGCGACGTTGGTCACCGCCGTTCTGGTGGTCGGCTCGGTCAGCAGCGTCATCAGTGGCGGTGTGCAGGCCGGTGCCAGTGTCGCTGGCGGCGCAGCCAGTGCCATGACTCAGGCGGCCGGTACTGCAGCGGCCAACACCGACAGCAACCAGTACGGTTACTACATCGACAGCCTGTTCCGCGATGACCGTCCGGCCTCCGTCAGCGATGACGCAGCCCATGGCGCCGTGGCGCGGATTTTCGCGCAAAGCCTGGCCAACGGTCAGCTGAGTGCCGAAGACCGTACCTACCTGGCGCAACTGGTCGCACAACGCACCAACCTGACTCAGGCCGATGCCGAGCGCCGCGTTGACGAGATCTATGCGCGCACCCAGAAAGCCCTGGCCGACGCCAAGCTGAAAGCGCAACAAGCTGCCGACACCGCTGCGAAAGTCGCTGCCTGGACCTCGCTGTGGATGTTCATCTCGCTGTTGGCCGGTGCGTTCTTCGCCAGCCTCGCGGCCACCTACGGCGGTCGTCGTCGGGATGCCGTCGAGTACGTTGAAGTCGACACCTACACCACGACCACTCCAGTCCGTTAAACAAGGAGCATCACCATGCGCTCATTACTGCTGTTTTTCCTCGGCGTGCCAATCCCGATCATCATCCTGATCGCCCTGTTCGTGCACTGATTGCTCTATTGGGGCTCATGCCTCGGCCGCTTCCACCTTCGGGTGGAAGCGGCTTTTTGCTTTCTGGCGGGCAACAAGGCGAGAATCAGCGCCTGCGCTGTATTTCGATTGACCTCTGATCAGGGATAAGAACGTTGAACAAGAAGGAAATCAAACGTCAGGTGGGCGAGATGCTCGACGCCGGTCGCTCGAAAACCGAAACTTTCCGGGCGCTGTCCGGTGGTGCGGTCAAGGACAAGGTGCTGGCGTATCTGATCGGTTCGCGGCCAGATCCGGCGCTGCTGGATCGTCACGCTGGCAAGATAAAGATTCTGCTCGGGTTGACCTATGTTCAGGCGTTGATCGGGTTGGTGGGGGGCTATTTTCTCGGGCTGACGATCAGCACCGGTTGGGCCATCGGCCTGGGACTGTTTGCCGGTGGTGTACCTTTGCTGTTTGCTTGGGGCTTTTACCGCAACGCAGCGCAGGCCTACACCGTGTACGTGTTCCTCTCGATCACCCAGGTGCCGCGCATGTTCAAGGAATACGCCGACGATCCGACGGGCACGGTCATTGGCGTGGCAATCACGCTGGCCATGGTGTTTTTCGTCGCTTGGCTGAAGAACCTGCTGTTTCCTGACCTGGGTTTCTTTGGCGCGAAGAAGATCAAGGGGCAGTTCGTCTTTTCCAACTGATCGTTGGACAATCCAACCGCTTTCACTGGCCTGGATCAATATTTCGTGCGGCGATATCGCCTAACGTAAATGATCCCGGCCTTTGCTGAGGTATGAACTACAGTGCTTCACGCGCACCTTGTTGCGCTGACGGAGTACCCGCGTCGACGCCCCTCACAGCCACAATAAACGCGTCGACACGGTGTAGTGCAGCAAGGAGCTGACACCACCTCAACCGAACCTTCACGGATGAACATCGCAATGCACTGCCAAGAAAGAACCTTCGATATCCAGCCGTTGGCGCAGGCGGATATGACCGTCCACATCAACGGCCAAGCGGTCACCGCCGCTATCGGCGAAACCGTCCTCAGCGTTATCCAGTCCCTCGGCGTTCGCCAGATTGCCCGCAACGATCATGACCAGATCAGCGGCGCCTATTGCGGCATGGGCGTGTGCCAGTGCTGCCTGGTGAAAATCAACGGCCGGCACAAGCGCCGCGCCTGTCAGACCGTGGTGCGTGACGGCATGCGCATCGAAACCCAGGTCAACCGCATCACCGCGCAGGAGGTCGTATGAGCCTGCAACCGGTAATCGTCGGCGGTGGCCCGGCGGGGATGGCAGCGGCCATCGAACTGGCGCGCCACGGCGTGCGCTGCACCTTGCTCGAAGAAGCTTCACGGCTCGGCGGGGTGGTCTATCGCGGGCCGTTGCGTGATGGCGTGCAGCTGGATTATCTCGGCCCGCGCTACTCCGAGGCACTGGGCAAACTGCACGGCGATTTTCAGGAGCAATCCGGGCTGGTCGACGTGCGCCTCAACCATCGCGTGGTCGGTGCCGAAGGCACCCGCGCGCTGGTCGTGCTTGATGGCGACGAGCAACTGCACGAGATCGAGTATCCGCAATTGCTCTTGGCTGCCGGTTGCCATGAGCGCAGCGTGCCGTTTCCCGGCTGGACCTTGCCGGGGGTGATCATGCTCGGCGGTCTGCAACTGCAAATCAAAAGTGGCGTGGTCAAGCCGCAGGGGCCGGTGATCATCGCCGGCACCGGGCCGTTGCTGCCGCTGGTGGCGACGCAGTTGCACGCTGCGGGCGTCAGCGTCGCGGGCGTGTATGAAGCCTGTGCGTTCGGCAAGATTGCCCGCGAAAGTCTGGCGCTGCTGAACAAGCCGCAGCTGTTCCTCGACGGTTTGAGCATGCTCGCCTACCTGAAACTGCACGGCATTGCGATGAACTACGGTTGGGGCGTGGTTGAAGCACACGGCGAGGGCGAGCTGAAAAGCGTCAGCGTCGCGCCGTACTCGGCCACGTGGGAGCCGGACCTTAGCCGCGTCGAGCGCTTCGAAGCCAAGACCCTCGCCGTCGGTTACGGCTTTATTCCGCGCACCCAACTGAGTCAGCAGATGGGCCTGGATCATGGCTTCAGCGACGACGGTTATCTGCGTGCCAACTCGAACGTCTTGCAGCAAAGCAACGAACCTCACGTGCATCTGGCCGGCGACATGGGCGGGATTCGCGGCGGTGAAGCGGCGATGCTTGCCGGCAAGATCGCCGCAACCTCGATTCTGTTGCAACGCGGTGTCCTCGAAGAGGATTTGGCCCGCGTGCGTCGCGACCGCTACTTGAGCAAACTCAAAGCCATCGTGCGCTTCCGTGCCGCCGTCGACCGCTACACCGAACGCGGCGTGGGTCAGACCGCACTGCCTGCCGCCGACACGGTGATCTGCCGCTGCGAACACGCGACCCGCGCCGACATCGACCTGGCGCTGGAGCAGGGCGTGCAAGACATCGCCAGCCTGAAAATGCGTACCCGCGTGAGCATGGGCGATTGCCAGGGGCGCATGTGCGTCGGCTACTGCAGCGATCGCTTGCGTCAGGCGACCGGGCGCAAGGACGTCGGTTGGCTGCGCCCGCGATTCCCGATCGATCCGATTCCTTTTTCTGCGTTCCAGTCCGTCGGCACGGAGGCCACTGCCCATGACTAAGTTCTATGACGTGATCATTGCCGGCGGCGGGGTGATCGGCGCGTCCTGCGCCTATCAACTGTCCAAGCGCAAAAATCTCAAGGTGGCGGTCATCGATGCCAAACGCCCCGGCAACGCGACCCGGGCTTCGGCCGGTGGTTTGTGGGCGATCGGCGAGTCGGTCGGCCTCGGCTGCGGGGTGATTTTCTTCCGCATGATGTCGGCCAACCGCAAGCGCGAAACCCAGGGCGCGGCGGTGGCCGTGGACGCGAGCACGCCGCACATTCTGCCGGAGTCGTTTTTCGATTTTGCCTTGCAGTCCAACGCGTTGTACCCGGCGCTGCACCGTGAACTGAAAGACAATCACGGCATGGATTTCAAGTTCGAAAAAACCGGGTTGAAATTCGTCATTTACGACGACGAAGACCGGCTCTACGCCGAGCACATCGTCGGCTGCATTCCACACCTGGCCGAGCAGGTGCGCTGGCTCGATCAGGCTGCGTTGCGCGAGTCTGAACCGAGCGTCAGCCACGAAGCACGCGGGGCGCTGGAGTTTCTCTGCGACCATCAGGTCAGCCCGTTCCGCCTCGCCGATGCCTACATGGAAGGCGCGCGGCAGAACGGCGTCGACATCTTCGTCAATACCAACGTCACCGGCGTGTTGCATCACGGCAGCCGCGTCACCGGTGTGCAGACGGCCGAAGAGGGCGTGTTCCACTGCAAGACGCTGATCAACGCCGGTGGTGCCTGGGCGGCGGATTTGAGCGAATGGGCGACGGGAATTCGCATCCCGGTGAAACCGGTCAAAGGCCAGATTCTGCTCACCGAGCGTATGCCGAAAATCCTCAACGGCTGCCTGACCACCAGCGACTGCTACGTGGCGCAGAAGGACAACGGCGAGATCCTGATCGGCAGCACGACCGAAGACAAAGGCTTCGACGTCACCACCACCTACCCGGAAATCGCCGGGCTGGTGCAGGGCGCGGTGCGTTGCCTGCCGGAACTCAAGGATGTGAATCTCAAACGTACGTGGGCAGGTTTGCGTCCGGGTTCGCCGGACGAGTTGCCGATTCTTGGGCCGATGCGTGGGGTGGAAGGGTATTTGAATGCCTGCGGCCACTTCCGTACCGGGATTCTGACCTCGGCGATTACTGGCGTGTTGCTGGACAAACTGGTCAACGATGAACCGCTGCCGTTGGACATCACGCCGTTTCTGGCGGACCGGTTTGAAACAGCCCCGGTCAAACAGGAGCGCACGCTAGAGCCGGCCTGACACAGATCCCCTGTGGGAGCGAGCCTGCTCGCGAAGGCAATCTGTCAGTAACGAATAAGTTGACTGACACACCGCTTTCGCGAGCAGGCTCGCTCCCACATGGGGTTCTGGGCAGGGCTCAGGATTTGCGCGATTCTTCTTCCAGTTGATCGGATTCAAACAACCGCGCCAGCTCCGCCCGGGCTTCCTGGGCGGTTTGCAGGACTTTGGCGGCGTCGTCGTAAACTGCGTGTTGCGCCTCCAGCACCTGCTCGTCGTGGTGCTTGAAGCGCTTGATCCGCGCATCGGCCTGGGCCTGAGTCAAACCAAGTCCCACCAAGGTGCGCCGGCTCATTTCCAGACTCGAATAATAGGTCTCACGAATCGCCTCCGCGCCAACATCGACCAACCGGTGTACGTGCTGACGGTTACGCGCCCGGGCGATGATTTTCATGTGCGGATACAGCTTGCGCACCACTTCGGCGGTCTTGATGTTGGTCTCCGGATCGTCCGTGGCGATGACGAAATATTCTGCCTCGCCGACCTTGGCCGCGTTAAGGATTTCCGGGCGCATCGGGTCGCCGTAGAACACCGGCACGCCGCCAAAGCTGCGCGACAGTTCAATGGTCTCCACCGAGGTGTCCAGCGCGACGAACTTGATGTTCTGCGCACGCAGAATCCGCGCCACGATCTGGCCCATCCGGCCCATGCCGGCGATCACCACACGCGGGGTGTCAGTGTCGATCTCGCGGTATTTTTCCGGCACTTCCACCGGCTGCACTTTCGGGCTGACCAGTCGCGCGCAGATCAACAGCAACAACGGCGTCACCGCCATCGACAGGGTGATGGTCAGCACCAGCAAGTCATACAGGCGTGGTTCGAACAGGCCCTGATCCCGACCGATCTTGAACACTACAAATGCGAACTCACCACCGGCCGCCAACACGATGCCAAGGCGAATCGCACTGACCTTGGTCAAGCCACCGGCCAGACGCCCGACGACGAACAACAGCGGCAATTTCAGAGCGATCAACAGCAGCGTCAGCCCTAACACGGTGATCGGCGCACTCAGCAGCAAGCTGAGGTTGGCACCCATGCCGACACTGATAAAAAACAACCCGAGCAACAAGCCCTTGAACGGCTCGATCTGCGCTTCCAGTTCATGGCGATATTCCGAATCCGCCAACAGCAAACCGGCGAGAAACGCCCCCAGCGCCATCGACACACCGACCAGATCCATCAACCACGCCGTGCCGATCACCACCAGCAACGCTGTGGCCGTCGACACTTCCGGCAAACCGGTTTTTGCCACCACGCGGAACACCGGACGCAGCAGATAGCGCCCGCCGACCACGACCACGGCGATACCGCCGAGCACTTGCAGTGCATGATTCAGACTCTCGGCGTTGCTGGTGTCATGAGCACCGCCGGCGAGCATCGGCACCAGCGCAATCAACGGGATCGCCGCGATGTCCTGGAACAGCAAAATCGCAAACGCCAGACGCCCATGGGGGCTGGTCAGTTCCTTGCGCTCGGCCAGACTTTGCAGACCGAATGCCGTGGATGAGAGCGCCAGACCGAGGCCCAGCACAATCGCACTGTTCAGCGGTTGGCCAAACACCGACAACGCCAGCACGCCGATCACCGAAGCTGTCAGCAGCACTTGCGCCAGACCGACGCCGAACACCGATTTGCGCATCACCCACAAGCGTCGCGGCGACAGCTCAAGGCCAATGATGAACAGCAGCAATACCACGCCCAGTTCGGAAATATGCGCGACGCTTTGCGGATTGCCGATCAGGCCCAGCACCGACGGGCCGATGATCACCCCGGCAAACAGATAACCGAGCACGGCGCCCAGTTGCAGGCGTTTGGCCAAAGGCACGGTGAGCACGGCCGCGAACAGAAAGACGACGGCGGCTTGCAACAGATTGCCTTCATGGGGCATGGGGGTTACTCCTGACAACGGTACGGCGGGGGTGACAAGGATAAGGGCTACAGCGACTTTTCATCCACCGAAGATCCCCTGTAGGAGCTGTCGAGTGCAACGAGGCTGCGATCTGTTGATCTTGCTTTTGCCTGCAGGGATTCAAGATCAAAAGATCGCAGCCTGCGGCAGCTCCTACAGGGGGCTATTCATGTGGTCTGTAGGAGCTGTCGAGTGCAACGAGGCTGCGATCTGTTGATCTTGCTTTTGCCTGCAAGGATTCAAGATCAAAAGATCGCAGCCTGCGGCAGCTCCTATAGGGGCTCTTCATGTGCTCTGTAATAAGTTGCATCAATTGGTTACATTCATAACCTCAGCGTATCAATCTCCCGAGTCCCGCCATGGCCATCAACTTCGACCTCAACGACCTGCAAGCCTTCCGCGCGGTGGTCGAGCAGGGCAGTTTTCGCAAGGCCGCCGACACCGTGCGCCTGTCGCAACCGGCGTTGAGCCGGCGCATCGAAAAGCTCGAAGACGCCCTCGGCGTAAAACTCTTTGAACGCACCACACGCAAGGTCAGCCTGACCCAGGCCGGGCGCGGTTTCATGCCCAGTGTCGAGCGTTTGCTCGATGATCTGGACGTGGCGTTGCTGGGCATCAGCGAAGTCGCTTCGACGCGTCTGGGCCATGTCACCGTCGCCTGTGTGCCTTCGGCGGCGTACTACTTCATGCCCCGCGTAGTCGCGCGCTATCACCAGCAATTTCCACGGATCAAAGTCAAAGTGCTGGACTCCAGCGCTCACGATGTCTTGAGTGCGGTGGTCAATGGCGAGGCGGATTTTGGCTTGAGTTTTCTCGGCACGCAGGATGCCAAAGTCGAGTTCGAACCGCTTGTGCAGGAGTGCTACGTCGTCGCTTGCCGCCGCGATCATCCGTTGGCCGGGCGCAGCAGCGTGAGCTGGGACGAGTTTTACCGGCAGGATTACATCTCGCTCGACAAGACCTCCGGCAACCGCTTTCTGCTCGATCAGGCCTTGAGCAGCGTAGTGCCGCAGCGTCCGAGCATCTGCGAAACCCGACATGTGACGACGATGATTGGTCTGGTGGAGGCGGGATTGGGGGTGGCGGCGGTGCCGCTGATGGCGATGCCCGGGCCGGACCATCCGATCCTGACGCGGGTGCCGCTGACCGATCCGCAAGTGATGCGCAGTGTCGGCATCATCAAGCGCCGGGGTCGCACGTTGACCCCGGCGGCACTGGAACTGGAGCGGCTGGTGGTGGAAATGAAGGTCCAGCCGCCTACGATCAGCGCTTGACCGAGTCCAGCCCGGTGGCCTGCACGTCAGCTTGCGCGGCCGGCGCGGCGAGGTAGGCGAGCAAGGCTTTGGCTTCTTCTGGATGCTGCGCACCGACTGGAATCCCGGCAGCAAAGCGCGTCACCGATTGCACCGATTCCGGAATCTTCGCCACGAAACTCACGCCGGGCACCGGCAGCAATTCGCTGACCTGCTGGAAGCCCAATTGATAGTCGCCGGTGGCGACCACCGAGCCGACCGGGATTTTTGGAATCATCTTGGCCTTCGGTTTCAGTTGCTCTTCGATCCCCAGTTTCTTGAACAACTGCTGCTCGATGTACACGCCGCTGGCGCTGTCGGAGTAGGCAACTGACTGCGCGTCGAGCAGGGTTTTCTTCAGGCCGTCGACGCTGCTGATGTCCGGTTTCGGCGCGCCTTCACGCACCACCAGGCCGATCCGCGAATCGGCGAGTTCAACGCGCGAGGCCGGGTCGACCTTGCCTTGTTTGATCAAATCATCGAGGGCGTAGCCGACCATGATCACCACGTCGGCGTGTTCACCGCGGGCGAGACGATTGGGGATAGCTTCGGGGGCTTTGCCCATCGACGGGCCGAGGCTGGTAGTCAGTGTGTTGCCGGTGCTGGCGGCGAATTTCGGCCCGAGAATCTTGTAGGCGGCAGTGAAGCCCCCGGAGGTCATCACGCTCAATTCTTCGGCCTGGGCCGCGAGATTGAACGCGAGACCGGCGAGCAGGGCAGTGACAGTAAACAGTTTTTTCATGGCGAGTATTCCTCAGGCCGCGACAGGTTGCAGACGACCACCAGCACGGCGGTACAGATAAAGAGTGGCGCACAAGGCACACAGCGCGCCGACACTCATCCAGTAACCCGGCGCAGCTTTGTCGCCGGTGTACTGGATCAGGAAGGTCGACATCGCCGGGGTGAAACCACCGAAAATCGCTGTGGCCAGGCTGTAGGCGAGGGAGAAACCGGCAACGCGCACTTCGACCGGCATGATCTCGGTGAGCGCCGGAATCATTGCGCCGTTGTACAAACCGTAGATAAACGACAGCCACAACAGTGACAGCAGCATGTGGCTGAAGCTCGGCGCCTGCACCAGATACGACAGCGCCGGATAGGTGGTGGCCAAGGCCAGCAGCGACATGGCGATCAGCACCGGACGACGGCCGATACGGTCAGACAACATCCCGCCAATCGGCAGCCAGAAGAAGTTCGACACACCGACCAGCAGCGTCACTAACAGTGCATCGGAGGTGCTCAGGTGCAGCACGGTTTTGCCGAAGGTCGGCGCGTACACGGTGATCAGGTAAAACGCGGTGGTGGTCAACGCGACCATCAGCATGCCGCCGAGGACCACGCCCCAGTTCTGGCCGAGGGTGCGGAACACCTCGCCCATGCTCGGGCGGTGTTTGCGTGCGGCGAACTCTTCGGTCTCGGCCAGATTACGGCGCAGGAAAAAGATGAACGGCACGATCATGCAGCCAACGAAAAACGGAATCCGCCAGCCCCAATCGGCCACCACATCCGGCGCCATCCACGCGTTCAAGGCGTAGCCTAAAGCAGCGGCGACGATGATCGCCACTTGCTGACTGGCCGACTGCCAAGCGGTAAAGAAGCCTTTGCGACCCGGCGTGGCGATCTCGGCGAGGTAAACCGACACACCGCCCAATTCCGCACCGGCCGAGAAGCCTTGCAGCAAGCGCCCGATCAACACCAGCGCCGGCGCAAACAGGCCGATGCTCTCGTAACCGGGCACCAGCACAATCAATATCGTGCCGCTGGCCATGATCGACAGGGTGACGATCAAACCTTTGCGCCGGCCGACATCATCGATGTACGCACCGAGCACAATGGCGCCCAGCGGACGCATCAAAAAGCCTGCGCCGAACACCGCAAAAGTCATCATCAGGGAAGCGAACTCACTGCTCGCCGGAAAGAACACCGCCGCGATCTGCGTGGCGTAGAAGCCGAACAGAAAGAAATCGAACTGTTCGAGGAAGTTGCCCGAGGTCACCCGGAAAATGGCGCCGGCCCGCGAGCCGTTGTGTGGGATTGAGGCTGTCATAGAAAAGTACTCCACCGCTTTTATGACGTGCGCGACGGGAGGGCGGCGCACGGTTTTTATTGAGGCCGATGGTGGCGCAGATGTAACAATCTGTTAATTGCATTGTTGGCATGGATTGATGTGCAAAGTGGATCAATGTTTTTTTGGGTACAAATCCATTGCTGCGGTAACGGCTGCTTATGGTTTCGCCCTCACCCCAGCCCTCTTCCGAGGGAGAGGGAGTCGATTTCGGTAGGTTTGGAAACATACATTCGACTCGGTATCGCACGTCGGCGCACTTCTGCCAAACACCTCGGTCAGTCCCCTCTCCCTCCGGGAGTGTATGTACCGGAGACATGGTGGACACATGTTCGGAGACATGGTGGACGGTTTTAGATCTTCTTACCTGCCGTAACGATCTGCAAGTTCAAGTCGATTCGGGCAATACGATGTCTACTCCAGTAGACATCGTGGATGCCATCTTCCGTCGTTTCCCGGATAGCTACTGACCTCCCGTAAAAAGCTTTTCCGACTGTGTATTCACGGTTCCGCCAGTAGATCTCGCCCTTCACCTGAACCTTCCTGACCACATCCCCATCGTCGTACTCCGGCGCCGCGGGTTGCTCCTGATATTCCCGTGGGCTGCTGCTGTAGCGAGTAGCAGGCACCTGCATGTCCAACGCTTGATGTGGACGCTTCTGGTTGTAGATATCACGCCAGATATCAAACGCCCGTTGTGCACCGTTGAGATCAATAAAATGTCGGTCTCGCAGGACTTCATTTTTCAGGCTGCGGTGGAAGCGTTCCAGCTTTCCTTGGGTTTGCGGATGATAAGGTCGAGAGTGCCCGACCTTGATGCCCTGACTCATCAGCCAGACCTCCAGCGCGGTATAAACGCCAGTCTGGTCACCCCAGGGTGAACCGTTGTCCATCGTCATGCGCAAAGGCAGACCATGACGCCGAAAGACCCGGATTAGATGCTCCTGAACGGTTTCACGTCGCTCATCGAGGCAGGCCGCGATACACAGCGAAAACCGCGAATGATCGTCCAGTATCGTCAACGGATGGCAGCGTCCCTGAGCCAGGCTGATATGGCCCTTGAAGTCCATCTGCCAAAGATCGTTGGGCGCTTCATGCTCGAAGCGGATAAACGGTTTAATCTCAGCGGCCTTTGAATCAACGCGTGAATGACGCTGTAAAACCGCATGCACGGTACTGACCGAAGGCATTACTACGCCGCTGTCTTCCAGCACACGTTTGAGCTTGCGAGCGCCCCAAGCCGCGTATTCCTCACTCACGGTCAGAATCTGCTGCTCAACCTCGTCAGCGCAGCGTTTGGGTGACGTCTTCGGTCGTCGAGACTGATCGATCAAGCCCTCTGCACCTGAAGTTTCAAACCTGTTGAGCCATTTGTAGGCAGTGCTTGGGCTGATATTGAATCGGCGGCAAAGCTGCCGGACATTGGCTCCTTCTTGCCGAGCCAAATGCACGAACTCTGAACGAAGCTGCACGGTGGACACCTCTTCCCAGGACACAGGTCATCTCCTTGGTGATGAGCAATGTGTCTATTAAAAAGTGTCCACCATGTCTCCGGTACATACAGGGAGAGGGCTAGGGTGAGGGGCTCTTGATTTGCTTTTGTCTCCAGGACACCCAATTCCAATGACCTCTAGCGGCCACCCCCGGTAAAAAAGGAATGATTCCCGCCCCACGCAGTCGGAGTTGAGGTACTACCCAATTCAGGAGGTTCACCGATGAACAGCAAAACCCTAATCGCCAGCCTGGCCCTCGTCGCCGGCATTGCCGGGATCAGCCCACTTGTTCAAGCGGCGCAAACCTCAAATGAACAGGCCGTTCAATCGCCGACCAGCGATCGGGAGTTGAAGGTCAACGACCGGGCGCCTGAAATGTATCAGCGCAAGGACAAGGCACTGGAAAACTGGAAAGCCAAAGGCCTGAAAGCGCCGATCGACCAGGCCCAGTGGGTGCAGATCAACGACAAGTACGTGATGGTGATGATCACCAACGGGACGATTGTCGAGATGAAACCGGTGGAGCGTTAAGAGCGGATCTCAAAGCCCTGCGCCTGCACCCGCGTGGGGCTTTCTCCACCCAACCGATACTGATTATTGCCACTGCGCTTGGCCTCATACATCGCCAGATCGGCGATGTGCAGCAAGCGATCCATAGCCGTCGCATGATCCGGAAACACCGCGACCCCGAGGCTGCTGCCGATGTGGCGCTGGTCGTTGCCGATGCTGATCGGTGGCGACAGTTCGATGAAGATTTTCTGGCAGATACTGCGCGCCTCGTCCTGTAGATCGAGGCCCGGGGCCAGGCCTTGCAGGATCACCACGAACTCGTCGCCGCCAATGCGCGCGACGGTGTCGGTGCTGCGCAGGATGCGTTTCAGGCGCGTGGCCGTGGTGATCAGCACGCGGTCGCCGGCGGCATGGCCGTAGCGGTCGTTGATGGTTTTGAAACCGTTGAGGTCGACGAATACCAGTGCGACGCGGGTCTCGGTCTGGCGCGCGTGATCCAGTGCTTCGGACAAGCGTTGTTCCAGCACCAGGCGATTGGGCAGGCCGGTCAGCGGATCGAAGTGGGCGAGGTGTTGCAGGTAACTGGCCGAGGCTTTTTCTTCGGTGATGTCGCGCACCACGCCCATCATCTTGACCACCGCGTCGTGGTCGTTGCGCACCACGTTGCCGGTTTCCCGTAGCCAGCGAATCGTGCCGTCGGGCCACACCACGCGATATTCCTCATCGTGGTTTTCGCCGGTTTCCAGGCAGCGCAGTTCGCCTTCGCGCACCTTGGTGCGGTCGTCCGGATGCACGCAGGAGCAGAACAGCGCATAGGACGGCGTGATTTCGCCGATCTTGAAGCCGAACATGCCGTAAATCGCGTCCGACCAGTACAGCCGATCCGTGTCGACTTCCCAGTCCCACGTACCGATGCGCGCAAAGTACTGGCTGCGTTTGAAGCGCTCGACGTCGCCGTCCTGATGAATGTTCTGTCCAGCGACGGCCCGTGTCAGCAGATCCTGATAGTGCGCGAGCTGCCTGCGCAAACCGCGTTCGCGCCACAGCAGCAGGGCGATGATGGCCAGCAAGATCGCGCCCACGGCAAGGCTGATCCAGAACAGAGTCATTCGGGCGCTGCCAGCATGGCGGGTCGATCCGTGGAGTAGTGGCGGTTGGCTATGTTAATGCTTCATCACTCGGTTCGGATACCACGTTGATCTGCGCTGGCGGGTTGCCAATCACCGGCATTTCTGGGAAAACGGCGGCCGGCTGAACAATAGAGTGAATGTTATGAATGATGAACTGCAGGTAATCGATCTTCAGATCGGCGCAGGCAAAGCGGCCGTCAAAGGCGCGCTGATCACCACCCAATACACCGGTTGGCTGGAAGACGGCAGCGAGTTCGATTCTTCCTACAGCCGTGGCAAACCTTTTCAGTGTGTGATCGGCACCGGGCGGGTGATCAAGGGTTGGGATCAGGGCTTGATGGGGATGCAGGTGGGGGGCAAACGCAAATTGTTGGTGCCGGCGCATCTGGGGTATGGCGAACGGACGATGGGCAAGATCCCGCCAAATTCGAATCTGGTGTTTGAGATTGAGTTGTTGGAAGTGCTGACGCGGGAGGATTGAAACCGGGTCGTTTTTTAAGCTTGGGAATAAATGCGATGGATGTGTGGCACGGGATTTCACAAGTTGCCGATTGGCTGGTGGAGAGGCATGCCTCGCGCAGAGGATCGACTTACAACTATATGTATTTCGTTTCCGCTGCCGCTGCCGCTGCAGTTGGCAGCTGGGTAGTCGCGAAAGAACTGCTCGCCAAAGGCAAGGCGCTCAAAGCAAACGTGTCTGAAGCTCTGCAAAATGAAACGTTACGTGCGATGTCCTTCGCTCAGGAGGATGGGCGGCCGGTCAAACGCACTGCGACTTTGGTCCGACAGGAAGAAACCTATTTCGTCACGGTCATTCGTCATGACGATGAAGAGCATGTGGAGTCATCCAGTGAAGCGCTGCACTCGCTGGACGATGTCGACGTTTACTTGCGTGACCACACGCCCTTTATCCTGGCGGATTTTCGAGCTTAGAGACAACGATGTTTGACTCACGCGTCCGATGCAGAAAGAACGCCATCGCGAGCAGGCTCGCTCCTACAGTGGATCGGCGGTGAACTCGAATGCCGTGAGCCAGCGCAGATCTGGTGTGGGAGCGAGCCTGCTCGCGAAGAACGATCACGCGGTCAATCAGGCTGCGTGCGCCATCTCGGCCAGTGTGTCGGCCACGGTTTTTTGCAGTGCGGGGAACCGGCGGGTCACGCGGCGCAGTGCGGGTAGCACGGCGTCGATTTCCAGTTCATCGAGTTGGGGAAGGACGGTGACGGCGGAGGCGACGATGGTTTCGCGTTCGCTTTCAAACAGCACCAGGCAGGCGTTCTGCGCCCAGCGTCGGTCGCGTTCGTTGAAACCCATGGACACCAACGCCGCGACGACTTGTGCATCTGTTTTGTTGGACATGTTTATTGCCTCAGGGCGGGTTCGAGTTTGTCGAGGGCGCGGTTGACTGCGAGTTCGCCGAGCATGACCACTTGCTGGATGCCGAGCACGGTGTTGCGGTAGGGCGAGTCGAGCAGGGCGGCGAAGTCGCTGAGCATGACGCTGGCCGAGGCCATGGATTCGCAGGCGTGGGCCATGAGGTCTTCGGCGCCGGTGTTGGGGTCAACGAGGAACATGGTGCTGGGTTTGCGCGGTGGCGCAGGGGGAGCGGGTTTCAGGTAGTGATCGAGGGCGCGTTCGGCGGCTTCGTGGAGTTTTCTGGAGCCCGGTGTGGAATAGGGGGACGTTGGATTCTGATCAACTTCCGCACCTGTTTCGGGCGGATTCGGCGTTATTTTGAACATATGCTGGGAAACCTCAATGAGGCTGACACCGTCCTGCGACTAAACATTAGGTGGCAGCTATACGCAGGTTAGTCGACCGGCATCCCAAGCATTACCGGCGCGCTCGAAAGCGCCCTGCGCACAGCCGCCATTGAGTGCAGGCATGGAAATGCCAGACTGAATAACAGCTTGCGAACTTGAGAAAACACCGAGCGACTAAACCCGATCACTGAACATTCAGTGACGCGAACCAAGTTACCGGCAGCCCCCAAGCCGCACAAGCCGGCGGATTCTGGCGTAGTTGTAGGCAAAGGCGCAAGGCGCTGTAGCCTTGTGGCTGATGTCTAAATGATGCTGCGTTTTACCCGGCGCTTTCGCGAGCAAGCTCGCACACAGGGGGAACGCATTCCAAACTGTGGGAGCGAGCCTGCTCGCGAAGGCGCCTTCAAAACCACCTCAGGATTCAACCCTCACGCCCCGTCCAAACCGTTCCCGATACACCGACGGCGGCACCCCCACCACCCCGCGAAACGCCACGCGAAAACTCTCCACCGACCGATAGCCGCAACGCTCGGCAATCTGCTCGGTGTTATGCGGCGTGCTCTCCAGCAACTCCCGCGCCCGCGCCAACCGTTCATGCTGCAGCCACGCCTTGGGCGACTGCCCGCTGGCCTCGGTGAAGCGCCGCAGAAACGTGCGCTCACTCATCGCCGCTTCACTGGCCAGATCACGCACTTCCAGCGGTTCATGCAAGCGCTCGCGCGCCCACTGCATGACGCGCGACAGGTCGTTGCGCGGCGTCGGGCTGACCGGGGTCGGAATGAACTGCGCCTGACCGCCGGTGCGTTGCGGCGACATCACCAGTCGCCGCGCCACCGAGTTGGCGACTTGCGTGCCGAAGTCCCGCGCCACCAGATGCAGGCAGGCATCGATCCCGGCAGCGCTGCCTGCCGAGGTGATCAACTGCCCGGCGTCGACATAAAGCACATCGGGATCGACCGCAATTGCCGGGAAACGCTGCGCCAGTTCCGCCGTGTAACGCCAATGGGTAGTGGCGCCGTGGCCGTCGAGCAGACCGCTGGCCGCCAGCACAAATACACCGGAGCAGATCGACAACAACCGTGCGCCACGGGCATGGGCCTGACGCAGTGCATCGAGCAGCGCTGGCGGCACTTCTGCATTTCGATCGCGCCAGCCGGGAATAATGATGGTGCGCGCCTCGGCGAGCAGTTCCAGACCGCCATCGGCCAGCACCTGAATCCCGCCCAAGGCGCGCATCGGGCCTTGATCGACCGCCGCAATGGCGTGGGTGTACCACGGGAAATCGAACTCCGGCCGGGTCAGGCCAAAGACCTCAACGGCGATGCCGAACTCGAATGTGCAGAGGCCGTCGTAGGCCAGAATCGCGACCAGACCTGGTGATGTCGGCATTTGGCGGAAAATTCCCGGTGAGTGTCTTGTGCGCCACTGTAGCCGCAAGCGGCCGCTCGATAAAGTCTGTTCACACCCCTACAGACCAAGGAGCAACACCCATGACCAGCCTCGTTCGCGACATCCCTGCCGCTCCGTCGGCGATCGCCCTGATGCACTTCAGCAATCGTCTGACTTTCGAAACCGATTGTTCCGACGTCTTCAGCAGCCAGGAGGCCGGTGAGATCGATTTTGTCCTGGTCGACGTGCGCGGGCCGCTGGCCTTTGAGCGCGGGCATGTGCCGGGCGCGATCAATATTCCGAACCGGTTGCTGACGGCGGCGGAGCTGGCGAACTACCCGAAAACCACGCTGTTCGTGGTCTATTGCGCCGGCCCGCACTGCAACGGCGCGAACAAGGCAGCGGTGAAACTGGCGGCGCTGGGTTACCCGGTCAAAGAGATGATTGGCGGGGTTACCGGATGGCTGGATGAAGGCTTTCAACTGAGCGTTGAGCAAGCCGCCAAAACCGCCATCGGCTGCGAATGCTGATCCCATTGTAGGAGCTGCCGCAGGCTGCGATCTTTTGATCTTGAATCTAAAAAACAGAATCAAAAGATCGCAGCCTTCGGCAGCTCCTACACGGGGAAATCTGTACCGATTGAGGGCTTGTCCTACAGCCTTTGCACCACGACGGCGCACCTGTTGACCCCGGTCAACGGCTGCGCCGATCTTTCATAAGTATTTGTCGCTTAAACACAATTTACCCTGTGCGCGCCGCCATAGACTGCCGGCCACTTCGGTTTTTGCTGCTATAAGGCCATGACCGAACGCTGAATCGAAAGCTGCCAATAAAAGCCTCCGCACACAGGAGTTATAAATGAAGAAGCTAGTGATGTTCGGTGCCCTGGCACTGTCGATGTTGTCCCTGACCGCTGTGGCCGAAGACGCCAAGCCGATCCGCATCGGTATCGAAGCCGGTTACCCGCCATTCTCGATGAAAACCCCTGACGGCAAACTGACCGGTTTCGACGTCGACATCGGCGATGCGCTGTGCGCGCAGATGAAAGTCAAATGCACTTGGGTCGAGCAGGAATTCGATGGCCTGATCCCGGCGCTGAAAGTGAAGAAGATCGACGCGATCCTGTCGTCGATGACCATCACCGACGATCGCAAGAAGAACGTCGATTTCACCATCAAGTACTACCACACCCCGGCGCGCTTCGTGATGAAGGAAGGCTCCGGTGTCAAAGACCCGCTGACCGAACTCAAGGGCAAGAAAGTCGGCGTGCTGCGTGCCAGTACCCACGATCGTTACGCCACCGAAGTGCTGGTGCCGGCCGGGATCGACCTGGTGCGTTACGGCTCGCAACAGGAAGCCAACCTGGACATGGTCTCCGGGCGTATCGACGCGATGCTGGCCGACTCGGTTAACCTGAGCGACGGTTTCCTGAAAACCGACGCCGGTAAAGGTTTTGAATTCGTTGGCCCGACCTACGAAGACGCCAAGTACTTCGGCGGTGGCGCCGGCATTGCGGTGCGCAAGGGCGATACCGCGCTGGCCGAGCAATTCAACAAAGCCATCACCGAAATCCGCGCCAATGGCGAGTACAAGAAAGTCCAGGACAAGTACTTCGACTTTGATGTGTACGGCCATTAATACGCCGTAGAAAAAAGTGGCCCCGCTTGCGCGGTGGCCACTTTTTTTGCGCCCATGATTTATCCTGCTTCACACATTTCCCCTGTAGGAGCTGCCGAAGGCTGCGATCTTTTGACTTTGCTTGTAAAAAACAAGATCAAAAGATCGCAGCCTTCGGCAGCTCCTACAGAAACATCGGAGTTTTCCCATGCAACGCATCGACCATGTTCTGCCCTGGAGCCACTTGGGCAGCGAGCGCTCGCTCAGTGTGTTCCGCTATGGCGCGGGCACCCGCAAGGTGTACATCCAGGCCAGCCTGCACGCCGATGAGCTGCCGGGCATGCGCACTGCGTGGGAACTCAAGCAACGTCTGAACCAACTCGAACGGCAAGGCCGTTTGCAGGGCGTGATCGAACTGGTGCCGGTGGCCAACCCGATCGGCCTCGATCAACACGTGCAAGGCGCGCACATGGGTCGCTTCGAACTCGGCAGCGGCAAGAACTTCAACCGTGCCTTCGTCGAACTCAGCGCACCGGTCGGGGCGTTGATCGGTGAGCGTCTGGGCGCGGATGCCGAGGCCAACGTCGCGCTGATCCGCCAAGCGATGGGCCAAGTGTTCGATAAGCTGCCGGCACCGGCCTCGCAACTGGAAGCGTTGCATCGCTTGCTGCTGCGCCATGCTTGCGACGCCGACATCACCCTCGATTTGCATTGTGATTTCGATGCGGCGATTCATTTGTACGCGCTGCCGCAGCACTGGCCGCAGTGGCAATCGCTGGCGGCACGCCTGAAGGCCGGCGTGGCATTGCTGTGTGAAGATTCCGGTGGCAGTTCGTTCGATGAATCCTGCTCGACGCCGTGGTTGCGTCTGGCGCGAGCGTTCCCGAATGCCGCCATTCCGGCGGCGAACCTGGCAACCACGCTGGAGCTGGGCAGCATGGGCGACACCCGGGTCGATCAGGCGCAGGCCAATTGTGAGGCGATTCTGGGTTTTCTCGCCGAGCAGGGTTTCATCAGCGGCGAATGGCCGGCGGCGCCAAGCGAGTGCTGCGAAGGCCTGCCGTTCGAGGGCACCGAATACCTGTTCGCGCCGCACCATGGCGTGGTGAGTTTCCTGCGCAATGCCGGTGAGTGGGTGGAGCAGGGCGATGCGTTGTTCGAGGTGGTGGATCCGTTGCAGGATCGCGTGACCACCGTGCGCGCCGGCACCAGTGGCGTGCTGTTTGCGCTGGATCGCGGGCGCTACACCGAACCTGGCATCTGGCAGGCGAAAGTGGCGGGGCGGGTGGCGTTTCGTACAGGGAAATTAACCAACGACTGACGGATCTTCACTGGATTCACCGGCCCTTTCGCGAGCAGGCTCGCTCCCACCTTGGACATGCATTCCCCTGTGGGAGCGAGCCTGCTCGCGAAGGGGCCATTGGCAATCACACCGAATTTGGATCCTTGGCCGAGGATGTTAGGCTCCCCCACGAACCCGACACTCTGTGAAAGGAAGGCTCTATGTTGAAGGTGTTTGCTCTGTTGACCCTGTTGGCGTCCAGCGCCGTGCAGGCGCAAACCACGCTGCAATCCGATCTGCCGCTCAAGTACATCGAGCAGGTGCACGCCGACGCCGAGGCGCGTCCGCTGGTGATTTTTCTGCACGGCTACGGCAGTAACGAAGCCGATCTGATCGGCATGAAATTTCAGCTCCCGGCGCAATACAACTACCTGTCTGTGCAGGCGCCGTTGTCATTGGGTGAAGGGCGTTTCCAGTGGTTTCGCAAGAAGGGCGAAGGTGCCTACAACGGCGAGACCGATGATCTGAAGATAAGTGGCCAGAAGCTGCGCGACTTTATCGCGCAAGCGGCGCAGAAATATCACACCACGCCGAGCAAGGTGTACCTGATCGGCTTCAGCCAGGGCGCGATGATGACCTACGAGGTCGGGCTGCGGCCGCCAGTGGCGGTCGGCGGGATCGCCGCGTTGAGCGGGCGCTTGTTGCCAGTGTTGAAGGCTGAACTCAAGGGCGAGCAGCAGCCGTTGCCGCTGAACATCTTCATCGGCCACGGCACGGCGGATGATCGCGTGCCGTACCACGACGGCACCGAGGCCAACGCGCAACTACAGAAACTCGGTTACCAACCGCAGTTTCACGCCTATCCCGGCGTCGGCCACAGTATCAGTGCGGCCGAGCTGCGCGATTTGAATGGCTGGTTGCAGCAGCTCAATCCTTGAGGATGGTTTTCACCAGGGCATCGTGACCTTTCTTGTCGCTGGCGCGGGAGATCACCTGCACCAGCGCCATTTTCGTGCCGGAGCCGGCCATCAGCGTGGTGTTGAGGGTCTGGCCGCCGCCCTGGGTGGCGGTGCTGTCGACCTGACGCAGGCCAAGGCCAGTGCCTTTTTGGGTCAGGCTCTTTTCGCTGAGTTTGTTGAAGTCCGGCAGCGCCTTGCGCTGGTCTTCGATGAAACTCGCCACGCTGCCATCGAGGAACTGGCCGTCGTTGTCCTTGACGTGCTGACCTTCGGGAATCTGGTTTTGCGCAGTAATGACCACGGTTTTCGTCGTCTCGTTGGTGTACATCGTGCCCGTGGTCCCGCTCGGGCTGGTCGGCAGCGGGTTGGCGACGAAACCTTTAGGCAGCACAAAAGTGAACTTGCCCTCGAGCATCGAGACTTTCTCGGTGCCGGCATTTTTCTTGGCCGCTTGCGCGTGGAGGGCGCCGAAACCGGCGAGGGCCGCCACCAGCAGGACGACGGCTTTTTTGCTCAACAATGACATGTGAATCTCCGGTGGATGGTCGCGCGAGGCGGGCGATCATCCCACGGAGGGGGGCGGGCGTTCCAGCGCGAATCGTCTGACCGGTTACTGCGCCTGCGCTTTCGCCAGCGGACGGGCCAGCAGGCGTTTGGTGACACCGAGCATGGCCACTGACACCGCAACGCCTACGGCAAATCCGCTCAGGCCCATGCTCGGCAAGGTCAGTGCCGAGACCAGACAGAACGCCGAAAACGAATACATGCCGGTCGCCGTCGCCCGTAACAATGCGGCGGTAAACGCCGGGCCGCGGGTCTGTTGCGAGAACACCGCCATGACACTGCCGAGTACCGGGAATACCGCGAGCAAACCGCTCCAGCGCTCACCGACGGTGCTGGCAAGCATCGTCACCACCAGGGTCAACGCGGCGCCGGCGATCATCCGCCAGATCAGTTTGTCCGACTTTGGCGCCGGGCTGCTGAGCACCGGTTGCACTGTGGGAAACAGGTACGGCGAAGCCAACAACGCAGCCGCCGCCGCGGCCACGGAAAACGGCAGTGACGCCGGGATCAGCGACAACACCCAGGCGATGACGGCCCACACCGACAGCGATGCCGCCAACGCCAACGGCCAGTTCGCCCGTTGCGCCACCTGCGCGTAGGTGATGCAGAACGCAATCATCGCGAACATCGCTGATAACGCGGCCACCGCCGACTGCGCGGCAAACGCCGGGCCCTGCTCGATGGCGAGGAAAAACAGAATCGGCCCGACCACCACCGGCAATCCCGACAGCCACCCGGCCACGCTCGGCCCCCAGCGCTTGCCCGCCAGGGAAATCAGCAGCAGAAAACCGGGAATCAGCAGCAGTTTGAGGATCAGCACGCACATGTCTCCATCCGTTGAGGGTAAGCCACGTTAGCATTGTCGACGGGCGATTGCTGCCTATGTGCGCAGTTTTTGTATACAAAGTACCGGGCGCAATACCCGACTATGCTCTGATGATCAGGATTTGCCGGAGTCGATATCGCGATGAACAGAACACCCAGGCTGTTACGGGGATGTTGCGGTATCGGCTTGTGGGCGCTGTTGCTGACGCCGACATGGGCCAACTGGCAGGACGCCGTGCCCGGCGCGCAAATCATCGGCACCGGCGATTTCAGCGTATTGGGTTTCGATGTCTACAACGCGCGATTGTGGAGTGCCGCGCGCCCCTTGGCCGAGGGCCAGCCGTTTGCGCTGGAGTTGATTTACCGCCGGACCATTTCCCGCGACGACCTGGTCAAGGCCAGCGTCGACGAAATCAAACGCATGGCGGGTAACAGTGTCAGCCCCGCGCAACTGGCCGGGTGGCAGACACAGATGCAGCAATCGTTCGTCGATGTGCAGGCCGGCACGCGGATTACCGGGGTGTATCTGCCGGGGCAGGGCGCGCGGTTTTTTGTCGGCCAGCAATTGCAGCATGAGATCGATGACCCGCTGTTTGCCCGGGCCTTCTTCAATATCTGGCTGGATCCGCGTACGCGCAGTCCGGAATTGCGCGAGCAGTTGTTGGGGGTGAGTCGATAGATTTTTTTGATCTTCAAGGCTTCGGCTGAAACGTCTAAGCTGCGTCTTTCCGACTTGTTTCTGGATGTGTGCGTGAAATTCAGCTTGCCCAAAATCGCCACCGCGCCGTTTTGCCCGCCGGAAGTGGCCGGCAGTGTCGCGGTAGATCCCAATGCCTCGTTCTTCAAACGCGTGCTGCGTTTCGCCGGCCCCGGGTTGCTGGTGTCTATCGGTTACATGGATCCGGGCAACTGGGCCACCGCCATCGAGGCCGGATCGCGCTTTGGCTACAGCCTGTTGTTTGTGGTGTTGTTGGCGAGTCTGGCCGGCATGGTCGTGCAATGTCTGTGTTCGCGGCTGGGCATCGCCACCGGGCGCGATTTGGCGCAATTGTCCCGCGAGCGCTACAGCACGCCAACTGCACGGCTGCAGTGGGTGCTGGCAGAAATCTCGATCATCGCCACCGATCTGGCCGAAGTGCTCGGTTGTGCACTGGCCTTTCACTTGCTGCTCGGTTGTTCGCTGACCTTCGGCATTGCCTTGACGGCGTTCGACACCTTGCTGGTGCTGGCCCTGCAGAATCGCGGCTTTCGCAGGCTGGAAGCGATCATGTTGGTGCTGGTCGCGACCATCGGCGTGTGTTTCTTCGTTGAACTGCTGCTGATCAAACCGTACTGGCCGGACGTCGCCCAGGGTTTCAAACCGTCGCTGGCGGCGATTGGCGAGGCGGCGCCGCTGTACCTGGCGATCGGTATTCTCGGCGCTACGGTGATGCCGCATAACCTCTATCTGCACACCTCGATCGTGCAGACGCGGATGATCGGCAAGGATCTGGCAAGCAAGCAGGATGCGGTGAAGCTGGCACGCATCGACACCATCGGTTCGCTGGCGCTGGCGTTACTGGTCAACGCGGCGATCCTGATTCTTGCGGCGGCAGCGTTCCACCAGTCCGGGCACACTGACGTGGTGGACATTCAGGACGCCTACCACTTGCTTGACCCGCTGGTGGGCGGCGCGCTGGCCAGTGTGCTGTTCGGCGTCGCGCTACTGGCGTCGGGGCAGAGCTCGACCTTCACCGGCACCATCGCCGGGCAGGTGATCATGGAGGGTTATCTGAACCTGCGTATCCCCTGCTGGCAGCGGCGCTTGATTACTCGCGGACTGGCGTTGATTCCGGCGTTTATCGGCGTGTGGCTGATGGGCGATAACGCGATCGGCAAGTTGCTGGTGTTGAGTCAGGTGGTGTTGAGTCTGCAATTGCCATTTGCCTTGTTCCCATTGATCCGCATGACCAACGACGAGCAACTGATGGGGCCGTTTGTGAATCGCTGGCCAACCCGGGTGCTGGCCTGGGGGTTGTTCGTGGTGATCAGTGGCGCTAATAGCTGGCTGATTTTGCAGTGGGCGGTTTGAGCCATATTTTGCAGTGATTGGGCTGGCCTCTTCGCGAGCAGGCTCGCTCCCACAGTTTCCAAGGTGATTTCAACAGTGTGTACACCTCGTAACCTTGTGGGAGCGAGCCTGCTCGCGAATGCGGAGTTTCAGGCGCCGACATCGCTAAACATTGGAACGCGCCCATTGAGCGAAGGCCGGTAGTGCCAGTTCAGGTGATTCAGATCGATGCCGTTTGCGAGTATTTCCCGGACCGTAGCCCCGGCAATACTCAGCGCCAACGCTTGCCCCGGACACTGATGCCGACCACTGCCGAAACTGAAACTGCGGCGGTTCTCGCGATTCAGCAGAAACTCCTCCGGCCGTTCGTTAAGCGCCGGATCACGATTGGCCGCGGCCAACAAAAGCAGAATCACATCGCCTGCTTCGACACGTACACCGGCAATCTCGCACGGCGTGGCGACAAAGCGCCGGGTGTTCTGCACGGGCGGGTCGAAGCGCTGCACTTCGCTGAGCAGTGCGTCGATGGATTCGCCGCGCAGTGCCGGCTGACGACGTAGCGCCAACAGCGTATTGCCGATCAGTCCGGCGCAGGCTTCGAACGTCTGCGAGCAGAGGCCGATCAGGTTGGCGATCAGGGTTTCCTCATCGCCGACAAAGCGCTGCTGGATTGCGCTGAGCAAGTCGCTGGCGGGTTCGGCGAGCAGTTCGATGAAGTTGCCGCGCAGTTGTTCGGCCGCTACATTTGCCGCGGCCAATTGCAGGTCATTGCTCAACGGCGACAGACAGGCAACGAAGTCCGCCGTCAGTTCACTGACCACCCGCGCCTGCGCCGGGGTGAATCCCAAAAGCGCCGCGACCACGCACACCGGGCCACGAAACATTGCCTTGTACACACCGTCGGCGTCCGCTGTGATCAGCCGCGCGGCGACCAGTCTGTCGACGGCATCAAGGTCGAGCGCGGCCAACTCAGGCTCAATCGCAGAACGCGGGCAGCGCTGGCGCTCACCGTCATTCATGCGCATCAACTGGCCAAAGACTTTGCCGGCCATGCTTGCGGCAATCGCCTTGGGCACTGGCTCCCGTGCCGGACGCACCCGGCAGTCGGCGTGGGCCAACACCGCACACACCGCCCGGGCGCTACTGGCGACCCACAGTTTCAGATCCGGATGAAACGACAGTCCACCTCCTGCGCGCAGTTCGGCGTAGTAGGGATAAGGATCGACATGCGTTGCGGCGCTGATCGGGTTCATGGTTTGCATCCTTGTCGACGGGGAAAGTGTTGCTACTATCTCCACTGCGCAACGACGATGATTCGTCCGGGAGCGAACTATGCACGCAGAACATCAAGACATCGGCGTATCGCAGGTGGCCGCCGCCATCGCCGAGCCGGCGCGGACGAAAATCCTCTGCTCGCTGATGGACGGCCACGCCCGCACCAGCACCGAGTTGGCGACGATCGCCGAGGTCAGCGCCTCCACCGCCAGTGTGCACCTGGCGAAACTCAAGGATCTGGCCCTGGTGCGCCTGCATGTGCAGGGCCGCCATCGTTATTACAGCCTCGCTGATCAGCGGGTCGCGCAAGCGCTGGAGGCGCTGATGGTGATTGGCCAGAATGCGGCGCCGACGTTCAAGGCGCACACCCCGGATCGCCTGCAATTCGCGCGCACCTGCTATGACCACATGGCCGGAACGCTGGCGGTGTTACTGCACGACCGTTTGCTCGAGGCCGGTTGGCTGGTGCAAACCGACGAGCAGGCGTATCGCTTGAGCGACAGTGGCGCGGCGATGTTCCTCGGGCTGAACATCGAAGTGCAGGACTTGACGACTCTGCGCCGCAAGTTTGCCTGCCCGTGCCTGGACTGGAGCATGCGCCGGCCGCATCTCGGCGGCTCGCTGGGCGCGGCGCTGTTGCAAACGGCGTTGAAGCGCAAGTGGGTGACACAGGATCTGGATAGTCGGGCACTGGCGTTGACGGCGCTGGGGCGCAAGGAGATCGGTGCGCGGTTTGGCGTTGAATGGCCGGTAGACGGGCAGATCAAAAAATCGCAGCCTGCGCCAATGCGTGCCCACCCGATAAATTCCGACCGTACCGAATACCGGTAAGAGCTGCCGAAGGCTGCGATCTTTTGATTTTGCGCTTCTGACCGACGAGGGGCGCATCTGCCACCTTGTATCACCGCTGTCGACTCTATACTGTATATGCAAACAGTATAGAGTTCGCGCCATGCAAATCATCGACAAGCTGAGCATCCTCGCCGACGCCGCCAAGTACGACGCCTCCTGCGCGAGCAGCGGCGCGCCCAAGCGCAGCTCCGAAGGCAAGAGCGGGCTGGGTTCGACCGACGGCATGGGCATCTGCCACAGCTACACGCCGGACGGGCGCTGCGTGTCGTTGCTGAAGATTCTGCTGACCAACTTCTGCCTTTATGATTGCCAGTACTGCGTCAACCGCCGCTCCAGCGATGTCCCGCGTGCCCGTTTCACCCCCGAAGAAGTCGTGGCGCTGACCATGGATTTCTACCGGCGCAACTGCGTCAGCGGGCTGTTTCTCAGCTCCGGCATCATCCGCTCGGCGGACTACACCATGGAGCAACTGGTGCGGGTGGCGAAGCTGCTGCGCGAAGAGCATGAGTTTCGCGGTTACATCCATCTCAAGACCATTCCCGAAGCCGATCCGGCATTGATCGAGGAGGCGGGGCGCTACGCCGATCGCCTGAGCGTCAACATCGAACTGCCGACCGATGCCAGCCTGCAAGTGCTGGCGCCGGAGAAAGACATCACATCGATCAAGCAGGCGATGAACACCATCTACACCGGCGTGCAGACCGTTTTGAACGAACCGCGCTCGGCGAAATTTGCCCCGGCCGGGCAGAGCACGCAATTGATTGTCGGCGCCGACGACACCGACGACAGCACCATTCTCCACAGCGCCCAGGCCTTGTACGGCAATTTCCGCCTGCGTCGGGTTTATTACTCGGCCTTCAGCCCGATCCCCGACAGCCCGAAAAGCGTGCCACTGGCCGCGCCGCCGCTGATGCGCGAGCATCGTTTGTATCAGGCCGATTTTCTCCTGCGCAGTTACGGCTACAGCGCCGACGAGTTGCTCAAAGGGCCGGGTAATCTGGCGCTGGACATCGACCCGAAACTGGCTTGGGCGTTGCAGAATCGTGAGGTGTTCCCGCTGGATCTGAACCGTGCCGAAGCCTCCTTGATCGCGCGTATTCCCGGCATCGGTTTGCGCACCACCGAGCGATTGTTGGAGCTGCGCCGCCAGCGGCGCATTCGTTACGAAGATGTCGCGCGCATGCGTTGCGTGCTGGCCAAGGCCAAGCCATTCATCATCACCAGCGACTACCACCCGCAGCAGGCCGAGGTCACCAGCCATTTGCTCTATCAGCAATTGCGCGACCGGCCGATGCCGCAGCAGATGGGGCTGTGGGGATGATCAATCTCGATTGCGACGATCTGTTCGACACCTGGCGCCATCAGGCGCGCTGGCTGCTGAGCCATGAAGTCGATCCAAGTCTGGTGAGCTGGGCTGCGCAAGGCGTGGGTGACCTGTTTGCCAATGATGATCCGGTGCCAGAAGGGCAGGGGCCGTTTCAGGCGCGTATTCCGCGTGCACTGCTCGACACGCTGGAACAAGCCTCGCGCTATCGCGGCGATCAACGCTGGAGCCTCTTGTATGAGGTGTTGTGGCGCGTTAGCCACGGCGACCGTACCGCGATGATGGCCGGGGACAAACTCGGCAGCGAACTGCAACGACGGATCAAACAAGTGCATCGGGAAGCCCACCATCTGCACGCGTTTGTACGTTTCATCGAACGCCCGTCAGCCAGCGCGGGTCCGCAGTACGTGGCGTGGCACGAGCCGGCCCACGACATCCTGCACAGTGCCAGCGAGCATTTCATCGGGCGGATGGGCCGCCATCGCTGGTTGATCGCCACCCCGCGTGACGGGGTCTACTACGATGGCGAGCAACTGATTCATCAGCGCCAATGCCCGCAGGAATGGCAGCAACTGGCACAGAACGTCGACGATCCTCATGGTGATCTGTGGCTGACCTATTACAGCCACATCTTCAACCCGGCGCGGTTGAACCCGAAGGTCATGCAGGGGCATTTGCCGGCGCGGTTCTGGAAGAACCTGCCGGAAGGTGAGCTGATTCCCGGATTGATCACTCAAGCGCGGATGGGCAAGCAGCAGAATGGTCAGGCGAGCGGAATCGCCTCGCGTGCGGGCAAGCGCATCGCATTGAAATAGTCTGGGTGCAGTCGTCAGCTCAGCGAGTTGCCGAAGCCATCAGGACACCGAAACCGGCAAACGTCACGCCCGAGATTTTTGCCGTCAGCCACGATCCTTTCGGGCTCGACAGCCAACCTTTGGCGGCATTGGCAAGCAGGGCGTAGCTGCCATGCACCACAATCACCAGTACCGCGTAAGACGTCACCAGTTTGAAGAACTGCGGGTAAAAGGCCTGTTCCGTGTCGATGAACTGCGGGAACACCGCCAGAAAGAAGAAGATGGCTTTGGGATTGAGAAACTGCAAAGACGCTGCTTCCAGGAAACGGTAGCCCGCACGTGAAGGGCGAACCGCTTGCAGGGTGCGGAAACGGTCCGAACGCCAACTCTTGAAACCGAGGTACATCAGGTAGGCAGCCCCAGCGTATTTCAGCACGCTGAAGGCCATCGCCGAGGTGCTGAGGATCAGGCCGACGCTGGTGGCACTGACGGCAGCAACCACGAAAGCCCCCGAGGCGATCCCCAGAATCCCCGGTACAGCGCCGGTCCAGCCCAGGCGCACGGCATTGGAAAGCGTCAGGATCACACCGGGACCGGGGCTTAAAATGGTCAGGGTGGCGAACAAGACAAAGAGTCCGTAGCTGTGCATGGTGTTGCTCCGTCGAATCGCGTGTCTGCGTGCAGGCAGATTGGCGTGACGAAAAAGCGCTGACAAACGCTTTAAATGCAACGGACATGTGACTAAATTAGACGCATGAAAAAACCACTCCCTCCGCTTAACGCGGTTCGTGCCTTCGTTGTGGCCGCGCGTCACCAGAGCTTTAGCCTGGCGGCCGAAGAACTGCATGTCAGCCACAGTGCGGTCAGCCGCCACGTCAAATTGCTCGAAGAGCACTTGGGTGTTCTGTTGTTTGAGCGGCGTATCAGGCAGTTGCTGTTGACGCCGGCCGGTCAGCGTTTTTATCAGCAAGTCAGCGCCGGTCTGGCGCAGATTGCCGACGCCGCTGCCGAGTTGAAACAGCAGGCGGCGCGACCGACGATCAACATCAATGTTCGGCCGTCCTTCGCACAGCTATGGCTGACGCCTCGATTGGCGGACTTCGCCGCGCAGCATCCGCATATCGACGCCCAGGTCATCACGCAAACGCAATCGCCGGATCCGGCCCGCGATGATTTCGACATTGTCATCCGTCGTGGACGCGACGACTGGGCGCCGACGCTCGAGGCGCACGCGTTGTTCGAGGATGAATTGGTCCTGGTCGCGGCGCCTGGATTGATTGAACGGCTGCCGCTGACGAGCCTTGCAGGCCTCAGCGCGCATACCTTGCTGACCGTCAGGGCGCGTCGCGAAGACTGGCACCACTGGGCCATGCACTTCGGGCAGAGTCAAAGTACCACGCAGGTGATCCGGCAATTCGATTACATGCACCGGGTGCTGGAAGCAGCGGTGGCGGGCGAGGGGCTGGCGCTGTGTCCGACCACGTTGCTGGGCACGCATTTGTCGAGCAGTCGGTTGATCTGCCCGTTGCCTGACTTGCGCATGCCACTGCCGCGCTATTACTACGCTGTGGCGCCACAGACGTCGGCGCCTGCCAGCGTGTTCATCGAGTGGTTGCACAAACAGCGGCCATGAAAAAGCCCCCATCGATCACTCGATGGGGGCTTTTGTGCATCAACGGCCGTCAGATCAAACCTTGACGATCCAGCCCGCTGGCGCTTCGATGTCGCCGGTCTGCACGCCAGTCAGCTCTTTGTAGAGCTTTTGGGTCACCGGGCCGACTTCGGTTTCGCTGTGGAACACGTGCAGATGGTCGTTGTAGCTGATGCCACCGATCGGGGTGATCACCGCAGCAGTGCCGCAGGCGCCGGCTTCCTTGAAGTCCGACAGCTTGTCGATCAGCACGTCGCCTTCAACCACTTCCAGGCCCAGACGCGATTTCGCCAGTTCGATCAGCGACAGGCGGGTGATGCCTGGCAGCACGGACGGCGAGTTCGGGGTGACGAACTTGTTGTCGTGGGTGATCCCGAAGAAGTTGGCCGAACCGACTTCTTCGATTTTGGTGTGGGTCATCGGGTCCAGGTAGATCGCGTCGGCGAAGTTGGCTTTCTTCGCTTTCGAGCCCGGCATCAGGCTGGCGGCGTAGTTGCCGCCGACCTTGGCTGCGCCGGTGCCTTGTGGGGCAGCGCGGTCGTAGCTGGAGATCTGGAAGTTGTGCGGGGTCAGGCCGCCCTTGAAATAGGCACCGACCGGAATGCAGAAGATCGAGAAGATGAACTCGGGAGCCGTGCGCACGCCGATGTTGTCACCCACGCCGATCACGAACGGACGCAGGTACAGCGCGCCGCCGGTGCCGTATGGCGGAATGAAGCGCTCGTTGGCACGAACCACTTCTTTACAGGCTTCGATGAACTGCTCGGTGTCGACCGTCGGCATCAGCAGACGTGCGCAGCTGCGCTGCATGCGCAGGGCGTTCTGGTCCGGGCGGAACAGGTTGATCGAGCCGTCCTTGCAACGATAGGCCTTCATGCCTTCGAAGCATTGCTGGCCATAGTGAAGGGCAGTCGAGCCTTCGCTGATGTGCAGCACGTTATCTTCGGTCAGGGTGCCTTTGTCCCACTCGCCATCGCGAAAGTACGACAGATAGCGTTTGTCGGTCTTGATGTAGTCAAAACCCAGCTTGTCCCAATTGATGCTTTCGTTACCCATGACACCCTCTATCACTGAACAACCGTCGAAACGGTTCAAGGCTTCTGACGTTTTTTGGATGGGCACAACAATACTTCATTCTTGAGCGGTTTCGCAGCCCGGACTATCGGAAGACAGGCAGATAATTCGTGTAGACCTCAAGAATTCGCGAGCAGGCTCGCTCCCACAGGGAAATGCATTCCAAATGTGGGAGCGAGCCTGCTCGCGAAGGGGCCGGTGTTGCTACCACCACTTACAGGTGCAACGCATGCCCCAAAGCACGCAGCGCCGCTTCCTGCACCGCTTCACCCAGGGTCGGATGCGCATGAATGGTGCCGCCGATGTCTTCCAGCCGCGCGCCCATTTCCAGGCTTTGCGCGAACGCTGTCGACAACTCGGAAACTCCGACGCCCACCGCTTGCCAGCCGACAATCACATGGTTATCCCGACGAGCGACCACGCGCACGAAGCCGCTTTTCGATTCCAGCGTCATCGCCCGGCCATTGGCGGCGAACGGGAAACTCGCAACGATGCAGTCCAGCCCGGCAGCCTTGGCCTCGTCCGGGGTCTTGCCGACGACCACCAGTTCCGGGTCGGTGAAGCACACGGCAGCGATGGCGGTCGGGTTGAATTCGCGGGTCTTGCCGCTGATCAACTCGGCAACCATTTCGCCTTGGGCCATGGCGCGGTGGGCCAGCATCGGCTCGCCGCTCAGATCGCCAATGGCGTAGACGTTGCGCATGCTGGTCTGGCAGCGGCTGTCGATCTTGATCGCCGAACCGTTCATGTCCAGATTCAGCGCTTCAAGGTTCCAGCCCTGGGTATTCGGTTTGCGACCGACGGCGACCAGCACCTGATCGGTTTCCAGGTTGAGGGTTTCACCTTCGGGATCTCGCACCTGCAAGGTGCCATCGAAACCCAGCACGCTGTGCTTCAGATACAGCTTCACGCCCAGTTGCTTCAGCGCGTCATGCACCGGTTGCGTCAGTTCCGCATCGTAGGCGGGCAGGATGCGATCCTGCGCCTCGACGACACTGACGTCGGCGCCGAGCTTGCGATAAGCGATGCCCAGCTCCAGACCGATGTAACCACCGCCCACCACCACCAGACGTTTCGGCACGGATGTCGGTGCCAGTGCTTCGGTGGAGGAGATGATCGGCCCGCCAATCGGCAAGATCGGCAAGTTAACGCTGGTCGAGCCGGTAGCGAGCACCAAGTGTTCGCACTGGATGCGCGTGTCGCCGACGTCAACAGTCTTGCCGTCGATGACTTTGGCCCAGCCGTTGATGACTTGAACCTTGTTCTTCTTCAGCAGCGCAGCCACGCCGGTGGTCAGGCGATCGACGATGCCGTCCTTCCACTCGACGCTTTTGCTGATGTCGAGGGTCGGCGCCGCAACGCTGATGCCCAGCGCCGAATGCTGGTTGTGATGCTGGGTCTGGTGAAACTGCTCGGCCACGTGAATCAGCGCTTTCGACGGGATGCAGCCGATGTTCAGGCAGGTGCCGCCCAGCGATTGGCCTTCGACCAGAATCGTCGGGATGCCCAATTGCCCGGCGCGGATCGCCGTGACATAACCGCCGGGGCCGCCGCCGATGATCAGCAGCGTAGTGTTCAAAGATTGCATGCGAGCCTTACTCCACAAACAAAGTGGCAGGTTGTTCGATCAAGCCGCGAATGGCCTGGATGAAGAGCGCCGCGTCCATGCCGTCGACCACGCGGTGATCGAAGGAACTGGAGAGGTTCATCATCTTGCGGATCACCACCTGGCCTTTGACGACCATCGGCCGTTCGACGATTTTGTTGACGCCGACGATCGCCACTTCCGGCAGGTTCAACACTGGCGTGCTGACGATGCCGCCCAGCGCACCAAGGCTGGTCAGGGTGATGGTCGAGCCGGACAGCTCATCGCGGCTGGCCTTGCCATTGCGTGCGGCGTTGGCCAGACGCGAGATTTCCGAGGCGCTGTCCCACAGGCTGCGCGCCTCGGCGTGACGCACCACCGGCACCATCAGGCCGACATCGCTTTGCGTGGCGACGCCGACATGCACCGCGCCGAGACGGGTGATGACCTGGGCTTCGTCATCGTAACGGGCGTTCATCTGCGGGAAGTCGCGCAGGGCGACAACCAATGCGCGAACGAGGAACGGCAGCAAGGTCAACTTGCCACGGCTGGCGCCGTGTTTTTCATTGAGATGGGCGCGCAGTTCTTCAATCGCGGTGACGTCGATTTCTTCGACGTAGCTGAAGTGAGCGGCACGCTGAGTGGCGTCCTGCATACGCTGGGCAATCTTGCGGCGCATGCCGATCACTTGAATCTGTTCTTCGTCGTTACGCTGGGCGTAAGCAGCGGCACCCGGCGCCGAGGCGTTCGACTGACCTTGCGCCAGATACGCTTCGAGGTCTTCGTGCAATACACGACCGGCCGGGCCGGAACCGCGTACCAGACGCAACGCTATGCCCAGATCCAGCGCATGTTTGCGCACGGCCGGAGAGGCGAGAGGGCGCTCGTCTGCTTCACGGGCAACCATCGGGCCCTGACAAACCGCAGCCGGACGCGGGGCCGCAGCAGGTTTGCTTTCCACCACGGTTTCAACTTTCGGCGCCGCCGGTGCTGCTTTTACAGGAGCGGGAGCAGCCGATTCCTTGAGGTTGCCAGCCCCCTCGACTTCAATGCTGATCAGCACACTGCCAACCGCCATCACTTCCCCCGGCTGACCACCGAGCGCAATCACTTTGCCGTGGACCGGCGATGGAATATCGACCATCGCCTTGTCGGTCATCACATCCGCCAGCACCTGATCTTCAACGACCAGATCGCCAACCTTGACGTGCCATTGCGACAGTTCTACTTCTGCGATGCCTTCGCCGATGTCCGGCATCTTGATAACGTGCGTGCCCATTCAGACCTCCATGACCCGTTTCAACGCCGCGCCCACTCGGGACGGCCCAGGGAAATACGCCCACTCTTGCGCGTGCGGGTAGGGGGTGTCCCAACCGGTGACGCGTTCGATCGGCGCTTCCAGGTGATGGAAGCAATGCTCTTGCACCAGCGACACCAGTTCGGCGCCGAAACCGCAGGTACGGGTGGCTTCGTGAACCACCACGCAACGACCGGTTTTCTTCACCGATTTGACGATGGTTTCCAGGTCCAGCGGCCACAGGCTGCGCAGGTCGATGACTTCGGCATCGACGCCGGATTCTTCGGCTGCGACTTGCGACACGTAAACCGTGGTGCCGTAGGTCAGCACCGTCACGTCCTTGCCCGGACGGGTGATCGCGGCAACGTCCAGCGGCACGGTGTAGTAACCGTCCGGAACCTGGGCTTGCGGGTGTTTCGACCACGGTGTTACCGGACGGTCGTGGTGGCCGTCGAACGGGCCGTTGTACAGGCGTTTCGGCTCAAGGAAGATCACCGGGTCATCGTTTTCGATGGAGGCGATCAGTAAGCCTTTGGCGTCATACGGGTTGGACGGCATGACCGTGCGCAGTCCGCAAACCTGAGTGAACATCGCCTCGATGCTCTGGCTATGGGTCTGGCCGCCGTAGATGCCGCCGCCGCAAGGCATGCGCAGGGTCATCGGCGCGGTGAACTCGCCGGTCGAGCGATAACGCAGGCGCGCCGCTTCGGAAATGATCTGGTCAGAGGCCGGGTAGACGTAGTCGGCAAACTGAATTTCAGCGACCGGACGCAGGCCGTAAGCGCCCATACCCACGGCAACGCCGACAATGCCGCTTTCCGAGATCGGTGCGTCGAATACCCGCGAGGTGCCGTACTTGGTCTGCAGGCCTTCGGTGCAACGGAACACGCCGCCGAAGTAGCCGACGTCCTGACCGAACACCACGACATTGTCATCACGCTCAAGCATCACATCCATGGCCGAGCGCAGGGCCTGGATCATGGTCATGGTGGTCGTGGTCATGGCGGTTTCCAACTGAATATTGTTGTTGTGGTCGTTCATGTCAGATCCCCAACTGCTGACGCTGGCGCTTCAAGTGCTCCGGCATCTCTTTGTAGACGTCTTCGAACATGGTCGCGGCGCTTGGAATCTGCCCGCCAGCGAGGGTGCCGTACTGTTCGGCCTGTTTCTGCGCAGCAATCACTTCGGCTTCAAGTTCGGCGCTGACGGCGGCGTGCTCTTCTTCCGACCAGTGGCCGACCTTGATCAGGTGCTGCTTCAGGCGTGCGATCGGGTCGCCCAGCGGGAAGTGGCTCCAGTCATCGGCGGGGCGATATTTCGACGGATCGTCCGAGGTCGAGTGCGGACCGGCGCGGTAGGTGACCCACTCGATCATGGTCGGGCCGAGGTTGCGCCGGGCGCGTTCAGCGGCCCAGGCAGAAGCGGCATAAACCGCGTAGAAGTCGTTGCCGTCAACGCGCAGCGAGGCGATGCCGCAACCGACGCCGCGTCCGGCGAAGGTGGTGGCTTCACCACCGGCGATGGCCTGGAAGGTCGAAATCGCCCATTGGTTATTCACGACGTTGAGGATCACCGGCGCACGATAAACGTGGGCGAAGGTGAGGGCGGTGTGGAAGTCCGATTCGGCGGTAGCGCCGTCACCGATCCACGCCGAGGCGATTTTGGTGTCGCCTTTGATCGCTGAAGCCATGCCCCAGCCGACCGCCTGAATGAACTGGGTCGCGAGGTTGCCGGAGATGGTGAAGAAACCCGCGTCCTTGACCGAGTACATGATCGGCAACTGCCGGCCCTTGAGCGGATCGCGCTCGTTGGACAACAGTTGGCAGATCAGGTCGACCAGCGGCACTTCGCGGGCCATCAGGATGCTTTGCTGGCGGTAGGTCGGAAAGCACATGTCGTCGATGTTCAAGGCCAGAGCCTGGGCGCTGCCGATGGCTTCTTCGCCAAGGCTTTGCATGTAAAACGACATTTTTTTCTGACGCTGGGCGACCACCATGCGGTTGTCGTAGATGCGCGTCTTGAGCATGGCGCGCATGCCCTTGCGGAGGATCTCGACCGGCACGTTCTCGGCCCATGGGCCAAGGGCATTGCCCTGATCGTCGAGTACGCGAATCAGCCCACGCGCCAGGTCGGCGGTGTCGGCAGGTTCAACGTCGATGGAAGGTTTGCGCACCGTACCGGCATCGGTCAGATGCAGGTAGGAAAAATCGGTTTTGCAGCCTGGACGGCCCGAGGGTTCAGGGACGTGCAGACGCAGCGGTTCATACGCTTGGGTCATGGCTTCTACGCTCGATCTTGTGAATTTCTTGTAGTGAGCTGGCAGTCATTCTTCGGTAGAAGAAATCTTGTCCTACAACAATCATAGGCCCGGGCAAGAAGAATATTTATCTCTGTTTCGTTGCGCTGGAGACCATTTGCAGATAGAAATTCTGCATAAACATAAAAAACAGGTGGTTTTGTCTCATGCGCAAACTGGACCGTACCGACATTGGCATTCTCAACAGCCTTCAAGAGAACGCGCGCATCACCAACGCCGACCTCGCACGCTCGGTGAACCTGTCGCCAACGCCGTGCTTCAACCGGGTCAAGGCGATGGAAGAATTAGGCCTTATTCGCGAGCAGGTGACGCTGCTGGATGCCGACCTGCTGGGGCTGCACGTGAACGTGTTCATCCATGTCAGCCTGGAGAAGCAGGTCGAGGAAGCGCTGCAGCATTTCGAGGAGGCGATTTCCGATCGCCCGGAGGTGATGGAATGCTATTTGATGGCCGGTGACCCGGATTATCTGATCCGGGTGCTGGTGCCGACGATTCAGTCGCTGGAGCGCTTCATGATGGACTTTCTGACCAAAGTGCCGGGGGTGGCGAATATCCGGTCGAGTTTTGCGCTCAAGCAGGTGAGATACAAAACTGCATTGCCGCTGCCGGCGAATGGCTTGACGCTAGGTACCTGACCCGCTGATCGAAACGGAACGCGGAGCGTCCCCGGCAGCATTCCCACGCAGAGCGTGGGGAACGATCAACGTAGGAGCTGCCGCAGGCTGCGATCTTTTGACGTTAAAGCTTGTTGATCGGGATCTTCAGGTAAACCACGCCGTTATCCTCGGCTGCCGGCAAATTCCCCGCTCTCACATTGACCTGAATCGCCGGCAGCAACAGCGTCGGCATGCCCAGCCCGGCATCACGCTGGGTGCGCATCTCGACGAACGCCGCCTCATCAATCCCGTCATGCACATGAATATTGCCTTTGCGCTGTTCGCCGACCGTGGTCTGGCACTGCGACTCGCGGCCCTCGGGCGGGTAATCGTGGCAAACGTAGAGTTTCACGCTGGCGGGGAAGGCCAGTAGCTTGTGAATCGAGTTGAACAACTGATGGGCGTTGCCGCCGGGGAAGTCGCAACGCGCGGTTCCGACATCGGGCATGAACAGCGTGTCGCCTACCAGTATCTGTTCGCCGTCGATCAGGTAAGCCATGTCAGCCGGTGTATGCCCGGGCACATGCAGGGCAGTGGCTTTGAGATTGCCGATCCTGAAGGACTCGTTCGGCGCAAACAGGTGATCGAACTGCGAGCCATCAACGCAGAACTCCGGCTCCAGATTGAACAGTGCCTTGAACACGTTCTGCACTTTGCTGATCGATTGGCCAATGGCGATTTTGCCGCCCAGCTCCCGGCGCAGATACGGCGCGGCGGACAGGTGATCGGCGTGGGCGTGGGTTTCCAGCAGCCACTGTACCTGCAGGCTGTGTGCGCGAACGAAGGCGATGATTTTGTCGGCTTGTGCGGTGCAGGTGCGCCCGGCCGCGCCGTCGTAATCGAGTACTGGGTCGACGATCGCGCATTGCCCGCCGTCGGCTTCATAGACCACATAGCTGTAGGTCGAGGAGGCGGGGTCGAGGAAAGCTTCAATCAGCGCGGGCATGGACAGGAACCTGTGCAAAGTGGAAAAGGCAGTTGCAACACTTTATCTAAAAACATAATGTTCGCAGCTTAAGTGACCTTGAAGGCATCGTGCAAATGCAATCCAGTCTGACCGAATGTGAAGTCGCCCAACTGCGCGCTTCGGCCTCCAAGGCCTGCGCCTTGCTCAAGGCTCTGGCCAATGAGGATCGCCTGCTGATCCTGTGTCAACTGACCCAGGGCGAACGCAATGTCGGCGAACTGGAAAAAATGACCGGTGTGCGCCAGCCGACGCTGTCCCAGCAACTGGGCATCCTGCGTGATGAAGGCCTGGTCGCGACCCGTCGTGAGGGCAAGTACATTTTTTATGGGCTCGCCAGTCCGGAAGTCATTCAGGTGATGAAAACCCTCTCCGGATTGTATTGCGGAGCCGTGCTGAAAAGTCTGGGCCATCAATAAATGCCAGCCATGACACTGGTTCAATGTGGGAGCGAGCCTGCTCGCGAAAGCGCTAGGTCAGGCAATACTTGCATCGACTGATACGCCGCCTTCGCGAGCAGGCTCGCTCCCACATTGGGATTTGTGGTTTGGCCCGAACAATCCTTGCGTGCAGCAAAAGGAACAAGCAATGAACGATCAACACTGGGGCACATCCATCAGTGCAGACATCGTGGTCATCGGCGGCGGTACGGCCGGTATCGGTTTTGTCGCCAGTCTGCTCAAGCGTGATCCTGCGCTGAAAATCACCGTGATCGAACCCAGCGCCCAACACTATTACCAACCGGCGTGGACGCTGGTCGGCGGTGGCGCTTATGACGTGAAAGCTACGGCAAGACCCATGAACAAGGTCATGCCCAAGCAAGCGAATTGGCTGCAAGCGGCAGTCAGCGCAATCGACCCGGAAAAACGCCAACTCACCCTCAATGATCAACGTACGGTCAGCTATCAAAACCTGATCGTCTGTCCCGGCCTGCGTCTGGCCTGGGAGAAGATCGAAGGCCTGCAGGAAAGCCTCGGCCAGCACGGTGTGACCTCTAACTACAGCTACCAGCATGCGCAATACACCTGGGATCAGGTGCAGAAACTACGCGGCGGCAAAGCACTGTTTACCCAACCGGCGATGCCGATCAAGTGCGCCGGCGCCCCGCAAAAAGCGCTGTACTTGTCCTGCGATCACTGGCGCAAAAGCGGCGTGCTGAACAGCATCAATGTCGAATTCAATCTGGCCGGCGCCGCGCTGTTCGGTGTGGCGACGTTCGTCCCGCCACTGATGAAGTACATCGAAAAGTACAACGCGCAGCTGGCGTTCAATTCGAATCTGGTCAAGGTCGACGGCCCGGCGAAAACCGCATGGTTCGAGATCAAGGACGCTGACGGCAACGTCCGCCGTGAGGCGAAAACCTTCGATCTGCTGCACGTCGTGCCGCCGCAGGTTGCGCCTGACTTCATCGCCCAGAGCCCGTTGGCCGACGCTGCCGGCTGGTGCGAAGTCAACCCGCACAGCCTGCAACATCCGCGTTATCCCGAAGTGTTCGGACTCGGTGATATCTGCGGCACCAGCAACGCAAAAACCGCTGCAGCGGTGCGCAAGCAAGTGGTCGTGGTCGCGGAAAACCTGTTGGCCCTGCGCAAGCAGCAACCGCTGCCGCTGAAGTACGACGGCTACGGCTCCTGCCCGCTGACGGTGGAGAAGGGCAAGGTGATCCTCGCCGAGTTCGGTTATGCCGGTAAGTTGCTGCCGACTTTTCCACTGGACCCGACTGTGGCGCGGCGTTCGGCGTGGTTTCTCAAGGCGAAGCTGCTGCCGTGGTTTTACTGGAACGGCATGCTCAAGGGCCGCGAGTGGCTGACTGGTCTGTCCAAGGTTGACTGAGAAAACCCTATGTTGCTGGCAAGTCTGTTTGGCGTGGTGATGGGGTTGGTCCTCGGCTTGACCGGGGCCGGCGGCGGGATTCTTGCGGTGCCGGCGCTGGTGCTCGGGCTTGGCTGGACGATGACGCAGGCGGCGCCAGTGGCGCTGTTTGCGGTGGGCAGTGCGGCGGCGGTCGGTGCCATCGACGGTCTGCGTCATGGCCTGGTGCGCTATCGTGCGGCGTTGTTGATTGCGGCGTTGGGCGCAGTGTTTTCGCCGTTGGGGATTTACTTCGCGCATCAGTTGCCGGAGAAAATCCTGATGATCCTGTTCAGTCTGCTGATGGTCATGGTGGCCTGGCGCATGCTGCGCCGCGAGCGCCAGCAGGAAGGGCCGAGCGATCACGGTCACGCCAGTTGGGGGCAGAAGAATTGCATGCTCAATGAACAAACCGGGCGCTTTGACTGGACCGCCAAATGCACCGCTACGTTGGCGGCACTGGGGGCAATTACCGGCGTGGTGTCCGGATTGCTCGGTGTCGGCGGCGGGTTTTTGATCGTGCCGGCGTTCAAGCAACTGACCGATGTACAGATGCGCGGGATTGTCGCCACGTCGTTGATGGTGATCAGTCTGATTTCGGCGATCGGCGTAATCGGCTCGTTTCACGCCGGTGTACGGATTGACGGGCAGGGCGCGGCGTTTATCGTGGCCAGCGTTGTCGGCATGATCATTGGCCGCAAGCTGTGCGCGCGGGTGCCGGCGCGGGCGTTGCAGGTGGGTTTTGCCAGTGTGTGTCTGGTGGTGGCGGGATACATGCTGGTTCGCGCCTGAGTGTTGGCAGATCAAAAGATCGCAGCCTTCGGCAGCTCCTACAGGGATCGCATTCGCCTGTAGGAGCTGTCGAGTGAAACGAGGCTGCGATCTTTCAGGGCGTTACAACACCAGGTGCGGCAACCACAGCGAAATCGCCGGAATGTAGGTCACCAGCATCAACACCAGGAACAGCACCGCGTAAAACGGCAGCAGCGCCTTCACGGTGCTCTCGATACTGACTTTGCCCACCGCCGAACCGACAAACAGCACCGCACCCACCGGCGGCGTGATCAGTCCGATCCCCAGGTTCACCAGCATGATCATGCCGAACTGCACCGGATCCACGCCGATGCCGAGAATCACCGGCATCAGGATCGGCGTGAGGATCAGGATCAGCGGCGCCATGTCCATCACCGTGCCGAGCAACAGCAGCATGACGTTGATGCACATCAGGATCACGTAGCGGTTGTCCGACAGGGTCAGGAACAGCGTGGTGATCTTCGCCGGGATCTGCATCAGGGTCATGATGTAGCCGAAGCTCGCAGCGAAGCCGATCAGGATCATCACGATCGAAATCGTCCGCACCGTACGGTGCATCAGCTTCGGCAGTTCGCTCCACTTGTAGTCGCGGTAGATGAACATGGTGACGAAGAACGCCCAGAGCACGGCGATCGCCGCCGATTCTGTGGCGGTGAAGATCCCCGAGAGAATCCCGCCGAGAATGATCACCATCGCCATCAATCCCCACAGCGCTTCGCCGCAGATTTTCAGCGCCTCACGCAGCGGAATGACTTCGCCTTTCGGGTAGTCGCGTTTACGCGCGAAGATCAGGCACAGCACCATCAGGCACGCGCTCATCAACAGGCCCGGGACCACGCCGGCCATGAACAGTGAAGCAATCGACACCGTGCCGCCGGCCGCCAGCGAATAGAGCACCGAGTTGTGGCTCGGTGGTGTCAGCAAGGCCTGCACCGAACCGCTGACGGTCACCGCCGTGGAGAAGTCGCGCGGATAGCCTTTGCGTTCCATTTCCGGAATCAGCACGGAGCCCACCGAAGCGGTGTCGGCCACCGACGATCCGGAGATCGCGCCGAAGAATGTCGAGGCCATGATGTTGACCAGCGACAGACCGCCACGGACGAAACCTACCAGTACACCGGCAAACGCCACCAGCCGCCGCGACATGCCGCCCTCGGCCATGATCGCCCCGGCCAGCACGAAGAACGGAATCGCCAGCAGCGAGAACTTGTTGACCCCGCCCGCCACTTGAATCATCAAGGCCTGAAACGGAATGTCGATCCACCACGCGCCAATCAACGCCGACAGCCCGAGGGCGTAGGCGACCGGCATGCCGATCAGGATCAGTGCGATAAAACTGCCCAGCAGAATCAATGCGTCCATCAGGCAGCCCCTTCGTTTTCTTCAACCAGGTCGAAGCTCACAACCCGGCGATTGCTTTGGTCGCCGAGCAAGAGTTTTTCCAGCACAAAGACCAGCGTCAGCGCGCCGCCAATCGGGATCGGCATGTAGGTAATGCCCACGCGCAAGGTGGGCAGGGCGCTCATGAACTGGTTCCAGGTCGAGGCGCACAGCTTGGCGCCCCAAATGGTCATGAACAGGCAAATGGTCGCCATCAGCAGTTGCGAAACGATGCTCATGGTTTTGCGCAGGTTGGGTGGCAAGCGGTCGGTGACCATCGCCACGGCCATGTGCGCGCCGGCGCGATAACTGGCCGCGGCGCCGATGAAGGTGAAGACCATCATCAGCAGGATCGCGGTGGGCTCCGGCCAGCTCGAACCGGTGCCGAGGGCGTAACGGGCGAACACGCCCCAGGGAATGATCAGGGCGATGGCCAGTACCGACAGGCCGGCGACCCAGATGCAGGTCATGTACAGCTTATCGTTGAGGCGCAGCAGCGAATTCTTCATCGGGTTCCACCGTAACCGGGCAGCCGCAGACGTCGTTGGACGCCAGCGCTGCCGGGCCTTTCATTTGAGGGCTGGGAGGGTTACTGCACCGCTTCGATACGCTTGATCAGGTCGGCGTAAGGCGCGCCGTATTTCTCGCGAACCGAGGCAGTGGCCTCGTAGAAGGGTTTCTTGTCGACGGTGATGAACTCGACGCCGGCGGCTTTGAGCTTTTCTTCGCTGCTGGCGGATTTCGCATCCCACAGTGCGCGCTCTTCAAGCTGGGCAGCTTTGGCGGCTTTCTTCACCAGGGTCTGCTGGTCAGGGGTGAGTTTTTCCCAGGTGATTTTCGACATCACGATCGGCTCGGGCAGGATCAGGTGTCCGGTCAGGCTGTAGTACTTGGCGTTCTGGAAGTGGTTGTGTTCGAGCAGCGTTGGCGGATTGTTTTCCGCGCCGTCGATGACGCCGGTTTGCAGGGCGCTGAAGATTTCACCGGTGTCCATCGCAATGCCGTTGCCGCCCATGGCGTTGATGGTTTCGATGAACATCGGGTTGCCCTGCACGCGGATTTTCATGCCCTTGAGGTCTTCGAGTTTGCGCACCGGTTTCTTGGTGTAGATGTTGCGCGTGCCGCCGTCCATCCAGGCCAAAGCCACCAGACCGAATTCGGATTGGGTGATGCGGTCGAGAATCGCATCGCCGACTTCGCCATCGATGACTGCGCGCATGTGCGCCTGGTCGCGGAAGATGAACGGCATGTTGAACACGTTCACATCCGGCACCACCGGCCCGACGATGCCGAGGCTGACGCGGGTCATCTGGATCGCGCCGACCTGCGCTTGCTCGATGACTTCTTTTTCCGAGCCGAGCACACCGCCCGGGAAGTATTTGAAGGTGAGGTCGCCGTTGGTTTCCTTGGTCAGGGCTTTGCCCATGCTTTCTTCAGCGACCACGGTCGGATAACCGGCGGGGTGAATGTCGGCGAACTTGATTTCCAGCGCCTGGGCGCTGCCGGCGAGGGTGAAGGCGAACGGTAAAGCGACGGCGAGCAACGTGCGTTTGAAGTCCATGGGGGGGGTGTCTCCAGTCTTGTTATTGTTGTGTTCAAGGCACAGCGGTGCAGCAGAGGCGGGTGTTACTGCGAATCGTCGAACAGCGGTTCCGGCAAGCCTTTGACGTTGAGGTTCAGGGCGAACACGCCACCGGCCAGGGATTGCGGATCGTGGTCGTCGCCGGGACGAATCGAGGTCACGAAGAGGGTGTCCATCCGGCTGCCGCCAAAGGCACACATCGTCGGTTTTTTCACCGGCACGGCCAGTGAGAAGTCGAGTCGACCGTCCGGCGCGAAGCGGTGGATGAGGCCGGCGTCGTTGGCGCAGATCCAGTAGAAACCTTCGGCATCCACGGCGGCGCCATCGGGACGGCCGGGGAAGTGATTCATGTCGACGAAAACGCGTCGGTTCGACGGCGTGCCGGTGTCAGTGTCGTAATCGAACGCCCAGATCAATTGCACGTCAGGGTGCGAATCAGATAGGTACATGGTTTTGCCGTCGGGGCTGAAGCCGAGGCCGTTGGGCACGATGAAACCATCGAGCTGCGCTTCGATCACGCCAGACTGCCCTGCGCCGTAGCGATAGAGCCTGCCTTCGGGCGCATTCAATCCCATGTTCAGCACCATGCTGCCGGCCCAGAAGCGGCCCTGACGGTCGCAGCGGCCATCGTTGAGGCGCATGTCTTCGCGGCTGTGTGCAACGCTGGCGAGCAATTCGCTGTCGAGGCTGCCGTCGCTGTGCGGCTGCAGCTGGAAGAATCCGCTTTCCATACCGGCCACCCAGCCGCCACGGTTGTGGCGGGCGATGCAGGCGAGCATTTCCGGGGTTTTCCAGGCATCGACATGGCCGGAACCAGCGCTCCAGCGTTGCAGGCCGCCGTTGGGAATGTCCACCCAGTACAGCGCGTTTTCCTCTGCCACCCAGACCGGGCTTTCGCCCACGGCGTTGCGGGCATCGACGATCAATTCGGCTTGCATACTCATTCCTTTGTGTCGTTGTAGGCGTGCTCAGTCGCCGAACGGTCCGGCGGCGACAAATGCGCCGCCCTGATAGATCCGCGCCGGGTCATCGGCGGCCGGCATCGGCTGTGCTTCGACCTTTTCGCGGAACACCTCAGAGCTGTCCTTCGCGGCAAAACCGAGGTGGCTGGCGAATTTGTTGTCCCACCAGACGTCCTTGTTGTCGGACATGCCATAGACCACGGTGTGGCCGACGTTCGGCGTGTACAGCGCGTGTTCGAGCAGTTGCGTGAGGTCGTCGAAGCTCAGCCAGGTGTGCATCATTCGACGGTTTTGCGGCTCGGGGAATGAGGAGCCGATGCGGATGCTGACGGTCTCGATGCCGTAGCGATCGAAATAGAAACTGGCCATGTCTTCGCCGTAGGACTTCGACAAGCCGTAGTAGCCATCAGGGCGGCGCGCAGAGCTGGCATCGAGCGGCTCGTCCTGTTTGTAGAAACCGATGACATGGTTGGAACTGGCGAAGATCACTCGTTTGACGCCATGGCGGCGCGCCGCTTCGTAGATGTGGAACACACCGCAGATGTTGGCACCGAGGATTTCTTCGAATGGCCGCTCCACGGAGACGCCGCCAAAATGCAGGATCGCGTCGACGCCTTCGACCAGTTGATGCACGGCGTGTTTGTCAGCCAGATCGCAGGGAACGATTTCTTCGCGGTCATCGATGGCCGGGGCGAGGGCGGCGATGTCCGACAAACGCAGGACATTGGCATAAGGGCGCATCCGTTCGCGCAGTACTTTGCCCAGGCCACCGGCAGCGCCGGTCAGCAGCAGACGGTTGAACGGGGCGCGGGGAGTGGTGGTAGACGTCATGGCAATCCCTTACACGTTGTTATTAGGTTTGTTGTAGGTTGTCGTATGACTGCGCTGAAGTATCGGTAGGGTTTCCGGAACTTGTCAACGCGACTTTTGGTGTAAATGACGGAAGGGGCTAATTCACTTTTCGATCACCACGATTCCTTGGTTGCAATGCAATCCCCTTGTGGGAGCGAGCCTGCTCGCGAAAGCGGTATGTCATTTCGAAGTGATGTCGACTGACACGCCGCCTTCGCGAGCAGGCTCGCTCCCACAGGGAAACTCGGTGTGGCGACTTGGCTTTACAACAACGAAATCGGATAACTGATAAAGATCCGGTTTTCGTCAAACTCGTTGGTGCTGAAGTCCCGGCGCATCGTCGCGTTACGCCATTTCACGTTGAGGTTCTTCAGCGGGCCGCTCTGGACCGTGTAGGCCAGTTCCGACTCGCGGCCCCATTCCTTGCCGTCGGTGATCGTCCCGGTGTGCACGTTGTCGCCACTGATGTACCGGTTCATCATCGTCAGGCCGGGGATGCCGAGGGCGACGAAATTGTAGTCGTGACGCACCTGCCAGGAGCGCTCTTTGGCGTTGTCGTAGCTGGCGTTGTAACTGTCGTTGGCGAGGGTGCCGCCGCTGGTGCCGTTGACCCGCATCCACGCATCGTCGCCGCTGAGTTTTTGCAGACCGACATAAAACGTGTTGCCACCGTACTTGGCCGAAAGCAGGGCGAACGCAGTCTTGTTGTCGAGGTCGCCGGCCTGGGCACTGCCGTCTTCCTTGCCGGTGAAGAAACCGAGGTTGGCGCCCAGCGTCCAGTCACCCACAGGCTGGCTGTGGCTGAGGTTGAAATACTGCTGCTGGTAGATGTCGCTGAGTTCGGCGTACCACACGCCCACCAGCGTGCGCTTGTCGTTGAAGGTGTATTCACCGCCGCCGAAGTTGAAGCGATCGGAAGTGAACGCGCCGCGGCCGTTCATTGACATGTCTTCCATGCTCGCATCGTTGCGCGGGCTGTTGCCGCGGAACTGGCCGCCGTAGACGGTCAGGCCATTGATTTCGGTGGACGTGATCTGGCCGCCGCGAAAGGTCTGCGGCAGCGAGCGGCCGTCGTCGGAGCGCAGGATCGGCAGCACCGGCATCCACTCGCCGACCTTCAATTCAGTCTTCGACACCTTGGCCTTCAACGCCACGCCGAGGCGGCCGAAGTTGTCGGCCGGGCGTCCGTCATCGTGGATCGGCAACAATTGCGTGCCGCCCGAGCCTTTGCCGCCATCGAGCTTTTGCGAATACATCCCCAACACATCGAGGCCGAAACCGACGGTGCCCTGAGTGAAGCCGGACTTGGCGTCGAGGATGAAGTTCTGCGTCCACTCCTCAGCCTTGCTCTGCGGGTGATCGGGGTTGGTGAAGTTGCGGTTGAAGTAGGCATTGCGCAGGTTCAGCGTGGCTTTGCTGTCGTCGAGAAAGCCTTCGGCATCAGCGCTCATCGGCAAGGCGAAGGCCAGGCTGCTGCAGCCGATCAGGCCGAGGGTGGTACGCGGGCGAAGCGTGGCAAGGCGGGAAGGGCGGACGGAACTGCAGACGAGTGTGCTCACTGTGACGCTCCCTGTTAGGTTTGTTGTTTTTATTATCTGTCATACGTCGTCGTACAACATGGTTGCGGATATTTCCTAGGTTTTCCGGGAATGTCAACAGCAAGTTATACGATGACTGCACGTCGACGCTGATTACCCTGTAGGAGCTGCGGCACGCTGCGATCTTTTGATCTTGCTTTTAAAAAATCCAGATCAAAAGATCGCAGCCTCGTTTCACTCGACAGCTCCTACAGGGATTTGTGTTGTCCATGGGATGTGTGTTGCCGGTGAATTTGCGGCAAACTTCACCCACCTTCCGCACAAGGCCTTTCAATGGATCAATACGCCCCGCGCAACTGGCAGCCCCACGAGAAGCCCAGCCTGCCCGGTTCCCCCTCGACGCCGTTGCACTCCAACCCCAAGCGGCTGGCCTATGCGCTGGTCGGCTTGCTGGTGGCGTTGACCGGTGGTCTGGGCAACTCGCTGGTGGTCGCCAACCTGCCTTATCTGCAAGGCGCACTTGGTGCGACCACTGCGGAGATGGCCTGGCTGCCGGCGGCGTATGTGATGACCAACGTGTCGATGAACCTGCTGCTGGTGAAGTTTCGTCAGCAGTTCGGTTTGCGCGCATTCACCGAGGTGTTCCTGGTGTTGTATGCGCTGGTGACCTTCGGCCACTTGTTCGTCAACGATCTGAATTCGGCGGTGGCGGTGCGGGCGGCGCACGGCATGGTCGGCGCGGCGCTGAGTTCTCTGGGTCTGTATTACATGATCCAGGCGTTCCCGGCGAAGTGGCGGATGAAGGCGCTGGTGCTCGGCCTCGGCACCTCACAACTGGCCTTGCCGCTGGCGCGGTTGTTCTCCGAAGACTTGCTGCAGATCGCCGAATGGCGTGGTTTGTATCTGTTTGAATTGGGCATGGCGCTGCTGTCGCTGGGCTGCGTATTGATGCTCAAGTTGCCGCCGGGCGACCGTTTCAAAACCTTCGAAAAACTCGACTTCCTGACCTTCGCCATTCTCGCCACCGGTGTGGCGTTGTTGTGCGCGGTGTTGTCGCTCGGGCGGATCGACTGGTGGCTGGAGGCGGACTGGATTGGCGTCGCCCTGGCTTCGTCGATCGCCCTGATCATGATGGGGCTGGCCATCGAACATAATCGCAGCAACCCGATGCTGATGACCCGTTGGCTCGGCAGCGGGACGATGATCCGCCTGGCGCTGGCGGTGACCCTGATTCGTATGGTCACCTCGGAGCAGTCCACCGGCGCTGTCGGCTTCATGCAGAACCTGAATATGGGCTATGAGCAGTTGCACAGCCTGTACGTGGTGATGCTGATCGGCAGTGTCGCGGGGCTGTTGACCAGCGCACTGACGATCGACCCCAAACACCTGCTGATGCCGTTGATCATCTCGCTCGGACTGATGGCCACCGGGTCGGTGATGGACAGCTTTTCCAATAACCTGACCCGCCCGGAAAACCTCTATTTCAGTCAGTTCCTGCTGGCTTTCGGCAGCACGTTTTTCCTCGGCCCGACCATGGTCTTCGGTACGCGCAACGTGTTGACCAATCCGCGCAATCTGGTGAGCTTTTCCGTGCTGTTCGGGATCTGCAACAACCTCGGTGGCCTGCTGGGTGCGGCACTGCTGGGCACCTTCCAGATCGTCCGGGAAAAATTTCATTCCAGTCACATCGTTGAGCACCTGACGCTGTCTGACCCGTTGGTGGCTGCGCGCGTACAGAGCGGTGGCTCGGCGTACGGCTCGTTGCTGGCCGATCCGAGTCTGCGCAACCTTGCGGGTATTCGCAGTCTGTCCAACGCCGCCACCCGTGAGGCCAACGTGCTGGCCTATAACGATGTGTTCATGCTGATCGCCGTGATTGCGGTGCTGACCATGATCTGGCTTTCCATTCGTGCGCTGTGGCTGATGAGCACCACCAAAGCCGTCGCCCCTGCGCCATCCACACCTTCGAGCGGTGCCACTTCTTCATGACCGAACCGACCACCACAACCACCAATGCCATCGCCGCCACGCCTGAAGGGGTGGCGCCGCCGTCATCGCCAAACACCGAGCCACGCTCGCTGCGGGTGCGGGTCATCTCCTCGCTGGGATTTGCCGCGATAGCCATCGTTGGCGTGCTGATCGTCTTGTATGCGTGGCAATTGCCGCCGTTCAGCAGCGCGGTCGAAACCACCGAAAACGCTTCGGTGCGCGGGCAGGTGACGATCATCGGTCCGCAGCTCGCCGGTTATGTCTATGAGGTGCCGGTGCAGGATTTCCAGTACGTGAAGGCCGGGGATTTGCTGGTTCGCCTTGACGACCGCATCTATCAGCAACGTCTCGACCAGTCACTCGCCCAACTGGCCGTGCAGAAAGCCGCGCTGGCCAATGTGGTGCAGCAACGCAACAGCGCCGAAGCGACGATTAAATTGCGTCAGGCAGTGGTCGCCGACAGCGAAGCGCAGTTACGCAAAAGTGAAGCGGATCTGCGCCGCAACAAAGAGTTGGTGGGTGACGGTTCGGTGTCCAAGCGTGAGATGGACGTGGCGCTGGCCGCCAATGCGCAAAGTGTTGCGGCGGTGGCGCAGGCCAAAGCCAATCTGGAGATCGCTCGCCAGGACCTGCAAACGGTGATCGTCAATCGCGGCTCGCTGGAAGCGGCGGTGACCAGCGCCGAAGCGGCCGTGCAACTGGCACGGATCGATTTGTCGAATACGCGGATCGTCGCCCCGCGTGACGGTCAACTGGGGCAGATCGGCGTGCGTCTCGGCGCCTACGTCAACTCCGGAGCGCAGTTGATGGCGTTGGTGCCGAACCAGAAATGGGTGATCGCCAACATGAAGGAGACCCAGATGGACAACGTGCGCGTCGGGCAACCGGTGCGCTTCACTGTCGATGCGTTGAACCACCGCAAATTCACCGGGCATGTGCAGCATATATCGCCGGGGACCGGGTCTGAATTTGCTTTGCTGCAAGCGGATAACGCCACCGGCAACTTTGTGAAAATCGCCCAGCGGGTGCCGGTGCGGATCACCATTGATCCCGATCAGCAGGAAGAGGAACGGTTGCGGCCGGGGATGTCGGTAGTCGTCAGCATCGATACCGCCGCCGGCGATACCCAACCGCATTAAGATCAAAAGATCGCAGCCTTCGGCAGCTCCTACATGGGTACTCTGTAGGAGCTGCCGAAGGCTGCGATCTTTTGATTTTCAGGTTGTGATCATTGGCGGCAGGGTGCCGAGTAGCGAGACGGCGGCGACGGCGCCAATGCCCAGCAACCACTCCAGCATCACGCTGCGTCTGAGCGTGGTCATCCGCTGTTCGCAATCATCAATCCGCAAGCGGTTGAACAGCGCCAGCCCGAGCATGGCAAAAACCAGCAGTGCCTTGATCAGCAGAATCAATGCAAACCCGCTGAACAACGGTGTCGGCCACCACTGGCCGGTCAGCACGCGCACATTGATCAAACCGGTGATCAGCAGCCCCGTGACCAGCGCATAACCGATGCCGCTGAAGCGCCGCAAAACCTTGTGCATCGGCTCACTCGGCTGACGCAGAATCATCACCAGCAACAACAAACCGCCAAGCCACGCCGCCACGCAGGTCAGATGAACGATCTGGTTGAGAATCAGCAGTTGCCCACTCACACCATCGAGCATCGCGCCATGCCCGACCGGTGCCAGCGTCGCCAGCAGCAAGCCGCTCAAGCCCAGCCGCAACGGCATACCTGAACGCCAAGGGGTGAACAGCAACGCCAACAGCGCGGCATTGATCAGCAGATGCCAGCGCCAGACCTGACCAAAAAAAGTATTGCCCAACACCAGCGCAACGGTGTCCGGATCAAACGCCGCCACTGCCGAACCGGCCATGCTCGCGGTGATCAACAGCGCCCAGGCAATCCCGCTGAGCAGCGCCACAGCCGCCAGCCAACGCGCCAGTCGCGCCAGGTGCCGATCCACTTGCAGCGCTTCATCCTTGAGCAGCAACGGCCTGAACAGCCAGGCCCCGAACAGCATCAACACCACGATGAAATGCACAAAGCGGCACAGCACCAGCGCTTCACTCATGAATTACTGGCTCACCTTGAACTGATAAGCGCCTTCGCTGTTGTGCGTGTCGACCGACACTGCACGCCATTCGACTTTGTATTCGCCGGCCGTCAGTGGAGCGACGGGAGTGACGATCAGGGTTTTCTTGTCGCTCTCGGTGCTCAGGGGGTTGAGCGCGACCGGTGCGCCATCGTGTGTCACGGTGACTTTGGTTAACTTGGCTTCGACACCTTCGGAAAAGGTCAGGCGCAAATCGGCCGGGGCGGCGACGCTGCTGTCGGCCGCCGGGGTCTGGCTTTTCAGGTGGGCGTGGGCGAATACGGAAGATGCGGCGAACAGCGAAGCGAGCAGGGCAGTGGTCGTCAGGACGTTCTTGAACAGCATCGCAAATACCTCTGAGGCAGGATCAAAGAACCGTCAGTTTAGCCATCCGCGCACGGCTGTACGAAGTTTTGTTTGCAGCGGTCGCCCGCGCACCAGAGCGGATGCTAGTCTTGGACAACGCTGTTGTCAGGGAGCCCTCATGGGCAATCACAAGATCGAGATTCGTCGCAACAACGTCGAGAAAATCCTCCTGGCGGCGGAAAAAGTCTTCGCCGAAAAAGGTTTTGGCGGTACGGCCATGGCCGACATCGCGGCTGAAGTGCAACTGCCGCGTTCCAACCTGCATTACTACTTCAGCACCAAGAGCGAGCTGTACAGCGCGGTGCTGTTCGACCTGCTGGAAGTGTGGAAACAGGACGCGCTGTGCTTCGAGATGTTCGACGACCCGCGCGTGGTGTTGAGCAGTTACATCCGCGCCAAGATGAACCATTCGCGCAGCCGTCCTTACGGTTCGAAAGTCTGGGCCAACGAAATCATCCACGGCGCGCCGACGTTGGGCGAGGCGCTGGATGTCAGTCTGTATGACTGGGCGAAGATGAAGGAAGCGAAGATTCGCCAGTGGGTCGAGGACAAGCGGATTTTGCCGGTGGAGCCGTCGAGCCTGCTGTACATGATCTGGGCGTCGACGCAGCACTATGCCGACTTTGATCATCAGGTGAATATTCTGAATGAACATCAGCCGTTGTCGGACATGCAGTTTGAGCGGGCGGTGCAGACGGTGACCAGTGTGATATTGCGTGGGATCGGCCTGGAACCCTGAAGTGCAGGATCAAAAGCTAACCCTCATCGGAACGCCGCCCGCCCAGCCCTCTCCCAGAGGGAGAGGGGGCCGACCGAGGTGTCTTGCGAGGTACATCGACCTGAAAGATCCAGTCGATTATGGATTCAAAGCAGCTCTTGCCTGTGCATGTATCGATTATGGATTCAAGGCAGTTCGCGCCTGTGCATGTATCGATTGCGGATTCAAAGCAAATCGTTCAGGTCGGTGGATTTCTGAAATATTCCCCAATCAGTCCCCTCTCCCTTTGGGAGAGGGTTAGGGTGAGGGCCGTTCAGGATCAGCCCCCTATTCAGACCGCAACGTGATACGGATTGCGCGGATCATGATTCCAGTCCAGAAACGGCTTCCCAGTCTCCATCGGCACCATCTCGATGCAGTCCGCCACCGGACAAGTGATCTGGCACAGATTACAACCCACACACTCGTCATCGATCACTTCATATTTATGCGTCCCGTCCGCCTGTTTGAGACTGCTGATCGCCTGGTGTGACGTGTCCTCGCAAGCAATGTGGCAACGTCCGCAACCAATGCATGCCTCCTGGTCAATTTTCGCGATCACCTGATAGTTGATGTCGAGGTACTTCCAGTCCGTGGTGTTGCCCACCGCACGCCCGGAAAACTCGGCGATGCTGGCGTAGCCCTGACTGTCCATCCACCGCGACAGACCGTCCTTCATCTCCTCGACAATGCGAAACCCATGCAGCATCGCCGCCGTGCACACCTGCACCGCGCCGCTGCCCAGCGCCATGAATTCCGCCGCATCACGCCAACTGCCAATGCCGCCAATGCCACAGATCGGCAATCCCTGGGTCTGGGGGTCGCGGGCAATCTCGGCGACCATGTTCAGCGCGATCGGCTTCACCGCCGAGCCGCAGTAGCCACCGTGCGTGCTTTTGCTGCCGACGGTGGGCAGGGCGACCATGTGTTCCAGATCGACGCTGGTGATCGAGTTGATCGTATTGATCAACGACACCGCATCGGCGCCACCACGATGAGCCGCGCGAGCGGCGACACGGATGTCAGTGATGTTCGGCGTCAGTTTGACGATCACCGGCAGCGAGCAGTAAGTCTTGCACCAGCGCGTGACTTGCTCGACGTACTCCGGCACCTGACCGACCGCCGCGCCCATGCCACGTTCAGGCATGCCGTGAGGACAGCCGAAATTCAGCTCGATGCCATCAGCGCCCGTGGCCTCCACCAGCGGCAGAATGTGTTTCCACGATTCCTCGACGCACGGCACCATCAGCGAAACGATCAGCGCGCGATCCGGCCAGTCCTTCTTCACCTGAGTGATTTCGCGCAGGTTGATCTCCAGCGAACGGTCGGTGATCAACTCGATATTGTTGATGCCGAGCACTTCACGGTTGTTGCCGTAATGCGCCGAGTAACGCGACGACACGTTGACCGCCGCCGGGTCCTCGCCGAGGGTTTTCCAGACCACGCCACCCCAGCCCGCTTCAAAGGCACGGACCACGTTGTAAGCCTTGTCGGTCGGTGGCGCGGAAGCCAGCCAGAACGGATTCGGCGCTTTGATGCCAGCGAAGACAATCGACAGATCGGCCATTTACGCAGCCTCCACGTTGAGCATCAGTTGAGCGTTGATTGCCTCGGCGGCGCGTTTGCCGTGCTGCACCGCTTGCACGGTGAGGTCCTGATCGAGGCTGGTGCAGTCGCCGCCGGCATACACGCCGGGGATGCTGGTGCGCAGATTTTCATCGACGTAAATGCGTTCGCCCTGACGCTTGAGTTCGCGGGCCAACGGGTCGGCGAGGGCGCTGCCGTCGAAGGCCTGGCCGATGGCTTTGAAGATCGCATCGGCCGCCAGTTCGAAGGTTTCGCCGGTGGTTTGCAGGCGACCGTCGACCAGGTCGGTGCGAGCGAAGCGCATGCCGCGCACATGACCCTGATCGTCGAGCAGCACTTCTTCCGGTTGCGCCCAGGTCAGCAGGCGCACCTGATTGGCTTTGGCGATGTCTTGTTCATGACCGGTGGCGCCCATGTCCGCGGCGCCACGGCGATACACAAGATTCACATCATGAGCACCGAGACGAGCCATTTGCACCGCCATGTCGATTGCCGTGTTGCCGGCACCGAGGACGATGCAGCGTTCGGCCAACGGCAGTTCAGTCAGGTCTTCGGCCTGACGCAGTTCGCGGATGTAGTCGGTGGCGGCGAGCAGGCCCGGGGCATCTTCGTGAGGCAAGCCGAGTTGCTTGCTGGCATTGAGCCCGAGGCCGAGGAACACCGCGTCGAACTGTTGATGCAGTTCACTGAGGGTCAGATTCTCACCCAGCTTTTGCCCATGACGAATCTCGATGCCGCCGATTTGCAGAAGGAAATCCAGCTCCTTCTGCGCGTAGTCGTCGACCAGTTTGTACTTGGCGATCCCGTATTCGTTGAGACCGCCAGCCTTCTCCCGCGCTTCGAAAATCACCACGTCGTGACCGTGCATGGCGCTGCGGTGGGCGCAGGATAACCCGGCCGGTCCGGCACCGACCACGGCGATGCGTTTGCCAGTGGCGGCGGCGCGCTGGAACGGGTGCTCGCTGAAATGTGCGTTGTCGACGGCGTAGCGTTGCAGCAGGCCGATCAACACTGGCGCGCATTCGTGGGCGTTGTTGCGCACGCAGGCTTGCTGGCAGAGGATTTCGGTCGGGCAGACTCGGGCACAACTGCCGCCGAGGATGTTGGCCGAGAGGATTTTCTGCGCGGCGCCGGGCACGTTGTCCTGGTGAATATTGCGGATGAAAGAGGGGATATCGATCTCGCTAGGGCACGCATTGACGCACGGCGCGTCGTAGCAATACAGGCAGCGCGAGGCTTCCAGATGCGCCTGGCGGTGATTGAGCGGCGGCGCCAGATCGGTGAAATGCCCGGCGAGGGCGGCCGCGCTTTCGTGCGGGTGGGGGAGATGGTTCAGGGTCTCGATCACGGTTTTGTGCCTCACGGTAACTGCCTCTATCGGGCATTGGCCAAATCCCCGTGTAGGAGCTGCCGAAGGCTGCGATCTTTTGATTTTGTTTTTTAAGATCAAGATCAAAAGATCGCAGCCTTCGGCAGCTCCTACAAAGGTATGCATTGCAAATGTGGGAGCGAGCCTGCTCGCGAAGGCCGAAGGCCTGGATTTCAGCGTTTCACAGCAATGGGCTTGTGCAACTCAGCCCGCTTGCTCAGCAAATCAAACACCGCCGGATACGCCGGCCGTTCGATATACCGCCCGGCCCCGCGCTCGGCGCGCAGGTCGCCGTCGGCCCAGACCAGGCGGCCCTGGCTGACGGTATGGCTGGGCACGCCGCGCACGGTCTTGCCTTCGAAGATGTTGAAGTCCACCTGCTGATGGTGAGTCTTGGCGGAGATGGTGCGGGTACCTTGCGGATCCCACAGCACCAGGTCGGCGTCGGCACCGACGCGAATCGCGCCTTTGCGCGGGTAGAGGTTGAAGATCTTCGCGGTGTTGGTAGAGGTAAGGGCGACGAAATCCTGCATCGATAAACGCCCGGAGTTGACCCCCTCATCCCAAAGCACCGCCATGCGATCTTCGATACCCGCTGTGCCGTTGGGAATCTTGCTGAAGTCATCGCGCCCGGCGGCTTTTTGTTCGGCACAGAAGCAGCAATGGTCGGTGGCGGTGGTGTGCAGATTGCCATTTTGCAGCCCATGCCACAGCGCCTCTTGATGACCCCGCGGACGGAACGGCGGGCTCATCACGTAACCGGCGGCGGTCTGCCAGTCCGGGTGCTGATAGACGCTGTCGTCGAGCAGCAAATGCCCGGCAAGCACTTCGCCGTACACCGGTTGACCCTTGCTGCGTGCGTAGGTGATTTCGTCGAGGGCCTCTTTGGTCGAAACGTGCACAAGGTACAACGGTGTGCCAATGGTTTCGGCGATACGAATCGCCCGGCTCGCCGCCTCACCTTCAACCTGAGAAGGTCGTGACAACGGATGCGCCTCCGGCCCGGTGATGCCCTGGGCCATCAACTTGCGTTGCAGGTGATACACCAGTTCGCCGTTTTCCGCGTGCACGGTCGGCACCGCGCCGAGTTCCAGGCATCGTTCGAAGCTCGCCACCAGCGTGTCGTCGGCGGCCATGATCGCATTCTTGTACGCCATGAAATGCTTGAAGCTGTTGATCCCGTGATGGCTGACCAGCTCGGCCATTTCCTCACGCACCTGCTCGCTCCACCAGGTGATTGCAACGTGGAAGCCATAGTCGGAGGCGGATTTCTCGGCCCAGCCACGCCATTGATGAAACGCTTCCATCAGTGACTGCTGCGGATTGGGAATCACAAAATCGATGATCGACGTGGTGCCGCCGGCCAGACCGGCGGCCGTGCCACTGTAGAAGTCTTCACTGGCCACGGTGCCCATGAACGGTAGTTGCATGTGCGTGTGCGGATCGATGCCGCCGGGCATCAGGTATTGGCCGCTGCCGTCGAGTACTTCGGCAGCGGCGGGAACATCAAGGTTTTCACCAATGGCTTTGATCACGCCGTCGGCGCAATAGACGTCGGCGCGATAACTTTCATCATGGGTAACAACGGTGGCGCCACGGATCAACAGAGACATTCCGAGTTCCTCGCAGGCATGACCGACTTGTGCCGGTTCTAGATGTTTTATTGAAGTACGGCACAGCAGGTTGTATTCCTGTCAGCGCTGTCAGGAATAGAAGCTAGTCGCAGATTTACAATAGATCAAGATTATTTTTTATAAGCTTATTGCTTTTTTAAGTGTATGAAAAATAACGATAAAAACCGTTAATCACCAAAATGGTGAGGCCGTTCACCATTTTGACGCACTTGACAGGATGGAAATATGAGCAAGATTTCCTATGTGAAATCAGCCGCTTGAAGTTGAGCTGCGGTTGCTCGCTCACGATGAAAATAAATGCAGTGCACCAGATTGAGTCCTGTCTGTTCGGACAACTTGCCAAGTGTTTAGCCTGAGCACCCGGACAAGTCTTCGCGAACTCATCCGGTGAATAATTAAAACTGATGAATATCAGAAAGTTGCAAAGCGTCAGATGCACAGCCCGATGCGCAAGCGGGGCACCCGGCACGTTTATTGATGCCGCCGCTGACACCGTGGCCGGTGCACGAAAGTTGTCAGTTCCTCCGGCCATCGTCCGGTTCGCACCCTCGGGTGCAGCCGCCTGATGAGCAAAAAAATAATCAGAAGAACAGTGGAGCGGCCATGCAACAGATCAGATCGCAAGTGACCGAGCGCGACGGCTTGTTCGAGCTTGAAGCCGGCAGCGACGTCCTCGACAGTCCCCGTTACAACCACGACATGGCACCGACCAAGGTGCGCGAACGAACCTGGAACAAATGGCACATCACCGCGCTGTGGGTCGGCATGTCGATCTGCGTGCCGACCTACACCCTCGGCGGCGTACTCACCGCGTACTTTGGCTTGACCGTCGGTGAAGCGCTGCTGGCGATTCTGTTCGCCAACCTCATCGTGCTGATTCCACTCACGCTTAACGCCTTTCCCGGCACCAAGTACGGCATTCCGTTTCCGGTGTTGCTGCGCTCCTCGTTCGGCATTCTCGGTTCCAACGTGCCGTGTCTGATTCGGGCGTTGGTCGCGTGTGGCTGGTTCGGTATCCAGACGATGTTTGGCGGCCTGGCGATTCACCTGTTTCTCGGCTCGATTTTCGATGGCTGGAAATCCCTCGGCGGTACGGGAGAGGTGATCGGTTTCATGATCTTCTGGGCGCTGAATCTGTGGGTGGTGATTCGCGGTGCCGAGTCGATCAAGTGGCTGGAAACCCTGTCCGCGCCGTTGCTGGTGGCCGTCGGCATTGGCTTGCTTGTGTGGGCGATGCCCAATGTGTCGATGACCGAGCTGCTGGCAATTCCAGCCAAACGTCCGGAAGGCGCCAGCGTGGTCAGTTACTTCGCCGCCGGGCTGACGGCGATGGTCGGTTTCTGGGCCACGTTGTCGCTGAACATTCCCGACTTCAGCCGTTACGCCAAGAGCCAGAAAGATCAGATCCTCGGGCAGATTTTCGGCTTGCCGCTGACCATGTTTCTGTTCGCCTCGCTGGGCGTGATCATGACTGCGGCGTCTGTGAAACTGGTCGGCGTCACCGTCTCCGATCCGGTCAGCCTGATCGGTCATATCCAGAGCCCGGTGTGGGTCGCGGTGGCCATGGCACTGATCATCATCGCCACGCTGTCGACCAACACCGCTGCAAACATTGTCTCGCCGACCAACGACTTCCAGAACATCGCACCCAAGGTAATCAACCGCACCAAGGCGGTGTTGCTGACCGGGTTTGTCGGGCTGGCGCTGATGGGCCATGAGCTGCTGAAAAAGCTCGGTTTGATCGTTTCCGATGTCAGTCTGGAAACCGTGTATTCCAATTGGCTGCTGGGCTATTCGAGCCTGCTCGGGCCGATTGCCGGGATCATGGTGGTGGACTATTTCCTGATCAAGAAACAGCAACTGGACCTGGCCGGGTTGTACCGCGACGACGTCTATCCGGCGTGGAATTGGGCCGGGTTTCTCGCCTTTGGCGTGCCGGTGGTGCTGACCTTGCTGTCGCTGGGCAGCGATGCGTTCAGCTGGTTCTACAGCTATGGCTGGTTCACCGGCTCGGCGTTGGGCGGATTGATTTATTACGGGGTGTGCGTGATGCGTGCGCAGCCTTCTGTCGTGAAATCAGCGGTGTAGCGGATGGCCTCTTCGCGAGCAGGCTCGCTCCCACATTTGGAATGCATTTCCCCTGTGGGAGCGAGCCTGCTCGCGAATGCGATCTACCAGACACCACAGCAATATCCATAAGAAAAGCAGCCTGAGGAGATCCCCATGAACGCAGCCGTAGACGTTCTGCAATCGACCCATCAGCACATCAACCGCGACCGCTTGTGGGCCTCGCTCATGGAGTTGGCCAGGCTCGGCGCCACGGTCAAGGGCGGGGTCTGTCGCCTGGCCCTGACCGACCTCGACCGCCAGGCCCGCGACCTCTTCGTGCAATGGTGCAAGGACGCGGGGTGCAGCGTCACGGTCGATGCCGTCGGTAACATCTTCGCCCGTCGCCCCGGGCGCAATCCCGACCTGCCGCCGGTGATGACCGGCAGCCACATCGATACGCAACCCACCGGCGGCAAGTTCGACGGCTGTTTTGGCGTACTGGCCGGCGTCGAAGTCCTGCGTACCCTCAACGACCTCAAAGTGGAAACCGAAGCGCCGCTGGAAGTGGTGGTCTGGACCAACGAAGAGGGCTCGCGGTTCGCCCCGTGCATGATGGGGTCTGGCGTGTTTGCCGAGAAATTCACCCTCGAAGAAACCCTCGCCAAAGTCGATGCCGACGGCGTCACCGTCGGTGACGCGCTCAACGCCATTGGCTACGCTGGCCCGCGCAAAGTCAGCGGGCATAAAGTCGGTGCGTATTTCGAAGCACACATCGAGCAAGGCCCGATCCTCGAAGACGAACAGAAAACCATCGGCGTGGTGCTCGGTGCGTTGGGGCAGAAGTGGTTTGACCTCAAGCTGCGCGGCGTCGAAGCGCATGCCGGCCCGACGCCGATGCACCTGCGTAAAGACGCGTTGGTCGGCGCCTCAGTGATCGTCGGCGCCGTCAACCGCGCCGCCCTTGGCCACCAGCCGCATGCCTGCGGCACCGTCGGCTGCCTGCAGGCCTATCCCGGTTCGCGCAACGTCATCCCCGGGGAAGTGCGCATGACCCTCGACTTCCGTCATCTGGAACCGGCGCGTCTGGACTCGATGATTGCCGAGGTGAAGCAAGTCATCGAGGCCACCTGTGAAGAACACGGACTGACCTATGAACTGACCCCGACAGCCGACTTCCCGCCGTTGTACTTCGAAAAAGGTTGTGTGGAAGCGGTGCGCGGCGCGGCGAAAGGGCTTGGTTTGTCGAATATGGACATCGTCAGCGGCGCCGGGCATGACGCGATTTTCCTCGCCGAACTCGGCCCGGCCGGGATGATTTTTGTGCCGTGCGAGGGCGGCATCAGTCATAACGAAATCGAGAACGCCGCGCCGGACGATCTGGCAGCCGGGTGTGCAGTGTTGTTGCGCGCGATGCTGGCAGCTTCGGCGATGGTGGCGGGAGCACAGCGCGCGGCTTGAAGATCAAAAGATCGCCGCCTTGCAGGCGCTGTCGAGTGAAACGAGGCGGCGATCTTTTTCTGTCACCCAAACGTCACACACCTGTGCGATGTTGCCGGCCCATGAAAATCATCACCTCCGGCGCGTCCTATCTGGACATTGACGCCTACGCCTGCTGTATCGCCTATGCAGAATTGCTCAACCTGCAAGGCATTCCCGCCCGTGCCATCAGCAGCGCGCAACCCAACGCCAGCGTGTCGAAAAGTGTGCTTGGCTGGGCCGCGGCTTTTGACGATTACCCGCCGACGCCGGACGATGAATTTGTCCTGGTCGATGTCTCGGACTATCACCACTTCGACCCGTTGGTGGTGCTGAAACGAGTGGTAGAGGTCATCGATCATCATCCGGGGTACGAGCGTTACTGGGCGCAGAGACTTGGGCCAGCCGCCGATATTCGCCCGATCGGGGCTGCCGCCACTCAGGTATTTCAGCGTTGGCAGGCGAGCGGTTTGCTGATGCAGATCAGCGTACAAAGCGCTGCATTACTGGCGACAGCGATTCTCGACAACACCCTGAATTTCACCGGGCAAATGACCACCGCAGCCGATATCGCCGCGTATGGCGAACTCGCCTGCCGAGCAAAGCTGAGCGTCGATTGGCCGCAACAGTATTTTCTTGAATGTCAGGCGAGCATCGAAGCAAATCTCGCTGCAGCGTTGGCGGCTGATTTGAAACGGATGAAACCCGAAAGCCATCTGCCCCAGGTGTTCGCGCAAATGACGCTGTGGGACGCCGACGCGTTGCTAAAAAACCACCGCCTGACCATCAAGCGCTGGATGGCGGAGCAGGGCGATGACTGCCTGCTCAATGTCATCAGCGTTCGCGACAGTAAAAGCTGCTTGCTGGCCCCCTCCGATGTCAGCCAACAAAAGCTCAATCATTTATGGCCACTCGACTGGCAGGCCGGAGTGGCCGTTGTGTCGCCATCAATGCTGCGCAAGGAATGGCTGAAACGGGGACTCGACACGGCCAGTCACTGCGCGCCAAACACCATCGTCCAGTAAACCCCTTCATCACTGCGCGCCTCACTGGCAAACCCGGCACCGACCTGGGTAAACATCGGGTTCATCAGGTTGGCGCAATGTCCGGGACTGGCGAGCCATCCGGCCATGGCCCTGCCCGGCGAACTTTGCCCGGCGGCAATGTTTTCGCCGATTTGCCGGCCACGATATCCCGCCGCACGGGCGCGATCGGCGGGCAGGTCGCCGTCGGGATCCTGGTGGGCGAAATAGTTGCCGTAGGCCATGGCTTTGCTGTGCCCCTGCGCGGCGGCGGCCAGCGCGGCGTTCCAGCTCAACGATCGGGCGGCGGCGAATCGCTGGCGTCCGCACATTCGTGGCCGGGCGCGTGCGGCGTTGACCTCGGCGAGCAGCGCCTTGCCCACGCTGCGATTGTCGCCGACATGGCTGTCGAGCACCGGTTGCGCCAACACCACTTGCCATTCATTGCGCGAACGGCTGACGCCGATATCGGCATAGCTCGCTTCCAGCAGCGCGGCACAGTGATCGTTTTGCAGCAGGTCGAAGGCCTCTTCGGCATCCTCGGCGCCGACCACACGAATACTGCGTACCGTCACGGCGGAATAGCCGGACGCCTTCAACGCTTCACGCATGCCGCCGGCGTAGCGGTAACCGATCGGCAAGGCCAGGTTCGACTTCAACACCAACGGCGCCAGGCGCTGCGCCGGGCGCCGGTCACAGCGCTGCGGATGGGCGCGATAGTCATTGATGGCGGCCACCAGTTGTCGCTCCGCACCGGCATGGGCGTTTGCAGCGAACAGCGGCGAAAGGATCAGCAGGCACAGCGAAACGAAGCGAGACGAGCGAACGGCGTGGCGCATGAGACGGGCAGCTCTGAAGAAGGACAGCGCAAAAGTTGAGTGAACCGCAGAATGCGGCGCGGGTAGGACTGGGCTTTTTGGACTTGGTTCAAGGGGCGGCGCTTTTATCGCGGGGCGACGAAGGGTGAGAGCAAGCAGGCCGCTATGTTGCGCCGGATGACGCCATCGCGAGCAGGCTCACTCCTACAGGGGAACGCATTTCAAATGTAGGCGTGAGCCTGCTCGCGATGGGGCCAATAGCAACAGCACAACAATCAATGGCAAACAACATCAGCGATTCAACACATCCCCCATCCACTGCAAATACTGCGCTCGCTCGGAAATTGAGTTATGCCCCGAATCCGGCACCACCCTGAGCATCGCCACGCCTTGCGGGAAGTTCTCCAGCAAGCGCTGCGTGCTGGCGCGGGGGATCACTTCGTCATCACTGGCCGCGAGCAACAACGTCGGCACGCGGATATGCGCGGCGTATTTGCCGGATTCGAAACGGTCCTTGAGCAACCACTGCACCGGCACCCACGGATACTGCCGCGCGGCGATTTCTTCCAGGCTGTTGTAAGGCGTCACCAGAATCAGCTGTTGCACGGGTCGCTGACTGGCCAGACGCACCGCCACGCCGGAACCGAGACTGCGCCCGACCACGGCCACCTGCGGATGACTGGCGTAGACCTGATCGAACAGCGCCAGCGCATCCTCGGCAATCGCCGCTTCCGACGGTGAGCCGCCGCTGCTACCGAAGCCGCGGTAGTTGAGCAGATACACCGCGTAATCAGGAAACGCCTCGGCAAACTCCGGCAGATTGCGCGACACGTCCTCGGCATTGCCGCCGAAATAGATCAGCGCCCGTGACCCGACGCGCTCGCGGGTGACCACCGAAATCTGTGCATCCGGCATCGACAGGGTCATCCGTGAATCAGCGAAGTTGATGGCATTGGGCTGGGGAAAATAGATCAGCGAGCGCTGAAAAAAGAACAGCGCCGTGCACAGCACCAGGTACACGACAACGATCAATGCGACGAGTGACATCAGGGTTCGGGACATTCGGCTACTTTTAACGGTGTGTGAAAGTTGGCTGTCGCAGTGTAGTCCAGCCCTGCAACCGGGCCGCTCATACACACAACCGGCAACAGATCCACGCAGCAGGGGAACCAGCATGAGCCACACTGAGGGTTACTCCCGTCGCCGATTGCTCACGCTGGCTGCCGGGGTTTCGGCGGTCTTCACCTTTGATCGGGCGTTGGCCACAACCACCACGCCCGCGACCACCGGAGGCCACGCCATGCAGACCCGCGTCATCCCATCCAGCGCCGAGGCGCTGCCGATCGTCGGCCTGGGCACCTATCGCGGTTTCGACGTCGCCCCCGGCGATCCGGCCTACCGGCAATTGCCGGCGGTGCTTGATGAACTGTTCAGCAAGGGCGGCACGCTGGTCGACAGTTCACCGATGTATGGCCGGGCAGAGGAAACCACCGGTGAGCTGCTGTCGATCCATGAACCACGGTCGCCGGCATTTCTGGCAACCAAGGTGTGGACGCGCGGGCGCGAGGAAGGCATCGCGCAGATGGAGCAATCGTTCAGCCTGCTGCGTACCGAACGCATCGACCTGATGCAGATCCACAACCTGCTCGACTGGCAAACCCATCTGCCGACCCTGCGTGAATGGAAAGAGCAGGGGCGCATCCGTTACATCGGCATCACCCATTACACGCCCTCGGCCTACGAGGAAGTCGAAGCAGTGCTGAAGGCCGAACCCCTGGATTTTCTGCAAATCAACTACGCCCTCGATGACCGTGGCGTGGAGAAACGCATCCTGCCGCTGTGCCGCGAGCGCGGGGTGGCGGTGATTTGCAATCGGCCATTTGGCGGTGGCGGTTTGCTTGCCCGACTCAAAGGCAAACCGCTGCCGGGCTGGGTGTCGGATGTGCAGGTCAACAGCTGGCCGCAACTGGCGTTGAAGTTTTTGCTCTCGCATTCGGCGGTGACTTGCGTGATCCCGGGCACGGGTAATCCGCGTTACATGGCTGATAACGCCAGGGCCGGGTTCGGGCCGATGCTCACCGATGCGCAGCGGCATCAGTTGATTGCGTTGGCAGGTTGAGCGAGTTGGCGCGGGGATCTTCTGTTTGCGTCGAGGACTGAGCGTTTTAATTTCAAAAGGGTATTAAAGACTGTCAGATCTGACAGTTGGAAGGGTTTTGTTCGCACGCAATCATGATGACTCCTGCTCCGCCCAAGAAGAATCATCATGGATGTGCAAAACCGTCGATTCGCCTGTTTTACCGGGGTTTGCCTCGTGCTCATTGTCTGCGCGGCCTATGCGCTTAATGAAAAATATGTGTGTATGGGAGCGCAGCGTGGACAATTTGCAACCGTGACGGCGAATTCTACGAAAGAGGCGGCGACGTTAGCCAAGGCGTTTTGGGGCGCTGCGGGTTGTTATAAAAAATGACAAGCCATCAACCGCGATAACGCAACGCCTCCAGCAACAACGCAAACGCCGGTGCAGCCTGGCGTCGGCTCGGATAGTAGAGGTGATAACCGGCGAACGTCGGGCACCAGTCTTCCAGCACTTGCAGTAAACGGCCGTCGGCCAGATACGGCGCGACGATGTTCTCCGGGATGTAGCTGAGGCCGAAACCGTCCAGCGCCGCGTCGAGTAACGGGTAGACGCCATTCAGGGTGACTTGCCCGGAGACCCGCACTTTCAGATTCTCGCCATCCTTCTCGAATTCCCAGCTGTACAACCCGCCGTTGGTGGGCAGACGCAGGTTGTTGCAGGCGTGATCGGTCAGGTCGCGGGGTGTTTGCGGCGGGGGGCGTTTGGCGAAATAGGCGGGTGAACCCACCACCGCCATGCGCATGTCGGGGCCGATACGGGTGGCGATCATGCCTTGCGCGACGTCTTCGCCAAGACGTACGCCAGCGTCGAAACCCTGACCGGCAATGTCGACGAAACCATAGTCGCAGCTCACCTCGACGGCAATATCCGGGTACTGCGGCAGAAAGGTTTTGAGCACCGGGCGCAGCAGCCAATCCAGCGAATGATCGGTGGCATTGAGGCGGATCTTGCCCGCCGGGGTGTCGCGCAGGTTGCTCAGTGCCGCCAGTTCCAGTTCGATTTCTTCGAAACGCGGGCCGATGGTTTGCAGCAGGTGTTCGCCGGCTTCGGTGGGCGAAACGCTGCGGGTGGTACGGGTCAGCAGGCGCAGGCCTAAACGGGCTTCGAGGGCGCGGATGGTATGGCTCAGCGCGGATTGCGAAACGCCAAGTTTGGCCGCGGCCTTGGTGAAACTGCGCTCGCGGGCCACGGCGAGGAAGGCGAGCAGGTCAGTGGCATTTTCGCGCAGCATTGGTGAGTTTCCTGCATAAGTTTTTTCGAATTCTAGTCGATTATCTGAAGAGTACGCCCCGGTAAAGTGACTCAACCCCGTAGGAGCTGCCGAAAGCTGCGATCTTTTGATCTTGCTTTAAACATCAAAAGATCGCAGCCGTCGGCAGCTCTTGCATTCATCTGTTCGGAGAAAGTCATGAACCCGATTGCCGCTTCTGCGTTGACCCTTTCCCTGCTGGCAGCTGAGGTGCAGGCCAATGAAACCCCGAGTGTGATGGTCACGCCCAATGGCTCGCAACCTTCAGCCAAGGGCCCGGCGGACTGGTTCACTGGCACGGTCCGTGTCGATGCGCCGTTCAAGGGCACTGATGAGGCGCGGGTCAGCGGTGCGACGGTAACGTTTGAGCCGGGTGCGCGTACCGCGTGGCATACGCATCCGTTAGGACAGACCTTGATCGTCACGGCCGGTTCCGGTTTTGTCCAGGAGTGGGGGCAGCCGGTTCGTGAGATTCGCCCTGGCGATATGGTGTGGATTGCGCCGGGGGCCAAGCATTGGCATGGGGCGGCGCCGACTACGGCGATGACGCATATCGCTATCGCTGAGGTGCTGGAGGGTAAGGTGGTGGAGTGGATGGAGCAGGTGAGTGCCGAGCAGTATTCGCCCACCGAGTGAAGCCTTTCCCTCACCCCAGCCCTCTCCCGGGGGGAGAGGGGGCCGACCGAGGTGTCTTGCGTCATGCATCGACCTGAAATGGCTGTGTCGATTATGGATTCACACCAGAACGTTCAAGTCGGTGAAGTTCCCTGATTTCCCTCACCCCAGCCCTCTCCCGGAGGGAGAGTGGGCCGACCGAAGTGTCTTGCGTCATACATCGACCTGAAATGGCTGTGTCGATTACGGATTCACAGCAACACTTTCAGGTCGGTGAAATTCCCTGATTTCCCTCACCCCAGCCATCTCCCGGAGGGAGAGGGGGCCGACCGAGGTGTCTTGCGTCATGCATCGACCTGTAATGGCTGTGTCGATTATGGATTCACAGCAACACTTTCAGGTCGGTGAAATTCCCTGATTTCCCTCACCCCAGCATCTCGGAGGGAGGGGGCCGACCGAGGTGTCTTGCGTCATACATCGACCTGAAGGTGCTGTGTCGATTATGGATTCACACCAGGACGTTCAAGTCGGTGAAGTTCCCTGATTTCCCTCACCCCAGCCCTCTCCCGGAGGGAGAGTGGGCCGACCGAAGTGTCTTGCGTCATACATCGACCTGAAATGGCTCTGTCGATTATGGATTCACACCAGGACGTTCAAGTCGGTGTAGCGCCTGAATATCCCCCAATCGGTCCCCTCTCCCTTTGGGAGAGGGCTAGGGTGAGGGGCTTTTCAGGCGACTTCAGATCATCTCCGGCAACGACGACAAGATCTTGTCCAGCGTAATCGGATACTCGCGCACCCTTGCCCCGGTGGCGTTGTAAATCGCATTCGCCAGCGCCGCACTGACTCCGCAAATCCCCAGCTCACCGACACCCTTGGCCTTCATCGGCGAAGAAATCGGGTCGGTCTCATCGAGGAAAATCACCTCCTGATGCGGAATGTCGGCATGCACCGGCACTTCGTATCCCGCCAGATCATGGTTGACGAAGAAACCAAGCTTTTTGTCTACCGCCAATTCCTCCATCAACGCCGCGCCAACCCCCATGGTCATTGCTCCGATCACCTGACTGCGTGCAGTTTTCGGATTGAGAATTCGTCCGGCTGCACACACGGCGAGCATGCGCCGCACGCGAACTTCGCCAGTCGCTGCATCCACCGCGACTTCAACGAAGTGCGCACCAAATGTCGATTGCTGATACTGCTCGGCAAGGTCGGCGAACTCGATGCTGTCCTCCGCTTGCACGACACCGTCATGCGCGGCATTGCGCAGGGGCAGGGTTTTGCCGCCGGCTCGAACTTGACCGTCGACGAACTCTGCTTCGCCGGCCATGCCCAGTTTGGTGGTGACTGCCTCGCGCAGCTTTATGCAGGCCGCATACACCCCGGCCGTCGAGCAGTTGGCGCCGAACTGGCCACCGGAGCCCGCTGATACCGGGAAGCTGGAATCGCCCAGCCGCACCACTACGTCGTCGATGCTGACGCCCATCATCTCGGCCGCTGTCTGCGCAATGATCGTGTAACTGCCGGTACCGATGTCGGTCATGTCGGTTTCCACCGTGACCTTGCCGTCGCGCTCCAGCCGCACCCGTGCGCCCGACTTGACCAGCAGGTTGTTGCGAATCGCCGCCGCCACGCCCATGCCGATCAGCCAGCGGCCCTCGCGGCGGCTACCGGGTTTGGCATTGCGCTGGTCCCAGCCGAATTTATCGGCGCCGGTTTGCAGGCATTCGATCAAACGCCGCTGCGAGAACGGCCGCTCGGTTTTCACCGGGTCGACCTGGGTGTCATTGAGGATGCGGAACTGGATCGGATCAAGCTTGAGCTGCTCGGCCATTTCATCCATGGCGATTTCCAGCGCCATCAACCCGGGTGTTTCACCCGGAGCACGCATGGCGTTGCCTTCGGGTAGATCCAGCGGCGCCAGACGCATGCTGACCAAACGATTTTCGCCGGCGTAGAGCAACTGACTCGGTTGCGCCGCGACCTCGACCTTGCCGTCCTCAAGGTTGCCTGACCAGCCTTCGTGAGCGATGGCGGTGAGTTTGCCATCCGCCGTCGCACCCATGCGGATGCGCTGAATGGTTGCCGGGCGATGGGTGGTGTTGTTGGCGATCTGCGGGCGGGCGAGGGCGACTTTTACCGGTCTGCCAGCCATCCGCGCACCGAGAGCGGCGAGGATTGCGTCGGCGCGGATAAACAACTTGCCGCCAAAACCACCGCCAATGTATGGCGAGATCAGCCGGACTTTTTCTTTTGGAAGACCGAGGGTGGTGGCGATGTCGCCGACGCTCCAGGCGATCATCTGGTTGGACGTCCACAAGGTCAGTTGATCGCCTTTCCACGCGGCTAATGTTGTGTGCGGTTCCATCATCGCGTGCGACTGATCCGGGGTGGTGTAGGTCTGGTCGAACTGCACCGGAGCGGCGGTAAACGCTGCAGCAAAATCGCCGTGTTTGACGTCGGGCAGTTCCTCTTTCGGCTCGACGCCTTTGTCGCGCACGCTGGCCAGATCGAACTCGCCTTTGGCCGCGACATAATCGACCTTGACCATTTGCGCAGCGGCGCGCGCCTGTTCAAAGGTCTCGGCAACGACCAATGCCACGGCTTGGTGATAGTGCTGCACCTCGGGCCCTGCCAGCAGATGTGCGGCGTTGTATTTACCCTTGCCGAGCTTGCCGGCGTTGGCCGCGGTAACGATCGCCAGGACGCCGGGCGCGGCTTTGGCTGCTTGCAGATCGATGTTGCTAATGCGGCCCTTGGCAATGGCCGAACCGACCATAAAACCATAAGCCTGATTGGCCACCGCCTCATGTTGTTCGTAGGCGTACGGCGCCTGGCCGCAGGTTTTCAGTTTGCCTTCGACGCGGTCGGTGGGCTGGCCGATAACTTTTAGTTGGTCGATCGGGTTGGTGGCGGCGGGCGTGTCGAATTTCATGCTTCTTCCCTCGCTTGCGCCAATACCGAGCCGAGCGTGCGCTCGACCAGGGTCAGTTTGAATTGGTTGTCGTGGGTCGGCGTGGCGCCGTCGAGCAGGCGTTCGCTGACGGCTTTGACGCCTTTGGGCAGCAGCGCTTCGGCGGCTTCGACCCGCCATGGTTTCGGCGCGATTCCGCCGACGGCGATGCGTGCACTGCCGTCCTTTTGCAGGATCAGACCGACCGAGACCAGCGCGAACGCATAGGAGGAGCGATCACGCACCTTGTGATAAATGTGGGTGCCGCCGAGCGGTGCGGGCAATGTTACGGCGGTGATGAATTCGCCGGGCGTCAGGCTGGTTTCGATGTTCGGCGTGGTGCCTGGCAACTGATGAAAGTCGGCCATGGCGATGCTGCGGGTTCTGCCGTCGGGTTTCACCGTTTCAATCTGCGCATCGAGCGCACGCATGGCAATCGCCATGTCACTGGGGTGGGTGGCAATGCACGCGTCGCTCACACCGATAATGCCCAGTTGCCGACTGACCCCGGCAATCGCTGCGCAGCCGCTGCCGGGTTGGCGTTTGTTGCAGGCTTGATTGGTGTCGTAGAAGTACGGGCAGCGCGTGCGTTGCAGCAGGTTGCCGGCGGTGGTCGCCATGTTGCGCAACTGGCCTGACGCCCCGGCGAGCAGGGCGCGGGAGAGCAGGCCATAGTCTTTTCTGACGCGCGCGTCGGCGGCCAGATCGGTGTTGCGTACCAGCGCGCCAATGCGCAAGCCGCCCTCAGGCGTGGCCTCGATCTGATCCAGCCCGAGGTGATTGACGTCGATCAAGTGCCGCGGCGTTTCGATGTCGAGTTTCATCAAATCGAGCAGGTTGGTACCGCCAGCGATAAACCGCGCGCCTTCAACTTGCGCAGCTTGTGCGGCGGCTGCGGCGGGGGAGTCGGCGCGGCTGTAATTGAACGGTCTCATGCCGGCACCTCCGCGATTTCGGTAATGGCTTCAATGATGTTGGAGTAGGCACCGCAGCGGCAGATATTGCCGCTCATGCGTTCCTTAAACTCGGCGGCGATCAGTTGCGGTGGCTCGGTCAAACTGGCGCTGGCGTGGCTGGGAATGCCGTCGCGGATTTCTTTGATGACCGCCACTGCCGAACAGATTTGTCCGGGCGTGCAATAGCCGCACTGGTAGCCGTCGTGCTTGATGAACGCGGCTTGCATCGGATGCAGATTGTCGGGCATGCCGAGGCCTTCGATGGTGGTGATCGCGCTGCCTTCGTGCATTACCGCGAGGGTCAGGCAAGAGTTGATGCGTCGACCATCGGCGATCACCGTGCAGGCGCCGCACTGGCCGTGGTCGCAGCCTTTTTTACTGCCGGTCAGGTGCAAGTGTTCGCGCAGGGCATCGAGCAGGGTGGTGCGGGTGTCGACGTCCAATTCACGCGGCTTGCCGTTGACGTTGATCGTCACTTTGCTCATGGCCGGTTGCTCCAGGTTGGCCGCGTAGGCCTTGAGGCTGATAAACGGCGGCATTGCGAACGCCGTCGCGGTGACGGCGCCTAGGATCAGAAATCCGCGTCGGGAAATCGTCATGGTTCGATTCCTTTTCTTTCTTCATCAGGGCAGCAGGGTTGCGAATGGCCCAAACGGGCAGCCAGCGTCATCGCCGGTCTCGTTAAGGAGTGACTGCCGGAAAGAGGAAAAGGTTTTTGCGGATTTTCGCTATAGAGTTATGAGGGTAGCTCATCAATCTTCTATAAGGCGCTGAACCCTTGTAGGCCTTCGCCTGCTCGCGATAGCGCTGTGTCAGTCGCCACTTCGTTCACAGGTCTACCGCTATCGCGAGCAGGCTCGCTCCTACAGGGGGGCGACACTCAATGCCCGCCCACCACCATTGAGGTAAACGGCGCCACATACGCCTGCAGTGTCACCAGCCCGCCGACCAGGATCGCCAGCACAATCGAGTGGAAGAACACGTAGCGCAGAATCTCGCCCTCATGCCCATACCAGCGGGTCGCGGTGGAGGCGACCACGATCGATTGCGCATCGACCATTTTGCCCATCACCCCGCCCGAACTGTTCGCCGCCGCCATCAGGATCGGGCTGATCCCGAGCTGTTCCGATGTGACCCGCTGCAGACCGCCAAACAGCACATTCGATGCAGTATCGGAACCGGTCAATGCCACACCCAACCAACCGAGCAGCGTGCCGAACATCGGATAGAAAATCCCCGTCGCCGCAAACGCCAGACCCATGGTCGCGTCGAGCCCTGAATAGCGCGTGAGAAATCCCAGCGCGAGCATCGCCGCAATGGTAATCAGCGAAAACCGCACGACCCACAACGTGCGCAGGTATTGCTTGATCAGTTGCGGAATCGAGTAGCCCATCAGCAAGCCACCGACAATCGCCGCCAGCAGAATTCCGCTACCGGTGGCGGTGAACCAGGTGAATTTGTACACCGCTTCCTCGGCTTTCGGCGCAGCCACCACCGGCGGCACTTTTTCGATTTGCAGGTGCAGGGTGGTGAAGGTCACCGCAGGCGCAAAAATCGGATTGGCTTCATTCAGCGGTTTGCCGGTGGGGTCGAGCTTGGCCGAGTGCGTGACCGGATCGATCGCCGGGCGCACATCGAAGATGTTCTTGAAGCCTTGGGTGCCCCAGGCAAACACGAACACCGTGAGAATGATCCACGGCATCCACGCGCGCATCACCGCCGGGCGCGCCTGATCACTGAACGCGGCGCTGGCAGTGACTTTTTCTTCTTCGACCCGGGAGTTGTCGACGCGCCCTGAAAGCGCCGCCGAAGTGTGAATGGTCGTCGGCTTCCACACCTTCAAAAACAACGTCAGACAAGCCATGGAAATCAGCGCGGCAATCACATCCACCAGCATCGGCCCGTGGTAGTTAGACACCAGAAACTGCGGCACGGCGAAACTCACCCCGGCCACCAGAATCGCCGGCCAGATCTCCAGCATCTTGCGCCACCCGGCGAACGCCCAGATCAGCCAGAACGGCACCAGCACCGAGAAGAACGGTAACTGCCGCCCGACCATCATCGACAGCTCCATTTCATCCAGCCCGGTGACTTTGGCCAGGGTGATGATCGGTGTGCCCAATGCGCCGAAAGCCACGGGCGCGGTGTTGGCGATCAACGCCAGGCCCGACGCGGCCAACGGCGAAAACCCCAGCCCGATCAGAATTGCCCCGGTTACCGCCACCGGCGTACCGAACCCCGCCGCGCCTTCGAAAAACGCGCCGAAGCAGAACGCGATCAGCAGCAACTGCAAACGACGGTCATCGGTGATGCGCGCAAGGGAATCCTGCAGCACTTTGAACGAGCCGTTCTCGGTGGTCAGGCGATGCAGAAAGATGATGTTGAGGACGATCCAGCCGATCGGCAGCAAGCCATTCGCCGCGCCGAATAATGCAGCCGAACCGGCCATATTCGCTGGCATGCCGAAGGCGAAAATCGAAATCAGCAGGGCGGACGCCAGCGCCAGCAGCGCCGCCAGGTGCGCCTTGATGTGGAAGAACGCCAGTGCCGCGAGCATCACCACCACCGGCACGGCGGCCATGAGCGTGGAGATCACCGGGTTACCGAACGGGTCGTAGATTTGCTGCCAGACCATGGTGCACCTCTGCTTGTTGTTATTGAGGGCGCAGATCCATTGCGTGGGGCTTGGTTGCAAGAAGTATAGGTGGCATTTCGCCGCCGTTTGGGCTGTGCGGGCAGGGCGACAAACGGTCGATAGTGGCCACTGAATCAACGGCGTTTTGCCCGGTCGTATCTGCGGCTGCGCGCACCGCGTCCTGAAAGTGCGGGCAGCGTGGCCGATTCCGTCGTCAAGACCTTGGTTTTAGGGAAGTATTGAATGAAGCGCGCTACAACGATGTTGCTGACCGTGACCGCCGCCGTAATGCTCGGTGGCTGTGTCGCGGATTTTGATGATGACCACCGCCATGGTCGACATTACGACCGCGATCATGGCCGCAACTACGACCATGACCGGCGCTGGGATGATCGCGATGATCGCCGCGATGGCCGTCGCTACTACCGTGATCGCGATGATGATTGACTGAGTTCTGCGCGTCCGATTAGCACAACAGTCGCGCAGACGCGGGGAGTGGACGCAATGATGGCAATTCAGTAGCATCGCCGTTTTTTTGCCCCTTCTCCCCAAGGATGATCATGTCTGTGGCTTTGCTGTTGCGCCGAACACCCGTTGTTATCAGTGCCGTTCTGTCGGGCCTGCTGCTGTCGGGATGCACCCAACTGGGCACCTATCAGGATTCGGCCGAACCTGATGCCGCCAAGCTGCGTTTTGTCGCCAGCACCGATAACGCTTCGGTGGATTACTACGATGCAGAGCATTGCGATGGCCAGACCACCGGCTTGCTCAACAACCTGTTCATCGTCGACAGCACGCGCCGGGTCGGCATGAGTGTGGCGCCCCCGGCAAAGGCCAAGAGCTACCTGGAAATCAAACTGCCGCCCGACAAGGAAATGTACCTGAAGGTCAACACCCAGACCGGTTATGCCGTGTGCGGTGCGGGTTTCAGTTTCAAACCTCAGCGCGATACAGAATACGAGCTGACCTTCGACCTCAAGGGCCGCCAGTGTTCGACGCTGATGCAGCGTGTGCAGCGCATCGATGGCAAGGACGTGCGCACGCCGATCCCGATGAAGCGCGAGGGGCTGGCGGCGTGTGCCGGGCGCAACCCGATCTTTCCCAAGCCGCCAGCGCTGCTGCCGGATACCCCGGAACGGACGGTCATGATCGACCGTATCGTCGATGGCAGCCTATTCGTGGTGTTGAAGTCCGACGCGAAGAAGCGGGACTCGACGACGTTTACGCCGGAAAAGCTCGATTCACTGGTCAGCGAGCGCAAGGCGAAAATGGGCTTTGAACTGCCAGACGATTACTGGACGCTGTACCGGCAGAATCTGGCCGAATTCAACCATGAGAGTTCGACGATTGCCGACGAGGCGATCACCCGTTCCAGCGACGAGTATCGCAAGCGCCTGCGCAGTATCGACGACAAGCGCTTGAAAGAATGGTCTGCCGTCGACGGTACTTCCGGCAAGCGTGGCAACGCAGCGCCGACCGACATGGAAACCGACATGATCAAGTACTACTTCCAGTCGTCCAAGGAAGTCATGGGCGAAGCCGTCCTGCGCCATCTCGACCGCATGGCCAAAATGGATGCGCAGTACAACGTCTGCTCGCGTTACGCCGATTGCTGGAAGCGCTGAACGAGGCAACCCTGATGTGAAAAAGCCCACTGCGCCGAAATGGCCAGTGGGCTTTTTTTGTGCGTGTTGCAATTAAAAGTGAGCGCTCGCCCGGACGCTGGATCGCGCAGGCACGGAGGCCTCGATGTCCAGCAAATGGGTGGCGAGAATGTCGCTCAGAAAACGGAACTGATCGTTGATGCCGACCACTTCATTGCTGAAGTGATTGGATGCAGCAGGCATTAACAGATCTTCGAAATCTTCGTTGAACACCAATGCCTGCGCTTTGTGCGACACAACGTGCTGGTCGTAATAGTTGCTGCCGAACACCGGGAAACTCACGGACAGTGTGACGTGGGTGTGAATCATGCTGTGAACTCCTCGTTGTGTTTCGGATGGCTTAATCGTGCCTTTGATGGGCGATGGGCGGAAGGCAATCGTGGCGATGGTGAATATCGATGGCAGTGATGGTTCGGGTTTGTGGTGGGTTTGCAGGCCTCATCGCGAGCAGGCTCACTCCTACGATTTGAAATGCATTCCCCTGTAGGAGCGAGCCTGCTCGCGAAGGCGCCAGTTCAGCCACAACCGGACAAACGGCCCAATACCCACACCTATACTCAAATCTGCATCCTCCCAATTTGAAGGAAACCTCCATCGTGAACCCGCGTGCGCTGCTCGTCGCCGCACTGTTGTTGCTGGCCGGCTGCGCCACTTCGGCGCGGGCCCCGGTGTCAGCGCCGCAGGCCGTCGTAGTGTCGCCGGCGACCTGGCAGCAGATCGACCGCGAAATCGTCAGCGCTTCGCAGCAGTCCACCGAGCAAGTAAAGCTATTTGCCCGTGGTTCGATGGAACATTGGCGCACTCGCGTCTATCAGCAAACTGAAGAAAATTTCATCCCGTGGTTCAGCAGCTACTGGACCCAGGAATGGCTGTCGATGAAGGTCAGTTGGTACACGATCAATGCCGGTGGTGAGCAGGACGCGTCGGCCAAACGGCTGGCGGCGTATCTACTTGAGCAATATCAGGAAAGGGTGCTGGCGCCGGTCGCGGTGGAGATCGATCCGGATGCGATTCTCGGCCAGGCCACGGCGTTCTATGCGCAGTTGATGGCGCAGCAGATGCCGCTTATCGCCCGGCGCCATGGTGTGCCCGTTGGTCAGCTCAACGGGCATTTGCAGAAAGTCCCGGCCATCGCGCTGGGCCCGCCGCCGGCGCGCGATGCTTCGCTGTATCAGGTCATCAGTACCGAGCCGCTGAACACGCTGCCGGCCTACGCCGCGCTGATCGACAAGATCCACACCGAGGGCGGCGCCAAGGGCATTGCCTCGACGGATGCCGGCATGGCCCCGGTGGCCAGGCGCGCCAGTCAGCGGATGGAAGCGGAGATGGCCCCGCGTGGGGCTGCCAGCGCCGTGGCAGCAGCGGCCGGGAAACTGGCTGGCGGACTGATTTCGGTCGGTGTGGCCGGCATTCGCGCGATCATTCAGGCCAATGACCGCCCCGACAGTGAAGCGCTGATCCGCAGCAGTCTGGGCAGCACCTTCGACAAGGCCTGGATGAAACTGGTGCAAAACCCGACCACCGGCGTCATGGCCGGCACGTTGCACATGGCCGGGCAGGTTGAGCGCAATCTGGGTGGGGGCGATGAGCCGTCGGTCGGCTTGGGCGTGAATCCTGTCGAATGGCAGCCGCCGCAATCGACCAATCAGCAGGTCAAACCCAACGTGCAAGGAGAGTGATCATGGCTTACATCGATATTTTTGTCGCACCTGTGCCGAACGCCAATCGCGACCAGTACAAAAAACACTGTGAGATCGCCGCAAAGCTGTTCAAGGAATACGGGGCGAAAGACGTGGTTCAGTGCTGGGGCGATGACGTGCCGGAGGGCAAAGTCACCTCATTCCCGATGGCGGTCAAACTCAAGGACGGCGAGACGGTGTCGGCCGGCTGGCTGATCTGGCCAGACAAAGCCACCCGCGATGCCGGCATGGCGAAAATGATGGACGACCCGCGCATGCAACCGGACGTCAACCCGATGGGATTCGATGGCCAACGCATGATCTTTGGCGGCTTCAAAAACATCCTTGAATCCTGAACCCCACACAAATCCCCGTAGGAGCTGTCGAGTGAAACGAGGCTGCGATCTTTTGATCTGGCTTGTTAAACAACAAGATCAAAAGATCGCAGCGTGCCGCAGCTCCTACAGGTGTCCGGGGTCACTCGGCCGAGGGGGTGATGCGGCAGCTTTTGCGGTCGCGGATCTGCTCGTCGGTGGGGCGTTCGCGGACGAATTCGAAACGCGGCTCACCCTCGCTGTAATGCACCAGCCAGCCCCATTCCAGCTCCTTTTCATCCTGCCCGGGATGCGGCGGTCGCGCCCACCATGGTTCTTTGCTGAGGATCTCGCGCATGGCGACCTCCGGTTGATGGCAATCCTTGAACTATAGCTTCCTGTCACGAGTCGTCTGATCAGGCTGTGTAGAATTCGGCGAATAACGATGGACAGGGGAGCAGGGCCATGACCGATGAAGCGAATCGACTGTTTTTCGCCCTCGATTGCCCGCCGGCGCAACGCAAGGCGATCGCTCAGTGGCGCGGGGAGTTGGGTTTGCGAACCGGTAAGCCGGTGCCGGCGGACAATTTCCACCTGACGCTGTTGTTTCTTGGCGCTGTGCCACTGGCGCAGATCAATGAAGTCTGCGAGGCGGCCGGGCAAGTGCGCACGCCGGGTGAGCCATTGAAGATCGCGCTGGATCGTTTGCAGGTCTGGCATCGCGCCGGGGTGTTGTCACTGGCGCCGGAGCAGGCTCCGCAGGCGTTGCTGCGATTGGTCTACGCGCTGGAGCAGGCGATGTTGCCGTTTGGCTTTGAAGAGACACCCCGCGAGTTTCGCCCGCATCTGACGCTGGCTAGAGACTACCGTGCGCCGGAGCCGGAATCCGCTACGCCGCCGGAGTTTTTCCTGCGTGCCGAACGCTTCGCCCTGTTCGAATCGCACAAGGGCCGCTATCGGGTTCTGCAAGATTGGCCGCTGATTTGAGCGCGAAAAAAAGGCGCCCGAGGGCGCCTGAGAATTCACCTGAGCCGAGGGAGCCAGGTGAGGCCGTTCATAGCAGGGTGCAGCGGTGGTAAGGCGCTGCGTGAACGGGAAATCTGTAATGTCTTGCACACTGATCGTTCCCACGCTCTGCGTGGGAATGCCTCTTGTGACGCAGAGCGTCCCGGGCTGCGTTCCCACGCGGAGCATGGGAACGATCATCGGCTTACTTACCGAGTTTCACCCGGGTCCAGCCACGGGTCATGATTCGCTGCGTGGCAATCGGCTGATCCGGCACCGCATACAACGTTGCCATCACCGCTTGCGACGGGTACGAGCCCGGGTCGTTGCGGATCGCTTCATCCACCAGTGGAGTAGCCGCGGCGTTGGCGTTGCTGTAGCCGTTGCTGTTGGTGATCTCGGCGATGATGTCCGGGCGCATCAGGAAGTCCATGAACAGGTAAGCGTTCTCGACGTTGGCGGCATCGCGCGGGATCGCGACCATGTCGTAGAAGCTGCCGGCGCCTTCCTTGGGAATGCTGTAGTCGATCACCACGTTGTTGCCTGATTCCACCGCACGGGCCTTGGCCTGCAGCACGTCACCGGAGTAACCGACCGCCACGCAGATATTGCCGTTGGCCAGGTCGGAGATGTATTTCGAGGAATGGAAGTACGCCACGTTCGGGCGGATTTTCATGAACAGCGCCTCGGCTTCCTTGATGTGCGCGGTGTCCTTGTCGTTCACCGGGTAGCCAAGGTAGTGCAGGGCGGCCGGGATCATTTCGGTCGGCGAATCGAGGAAACTGATACCGCAGGCTTTGAGTTTTTCAGCGTTTTCCGGCTTGAACAGCAAGTCCCAGGAATTGGTCGGGGCGTTGGCGCCGAGCACTTCCTTGACCTTGGCCGGATTGAAACCGATGCCGATCGAGCCCCACATGTACGGGAACGCGTGGGCGTTGTCCGGATCACTGGCGGCGGCGTTTTTCAGCAGCACCGGGTTGAGATTCTTCCAGTTCGGCAGCTTCGACTTGTCCAGCGTCTGATACACGCCGGCCTTGATCTGCTTGGCCAGGAAACTGTTCGACGGCACGACCAGGTCGTAACCGGATTTGCCCGCCAGCAAGCGCGCCTCAAGGGTCTCGTTGCTGTCGAAGACGTCATAGGTCACGCGGATGCCGGTTTCGTCTTCGAACTTCTTGACGGTGTCCGGCGCGATGTAATCGGACCAGTTGTAAACACGCAGCACCTTGTCGTTGGCCTGGGCGCCCATGACCATTGCGCCCATTAAGGACAGTGTCAGCAGAGTCCTGCCAAACATTTTCATCGGTACAACTCCATTCTTCTTATTCAAAAACACAAAGCAAAACCTGATCGACCAACACAGCTCATGTAGGAGCTGTCGAGTGAAACGAGGCTGCGATCTTTTGATCTTGCTTCTGAAGATCCAGATCAAAAGATCGCAGCGTTCCGCAGCTCCTACAGGGTTATGCGGTGGCGGCGCGTTGCGGCTGTTGCCACGACTCGTTTGCCGTCTGGTCCATCGCTTCCTGAATCGCACGCTTGCGGTTGGCTTCTGCCTTTCGGCCGAAGTACCAGACCAGGAAGGTCACCAGCGACACCGCCAGCAGAATCAGGCTGGCCACGGCGTTGATCTCAGGCTTCACGCCCAGACGCACCGCCGAGAACACCTCCATCGGCAAGGTGGTCGAACCCGGCCCGGAAACGAAGCTCGCCAACACCAGGTCATCCAGCGACAAGGCAAACGACATCATCCCGCCCGCTGCCAGTGACGGTGCGATCATTGGAATGGTGATCAGGAAAAACACCTTGAACGGCTTCGCGCCCAGATCCATCGCCGCTTCTTCGATCGACAGGTCCAGCTCACGCAGGCGGGCGGAGACTACCACCGCGACATAGGCTGCACAAAACGTGGTGTGGGCGATCCAGATCGTGACGATGCCACGCTCCTGCGGCCAGCCGATCAGCTGCGCCATGGCCACGAACAGCAGCAACAGCGACAGTCCGGTGATCACCTCAGGCATCACCAGCGGCGCGGTGACCAGGCCACCAAACAGCGTGCGACCTTTAAAACGCGTAACGCGCGTCAGCACGAAAGCGGCGAGGGTGCCCAACGCTACGGCAGCAATCGCGGTGTAGCAGGCGATTTCCAGCGAGCGCACCACCGAGCCCATCAGTTGCGTGTTGTCGAGCAGGCCGACGTACCACTTCACCGACCAGCCGCCCCACACCGTCACCAGTTTGGAGGCGTTGAACGAGTAGATCACCAGAATCAGCATCGGCAGATAAATGAACATCAGACCGAAGATCAACATGAACTTGGAAAATCCGAAGCGTTTCATCCCCGTGCCTCCATCTCTTTGGCCTGGCTGCGGTTGAACAGCAGAATCGGCACAATCAGGATCAACAGCATCACCACCGCCAGGGCAGACGCCACCGGCCAGTCGCGGTTATTGAAGAACTCTTGCCACAGCACGCGACCGATCATCAGGGTCTCCGGGCCACCCAACAGTTCCGGAATCACGAATTCACCGACCACCGGAATGAACACCAGCATGCAGCCGGCGATGATGCCGTTCTTGGCCAGCGGCACGGTGATTTTCCAGAAGTTGTTGAAGTTGCTCGAACCCAGATCCTGCGCGGCTTCCAGCAGGCTGCCATCGTGCTTGACGAGGTTGGCGTACAGCGGCAACACCATGAACGGCAAGTAGGCGTAAACCACACCTATATAAACGGCGGTGTTGGTGTTGAGGATCTCGATCGGGTGATCGGTCAGCCCCGTCCACATCAGAAACGCATTGAGCAGACCGTTGTTGCTGAGAATGCCCATCCACGCGTAAACGCGGATCAGGATCGCAGTCCAGGTCGGCATCATGATCAACAGCAGCAGGACGTTTTGCGCTTCCTTGCTCGCCTTGGTGATCGCATAGGCCATCGGGAAGCCGATCACCAGGCACATCATCGTGCTCAGCGCGGCGACCTTCAGCGAACCGAGGTAGGCCGACAGGTAAAGCTCGTCTTCGCCAAGCATGGTGTAGTTGCCGATATTCAGCATCAGCTGGAATTTCTGTTCGGCGTAGATGTAGATCTCCGAGTACGGCGGGATCGACAGCGCGGCTTCCGAGAAGCTGATCTTCATCACCAGGAAGAACGGCAGCATGAAGAACAGGAACAGCCAGATGAACGGAATGCCGATCACCAGTTTTCGCCCGCTGGGCACCAGGCGCAGGAATTGTTGATTGAAGGTTCTCATGAGCGCAGTACCACGCCGCTATCGTCTTCCCACCACACGTAGACCTTGTCGTCCCAGGTCGGACGTGCGCCACGGCGTTCGGCGTTGGCCATGAACGACTGGACGATTTTGCCGCCCGGCAGTTCGACGTAGAACACCGAGTGACCGCCGAGGTAGGCGATGTCATGCACCTTGCCTTCGGACCAGTTGTAGCGGACTTCCGGCTTGATGGTGCTGACGAGCATTTTTTCCGGGCGGATCGCGTAGGTGATCGACTTGTCCTGCACCGAAGTGCTGACGCCGTGACCGACGTAGATCTTCTGCTGCAAGTCCGGGCTGTGGATGATCGCGTGACCTTCAAGGTCTTCCACCACGGTGCCGTCAAAGGCGTTCACGTTGCCGATGAATTCGCAGACCATGCGGCTGACCGGTGCTTCGTAGATGTCGACCGGGCTGCCGATCTGGGCGATCCAGCCCAAGTGCATGATCGCGATGCGCTCGGCCATGGTCATGGCCTCTTCCTGGTCGTGGGTCACCATCACGCAGGTCACGCCCACGCGTTCGATGATCTGTACCAGCTCAAGCTGCATCTGCGAACGCAGCTTTTTATCCAGCGCGCCCATCGGTTCATCGAGCAGCAACAGCTTCGGACGCTTGGCCAGCGAACGGGCGAGGGCGACGCGCTGGCGCTGGCCGCCGGACAACTGGTGCGGGCGGCGTTTGGCGTATTGGGTCATGTGTACAAGGCGCAGCATTTCATCGACGCGGGCATCGATTTCGCTGGCGGGCAAACGGTCCTGCTTCAAGCCGAAGGCGATGTTCTGCGCAACGGTCATGTGTGGGAACAGCGCGTAGGACTGGAACATCATGTTGATCGGCCGCTCGTACGGCGGCATGTCAGTGATGTCCACGCCGTCGAGCAGAATCCGCCCTTCAGTCGGGCGCTCGAAACCGGCGAGCATGCGCAGCAGGGTCGATTTGCCCGAACCGGAGCCACCGAGCAGCGCGAAGATTTCGCCCTGATGGATCTCCAGGGACACATCGTCCACTGCCACGGTTTCGTCGAACTTCTTGGTGACACGATCGACTTTCACCAGCACCTTTTTCGGTTGCTGATGACCTTCAAGTGCCTTCCTGTAAGTGCTGGAGGCGTTTGCCATGTGAAACTCCCAACAGGTTTCAGTCGCGCGGCCAATGTGGCCGGGCTTAAGTGGATTGCAAGCCAGGGACAACCATCCCCCTCACACATCGCCCTGTAGGAGCTGCCGAAGGCTGCGATCTTTTGATCTTGTTTTTTACAATCAACATCAAAAGATCGCAGCCTTCGGCAGCTCCTACAGGAAATCGCGTTGCAGCGGGTTGTCCTGTCTTGTTCGGCGCCGCCGTCCTGGCTGCCTGGGTCGTACTTGTTGTTATTGCGGTTTGTTGTTTTCACGGATGACGGATGCGCACACGCACAGCCGCCGACCCCGTGGGGGCAGTAAATCGTTACGTATTCCTGGGTTGGGTCAGCGCTGGTTGCGCCGCGCCGCCCGCTGCCGGCAAGCCTCGCCGAATGCCTGGAAAATCTTCAGGTAGTTCGGGTTATCCAGCACTTGCCATTCCGGGTGCCATTGCACGCCGAGGGCGAAGGTCGGGCTGTGCTCGACCGAGACCGCCTCGATCAAGCCGTCCGGCGCCACCGCTTCGGCACGCAGGCCGGGGGCGAGGCGGTCGATGCCCTGGCTGTGAATCGAGTTGACCGGGAACTCGCCCGGCAACCCCAGCGCTTCGAACACACCGCCAGCGAGCACGCTCACCGCATGGGCCGCTGCGTACTGCACGGCCACGTCCGGACTGTTGGCCTCACGGTGATCGAGCATGCCCGGCAGCTCATGCACCTTTTGATGCAGGCTGCCGCCGAACGCCACGTTCATTTCCTGGAAGCCACGGCAAATGCCGAGGACCGGAACGCCCGCCGCGATGGCTGCACGCAATAAAGGAAGGGTAGTGGCGTCCCGCGCCGGATCGTGATCCGTGCCGGGGGCGCTGGCCGGGCCTTGATAGTGGAAGGGTTCCACGTTCGAGGGCGAGCCGGTCAGCAACAGACCGTCGAGTTGACCGAGCAGGTCTTCGATTTCGGTCAGCTTGCCAAGGGAAGGAATGACCACTGGCAGCCCGTTAGCGCCAACGCTGACAGCACGTACGTACTTGTCGCCGCTGATGTGATAGGGGTGCAGGCCGATCTGTTTGACGCACGCAGTAACGCCGATCAATGGCTTGAATGCCATTTTTATTCACCTCGAAGTTTGACACTTGAACGAGCTTTTCCGGAGCTTAGCCTCGTTGATTTTAATTAACAACTGCCATGTAAAAAATTCTAAACGCCGTTCATCCTATCTTCATGATTCTCTGGGCTGTGGCGCCTGTATTGGCACGCAAGTGTTAAAAAAAGCCCGAAAAATAAACTCTGAGCGGCCATCTGTTCGCTATTGACTTCACTTTGCCGTTCGGGTTGACTGGCTGCGTGAAAGGGCAGTGAACATAATAATTAACAGCTAAATAGGTGCATCATGTCGGTCCCTCTGCGTACCGTTCAACTCAACGAAGCAAACGCATTCCTTAAGAAATATCCTGAGGTTTTGTACGTCGACCTTCTGATTGCGGATATGAACGGTGTGGTGCGCGGTAAGCGCATCGAACGCACCAGTCTTCATAAGGTTTATGAGAAAGGCATCAACCTGCCGGCCTCGCTTTTCGCGCTCGACATCAACGGCTCCACGGTGGAAAGCACCGGCCTGGGCCTGGACATCGGCGACGCTGACCGCATCTGCTACCCGATCCCCGGCACCCTGAGCATCGAGCCGTGGCAGAAGCGCCCAACCGCACAACTACTCATGACCATGCACGAGATCGAAGGCCAGCCGTTCTTCGCTGACCCGCGTGAAGTGCTGGCCAACGTAGTGCGCAAATTCGACGACCTCGGTCTGACGATCTGCGCGGCGTTCGAACTCGAGTTCTATCTGATCGACCAGGACAACGTGAATGGTCGTCCGCAGTCGCCACGTTCGCCGGTTTCCGGCAAGCGTCCAGTGTCGACTCAGGTTTACCTGATCGACGACCTCGACGAATACGTCGACTGTCTGCAAGACATCCTCGAAGGCGCGAAAGAGCAGGGCATCCCGGCTGACGCGATCGTCAAGGAAAGCGCCCCGGCGCAGTTCGAAGTCAACCTGCATCACGTCTCCGACCCGATCAAGGCGTGCGACTACGCCGTCCTGCTCAAGCGTCTGGTGAAGAACATCGCCTACGACCACGAGATGGACACCACCTTCATGGCCAAGCCGTACCCGGGCCAGGCGGGCAACGGTCTGCACGTGCACATTTCGATCCTGGACAAAGAAGGCAACAACATCTTCGCCAGCGAGGATCCCGAGCAGAACGCCGCACTGCGTCACGCGATCGGCGGTGTGCTGGAGACCCTGCCTGCGCAAATGGCGTTCCTCTGCCCGAACGTCAACTCGTACCGCCGTTTCGGCGCGCAGTTCTACGTACCGAACTCGCCGAGCTGGGGCATCGACAATCGCACCGTGGCCGTGCGCGTACCGACCGGTTCGCCGGACTCCGTGCGCATCGAACATCGTGTCGCCGGTGCGGATGCCAACCCGTATCTGTTGATGGCTTCGGTGCTGGCCGGTATTCACCACGGTCTGACCAATCAGATCGAGCCGGGTGCCCCGGTGGAAGGCAACAGCTACGAGCAGAACGAACAGAGCCTGCCGAACAACCTGCGCGACGCACTGCGCGAGCTGGACGACAGCGAAGTTATGGCCCGCTACATCGATCCGATGTACATCGACGTGTTTGTCGCGTGCAAGGAAAGCGAGCTGGCCGAGTTCGAGAACTCGATCTCTGACCTTGAGTACAACTGGTATCTGCATACGGTGTGATTGGCTTGGGCCCTCAAAAGCTGAAGAGCCCCTCACCCTAACCCTCTCCCGGAGGGAGAGGGGACTGACCGAGTTGTTTGTGGATATCCGGCGACCTGAACGATCCAGTTGATTATGGATTCGGCAAGATGTTTCAGGTCGGCGGAGATTCTGAGCATCCCCCAATCGGTCCCCTCTCCCTCCGGGAGAGGGCTAGGGTGAGGGCAGCCATCTCAAACCAAGCACAACACCCCGACACCCCCAATTCCCCCTTGTCGAGCCACAACAATGACAACGACCCGCAACGACTGGGAACAACGCTTCCAGTCCCTGACCATCGAATCCCGCGCGTTCATCAATGGTGAATACCGCCCGGCAATCAGTGGCGACACCTTCGAATGCCTGAGCCCCGTCGACGGCCGTTTCCTCGCCTCCGTGGCCAGCACCGATGAAGCCGACGCCAACCTCGCCGTTGAAGTCGCGCGCCAGTCTTTCGAATCCGGCATCTGGGCGAAAAAAGCCCCGGCCGAGCGCAAGCGCATTCTGATTCGCTTCGCCGATCTGATCCTGCAGAACCAGGAAGAACTGGCGCTGCTGGAAACCCTCGACATGGGTAAACCGATCAGCGATTCGATGAGCATCGACATTCCGGCGACCGCCAACGCGATCCGCTGGAGTGCCGAAGCCATCGACAAGATCTACGACGAAGTGGCCGCCACGCCGCACGATCAACTCGGCCTCATTACCCGCGAGCCTTCCGGCGTCGTTGCGGCCATCGTGCCGTGGAATTTCCCGTTGATCATGGCCAGCTGGAAATTTGCCCCGGCGTTGGCAGCCGGCAACTCGTTCATTCTCAAACCTTCGGAAAAGTCGCCGCTGACCGCGATCCGCATCGCCCAGCTCGCGCTGGATGCCGGTATTCCGAAAGGCGTGTTCAACGTCCTGCCAGGCTTCGGTCACACCGTCGGCAAGGCGTTGGCGTTGCACATGGATGTCGACGTGCTGGCCTTCACCGGCTCCACGGCGATTGCCAAGCAACTGATGATCTATGCCGGCCAAAGCAACATGAAACGCGTCTGGCTCGAAGCAGGGGGCAAGAGTCCGAACGTGGTGTTTGCCGACGCACCGGATTTGCGCGCGGCAGCACAAGCTGCGGCCGGCGCCATTGCCTTCAACCAGGGCGAAGTGTGCACCGCCGGCTCGCGTTTGCTGGTCGAGCGTTCGATCCGCGAGCAATTCATTCCACTGCTGGTGGAAGCGCTGCAAGCGTGGAAACCAGGCCACGCACTCGACCCGGCCACCACCGTTGGCGCCGTGGTCGATCAGCGTCAACTCGACAACGTGCTGCGCTACATCAGCATCGGTCGCGAGCAGGGCGCCGAGCTGATCGCCGGCGGCCAACGCACCCTTGAAGAAACCGGTGGCCTCTATGTGCAACCGGCGCTCTTCGACGGCGTGACCAACGCGATGACCATCGCCCGCGAAGAAATCTTCGGCCCGGTGCTGTCGCTGATCACTTTCGACACCGCTGAAGAAGCGTTGCAGATCGCCAACGACAGCATCTTCGGCCTCGCCGCCGGTGTCTGGACCAGCAACCTGAGCAAGGCGCACACCTTCGCCCGTGGCCTGCGCGCCGGCAGCGTATGGGTCAACCAGTACGACGGCGGCGACATGACCGCGCCGTTCGGTGGCTTTAAACAGTCGGGCAACGGTCGCGACAAATCGCTGCACGCGTTCGACAAGTACACCGAGCTGAAAGCGACCTGGATCAAGCTCTGACTCTATTACAGCGGTGGTCGCCTTCTATTGGCGACCCTCGGAGAAACGTATGAAACAGCAACACGTAAACAGCTACTACGCCGCCACCCGCAACGAAGTCATCGACTTTCCGGTTCTGGAAGAAGCGGTGGACTGCGATGTCTGCATCATCGGCGCCGGTTACACCGGCCTGTCCTCGGCGCTGTTCCTCACCGAGGCCGGCTACAAAGTGACGGTGCTGGAAGCGGCGAAAGTCGGCTACGGCGCCAGCGGTCGCAACGGCGGTCAACTGGTCAACTCGTACAGCCGCGACGTCGACGTGATCGAAGAGCGTTATGGCGACAAGACTGCGGAAATCCTCGGCAGCATGATCTTCGAAGGCGCCGACATCATCCGTTCGCGCATCAAGGAATACGACATCAAATGCGACTACCGCCCGGGCGGTATCTTCGCAGCGATGAACAAAAAACAACTCAACGGACTGGCCGAGCAGAAGCGTGGCTGGGAACGTTACGGTAACCGCAATCTGAAGATGCTCGACGCAGCGGACATCCGTCGTGAAGTCGGTTCCGATGCTTACGTCGGTGGCCTGTTGGACATGCAGGGCGGCCACGTTCACCCACTGAACCTGGCGCTCGGTGAGGCGGCTGCGATCACGCGTTTGGGCGGCAAGATCTACGAGCAGTCTGCTGCCGTGGAAATCAAATACGGTGAGCCGAACATCGTGCGTACCGCCAAAGGTCAGGTTCGCGCCAAGTACCTGCTGATCGCCGGTAACGCTTATCTGCCACAAGGTCTGGATAACCGCGTGACCGCGAAAAGCATGCCGTGCGGCTCGCAGATCGTCGTCACCGAACCGTTGACCGAGAAACAGGCGCGCAGCCTGATCACCAACAACTACTGCGTCGAAGACTGCAACTATCTGCTGGATTACTACCGTCTGACTGCCGACAACCGTCTGCTCTACGGCGGCGGCGTGGTCTACGGCGCGCGTGAACCGGACGACATCGAACAACTGATTCGCCCGAAGATCCTCAAGACCTTCCCGCAGCTCAAGGACGTGAAAATCGACTACCGCTGGACCGGCAACTTCCTGCTGACCATGTCACGCATGCCGCAATTCGGCCGTATCGAGAAAAACGCCTATTACATGCAAGGCTACAGCGGTCATGGCGTCACCTGCTCGCACCTGGCCGGCAAACTGATCTCGGAAATGATCCGCGGCGACGCCGAACGTTTCGACGCCTTTGCCTCGCTGCCGCACATGCCAATGATCGGCGGCCGCACGTTCTCGGCGCCACTGACCGCCCTCGGCGCCGTGTACTACTCGCTGCGCGACCGTTTCGGCATCTAAGTTACCTCCCCGGCGGCGGTCCCCAAGACCCCGCCGGTTTTTTACCTGACACCCCAAAGCTCCAACTGTACGAGTGAGCCTGCTCGCGATGAGGCCAGCGAAGGCGTCATCGCTCCAACAGAAACACCACAAACCCTGTGGGAGCTGGCTTGCCAGCGATGACGGCCTGACAACCGCCACAAAATCAACTGACACAAAAGAGATCCAACTGTGGGAGCGAGCCTGCTCGCGAAGAGGCCATGTCAGCCACCATCCCCGTCGTCTGACACTCCGCTTTCGCGAGCAGGCTCGCTCCCACAGTGCCTGCTTTAACAAGGCAAGAAGGACTTTTACCCCACCGTCCATCGAACCTGCTGAGCAACACCGGCAAACGTGATTTAATAGCCGCCTTTCACGGTTCCGGGACACGGGAGCAACGTGATCCGCGCCTCGCGCGGCACCCGCCACCCACCCCCATTACCCTTAAGTACTACTCACATAAGGCTGTCATGGATACGGGTTCTCGACTCAAACTAGTACGCGAAAGCTACAAACTCTCCCAGCGCGAGCTGGCCCGGCGTAGCGGCGTGACCAATGCCACCATCTCCCTGATCGAACAGAATCGCGTCAGCCCCTCCGTCAGCTCCCTGAAAAAGCTGCTCGAAGGCATACCGATGTCCCTGGCCGACTTCTTCACCTTCGACCAACCCCCGCGCGAACACCAATACGTCTTCCGCGCCAACGAACAACCCGACCTCGGCCGCCACGGCCTGCGCCTGCTGCTGATCGGCGCCTCCGTACCCAGCCGCCAGATGCGCCTGCTGCGCGAGCAATACGCACCGGGCGCGAGTTCCGGGGAAGAGCCGATCGTTCACGCCGAGGGCGAGGAGTGCGGGCTTGTCACCCGTGGCACGGTGGAGTTGACCGTTGATGGTTCGGTGAGTGTTTTGAATGCGGGGGATGGGTATTACTTCCCGACGACGCTGCCGCATAAGTTCCGGAATATCGGGGCGGATGAGGCTGAGATTATTAGTGCGAATACGCCGGCGAATTTTTGATTGGTGCTTCACGTAACACATTCGCTGCAAACAAATCCGACATCTTTTTTGAAAGTGTCGGATTTTTTTTGAATAAAGAAAAGTTTGTAGGAATGATGGTTTTTATTTGTACGAAAATTCTGAATGAGTGCGTGATGGTGCAAAGTTAATGGCGTTGCGATTTTACCGGCATGTTTACATTGCTTGGTTGTTCAATTTTTCGAGACTGGAAAGTGGTCTTGAACGTTTTTTGAGTGAATTAATGAAGCTGGATGACCTTCGGTATTATTTTAGTGCTTTCTGTCTCGTTGCCGGTTCTGCTGGTTTCTGGGCGGTAATGATTGTGAGTGGTATTCGTCATTTCTTCGATCTCGAGGGAGGGTTGCTTTGGGTAGTGTTCTGGGGTGTTTATTTATTTTTTATGGTGTTTGATTTTGTATATAATCTGCCGCGACTTCGTAACGTGCTCCGTGGCGAGATGATTGAGGAAAAATATTATAGTTTACGAGTTGCATGGGTACAGATAGGTGTTGTGTCTATAACCGCGACCTTCATTTTTACTCCTTTTTTAATGGAATTTGATTTTTTTGTTGATGTCTCTTATTGGGTTATGGCTGGAGGACTGTTTTTTTTGTTTCTTGGGGTGTTTTGTTATTTGAGTTTTTTTCAACGTTCATTTTGCTCTCGTCGTTGATAAATCTATCAGCTGATAATTTTGCAGGAATTGATTCCTTTATAATCGTACTCAGTGTGGAGCTGTCTGCAAAAGCTTCGAGTGTTAGTGCGAGCGATCCCATTTGTTTGTAGCCGCGCTCGTAGTTTATCGGGTCTTTATTGAAAAGCTGTACCGTGTCAGGCTTTCGAACAAGGTTCATCATTCCGTTAATAGATAGGTAGAAGTCGAAGGTGTAATAGGCCAGGTTACCATTTTCAAGGCCGAAAATTTTCTGATAAGCCATCCTTATAGGCCCCAAAATACTTGGTTTTTCAGGGCCGACGTAGATGTTCCCCACCCCCTCGTAAATGTTGTTGATGCCATGAGCCACTAGGGCAGCGCCCTTGACGCTGTCCCTCCCTCGGCTAGCTGAAATTACTAAAGCGCCAGCCTGAAGTTGCAAGCTTCCTGCAGCAATACTCACACCATTCTGAAAATAAAACATCGACTTGGTAGAAAGCTCTGAGTATTCATTTCTTAGTATTTGCAATCCTTGCTTCGCACTAATAACACCTTCATCCACCGCCCGAATAATCTCATTCGCATAAGACGACACGATCTCGCCAAACCTGAGCTGGCTGAAACTGTCGTACAACTGCGTGGCGCCAATCTGGCAGCCGAAAGCGACCAAGTCCGACGCGGCGCGGGTAACGTCGTTAATGTCGCATGAGTCCTCATTCATCGTTATTTCCCCAGCTGCTGTAGCCGCACGTACCCGCTTGAATATGCGTCCAACTGATTTCGCGATAAGTGAACGAAACCAGTTCCTGTGGTTGTGCGTCATTGAGGTGAATGGCGTGGGGTACTTGAAGGTTGATATGGGCGACTTTGGCGCCAGTTATGTGGATTTTGAAATATTTATCTTGAGTGCCGGCGGGCGAGGTTCGATAGAAAAATATTGTGCATTCCAGCACTTCGCGTTCGTGAAGTGCGGCGGACAGGAGGGGGGAGGATTTGTCGATGTTCTTGGTGATCATGATTGGCAGGTGTTGGCCTCGGTCGGCGCCAACGCCACCGTTATTGCCGGTGGTCATGTTGTGTGAGTAGGCCAGCACCATGATTTCATCCTGGTGGCCCAGCTGGCATTTGTTGCCGATTGAACTAGTGTCGGAACATCCGCCGGAGATTAGTCCCTGTCGGTTTCCTGTGATAGTCATGTAACTGTGATTGGCCATGGCTACTCCGCTTTGCCAAAAAGATTAGTCTTGTCTGCAGAGTAACCGTCAAATAAGCCCATGGCCGAGAGGCAGAGTTTCAGTGTTTTTGAAACTCAGACAGGTCTTACAGGAGCAGCGGAAGTCGGGAAGTGAATGTTCTGAAGTGGCAACAAAGTTATGTCCGATTTTAAAGCCGCTTCGTGTCCCGGTGTCGAAATTGCGCGCGCCTTTTGGGCGATAACCATTCGTCCGACACACCGCACCTTCTTCGCACAGCCTCTTCCAATGCTGTAACCCACCCAGCAAAGGAAAAGCCACCATGCTGAACCATAAAATCGCGGTGTTAACCCTCGCGGCGTTGCTTTCCGGCAGTTCGCTGTATGCGATCGCTGCCGGCGAAACATCTACCCCGACAGCCAACGACGGCACTAGCCAGACACGTGATCCGGCGTCTCCAGCCACCAATGCCGACCCGGATGCCAATTCGCTGCCCAAGGGTGGTGATGGTGGCAAGACCGACAATGGGCCGGTGCCTTCTGCTTCCAAGCCCAGCCCTGCGGGTCAACCGACCGGTAGCAGCAGTGGCGGTAACGGCGGTGGTTAACGGATATTGCGCACTAAAAAAAGCCCGGTCTTTTGAGCCGGGCTTTTCTTTGCCTATCGCCAACGCGGTATCAAACGATTACTTCGACTTCCAGCGCCCCCCACCACTTTCACAATCAATCTTCGCCTGCCCCAGATCCTCCGTACCGTAGTAATACGTGGTCACTTGCGCACCTTCCGGGATGTTCAGCGCCTTGGCGTTTTTATCCTTGCTGGTGGAGTGCGGATTGGCCAAGGATTCCTGGGTGAGGGTGGCGATGCAGGTGGCTTGGTAATGGTCGTCGCACTGTTGGACCTTTTTCTTGACGGCGTTGACCATGTCTTTGCTTTCGTTGCTGCATGACCAATCGATTGCGTTGACGGGCACGCCCTCGTATTCGTAGCAACTGTGGCCTGAGACGGTGGGCACGGAGGCGCTGGAGGAGCGGGTTTCGACGTCGCAGCCTTCGGCCATGACACAGGTGGGAATGACGGCGAAGGTGGCGAGCAGAAGCAGGAAGCGAATGTTCATCGGGGTTTCCTCTTCAAGGGCGCCGTGTCTGATCGAAGATTCTGGCGCTTTAAGGTTTCGAGACGGCGCAGAGGAGGGAGGTTCCATCGGGTTTTTGATTTGCTCCCGTGGCGTACACTGCGAAACAATCGGAAACATTCAGCGCCCAAGGATTGGAACATTGCCCATGATCGAAATCGGCAGCCGCAACAATGCGCCCCCCTCGCAGCATCCATTCCACGACATCTATCTCTTTCACATTGATCCTGCAAAGCCAGACACGCCTTTCTGTTTCGAGCAGTCGATGTCTGGCGGGCACATGGAACATGGCGGTGCCCGGTGGTTGGCGCTGGATGAGCTGGACGCCTGGCCCGGTGAGTGGCGTGAACATCTGCAGAGGGCTGATTGCGCGTGGGTTGCCGAGTTGATCGACGCCCATCCAGAAGCCGATCAGGGCACATTGGTGACACTGATTCTTCAGCGTCATTGCGCGGTAGCCAAGCCAGTCGGACGCCTGAAGGCAATCGGCAACTGGCTCAAACGCAATATCCATGTCGGCGGCCGCTACGGTGTTTAATCCTCGGAGATTCCCATGACCCAGACCCTCGAACGCGCTATCGCCATCGCCGCCACGGCCCATGCCGGGCAGGTCGACAAGGGCGGTGCGCCGTACATCCTGCATCCGCTGAAAGTCATGTTGCGCATGAGCACGCTGGAAGAGCGCATCGTCGCCGTGCTGCACGACGTGGTCGAGGATTGCGCTGTCAGCCTCGATGACTTGCGCAACGAAGGCTTCAGCGAAGAGGTACTGACGGCGATTGCGTCGGTGACCAAAGTGCCCGGCGAATCCTATGAAGATTTCGTCGACCGCGCCGCACAAAACCCGATCGGTCGGGTGGTCAAGCTGGCGGATCTGGAAGAGAACAGCGACCTGTCACGAATCGCCTCGCCAAGTTGGGAAGATCTCGAACGAATCGAAAAATATCGTCGCGCGATTGGCCGGTTACGCGCATAAAAACGAATACATCCAATGTAGGCGCTGCCGAAGGCTGCGATCTTTTGACTTTGTTTTTTAAGATCAAGATCAACAGTTCGCAGCCTTCGGCAGCTCCTACACAGGTTGTGATGTGTCAGTTGAATAGCCAGGAAGGCGACTATGAAATCCATTCTCTGTTTGTTGATTGCTGCCGGTTTCGGCGCGCTATTGCAGTTCGAAGGCGTGCCCCATGGCCTGCTGTTGGGGTCGATTGTTGTCACCGCTTTGTTCGCCAGTAAAACCGGCATCGCGCCGGCAACTCCTTATGGGCTGGGCTACATCCAAGTCACGCTGGGCATCGCCACCGGGCTGATGTTCGAAGCGTGGGACAGCGAGACGGCGCCAACGATGTTGCCGAGCCTCGGCGTGTTGCTGATCTGCCTGACGGTGCAGATCGCGTTGGCCGGGTGGTGGTTGACGCGCGGCGCAGGCTGGAACCGCACCGATGCGCTGTTGGCGGTTTATCCTGGCGCACTGGCGGCGGTGTTTGATTTGCTGGAGTCGGAAAAGGCATCGAGCAAGGTCATCATCGTGCACCTGATGCGGTTGCTGCTGATCACCGTGTTGGTGAGTTTCCTGATTCCCGGCCAAGCGGTGATCGCGGTTGCCGATGGTGATCCTTTGACCACCGGCATGGCATTGACCGCTCTTTCGGTGATCGCGCTGAGCGTGCTGCTCGGACGCGTGCTGCTGGTGATCGGCGTCCCGGCGCCGTTCATGCTCACGGCGATCATCATCACGGCGGTGTTTGTGAAGTCGGGATGGCTGCACGGTTTTCACATGCCGGACTGGAGCCTGAATCTGGCGGCGCTGATTCTCGGCGTGCGGATCGGTTCACGGTTCCAGGGCCTCGGCTTCGCGGAACTGGGGCGACATGGCCGCACGGCGTTGGTCTCGGTCGGTTTGATGATCGTGGTCGCAGCGGTATTTGCTGAGGTGGCGGCGCGTTGCTTGGGCAGTGATGCGTTGTCGCTATGGTTGGCGTACATGCCGGGCGCGATCGAGACGATTGCGATTGTCGCGTTTGGTGGCGGACTGAATGTGGTATTTATCCTCACGCATCATTTGAGCCGGATGGTGCTGCTGCATTTTGCGCCGGCGTTGTTGGTGCAGGTGCGGCGGGTGCGCGAACAAGCCTGACCGGAGCCACTGATGCCAGCATGTTGCGGCGTGTCAGTTAGATCCATCCCCTCACCCCAGCCCTCTCCCCCAGGGGGGCGAGGGGGAAGTGAGCCGATCGCGGGCTGTTCAAAACTTGAGTTCGGCTCGATATACCAGGTCGGCGTAGCTGGAAAAAACACCTCGGTCAGTCCCCTCTCCCTCTGGGAGAGGGTTAGGGTGAGGGCGCACCACCGCCCACTGCCGCGGCTATCAGCTCACGCTGTGACGCCTTGGTGAGGGCGCTGCAAGCAAATGCATCATCACCGCGCTGTACAGCGTCACCAGAATGAACAGGCCCATACGCACGGCGAACGCGGTGTAGACATCTTTGCCCGCCGCGCTGTCCTGCACCGATTGGCCGAGCAGGATGATCATCGTCACCAGGGTGTTGAGCCAGAAACCCGGACTGAACCGCGTCGGGCTGAGGCGATAGAGCTTGCGTGCCACCCACAGGCCAAACAGCAGCATCCACAGAAAGAACATCCACAGGTGCACGAACAGGCTCAAGCCACACCAGAGCAGCACCGCCAGCACACCGGCGAGCAAGGTCGAACCGAGCAGTTCGCGCCCGGCGTGATGGGTGTGGCTGGTGGAGCTTTGTTGGCCGAGGCTGACCGCTTTGAGGATGATCGGCATATAGGTCGCCGGATCGCTCAAGGCCAGCAAAAACGTCGGCAGCACGATCAGCGTGGCGCGCAGGGCCACGCGCGGGACTTCTTCGGCAGGCATCGCGGCGGGTTTGGGGGGCGCGGGGCTATCGGGCCGCTCCGGAAACAGTGCGTGACTGATACCGACCACGGCGACTGCCAGCAACAGACCTTTGATCAGCGCACCGATCACCGCCATCGCCAGATCGAATTCGGTAAACCCGGCGGCGGAAATCATGGTCATGCCGATCACCAGAAACGTCACGATCAACGGGTTGCCACCGTGCAGGCCGAAGCGAAACACCACAAACAAGCCAAGGCCGATCAATAACACGCCGCTCACCGGGTAATAGCGCAGCAACGGCACCAGCAGCAGGCCAAGACTGGTGGTCAACGCAGCGACCAACGCCAGCACCAGCGCGCCTTTGAGCGGCAACGGGCGGGGCAGGCTGGCCAGCAATAACACCGCCAGCACTGGCGAGATAAACGCCAGCGGCAGCGCCAGTGCATAACTGGCGGCGGTGCACAGCGCCGTACCGAACGCCAGGCGCAAGGCCCGTTGCGCCGGGATGCTGCGCTCAGTAGGCATACGACAGCCAGCTCATCAAACCGACGAACAGCCGCCCCAATGGATTGAGCGGATTGCCTTCGCTGGGAAAAGCCATGACTTCAGCCTGACCGCCGGCGCGGATCGCGCGGCTATCGAACAGGCGCTTCTTCGCTTCTTCCGTGAACTCGATGATCACCGGGAAACGTTGTGCCGGGCGCAACCAGTCGCGGCTGTTCTGGATGCTTGGCAGGGTGCCGGGGGCCGGGGGCTGGCCGACGCTGACGCCATAACCGACGCTGCGCACCCGGCCATTGAGCACTTCGCCGGGCAACGCGTCGAGGACGATGGCCACCGGAGTTCCGGGCTGGATGCGGCCGAGATTGTTTTCGGTGAGGTCGGCGCTGATCCACACGTCATGAATCGCGATCAGGGTCATGACCGGGCTGCCGGCGGCGGTGAACTGACCGATGTCCGTGCGCAGGTCGGTGATCAACCCGGCCGACCGCGCGCCGATGCGGGTGTTGGCCAGATCCAGTTCGGCCTTGGCCAGAGCCGACGCGGCGCTGCGCAACTGCGCGTTAGTGTCGGTGTTGCCGCCTTCCTGCTCTTGCGCGCGTTGCACTTCGGCGCGGGCGGCGGCGACTTGGGCGACCGCTTGCTCGCGGTTGGCTCGGGACACTTCCAGCAGCCGTACCGAGACAGTTCCGGGATCCTGTCTGTACAAGCCTTCAAGCCGTTGATTGTCCTGGCGCGCCTTGAGTTCATTGGCTTGCGCGGCGCGTAATGAAGCTTGAGCCGAGGCGATGCCGGCGGTGCTGGCGCCGACCTGGCGGCGGGTCGATTCGAGATCGGCTCTGGCTCGGTCTACGGCAATTTGCAGTGGCTGCGGATCGAGTTCGAAGAGCGTGTCGCCAGCCTTGACGTCCTGATTGTTGCGCACGTTGACGCGGATCACTCGCCCGGCAACCTCCGCTGCCACCGGAATCACGAACGCGCCGACCCGCGCTTGCTGGGTGTAAGGCGTGTAGCGATCGGCGAGCAGATACCAAGCCAGGCTCAGCACGATCAACAGCAGCACCCAGCGCATGCCTTTTTTCGCCGGATCAGTGGGAGCGGGCGTCACGTTGTCAGTCATGGCGGCTTACCTGCGAAGGAATGGGATACGCGGGCCGGGCGGGTGGTGCGCTGAGCAAATCGCCCCAGTCGGTGCGTTGCTGCATCTGCTGTCGGGTCGGCTCGTCGATCGGCGGCGCGCTGCTCTGCCAACCGCCACCGAGCGCCTTGTATAGGGCGATCAGATTGCTCACGGCATTGCTGCGGCTGACCAGATAGTTGTCCTGCAATTCCAGCAGTGCGCGTTGCGCGTCGAGCACGCGCTGAAAGTCCGAATAGCCCTCGCGGTATTGCGTGTTCGCCAACACCAGCGAACGCCTCGCCGCACCTTCGGCTTCGCGCAAAATACGTTCGCGCTCCAGCGCTTTGCTCAAACCGCTGGCGGCGTCGTCAGCCTCGCGCGCGGCCTGGCGAACCTTGTCGCGGTAGGCTTCGATCAATTGCTGCAAGCGGGCGTCCTGCACCCGCACGTTATTGCGGATACGCCCGTAATCGAAGATGTTCCAGCGCAGGCTCGGGCCGCCGATCAGGTCGAGGCTGCGCGGTGTCGCGCCGAGGGTGTCGCTGGACCAGACGATGCTGCCAAGCAAGGTCAGCGACGGATACAGATCGGTCTCGGCCACGCCGACCAGCGCCGATTGTGCGGCGACATTCAGTTCCGCCGCGCGCACGTCCGGACGACGCAGCAGCAGATTGGCCGGGACGTCTTGCAGCACCGCGCGTTCCACCAAGGGAACCAGCCCGGTCTGTTCGGCCGGCAGCGCCGCGCCACCGGGCGGCTGCCCGACCAGCACCGCCAGGGCGTTGCGTGTGCGCAGCAATTGATCTTCGAACGCGGGGAGGCTGCTCAGCGTGCCGAGGTATTGGGTCTTCGCCTGTTGCAGATCGAGTTCGGCGCTCTGGCCACTGGTGAAGAGCTTTTCGGTGATCTCGAAATTGCGTTTCTGCTGGACGGCGTTTTCCCGCGCGACGCGCAGCCGTGCTTCGGTGGTACGCAGGGAGAAATAGGTGTCGGCGACCTGCGCGCGCAGCAGCACGAGGGCATCTTCGTAATTGGCCTGGGCGGCGAAATATTGCGCATCGGAGGATTCGATGGCACGGCTGAAGCGGCCCCAGAAATCCAGTTCCCAGCCAACATCGAACGCCGCGCTGTGTTGCCAGAAGTGCAGGTCCTGTGGGTTATTGCCGCCAGACTGATGGCGGTCGACATACAGGCTGTCGACGCTGACCTGTTGCAGTTGCGGGTAGCGACCGCTCTCGGCGATGCCCAATTGCGCGCGGGCTTCGAGTACCCGCAGCCCGGCGATTTTCAGGCTGCTGTTATGCGCATCAGCCTCGGCGATCAAACGGTCCAGTACGGGGTCGGCGAACACCTGCCACCACTGGCGCAGATCCGGTTGGGCGGCGCGCGCGCTGGCCTGCTCCAGTGCCGCGCTGTTCCATTGCTTGCTCCAGACTTCTGCCGGTGGCTGGAAATCCGGCCCAAGACGCACGCAACCACTGAAGCTCAGCGCGCCGAGCAAAAGCAGATGACCGGGCCGCGTCAGCAGGGCGGTTGTGGGAAGCATTGCGTAGGTTCCTGGCCCGCAAATATCAGTGGAGCATAGACGGCGGATTGCCGCTTGTTCGGGCAAATCTACTGCTACGCTTTTGAGGCACCGAACCTCCACCCACACAGGTATGAAATCATGGACACTGCCCAAGATCCGGTCACAGCGCCGACGCCCGCGACCTGGCGCTTCAAGGTCGGTGTGGCGATCATCTGCCTGATGCTCGGTTCGTGGCTGATGGTGCCGCTGGCTGCCGCCCTCGACGTCCCCGGTTCGAAAGTGGCGGCGCTGACCGGTGTGTTGTTTATCAGCAACAAGGTGTTGTTGCTGCTGGTGATTGCGGTGATGGGCAAGGCCGGGTTTGCCGAGCTCAAGCGCACCATTGGCCGGCATGTCTCGGGGATGCTGCCGACGCCTGTCGCCGAAGTCTCGCCGCTGCGGCATCGGGTGGGAGTGGTGATGTTCTGCCTGCCGTTACTGACGTCCTTTCTGGAACCGTATTTCGATAACTTCTGGCCAGGGTTGCGGCCTAATCTGTGGCAGCTGCAACTGCTCGGGGATTTGTTGTTTGTCGGCAGTTTTTTTGTGCTGGGCGGCAACTTCTGGGACAAGGCCCATGCGTTGTTTGTGCGCAAGGCACGGGTAGTGGCGGATTGAACGCAGAGTGCAGGGGGCGAATATCAAATCTGTTGCGGTGTTCGTTTCCAAGGGATTGGTTTTTGATCAGGCGTGACCCAGGGCGATCGCAAACGACACGACGATCATGCACGCAAACGCAAAATTGAGATTCATGAGCTGTTCATCCTGAGCCTTTGGAAGTGTGGTCATTCTGAACAGGTTGAAAGCCAAGAAAAAATTCGCCTTGTCGATTCCAAAGATCGAAACAATTGATACCCGGTCGGTTTGTGTTTACGCGGGGCTTTCGCTAGTCTCGCAAAAACCTGCAACTACAAGCACAAACAGGCACAACCATGCACGATCACTCCGCGGCCGAACTGCCATCTCTGCGCCGACAGAAAATCCTTTTACTCCTCGAACGTGATGGCAAAGTCATGGCCTCCGAATTGAGCCAACATTTTGCGGTGTCCGAAGACACCATCCGCCGTGACCTCGCTGAACTGGACAACGCCGGGCTGGTGCAACGCGTGCACGGTGGGGCGTTGCCGCGCCCGAAAGATTCCGGCAAGGATTACTTCACCCGGCTGGACGAGACGGATGAGGTGAAAATTCGCCTGGCGCAACGGGCGGCGCAGGCGGTTGAGGACGGTCAGATTGTGCTGTTCGATTCCGGCTCGACGACGTTGCAGGTGGCGCGCTCGTTGCGTGCCGATATCAGCATCACGGCGGTTACCGCTTCACCGATGACGGCGATTGCCTTGTCCGAGTTCAAGGGTGTGAAAGTGATTCTTGCCGGTGGGCAATTGAACCCGCGAACGATGGCGGCGGGTGGGCATGAGGCTCTGCGGTTATTGGCCGGGATCAGGGCGGATCTGGCGATTACCGGCGTCTGTGCGATTCATCCGGAAGTGGGCATCACCTCGCTGCATTTCGACGAGGTACCGGTGAAGCAGTCGATGCTGGAGGGCGCGGCGCGGGTGATTGCGGTGACCACAGCGGACAAGCTGGGGGCGGTGGAGCCGTTTGTGGTGGCGCCGTGCACTCGCCTGCATACGCTGATTACCGAGCAGCATGTGGCGTCGGGGAGTGTCGAGGATTACCGGCGGTTGGGGATTGTGGTCGAGCAGCTGTCGGATTGAGTTTATGTGGTGGAGCTGAGGGCCTCATCGCGAGCAGGCTCACTCCCACAATGAATCTTCAGTGAACCGATGACCCTGTAGGAGCTGCCGAAGGCTGCGATCTTTTGATTTTGATTTTTTAAAACAAGATCAAAAGATCGCAGCCTTCGGCAGCTCCTACACGTGGAGGGTGTGTCAGCGAAGTCGCTCAAGCATCTGGTAGTACCACATCCCGGCAGCCAGCAGCGGGTTACCCAGCAAATCCCCCATCGGCACGCGAATGTGCTGGCACGCGGCAAAGGTATCGAACTGTTCCATTTGCCCGGTGATCGCCCGGCTCATGATTTCGCCCATGATGTGCGTCGTCGCGATGCCGTGCCCCGAGTAGCCCTGGCAATACCAGACGTTGTCCGAAAGCTTGCCCAGTTGCGGGATGCGGTTGATGACGATGCCCATCGCGCAACTCCACTGGTAATCGATCTGCACACCTTTGAGCGCCGGGAAGGTTTGCTCTATGCACGGGCGCAGTTCGGCGGCGATGTCCCGTGAATCCTTGCCGCTGTAGTTGGCACCGCCGCCGAACAACAGGCGGCCATCGGCGGTGAGGCGGTAGTAGTCGAGGACGAAGCGGCAGTCATACACCGCCAAGTCTTCAGGGTTGATCTGTCTGGCCAGATCGCCCAGCGGCGCGGTGGTGACGATACCGCCCATGGCCGGGAAGATCTTGCCCTTGAGCTGACCCGGTTCGAGCTTGTGATAGACGTCGCCGGCGAGCATCACCTGCCTGGCGTCGATCTGGCCGTGAGCCGTGCGCACGCCCGGCGTAGCGCCATGAATGATCTCCAGCACTTCGCTGTTTTCGAAGATCAGTGCGCCCAGGCTTTCCGCCGCCCGCGCCTCACCGATGCACAGGTTGAGCGGGTGCAGATGCATGTTGCGGGTGTTCTTGATCGCGCCGTGGTAGAGGTCGCTTTGCAGCAGGTCGCGCACCTGGCTGCGGTCGAGCAGACTGACTTCATCACCTAATCCGCGCCGTACGGCTTCTTCATAATCCTTGCGCAAGTCAGTCATATGGCTGGGCTTGTACGCGGCGTGCAAGTGGCCGTGTTTTAGGTCGCATTGAATGCCGTACTTCTCGACCCGTTGCTGGATGATTTCATGCCCACGCCAACGCAGGTGCCAGATGAAGTCATCGACCTCATCGCCGAGTGTCGGGCGCATCTGTTTGCGCATTGCGCCGTCGCCGGAAAGGCTGCCGGTGACTTGGCCGCCATTGCGCCCGGTGGCGCCCCAGCCGATCTTGTGGCTTTCGACGATGGCGACTTTCAGGCCTTTTTCCGCGAGTTCGACGGCGGTGGCGACGCCAGTGAAACCGCCGCCGATGATCACCACGTCGACGCTGTGCCGGCCTTGCAGGATCGGGTAGTCGGTGTCCTGGTTGAGGGTGGCGGTGTAATAGGAATTGCAGCGTTCGGTCATGTCAGTGTCCACACAAAATTCGGGAGTCGGAATGCAATCCCCTGTGGGAGCGAGCTTGCTCGCGAAAGCGGCGTGTCAGTCAGCCAAAATGTTGAATGTGACGACGCCTTCGCGAGCAAGCTCGCTCCCACAGGTTCGGTGTCCGATCGTTAAGCCTCGGTGAGATACCAGCGCCAATCCTGCTCACCCACCTCCGCCATGAACTGCCGGTACTCGGCACGTTTCACCGCCAGATACACCCCGAGAAATTCCTGGCCCAAGGCATCCCGTGCCCACACCGAATTCTCCAGCGCCTGCAGCGACGTCAGCCAATCGGTCGGCAGCAATTCCTTGGCCTGCGCATAGCCATTGCCTTCAACCGGCGCCCCCGGATCGAGGTCTTCGCGAATGCCGCGATGGATACCGGCAAGGATCGCCGCCGCTGCCAGATACGGGTTGGCGTCGGCGCCGCAAATGCGGTGTTCGATGTGCCGGGTGTTGGCCGGGCCGCCCGGTACGCGCAGGCTCACGGTGCGGTTGTCGACACCCCAGGTCGGCGCCAGCGGCGCATAGCTGTTGGCCTGAAAGCGCCGGTAGGAGTTGGCGTTCGGGCAGAACAGCAGCAACGAATCGAGCAAGGAGGCGAGCATGCCGCCAATCGCCGTGCGCAGCAGGGGTGTGCCGGCCGGGTTTTCGGAAGCGAACAGATTGCGTCCCGCGCCATCCGCCAGACTGACGTGCATGTGCATGCCGGTGCCGGCCAGGTTATCGAATGGCTTGGCCATGAACGTCGCCTGCATACCGTGCTTGTGCGCCACGGCTTTGACCAGACGTTTGTAGCGCACCGCCTGATCCATCGCCTCCAGCGCATCACCGTGTTCAAGGGTGATTTCGACCTGGCCCGGCGCGTATTCGGAGATCGCCGTGCGCGCCGGAATGCCGTGCAATTTACAGGCGCTGTAAAGGTCGGCGAGGAACGGTTCAATCTGTTCCAGCTCGCGCAAACCGTAAACCTGCGTGTGTCGCGGTCGACCACCGTCAGCGTCCAGTGCCGGTTGCGGTCGGCCGTTGTGATCGCGTTTGGCGTCGAGCAGGTAGAACTCCAGTTCGCAGGCCATCACCGGGTAATAACCCTCGGCTTTGAGGCCGTCGATGACCTTGATCAGCAAGTGACGGGGGTCGGCGATGCTCGCCGGCATGCCCTCGGTCGGGTGCATGCTGACCTGCACGGCGGCGGTCGGAATCTGGCGCCATGGCAGGCGCACCAGGCTGCCTTCCAGTGGATAGGCGCGGCAGTCGATGTCACCGACGTCCCAGACCAGACCGGAGTTTTCGACGTCTTCACCTTGCACGGTCAAACCCAGGATGGTGCTCGGCAGCGGCCGACCGCTTGCATACACGGCGAGCAATTCTTCGCGGTGCAACAGCTTGCCGCGCGGCACGCCGTTGGCGTCGAGGATAAACAGCTCGATCATGTCGATATCGGGGTTCTGTTCAAGGAACAGGCGTGCGTCTTCGATGGCTGCGAATTTCATAATCAATCACTCACGATGGCGCCGCACAGGCGCGCAGATTCGGGCCGGACACGACGCGACAACAGGCGTGGCTGTCCTGGCAGGGATATCAAGGGGTAGGCGACTGTCGCGGCTTTTTTAACGGGCGCGATCAGACAGGCAGAGCGATATCCGGCGGGCGTGCGGAGTGACGCAGCTTGGAACGGCGCAGGGCCATGGGGAGATTGACGATACGGTTCATACGCCGCCCCTGTGGGAGAGGGCGCGCAGGGCAGAGACGTTCAACGATTCTGGTTGTTGTAGTGACGTACTCATAACGCGTGTTTCCGTTGGCGGAAAACGTCGGTGGCGGGGGATGCCCGCCGACCGGTGTGCCCGGATAGTAAGGGGGAATTCGCGGGCGTGTAAACGGGAGATTCGCCGGCCACGTGTCAGCGCATCAGCTCAAAGCCCAGCCCGGCGAGGGCGCAAACGATCAACACACTGATCACACCGCGCTTGAACACGAACAAGGCCAATGCCGCCGCAACGGCCAGCGCCACTGAAAAAACATCCATCGCGCCGTTAAAGCCATTCGGCCAGAACACGTGGTAAGCGAAGAAACACGCCAGATTCACAATCACCCCGACCACGGCGGCGGTGATTGCCGTCAGCGGTGCGGTGAACTTCAGTTCGTTGTGCGTCGACTCCACCAATGGCCCGCCGGCCAGAATGAACAGAAACGAGGGCAGGAAGGTGAACCAGGTCACCAGCGTTGCCGCAAGCGCCCCGGCAGCAAATGCATGCTCGGGACCGAAGGCCGGTTGCACGTAGGCGCCGACGAAACCGACGAACGCCACCACCATGATCAGCGGGCCCGGCGTGGTTTCACCGAGCGCGAGGCCGTCGATCATCTGCGTCGGCGTCAGCCAGCCGTAATGCCCGACGGCGCCCTGATAAACGTAAGGCAATACCGCGTAGGCGCCGCCAAAGGTGAGCAGGGCGGCTTTGGTGAAGAACCAGGCCATTTGCGTGAACGTGCCGTCCCAGCCAAATAGCGCCGTCAACAACGCCATGGGCAAACACCAGAGTGCCGCACCGACCGCTAGCAGACGCAGCAACTTCGCCAGGCTGAAGCGGGCATGTTCGGGGGCGGGCGTATCGTCGTCGATCAACGCCGGGCCGAAGGATTTATCACTATGGCGTGCACCGCCGCTGCTGAACCGCTGCGGCGCGAATTGTCCGCCCAGATAGCCAATGAGCGCTGCCCCGAGGACGATCAAGGGAAAGGGCACATTGAGGGCGAAAATCGCCACGAACGAGGCGCCGGCAATCGCCCACAGCCACGCGTTTTTCAACGCGCGCGAGCCGATGCGATGCGCGGCATGCAGCACAATCGCGGTGATCGCCGGTTTGATGCCGTAAAACACCCCGGCCACCGCCGGCACGTCCCCGAAAACGATGTACACCCAGGACAAGGCGATCAGAATGAACAGCGACGGCAGGACAAACAGCGCTCCGGCGATGACTCCGCCCCAGGTGCGATGCAACAGCCAGCCGATGTAAGTCGCCAGTTGCTGAGCCTCGGGGCCGGGCAGCAACATGCAGTAGTTGAGCGCGTGCAGAAAACGCTTTTCGGAAATCCAGCGCCGACGCTCGACCAGTTCCTGATGCATGATCGCGATCTGCCCGGCCGGCCCGCCGAAACCGATGCAGCCGAGTTTCAGCCAGAAGCGCCAGGCCTGGCGCAGGGTGACGGGATTGGGGCGGGGCAGGTTTTTCGGCGCTGTGCTCAAGCGTGACTCCGGAGTTGAATCCTGGCGGAGTCGCTATCTAATCAGACTTTGAACCCTCACCCCAGCCCTCTCCCAGAGGGAGAGGGGGCCGACCGAGGTGTCTGGCGTTATCCATCGACCTGAAAGATCGGGTCGATTATGGATTTGGTTTTCAGCCAGACGCCTGAGGGAGAGGGGGGGCCGACCGAGGTGTCTGGCGTTATCCATCGACCTGAAAGATCGGGTCGAATATGGATGTGGTTTTCAGCCAAACGCCTGGGGGAGAGGGGCCGAACAAGGTGTCTGGCGTTATCCCTGACCGGAAAGATCCCATCGATTATGGATTCACTACAACTCCTTCACGTCGGCGTATTTCTGCAATATCCCCCAATCAGTCCCCTCTCCCTTTGGGAGAGGGCTAGGGTGAGGGGCTTTTGCTTTTCAGGCGTGCGCCAGGCTCCAGCGCAAAGCGGCATTCTGGTCGCTGTCGCGGGCCTCGACCCAATGCGAACCTCGCGCCGTGGTCTCACGCTTCCAGAACGGCGCACGGGTCTTGAGCACGTCCATGATGAACGCGCAGGCCTCGAACGCCATGTGCCGATGTTTACTGCTGACCCCGACAAACACGATCGGCTCACTCACCGACAACGCACCGACCCGATGCACAATCTCCACGCCCAACAGCGGCCAGCGCTCGCGAGCTTCTTCGGCAATCTGTTCGAGGGCTTTTTCGGTCATGCCCGGATAGTGCTCAAGAAACAGTTCATTCACGCGCTGGCCAATGTTCAGATCACGCACATAACCAATGAAATTCACCACCGCGCCCACCCGTGGATTGCGCGCGTGCAGATCGGCAGTCAACTGGCCGACATCGAAGCTTTTGTACTGGACTCGAATAGCCATCGATCAACCCCCGGTGACGGGCGGAAAAAAGGCGATTTCATCGAAATCTTCAATCGCCTGATTCGGCTGACACAGCTCCTGATTCACCGCGCACATCAGGTTGCCGGCGCCGAGCACTTCGCGCCACAACTCGCCGCGCGCCATGAGCATTTGCCGTACATCTTCAACGCAGCTCAAAGCCTCAGTCAGCGGGATTTTTTCACCGCCCAGATTGAGCCGATCACGGTAGCTGGCGAAGTAGTTGATCAGGATCATTGCGTGTCCTCCCATTGAAAGTGGCCCGAGCGACCGCCCTGTTTGCTGAGCAGGCGGATGTCGCCGATGACCATCGCCCGGTCCACGGCTTTGCACATGTCGTAAATGGTCAACGCGGCGACGCTGGCGGCGGTCAGCGCTTCGAGTTCGACACCGGTCTGGCCGGTGAGGCGGCAGGTGCTGGTGATCTGCACGCGATCCGGTTCGCAAACCTTGAGTTCGAGGTGAATCGAACTGAGCAACAGCGCATGGCACAGCGGAATGAGTTCGTGAGTGCGCTTGGCCGCTTGTATCCCGGCAATCCGCGCCACGGCGAAGACATCACCTTTGGGGTGACCGTTGGCCTGAATCATTTGCAAGGTTTGCGGGCGCATCTGCACCCAGGCTTGCGCGCTGGCTTCGCGACGGGTCGCCGCTTTGTCGCTGACGTCGACCATGTTGGCGCGGCCCTGATCGTCGAGGTGGGTGAGGGTGTGGCTCATGCGCAAAACTCCTGGATCGGGCTGTAAATTCGCGGGGCGTTGCGGTGCGGCACGTGGATCAGGTTGAGCCGGTGCTTGAGCGCCCAACGCACGGTCAGTGCGGTAGGCGCTGACAGACTGACGAGGGTGCGCAGGCGGGCGCGCACGGCTTTGTGGATCAGTTCGAGGCTGCATCGGCTGGTGACGACTACAAAGCCTTCAGCGGCATCGATGGCGTCGAATTGCATCGCACCGATCAACTTGTCCAGAGCGTTGTGGCGGCCGATGTCTTCGCGGCACAACAGCGCTTCACCGTCGCCGTTGAAATACAGCGCGGCGTGCAGGGCACCGCTGCTGCGCGCCAGTTGCTGGACCTCTTCGATACGTTGACGGATGCCGTCGAAATGCGCTGCCGGTGGCAATGGTGACGGTTGCAGGATCTGCAGTTGCGGCAGCGCCTGCTCCAGCGCTTCGACGCCGCAGATGCCGCAACCGCTGGTGCCGGTCATTTGCCGACGATGATCCTTCAAGGCCCAGAACGCCCGGCTGGAAATCTGCACATCGGCCTGACAGGCCTGGTCGAAATGCGTGAGGCGGATGTCGTAAATCTCCTCGACGCTGTCGATGATCGCGTTGCTCAGGCTGAAGCCACGGATGAAGTCTTCGAGGTTGCCGGGCGAGACCATCATCACCGCCTGGCTTACACCGTTGTAGGTGATGGCCAGGGCGATTTCCGAGGCCAGGGCGACTTGGGAGAGGGGGGCGTTCGGCAGGTATTCGCGAAATGCCACTTGCGCCGGTTGCGGTGCCGGGGCGTTGGGTTCGGTGGTGGATTCTGTGAGGGTTTCGACGTGGCAGAGCATCTGAAAAGTCCCGAAGCGCTGAAGAGTGTTCAGGCTACGGGGGCGTTAAAAGTGCGTCCAATCGCTTGTTCCGATGTGGTGATTGCTTTGGTCGATCAACACCTTTAGATCCAAGATATTTGCTGTCTGGTCTGGCGTCTTCGCGAGCAAGCTCGCTCCCACAGGGGAATGCATTTCAACTGTGGGAGCGAGCTTGCTCGCGAAGGCGGCCTGACAGACAACATCATTTACTCGGCAGAAACCTCAACCCCAAACAACCTCCGCGCCTCGGCAAAACACTTCTCGGCAATCGCCGAGCGCGGTTCGGTCTTGCGCATCACCAGGCCCAGCGGCGCGAGCACACTGGCATCCGGCAACTGCATGAACGACAGGTGCTCGATCGGCTCTTCCAGGCCACTGTCCAGCGGCATGATCGCGCAGCAGAAACCTTGGTGAATCGCCTGCAACAGCTGATAGGTCGAATCGCTTTCCATGATCGGCTGCGGGCTGAGCCCACGGCTGCGGAAGCTAAGGTCGATGGATTTACGGTAATGCATACCGGCGGTGATCATCCCCAGCGGCAATTCGGCGGCGTCTTCCCAGCTCATCTCCGAGCCTTCGAAATGGAAATGCCGGTTGTCGTAGAGCAGGCCGACACGGGTTTCACCAATCTCGAAAAACTCGAAATAGCTCGGGTTGACGTGATCGAGGTAACACACGCCCAGATCGAGCTGATTGTTGCCCAGCCCGGCAATGATCTCGTCGGAACTCAGCGACGACAGGCTGAATTTCAACTCCGGATACGTCCCCGACAGACCCTGAATGTAATTGACCGGGTTGAAGCTACTGAGCGGCACCAGACCCAAACGCAAACTACCGACCAGTTGCCCCCGACACGCCGCCGCTTCGGCGAACAAACCGTCATGAGCGGCGAGCAAAGTGCGTGCCCAGGCCAGCACGCGCTCGCCGGCCTGGGTGAAACCTTCAAAGCGCTGGCCACGGTTGACCAGCACCAGATCCAGCTCGTCCTCCAGATTGCGCAGGCGCATCGACAACGTCGGCTGGGTGATGTGGCAGCGTGCGGCGGCCTGGCCGAAGTGGCGGGTTTCGTCCAGCGCGATCAGGAACTTGAGTTGTTTGATGTCCACGATGGCACCTGCTCGATGGGGATTTTTTGATTGAGTATTGACGCGGATGCGCGAGACGCACGAAAAGCGCAGGGTGCGACGATCTCATCTGAACGGATATACGTCCAATCGGAAGTGTTTAAGGGACTATCGATCAGCTCTATCAGGCCCGGTTTTACTGGCCTTGAACGACGTCAAAGGCACCGATAGAGCAGGTCGATAATGTGGTTGGCCAGAGTGATTAGACAGTACTCATAAGTGGCACTTAGGCTGCTCGGCAATATTGATTGACTGCTGCCGGAGAACTGCCATGAGCGTGAAAGCGGATGCCCTGTTTGTCCCCCTGAATATTGCCGTGCTGACGGTCAGCGATACTCGCGATTACGCCAGCGATACGTCGGGCCAATTGCTGGTCAGTCGTTTGCTGGAAGCCGGCCACACGTTGAGCGAGCGCAACTTGCTCAAGGACGATCTGTACAAGATCCGCGCTCAGGTAGCGAACTGGATCGCCGACGAAGGCATTCAGGTGGTGCTGATCACAGGCGGCACTGGTTTCACCGGTCGCGACAGTACGCCGGAAGCGGTGGCGTGCTTGTTTGATAAGCAGATCGACGGGTTTGGTGAACTGTTCCGGGCGATTTCGATTTTGGACATCGGTACGTCCACCGTGCAAAGCCGTGCGCTGGCCGGGCTGTCGAACGGCACGCTGGTGTGCTGCCTGCCGGGTTCGACCGGCGCTTGCCGCACCGCCTGGGAAGGCATTCTTGCCGAGCAGCTGGACAACCGTCATCGCCCGTGCAACTTCGTCCCGCACCTGAAAGCCGTGCAAGCCTGCGGACCACGCGGATGAGCAAGGCCGCGTTGATGCCGGTCGAGGACGCCCTCGACCAATTGCTCGGCATGGCCAATGAGCAATGCCTGGCCGACAGCGAACTGCTGGCGCTCGACGATGCGCGTGGGCGGGTGCTGGCCAGTGATCTGGTGGCGACACTCGACTTGCCGCCATGGCCGAACAGCGCCATGGACGGTTACGCGCTCAATCTCGCCGATCGGCACCGACAGCCGCTGAAGGTCTCGCAAAAGGTTTACGCGGGGCTGGCGCCGGACACGTTGCTGCCCGGCACCTGTGCACGGATTTTTACCGGCGCACCGCTGCCACCCGGCGCCACTTGTGTCGAGATGCAGGAGAACGTCGAAGTGCTGGAGGACGGCCGCGTGCGCTTCTTGCAGCCGCTGAAGGCGGGGCAGAACATCCGCGCGCAAGGTCAGGAAAATCGCGTCGGCGACATCCTGCTGCGGGCCGGCAAACGTCTTGGGCCGTTCGAACTGGCAGTCGCCGCCGGGCAAGGGCTGGCGCAACTGCACGTGGTGCGTCGCCCGCGTGTGGCGCTGCTGTCGACCGGTGATGAACTGGTCGAACCGGGTCAGCCGTTGCGCCCCGGCAGCATCTACAACAGCAACCGCGTATTGCTCGGCCACTGGTTGCGTGAGCTGGGCTGCGAGGTGATCGACGCCGGGATCCTCCCGGATCGCCCGGCTCAGACGCGGCTTAAACTCGAGCAACTGCAAGTGAGCGCTGATCTGATTCTGACCACGGGCGGCGTGTCTGCCGGTGATGCCGATTGTCTCGGTCAGGTGCTGCGCGACAGCGGCAAACCGCTGTTGTGGAAACTGGCGATCAAGCCTGGCAAACCGCTGACCGTGGGCCATTTCGGCACGGTGCCGGTGATTGGTCTGCCGGGTAATCCGACCTCGGCCCTGGTGACGTTTGGCTTGTTGGCGCGGCCGTATCTGCTGCGCATACAAGGTGTCGAAGACGTCATGCCGCTGAGTTTTACGGTCAATGCAGGTTTCGACTGGCACAAGGCTGGCGGCCGCCGTGAATACCTGCGGGTGAGGCTGGAGGCGGGGCGTGCGGTGCTCTATCCGAACCAGAGCTCCGGCGTCCTGCTCGGCGCGACCTGGGCCGATGGCCTGGTGGAAATCCGGGAAAACACTACCCACAGCCTCGGTGATCCCCTGCGCTTTATTCCCTTCAGCGAACTGTTCTGACCTCACCACCAATCAAACCGTGGGAGCGCTCATCAATACTCGGCTGTGAATGCAAAACCTGTAGGAGCGAGCCTGCTCGCGATGACGGAGGGTCAGTCGACGAAGATGTGGACTGTACCGGCGCCATCGCGAGCAGGCTCACTCCTACATTTGATTTGTGGTGATGCTTGATATTGAGTATGTACACAGAACCTGTGGGAGCTTGGAGAGCCAAGGCTCAACTCAGCACATAGTCCACCGGCATCAGCATCGGCGGCAGGTCGGTCACGCCCAGTTCGCTGAGGATGTCGCGCTCGATGGTGCGCACCAGCGAGTCGGTTGCCAGGTCATTTTCATCGCGGCCAAACGGGTCTTCCAGTTCATCGGCAATCGCATCCAGACCAAAGAACGTGTAGCTGACAATCGCCGTGAACAGCGGCGTCAGCCAGCCCAGCGGTTCGGCCATGGCGAACGGCAGCAGGAGGCAGAACAGGTAGATCGTGCGGTGCAGCAGCAGGGTGTAGGGGAAGGGCAGCGGGGTGTTCTTGATCCGTTCGCATACCGCTTGTGACTGGGTCAGGCTGGTCAGGTGGTTAGCCAGCAGCATGTAGCGCCACTCGCTCAACTCGCCATTTTGATGCAGGTCGGAGCACTGCTGGCCGACCTGCTGCAGAATCCGCCCACTGTAGTCCGGGACCTGCGCATCGTGTTTCGGCGTGATCCAGGCACTGCTGGCCGCCGCTTCGCTTTCCCGGCGCAACCGCGCGTTCAGCGCATGGGCAAAGCCGCACAGGTTGAGCAGCAACGGCTTGCGCTCCGCAGACTCACGAATCACATGGGTTTCGCGAATCACCGAGCGAATATGCACGATCACCTCGCCCCACGCCTTGCGCGCTTCGTACCAGCGGTCATAACAGGCGTTGTTGCGAAAATTCATGAAGATCGACAGCGACAAACCCAGCAACGTAAACGGCGTGGCATTGACCTTGGTGAAGTTGCTCGGATGGAGGATTTCCACCAGCACGATGGCTGAGGCGAGCAGGGTGACCATCAACGTGCGCAGGGCAATGCGCTTGGCGATCGAACCCTTGAGGGTGAAGAGAATGGCGAACTGGTTGACCTTGGGTCTGATGATCATGCTGTGCGGTTCCGATAACCCTTGATAGGGGCGGTCTAGCCGCCGGTCATGTTCATGAAACGTACGACCTGAACATCGTCGTTGACTTCGAAATTGTGCCGATAGGGCTTGAGTTTCATCGCCTCGATGATGGCTTTCTCAAGCCTCTGCGGTTGCCCCGGATGCGCACGCAGCACCGCTTTCAGATCCACCGAATGCTCGTTACCCAGACACAGTAGCAGGCGCCCTTCAACGGTGAGCCGTACGCGGTTGCAGGTGCCACAAAAGTTGTGACTGTGCGGCGAGATAAACCCCAGACGAATGTCCGGCGCTTCGGCCAGTCGCCAGTAACGCGACGGACCTTGAGTCGATTCCGCCGAGTCGATTAGGGTGTAGCGTTCGGCAATCTTTTCGCGCACCTGGGCGCTGGAGAAAAACGACTCGGCACGACTGTGTTCGCTGATAATCCCCAACGGCATCTCTTCGATGAAGGAGATGTCGAGCTGGCGGTCGATCGCGAAGCTGACCAGATCGTTGATCTCCTGATCATTGCGGCCCTGCATCACCACGACATTGAGTTTAGTGCGGGTAAAACCGGCCTTGCGCGCGGCATCGATGCCGTTGATCACCTGCGCCAGATCGCCGGTGCGGGTCATCTGTTTGAAGCGCTGCGCATCGAGGCTGTCGAGGCTGATGTTCAGGCGTTTGACCCCGGCGTCGAACAGCGGCGCGGCGAGTTTGCCCAATTGCGAACCATTGGTGGTCATGCACAGCTCGCGCAGGCCGGGCAGGGCGGCGATCTGCTCGCACAACTTGACCACGCCCGGACGGATCAGCGGCTCGCCGCCGGTGAGGCGAATCTTGCGTGTCCCGAGCGCCACAAAGCGCTGCGCCAGTTGATAGATCTCTTCCAGCGTGAGGATTTTTTGCCTTGGCAGAAACTGCATGTCTTCGGCCATGCAATAGACGCAGCGGAAGTCGCAGCGGTCGGTCACCGACATGCGCAGATAGTCGACGCGGCGGTTGTAACCATCGATCAAGACACGCTCTGACATGACAGCCTCGCAGGAATGAAAACCCCGGTTGAAGGGATTCGGTCAGCGCAGGTTATGGCTAACTTTCAGTACCGTCCAATCACTGTTAATGAACAGCTGATTGATGCCGTCGATGATGAATTGTTTTTCGCCGAAAGTTGCCTTGTTAGTTTCGCAACACCCCGTAAATAAAGGGTTTTTAGCCGTGATAGATGCTTTCGATAAGGCGGTCATTAATAGCGATTAGACAATGTTTTGTAACAGCCTCACTCCTACATGGATTTGTGCTGGTCAGAGAATGTGTAAACACTGCCGAACCCTGTAGGAGTGAACCTGCTCTAGAAGGCGTCAGGTCAGACAACGTTGATGTTGAATGTACTGGCCTCATCGCGAGCAGGCTCACTCCTACAGGGATTTGTGCAAGTCAGAGAATGTGTAAACACCGCCGAACCCTGTGGGAGGGTGATGAACTTGAGAGCGGTTTACTGCGCGCCGAACATCGCGGTCCAGTAGATCCCCGCGCTGCTTTTCGGGTCGGTGGCGTAGGCGGCGCCGAGTTCCTGGTATTGCGGGTTCATCAGGTTGGCGCAGTGGCCGGGGCTGGCGAGCCAGCCTTCGACGACTTTGTGCACGGTGTCTTGCCCGGCGGCGATGTTTTCGCCGACCTGTTGCCCGCTGTAACCGGCGAGTTCAGCGCGATCGCCCGGGGTGCGGCCGTCGCGGTCCTTGTGGTCGAAGTAATTGTTGTTGGCCATGTCGCGGCTGTGATCCTGGGCGATCGTGCCCAGCGCCGCGTTCCAGGCCAGCGGTGCGGCAGCGGCAAAAGCCTGACCACCACACTGACGTGCCTGACTGCGAGCGACGTTCAGTTCACTCAGCAATTTCTGTCCTTCACTTTGCGCATCGCCCAATTTGGCCGACAGCAGCGGCCGCGCCAGCACGATGCGCCAGTCGCGGTCGTCGCGGCTGACACCGACGTCGACAAACTGCGGATCGAGCACCACCTGACAGAAACTCTCCTGAATCGCCTGCATCGCCGACGCTGCATCACGCGGGCCGTTGAGCGTGATCGCCTGCACATTGACCATCGGATAACTGGCGCTGGCCATGGCTTGCTGCAGGTCGACCGCACCGCTGGCGCGTAATCTCAGCCGTGGATCCGCCGACAGCGGTGGCAGTTCATTCGATGCCTGCGAACCGCAACGCTGTGGTTGGCTGCGGTAGCTGTTGATCGATTCGATCAATTGCGACTCATCGCCGGCCAGCGCCGGGATGGCAAACACAACGCCCACGGACAACGCGGCAAGACGCAAAACGGATGGCATGAAGCGCATGGAAATCTCCCTTGAGCTGAATGCGCCTATGATGCGCGAAACGCCCCCGGTGAGTGCAATGTCTTTTTTCTTCATCCAGCCGTTTTTCTGCGCAACTTTGCCTCTGGATTTGCCGTCTACACTCTCCGAAGGCCCCGGAAACCGGGTGTCTCCCCGACGTAACACCTTGCCCGCATCGGGCGCTGCCGGAAGAACAGACATGGGATTGAAAGGCTGGGCGGGTTGTCTCTTATTCACCCTGTTGGCAGGCTCAGCCTGGGCCACCGAACAGGCCCCGATCAAAGCGCAGGCTGAAGAGAAAGCCCAAGTGCTGGAGGAGAAAGCGGCAGACAAGGTGAGCGCTGCACCGGCGCCGAAATCCGAAGCCATTACCCCGACTGAAGCGCAAGCGGTCGACCCGGCCGGCGCTGCGCCGCTGGACGATCCGATCACCTGCCTTGCGCGCAGTATCTATTGGGAAGCCAAGGGCAGGGACACCCCGGAAATGGAAGCCGTGGCCAGTGTGGTCATGAATCGCCTGGGCCACGAAGGGTTTCCCGACACGGTGTGCGCTGTCGTCAAACAAGGTTCGGAAACCAAGAGTTGCCAGTTTTCCTGGTGGTGCGATGGCAAGCCGGATCAGGTCAAGGAAGACGCCGAATACGCGCTGGCCAAGCAAATCGCCGGCAAAGCGCTGAACCGCCAACTCAAGGATCGCACCAACGGCGCCCTGTATTTCCATGACCGCAACGTGCATCCGAGCTGGGCCAAGGAGTACCGCAAGACTGCCGAAACCGGGAAATTCCTCTTCTACAAACCGGCCGGTGGCGACGCGCGTTAAGCGCAGACCTGCCGGACACACTCGCGCAACCAGCGATGCGCCGGGTCAGCGTCCATGCGCGGGTGCCAGAGCATCGACACGCTGATGTCCGGCATTACGAAGGGCAGGGCGAAACTGTGCAGGCCCGTGCGCAGTTTGCTGGTATGGCGCTGCGGGACCGTGGCGATCAGGTCTGATTCACGCACCAGCGTCAGCGCCGCCGAGAACCCACCGAATGAGGTAACGATGTCCCGCGTCAGTCCGCACGCGAGTAACGCTTCGTCGACCGGGCCGCTGCTGCGCCCGCGTCTTGAGATAAGAATGTGCTGGCCGCCGGCAAAGCGCTTGCCAGTGATTTTCCCCGCGCTCAACGGATGTCCCTCACGCACTACACCGATCCATTGATCCTGAAACAGGATGCGGCTGTGCAGCGTCGGGTCGGTGCTGTCGTCGACCACGCCGGTTTCCAGATCGACACGACCTTCGCGCAGCGGCGTGCTGTCCTTGTCGGCTTTCTGCACAAAACGCAGGCGCACGCCGGGTGCTTCTTCGGCGATGCGCGCGAGCAGGGTGGCGGCAAAGGTTTCGACAAAGCCGTCGGTGTTGCGCAGGGTGAAGGTGCGTTGCAACCGGCGCGGGTCGAGCACTTCGGCGGGGCGCAAAACCGCCTCGGCTTCCTGCACCAGATGACTGACCCGTTCGCGCAATTCCAGTGCGCGGGGCGTCGGCACCAGACCTCGCCCCGCGCGCACCAGCAACGGATCGCCCGTGGTTTCGCGCAGACGGGCGAGGGCGCGGCTCATGGCCGATGGGCTCAGCCCCAGACATTTGGCGGCGCGGGCGACGCTGCCTTCGCGCAGCAAGACGTCGAGGGTGATCAGCAGGTTCAGGTCCGGCGTAGTCATGACATGGCGTCCCATGCAGGTATCGAGTGCAAAGCATGCGTCTTGCGCCGGGTGTTGTCGAGGCTCAGGCTATGCCAGATCACCTTTGCGCTGCGAGCCTCCCATGCCCCGAGAACCCTTGAGCACTCCCGCCCGCTGGGCACTGACCAGTCTGGCCCTGTCGATGTTGATGCCGTCGCTGGACACCAGCATTGCTAATGCAGGCTTGCCGATTCTGGCGACGGCGTTCGAGGCGACGTTTCAACAGGTGCAATGGATCGTGCTCGCTTACTTGCTGGCGATCACCACATTGATTGTCAGCGTGGGGCGTCTGGGCGATGGTTTCGGTCGGCGGCGATTGCTGTTGATCGGGATCGGCATTTTCACCAGCGCTTCGCTGGCCTGCGCGCTGGCACCGGGACTGGCTTGGCTGATTGGCGCTCGGGCGGTGCAAGGCGTTGGCGCAGCGATCATGTTCGCCTTGACGGTGGCACTGGTGGCCGATGCAGTGCCGAAGGCGCGGGCGGGCAGTGCGATGGGGTTGCTGGCGACGATGTCAGCCACCGGCACCACCCTCGGACCGTCGCTGGGTGGGCTGTTGATGGCGCATGTCGGCTGGCAGGCGATTTTCCTGCTCAACGTGCCGTTGGGGTTGCTCAATGCCTGGCTGGTGTATCGCTTTCTGCCGGCGGATCGGGCAGCGGGACCGCGTGTGGCCTTCGATTACTCTGGCAGCGCGGCGCTGGTGTTCACGCTGGCGGCCTATGCGCTGGCAATGACACTTGAAGGTTTCATGTTGCCGTTACTGCTGGCCAGCCTGGGCGGCGCGGGGTTGTTCTTCCTGATCGAGAAGAAGGCCAAGGCGCCGCTGATTCGTTTGTCACTGTTCGCTGAGCGGCGCTTGAGCAGCAGCCTGGCGCTGACCTTGCTGGTGACAACGGTGATGATGACCACGCTGGTGGTGGGACCGTTTTACCTGAGTCGTGGGTTGGGTCTAAGCAGTGCCGTGGTCGGCCTGGCGTTATCGGTTGGGCCGTTGTTATCTGCGTTTGGCGGTGTGCCGGCGGGACGTCTGGTGGATCGCTTCGGTGCGCGGCGGATCGTGCCGGGGGCATTGTTCGCCATGGCCTGCGGTTGTGGTTTGTTGGCACTGTTGCCGATGAGTCTGGGGCTACTTGGGTATTTGTTGCCGATCACCGTGGTCGCCATCAGTTATGCGTTGTTTCAGGCGGCCAACAATACCGGATTGATGGCCGGTGTTCGTCAGGATCAACGCGGCGTGGTCTCGGCGATGCTCGGACTGGCGCGCAACCTCGGCTTGATTACTGGTGCGGCGGTGATGGGGGCGGTGTTCGCGCTGGCGGCGGGGGATCCGACGCAGGCGCCGGCAATGGCCATAGCCCGCGGATTGCACATCACTTTTGGCGTCGCCTCAGCATTGATGTTGATAGCCCTGATCATCAGCCGAGCGCAATTCAACTGTAGGCCTTCGCCTGCTCGCGAAGAGGCCGGCACAGCCAATATCTCCAGAGACTGACACACCGCTTTCGCGAGCAAGCTCGCTCCCACAGGGATCGGGTTGATCAGTAAATCTTCGGCCGAACCGCGATCAAATGTGGGAGCGAGCTTGCTCGCGAAGGGGCCGGCAATGCCAGCATCTCCAGTGATGACACACCGCTTTCGCGAGCAGGCTCGCTCCCACAGGGGTTGTCGGGTGTTTGTCAGCTCGCGTGCGTGTTGAGGATGCTCGCCACCTGCTGCGGCTGGCAGTTCAGGTAGGGCGAGGACTTCAACCAGCGCTGATCCGGGTACCACGAAAACATGAACTGGCCATTCTTCAACCGGTCGATCACCTGTTTGGCGATCTGCGGCCGTACCGCCGGGCAACCCTGGCTGCGGCCGATGCGCCCCTGTTTCTTGCTCCACAACGGGTTCACATAACTGGCGGCGTGAATGACGATCGCGCGATCACGGGCCATGTCATTGAAGCCCGGCTCCAGACCGTCCATGCGCAGCGAATAACCGTGGGTGCCTTCGTAGCTTTCCTGGGTGCGGAACAGGCCAAGGCTGGACTGATAGCTGCCTTCGACATTGGAAAACTGCGTGGCGAAGTTTTCTCCGGAATTGGAGCCGTGGGCGACCAGATCGCGCAGCACCAACTTCTTTTTACTGAGGTCGAAGATCCACAGTCGGCGTTCGGTCGACGGTTGCGAATAGTCGATGATCGCCAGGTGGCGGGACGGTTTCGCACCGTTGTTGACCGCGCATTGCATGGCGTTCAAAGCGCCTTTCAGCGCCTGGGGATTGAGTTCTGGCGCGGCGTGCGCGAGGCTGGTGAAGAGAACCGGCGATGGTTTGCCGGCGGCAAAAACTGGACTGGACACCACGACAAGGGTCGCGGTGGTCAACAGAAGTCGGCGCAAAAACGTCAACATTTTATAAAGTGTCCTCACTTGCTACATATTTGGCACTTTGGCTCCTGACTCCCAGTCAATACCCGCAAGCCCGTCGATCGAGCCTGACTGTTCAGCGCACCTGATGTAAGGTTGGCCATCATCAAGACGGCCATGGATTGGAGTAAAGCAGTTGTTCAAAAAGTACGCATGCTACTTGAGCATTTGTTTGCTCGCTGCGCCGTTTGTCGCGTGTGCCGATGAGCCGCTGCCGCCGCTGGAGACATTGCCAACGCCACCGGCCGAATTGCCGGTCGAGCCGCAAAGTCCGTTGCAGGCGGTGTTGATCAGTCTGGCGCAATCGTGTCCGGCGATTGCCGCGCACCTCAACGGCCCGGCGTTGACGCAATTGCAGGCCTTCTATCAGCAGCAGGACTGGATGCCGGTGTGGGCCAGCGAATCGGTACGTTTGCCGGCTTTGCAGGCGCAATTGCAGCTGTTGGCCGATGATGGCCTCAATCCAAAACGTTATCCGATCGCGACTGTCGCGCCGCAGGACGGCGAGTTGTGTGCCGACATCGACATCAGTCGCAACTACCTCCAGGCCCTGCAGGACCTGCATTACGGTCGCCTGCTGCAATCGCACTTCGAACCGTTGTGGCACGCCGACGACTCCCCGCGTGACCGTCAGGCGGAATTGTTGGCCATCGCCGTTCCGGGTCTGCACGACATTCCTGCCGCGTTCGATCTGGCGCGTCCGCGTCTGGCGCAATATCAGGACCTGCGTCAGCTCTATGCGGCGCAACGGCTCAAAGCCTTGCCGCAATGGCAATCAGTGGGCAACGGGCCGTTGCTGCGCCCGGCCATGGAAGACAAACGCGTGCCGGAACTGGCTCAGCGGCTCTACAACGAAGGCTATCTGGCCCATGCCATCGGCACGCCGGGCAATGCTTACGAGGGTGTGCTGGTCGACGCGGTGAAGCGTTTTCAGGCCAACCATTCGTTGCAGGCCGACGGTGTGGTCGGGCCGGGGACGATTGCCGAACTCAACATCAGCCCGCTGACCCGCCGCGAACAGTTGCGGGTCAACCTCGAACGCTTCCGCTGGATGGCCCAGGACCTGGAACCCGATGGCTTGCTGGTCAACGTCGCCGCTGCCGAACTGACGCTGTACCAGGGCGGTGTCGCCGTGTGGCAAACACGCACTCAGGTGGGCCGTGCCGAGCGCCAGACGCCGTTGCTCAAATCCCGGGTGACACGCCTGACCCTGAACCCGACCTGGACCGTGCCGCCGACCATCTGGAAAGAAGACAAACTGCCGGAAATCCGCAAGGACCAGACCTTCCTCAGTCGGCAGAATCTGCAAGTACTCGATGCCAACGGTCAGCCGCTGGCGGCAGCGGACATCGATTGGGACAACCCCGGCAACATTCTTCTGCGTCAGGACGCCGGACCGCGCAATCCGTTGGGGCAAATGGTCATCCGCTTCCCCAATCCGTTCTCGGTGTACCTGCACGACACGCCGAGCAAGGCGCTGTTCGAGAAAGGCCCGCGCGCGTTCAGTTCCGGCTGCGTACGGGTCGAGCATCCGATGCAACTGCGCGACTTGCTGCTCACTCCGGCAGAGAAGGCCCGCACCGAGACCTTGCTGGCCACCGGCACCACTCACGAATTTCGCCTGTCGGCGCCAGTGCCGATCCTGATGACTTACTGGACGGCACAGGTCGACCACAACGGGCGCGTGCGTTACGCGCCGGACATCTACAGCCGTGACAACGCCTTGCTCGCCGGGCTTGATCGGGCGCATTGAACCTCAGCGGGTGCGGGTGTTCCAGAACACCCGCGCCAGCCCTGCATCGACACTCAACTTGCCAGCCCCGGTGAATATCAGCGGCAGCAGTGCGGCCAGGTAAATCGCCGGCAGCTTGAAGTTGCCGAAACCTTTGTTGGTGATCGCATAACCCTGCGCCAGCTCACTCAGTGACGACCAATCGGCAGGCCAGTGCACGGCGGCGGTGGCCACGACCGTTACCACCATCAGCGAAATCGCCGAGACGCGCGTGCCGAAGCCCAGCAGAATCGCCAGGGCGCAGATCAGTTCGGCCCACATCGACAGCTCCCAGTTCAGCGTTGCCGGCAGGTGATCGAACGGGAAGGGGAATTTGTCCTGAATGTCTTCGAACCAGTTCTGCCCGTTGAATTTCTCCAGCCCGGATTCGAAGAATTCCCAGGCGATGAACAGGCGCAGCGTCAGTGGGGCCAGCCAGGTGCCGGCGCGGTCGAGGTTCAGGTGCAGGGCTTTGACGGCGGTTGAAAGGGTGGTGGTCATGGTGCAGCTCCGATGAATTGAGTGAAATCGACCGGGGCATTTCAGCGCTGGGGTGTATCGGGTGTGTGTCGGCGGGGTGGGGGATTGTGCTTTTGGTGTGTCTGCGGCTTCGGGGTATACAGTGCGATACAGTCAAAGGCCCCTCACCCTAACCCTCTCCCAGAGGGAGAGGGGACTGACCGAGTTGTCTTGCGTCATCCATCGACCTGGAAACCCGAGTCGATTATGGATTCACCCAAGCACGTTCAGGTCGGCGTAAATCCTCAATATCCCCCGATCGGCTCCCTCTCCCTTTGGGAGAGGGCTGGGGTGAGGGTAATGGGGCTGGACGCAGACCCACAGCCCAGTCAGCATGACCCACAAAAAACGGACCACCTCCCATGCGACGACTTCCCTCACTGGCCGCCCTGCGCACCTTCGAATGCGCCGCTCGCCATGCGCATTTCGGTCGGGCAGCCGCCGAACTGTGCGTCACCGACAGCGCCGTCAGCCATCAGATCCGCCAGCTCGAAGAGCAACTCGGCGTGCCGTTGTTCATCCGCGAAGGCCGGCAGATCCGTCCGACCATCGCCGCCGGGCGTCTGATGCAGAGTCTGCAACAGGCCTTCGAACTGATCGGCGATGCCTGCGATGAGTTGCGCGATCCGTCCTCGCTGGCCGTGCTCAGGCTGGCCGTCACCGCCGAACTTGCGCAGAAGTGGTTGATGAGTCGCCTCACCGACTTCTATGCGCGCTATCCGCACATCACCTTGCACCTTTACGAACAACCGATTGACGCCAGTGCACCGGGCGAAGACATCGACCTGGCGATCACCTACGGCACCGGCCCGGTGGACAGTAGCGCCTACTTCGTGCGGCCGCTGCCAGCCTTGCAGTTCTTTCCGGTGTGCAGCCCGGGCTTGTTCAACCAGGGCACCTTGAAAACCCCGAAGGATCTGGCCCGCCACTGCCTGCTGCACGACGATCAGGACGGCAAGACCTGGACCGCCTGGCTGACCAGCCATGCCGGTGATCAACGCCCGCAGCGTCAGTTGTATTTCGCCCACGCCGGTCTGGCGCTGGAAGCCGCGGCGCAGGGGCAGGGCGTTGCGATGGGCGACAACCTCACCGCGCAGGAGGATTTACAGAGTGGTCGGCTGGTGCGGCCCTTCGCCTCCAGCATGACCGCGCTCGGCCAGTACGCACTGGTCTGCGAACGGCTGCGGCTGGAGCGCCCGGCGGTGGCGCAGATGCTCGAATGGTTCAACGATCAACTGGCCGATTGATGAGTTGAATTCAACTGTTCCGTAATATTCATCGTTGGCGGGCGTGCTGCGTGCGCCCTTAGCCTGTGGTCATTCCAATCCCATCGCGAAGACGAGGTTTGACCATGGCACGTTTGCTCGACTCCACCCCCAAACAGGACGGCTTCCGTCTGCCCGGCGAATTCGAAGCCAAGTCCGGCTGCTGGCTCGGCTGGCCGGAGCGCACCGATGTCTGGCGCAACGGCGCGAAACCGGCGCAGAAGGTCTGGGTGCAGATCGTCACCGCCATCTCCCACAGTGAACCGGTCACCGTCTGTGCCTCCGCCGCGCAATTCGCCACGGCGCGCCGGCAGTTGCCGCCGCAAGTGCGTGTGGTCGAGATGACCTGCAACGACACTTGGTTCCGCGACAGCGGCCCATGCTTCGTGGTCAACGATCAGAGCGGTGAAGTGCGCGGCGTCGACTTCGAGTTCAACGCCTATGGCGGGCTCGACGGTGGTCTCTATTATCCGTGGGACAAGGATGATCAGATCGCCAGCAAGATCCTCGAGATCGAGCGTTTCGACCGCTACCGCGCGCCGCTGATCGCCGAGCTGGGCGGCATCCAGAGCGACGGCGAGGGCAGCATCCTCACCACCGAACAATGCCTGCTCAACCGCAATCGCAATCAGCATCTGGGCAAGGACGAAGTCACCCGGCGCCTGACCGATTATCTCGGCGCCGAGCAAGTCATCTGGCTGCCACGCGGCTGCAAGTTCGACGAAACCGACGGCCATGTCGACGATCTCGCCTGTTTCGTGCGTCCCGGTGAAGTGGTGCTGCAATGGACCGACAACCGTGACGATCCGCAGTGGGAAATCTATCAGGAGGCTTACGACATCTTGCGCAGCACCCGCGACAGCCGTGGCCGCGAGTTGATCGTGCACAAACTGCCGCAACCGGACGTGCTTGAGTGGACCGCCGAAGAAGCCGACGGCCTCGATCAGCAGGACAGCACCCACACCCGTCAGGCCGGCACGAAAATCTGCGCGTCGTACATCAACTACTACGCCGGCAACAACTCGATCGTGGTTCCGCTGTTCGGGGATCGCAACGACAAAGTCGCGATGGCGACGCTGGCCGAACTGTTCCCGCAGCACAAAATCGTCGGCATTGAAAACTCCCGGGAAATCCTCCTCGGTGGCGGCAACGTCGCGTGTATCACCATGCCGCAATACGCCGGCTCGAAAAAAGGAGCCTGACCATGCGCCTGCACAAACTGACTCAAGCGTTATTGCTGGTGCTTGCATCCTTGTGTGTGCAGGCTGCCGACACGGCCAGACCGGTGGTTAATCTGTACATCTGGGGCGAGTACCTGGCGCCGGATACCCTGAAGAATTTCGAGGCGCAGACCGGCATTCATGTGGTCGCCGATCACTTCGATTCGCTGGAAACCGTCGAGACCAAATTGCTCACCGGGCGCAGCGGCTACGACCTGGTGTTGACCGCCGGACAGCACCTGTCGCGCGCCATCGAGAGCGGCGCGATTCAGCCGCTGGACAAGGCCCGGCTACCGCATTTTGCCGGGGTTGGCGAGGAGTTCCGCCAGCACATGGCAGTGTTCGATCCGGGCAATCGTTACGCCGGGATTTACGCTTGGGGCACCACCGGCGTCGGCTATCAGGAGGAGGCGATCAAGCAGCGGTTAGCCGAGGCGCCGACGGACAGTTGGGCGATGTTGTTTGATCCGGCGGTGGTGTCCAGATTCGCCGATTGCGGGGTGAGTCTGCTCAACGATCCCAACGAAGTATTCGCCGCTGTCATGAAGTACATGGGACTGGACATCAATCGGCAAAATCTCGATGACTTGAAACTCGCCGAGCAGCAATTGGCGAAGATCCGGCCGTACATTCGTTACTTCGACAATGACCTGAACATCAGCGATCTGGCCAACGGCAATACCTGCGTGGCGATGTCGTGGAACGGCAACGTCGCCATCGCGGCGGGGCAGGCGGAAGCGGCACATAAGCCGTTCAAGTTGAGTTACCGGATTCCGAAAGAGGGCACGTTGATCTGGTTCGATGCCATGGTCGTGCCCAAGGACGCGCCGCATCCCCAAGCGGGGTTGGCGTTGATGGATTATTTGATGACGCCGCAGGTGATTGCGCCGATCACCGACACCATTCATTACGCCAATGCGATCACGGCGGCGGATGGCTTGGTGGAGGCAGCGATTCGCAATGATCCGGGGACGTATCCGCCTGAGCAGGTGCGGGCTTCGCTGTATAGCAAGAATGACAATGGCAAGGCGTTCAATCGGGCGTTGATCAGGGCGTTCAGTCGGTTGAAGTCCGGGCTGTGAAAAGCTGACCCTCACCCCAGCCCTCTCCCTGAGGGAGAGCGAGCCGACCGAGGTGTCTTGCGTTAAACATCGACCTGAAAAACCGAGTCGATTATGGGTTTGAGAAGTCTTGGCGATCTTGGATTCACAGACGCTATTTCAATTCGGTGTAAATCTCCAATCTCCCCAATCAGTTCCCTCTCCCTTTGAGAGAGGGCTAGGGTGAGGGCAGTCGCTTATGGGTTTCAGAAAGTCTTGGCGATCATGGATTCACAGTCGCTATTTCAAGTCGGTGTAAATCTTCAATATCCCCCAATCAGTCCCCTCTCCCTCTGGGAGAGGGCTAGGGTGAGGGCAGCGGTTTAGGCACCCGCCACAAATACCACGCCGCCACCGTCCGATACGGCCGCCACGCCAACCCGATCTCAACCATCTGCTTACGCGTCGGCTGCACCTCCAACCCCTTCAACCGCCGATAACCCTCACGCACTCCAAAGTCGTCCGCCGGCAAAATATCCATGCGTTCCAGGCTGTAAATCAGCAACATTTCGACCGTCCAGCGACCCACCCCGCGCAAACTGACCAAACGTTCGATCAAGGCCTCATCGTCCATCGCCAACGCTGTGGCGTAATCCGGCACCACGCCATCCAGCGCCGCCTGGGCAATTCCCTGGATCGTCGCAATCTTGCCCGCAGAAAACCCGCAACTGCGCATTCGATCAAAATCCGTTGCAAGGATCTGCTCGGGACGCGGAAACGACTGCCCAGGAAACAACCCCACCAACCGCCCGACAATCGCATCCCCGGCCTTGGCATGCAGTTGCTGATAAGCAATCGCCCGCACCAGCGACTCGTACGGATCACGCGCCGGATGCGGTTGATGCAGGCACGGGCCGACCGCTGCGATATGGCGCTGCCAGTGCGGATCGAGCGCGGCCAGAAACTCGCTGGCCGCTTCATAAGCGTCGGCCATGTTATTTCAGCAAGCCGTTGACTTCGCCGTAGGTGAAGGCCTTGAGGTCATGGGTATCGAGTTTGCCGCTGGCCAGAAAGCTTTTCACCAGCCCGCCCATGGCGCCATAGAGGAATTCGGCGATGCCGGAACCCGCGCTCAAGCGCCGCACGCCCAGCGCTTGCAGTTCTTCCGGTGAAGGCAGGCAGGCGAAACCAAGGACATTGACCGGCAGCGCCGTGCCTTTGCAGATTGCCTCGATTTCATAGGCCGACGTGACGCCCGCCGCGAACAAACCATCCGCTCCGGCCGCTTGATAGAGCGCCGCGCGGTGCAGGGTTTCGGCGACGCGATCCTCGGCCGGCACAAGGCTTTTCAGATAGACATCGGTGCGCGCATTGATGAACAGCTGCACCTCGCGCTTGTTGGCCACCTGACGTGCCACTTCGATCTTGCGCGCGAGCAACTGCGGATCCGCAGAACCGTCCTCGATATTGATGCCTACGGCACCCGCCGCGATCACCGCATCCAGCACCTCAGCAATCCGCCCGAGGTCATCGGAATAGCCGGCCTCGACATCCACGGTCAATGGAATACTGGTCACCCGGGCGATGGCTTCCACCGTCGACACCAGACGTTCAAGAGGCAGGGTGTTGCCGTCCGGGGAGCCGTGAGCCCAGGCCACTGCGGCGCTGCTGGTGGCCACCGCTTTACCGCCCAGGTGCTCGACCAGCCGCGCACCGGTGGCGTCGGCGACGTTGGTCAGAATCAACAAGCCTTGCTGGTGCAACTGGTGAAACTGCGTAGCGAGCGCGTTCATCAAAAATCCTTCTTGTCAGTTGATTCGGCGGGTCAGAATGCCAGGGATTGCGTGAGCTGCACGGCGGCATTTTCCAGCCGCAGCAGAAACGCCTTGCGCGGTTGTCCACCACCATAGCCGGTCAGCGAGCCATCCGCGCCGATCACCCGATGGCAGGGCACCACAATCGACAGCCGATTGTGCCCGTTGGCCAGGCCGACCGCACGACTGGCGCCGGGCTTGCCCAGACCGGCGGCGATGGCGCCGTAGGTGCTGGTGTGGCCGTAAGGGATTTGCAGCAGCGCCGACCAGACCTGCCGGGCGAACTCGCTGCCGGGCAAGTGCAGCGGTACGCTGAATGCATTGAGTTTGCCGGCGAAATACGCCGCCAGTTGCTGCTCGATCTGCTGCAAATGCGCGTTGTGTCCCGGCGCGACCGCGTAGCCGTAGCGATTCTGCAACTCCTCGACTTCGCGGGTCAGCGCCGGGCGATCGAGGAATTCCAGCAACACCAGTCCACGGCGTTCGGCCATGGCTATCATCGGCCCCAGCGGGGTGGTCAGCCGGGTGAACAGCAGCGGCTCGCTGTGTTGGGCACGGCCCGGGGTGATGTGGAAGGACTTCTGGAACGCATCACGAAAGCCGCTGAGCGATTCATAACCCGAATCAAACGCGGCGTGGTCAATAGAGGTGCCTTGCTTGATCCCGCCCAGCGCCATGCCCAGCCGGCGCGTGCGCAACCAGGCGTGGAAGGTCATGCCGAAATGTTGCTTGAACCAGCGCCGCAGCTTCAGCGGCTCGATACCTTCGGCGAGCAGTTGCGCATCGCTCCAGCGCATCTCCGGGTCGGTCTCCACGGCTTTGAGCAAACGCTGCACCCAGTCCGGCGCGATGGCCGCCGCGTCCAGTGGTTTGCAGCGCAGGCAGGCGCGATAGCCCGCCGACAGGCAATCATCGGCATGGGCGAAGAACTCGACGTTCTCCGGTTTCGGCTTGCGCGCCGTACAACTGGGGCGGCAGAAGATCCCGGTGGTTTTCACCGCCGTGAAGAACACGCCTTCGTAGGCAGTGTCGCGTTCGAGCATGGCGCGAACCATTTCGGCGTGGGGCGGCAGGACAGCGGTATGTATGTTCATGGGCTGAGAGTAAAACCAGATTGTCGATGGCTCCACCGAAAAATCGACAGTGAATTTTTTCGATTCTGCACCACAATGACCGAGTTGCCAGATCGTTCCCACGCTCTGCGTGGGAATGCCGCCCGGGACGCTCCGCGTCCCAAAAAAATCGCCGCCCACGGGTAGCTAACAAGTTTTCGAGGTGCCGGGCTTATGCATCCATTTTCCATTCAACATATCGATCACATCGTCCTGCGCGTCGCCGATCTGCAACGCAGCATCGATTTTTACGGACAGGTGTTCGGCGCCGAAGTGGTCAAGCGCAACGAACCGCTGGGCCTGATACACCTGCGCGCCGGTACGTCGATGATCGACCTCGTCGACCTGCAAGGCGAGCTCGGTCGCAAGGGCGGCGGGGCGGCCGGCAGCGAGCAGCGTAATGTCGATCACTTCTGCCTGCGCATCGAACCGTTCGATGAAGCGGCGCTGATTGAACATCTGCAAACGTTCGGCCTGAGCGTGGCAAAAGCCGAGTCACGATTCGGCGCTGAAGGCAAAGGGTTGTCGCTGTACTGCTTTGACCCGGACGGCAATCAGGTCGAACTCAAAGGTCCGTCCGAGGCTTAAGCGCGTTTCGCCATCAACAGCACCGAAGCGGCCGCCGACAGCAGGCCCGCGCAGCAACGATTGAAGATCCGTTTGCCGCGCGGCTCGGCGAACCAGCGGCGCATGTGCAGGCCCATCCACGCGTAGGCGCTGATGGCGATCCATTCCAGCAGCAGAAACAGCACGCCGAGCACGGCAAATTGCGCCGGCACCGGGCGCGCCGGGTCGACGAACTGCGGCAGGAATGCGGTAAACAGCAGAATGGCCTTTGGATTGCCCGCCGCCACCAGAAACTCCTGCCGCGCCAACGCGAAGAAGCCGACCGCCGTGCCGGTTTTCAGTTGCTCGGCCTCAGGATTGGTTCGCCACAACTGCCAGGCCAGATACAACAGATACGCCGCGCCGACGATCTTGATCGCGTGGAACAACCATTCCGAGGTCTGCAACACCACCGACAATCCCGCGCCGGCGAGAGCGATCATCCCGGCGAATGCCAGAATCCGCCCGATACCCGCCGTGCAGGCGCGCCGAAAGCCATAACGCGTAGCGTTGCTCACCGACAGCAGATTGTTCGGCCCGGGGGCCATGTTCAGGGCGAAACAGGCCGGGAGAAACAGCGAAAGGGTGGCAAGATCCATGGCACGGGCTCCGGTGACGGGAACAATATTTTTATCACAGCCATCGTCTCAGCCGACCCATACAGTCACGCGGAGCTGTCGCGGTACAGCGGCCGGGATGGCATTGTGAAATCGCGGCGAACTTTTCGTGCGCGAGGGAACTCTGAAAAATCTGAGGGCGAGGGTTTCTTCAGAAAAAATGATCCATGCGGTCAGAAATGTCGTTTTGCCGTGTAAGATTTCACCCGACATTTAACACACCCCGAATGGCCCCAGGCGGCCCCACCAAGAGCGATCTACATGCAAGCAAAGGCCCGTGAAGTTTATGTGCCACCGGTGCTGCAAGATCTGCGGGCCGGCACTGCCGAGCTGCACATCGCACTGGAAAAACGCCTTCCGTTCTTCTCCGATACCCTTGATACACACGCTTTTGAGCGCCTGATGCAGGCCTATTACGGTTTCTATGCGCCGCTGGAAGACGCATTGCAGCGCAGCGGTTCAGTCCCCGACGATTTCGACCTGACGCCTCGCCTCAAGACCCCGACGTTACGCCGCGACCTGCAAGCGCTGGGCGTGACCCCGCAAGTGCTGGATAACCTGCCGATGTGCGCTCGCCTGCCAGTGATCGATTCAAGCGCCGCCTGCCTTGGCGTGCTCTACGTCCTCGAAGGCGCGACGCTCGGCGGGCAGATTCTGCGCCGGGAAATCTCCGCCCGGTTAGGCCTGGAAGCCGATAACGGCGCGGCTTTTCTCGATATCTACGGCGCCGCCACGGGTCGGCGCTGGCGTGACTTCATCGAATACCTCGGCGGTCGGCCAATGAGCGCCACCGAGCGCGCCGCTGTCGTCACGGCAGCACAAACCACATTCAGCTGTTTCGAGCGCTGGCTCGAAAGCCGGGAGGTACTGGCATGAACCCGCAAGATAAAGAAGCCTTTGAAGAACTGCTGGCCAACTGTGCCGACGAGCCGATTCGTTTCCCCGGCGCGATCCAGCCCCACGGTTTGTTGCTGACCCTGAGCGAGCCTGAGTTGGTGATCATTCAGGTCAGCGCCAACGTCGAAACCCTGCTGGGCCGCGCGCCGCAAAGCCTGATCGGGCAGCCGCTGGAAGGCCTGATTGGCGATGCCGAAGCGGCGCAAGTGCGCGAAGCCTTGCTGCAACCGTCGCTGTCCGACTTGCAGCCGCTGCGCTTGCGCCTCAACGGCACCGCGTTCGAGGGCTTGCTGCATCGCCATCAGGGCGTGCTGATCCTCGAACTGGAAATCCACGTCGAAAACTTCCAGCCGCGCAACGTCGCCGGCAATCAGACCCATCTGGGGCGCATGCTCCAGCGTCTGCAAGCGGCCACCACGTTGCAGGCGCTGTACGACATCAGCGTCAAGGAAATCCAGGCCATGACCGGTTACGACCGGGTGCTGATCTATCGTTTCGAGGAGGAGGGCCACGGTCAGGTCATCGCCGAAGCCTCTGACCCGTCGATGGAAGTGTTCAATGGCCTGTTTTTCCCGGCGTCGGACATTCCCGAGCAGGCGCGCGAGCTGTATCGCACCAATTGGTTGCGGATCATCCCCAATGCCGACTACCAGCCGGTGCCGCTGGTGCCGAAGTTGCGCCCGGACACCAATACGCCACTGGACCTGAGTTTTGCCACGCTGCGCAGCGTGTCGCCGATCCACTGCCAGTACATGAAGAACATGGGCGTGCTGTCGTCGATGAGCATTTCCCTGCTCAAGGGCGACAAGCTCTGGGGCTTGATCAGTTGCGGCAATCGCCAGCCGCTGCATGTGCCGCACGAGTTGCGTGCGGCCTGTCAGACCATCGGCCAGGTGCTGTCGCTGCAGATCAGTGCCATGGAAGCGCTGGAGATCAGCCGTCAGCGCGAAGAAAAAGTCGAGGCGTTGGCGCTGCTCAATCAAGCGATGATCGACTCGCCGCAGAACGTCTTCGACGGTCTGGCCAATCAGCCGCAGACCTTGATGGCGCTGACCAATGCCGGCGGTATCGCGATCATCGAAGACAAACAACTGCACCGCTACGGCAACTGCCCGGAGCCGGAAGACATTCGCGCCTTGCACAAGTGGTTGCAGGACCGCGGCGAGGCGGTGTTTGCCAGTCATCACCTGGCCAGCGTCTACCCGCCGGCTGCGCAGTATCAGCAGGTGGCCAGCGGCGTGCTCGCCATGAGCCTGCCGAAACCGGTGGACAACGGCGTGTTCTGGTTCCGTCCCGAGGTCAGGGAAAACATCAATTGGAGCGGCGATCCGCGCAAGCCGCTGGACCTGGAAAACTCCGACGCCGGCCTGCGTTTGCGCCCGCGCACTTCGTTCGAAATCTGGAAGGTCGAGATGGCCGGGATCTCCACCAAGTGGAGCCACGGCGATCTGTTCGCCGCCAATGATCTGCGGCGTTCGGCGCTGGAAAACGATCTGGCCCGGCAGGTGCGCCGCGAGCAGGAAGCCGTGCGCGCCCGCGATGAGCTGGTGGCGGTGGTGTCGCACGATCTGCGTAACCCGATGACCGTGATCTCGATGCTCTGCGGCATGATGCAGAAGGCCTTCAGCTCCGACGGCCCGCACACTTCGCGCCGGATCTCCACGGCCATCGACACCATGCAACAGGCCGCCGGACGCATGAACACGCTGTTGGAAGACCTGCTCGATACCTCGAAAATCGATGCCGGGCGCTACTCCATCACCCCGCAGAAACTCGACGTCGGGCAGATGTTCGAGGAGGCGCAGGCGCTGCTCGCGCCGCTGGCACTGGACAAGGACATCAGCATTTCCTTCGACGCCGATCCTGATCTGCGTATCCACGCCGACCCGGAGCGGCTGTTCCAGGTGCTGTCGAATCTGGTCGGCAATGCCATCAAGTTCACGCCGCGGCTGGGCACGGTGGGCGTGCATGCTACTTCCGTCGGCGATGAAATCGTCTTCACCGTGCGCGACAGCGGTGAAGGCATTCCCAAGGAGCATCTGCCGCACGTGTTCGACCGTTACTGGACGGTGAAAGAGGGCAACCCGACCGGCACCGGCCTCGGTTTGTACATCACCCAAGGCATCGTCGAAGCCCACGGCGGGCGGATCGTCGCCGAGAGCGAACCGGGGCAGGGCAGCGAGTTCCGCTTCACCGTGCCGCGCCTGGACTGAGCATCGATTCTTGTGTGGGAGCGTCAGGGGCATTCTGTTGATCGTTCCCACGCGCAGCAAAGGAATGCCTCAACGGACGCTCTGCGTTCGGCTCTGGAAGGAACGCGGAGCGTCCCGGGCTACCTTCCCACGCAGAACGTGGGAACGATCAGGATCACAGGGGCATTTTCTTCAATACCGAGGATCGGGCGCTCGATACCGTGTGCACCTTGTTCCTCGATTTGAAGCAGGTGTGCGATGAGTCTGATTGTTTCGATGGCGGCGTTTGCGCTGGCGGCGTCGATCACGCCGGGGCCGGTGAATATTGTCGCGTTGAGTTCCGGTGCGCAGTTCGGCTTTCGCGCCAGTCAAAGGCATGTTGCCGGAGCGACGCTGGGGTTTGTGCTGTTGCTGGTGTTGATGGGGTTGGGTTTGCACGAGGTGCTGAAACTCTGGCCATTCATGACCCGGGTGGTGCAACTGGCTGGCGTGGCGTTTCTGCTGTTCATGGCGTGGAAACTGGCCAGCGATGACGGGCAGTTGAACAGCGGCGATTCGGCCCGTGCGCCGTCAATGCTCTATGGCGCGGTGATGCAGTGGCTCAACCCGAAAGCCTGGCTGGCCTGCGTCGCCGGGATGGGCGCGTTTGTCGCCGATGGCGAGGCGCGGCTGGTCTGGCAGTTTGCGGCGGTGTATCTGGTGATCTGTTATCTGTCGGTCGGCTGCTGGGTCTATGCCGGTACGTTCTTGCGCGGTTACCTGGGCAATCCAGTGGGGATGCGCGTGTTCAACAGGATGATGGCGGGGTTGTTGGCGGTGAGTGCGATTTACCTGCTGTTGCCGTAGCGGCCGGGAAAGCTCACAAGTTCGCGGCTTTCCCGGCCCTGACCGTTCGTCAGAAAACCCTGCCTACCTGTAATTTCTGACAGTAGCCGGTTCTTTCCCTTCTCTGTGTAATGACGCCTCAACCAATCAGGTTTTGCGTCTCGGGAGAGTGAGATGGATATTCAGTCGACAGAATTGGAAAGTGCTTTTCAGCTGTATCCGATGCTCATCCCGGGATGGCGACCCTCTGTACGCCCGGCCGGCATTGCCCATGGCGGCATCCCCCAGTCGATCTATCAGGCGCCTGACGGCTTGTTTACGGTGATCGATCCGTTGACGACGCTATCGGCGCCGATGGCTGCGTACGATACCGTTGAGTTGTGGATCAACGGCAAAGGGACATCCGTCATCAAAATTATCCAGCCAGGGGAGGAAAACAAACGCATTGCGCTGTTCTTGCCGCCAGGGTTGCTGAATGACGGCATCAATAAGGCGTTTTACCGGGTGGATCGTCTTGGAGGCAATTTCGAATGCTCCGAACCGGTACTGGATTTGCTCTATCACAACCCGGCACCTGGCTATCCCGCGCCGGGCGGCATGACTGTCAGCCATCCCGCGAATGTGGGGCCGACAGAAGCGGCAGCAGGGGTGGAGATCACGGCCGCAGTCAGCTTCACCCGGCTCTATGACGAAGTCACGTTGACTGTCGGAACCTGGAGCCGCTCGATCACTGTCACGGATGTGACCAAGCCGCTCGCATGGACACTGACGGCTGCAGATTTCCAGCAGATCGGCGACAACCCACAAATGCCGGTCAGCGCCCGGGTCGTCGATCAACTGGGCAATAGCAATTTGTCCGCGACGACGTTCATGGACATCCATGCCAGCCAGCGGCTGCTTGAACAGGCGATTCTTAAGGAAAATCTGGACGAGAACAACGATGACCCCAACTACGTCGATCTGACAAAGATGAACGGCGGTCCGTTATGGGCCGTGGTGCATCTGATCCGGGAATACTGGAGTGTCAAAGACCGGATCCGCTTGAAGTTCACTGCTGAACTGGGGGGTAAAGAGGTCGCGTCTCATGAGGAAACGCTGGAGATCACTCAGGTTCCGGCACAGTTTTCGTGGCGCATCGAAAATGCCATGGTCATTGCCGACAGTAGGGTGACGGTGATTTATGAACAGCTCCAAGGAGGCGAGGTTATTGCAGTTTCTCGTGCGGCAGAAGCGAGTGTTAGTGGCAAGACGCCAACGATCATTACTGAAAACTTCGATTCGTTACCTCGTCAGGAGGTTACGGTTGGGGGCGCGATTCTTACGCCGGTGATGACGATCAGATTTCTCTCAGGGGAAGGGCGTCTGGCCGTTGCACCGTCTGGCATGTCATCACACCCCGACATACCGGGAATACGTGAACGAAATGTACTGCATCTCGGATTCGAAACGAGCGGCAGACAAACCGTAGAGCTAGAGCTGTTGAGAAGTTGTGAGAAGGTCAGTTTCTGGTATTTCTGGATCAATGAAGCAGTGGCACTCGACTTCTATGACTCCAAAGGCACTCTATTGGATCGCAAGCTATTAGTGGTCGAGCCTATCATTGAACCGAAGTATTTTGAATTTGCAGGTATTGATATAAGGAAAATTGTGTTGACAGCTCCCGTCGTTGATTGGGTTGGCTTTGATTTCTTTAGTTTCACGAGTTAAAGAAGTTTTTTCTGTTAGTTCCAAGCGGACAACGCTGCCTAATAGCAATGATTTGTCAGCCCCGATACTGCCCTGGCGTCGCCGCCAGATGCTGTTTGAACGCTCGTTGAAAATGCGCCTGATCGGCAAACCCGGCCTCCAGCGCCACATCGGCAATCAACTGCCCGCCGCGCAAGCGTTCGCGGGCGAACTGGATGCGCTGGTTGACCACAAACGCGTGGGGCGTCATGCCGTAATGCTGCTTGAAAGCGCGGATCAGGTACGACGGTGACAGCTGCGCGGCGGCGCAGATGTCGTCCAGGTTCAGCACCTCGGTGCAGTGCTCGCGGATGAATTCGGCAGCGCGTTCCAGTTTGAAATTGGGCTCGCGCAGCGAGGGGCCGGCGGGGTTCAACAGCAGTTGCAGATCACTGAAAAACTCCACCGCAGCGCTTTGCTTGCGCAGCACATCCTGTTGTTCGTCGACCAACGTTTGATAAAGCCCGTTCAGGTCGTTGAACAGCGTTGCGTCATCAAGGTGTGTGCTGGAAAAACGCCGAAACTCAAGATCACTGGCAAAGCCCAGTTGATGCTGCAGATCCGTCAGCCACGGTGTCTCGACATACAGCATCACATACGACCACGGCTGATCATCGATCGGATTGCACGCATGCACATCGCCGGGATTCATCAGCACCACGGTGCCCGCCGCGACTTCGAACTGCGCCTGCTCATGCACATAGGTACTGCGCCCGGTAGTGATCGCGCCGATGGAGAAATGTGCGTGGGAATGCCGGGCGTAGCAGACCTCGCGGCCATCGGCGATGGCCCGCGCTTCAATGAATGGCAGCGCCGCGTCGCGCCAGAAGCGCGGGGCTTTTTCAGGGTTTTTGGCGGCAGCGTTTTTCATCGTTGTTATTCCCGGCAGGCCAGGGCGCCAGTGTATTAGCTCTGGCCGGCAAAGGCCCGTTCGAGTTCGGCGATATCGAGCTTTTTCATCTGGAACATGGCCTGCATCGCCCGTTGTGACTTGTTCGTGTCGGCATCCTGCATCATGTGCATGAACGCCACCGGCACGATCTGCCACGACACGCCGAATTTGTCCTTGAGCCAGCCGCATTGCTGGGCTTCGACGGGACCACCCTCGGACAGTTTGCCCCAGAAATGGTCGACTTCTTCCTGATTCTGGCAATTGACCTGAAACGAAATCGCCTCGCTGAACTTGAACATCGGCCCACCGTTGAGCCCGGTGAAGGTGTGGCCATCGAGTTCGAAACTGACGGTCATCACCGCACCTTCCGGCTTGCCGTGAAATTCCTGGCCGACCTTGCTGTAGTGGGTCAGACCGGTGATTTTCGAGTGATCGAAGATCGAGCAGTAGAACTTCGCGGCGGCTTCGGCCTGATCGTCGAACCACAGGCAGGGGGTGAGTTTTTGAAAGCGTTGCATGGCAGTCGTCCTCGGCAGGTTAGACACGCAGGATTTACAGCGTAGTCAGTCCTTGGTCGATTGCGGGCGCCGTAGATCGACAAGTTGCCGGGCGTCAGAAATCCCAGCGCGCGGTCAGTTGCAGACTGCGCGGTTCGCCGTAGAAACCGGTGCCGAAATTGCCCAGGCCGGTGTAGTAGGTCTTGTCGAACAGGTTTTTGATGTTGAGCGTGGTGCTCAGGTGGTTGTTGAAGCGATAGCGGGCCATCGCATCGACCAGGTAGTAACTGTCCTGAGTGATGCGCACGTTCTGATTGGCGCCGGGCTGGTACACGTTGCCGAAAAACTCACTCTGCCAACTGACGCCGCCGCCCAGCGTCAGGTTTTGCCAGGCTCCGGGCAGTCGATAACTGCTGAATAGCCGGACCAATTGCTCCGGCGCGGTGGTTTGCAGGATCGAAGCGTACACCGGGTTGCCGTGGGCATCGCGGGTGTGGTTGTAGGCGTAGCCGGCGGAGAGATTCCAGCCGTCGGCGACTTCGCCGGCCAGTTCGAATTCGAAGCCTTTGGTGGTGGCGCCTTGCACCGCACGGTAAACGGCCTCGTTGTCGAAGCCGCTGACCTGTTCGGCGACGTTGTCCTGCTCGATGCGGAACACGGCAAAACTGGCATTGAGCCGATCGTCGAAATACTCGGCCTTGATGCCGGCTTCGTAGCTTTCGCCTTGCACCGGGTCGAGCACTTGGCGCGAAGCGTCTTTGCTGAGCTGCGGTTGATAGATGCGCGTGTAACTGGTGTACAGCGAGTAGGTGTCATCGAGGTCATAGACTGCGCCGGCGTACGGCGTGACCACGCCGGTCTGGCGGTAGCCGTCGCGGACATCCGCTGTGGCCGGATCGCGGTAGTCAAGGTGGTCGCTGGCGGTGAAATCACTGACCCGCCCGCCGAGGATCAGTGCCAGATCGTCAGTAGCCTTCAGGCGCGTCGAAAAGTACGCGCCGGTCTGGCGCTGGACGATGGCGTCCGTGCCGATCTGCGGGATGTCAGGTTTGGGATACTCGCCACGCCAGTCGAAAATACTGCCGTTCAGCGGCGGGTATACCGAGCCGTAGACCGGGTTGTCCTGGCGCGTGTTCATCGACACGAAACCGACAAGTAATTGATGCTCGCGACCGAACAGGTTGAACGGCCCGCCGAGGTTGAGATCGACGTTGTCCTGCACCTCATCGCCCTTGAATTTGCCCATGTACAGAAACATGCCATCGCCGCTCAGCGGGTCCGGATTGCCGCCGCTGGCCGAGCCGAGCAGGGTGTCGTGCTCGCGGTGTTTGCGGTCGTAACCGAGCTTCAACGTCCAGTCATTCTGCAGTTGCCGGGTGAGGGCAGCGAACAGCGTCTGATTGACGAAGTCGCGGCGGCTCCAGTCGGTGGCGGGGTTGAATGAACGGGAGAAATTCGTCCGCGACCCGTCGCTGTAGAACATCGGGAAACCGGTCCAGGTGGCACCGCGGGAGCGGGTGTTCTGCTGGTCGAAACCGAAGGTCAGCAAGGTGTCCGGAGTCAGGTCGGCTTCGACGATGGCGTAGGCGATGTCCTTGCCGTTGTTGTAGTGATCGGCGTAGGCGCCGCGCTCTTGATGGACACCGACGAAGCGGGCGCGCAGGTTGTTGTTCAGCGGCCCGGAGAGGTCGACTTCGCTGCGGTAGTGGTCCCAGGAAACGACGCTGCCGCTGAGTGCGGCTTTGAACGCGGGCGTAGGGCGTTTGCGGATCAAGTTGACGGTGGCCGAGGGGTCGCCCGAACCGGTCATCAATCCCGTGGCGCCCTTGATGATTTCGACGCGGTCGAAGGTCGCCATGTCGGTGCTGGTTGTGCCGTAATCGTAGACGCCGTCGTAGTCAGTGTTGACCCCGTCGTACTGGAAATTGGTGATCGGCGCGCCACGGCTGGAAAACTCCCAGCGCTCGCTGTCGTAGTTCTGCACGCTGATGCCTGGCGCGCGGCGCAACACGTCGGCGATGCCGTTGGCGCCCTGATCGTCGAGTTGCTGGCGGGTGATCACCGTGACCGATTGCGGGGTGTCGCGCAGGGACAGCGCCAGGCCGGTGGCAGTGGCGCTGACGCCGGTGGTGTAGGCGTGAGTGTCTTCGGTGATCGCGCCGAGGCGTTTGCCGCTGATGGTGGTGGCGTCCAGTTGCAGCGCTTCTTCACTGGCAGTGCTTCGCAAAACGTAGCCGCCGCCACTCTGTCGCTGGGCTTGTAGGCCGCTGCCCTCAAGGAGAATTTGCAGGGCCTGTTGCGCGGTGTAATCACCGCTCAAACCAGCACTGCGTTTGTCTGCGGCCAAATCATTGTGCCCGGCGATAAACACACCACTCTGTTCGGCGAAGCGGTTGAGCACGGTAACCAATGGGCCAGGCGCCACTGAATAATGCTGCTTCTGCGCATCTGCCAGCGCCATCGATGCGCACAACCCCGGCACGGCAGATGCCAGGGCCAAGGCAAAACGACAATGGAGGAGGGCGGAGCGCAACATGGAGTTCCCGGGGGGGCGGTTAACGAATTGAGAGCTACTGAGGGTCAACCGAATGAGCCAGCCAAAAGGGAACCGCGATGGGATAAATTTCTCAGGCTTTCGGCCCGACGCTGACCCACCAGTTGAAGGTTTTGTCGACGCGGATCGGCAGCGCCGCTTCCAGCAGGCGCAAGGCTTGATCGGTGTCCTTGAGCGGGAACGAGCCCATCACCGGCAGGCTTGCCACCGCAGGATCACAATGCAGATGCCCCGGCCGATAGCGATCGAGCTCTTCGATCAGCTCGCCCAACGGCACGTTATCGGCCAGCAACAAGCCCCGGCGCCAGGCTTCGCGCGCGGGATCCGCTGCAGACGCGGTGTACAACCGGCCGGTGCTGAATACCAGTTGCTGACCGGCCTGCACCACTTGGCTTTCGCCCTGGTGGTTAGTGACTTCAACTGCGCCCTCGTAGACATTCAGCACCGTACTGCGATCATTTTGGCGCACGCTGAAACGCGTACCCAGCGCACGCATCCGGCCCTGTTCGGTCTCGACCCAAAAGGTTCGGCCGAGGTCTTTCGCGGTGTCGATCAGCACTTCGCCGGCGCGCAGTTGCAGCAAGCGCTGGCGGCCATCGAAACGCACATTCAAGGCGCTCAAGGCGTTGAGCCAGACTCGACTGCCGTCGCTTAACGTGGCCTCGCGGGTTTCCCCGGTGTCTGTGGAGAGATCGGCGCTCAAGCGATCGATCGAGTCCAGCAGCGGCGTGTTACGCCCGACTGCCCAGCCCGCCAGTCCGGTGGCCGCGAGAATCAGCAAACCCTTGAGCGACTGACGGCGGCTGATCGAACTGCGCGCGTTGTTGCGCAGGGTCTGGCTGACGGCTTCGCTTTCGCTCTGCAATGGCGCGAAACGCTGGCCGACCCGTTCGACATAGCGCCACGCCGCCTGATGCTCGGGGCTTTGCGCCAGCCACGCCTGCCAGCGCAAACGTTCAGGCTCGGCGACCTGTTCGTCATGTAACTGCACGTACCAGTTGGCGGCCTGCTCGAGGCTGGCGTGGCTGAGTTTGCTCATGGGTCACTCAATCATCAGGCCGTCGAGTTCAGCTTCGAGGATCGCGCAATGCATCATCGCCTGCGCCAGGTACTTCTTGATCATCCGCTCGCTGACGCCGATCTGTTCGGCGATCAGCTTGTACGGCATGCCATGCAGCTGCGCGAGGATGAACGCCGCGCTGACCCGCTGCGGCAGGCGCTGGAGCATGGCGTCCACTTCGTGCAGGGTTTCGACGATGATCGCCTGCTGCTCGAGCGAAGGCTGCAAGGCCGGCGGGCGGCTGGCGAGGGTGTCGAGCCAGGTCTGTTCCAGTTGCCGGCGGCGCCAGTGATCGACGCACAACCCCCGGGCTATGGTTGCCAGATGGGAGCGCTCGTGGACTTCGCCATTGAAGGTTTGCGGGCGCTTGAGCACGCGGATAAAGGTGTCGTGGGCGAGGTCGGCGGCATCCATCGCGTTACTCAGGCGTCGACGCAATAGCTCGTGCAGCCAGCGATGATGGCTGAGGTAGAGATTGTGCACGAGCGAGGCATCGGCGACGGTCATCAGAACGGGCGTCCAAAGCGACCTTTATCGGTCTAAATAGGAATGGGTCGCGATTAAAGCAAAAGCACGGGGGGCGCGCAAATGATATTGGTTTGCTTTTAGGGGAAGAGGTTTCGGTTCTTGCTTTGGTGTAGTCGTAATGACTAGGTTCTAGGTCGAATTGACTCTTGTTGTCTGGTGTCAAATTGACGCGTTGTCATGCAAGTGGCTGATTTTATAGGCTCGAAGAACTGGCATGGGAGTTGAAGTACTTAACGTACACAACGAACCGATCAGGAGTACGCCACCATGCTCACTTTCTTCGAAAGCCCGCTGAACGTTCTGCACTTGTCGAGCAAAGTTCTAGTCGCCGGTCTGCTCATGCTGCTGGCCGGCATCTACGGCGCTTATCTCTACAACGGCCACATGCCGATTGCGCTGCTGGTGGCGATGCACGCGCTGACCATTCTCGGCCCGACCCTGATCAAGATCGGCTACGTCATGCGCCTGCTGGCGCAGTACCGCATCCGTGGCCCGCAGATGATCCCGCAAACCGCATAGATCCATGTGGGAGCGAGCCTGCTCGAGAAGGCGTCAGCACAGTCGGAGTCTATGTTGCCTGACACACCGCTTTCGCGAGCAGGCTCGCTCCCACAGTGGGTCGCAGCGTTCCCTGGATATGTGGTCAACGCAAAACCCTGTGGGAGCGAGCCTGCTCGCGAAGACGTTGGCACAGTCTGAATCTGTATTGCCTGACGTACCGCTATCGCGAGCAGGCTCACTCCTACAATGGATGGTGGACATTCTGGAAGCTCAGCGGCGCTCGGCAACCATCAGCAATGACTGCGGCAGCCGACTTTGCGGGTGTTGTGGTTCTTGCAGGCCGACCAGTTGGAACCCGCCCATGTCGAGGGCATTCAGCCAGCTCGACAACGTGCGGAAATACCACGGCATCGGTTGCCACTGGCCTTTGAACCCGGCAAAGGTTTCTTCGCGCCAGCCATCCTGATAATCCCCAGCCGCTACCGCCCACGGATGCAAGGTCTGAATGACCAAAACCCCACAGGGAACAAGCAGCGTATTCATCGCAGCAAGCAGCGGAATGATGTCCTGATGCAGCAATGAAAAATTGGCGCAGATCAGCTCATAGTCACAGCCGATATCGACCTTGCCCTCGACCAGCGCTGCATAGCTCGCGACGTGCACCTGCGCCGCCCCCGTCAAACGCGCCGCTTCGACCAGCCGCGCATCGCCATCCACACCGACCGCATCAATCCCGCGATCCGCCAGCGCCCGCAGCAACCAGCCTTCGCCACACCCCAGATCAAGCACGCGCTGCGGCTGACGGCCCATGATCGCCAGCAGAATCGCCTGATCGGTAACCTGCTGACGGCTTTCGATGGCACCGCTGCGGATCACCTCGATCCAGGCCTCAGCGTTGGCGTGCCAGCTCTGCAAAAGACTGGATTCGGGGGAGGGCATGATGGTGTCCCAGCGACTGAAAAACACAGTATGGATGCTGATCGCAAAAGAGCCGCATCAGGGCTTGAAGATCAGCGCATCCACCACAACTCCGAATGCTGACGAATGGTGTTTTTCGCGTGAAGCGCCTGAGCTTTTATCAATCGACCGGGGGCAACGCGAAAGTGAGGGAGTAACCCCTCACTCATTCGGTCTGGTGATTATTGCGGTACGCGCAGCTTGTCCAGCAGTCGATTGACCAACAGCTCGTTCAGCATGATCACCTGTTGCAGCGCCAGTAGAGGTTTGCGCTCCGGGCCGCCTATTGAGTTGGCGATGTTGCCGGCCATGGCATGAGCGTATGAAAGCGACTCACTGGCTTCGACGAGCAGGGTTTCGTCATCCAGCGTGGGGTCGACTAAATAGACGGGGCGAAACTTGGGTGAGCTTGGCGGAGCGCCCAGTGCTTCGGGTCGCAGGTAGTAGTCGAGGGCGCGATCGGTGGCTTCTTTGACCTTTTGCGGGACAAGCGAGGGGTCGTGGGGGATCGGATCGGTGGGTGGTGGATTTGGCGTGATTTTGAACATAGATAAAGCTCCAATTTGAAAAAAATGGGAGCCATCACCCTCGCTACCAAACGGCGGGTGGCGGCCATGCGCGGGTTGGTAGACCGGTCAAATCGGGAAACCCGGCGCTCACGGAGGAGCCCCACGCATGCCCACCATACATAGCCACCTAAAAAGGAGACAGCATCGACGGTGTCGCAACAACGACAATTTGAAGCGGGCTACCAAACCCGATCACTGTTTTGCAGTGACAGGCAAACGATATAGCCCGGCGCATAGCCGTGTAAGCCGGCGGATTCTGGCGTACGCGTAGGTAACGGCGCAAGGTGTTGTAGGGAGGATGGCGTAACGGTTTGTGTGCTTTAAACGTGATCACGGCTTGGTGTTTATTGATGAAAATACTGAATGGCGGGGGCTTTGGGTTTTGCGGTGTGTCAGTGGTATTCCCCCCTCACCCCAGCCCTCTCCCCCCAAGGGGGGCGAGGGGGAAAGGGAGCCGATCTCCGTGTACTCCAGAAACTGAGTTCAACTCGATATTTCAGGTCGGCGTATTTCGAGCATACAGCGCGGTCAGTTCCCTCTCCCTCTGGGAGAGGGTTAGGGTGAGGGCTGTCGGTAATCTCAAATTCTGAAGAGGAGGTGTGACATGAATCGATTGACTGGCGGCTGCCTGTGCGGCGATGTCCGTTTCGAAGTGACAGGTCAGCCCTACCGCGTCGGAATCTGCCACTGCCTCGACTGCCGCAAACGCCACGGCGCGCTGTTCGGCACCTTGGCCATATTTCCCGAGGATGCGCTGCAGGTCAGTGGCGAAACCCGCGACTACAACGGGCGCTTTTTCTGCCCGCGCTGCGGCTCACCGGTGTTTACGCGTTCGGCAGATGAAGTCGAAGTCAACGTCGGGTCGCTCGATGAACCGAACCAGTTCAAACCCACCTACGAACTCTGGACCATTCGCCGTGAGGCGTGGCTGCCGGCGCTGCCACTGGCTCACCACTATGACCGTGATCGCGAAAACACTGGCCGAACCGAAGATTAATTGCAGCCCACAATCTGCCTGTGTAGGAGCTGCGGAACGCTGCGATCTTTTGACGTTGATTTTCAAGGCGCAAAATCAAAAGATCGCAGCGTTCCGCAGCTCCTACATTGTTCAGCCGCGAATAAAGGCTAAAAGATCCGCGTTGATCGTCTGCGCCTCAGTCGTTGGCATTCCGTGTGGAAACCCCGGATACGACTTCAACGTGCCATTGGGCAGCAACTTCGCCGACAACGGCCCCGAGTTCGCATACGGCACAATCTGATCATCCTCGCCATGCATCACCAGCACCGGCACGGTGACTTTCTTCAAATCTTCAGTGAAATCGGTCTGCGAAAACGCCACGATCCCGTCGTAATGCGCCTTCGCTCCACCGATCATGCCCTGACGCCACCAATTGGCAATAATCCCCTCCGATGGCGTCGCCCCCGGCCGGTTGTAGCCATAAAACGGCCCGGTCGGAATATCCCGATAAAACTGCGCGCGGTTCGCCGCCAGTTGCGCCTGGAAATCATCGAACACCGATTTCGGCAGCCCACCCGGATTGCTCTCGGTCTGCACCATCAACGGTGGCACGGCGCTGATCAGCACGCCTTTGGCCACGTTGTCCTGACCATGCCGGGCAATGTAATGAATCACCTCACCGCCCCCGGTCGAATGGCCGACATGCACGACGTTCTTCAGGCCCAGGTGATTGACCACGGCCAGCGCATCGTCGGCGTAGTGATCCATATCGTGCCCGTCCCAGACCTGGCTCGAACGCCCATGCCCACGCCGATCATGGGCAACCACCCGAAAGCCCTTGCCCAGAAAAAACAGCATCTGCGCATCCCAATCGTCCGAACTGAGCGGCCAGCCGTGGTGGAAGTGGATCACCGGTGCGTCTTTCGGGCCCCAGTCCTTGTAGAAAATCTCGACGCCGTCTTTGCTGGTGACAAATCCCATGTTCGCTACTCCAGACCAATGTGAGGGGTAACCCGCGCGGTTAGCACGGACCGGTGTTGCTCATGATGGATTTCTGCTGCGCAGGCTCAGTGCGAGCCGTTATCAACTGTAGGATTAAAGTCGACATCTGCATGACCGGTGGTCGCAACGTCTGGCTTCGTACGCAAATTAGGCTTTGCTGAAAGGGATAAGCCGAGGCGCGCACAGGCATTGATGGCCGTAGCGACGCCCCTTCAGAACACCGTGAGTCTGAGGAAATTTGCCGATGCTGACATTGAATATCAATGGCAAGGATCAGGAGCTCGATGTCCCCGCGGACATGCCGTTGCTCTGGGTCCTGCGCGATGTCGCGCACCTGACCGGTACCAAATTCGGCTGCGGCATGGCCCAGTGCGGAGCCTGCACCGTGCACGTTGACGGGGCGCCGCTGCGCGCCTGCATTACGCCTGCGACCGCCGTGGCCCATGGACAAAAAATTCTTACCATCGAAGGCCTGTCCACCGACGGTTCGCATCCGGTGCAGCAAGCCTGGGCCGAACTCGACGTGGTGCAGTGCGGTTACTGCCAGTCGGGGCAGATCATGTCTGCGGCGGCACTGCTGGCGAAGATCCCCAAACCCACCGACAGCGATATCGATCAGGCGCTCTCCGGCAACATCTGCCGTTGCGGCACCTATCCCCGGATCCGCGCAGCAGTCAAACGCGCATCGGAAATCGGCTGATTCAATCTGTGGGAGAAAGGTGATGAACAGTCCTGTATCGCGTCGGGGTTTTCTCAAGGGCAGTGCCGTGTTGGGCGGCGGCTTGGTGGTGGCGTTTGTCGTCCCCGGCGGCCACAAGTTTGCCTATGCGGCCGAGAATGAAGGCAAGGTGTTTGCGCCGAATGCGTTTTTGCGGATTGCGGCGGACAACAGCGTCACGGTGCTGCTCGGGCATTCGGAGATGGGGCAGGGCATCTGGACCGGCCTGACCATGTTGATTGCCGAAGAGCTGGACGCAGACTGGTCGAAGATCCGCGTCGAGCACTCGCCCGCGTCAGCAGCGGATTACGGCATGCCGGGGTTTGGCGGCATGCAGATTACCGGTGGCTCGACGTCGACGTGGATGGAGTTTGACCGTTATCGCCTGGCCGGCGCGACCGCTCGGCAGATGCTGGTGGAGGCGGCGGCGAAACGCTTCGAGGTGGCGCCGTCGGCGATTCGCACTGAATCGGGTGTGGTGATCGCTGGTGATAAACGTGCGACTTACGGCGAGCTGGCGGATGCCGCCGGGCAACTGCCGGTGCCGGATCCGAAGTCGATCACCTTCAAGGAAGCCAAGGACTGGAAAGTCATCGGTAAACCGACCAAACGCCTCGACACGCCGGAGAAAATCACCGGTCGTGCCAAGTTCGGCATGGACGTACAGTTTGAAGGCTTGATGACCGCGATGGTCGCGCGCCCACCGGTATTCGGTGCCACTGTTAAATCCTTCGAGGGCGCTGAAGCACTGGCGGTACCCGGCGTGCATAAAGTGGTGCAGGTGCCGACCGGTGTCGCGGTGGTTGCTGATCATTATTGGGCGGCGAAGCTGGGCCGTGATGCGCTGAAGGTCGATTGGGACCTTGGACCGCATGCGGATCTAAGCAGCGAGAAATTGCTGGAAAGCTTCCGCAAACTGGCCGCGACACAAGGTACATCTGCGAGTCAGGCCGGCGATGCCAAAGGCAGTTTCGGCAAGGCGACGAAGAAAATCGACGTTGAATACAGCGTGCCGTATCTGGCCCACGCACCGATGGAACCGCTCAACTGCACGGTGAAGATCAGCGCGGAAAAATGCGAGATCTGGACCGGTACCCAGTTCCAGACGCTCGATCAAATGGTCGCCGGCAAGATCACCGGGCTGAAACCGGAGCAGGTCGAGATCCACACTGAGTTTCTGGGCGGCGGTTTTGGCCGCCGCGCCAACCCCACCTCAGACTTTGTCGCCGAAGCGGTGCAAGTGGCCAAAGCCGCCGCCATGCCGGTGAAAACCGTGTGGTCGCGTGAGGATGACATTCGCGGCGGTTATTACCGCTCGATGTTCCTGCATCAGGCGAAGATCGGTCTGGGCGCCGATGGTTTGCCGTCGAGCTGGCAACACGTGCTGGTCGGGCAGTCGATCATGACCGGCACGCTGATGGAGGCGACGATGGTCAAGAACGGCATTGACCCGACTTCGGTCGAGGGCGTTTCCGACAGCCCCTACGTCAAGGGCCTGGCCAATCATCAGATCGATCTGCATTCGCCGCAAACCGGTATCAATGTGCTGTGGCTGCGCTCGGTGGGCCATAGCCATACCGGTTTTGTCATGGAATCGCTGATCGATGAAATGGCCACGGCAGCGGGCAAGGACCCGGTCGAGTACCGACGAACCTTGCTCAAGGATCATCCTCGGCATTTGGGCGTGCTCAATCTGGCGGTGGAAAAGGCTAACTGGAAAGCTCCTCTGCCTGACGGTCATGCGATGGGCGTGGCGGTGCATGAGTCGTTCGGCAGCTATGTGGCGCAGGTCGCCGAGGTGTCGCAGGACAATCTGGCGATTCGCGTGCATCGCGTGGTCTGCGCCGTGGACTGCGGGATCGCGGTAAATCCGCAGAGCATCGCCGCGCAGATGGAGTCGTGCATCACGTTCGGTCTGGGCATGGCGCTGCACAGCAAACTGACGCTCAAGGACGGAGCGGTGTTGCAGTCCAACTACCACGATTATCAGGTGCTGCGGCTCAACGAGATGCCGGTGGTGGAAGTGCACATCGTGCCCAGCAGCGACAAACCCGGCGGCATCGGCGAGGCCGGTGTGCCGCCGACCGCACCAGCCGTGGCCAACGCGGTGTTCGCCCTGACCGGGCAACGCCTGCGCGAGTTGCCGCTGCAACTGTCGGGGGTGTGAGATGAAACGACATCTGTTGTTGGGCACGCTGATTCTATTGGGCTTGGGCAGTTATGCCTCGGACTTGTTTGCTGATGATCAGGAGGCGCTGAAAGCGTTCGGCACGGTGCAGAAAGTCTTCCAGAGTCCGCGTTGCCAGAACTGTCACATTCCCGGGGATTCGCCGTTGCAGTTCGACGCCGGCATTCCCCATGCGATGAATGTCGTGCGCGGCATGGACGGCAAGGGTGCCGCCGGTTTGCCTTGCGCAACCTGTCACGCGGAAAACAATCCGCCCGCCAGTTATGGCCCGCATGCGCCCCCGGGGGCGCCGCACTGGAGCCTGCCGCCGGCGGCGCACAAAATGGCCTGGATCGGCCTGCCGCCGGACAAGCTCTGCGCGCTGATCAAGGACCGTTCGAGCAATGGCGACCGCGACTTTGCCGCGCTGCTCAAACACGTCAGCGAAGATAAATTGGTGCTGTGGGGCTGGAATCCCGGGGCAGGGCGTGCGCCCGTGCCAGTGCCGCACGATATTTTTGTCGCGCAGTTCAAGCTGTGGGCCGATGCGGGCGGGCCTTGCCCGGTGGCGGGGCTCTGACGGGGTGAGGCCTCGCTGATTTGCGCTACGCTCAAGTGCATTGATGACAATGGAGTGTGCGAATGCTGGTTCCAGGAAAACCCGCCAATGAAGCTGCGCGGCTTCAGGTGTTGCACGGCCTCGACCTTCTCGATTCGGCGCCGGAGGAGCGTTTCGACCGACTGACGCGGTTGGCCAAACGCCTGTTCAATGTGCCGATTGCGCTGGTGACGCTGGTCGATACGGATCGCCAGTGGTTCAAGTCCTGTGTGGGCCTTGATGCCACGGAAACGTCGAGGGATGTTTCATTTTGCGGTCACGCGATACTGCAAAACGATTTGTTGCTGGTGCCCGATGCCCGCGAGGACGTGCGTTTTCATGACAACCCGTTGGTCACTGGCGCGCCGAACATTCGTTTCTACGCCGGCTACCCGCTGACCGTGCCCAACGGCAATAAAATGGGCACGCTGTGCCTGATCGACACCAAACCCCGTGACCTCGACGAAGAAGAGCGCGCGCTGTTGCGTGACCTCGCAGAGATGGCCGAGCAAGAGCTGACGGCCGTGCAGATGGCGAGCATGGACGAGCTGACGTTGCTGTCCAATCGTCGCGGTTTCAAACAACTGGCGCAGCACGCCCTCGACGCCTGCGCGCGGTTGGAGCGGCCGGCGACTTTGCTGTTTTTCGACCTCAATGACTTCAAACAGATCAACGATCTGTATGGGCACGCCGAGGGCGACAGTGCGCTGAAGACCTTTGCTGATGTGCTGCGCATTGCTTTCCGTGAGAGTGATGTGGTCGGGCGCTTGGGTGGGGATGAGTTCGTGGCGTTGCTGACGGGGTCGAGCCACATCGAAACCAACGCGATCATGACGCGGCTCAAGGAGATTCTCGAAGAGCGTAATGCCACGTTGCACCGGGGGTATGCGATTCGCTTCAGCGTTGGCCAGATCGAATACGACGCCAAACGCCATGAAACCGTGGACCGGTTGTTGGCGGATGCCGATGGCGCCATGTACGCCCATAAGCAGGCCCTGAAGCGCTGTTAGTGAATGCACCGCAGACCCCCTGTAGGAGTGAGCCTGCTCGCGATGGCGTCCGCCCATTCAACATTTTCATCGGCTGACCCACCGCGATCGCGAGCAGGCTCACTCCTACAAGGGGTGTGTGGTGTTGCGGGAATTTGGGCATAAAAAAACCCGCCTGAAGAGGCGGGTTTTTTATTGGCTAGGCGAAGATCACTCTTCGATGTTGCCCATGGCGGTGGTGTTGAAGCCGCCGTCCACGTACATGATTTCACCGCTGATGCCCGACGCCAGGTCGGAGCACAGGAACGCGCCGGCGTTGCCGACTTCGTCGATGGTGACGTTGCGACGCAGCGGGGTTTGCGCTTCGTTGGCGGCCAGCATCTTGCGGAAGTTCTTGATGCCCGAGGCTGCCAGGGTGCGGATCGGGCCAGCCGATACGCAGTTGACGCGGGTGCCGTCCGGGCCCAGGGAGCCGGCCAGGTAACGCACGCCAGCTTCCAGCGAAGCCTTGGCCATGCCCATCACGTTGTAGTTCGGCATGGTGCGCTCGGCGCCGAGGTACGACAGGGTCAGCAGGCTGCCGTTGCGGCCTTTCATCATTTCGCGGCCGGCTTTGGCCAGGGCTACGAAGCTGTAGGCGCTGATGTCGTGCGCGATGCGGAAACCGTCACGGGTGGTGGCTTCGGTGAAGTCGCCGTCCAGTTGGTCGCCCGGGGCGAAACCAACGGAGTGAACGATGCAGTCCAGGCCGTCCCACTTCTTGCTCAGTGCTTCGAAGACCTTGGCGATTTCTTCATCGCTGGCCACGTCGCACGGGAAGCACAGCTCAGGGCTCGAACCCCAGCCTTGGGCGAATTCTTCAACACGACCTTTCAGTTTGTCGTTCTGATAAGTGAAGGCAAGCTCAGCGCCCTCGCGATGCATGGCGGCAGCGATGCCGGATGCGATGGACAGCTTGCTGGCGACACCGACGATCAGTACGCGCTTACCGGCGAGAAAACCCATGTGTTGCTCCTCTTTCAGGTTATTGCGCAGTGGCTGGTGCCAAAAAAGCGGCTTCCAGCAACTGCTGTGTATACGGATGTTTAGGGGCGGCAAAGATTTCTTGCGCGTCTCCCTGTTCGACCACTTGGCCATGCTTGACCACCATCAACTGGTGGCTCAGCGCTTTAACAACAGCCAGATCATGGCTGATGAACAAATACGTCAGGTTGTACTTGGCTTGCAGTGAACGCAACAGCTCCACCACTTGCCGCTGCACCGTCCGGTCGAGCGCGGATGTCGGCTCGTCCAGCAGGATCAGCGCCGGTTTCAGCACCAAGGCCCGGGCAATGGCGATTCGTTGCCGTTGCCCACCGGAAAATTCGTGGGGGTAGCGGTGCCGGGTTTCCGGATCCAGACCTACCTCCTTCAATGCCGCAATAATCGCCGCTTCCTGTTCGGCTGCGGTGCCCATCTTGTGAATCCGCAGGCCTTCGCCAACGATATCGCTGACGCACATGCGCGGGCTCAGGCTGCCAAACGGGTCCTGAAACACCACCTGCATCTCCCGACGCAACGGGCGAACCTCGTTCTGCGTCAGGCAGTCTAGCTGCTTGCCTTCAAAGCGGATCACGCCTTTGCTGCCGATCAGCCGCAAAATCGCCAGACCCAGCGTGGATTTGCCGGAACCGCTTTCGCCCACAATCCCCAGGGTCTGACCCTGCGGCAGGCTGAAATTGATGCCGTCCACTGCCTTGACGTGATCCACCGTGCGCTTGAGCAGGCCTTTCTTGATCGGGAACCAGACTTTCAGGTCCTCGACTTCAAGCAGCGGCGCGCCGATTTTATTGCTCGCCGGGCCTCCGCTGGGCTCCGCGCCGAGCAATTCCCGAGTGTACGGATGCTGCGGCGAACGGAACAGCTCTTCGCACGATGCCTGTTCGACGATGCAACCGCGCTGCATGACACATACGCGATGCGCAATTCTTCGCACCAGGTTCAAATCGTGACTGATCAGTAACAGCGACATGCCCAATCTGGCCTGCAATTCCTTGAGCAAATCGAGGATTTTCAGCTGAACGGTCACGTCCAGCGCGGTAGTCGGTTCGTCGGCGATCAGCAGTTCCGGCTCGTTGGCCAAGGCCATGGCGATCATCACCCGTTGGCGCTGGCCACCGGACAATTCGTGTGGCAGGGCCTTGAGGCGTTTGTGCGGCTCGGGGATGCCGACCATCTCCAGCAGCTCCAGCGTACGCTTGGTCGCCACTTTGCCGGTCAGGCCCTTGTGGATGCCGAGGACTTCGTTGATCTGCTTCTCGATGGAGTGCAGCGGGTTCAGCGAAGTCATCGGCTCCTGAAAGATCATCGCGATACGGTTACCGCGAATGTGGCGGATGGTTTTTTCGCTGAGGCCCAGCAGGTTTTGCCCGGCGTAATTGATGCTGCCGGCCGGATGGCGGGCCATCGGGTAGGGCAGCAAGCGCAGGATCGAGTGCGCGGTCACCGATTTGCCCGAGCCGGATTCGCCCACCAGCGCGAGGGTTTCGCCGCGCTTGATGTCGAAACTCACGCCTTCGACGACCCGGTGCACGCGCTCGCCGAAACCGAATTCGACGGCGAGGTCGCGCACTTCGATCAGATTGTCCTGATTCATTTCACTTCCTCGGGTCGAAGGCATCGCGAGCGGACTCGCCGATAAACACCAGCAAACTCAACATCAGCGCCAGCACAGCAAAGGCACTCATGCCCAGCCACGGCGCTTGCAGGTTGGATTTGCCCTGGGCGACCAGTTCACCCAGCGACGGACTGCCGGCCGGCAAGCCGAAACCGAGGAAGTCCAGCGCGGTGAGGGTGCCGATGGCGCCGGTGAGGATGAACGGCATAAACGTCATGGTCGAGACCATGGCGTTGGGCAGGATATGGCGGAACATGATCGCGCCGTTCTGCATGCCCAATGCCCGTGCGGCGCGCACGTATTCGAGGTTGCGGCCACGGAGGAACTCGGCGCGCACCACGTCGACCAGGCTCATCCACGAGAACAGCAACATGATCCCCAGCAGCCACCAGAAATTCGGCTGGACAAAACTGGCGAGAATGATCAGCAGATACAGCACCGGCAAACCCGACCAGATCTCCAGAAACCGTTGCCCGGCCAAGTCGACCCAACCGCCATAGAAACCCTGCAGGGCTCCGGCAATCACGCCGATGATCGAACTCAACACGGTCAACGTCAGGGCAAACAGCACCGAAATGCGGAACCCGTAAATCACCCGGGCCAACACATCACGACCCTGATCGTCGGTGCCCAACAAGTTGTCCGCCGAAGGTGGCGCCGGCGCGGGGACCTTCAGGTCGTAGTTGATGCTCTGGTAGCTGTAGGGAATCGGCGCCCACAGCACCCACGCATCCTTGGCCTTGAGCAGTTCGCGGATGTACGGGCTCTTGTAGTTGGCTTCCAGCGGGAATTCGCCGCCGAAGGTGGTTTCCGGGTAGCGCTTGATCGCCGGGAAATACCAGTTGTTGTCGTAATGCACCGCCAACGGCTTGTCGTTGGCGATCAGCTCGGCGCCCAGGCTCAGCCCGAACAGGATCAGAAACAGCCACAGCGACCACCAGCCACGCTTGTTGGCCTTGAACAGTTCGAAGCGGCGGCGGTTGAGAGGGGACAGGTTCATCTCAATGCTCCCGACTTTCGAAGTCGATACGCGGATCGACAAGGGTGTAGGTGAGGTCGCCAATCAGTTTCACCACAAGCCCGAGCAGGGTGAAGATGAACAGGGTGCCGAACACCACCGGGTAATCGCGATTGATCGCCGCTTCGAAACTCATCAGGCCGAGGCCGTCGAGGGAGAAGATCACTTCGACCAGCAACGAGCCGGTGAAGAAGATGCCGATGAACGCCGACGGGAACCCGGCGATCACCAACAGCATGGCGTTGCGGAACACGTGGCCGTAGAGCACGCGGTGGCGGGTCAGGCCCTTGGCCTTGGCGGTGACCACGTACTGCTTGTTGATCTCGTCGAGGAAGCTGTTTTTGGTCAGCAGGGTCATGGTCGCGAAGTTGCCGATCACCAGCGCCGTCACTGGCAATGCCAGGTGCCAGAAGTAGTCGAGGATCTTGCCGCCGAAACTCAGTTCATCGAAGTTGTTCGAGGTCAGCCCGCGCAACGGAAACCAGTCGAGATAACTGCCGCCGGCAAACACCACGATCAGCAGGATCGCAAAGAGGAACGCCGGGATCGCGTAGCCGACGATGATTGCCGAACTGGTCCAGACGTCGAAATGACTGCCGTGCCGCGTGGCCTTGGCGATCCCCAGCGGGATCGACACCAGGTACATGATCAGCGTGCTCCACAGCCCGAGCGAGATCGACACCGGCATCTTTTCCTTGATCAGGTCGATGACCTTGGCGTCGCGGAAAAAACTGTCGCCGAAATCCAGCTTCGCGTAGTTCTTGACCATGATCCACAGGCGTTCCGGGGCCGATTTATCGAACCCGTACATGTGCTCGATTTCCTTGATCAGCGCCGGGTCCAGCCCTTGTGCGCCGCGATAGGAAGAGCCGGCCACCGACACCTCGGCACCGCCACCGGCAATGCGGCTGGTGGCGCCTTCGAAGCCTTCGAGCTTGGCGATCATCTGCTCTACCGGGCCACCGGGCGCGGCCTGGATGATCACAAAGTTGATCAGCAAAATGCCGAACAGCGTCGGGATGATCAGCAGCAGTCGCCGAAAAATATACGCCAGCATTTGATTACTCCGTGCCCACAGGGTCGGCTTGCAGTTTGGTTTCGACTTCTATCGCCGGTTTTGCGTCCGGCTTGACCCACCAGGTGTTAATCCCGATGTCGTACTTGGGCGAGACTTTCGGGTGACCGATGTGGTTCCAATAAGCCACGCGCCAAGTCTTGATGTGCCAGTTGGGAACTACGTAGTAGCCCCATTGCAATACGCGATCCAGCGCACGGGCGTGGGCCACCAGGCTTATGCGCGAATCGGCGTTGATCAGGTTCTCGACCAGTTGATCGATGATCGGATCCTTCAGGCCCATGGTGTTGCGGCTGCTCGGTTTATCGGCGGCGGCGCTCATCCAGTATTCGCGCTGCTCGTTGCCCGGCGAGTTGGACTGCGGGAAGCTGCCGACCATCATGTCGAAGTCCCGCGAACGCACGCGGTTGATGTACTGCGAAACGTCGACGCGACGGATCACCAGATCAATGCCGAGGTCGCTGAGGTTGCGCTTGAATGGCAGCAAAACCCTTTCGAATTCGGTCTGCGCCAATAGAAACTCGATGACCACCGGTTTGCCCGTGGCGTCGACCATTTTGTCGTCGACGATCTTCCAGCCAGCCTCTTGCAGCAGCTGATAGGCCTCGCGCTGCTGAGTGCGGATCATGCCGCTGGCGTCAGTCTTCGGATTGTCGAAGGCTTCGCTGAACACCTGCGCCGGCAACTTGCTGCGGAACGGTTCGAGGATCGCCCGCTGATCGGCGTCGGGCAGGCCGGTAGCGGCCATTTCCGAGTTCTCGAAATAGCTGCGGGTACGGAAGTAAGCGCCGTTGAACAGTTGTTTGTTGGTCCATTCGAAATCGAACAGCAGACCGAGGGCCTGACGCACCCGCGCGTCCTGGAACACCGGGCGACGCAGGTTGAAGACGAAACCCTGCATGCCGGTCGGGTTGCTGTTGGCGATCTGTTCCTTGATCAAGCGTCCCTCGGTGACCGCCGGGATGTTGTAGGCGTTGGCCCAGTTCTTCGCGGTCATTTCCAGCCAGTAATCGAACTGCCCGGCCTTCAGGGCCTCGAGGGCGACGGTGTTGTCGCGGTAGTAATCAGTGGTCATCGTGTCGAAGTTGTAGAAGCCACGGTTGACTGGCAGGTCCTTGCCCCAGTAATCCTTGACCCGCTCGTAGCGCACCGAACGCCCAGCCTTGACTTCGGCGACCTTGTATGGACCGCTGCCCAGCGGAATTTCCAGATTGCCCTTGCTGAAATCGCGGTCGGCCCACCAGTGTTTCGGCAACACCGGCAATTGGCCAAGGATCAACGGCAGTTCGCGATTGTTGGTGTGCTTGAATTTGAAGAGTACTTTCAGCGGATCTTCGGCGATCACTTCGGAAACGTCGCTGTAGTAGCCACGAAACAGCGGCGAGCCTTCCTTGGTCAGCGTGTTGAAGCTGAACACCACGTCGTCGGCGCGCACCGGGTGCCCGTCATGGAAACGGGCTTCGGGGCGCAGGTAGAAACGCACCCAGCTATTGTCCGGGGCCTTTTCGATTTTGCCGGCGATCAGACCGTATTCGGTAAAGGGCTCATCGAGGCTGTGCTTGGTCAGCGTGTCGTAGATCTGCCCGATATCATCGGCGGGCACGCCTTTGCTGATAAACGGGTTGAGGCTGTCGAAGCCACCAAAACCGGCCTGACGAAAGATGCCGCCCTTGGGTGCGTCGGGGTTTACGTAATCAAACTGTTTGAAATCGGCCGGGTATTTCGGCGGCTCGTTGTACAGGGTCACGGCGTGTTGCGGGGCGGCACAGGCCAGCCCGGCGAACAGCAAACCGCTGGCCTGGACGAGCAGGGTACGGACAGGGTTCATTGATCTTTCTCCGAAGACTTCAGCCACCACGCGCTCAGGCCCAGGGTGTAGGGCGGCGTGGTGACGAAGGCCAACCGGTTGCGGTAGGCCAGGCGGTGATAATTGAGGTACCAGTTGGGAATGCTGTAGTGCTGCCAGAGCAGCACGCGGTCAAGGGCCTTGCCGGCGGCGACTTGCTCGTCGCGGGTTTTCGCCGCGAGCAATTGTTCGAGCAGGTGATCGACTACCGGGTTGGCGATGCCGGCGTAATTCTTGCTGCCCTTGACCCCGACCTGACTGGAGTGAAAGTACTGCCACTGCTCAAGACCCGGGCTGAGGGTCTGGTTGAGCGTCATCAGGATCATGTCGAAGTCGAACTGATCGAGGCGTTGTTTGTACTGCGCACGATCGACTGTGCGCAGGCGCGCGTCGATGCCGATGCTGTTGAGGTTCTCGATGTACGGCTGGAGGATGCGTTCCAGATTCGGGTTGACCAGCAACAGTTCGAAACTCAGCGGCTGGCCATTGGCGTTTTGCAGGCGCTGACCGTTGAGCTTCCAGCCGGCCTCGGCGAGCAGGGCCAGGGCTTTGCGCATGGTTTCCCGAGGAATGCCGCGACCGTCGGTTTGCGGCAGGGTGAACGGCTCGGTGAACAGCTTGGCCGGCAGTTGTTCCTTGTACGGCTTGAGCATCAGCCATTCATGCCCGACCGGTAGCCCCGTCGCGGCAAACTCGCTGTTGGGGTAGTAACTGGTGGTGCGCTGGTAGGCGTCGCTGAACAGCGCGCGATTGGTCCACTCGAAGTCGAACATCAGGCCCAGCGCTTCGCGGGTTTTCACGTCGGCGAACGTGGCGCGGCGGGTGTTCATGAACAGGCCCTGACTCTGGGTCGGGATCTGATGCGGGATCTGCGCCTTGATCACGTCGCCGCGGCGTACGGCGGGGAAGTTGTAGCCGTTGGCCCAGTTCTTCGCCTGATGCTCGATGTAGATGTCGAATTCGCCGGCCTTGAACGCTTCGAAGGCCACGTCACTGTCACGGTAGAACTCGACTTCCATGCGATCGAAGTTGTACTTGCCGCGATTGACCGCCAGATCCTTGCCCCAGTAATCCTTGACCCGTTCGAAAATCAACTGCCGACCCGGCGTCACCGAAGTGATGCGGTAAGGGCCGCTGCCCAGCGGTGGTTCGAAGGTGGTGGCTTTGAAGTCGCGGTCTTTCCAGTAATGCTGCGGCAGTACCGGCAACTCGCCCAGACGCAGGATCAACAGCGGATTGCCCGAACGCTTCATCACGAAACGAATGCGCTGTTTGTTGAGGATGTCGACCCGCAGCACTTCCTGCAGCGCGGTGCGGTACAGCGGATGGCCTTCCTTGAGCAGCAGGCGGTATGAGAACGCCACGTCGTAGGCGGTGATCGGCGTGCCATCGTGGAAACGCGCTTCCGGGCGCAGATTGAACACTACCCAGCTGCGATCTTCGCTGTATTCCACCGATTGCGCGATCAAGCCGTAACTCGACGCGGGCTCGTCGCCGGACGGCGAATATTGGCCGGTGCCGACCATCAGCGGCTCGTTCAGCTCGTTGATGCCGTATTGGAGGAAATTCGGCGTAGTCACCGGGCTGGTGCCCTTGAACGTGTACGGGTTGACCGTATCGAAGGTGCCGAACGCCATCACCCGCAACGTACCGCCCTTGGGCGCTTGCGGGTTGACCCAGTCGAAGTGGGTAAATCTGGCCGGGTACTTGAGCGTGCCGAACTGCGCATAACCGTGACTTTCGGTAATCGTCGCGCTTGCGGTTGAGCTCAAGGCCAGGCTGATCAGGAGCAGGAGGAGGGGACGCTTCAAGTCAGATCCGATCCAGGCGGCTTGGGCTTTGTGGGCCGTACAGTAACAGCTTGTCTGGACAGGAAAAAGATAGCGAGTTAACGGGCTGTTAATCCTCTCGCCGAAGAGCCCCTCACCCTAACCCTCTCCCTGTATGTACCGGAGACATGGTGGACACATGTTCGGAGACATGGTGGACGGTTTTAGATCTTCTTACCTGCCGTAACGATCTGCAAGTTCAAGTCGATTCGGGCAATACGATGTCTACTCCAGTAGACATCGTGGATGCCATCTTCCGTCGTTTCCCGGATAGCTACTGACCTCCCGTAAAAAGCTTTTCCGACTGTGTATTCACGGTTCCGCCAGTAGATCTCGCCCTTCACCTGAACCTTCCTGACCACATCCCCATCGTCGTACTCCGGCGCCGCGGGTTGCTCCTGATATTCCCGTGGGCTGCTGCTGTAGCGAGTAGCAGGCACCTGCATGTCCAACGCTTGATGTGGACGCTTCTGGTTGTAGATATCACGCCAGATATCAAACGCCCGTTGTGCACCGTTGAGATCAATAAAATGTCGGTCTCGCAGGACTTCATTTTTCAGGCTGCGGTGGAAGCGTTCCAGCTTTCCTTGGGTTTGCGGATGATAAGGTCGAGAGTGCCCGACCTTGATGCCCTGACTCATCAGCCAGACCTCCAGCGCGGTATAAACGCCAGTCTGGTCACCCCAGGGTGAACCGTTGTCCATCGTCATGCGCAAAGGCAGACCATGACGCCGAAAGACCCGGATTAGATGCTCCTGAACGGTTTCACGTCGCTCATCGAGGCAGGCCGCGATACACAGCGAAAACCGCGAATGATCGTCCAGTATCGTCAACGGATGGCAACGTCCCTGAGCCAGGCTGATATGGCCCTTGAAGTCCATCTGCCAAAGATCGTTGGGCGCTTCATGCTCGAAGCGGATAAACGGTTTAATCTCAGCGGCCTTTGAATCAACGCGTGAATGACGCTGTAAAACCGCATGCACGGTACTGACCGAAGGCATTACTACGCCGCTGTCTTCCAGCACACGTTTGAGCTTGCGAGCGCCCCAAGCCGCGTATTCCTCACTCACGGTCAGAATCTGCTGCTCAACCTCTTCAGCGCAGCGTTTGGGTGACGTCTTCGGTCGTCGAGACTGATCGATCAAGCCCTCTGCACCTGAAGTTTCAAACCTGTTGAGCCATTTGTAGGCAGTGCTTGGGCTGATATTGAATCGGCGGCAAAGCTGCCGGACATTGGCTCCTTCTTGCCGAGCCAAATGCACGAACTCTGAACGAAGCTGCACGGTGGACACCTCTTCCCAGGACACAGGTCATCTCCTTGGTGATGAGCAATGTGTCTATTAAAAAGTGTCCACCATGTCTCCGAACACCTGTCCACCATGTCTCCGGTACATACACTCCCGGAGGGAGAGGGGACTGACCGAGGTGTTTCTTCGAGCTACATCGACCTGAACTGTCGGGTCGAACTCACGTTTTGAAAAGCCCCTCACCCTAACCCTCTCCCGGAGGGAGAGGGGACTGACCGAGTTGTTTCTTCGAGCTACACCGGCCTGAACTGTCGAGTCGAACTCACGTTTTGAAAAGCCCCTCACCCTAGCCCTCTCCGGGAGGGAGAGGGGACTGACTGTGGTGTTGTGAGAGTTGCACCGACGTGCGATACCGAGTCGAACTCAGATTTTGAAAAGTCCCCGATTAGCTCCCTTTCCCCTCGCCCCCGTGGGGGAGAGGGCTGGGGTGAGGGGGATGGATCTTCAGGGCGCCACAAAACTTCATCCAAAAAAAAAGCCCCTGAAATTTCAGGGGCTCTTCTATCAACGCGACTGATAAACCGTGAGCATCTGCCCCGGCTTCAGCGCTTTACCCGCACCCGGATTCCAGCGCTTGAGATGCTGCATCTCAACGTTGAAGCGCTTGGCCACGACGTAAAGCGTGTCACCGCGCTTGACCTTGTACTGGGTCTGCTGCGCGCTGTCGTCCTTGCCTTTGGTCTTGCTGTTCGACGCAATCACCGTATTGACGCGCCCAGACTTGCGAGCCGGCGCACGCTTGCTGGTGTCTTGCATCACCAAAGTCTGGCCAACCTTGAGATTCTTGCCAGTGAGCTTGTTCCAGCGTTGCAGATCCTTCACTTCGACCTTGTTGGCCTTGGCGATGGAACCGAGGTTGTCGCCACGCTTCACCCGATAAGCACGCTTGAGCTGCGCCACTTCCGACGGATCGGCGCCTTCGAACACGGGCTTGAGCGAACGCGGGCTGATCAGCTCCTCAGGCCGCATGGTCTGCAGGCTGGCGGTCAGCAATTGCGCCTTCGAGGTTGGCACCAGCAGATGCTGAGGGCCGTCGATGGTGGTGCGTTGCTTGAACGCCGGGTTGAGCTGGAACAGTTCGTCTTCGTCGATGTTGGCAACCGCTGCGACTTTGGACAAATCCATGCGCTGGTTGATTTCGACGACCTGGAAGTACGGTTCGTTGGCAATCGGGTTGAGGTTCACGCCGTAAGCTTCCGGCGCCAGCACCACTTGCGACAACGCCAGCAACTTCGGCACGTACGCCTGGGTTTCCGCCGGCAGCGGCAGGTTCCAGTAATCGGTTGGCAGGCCAAGCTTTTCGTTACGTTCGATGGCGCGGCTGACTGTGCCTTCGCCGGCGTTGTAGGCCGCCAGGGCCAGCAACCAGTCACCGTTGAACATGTCGTGCAGACGGGTCAGGTAATCCATCGCTGCGGTGGTCGAGGCGGTGATATCGCGACGACCATCATAAAAGCGGGTCTGACGCAGGTTGAAGTAACGCCCGGTGGAAGGAATGAATTGCCACAGACCCACCGCATCGGCCCGGGAATAGGCCATCGGGTTGTAGGCGCTTTCAATCACCGGCAGCAGGGCCAGTTCCAGCGGCATGTTGCGTTCTTCGAGGCGTTCGACGATGTAATGGATATAGAGACTGCCGCGTTCGCCGGCATTCTCGAGGAAAGAGGGATTACTGGCGAACCACAGGCGCTGTTGTTCGATGCGCGGGTTTACGCCGAGGCCTTCCTGCAGCTGAAAGCCCTGGCGCATGCGCTCCCAGATATCCTGGGGAACCTGTGGGCTGGGCTTTTCGGTCAGCCAGATCGGCTTCTGCTTGGCTCGCGCAGCAATGTTCGGCGTATGGGTCGCTTCAGTCTGCGGAGCATGGCTGGAACAGCCCGCCAGCGTGGCGGACACAGCCACCGCGATGGCTTGCGCCAGGCGGGTCAATGCGTCTGAATTGACGGACTTACGTATGGATGACGACATTGGCTGGAAGTAAGTTCCGGGCAAAAATGTCGGGCGATTCTAGAAAGCGCACCCCCTGCGGTCAACCATTCAGAATTTTTGTACCAAGTGGCCGGGTACTTAGAACTTATCTTTCCAGGCCCGCAGAGCCGCAAATACCTCACTCGGCGCCCGGTTTTGAGCGCCTGCCCGTTCGTCCACTTTTTGTGTAACTAATGTTTCAGTGGTACGCAAAAACGGGTTTGTGAGCTTTTCCAGCGCCAGGGTCGAGGGCAGGGTCATCACACCGTTTTGCCGTTGCTGGGTGACTTTTTCCAGACGGGCGGCAATGTCCGGGTTGCCCGGTTCGACGGCAGCGGCAAATTTGAGATTGCTCAGGGTGTATTCATGGGTGCAGTAGATCAGCGTATCTTCGGGTAAAGCGGCGAGGCGGCTGAGCGAGTGGTGCATTTGCTCCGGCGTGCCTTCGAACAAACGGCCGCAACCGGCAGCAAAAAGGGTGTCGCCGCAGAACAGCAAACCGTGGTGGTAATAGGCAATGTGGCCCAGGGTGTGACCGGGCACCGCATAGACGTCGAAGTCCCAGCCGAGCACGCTGACCGTGTCGTTGTCCTTGAGCGCCATATCGCGCCCCGGAATGTTTTCACTGGCCGGGCCGTAGACTTTCGCCTTGGTCGCCGCTTTCAGGCGCTCGACGCCGCCGACGTGATCATGATGGTGGTGGGTGATCAGGATATCGCTCAACACCCAGCCTGGATGCGCTTCGAGCCATGCCTGCACTGGCGCGGCATCGCCCGGATCGACCACCGCGCAGCGCTGGGTGCGGTGATCCTGTAACAACCAGATGTAGTTGTCGGTGAACGCGGGCAGGGCACTGATCTGTATCATCGTCGGAATTCGCCAAGCGGAAAACATTGGCGCATCTTAGTAGTTCCTGGCGCTTTGGAGAATGCGATGAGTGATAAAGCGTTCGCACAGGCTGATCCTGACTGGCTGGCCCTGATCGGTGCAGCCCGTGAATGGCTGTCCGGCCCGCTCGGGCAATTTCTGCTCGATGAAGAGCGGCGCATGCTCGAAGACGAGTTGGGCCGTTTCTTTGGCGGTTATCTGGTGCACTACGGGCCATCGGCCGAAACCCCGCCGTCGGCGCCGCAAGTACAGCGCAATGTGCGCCTCGGTGCGCCGTTGCCCGGCGTCGAGATCGTTTGTGAAGAGCAAGCCTGGCCGCTGAGCGAGCATGCTGCCGACGTGGTGGTGATGCAGCACGGTCTGGATTTCTGCCTGTCGCCGCACGGTTTGCTGCGTGAAGCGGCGAGCAGCGTGCGGCCCGGCGGGCATTTGCTGATCATCGGCATCAACCCGTGGAGCACTTGGGGCCTGCGTCATGTGTTCGCCCACGACGCCTTGCGCCAGGCGCGTTGCATCTCGCCGTCGCGGGTCGCTGACTGGCTCAATCTGCTCGGTTTTGCGCTGGAGAAACGCCGCTTCGGGTGCTATCGTCCGCCGCTCGCGTCACCCAAGTGGCAGGCCCGTCTGGCCGGCTGGGAACGCAAGGCCGGTGACTGGCAGCTGTCGGGCGGTGGCTTCTATTTACTGGTCGCGCGCAAGATCGTGGTCGGGCTCAGGCCGTTGCGGCAGGAACGTCGCGAGCCGATGGGCAAGCTGATTCCGCTGCCGATGGCCAAGGTCAACCGCCGCCGCATCGAACCGTAAACCTTCTTTTATTCGTGGCCGGGTTTGTCCCGGCCTCGGTCATTGTCGATCCGTGATCGGCAAGACACCCATTTTTCTGGATAGCGTGGCATGAGCGAAAGCGTTGAAAGCGTCGACACCGTAGAACTGTTCACTGACGGCGCCTGCAAGGGCAACCCCGGCCCGGGCGGCTGGGGCGCGTTGCTGGTGTGCAAGGGCGTCGAAAAGGAGTTGTGGGGCGGCGAAGCCAACACCACCAACAACCGCATGGAACTGCTCGGCGCGATCCGCGGCCTGGAAGCCTTGAAGCGTCCGTGTGAAGTGCTGCTGGTGACCGACTCGCAGTACGTGATGAAGGGTATCAACGAGTGGATGGCCAACTGGAAAAAACGTGGCTGGAAAACCGCCGCAAAGGAGCCAGTGAAGAACGCTGATTTGTGGAAAGAGCTGGATGAGCAGGTCAACCGCCACAAGGTCACCTGGAAATGGGTGCGTGGGCACATTGGTCATCACGGTAACGAGCGGGCTGACCAGTTGGCCAACCGTGGGGTGGATGAAGTTCGCGGTTACAAGCAGAGCTGATTTCGCTTCTGAACCGTGGTGCGGCCATTCGCGAGCAGGCTCGCTCCCACAGGGAAATGCATTCCAGATCTGATGCCCCTTCCCTGAATTGGAATGCATTCCAATGTGGGAGCGAGCCTGCTCGCGAAGGGCGCGCCACGGTCTGACTGAAACACCCCGCCGAGCGTGTTAACATCCGCATTTTTGCATGATTGCCCCGTTGAGAGCTGAACACTGATGGCCACCAGATCCGTTGTACTCGATACCGAAACCACCGGCATGCCGGTGACCGATGGTCACCGGATCATTGAAATCGGTTGCGTCGAACTGATCGGCCGACGCCTGACGGGCCGGCATTTTCACGTTTATCTGCAGCCGGATCGCGAGAGTGATGAGGGCGCCATCGGCGTTCACGGCATCACCAACGAATTCCTGGTCGGCAAGCCGCGCTTTGCCGAAGTCGCCGATGAGTTCTTCGAATTCATCAAAGGCGCGCAGCTGATCATCCACAACGCGGCGTTCGACGTTGGCTTCATCAACAACGAATTCGCCTTGATGGGCCAGCACGATCGCGCTGACATCACCCAACATTGCTCGATCCTCGACACCCTGATGATGGCCCGGGAACGTCACCCGGGGCAGCGCAACAGCCTCGATGCGTTGTGCAAGCGTTATGGCGTCGACAACTCCGGCCGTGAACTGCACGGCGCTTTGCTCGACTCGGAGATTCTCGCCGACGTCTACCTGACCATGACCGGCGGCCAGACCAGTCTGTCGCTGGCGGGCAATGCGTCTGACGGCAATGGCACCGGCGATGGCGCGGATAACTCGGCGACCGAAATTCGTCGATTGCCGGCGGATCGCCAGCCTGCGCGGATCATTCGTGCGACGGAAGATGAATTGGCGGCGCATCTGGTGCGTTTGGAGATTATTGCCAAGTCTGCCGGTGGGCCGGCGATGTGGACGCAGATTGCCGAGGCTGACGCTCAAGCCTGAAAAGTCAAAAGATCGCAGCCTGCGGCAGCTCCTACAGGGGATCACATTCCAATGTAGGAGCTGCCGCAGGCTGCGATCTTTTGCTTTTGGCGGCATGAAGCCAAGTGGCCACCCTCGCCACTTTCGCTGCAACCCTCTACCCTGAGTGCATTGGCCGATTCAATTGTGCCGCCTCGGGACACTGAGCCTCATGTATAAAGATTTGAAGTTTCCGGTGTTGATCGTCCATCGCGACATCAAGGCCGACACGGTCGCCGGTGACCGTATCCGTGGCATCGCCCGGGAGTTGGAGCAGGAAGGTTTCAGTATCGTTTCGGCCATTGACTACACCGAAGGGCGGTTGGTGGCATCGACCCATCATGGCCTCGCGTGCATGCTGATTGCCGCCGAGGACGCCAGCACCCATTCGCATCTGTTGCAGAACATGGCCGAACTGATTGGTCTGGCGCGGGTGCGTGCTCCGGATCTGCCGATCTTTGCCCTCGGTGAGCAAGTCACCCTGGAAAATGCACCGGCCGATGCCATGGCCGAGCTCAATCAATTGCGCGGCATTCTCTATCTGTTCGAGGACACCGTGCCGTTTCTGGCGCGGCAAGTGGCACGGGCGGCGCGCAAGTATCTGGATGGCTTGCTGCCGCCGTTTTTCAAGGCGCTGGTGCAGCACACCGCCGATTCCAATTATTCCTGGCACACACCCGGCCATGGCGGTGGTGTGGCGTATCACAAGAGTCCGGTGGGGCAGGCGTTCCATCAGTTCTTCGGTGAAAACACCCTGCGTTCGGATTTGTCGGTGTCGGTGCCGGAACTCGGTTCTTTGCTCGATCACACCGGTCCGCTCGCCGAAGCGGAAGCGCGCGCAGCACGCAACTTCGGCGCTGATCACACGTTTTTCGTGATCAATGGCACCTCGACCGCCAACAAGATAGTCTGGCACTCGATGGTCGCGCGCGATGATCTGGTGTTGGTTGATCGCAACTGCCACAAATCGGTGTTGCACGCGATCATCATGACCGGCGCCATTCCGTTGTACCTGTGCCCGGAGCGCAATGAACTGGGGATTATCGGGCCGATTCCGCTGAGCGAATTCAGCCGCGAGTCGATTCAAACGAAGATAGATGCCAGCCCGTTGACCAAGGGCCGCGCAGCGAAAGTCAAACTCGCCGTGGTCACCAACTCGACCTACGACGGCCTCTGTTACAACGCCGAATTGATCAAGCAAAGCCTCGGCAACAGCGTCGAAGTGCTGCATTTCGATGAAGCCTGGTACGCCTACGCGGCGTTTCATGAATTTTTCGCCGGGCGCTACGGCATGGCCACCTCGCGCAGCGAAGACAGCCCGCTGGTGTTCACCACGCATTCCACACACAAACTGCTCGCCGCTTTCAGTCAAGCCTCGATGATCCATGTGCAGGACGGCGGCGCGCGGCAACTCGACCGCGACCGTTTCAATGAAGCGTTCATGATGCACATTTCCACCTCGCCGCAGTACAGCATCATCGCTTCGCTGGACGTGGCGTCGGCGATGATGGAAGGCCCGGCCGGGCGTTCGCTGTTGCAGGAAACCTTCGACGAAGCGCTGAGTTTTCGTCGCGCTCTGGCCAATCTGCGTCAGCACATTGCCGCCGATGACTGGTGGTTTTCGATCTGGCAGCCGCCGGGTGTCGAGGGCATCGACCGCGTGCAGACCGAAGACTGGTTATTGCAACCGGATGCCGATTGGCATGGTTTCGGTGAAGTCAGCGACGATTACGTGTTGCTCGATCCGATCAAGGTCACGCTGGTGATGCCAGGGCTGAATGCCGGTGGCGCGCTGAGCGAGAAGGGCATCCCGGCGGCGGTGGTCAGCAAGTTTCTCTGGGAGCGCGGCCTGGTGGTGGAGAAGACCGGGCTGTATTCGTTCCTGGTGCTGTTCTCGATGGGCATCACCAAAGGCAAATGGAGCACGCTGCTTACCGAATTGCTCGAATTCAAGCGCAGTTACGACGCCAACGTGCGTCTGGAAACCTGCCTGCCGTGTGTGGCACAAGAGGACACGGCGCGTTACCGCGGCATGGGCCTGCGCGATTTGTGCGATCAATTGCACGCCTGTTACCGCAGCAACGCCACAGCCAAACACCTTAAACGCATGTACACCGTACTACCGGAAATTGCCATGAAACCGGCCCACGCCTACGATCATCTGGTTCGCGGTGAAGTCGAGGCGGTGCCGATCGATGAGCTGGAAGGGCGCATTGCTGCAGTGATGCTGGTGCCGTATCCGCCGGGTATTCCGTTGATCATGCCCGGTGAACGCTTTACCGAACCAACGCGCTCGATCATCGATTACCTGAGGTTTGCCCGCACGTTCGATAGCAGCTTTCCCGGTTTTGTCGCGGATGTGCATGGATTGCAGCACGAAGACGAAGGCAATGGACGGCACTACACCGTCGATTGCGTCAAGGAATGAGGAATTTTCCCAGTATGCAACCGGTCATGAATCCGAAATACCCAGGGCTGTCGGTACGCGTTGCCGATGAAGGCTTTGCGCCGTATATCTGGGGCAGCGATTTCAGCTTCGAAGTCGCCGCCTATGGCGCCGCCGTGATTGGCCAGCCTGTCGAGCAATGGCGGGTGACGCCGATCGTACCGTATCGCAAGTGTTACGGCATCGACCCTGAGGAGTTCAGCGCCTTCCATAACGCGGCTGACAGCGCGATTTTCATGGCCTATCTGGATGATGAGCCGGTCGGGCATCTGGTGATCAGTACCAACTGGAACGGCTTCGCGCATATCGATGAGCTGGCGGTGCATGCGCCGGCCCGTCGCCATGGTGTGGCCAAGGCGTTGCTGGATGTCGCGCAGTTCTGGAGCCGCAAGAAAAAGCTGCCGGGGATCATGCTCGAAACCCAGAACAACAACCTCGGCGCTTGTCGCTTGTATGAGCGTTGCGGCTACGTGATGGGGGGTGTTGACCAGTTGCGCTATCGCGGTATTGATCCGAACACCGCCGAGGTGGCGCTGTTCTGGTATCGATTGTTCGATAATCCGCTGGAAAATTCGCTCAGCTCGACAGCATCGCCTCGGCTTGTTCCGTGATGATCGCCAGTAACGTTTGAATCACCGTGGATGGCGCGACGTGCTTGAACGTCAGGGCGTAAAGGCTGATCGGCACGGCCGGCGACAACGGGCACACATCCAGCCCGGCCGGGCGCGCACCCAAGGCAGTGAACGGGTCGACGATGGCCAGGCCTTCGCCGGCTTCGACCATGCTGCGCATCATCTGATGGGTTTGCACCCGCGTTTGAACGCTCGGTGCCGGGCGCAAGGCCTGCAGCTTGTTTTCCAGTGCCGGGCTCAGCGGGTCCTGACCATCGAGGCCGACCATGGCCTGACCGGCCAGATCCTGCAGGGAAATGTATTTCTGTTTCGGCTGCAGCCAGCCATGAGGCGCGAGCAATTGCAGCTTGCCCTGGGCCAATGGTCGGCAATCAATGTCGGGATGTTCGGGGTCATGCAGGCTTAGACCGAGATCGCTTTCGCGCAACAGCAAACTGCGGACGATCTCGCGGGTCGGGGCGCTGAGCAGGCTGCACGGTGCGTCGGGCAGACGTCGGCGCAGGGCGGCGAGGCTTTGGGGCAATAATTGCTGCGCCAACGGCGGGGTGCCGATGATCCGCAAGGGCGGAGCGAGGTACTGCTTGAGGCTGCTGGCCAGACGTTGCACCGGCTCCAGCGCTTCATAGACGTGCGCGATTTCGACCTGCAACGCCCGCGCCTCGGGCGTCGATTGCAGGCGCCCGCGCACGCTGGCGAACAACATGAACCCCAACTGACTCTCGGCTTCGCGCAAACGCTCTTCGACCTCGGCCACCGGCAACTGCAACCATTCGGCGGCGGTGCCCAGGTGACCGGTCTGCAAGAGCGCCTGAATCACTTCGATATGACGTAAACGCATGCGTGAAGTCCATGTTCAGCAGTTGGGGTCAGTGGCTGAATCCTACCCCAAGTCTGCGCATATGACTTCTGCTCATAACGGCCAGTTATGAAGCGACGGTTGGCTCGGGTTCACGCGTCAGGGTGATACCTGACTGGACCAGGAGAAATTCGTTCTCGCTGACCTTGTTGACGCGATCGCCAATCGCCAGTTTGTAAATCGGCTCCGAGCCAGTGGAACCGTCTGCCGACGGGTTGGATTCCTGGAACTCATGCACGGAATAAACGCGGCCTTCCGCATCTCTTGCATGGAACTGACCGACGAGTACTGCTGCCATCTGCTTAGAACCTCTGGAGATAAAACGCTTGATTTGCGGCTTGGTAGACCGCCATCAAGGCCTGTAAGTTTTCCTACAGGAAAAAAATAATCAGCACGCAGGAATTTGCCCTTGTGTGCTGGTGGAATCGTCACCGAATCATCTATAACTACTGGCTCCTCCCACGGACCATCGAGAGTCTTCCATGAGCAATGTCTACAATGTCGCCGTAGTGGTCGGTAGCCTGCGCAAAGCATCGATCAATCGTAAAGTCGCCCTGGCCCTGGCGGAGCTGGCCCCGGCCAACCTCAAGCTTGAGATTGTCGAAATTGGCGATCTGCCACTTTATAACGAAGACATCGACGGTGATTCACCGCCGGCAGCCTACAGCAGTTTCAGGCAAAAAGTGGGTTCATCCGACGCGGTGCTCTTTGTCACGCCCGAGTACAATCGTTCGGTGCCGGCGCCGTTGAAGAATGCCATTGACGTCGGTTCGCGGCCTTATGGCAAGAGTGTCTGGAGTGGCAAGCCGGGCGCGGTGATCAGCGTTTCGCCGGGTGCGATTGGTGGTTTCGGTGCCAACCAGCACCTGCGTCAGTCGTTCGTGTTTCTCGATGTGCCGTGCATGCAACAGCCGGAAGCGTATCTGGGCGGTGCGGGTTCGGCGTTTGATGAGGCGGGCAAACTTAGCGAGACAGTGAAACCTTTCCTGCAAAAATTCATCGATGCTTATGGTCAATTCGTAGAGCAACACAAAAAATAAGCCCAACACGGAACACAATGTAGGAGTGAGCCTGCTCGCGATAGCGGTGTGTCAGTCGACTGATTGGTAACTGACAGTCCGCTATCGCGAGCAGGCTCACTCCTACAGTTTTTTGTGTTGGCTTCACTACTCCATTTCAATTTAAGGCTGTTACGGATGCTCGCTGCGTCACTGATTTTCCTCCTGACCATTACCCTGGTGATCTGGCAACCCAAAGGCCTTGGCGTCGGCTGGAGTGCGACGCTCGGCGCCGTACTGGCGCTGATTTTCGGCGTCGTGCACCTCAGCGACATCCCGCTGGTGTGGCAGATCATCTGGAACGCCACCGGCACCTTCGTCGCGCTGATCATCATCAGCCTGCTGCTCGACGAAGCCGGGTTTTTCAACTGGGCCGCGTTGCATGTGGCGCGTTGGGGCCGGGGCAGCGGGCGCAAGCTGTTTGCCTTCATGGTGCTGCTCGGCGCGCTGGTTTCAGCGCTGTTCGCCAATGACGGTGCAGCACTGATCCTCACGCCAATCGTGATTTCGATGTTGCTGGCGCTGCGCTTTTCTCCGGCGGCGACGCTGGCATTCGTCATGGGTGCAGGTTTTATCGCAGACACCGCAAGCCTGCCGCTGGTGGTGTCGAACCTGGTCAACATCGTTTCAGCGGACTTCTTTCACATTGGCTTCAACCGTTACGCAGCGGTGATGGTGCCGGTGAACTTCGTCAGTGTGGCGGCGACGCTGGGCATGTTGCTGTGGTTCTTCCGTCGTGACATTCCATCGGCTTACGATCCTGAACAACTGGAGCATCCAGAAACCGCGATCCACGATAAAGCTACGTTCTATGCCGGTTGGGCGGTGTTAGTGATCCTGCTGATCGGCTGTTTTGCCCTGGAGCCCTTGGGCATTCCCATCAGTGCGATTTCCGCCGTGTGCGCTGCGCTGTTGTTGGGCATCGCCGCGCGCGGCCACAAGATTTCCACGCGCAAGGTGATGAAAGAGGCGCCGTGGCAGATCGTGATTTTCTCGCTGGGCATGTACCTGGTGGTCTACGGTTTGCGCAATGCCGGGCTGACCGGGTATCTGGCCGGTTGGCTGGATGTTTTCGCAGGTCACGGCGTCTGGGGCGCGGCAATGGGCACGGGGGTGCTGACGGCGTTGCTGTCGTCGATCATGAATAACCTGCCGACCGTGTTGATTGGTTTGTTGTCGATCGATGCGAGTCAGGCGAGCGGGGTGGTCAAGGAGGCGATGATCTATGCCAACGTGATTGGCAGTGATCTGGGGCCGAAGATCACCCCGATTGGCAGTCTGGCGACGTTGTTGTGGCTGCATGTGCTGGAGCGCAAGGGCATTCATATTGGCTGGGGGTATTACTTCCGGGTCGGGATTGTGCTGACGGTGCCGGTGTTGTTGGTGACGTTGGCGGCTTTGGCTGTGCGGCTTTCGCTCTAGACCGAGGGTGGCCCATTCGCGAGCAGGCTCGCTCCCACAGGGGAATGTGTTACCACTCCCATATTTGAAATGCAGTCCAAATGTGGGAGCGAGCCTGCTCGCGAAGAGGCCGGGTCAGGCACTGATATTTTCAGACCTGCCCCGGGACATTCGGCCAAAGATCGGACACCAGAAACAACCGCTCCGCCTCTTCCCATTCGCCCTGCGCATTCTCGATCAGGCGCACCAGCAACTGCGCCGGGGCCAGCGGCTCAAGATCCTCCAGCCACATTCGTAAATGCTCCGACGTCCAGGTCTGGTCCGCCGGATAATGCGCCGGTGCCAGCCAGGCGTGGCGGGGCAGGGGTTGCCAGCGTCCGGCCGGACGTTGCGCGACAAACGCCGGCCAATCCTTCTGATGCAACCAACTGCCGCGCAAATGCTGCGGATGCGCACCGTTCGGTGATTCAGCCTGGCCGGGCCACGGGTATAACAAGTAACCGCCGAGCCACAGCTGCGCGCTGAACACCTCGATATCCAGCGCCGCCAGCACGGCGCGGCTTTCCGGGCGCGCCGAAATCGGCAACTGATGTTCGGCCAGATGCGCCAGTTTGCGGTCCAGCCGATCATGACAACCCGGCCCCAGCCACTGCGCCGGATCACGACCGTCGCCATTTTGCGGGCCGAGGTAAAGCTTGATCGCCAGTTCCAGATGATGCACGCCGTCGCGGTCTCGCAGCAGCATGTCCAGCTCGCCGAGGGTATGGCCTTCGCGCCGGATCGGCAGGTTGGCGGCGATCAGTTCGATCCCTGGCGCCTGCTGGACCGCAAATTGCCACAAGCGCTCGTAATACAAACCCAGCCGCCGCGTTCGTGCCTGCGACAACCAATGCAGCAAGCCATAACTGTCGCGATCAAGCTGACGCAGCCAGTGTTCCAGTCGCTCGGGATCGGTCACCCAGTCGCTGCCCGCCAGCGGATGGCGCTGCGGCCATGGCGTGGTGGCGAGCATCGGCGGGGCGAGGATCACCCACGCCAGATCGCGCACTTCCGGGTGGCGTAATTGGTGGGGCAACTGGAGCAAGTCGGGAAATAGGATCATCTTGCGAGCATAGCCGTAAACACGAGCACACCCTTGAGGCTGAAAGGATTTTGTCTAACCGGCGCTTTCGCCCATAATCGTGTTTTTCGCGTTTTCGATTGTCCGCAGAGGTCCCATGGAGCAATTTCGTAATATCGGCATCATCGGTCGCCTGGGCAGTTCCCAGGTGCTGGATACCGTCCGCCGACTGAAACGGTTTCTGCTCGATCGTCACCTGCATGTGATCCTCGAAGACACCATCGCCGAAGTCCTGCCGGGCCACGGCCTGCAAACTTCGTCGCGCAAGATGCTCGGCGAAGTCTGCGACATGGTCATTGTCGTCGGCGGTGACGGCAGCCTGCTCGGCGCCGCGCGGGCGTTGGCCAAACACAATATTCCGGTGCTGGGGATTAACCGTGGCAGCCTCGGCTTCCTCACCGATATTCGCCCGGATGAGCTGGAAGTCGAAGTCGCCAAGGTGCTCGACGGCCACTATCTGGTGGAAAACCGCTTCCTGCTGCAAGCCGAAGTTCGCCGGCATGCCGAGGCGATTGGTCAGGGCGATGCGCTCAACGATGTCGTGCTGCACCCCGGCAAATCGACGCGGATGATCGAGTTCGAGCTGTACATCGACGGCCAGTTCGTCTGCAGTCAAAAGGCCGACGGCCTGATTGTCGCCACGCCGACCGGTTCCACCGCGTACGCGCTGTCTGCCGGCGGGCCGATCATGCATCCCAAGCTCGATGCCATTGTGATTGTGCCGATGTACCCCCATATGTTGTCGAGCCGGCCAATTGTGGTCGACGGCAACAGTGAGCTGAAAATCGTCGTGTCGAAAAACATGCAGATTTACCCGCAAGTCTCCTGCGACGGGCAGAACCACTTCACCTGCGCGCCGGGCGACACCATCACCGTCAGCAAGAAAGCGCAGAAGCTGCGGCTGATTCACCCGCTCGACCACAATTACTATGAAGTCTGCCGCACCAAGCTCGGCTGGGGCAGCAAGCTGGGCGGTGGAGGCGACTGATGCTCGATCCCGCGCGCAGTTATGACCTGATTGGTGACGTGCACGGATGCGCCCTGACCCTTGAACACTTGCTTGACCGACTCGGTTATCACAAGCAGGGCGGGGTCTGGCGGCATCCATCGCGCATGGCCGTGTTCGTCGGCGACATCATCGACCGTGGCCCGCGCATTCGCGAGGCACTGCACATCGTCCACGACATGGTCGAGGCCGGTCAGGCCTTGTGCATCATGGGCAACCACGAATTCAACGCGTTGGGCTGGAGCACCCCCGCGCCACCGGGCAGCGGCAAGCAGTTCGTTCGCGAACACACGCCGCGCCATGCGCGCCTGCTGCACGAAACCCTGACCCAGTTCGAAGACCATCCCGGCGACTGGCATGATTTCCAGCGCTGGTTCTACGAGCTGCCGCTGTTTGTCGATGCCGGGCGCTTCCGGGTTGTGCACGCGTGCTGGGATGCCGGGCTGATCGAGCCATTGCGCGCGCTGTTCCCCAATGGCTGCATCGATGAACACTTCCTGCAAGCCTCGGCCGTGCCGGACAGCTTCGCCTGCACCGTGTTCGACCGACTGTTGCGCGGCACCGACATGCGCTTGCCCCATGGTCTGACCATGACCAGCGGCGACGGCCTGGTGCGCTCGTTCTTCCGCACCAAGTTCTGGGAAGACGATCCGAAAACCTACGGCGATATCGTCTTCCAGCCCGATGCCCTGCCGGAGCCGGTGGCGCAGACCCCGCTGACTTCAACCGAAAAGAATTCCCTTCTGCGCTACGGCGTTGACGAGCCGTTGCTGTTCGTCGGCCACTACTGGCGCAGTGGCAAACCGGCGCCGATCCGCCCGAACCTCGCGTGTCTGGATTACAGCGCGGTGCTCTACGGCAAACTGGTCGCCTATCGTCTGGATCAGGAAACCCGTCTGGATCCGCATAAATTTGTCTGGGTCGATGTCGAGCGGCCGGAGGTGCTGCAATGAGTGCGATAGCGGTATTGCGTCTGCCGTTGGCAGTGGACTTGAGCGGTTTCGTCAAACTGCTGCAACGCATGCAAGTGCCTCATCGGGTCAGCGAAGAGGCCGGCGAACAAGTGCTGTGGGCGCCGGCGGAAATCAGTGAAGACGTACGCTCCTTGTACGAACGCTTCCCGGCGGGCGATCCCGATCAAACACTGGACATCCCCGTTGCGCAGACCTCCAAGCGGCCAAGCTTCGCCGAGCAACTGAAATACGCCAAGGCCACCGGGTTCATCCTGTTGTTGTGCCTGATCGTTGGCGGATTGACGTACCTCGGTGAGAATCTGCAGACCCTGCGCTGGCTGACCTTCCTCGATTTTCAGGTGGTCGGCGAATACATCCATTTCACGCCGCTGGCCGACAGTCTGGCGGCGGGGCAGTGGTGGCGTCTGGTGACGCCGATGCTGATCCACTTCGGCATCCTGCACCTGGCTATGAACGGTATGTGGTACTGGGAGCTGGGCCGGCGTATCGAGTCGCGTCAGGGCAGCATTAACCTGATCGGCCTGACGCTGCTGTTCAGCCTGGTGTCCAACTACGCGCAATTTGCCTGGAGCGGCCCGACCTTGTTTGGCGGCCTGTCCGGCGTGCTCTATGGTTTGCTCGGGCATTGCTGGATCTTCCAGCTGCTGGCGCCGAATCCGGCTTATCGTCTGCCGCGCGGCGTGCTGGTGATGATGCTGGTGTGGTTGCTGGTGTGCATGTCCGGGCTGATCTCGATGATCGGTTTCGGCGAAATCGCCAACGCCGCCCACGTCGGCGGGTTACTCATCGGATGCTTCACCGGTTTGTTGGGCGGTTTGTACAACCGCCGTAAACTGGCCGCCTAAATTCAGTTTTTGTAGATAAAGAGCACGGAGACCCTGATGTCCTCTTTTAACGACATGATCAACAACATTACCCCGGACATCTACGAGAGCCTGAAGCTGGCCGTGGAAATCGGCAAATGGTCCGACGGTGGCAAACTCACCGCCGAACAGCGCGAGCTGTCGCTGCAGGCGATGATCGCCTGGGAGATCCAGAACCTGCCTGAAGACCAGCGCACCGGTTACATGGGCCCGCAGGAGTGTGCGTCGAAATCGATTGAAGTGCCGAACATCCTGTTCAAGTCGGATGCCATCCATTGATCGAGATTGGCCGCGGTGCAATCAGCAAAATGTCGGCGCGCTTGGACGGGCCGAATGTGCAATACGCGTTTCGTCTGGATGACGTCGAGGTGCCGGTCAACCCGTTGATCGGCACCACGGTGCGTCTGGAATACCTGGGGGCGATCCACTGCACCCATTGCGGGCGCAAGACCAAAACCAGTTTCAGTCAGGGCTATTGCTACCCTTGCATGACCAAACTGGCGCAGTGCGACCTGTGCATCATGAGCCCGGAGCGCTGCCACTATGACGCTGGCACCTGCCGCGATCCGGTGTGGGGCGAGCAGTTCTGCATGACCGACCATGTGGTTTACCTGGCCAATTCGTCAGGGATCAAGGTTGGCATTACCCGTGCTACGCAATTGCCGACCCGTTGGCTTGATCAGGGCGCGAGTCAGGCGTTGCCGATAATGCGCGTGTCCACGCGGCAGCAGTCGGGCTTCGTCGAAGACCTGTTCCGTAGCCAGGTGGCCGACAAGACCAACTGGCGTGCATTGCTCAAGGGCGACGCCGTGGCGGTGGATCTGGCACAGGTGCGCGATCAGTTGTTCGAAAGCTGCGCCGAAGGCCTGCAAGGCTTGCAAGAGCGATTTGGCCTACAGGCAATTCAGACCATTGCCGACGTCGAACCGCTGGAAATCCGCTATCCGGTCGAGCAATACCCGGCCAAAATCGTCAGCTTCAACCTGGACAAGAACCCGATTGCCGAAGGCACGCTGCTGGGGATCAAGGGCCAGTACCTGATCTTCGACACCGGCGTGATCAACATTCGCAAGTACACGGCTTATCAGCTCGCCGTGCATCAATAAGGACGCCAGCATGCGCACCGAACAACCGAAGATGATTTACCTGAAGGACTATCAGGCGCCCGAGTACCTGATCGACGAAACACACCTGACCTTCGAGTTGTTCGAGGATCACAGCCTGGTGCACGCGCAGTTGGTAATGCGCCGCAACCCGGCGCGTGGCCCGGGCCTGCCGCCGCTGGTACTCGACGGCCAGCAACTGGAACTGCTCTCGGTGACCCTCGCCGATAAAGAGCTGGCTGAGGGCGACTATCAGTTGTCCGAGAACCACCTGACCCTGCAACCGACCAGCGAAACCTTTACGGTCGACACCAGCGTCAGGATCCACCCGGAAACCAACACCGCACTGGAAGGCCTGTACAAGTCCGGCACGATGTTCTGCACCCAGTGCGAGGCCGAAGGTTTCCGCAAGATCACTTATTACCTCGACCGCCCGGACGTGATGAGCAAGTTCACCACCACCGTGGTCGCCGAACAGCACAGCTACCCGGTGCTGCTCTCCAACGGCAACCCGATTGCCTCGGGCCCGGGCGAAGACGGCCGGCACTGGGCAACGTGGGAAGACCCGTTCATGAAACCGGCGTACCTGTTTGCGCTGGTGGCCGGTGATTTGTGGTGCGTCGAAGACACCTTCACCACCATGACCAATCGCAACGTCGCGCTGCGCATTTATGTCGAGCCGGAAAACATCGACAAGTGCCAGCACGCGATGAACAGCCTGAAGAAGTCGATGCGGTGGGATGAAGAGGTTTACGGTCGCGAGTACGATCTGGACATCTTCATGATCGTCGCCGTCAACGACTTCAACATGGGCGCGATGGAGAACAAAGGCCTCAACATCTTCAACTCCAGCGCCGTGCTGGCCCGCGCCGAAACCGCCACCGATGCCGCACACCAGCGGGTCGAGGCAATTGTCGCCCACGAATACTTCCACAACTGGTCGGGCAACCGCGTGACCTGCCGCGACTGGTTCCAGCTGTCGCTGAAGGAAGGTTTCACCGTGTTCCGTGATTCCGGCTTCTCTGCCGACATGAACTCGGCCACGGTCAAGCGCATTCAGGACGTCGCTTACCTGCGTACCCACCAGTTCGCCGAAGATGCAGGTCCCATGGCCCACGCGGTACGCCCGGACAGCTTCATCGAAATCTCCAACTTCTACACCCTGACCGTGTACGAAAAGGGCTCGGAAGTGGTCGGCATGATCCACACCTTGCTCGGTTCCGAAGGCTTCCGTAAGGGCAGCGATCTGTACTTCGAGCGCCACGACGGTCAAGCGGTCACCTGCGACGACTTCATCAAGGCCATGGAAGATGCCAACGGCGTCGATCTGACTCAGTTCAAGCGCTGGTACAGCCAGGCCGGCACGCCGCGTCTGGCAGTGAGCGAGTCTTACGACGCTGCCGCGAAAACCTACAGCCTGACCTTCCGTCAGAGCTGCCCGGAAACCCCGGACAAAGTTGAAAAACTGCCGTTCGTGATTCCGGTCGAGTTGGGCCTGCTGGACAGCCAAGGCAACGAGATTGCCCTGCGTCTGGCTGGCGAAGCGTCGGCGCAAGGCACCACTCGCGTGATCTCGGTGACCGAAGCCGAGCAGACATTTACCTTCGTCGATATCGCTGAACAGCCACTGCCATCGTTGCTGCGCGGCTTCTCGGCACCGATGAAGCTGAGCTTCCCGTACAACCGCGATCAATTGATGTTCCTGATGCAGCACGACAGCGACGGTTTCAACCGCTGGGATGCCGGTCAGCAACTGTCGGTACAAGTGCTGCAAGACCTGATTGGCCAGCAGCAGAAGGGCGAGAGCCTGAAGCTCGATCCGCGTCTGGTGTCGGCGCTGCGTACGGTACTGTCGGACGAGTCGCTGGACCAGGCGATGGTCGCGGAAATGCTCTCGCTGCCGGGTGAGGCCTACCTCACTGAAATCAGCGAAGTGGCGGACGTCGATGCGATTCATAGCGCCCGTGAATTCGCTCGCCAGCAATTGGCCGAAGGTTTGTTCGAAGCGCTGTGGCTGCGTTATCAGGCCAACCGTGACCTGTCGAAGAAAACCCCGTACGTGGCCGAAGCCGAGCATTTTGCTCGTCGTGCGCTGCAGAACATTGCGCTGTCGTACCTGATGCTCAGCGGCAAGCCGGAAGTATTGGCGGCAGCGCTGGAGCAGTTCGAAACGGCCGACAACATGACCGAGCGCCTGACCGCGCTGGCGGTGTTGGTCAACTCGCCGTTCGAAGAGCAGAAAGCCCTGGCCCTGGCCAGTTTCGCCGAGCACTTCAAGGACAACCCGCTGGTCATGGATCAGTGGTTCAGCGTGCAGGCCGGCAGCACTTTGCCAGGCGGTCTGGAGCGCGTGAAAGCGTTGATGCAGCACCCGGCGTTCAACATCAAGAACCCGAACAAGGTGCGTGCACTGGTCGGCGCGTTTGCCGGGCAGAACCTGATCAACTTCCACGCGGCCGATGGCTCGGGCTATCGCTTCCTCGCGGATCTGGTGATCGAGCTGAACGGCTTCAACCCACAGATCGCCTCGCGCCAACTGGCGCCGCTGACCCGCTGGCGCAAATACGACAGCGCGCGTCAGGCGTTGATGAAGGCTGAGCTGGAGCGGATTCTGGCTTCGGGGCAGTTGTCTAGTGACGTGTACGAAGTGGTGAGCAAGAGTCTGGCTTGATGGTGTGTTGAAGTCGGTATTCCAGCTTTGGACCGGCCCTCACCCTAACCCTCTCCCAGTGGGAGAGGGGACTGACCGAGGTGTCTTTTGCTATACACCGATCTGAAAGTCCGGCGTCGAACTCAGGTTTTGAACAGCATGAAGGTCTGCTCCCTTTCCCCCTCGCCCCCTTTGGGGGAGAGGGCTGGGGTGAGGGGGTAGGATTTACGCATCACCATAAACCCCAAACCGTACGCACAAAAAACGCCGCATTAACCCATGCGGCGTTTTTATTTGCCGAAAATTACTTCAAATCAAACCGATTCAGATTCGTCACCTTCGTCCACGCCGCCACAAAGTCCTTCACAAACTGCTCCTTCGCATCCGAACTGGCATACACCTCAGCCAACGCCCTTAATTGCGCATTGGAACCAAACACCAGATCAACCCGTGTCGCCGTCCACTTCACGCTACCGGTTTTACGGTCGCGTCCTTCGAACTCATCGGCATCCCTTGACGTCGGCTTCCACTCCACACCCATGTCCAGCAGGTTGGTGAAGAAGTCATTGGTCAGCGCTTCCGTCTGCGAGGTGAACACACCATGCCGGGTTTGCCCGACGTTGGTGTTCAACACCCGCAAACCACCCAGCAACACCGTCATTTCCGGCGCGGTGAGGGTCAGCAGTTGTGCCTTGTCGATCAGCAACGCTTCGGCCGAAACGGTGTATTTGCCTTTGCTGTAGTTGCGGAAGCCATCGGCAATCGGTTCAAGAAAGCCGAAAGAATCAACGTCGGTTTGCTCTTGCGAGGCATCGGTACGTCCCGGCGTGAACGGCACCGTGACCGAATGGCCGGCGTTTTTCGCCGCTTGCTCGACCCCGGCATTACCCGCCAATACGATCAGGTCCGCCAGCGAGACTTTCTTGCCAGCGGCGCCGCCATTGAACTCGTTCTGAATGCCCTCAAGGGTTTGCAGCACTTTGGCCAGTTGCTCAGGCTGGTTGGCCTGCCAGAACTTTTGTGGCGCCAGACGCAGACGACCGCCGTTGGCGCCGCCGCGTTTATCCGAACCGCGGAAGGTTGAAGCGGCAGCCCAAGTGGTCGAGACCAGTTGCGACACCGAAAGCCCCGACGCGAGGATTTTGCTTTTTAGCGCGGCAGCGTCGCTGTCGTCGATCAGCGGATGAGTGACAGCGGGAATCGGATCCTGCCACAGCAGTTCTTCGTTTGGCAGTTCCGGACCAAGGTAGCGGGACAGCGGGCCCATGTCGCGGTGGATCAACTTGTACCAGGCGCGGGCAAATGCATCGGCCAGTTGCTCCGGGTTGGCGAGAAAGCGCCGGGAGATCTGTTCGTAAGCCGGGTCGAAACGCAGTGCCAGGTCGGAAGTCAGCATGGTCGGGTCGATGCGTTTGTTCGGATCGTGGGCGTGGGGAATGGTCCCGGCGCCGGCACCGTTTTTCGGTTTCCACTGGTGCGCACCGGCCGGGCTTTTGCTCAGCTCCCACTCGAAGCCGAAGAGGTTTTCCAGGTAGTTGTTGCTCCACTGTGTCGGGGTCGTGGTCCAGGTCACTTCGAGGCCGCTGGTAATGGTGTCGGCACCCTTGCCGGTCCCGAAGGCGTTTCTCCAGCCCAGGCCTTGCTCTTCCAGCCCGGCGGCCTCCGGTTCTGCCCCGACATTGTCGGCAGGGCCGGCGCCGTGGGTTTTACCGAAAGCGTGACCGCCGGCAATCAGCGCCACGGTTTCTTCATCGTTCATGGCCATGCGGCCGAAGGTTTCGCGGATATCGTGGGCCGACGCGACCGGATCAGGGTTGCCTTCAGGGCCTTCCGGATTCACGTAGATCAGACCCATTTGTACGGCGGCGAGCGGGTTTTCCAGATTGCGTTCGCCCTGATCGGTGCGGCTTTCTTCTTTGCCGTGCAGGTCCGGCTCAGCCACCAGCGTGCCGTCACCAGGCTCCTGCATGGCGGACTTGTCTTTGCCATAGCGGCTGTCGCCACCGAGCCATTCGTGCTCGGAGCCCCAGTAGACATCTTCGTCCGGCTCCCACACATCGGGGCGGCCACCGGAGAACCCGAAGGTTTTGAAGCCCATCGATTCCAGCGCGACGTTCCCGGTGAGAACGATCAGGTCGGCCCAGGAAATATTGCGTCCGTATTTCTGCTTGATCGGCCACAGCAGGCGGCGAGCCTTATCGAGGCTGACGTTGTCCGGCCAGCTGTTCAGTGGCGCAAAACGTTGCTGGCCGGAGCCGGCGCCACCACGGCCATCGGCGGTGCGATAGGTCCCGGCGCTGTGCCAGGCCATGCGGATGAAGAGGGGGCCGTAGTGGCCAAAGTCGGCCGGCCACCAGTCCTGGGAGTCGGTCATGAGGGCGTTGAGGTCTTGTTTCAGCGCCTGGAAGTCCAGGCTCTTGAAGGCTTTGGCGTAGTCGAAGTCCTTGCCCAACGGATCGGACTTGGGCGAGTGCTGACTCAGGATTTTCAGGTTGAGTTGATTCGGCCACCAGTCACGGTTCGTCGTACCACCACCGGCGGCGTGGTTGAACGGGCATTTCGATTCGTTTGCCATGTTCGGGTCCTTATCAGGTCTGCTACGGCCGGCTCGTGCCGACTTCGGACTAGTAAGGCTAGACCCGACTTGGGGAGTCAGCTAATAGGCCGACTATTGGGCGCTGATAGACAAAGTCTTGCAGGGTTTTTCTTGGCACTTCACGGATGAGCCGATAGCGGCTGCCTGCTTGAAACAGGCGTTGTTGAGCCTCTGCAAAAAAATAAAAGTGAAGATCGGGATGACATAAAGAAATGTTATTGTATAACATTAAATTCGTTTCATCCTCTTTCTGCCTGCGTTATTTGCACATGCTGGCAGCGATCTTCACCTTTCAGCGCACGGAAATTCTGCAATGCCTGCCCGTTCTAATCCCCTGCAACGACGCCTCAATCCGTTGGCCGCCGCGCTGCTTTTGGCATCGCCGGTGTTCGCCGCCGACACCCTGGAACTGCAACCACAAGTCATCACCGGCAATCCGCTCGGCAGCCAGACCCTCGCTTCGCCCTCGACCGTGCTCAGCGGCGATGACCTCACGTTCCAACAGAAGGGCAGCCTGGGAGAAACCCTGAACAAGCAACCCGGTGTGTCGTCGTCGTACTTCGGCCCGGGTGCGAGCCGGCCGATCATTCGCGGCCAGGACGGTGACCGCATCCGCATCTTGCGCAACGGCGTCGGCGCGCTGGATGCCTCGTCGCTGTCTTACGATCACGCGGTGCCGCTGGATCCGGTCAACGTCGAGCGCATTGAAATCGTCCGTGGCCCGGCGGCTCTGCTGTACGGTGGCAGTGCCATTGGCGGTGTGGTCAACACCTTCGATAACCGCATTCCTACTGAGGCCATCGACGGTATTCATGGGGCCGGTGAGTTGCGCTACGGCGGTGCCGACACCACGCGCAGCAGTGCCGGCAAGCTCGAGGCCGGTAACGGACAATTCGCCTTGCACCTGGATGCCAGCGCCCGCGAGTTCAATGATCTGAAAATCCCCGGTTACGCAAAAACCAGCCGCGAACGCGCAAACGACGACGGCGATTCGAACAAACATCGCCTGGCCAACAGCGATGGGCGGCAGGACGGCGGCGCGGTCGGCGGGTCGTACACCTGGGATGACGGATACGCCGGCCTGTCCTACAGCAACTACGATTCCAACTACGGTTCGCCTGCTGAAGAAGACGTGCGCATCCGCATGCAGCAGGAGCACTACGCGTTCGCCTCCGAGATGCGCAATCTCGACGGGCCGTTCAGTTCGATCAAACTGGATGCCGGTTACACCGATTACGAACATCGCGAAATCGAAGGCGGCGAGGTCGGCACGACGTTCAAGAACAAAGGTTACGAGGCACGGGTCGAGGCGCGTCACCAGCCGTTGGGGCCGTTCAACGGGGTGATCGGTGCGCAGGTCAGCCGCAACGAGTTCTCGGCACTCGGCGAAGAGGCGTTTGTGCCACAGACCGATACCGATGCCGCTGCGTTGTTCATTCTTGAAGAGCTGCAGGCCACCGACCGACTGCTGTTCACCCTCGGCGGACGGCTTGAGCACACCACGGTCGACCCGGACGCCAAGGGTAACGAGCGCTTCGCCAGCGCCGACCGCTCCAGCCATTTCACCGCTGGCAGTCTTTCCTCTGGCGCGGTGTACACCCTGACGCCGATCTGGTCGGTGGCCGCGACGCTGGGCTACACCGAGCGCGCACCGACGTTCTACGAGTTGTACGCCAACGGTGCCCACGTGGCGACCGGCACCTATGAAGTCGGCGATGCCGGGTTGTCGAAAGAAAAAGCTGTGTCCAGCGACCTGGCATTGCGTTTTGACAACGGCACGCACAAGGGCAGTGTGGGTGTGTTCTACAGCCACTTCTCCAATTACATCGGCTTGCTTGGCACGGGCCGAACGCTGAATGACGAGGGCGAGGAGGACGCCGGTGGCATTCCTGAGTACACCTATTCCGGTGTGCGTGCGCGCTTCAGCGGCATTGAAGCCCAGGATCACTGGAAACTCGGCGAAAGCGCCTACGGCAAATTTGCCCTGGAAGTGTCCGGCGATTACACCCGAGCGAAGAACCTCGACACCGGCGAAGACTTGCCACGCATCGCGCCGCTGCGGCTCAACACCGGGCTGCTGTGGGAACTGGACAAGTGGCAGGCGCGCATTGATGTCGAACACGCCAGTTCACAACATCGCGTGCCGGACAATGAAAGCAGCACTGACGGTTACACCACGCTGGGCGCCAATGTGGGCTATCACTTCGACGTCGGCCAGAGCAAATGGCTGGCCTTCGTCAATGCCGAGAACCTGACGAATCAAACCGTGCGTTATGCCAGTTCGATCCTGCGCGACATTGCGCCAGCAGAAGGGCGCAGCATTCAGGTCGGGTTGCGCACGACGTTTTGATAATCACTGATTCCCACTGTAGGAACTGCTGCAGGCTGCGATCTTTTGATCTCTATTTTAAAAGCAAAAGATCGCAGCCTGCGGCAGCTCCTACACGGGCGTGATCAGGTGGATTGGGCGGTGTCGTCATCCGGCACGTCGTCAAGGATATCGTCTTGCCCCGGCAATTCAGTGATCACACTGAAATCCGTCACTTCAACGGCGCCCAGGCCGTAACCCAGCAAATGGAAAGAAAACGCTTTGCGCTCTTGCGGGTTGTCGAAGCTGAAGTTCATTTCCAGCGGCTGGTCGGCGGTGGCCACCATCTCCTGTGGCAGGCCGATCTGCACGTCTTGTTCAAACTCCTTGGCCTTGAGCTGAATGTACGCGGCCTGCTGCGGATCGACCGAGCGCACGGTCAGGCGCACGCGGGTATGCGAGCCTTTGGGCATTTCCAGGTACTGCGCGCCAATCAGGTTGTCGGCCCAGTCATCCTTGATTTGCGCCTGCAGGGGGATGACGTTGGTGCTGCCGAACTGGTAGCGATGATTGAGCGGCGTGCGCAGCAGCGACAGGTCCAGAGCATTGGCGCGCGCAGCGATCTGTCGGGCCGGGTGGCCGCTGTAGTTGCCTTTGTACGTGGCGCTTTCGGCGATGAAGCCGGCGCTTTCGTAATAGCGGCAGCGACGCGGCATGTCGCACTCGGAGAAGATCCCCTGACCGTTGTGATAACGCAGCTTGCCGTTGGTGAACGACATGATTTCGCGGCCGCTGTCGTAGTCACGAAACAGCGAACGGCCGCTCAACGCGGAAGGTACCGGCAGATCGAAATAGTCGAGGATCGAGGTGCTCAGATCGACGTGGCCATACACGCCTTTGTTGAGCCGTGGCAGTTGTTCATGCTCCGGCGCCAGGGTCAGATTGAAACCCCACGATGAAGCCAGGCGCACACCGTCGATGCCGTGGGATTCATCCGAGGTGATCACCACCAGCGTGTCTTTCAGAACGCCTTGGCGTTCGAGGCCGCTGAGGAACTGCTGCAGCGCATCGTCGAGATAACCGACGGCGGCCTGTTTCGGCGTTTCGTAACGCTCCAGGTATTCCTCGGGCGCGGAGTAGGGCTGATGGGTGCCGACGGTCAGCAGCGTCAACATCCACGGCTGTTTGTGCTTTTTCAGTTGGCCGACATAGTCCAGCGCGCCTTCGAAAAACGCCTTGTCATCCTTGCCCCACGGGAATTCCAGGTAGTTGCTGTTGGTAAACCATTCCAGACCATGAGTCGCATCGAAACCGATGTGCGGCATGATCTTGTCTTTGGCCATGAAACGCAGGCCGGCACCTTGCAAATAGTGCGTACTGAAGCCGTGTTCACGCAGTTGCGCCGGCAGGCAGGCCTGATTGCGCTCGTTGAGGGTGAGCATCTCCACGCCTTTGGGCGTGCCGTTGTTGAGTTTGTCGTAGTCACCGCAAAGCATGGCGTACAGACCGCGAATGGTCTGGTGCGTATGCAAAACGTAATCCGGGGTGTTCATGCCGCGTTCGGCCCAGCGGCTGAGGTTGGGCATCAGGTCTTCCTGATAGTGGCTGCCGATGGCCTCACGGTTGGCGCGGATGTAAGCGCCGGGAATGCCTTCCAGGGCGATGATCAGCACGTTGCGCGCCTGACCCGGTGCGGCCAGCAATTTCTGCCCGTTGAGGTCGACGTCGGTGAGTCCGGCCATGGCCGGTGCGGGTTCTTCGACATCGCCGTCCAGCCATTCCTCGGCCTGAATCTGCAAATCGGCCACTTCGGTGGTCAGCAACTGGTGCGGCAGGTTGTACTGGCGCCACGGATCTTCTTCGCTCGGCCACAGGTTTTGCGCGCCCCAGTGCGCGGCGAAGAGGACCAGCGGCGCGCCCCAGACCGCGCGGGGCAGGGGCGGACGCGGCATGGAGCGGCCAGCGAACTGGGCCAGCAACCAGAACAACAGAGCCAGCAGCAAGGTGACACCCAACGCCGGGTGCGCCAGCCCACCCCCCGTGGAGTTCTCCACGAACTGCGGGTCGATCAGGTAATGAATATCCGCAGGTGTCGGCAGACGACCGACGGCGCTGACCAGCTCAGCGGTCGCCACCGCCAGCAATCCCCAGAACAGCAACACCGGCAGGGCCAGCCACCACGCGCGGCGATGCAGCAACACCACCAACAGGCTGCCAATGGCCAGATCCGACAAATAGCCCAGCGGTGCCGACCAGCCCAATGCCGCACGCAGGCATACAGGCACAACCAGTACCAGCAAAATCAGCGAAAAGAGGCGGGCATACGGCTGCCGCAACCGGTTAAAAAGAGCGCTCACAAAAAAAACACCTTCCAGCCATTAAAACGTCATAAAAGTGTGCGCGATGATACCAAGCGTGGGCTGTCTGATCGCCCTTTTAAACGCGCAACTGATGTGCCGGCGCGGCGGCCTCTGAAGGTGTCGGCATGTCTGCAGCGCTGACCGGCTCTCGCGTGGCACGGCAATCGACGATATTGCGGCCGGCGGATTTATTGTTTCAGGCTGTTTAACCCGCCAGGCCATCATCGAATTCCAATGTAGGAGCTGCGGCACGCCGCGATCTTTTGATTTTGTTATCGAAACCCGGAATCAAAAGATCGCAGCCTCGTTTCACTCGACAGCTCCTACATCTGATTTGTGCAGGCCCAAACTCATGCCCTACGGTCTGATCGTCACACCCTTTGTCGACATCGCCAGGCGTCTCCGTGCTATCGATATGCAATAAAGGTATTTAATTTCTGTTTTTTATAGCGATAAAGTCAGCCCTTTCAGCACACTACCCCCTGCTGCGAGGTTGTCATGGCCACACCGTTCAAACGTTCCGCGCTGACTCTGTTGGCCGCTTCCCTGGCGGCCAGTGCGTTGTTCAGCACCGGTGCTCAGGCCGAAGGCAAGATCAGCATTGCCCAGCAATTCGGCATCGGCTACCTGATTCTCGATGTGGTGCGCGATCAGAACCTCATCGAAAAACACGGCAAGGAGCAGGGCCTCGACATCAAGGTCGACTGGAACAGTATTTCCGGCGCCACCGCGATGAACGAAGCGCTGCTGACCGGTTCGCTGGATGTGGTTTCCGCCGGCGTGCCACCGATGCTCACCGTGTGGGATCGCACCAAAGGCAAGCAGAACGTCAAAGCCATCGCCGCACTGGGTTCGATGCCCAACTATTTGCTGACCAACAACCCGAACATCAAGACGCTCAAGGACTTCACCGACAAAGACCGGATTGCTGTGCCGGCCGCCGGTGTCGGCTTCCAGTCGCGCACCTTGCAGATCGAAACCGCCAAGGAATTCGGTGACGCGCAGTACAAGAAATTCGACGACATCTCAGTCAGCCTGCCGCACCCCGATGCGACGGCGGCGCTGATTGCCGGTGGCTCGGAAATCAACTCGCACTTCTCCAGCCCGCCGTTCCAGTACCAGGCGCTGCAGAATCCCAACGTGCACAAAGTCCTGAGTTCCTACGACATCCTCGGTGGTCAGGCGACGTTCAACGTGCTCTACACCACGGAAAAATTCCACGACGAAAACCCGAAAACCTACAAGGCGTTCTATGCCGCGCTGGCCGAGGCCGAGAAAATCATCAAGGCTGACAAACCGGCGGCGGCTCAGGCCTACATTCGTGTCGAGCAGTCGAAGCTGCCGCTGGCCCTGGTCGAGCAAATCGTCAAAGACCCGGAAATCGATTTCACTGTGGTGCCGCAGCGCACCTTTATCTACGCCGAAAAATTGCAGGAGCTGGGCGTGCTGAAGAACAAGGCCGACAGCTGGAAGGATTACTTCTTTGAAGAGGCGCATGGCGGCGCGGGGAGTTGATAAAAAAGGGGCAACGTCTGTTGCCCCTTTTTTCATTCAACGTTCGCCATCATCAAAAATGCTCTCAATCGGCATCTCGAACGCCCGGGCAATCTGAAACGCCAAGGGCAGGCTCGGATCGTAGCGTTCGTTTTCAATCGCGTTGATGGTCTGACGCGACACGTTCAGGCGTTCGGCCAGATCAACCTGCGACCACTTGCGCTCGGCGCGCAATTCCTTGAGACGGTTTTTCATTGGTATCGGCGTCGCGCAATTTGCAGGCCGACAATCCACATCAGCCCCATCACCGGCCACACACACGTCCATGGAATATGCGGAGCGCCAACGTTTTCCAGAAAACCGTAGCTGAAGGTCAACAGTGCCGAGGCGGCGAAGGCAAACCCCAAGGCTTCGAACTGGATGCGCAGGTGCATTTCGTCCATGCACCGCATATTGCGCACGATGGCCCAGCACATCAGTCCCGCCGGAATGACCGGCGTCAGTGCGACGGCCGAGCGCAGCACGATGGGGGCGTCCATCAGGTATTGCGAGGCAATCAATGAAACTGTCAGCACCAGCATGTAGATGATTAATGCAGCGCCCAATTCGAGGTAGTACCGGTTCATTCTTCACTTCCTATGTAAAAGACCCTTTACATGGTTAACGAAGATTTGTCCGATGTAAAGCACGCTTTCCATCTGGCTGTTAACCTCGAACAGATTCATGCCGGAAAAAGGGGCGGCCTGATCATCGATCAGGCCGCCCCTTTTTTATTACCGCTCAGTCAGATCAATGCATTTTGCTGTGATCGTGACCTTCCATGTTGGTCAGCGCGCGAACCGGCGCTTTCACTTCGATGGTTTCTTTCTCGCCCTTGGCGTTTTCCACGGTCAGGGTCAGCGGTACGGTTTCGCCTTCTTTCAACTGACCGGTCAGGCCCATCAGCATCACGTGGTAGCCGTTCGGATCAAGCTTGACGGCTTTGCCCGCCGGCAGCTCGACGAACTTCACCGGGCCCATGCTCATGACGTCGTTCTTCATGGTCATTTCGTGGATCTGCACGTCTTTGGCCACGGGCGTTGCGACGCTGAGCAACTTGCTGTCGCTGTCGGCGGTGAGGGTCATGAATGCGCCGCTGGCGGATTGGGTCGGCACGGTGGCACGCACCCAGGCGTCATCGACTTTGGTCTGCGCGGATACCTGGAACGCCAGGCCCAGCAGCGACAGACCGATGACAGCGCGTTTGATGTGGTTCAAAACAGGTTGCATCAGCAAACCTCCATAACAGTAAGCAAATCTTCCGTGCATTGTTCTGCCGAAAGCGAGGTGGACAGACCCAGGCGCAAGCCGCCGTTGGAGTCGTAAACGTAACTGGTGGCGGTATGCGAGATGGTGTACGTGTCGCCGGCCGGGACTTTCTCGTAGAACACGTCGAATTCCTTGGCGGTGGCCTGGGTTTCCTCAAGCGTGCCGTACAGCGCAACGAACGTCGGGTCGAAGGCTTTCATGTAGGCGTCGAGGATTTCCGGGGTGTCGCGCTCGGGATCGAGGGTGATGAAGATCACCTGCAAGCGATCGCCATCGGCGCCCATCAGCTTCTTGATTTTCGCCGCGCGGGCCAGGGTGGTCGGGCAGACTGCCGGGCACTGGGTGAAGCCGAAGAACACCATCGGCATCATGCCGCGAAAGCTCGACAGCGTCATGGTTTCGCCATCGGTGTTCTTCAGCTTGAAGGTGCGCCCCATGATCTTGTTACTCAGATCCTTGCCGTACTTGTACGACAGTTGGCCGCGGGTGTCGCAGCCGGCGAGCAGGCCCAGCCCGAGCACGCCCATTCCCGCAAGCACCTTGCGGCGAGTCAACAAAGCCGTCATCTAATACCGCCTTTTCAGCCCGTCAGTCAGCACGACTGGCGGGGGGTTAACCGTAAAGCGGCGCATGATACCAAACTGAACCGGCGAGTCGGTTTTTGATCGGCTGACAGGGTGTCGCAGGGCGACAAAAGGTGTAAGAAAAAATGACGGGGGCCTTATTGCACACCAGGCCCATCTGCGTTCCAGCCGCCACCCAGCGCGGTGTACAGATTGACCTCGGCGACCAGTTGCGCGAGGCGATCGGTGATCAGCCCTTGCTGCGAACTGAACAGTGAACGCTGCGCATCGAGGAACGTCAGGCTGCTGTCGACACCGTTCTTGTAACGGTTCTGCGCCAGGTTGTAATAGGTCTGCGTGGCCGCGACCAGATCACGCTGCGCCTGCAACTGCTGCTGATAGGTGGCGCGCGCCGCGAGCCCGTCGGCGACTTCCTGAAACGCCGTTTGAATCGATTTTTCGTATTCGGCCACTGCGACGTCTTTCTGCAACTTCGAATAATCCAGGCTCGCGCGCAGGCTGCCGGCATTGAAGATCGGCAGGCTGATCTGCGGCTGAAAGGTCCAGGCGCCAGAGCCGCCGCCGAACAAGCCTGACAAATCGCGGCTCGACGTGCCGGCATTGGCGGTCAGGCTGACACTGGGGAAAAACGCTGCCCGTGCGGCGCCGATGTTGGCGTTGGCGGCTTTGAGTTTGTACTCGGCCTGCAGGATGTCCGGCCGACGCTGCAGCAGATCAGACGGCAACCCGGCGGGCAGTTGCTGCACCAGATCGCTGGACAGCGGACGGGCGGGCAGGGCGTCCGGCACGGGGGCGCCGACCAGCAAGGTCAGGCTGTTCAAGTCCTGCGCGACCTGCCGCTGGTAGCGCGCCAGATTGGCCCGTGAGCTGTCGACGCTGGTCTTCGCTTGCGCCTGTTCCAGCGCCGACGATTTGCCGGCCTCGCGGTTGCGGGTGGTCAGGTGCAGGCTCTGCTCATCGGCGGCGAGGGTCTCGCGGGTCAGCTCGAGCAGCTCCTGATCGGCGCGCCAGGTCAGGTAAGCGTTGGCGACGTTGGCCACCAGACTCAACTGCGCGCTGCGCCGCGCCTGATCGGTGGCCAGCCAGGTTTGCAAGGCCTGCTCGCTGAGGCTGCGCACGCGGCCAAAGAAATCCAGCTCATAGGCGCTGATGCCAAGGTTGACCGAGTACGTCGAGTTGATCAGCGCTTTGCCCTGGGTCACGCTCGGCGGCATGCGTTGGCGCAGTTCATTGGCGTTGGCCGACACCGCCGGCAGCAGGTCGGCGCGCTGAATGCGGTACTGCGCCTGGAAGGCTTCGACGTTCAGCGCCGCCACGCGCAGGTCGCGGTTGTTGACCAGCGCGCTTGCAATCAGTTGTTGCAGCGCCGGATCGTTGAACAGCGTGCGCCAGTCCTCGCTGCTCGTGGCCGCCTGTGTCGCTGTCGGATACTGCGCGGCGGTGGGTGAAGCAGGCCGCTGATAGTCGGGAATCAATGAACAACCGCCCATCAGCATCGCCATGGACAGCAAAGAAAGTCGCAACGTCAACATCGAACTGCCTCATGCATTAAAACAGCGTTTTGCTCAGGCCCCGGCCATCCATTTCGCCAGACCGTGGCGGCCACTGACCCCGAGTTTGGCCGTGGCGCGTTTGAGATACGTCTCGATCGAGCTGGTTTTGACCCGCAGCCTTTCCGCCATTTGCGGCACGGTGCCGCCGGTCAACAGGCCCAGACAGACTTCTTTTTCGCGCACCGACAGGGCGATGTCGCTGATCGCCAAGCGTTCATCGAACACCTGCGCCAACGGTGCCTGATCCAGTTCGGCCAAGGGCTGGCGCGGTTGTCTGGCGAGGATTTGCCGGCTGATTTGCGCGTGGCGTTCGATCAGCGGCAGCAAGGTGTCGGACAGGCGCTTGAGAAACGACAGTTCGGGCAGGGAAAACACCCGTTGAGTACTCGGTCGGTAAAAAGAAATGACGCAGCGGCGATTGGACGTGCGCGACACCAGATTGCATTGATGAGCGCTGTGTTGCGGGTGACGAGGTTGCAGCGAGGCTCTGAGTTGAATCAACAGTGAGTCATTCATCTCGATCATTTTTTGCAGCAACGGATGATCATCGGGACTTTCCAGCGGATCGGCTGGCGTACACGTCTGCGCCAGACCGGCGCTGCCCAACGGTTTGATATCGACCACGCTCGCCTGACGCTCATCCAGCGTCCACTCACTGAGATCTACCCGGTTGACCGGCACCAGCGTGTCGACCAACTGGAACATGTTCGTGGCGAAGTGATCATCGCCGGTGCTGGCTATCAGCTCTCCCAGTTGCCAGTAGAAATGCGGGTTTTCCATGTTACGAATACTGCCGGTCAGATTCATATCCTTCATCCCTGGTTCAGAGCCATCACTGAATCGTCTGCCGTCTCTGTAAAAGCCGCCCACGCAGTCATTTCTCCTTGAACATGAACTGGAGCGGGATTTAAGCCTATGGATTTGTCCTACGTCTGTAGGGGAAAACAGGGACACAAAGTGCCACTATTTCTGAATGTTGGCGCCGGGGTTCTGACGGCGCTGAGCACAGACGCAGCGGCTTGAGTGACTGTCCAGTCACTCTCAAACCCCGGAAACCCGGGCGATGGTGATTTCTGGTCAGTAGCGTTGGGGTAAATGGCGGCGCTGCTAAGTGGTTTTTTTCCTACAAGCTTTTCAGTATTTCCTCTCCGAAGTTTTAGACAGTGCCTGCATGATTCGTGTCTTTGCGCTCCTGCGGGCGGGGGGGCGCGTGATGAATGTCCGGGTTTCAGGTGTCATGTCGGTGCAAGGGCCGATGCTTGAATACCGGCAAAATTACATGAGAAGGACCTTATGCCGCCTATTTTTGCCCCAACGGTGGACATGCCGTCCGCTGCACCCGCGACGTTTCCCCTGACCGCTGCGCAACTGGACATCTGGCTGGATCAACTGAGTCGTGGTGATTCGCCGTTGTACAACATCGGTGGGTATATGGAGCTGACCGGGTCGCTGGAGCCGGCACGGATGCAGGCGGCGCTCATACACTTGGTGAGTCTGCACGACGCGATGCGCATCGAACTGTTACCGGCGGAGGGGGCGGACGGGCTGCCCTGGCAACGTTTTGCGTCATCGATGCACGGGCCGTTGATGACTTATGACGTTTGCGGCCACGCTGAACCGGTTGCGGCAGCGCGAGCATTGATTCAGGAGCGCATCGATCAGACGTTCGCGCTGGATGGCGGACCATTGTTTCGTTTTTTGCTGATCCGGCTTGATGACGATCGTCATTGGTTCTCGATTCTGGCTCACCACCTGATCGTCGACGGTTGGGGCTTCTCCGAAATGCTCAAGTCATTGGCCGGGATCTACAACGCCCTGGCCGCTGATCAGCCATTACCCGATACAGCACCGTCCTACGTCGATTTCATCGAGGACAATGCGCGTTATTACCAGTCGCCTCGTTATGCGCAGGATCGCGCTTTCTGGCTGGGCAAATATCGTCAACTGCCTGAACCGCTGCTGGTGCCGCGTTACCAGGAGCGATTCGCGGCGAACGCGCCGTCCAGTCAGATCGTGGCCAACACATTCCCGGCGCTGTTGCATGAGCGAATGAAGCAGCTCGGCCAAGGGCTTGGCGCCTCGGCGTTTCATGTGCTGCTGGCGGCGCTTCATGTGTATTTCAGCCGTACCGCGCAGCGGGACGAATGGGTGGTCGGGTTGCCGATCCTCAATCGGTCCGGCGCTCGATTCAAATCCACGGTTGGGTTGTTCACTCAGGTCAGTGCGGTACGCATGGGTTTTGGTCGCGAACTCACGTTCAGCGCGTTGGTCAGCGCGGTTCGCGATGAGTTGAAAGAGAACTTCCGGCATCAGCGGTTTCCCCTGAGTGAAATGAACCGCGCCCTCGGATTGCTGCGTGAGGACCGCGCGCAACTGTTTGAGGTGACCGTCTCTTACGAACAAGATGATCAGGCGCATATTTATGGCGGCGCGCATGGTCACGTGGTCAAGGTCTCCAATCATCAGGAAGCCTCACCACTGGCCATTTATCTGCGCAGCAACCGATTCGAGGAAAATGCCTGGCTGCACATAGCCTACTCGCCGAGCTATTTCGAGACCGGTGAAATCGAGGCGTTTTCTCAACGGCTGCTCTTGATACTCGAGCAGGGGCTGGAAAGTCCTGACCTGCCGGTGATGGAGTTCAGTTTGCACTCGGCGATGGATACCGCGCGGCTGCAACACTGGAACGCTACCCGTGTGGATTATCCGCAGGCGTTGACCGTGCCTCAGCGTTTCGAGGCCCGCGCGGCACGCCAATCGGACGCACTGGCGGCGATTCACGGCGGACAATCCCTGAGCTACGGCGAGCTCGATCAGCAAGCCAACGCCTTGGCTCATCACCTCATCGCACTCGGGGTGCGCCCGGATGATCGCGTCGCGATTGTTGCCCGGCGCGGGCTCGACACCCTGGTCGGTCTGCTCGCCACGCTCAAGGCCGGCGCAGCTTATGTGCCGCTTGATCCGGCCGCCCCGCAAGAGCGCCTGAACTACCTGCTGGCAGACAGCGCGCCAGTGGCAGTGCTGACGCAAAGCGCTGTGCGCGGGCGTTTGCCGGCGTTGCTGATGCCGGTGATTGAACTGGATCGGCGCAGCTGGCCACTCAGCCCGGACACTGCGCCGCAGGTGTCGGCACTGACACCGACGAACCTTGCCTATGTGATCTACACCTCCGGTTCCACCGGCCTGCCCAAGGGCGTGATGGTTGAACATCGCACGCTGGGCAATCTGATCGATTGGCACTGTGCTGCCTTCGATCTGCGTGCCGGCAGTCACACGTCAAGTCTCGCCGGGTTCGGCTTTGACGCGATGGCCTGGGAAATCTGGCCGGCGCTGTGCGTGGGTGCAACCGTGCACCTGGCGCCCAGCGGCGGTGACAGCGAAGACATTGACGGCTTGCTCGACTGGTGGTGCGCGCAACCGCTGGAGGTCAGCTTCCTGCCGACGCCGATTGCCGAGTACGCCTTCAGCAAGCAGCTCGAACACCCGACGTTGCGCGTACTGTTGATTGGCGGCGATCGCCTGCGCCAGTTCAGCCAGCAGCAATCTTTCGCGGTGATCAATAACTACGGCCCGACAGAAGCCACCGTCGTCGCCACCTGCGGCCAGATCGAGGCCGGGCAGGCGTTGCACATCGGTAAACCGGTGAGCAACGCGACGGTGTACCTGCTCGATGAGCAACAGCGCCCCGTACCGATCGGGGTGAGCGGTGAGTTGTACGTTGGTGGGAGCGGTGTCGCTCGTGGTTACCTGAACCGTGCGGATTTGACGGCCGAGCGCTTCATGTGCGATCCGTTCAGCGCCGAATCGGAGGCCCGGATGTACCGCACCGGCGACCTTGCGCGCTGGCGTGCCGACGGCAATCTGGAGTATCTGGGGCGTAACGACGATCAAGTGAAAATCCGCGGCGTACGCGTTGAACTCGGTGAAATCGAAGCCGCACTCGCCAGCCACGCGGCCGTACAGGAAGCGGTTGCGCTGGTGCGCGACGGTCAACTGTTGGCGTGGTTTACCGAGCGCGAGCCAGTGGAAATCAACCTTTTGCACGCACACCTGAAAACCCGGCTGACCAGCGCCATGCTGCCGAGCGCCTACGTGCGCCTGACATCCTTGCCGTTGACCGCCAACGGCAAGCTTGATCGCCAGGCGTTGCCGGCACCGGGGCCGGAAGCGTTGATCCGTCGTCAATACGAGGCGCCGCAAGGTGACGTCGAAATCGCGTTGGCGCAGATCTGGGCCGAGGTATTGCAGGTTGAACGGGTAGGGCGTCACGACCATTTCTTTGAGCTGGGCGGTCACTCGTTGTTGGCGGTTGGCCTGATTGAACGTATGCGCCAGATCGGAATGAACAGCGATGTTCGGGTGCTGTTCAGCCAACCGACACTGGCTGCGCTGGCAGCGGCGGAAGGTAGCGGCCGCGAAGTCGAGGTGCCGGCCAACCGCATTCCGGTCGATTGCACGTACATCACGCCTGACCTGCTGCCACTGGTGCAACTGGAACAAGCGATGATCGACCGTATCGTCGCGACGGTGCCGGGCGGGGCCGCCAATGTGCAGGACATCTACCCCTTGGCGCCGTTGCAGGAAGGCATTCTCTATCACCACATCACCGCTGCGCAGGGCGATCCGTATCTGCTGCAATCCGCGCTGGCGTTCGACAGCCTCGAACGGGTCGAGGCCTTCGCCGCTGCGCTGCGTCGGGTCATGGCGCGGCACGACATCCTGCGCACGGCGGTGGTCTGGGAAGGGCTGCCTTCACCCGTGCAAGTGGTGTGGCGCGCGGCGATTCTGCCGGTGCAGGAGGTCGAACTGGACCCTGCCCACGGCGCGGTCATCGATCAATTGCACCAGCGTTTCGATGCGCGGCGCTATCGCCTCGATGTCAGTCAGGCACCGCTGCTGCGCCTGATGTTCGCCCGTGACCCTGCGCATAACCGGGTGGTCGGCATCTTGCTGTTCCATCACCTGGCGATGGATCACATTGCGCTGGAGGCCATGCGCGAAGAAATCCACGCCAGCCTGTCGGGGTGCACCGAACCGCTGGCGGCGTCGGTGCCGTATCGCAACTATGTGGCGCAAACGCGATTGGGTGTCAGTGAACAAGAGCATGAAGCGTTCTTTCGCCAGATGCTCGGCGACATCGACGAGCCGACGTTGCCATTCGCTTTGCAGAATGTGCAGGGCGATGGCAGCAATATTGAAGAAGCCGGGCAAGCGGTGGCACCCAATCTCTATCAGCGCCTGCAACAGCAGGCACGCCTGGCGGGTGTGAGTGTTGCCAGCCTGATCCACCTCGCCTGGGCGCAAGTGTTGGCGGCGACATCCGGCCAGCAAAGCGTGGTGTTCGGCACGGTGTTGATGGGGCGCATGCAGGGCGGCGCGGGTGCCGACCGGGCGCTGGGGGTGTTCATCAACACGTTGCCGCTGCGGGTCGATGTGAGCGAGGGCGCCCGTACCGCGGTGAAGTCCACCCATGCGCGCCTGACCGCTTTGCTCGCCCATGAACACGCCTCTTTGGCACTGGCTCAACGTTGCAGTGGCGTCGCCGCACCGGCGCCGCTGTTCAGCGCCTTGCTCAACTATCGGCACAGCGATGACGTCGAGCAAAAGCACTCTCGGCAAACCTGGGAAGGCATCGAGACTCTGGCCAATGAGGAGCGCACCAATTACCCGTTTACCCTGAGTGTCGATGACCTCGGCACAGGCTTGCGTCTGACCACCAGAACCTTGTCGAGCATTGGTGCGCAGCGGATTGGCGGCTACGTGCAAGCGGCCTTGAGCGGTTTGGTCGAGGCGCTGGAAACCACGCCGCAACGGCCGTTGAATCGTCTGCCATTGTTGCCGGCAGAGGAGCTGCAACGGCTGCTGATCGAGTTCAATGCCACAGCAGTCGACTGTCCGATGGACCGGCCGCTTCACTCTTTGTTCGAGCAACAGGTTCGGAGTAAGCCGGATGCCATCGCCGTGCAGTTCGCCGAGCAACGCTTGACCTATGGCGAGTTGAACGCGCAGGCCAACCGCTTGGCCCATCATCTGCGCGGGCTGGGCGTGCAGCCGGATTCGCGGGTGGCGATCTGCGTCGAGCGCGGGCCTGAGTTGGTGATCGGTCTGCTGGGGATTCTCAAGGCGGGCGGTGCTTATGTGCCGCTCGATCCGGATTATCCGCTGCAACGGCTGAACTACATGTTGCAGGACAGCGCACCGGTCGCGCTGCTGGTGCATGCGGCAACGCGCGATCTGCTCGGCGAACCCGGCGTGCCGCTGATCGATCTCGACCTCGGTGCCTGGCAGGACCATCCCCACGACAATCCGCAGGTACCGGGCCTCGACGCGGCGAATCTGGCCTACATGATCTACACCTCCGGCTCTACCGGCACGCCGAAAGGCGTAATGATCGAGCACCGCAGCGCCTGCAACATGGTGCACTGGGGGTCGCAACTGGCGCCGCCGACGGAACACGGGGCGTTGCTGCAAAAGGCGCCGTACAGTTTCGACAGTTCGGTGTGGGAGATCTTCTGGCCACTCTGCTCAGGCATGCGCCTGGTCCTGGCGCGGGCCGATGGCAACCGCGATTCGGCGTACGTGACGCAAGTGATCCGCGAGCAGAACATTACCGTGGTCAAGTTCGTACCGGCGTTGTTGCAGCAATTCATCGAACAAGACGATGTCAGCCAGTGCACCAGCCTCACCGACGTGCTCAACGGTGGCGGCGAGTTGACCGTCGCCCTGGCCCGGCAAGTGCGCGAGCGCCTGCCATGGGTGCGCCTGCACAACGTCTATGGGCCGACCGAAACCACGGTCGACAGCAGCGGCTGGACTCTGGAGCCCGGCGAACCGGTGCCGCAGACGCTGGTGCCGATCGGCAAGGCCCTGAGCAACACGCGGCTGTATGTCCTCGATGCCGGCGATCAACCGGTGCCGTTTGGCGTCAGTGGTCATTTGCACATTGGCGGGGTGGGCGTGGCGCGGGGCTATTTGGGACTGCCGCAACTGCAGGCCGAACGCTTTATCGACAGTCCGTTCGTGGCCGGCGATCGCTTGTATCGCACCGGCGATCTGGTGCGTTACGGCGCTGACGGCAATCTCGAATTTCTCGGTCGCAACGACTTTCAGGTCAAGTTGCGCGGGGTTCGCCTTGAGCTGGGCGAGATTGAAGCGCGCCTGCTTGAACACCCGGCCATCCGCGAGGCGGTGGTGCTGGTGCGCGATGAGCGGCTGGTGGCTTATTACAGCGTGCGTGCCGAGTCGCCTGAACCGACGCTGGAGGCGTTGCGTAAGCATGTGTTGGCGCAGTTGCCGGAGTTCATGGTGCCCGGCGCCTACGTGATGCTGGCGGCGTTGCCGTTGACGCCCAACGACAAAATCGACCGCAAGGCATTGCCGGAACCGGGGGCGGAGGCACTGCTCAGTCGTCCTTACGAGGCGCCCGAAGGCGACGTGGAAAATGCCTTGGCGCAGATCTGGGCGCAGGTGCTCAAGGTCGAGCAGGTCGGGCGCCACGACAACTTCTTCGAACTGGGCGGGCATTCGCTGTTGGCGGTCAGCCTGGTCGCGCGCATGCGTCTGGCCGGGCTGCATGTCGATGCGCGGACGCTGTTCAGCGAGCCGACACTGGCAGCGCTGGCGGCACAGACCTCGCGGCAGGCGAAGCACGTCGAGATCGCCCAGACCACCATCCCGAGCCTCAGTCGCAAACGCCGGCTCTGACGGCGAACGAACCCTGCCTGTAGGAGCTGCCGAAGGCTGCGATCTGTTGATCCTGTTTTTAAAAGCAAGATCAACAGATCGCAGCCTTCGGCAGTTCCTGTACAGGGGGACTGCTGTGCTCAAGCCGGCGGCTTGTCCCCGCTTCCCATGTCAGACACCCACGCCCCGATGTTTTAGTTTTTCCAGGCTGCGCGCCGCGTGCACGGACTCGCTGCTGCGCGCTCCTTTTTTCCGTATTTACAGCAGGTTACCTCATGCATTTCAGCGAACTGATGGCTGTTATTTCGACCCATGCGATCCGCCTTCAACAGGAAGATGAAGACCTGGTCATTCTGGGCAGCGACGACGCGCTGGATGACGCGTTGTGGGACAGCCTCGCGGCGCACAAGGCGCAATTGCTGGAACTGGTCGCTGAGCACGGCGGTGACTGGCTGAGCCCGGCCTTTCGCATCACCCCGGACATGCTGCCGCTGGTGAATCTGCAACAGGATGCCCTCGACCGTATCGTCGCCACGGTGCCGGGTGGCGCGGCCAACGTACAGGACATTTATCCGCTGTCCGCGTTGCAGGAAGGCATGCTTTATCACCATCTCTCGGCCGCTGCCGGTGACCCTTACATCTCGCAGGCGCGCTTTGTGTTCGACAGCCAGCAACGGCTGGACGCTTTCGCCGACGCGCTGCGCTGGGTGGTCAAACGTCACGACATTCTGCGCACCTCGTTCGTCTGGGAATACCTCGACGAAGCCGTACAGGTGGTGTGGCGCGAGGCGCCGCTGGTGTGTCAGGAAGTGACCGTGGACTACAGCGCTGACGTACTCACCCAACTGCTCGAACGCCACGACCCTCAGTACTTTCGTCTCGACATGCAGCACGCGCCGTTGCTGCGCGTGGTCTACGCGCAGGATCCCGCTCAGGGCCGCGTAGTCGCGCTGTTGCTGTTTCATCACATGATCATGGATCACGTGGCGCTGGACGTGCTGCGTCGGGAAATTCAGGCCTGTCTGCTCGGGCAGACCGCGCAAGTGCCTGCGGCGGTGCCGTATCGCGATCACTTGGCCAAGGCGCGCAGTGCCGGCAATGAGCAGGCGCAGGAGGCGTTTTTCCGCGACATGCTCGCCGATATCGACGAGCCGACGCTGCCGTGTGGTTTGCAGGATGTACAGGGCGACGGCCACGCCATCGAGGAAGCCTCGTTGATGCTCGACAGTCGCTTGAGCCGGCAGCTGCGCGAGCAGGCGCGGCAGGCGGGCGTGAGTGTCGCGAGCCTGACGCACCTGGCGCTGGCGCGGGTACTGGGGCAATTGTCGGGGCGCACGGCGGTGGTATTCGGCACCGTATTGCTGGGGCGGATGGACGCGGGCGAGGGCGGTGAGCAGGCGCTGGGGATGTTTATCAATACCTTGCCGCTGCGCGTTGATGTCGGCGAGCAAAGCGTGCGCGCGGGTGTGCTGACGACTCATCGGCGACTGACCACGTTACTGGCGCACGAGCAGGCTTCGCTGGCCCTGGCCCAACGCTGCAGCGCCGTCGCGGTGCCGACGCCGCTGTTCAGCGCGATCCTCAACTACCGACACAGCAGCGTCGAAGAAGTCGCTGACGTCGTCGATATTGCCCCCGGTGTGCAGGTGCTCGGCGCCCGCGAGCGCACCAACTACCCGCTGACGATCAATATCGATGACCTCGGCGAAGACTTGCGCATCACCGCGCTGGCGGATGCTGCACTCGGCCCCGAGCGCATGGCCGCGTACCTGAACACGGCGCTGGAAAGTCTGGCGGCGGCCCTGCAATCCAGCGCTGATGTGGCTCTGCAAAACCTGACAATCCTTCCGGCCAGCGAACGCGAACAACTGCTGCACGGCACGAATCTGCCGGTGGCGCAGTTCCCTGCAACCGCGCTGATCCACCAGCAATTCGAAGCCCATGCACAGGCCCGACCTGACGCCACGGCGTTGATTTTCGAAGGGCAGACACTCAGTTACAGTGAACTCAACCGCCGCGCCAACCAGCTCGCCCACCATCTGCTGGCGCTGAACATTCGCCCCGATGACCGCGTGGCGATCTGCGTCGAACGTGGCCCGCACATGATCATCGGCCTGCTCGGTGTGCTCAAGGCTGGCGCCGGTTACGTGCCCATCGATCCGGCCTATCCGCTGGACAGAATCGCCTTCACCTTGCAGGACAGCGCCCCGGTGGCGGTGCTCATGCAAGCGGCGACGCGCGATCGTCTGGCTGATCTCGCTGTACCGCAAATCGACCTCGACAGCGGCCACCTCAAGGCCGAACTCGACAGCAATCCGCAGATCCCCGAACTGACCCCGGCGCATCTGGCGTACGTCATCTACACCTCCGGCTCCACCGGTTTGCCCAAAGGCGTGATGGTCGAGCACCGTAACGTTGTACGTTTGTTTTCTGCCACCGATGACTGGTTCCAGTTCAACCAACAGGACATCGGGGTGCTGTTCCATTCCTTCGCGTTCGACTTCTCGGTGTGGGAAATCTGGGCGGCGCTGGCGTTCGGCGGGCAATTGTTGCTGATCCCGCAAGCCGTCAGCCGCTCGCCGGACGACTGCTATGCATTGCTCTGCCAGACCGGCGTGACCGTGCTCAACCAGACGCCGAGCGCGTTCCGTCAACTGATCGCCGCGCAGGGTCGCAGCACGTTGCAGCACTCCCTGCGCGAAGTGGTTTTCGGTGGCGAAGCGCTGGAGCCGGGACTGCTCAAGCCGTGGTATGCGCGGGTTGGCAATGCCGGAACGCGGCTGGTGAACATGTACGGCATCACCGAAACCACGGTGCACGTGACGTATCGACCGCTGCAAGCTGCCGACGCGCAATTGGTCGGCGTCAGCCCGATTGGTGTGCGCATTCCCGACCTGCAACTGTATGTCCTCGATGCCCAGCGTGAACCGGTTCCGGTCGGCGTGATTGGCGAGTTGTACGTGGGTGGCGCCGGCGTGGCTCGTGGCTATCTGAATCGCGAAGCGCTGACGGCCGAGCGCTTTATCAATGATCCGTTCGACGAAAACGCCGAGACGCGTTTGTATAAAACCGGCGACCTCGCACGCTGGGCCGCAGATGGCAGCCTTGAATACCTCGGTCGCAACGACGACCAAGTGAAAATTCGCGGTTTCCGTATCGAACTGGGTGAAATCGAAGCGCGCCTGTCCGCCTGCGAAGGCGTGCGCGAGGCCGTGGTGATCGCCCGTGAGGACAGCCCCGGTGACCAGCGTCTGGTCGCGTACTGGCTGGCCGACGAAGGCGCCGCACCGGATGTGGCGCAACTGCGCGATCAACTGCTGGTTTCGCTGGCTGAGTACATGGTGCCGAGCGCTTTCGTGCGCCTTGAGGCATTGCCATTGACCGCCAACGGCAAGCTCGACCGCAAAGCCTTGCCGGCACCGGACAGCGAGGCCTTCGCCCGTCGGGGTTTCGAAGCGCCGGTCGGTGCCGTGGAAACCCTGATTGCCGGACTCTGGCAGACATTGCTGGGCGTTGAGCAGGTCGGCCGCCATGACAACTTCTTCGAACTTGGCGGTCATTCGCTACTGGCGGTGAAACTGATCGAACGCATGCGCCAACAGGATTTGCACTGTGACGTGCGCGTGCTGTTCGGTCAGCCAAGTGTGGCGGCGCTGGCGGCGAGCTTGAGCAGCGAACGCTCCATCATCGTGCCGGACAACCTGATCGAACCGGGTTGCACGCGCATTACCCCGGCCATGTTGCCGCTGGCCAGTCTCGATCAAGCCGAGATCGACCGCGTGGTTGCCAGCGTGCCAGGCGGCATCGCCAATGTGCAGGACATCTATGGCCTGGCGCCGTTGCAGGCGGGGATTCTCTATCACCATCTGGCGACCAGCGCCGGTGATCCGTATGTGTTGCAGGCGCAATTTGCCTTCGAGGGTCTGGCGCAGATCAAAACCTTCGTCGGCGCCCTCAACGGCGTTATCCAGCGCCATGACATTCTGCGCACCGGCATCGTCTGGGCCGGGCTCGAAGAGGCGGTGCAAGTCGTGTGGCGTGAAGCGCCACTGGCGCTGGAACGCGTCGACGCCGATGAGCTCGACGGCGACGTGCTGGAGCAGATGCAGGCGCGTTTCGATCCACGGCACTATCGCCTCGACCTCAATCGCGCGCCGCTGATGCGCTTTGTCTACACCGAAGATCAGCCGCACCAGCGCTGGATCGGCATTCTGCTACTCCACCATATCGTCCTCGATCACACCGCACTGGACGTGCTGGTCGCGGAAATGAACGACGTCATGCTTGGCCGCAGCAGCGATTTGCCGCCGCCGGTGCAATACCGCCACTTTGTCGCGCAGGCGCGGCTCGGCGTCGATGATCAGGCGCATGAGGCGTTTTTCCGCGAGATGCTCGCCGACATTGACGAGCCGACCGTGGCCTTCGGTTTGCAGGACGTGCACGGCGACGGCAGCGACATCCTCGACAGCCATTCAGACCTCGATGCCGGCCTCGGCCAACGTCTGCGCGAGCAGGCCCGGCGACTGGGAGTCAGCGTGGCGAGTCTGGTGCACCAGGCCTGGGCGCAGGTGCTGGCGCAGGTGTCGGGCCAGCAAGACGTCGTGTTCGGCACCGTTTTGCTCGGGCGCATGCAAGGTGGAGAAGGCGCTGATCGGGCGTTGGGCATGTTCATCAACACCTTGCCGCTGCGCGTGAGCGTCGATGTGCAATCGGTAGAAAGCGGCGTGCGTGCGACCCATGCGCGCCTCGCGCAGTTGCTTGGCCATGAGCAAGCCTCGCTGGCGCTGGCCCAGCGTTGCAGCGGTGTCGCCGGTGCGCAGGCGCTGTTCAGCACCTTGCTCAACTACCGTCACAGTGCCCCGCAATCCGCCGCTGTCATGTGGGACGGGGTGCAGATTCTCAGTTCCCGCGAGCGCAGTAACTATCCGTTGGTGGTCAGCGTCGACGATCTCGGCGACGGTTTCCGCTTGAGCGTGCAAGCCGTGCCGCAGGTGGATGGCGCACGGGTCTGCGACTACTTGCAAACCGCCTTGCACAGTCTGGTCACGGCGCTGGAGTACACCCCGACGGCGCCGTTGCAGCAACTGACGATCGTGTCGCCGGGCGAACGGCAGCGGGTGCTGGTCGGCTTCAATATCAGCGGTCGTCAATACCCGCCTGCGCAAACCGTGCAGCGCTTGTTCGAAGCGCAAGTCCTGGCCCATCCCGAGGCGCTGGCGGTGGCGCAGGGCGAGCAACAGCTCAGCTACCGCGAACTCAATCAACGCGCCAATCGCCTCGCGCATCACTTGATCGGCCTCGGTGTACAAACCGATGACCGTGTCGCGATTTGCCTGCGTCGGGGCCCGGACATGCTCGTTGCGCTGTTGGCGATTCTCAAGGCCGGCGCGGGTTATGTGCCGATCGATGCGGATTATCCGCCAGAGCGCATCGCCTACCTGTTGCAGGACAGCGACCCGATCGCCGTGCTGGCGCAGGCGTCGACGCGCGACCTGCTCGGCGCGGTACCGGTGATTGATCTGGAGGCCAGCGACTGGCGGCGCTTGCCTGAGGACAATCCGCTGCTGCCAGGCCTGACCCCGGCGAATCTGGCTTACGTGATCTACACCTCGGGTTCTACCGGTCAGCCGAAAGGCGTAATGGTCGAACACCGTACTCTGGAAAACCTCGTGCACTGGCACGCCGAAGCGTTTGATTTGCACGCCGGCAGCCACACCGCCAGCGTCGCCGGTTGCGGCTTCGATGCCATGGCCTGGGAAGTCTGGCCCGCGCTGTGCGTCGGTGCGAGCGTGCATCTGCCTCCGTCCTCGATCGGCAACGAACACCTCGATGAACTGCTCGAGTGGTGGCGCGCGCAGCCGTTGCAGGTGAGCTTTCTGCCGACCCCGGTGGCCGAATACGCGTTCAGCCGTGAACTGGGCCATCCGACCCTGCGCACGCTGCTGATCGGGGGCGACAGGTTGCGTCAGTTCCCGCGTGAGCAGACGTTCGCCGTGATTAACAACTACGGCCCGACCGAAGCCACGGTGGTGGCGACGTCGGGGCGCATCGAACCCGGGCGGGCGCTGCACATTGGCCGGCCGATTGCCAATGCCAAGGTCTATCTGCTGGACCGTCAACAGCAGCCAGTGCCGACCGGTGTGCAGGGTGAGTTGTATGTCGGCGGCGCCGGGGTTGCGCGCGGTTATCTGAATCGTCCGGAACTGACCGCGACACAGTTCCTCGACGACCCGTTCAGCGACGAGCCGCACGCACGGATGTACCGCACCGGCGACCTCGCACGCTGGATGGCCGACGGCAATATTGAATACCTGGGGCGCAACGATGATCAGGTGAAACTGCGCGGCGTGCGTATTGAACTCGGCGAAATCGAAGCCGCGTTGAGCGCTCATGACGCGGTCCGCGAATGCGTGGTGTTGGTGCGTGACGGACGTCTGGTGGCGTGGTTCATCGCCATCGAATCGGTCGAGATCGGCGACTTGCACCGCCATCTGCAAGCGCGGCTGCCGGACACCTTGGTGCCGGCTGCCTACGTGCGCCTGGACAGCCTGCCGCTGACCGCCCACGGCAAACTCGACCGCAAGGCCTTGCCCGAACCGGATCAGGATGCCTGGCTCAGCCGTGAATATGCAGCGCCGCAAGGACCGGTCGAGGTCGCGCTGGCGCAGATCTGGGCCGATGTACTGAACATCGAACAGATCGGCCGTCACGATAATTTCTTCGAACTGGGCGGCCATTCGCTGTTGGCGGTGAGCCTGATCGAGCGCATGCGTCAGGTCGGTCTGAGCGCCGATGTGCGGGTGCTGTTCAATCAGCCGAGCCTGGCCGCTTTGGCGCGCGCCTTGGGCAGTGGCCGGGAAATCGAGGTGCCGGCCAATCTGATTCCGATCGGGTGCACGCACATCACTCCCGACATGCTGACCCTGACCACACTGGATCAGGCCAGCATCGAACGCATCGTCGCCACCGTGCCCGGCGGCGCCGCCAATGTGCAGGATATCTATCCGCTGGCACCGTTGCAGGAAGGCATTCTTTATCACCATCTGAGCGCCGCGCAGGGCGATCCGTACCTGCTGCAATCACGTCTGGCCTTCGACAGCCTCGAACGTTTACAGACCTTCGCCGCACACTTGCAGCAAGTCATCGCCCGTCACGACATTCTGCGCACCAGCGTGGTCTGGGAAGGCTTGCCCAGCCCGCAGCAAGTGGTCTGGCGCGAGGCGCAGATGGTTGTGCAGCAGGTGCCGCTGGAGGCTCGCGATGGCGACATCCTCGAACAGTTGCACGCACGTTTCGATGCACGGCATTACCGCCTCGACCTGAATCAGGCACCGTTGATCCGCATGGTCTACGCCGAGGATCCGTTGCAACAGCAAGTCGTCGCCATCGTGCTGTTCCATCATTCGATTCTCGATCACACCGCCATGGAGGTGATCGGTCGGGAAATGCACGGGTTGATGTTCGATCAGCTCGACACGCTGACGCCGCCGATGCCTTACCGCAATTACGTGGCGCAGGCCCGCCTGGGCGCCGATGAGCAGGAGCACGAAGCGTTCTTCCGCGAGATGCTTGGTGATATCGACGAGCCGACCTTGCCCTTCGGTCTGCAGGATGTGCAGGGCGACGGGCGTGGCATCGAAGAAGCGCTGCAACCGGTGGATGCCGCGCTCAATCTGCGTGTGCGGGAACAGTCCAGGCAGTTGGGCGTCAGCCCGGCAAGCTTGATGCACATGGCCTGGGCGCAGGTGCTGGGCGTGGTCTGCGGCCGCCGCGAGGTGGTCTTCGGCACTGTGTTGATGGGGCGGATGCAGGGCGGTGAGGGTGCCGACCGCACCCTCGGGGTGTTCATCAATACTTTGCCGCTGCGGGTTGATCTCGCTGAAGGCGTGCGCGCCGGGGTGAAAACCACCCATGCGCGGCTGACGGCGCTGCTCGGCCACGAACACGCCTCCTTGGCGCTGGCCCAGCGGTGCAGCGCCATGGTCGGTACCGCGCCGTTGTTCAGCGCGTTGCTCAACTATCGACACAGTGCCGCCGAACAGCAGCCACACGACGGCCAGGGGATCTGGCAGGGCGTGCGCATGCTCGGTGGCGAGGAGCGCAGCAATTATCCGTTGACCTTGTCGGTGGATGATCTGGGCGAAGGTTTTGCCCTGAACGTGCTGGCGCTCGCCGAGATCGGTGCACAGCGCCTCTGCAGTTACATGCACACCGCGCTCGAACATCTGGTGACGGCGCTGGAACAGGCACCGCAACGTCCGCTCAACCGGTTGCCGGTGCTTTCGGTGGCGGATTACGAGCACTTGCTGGTCGGCTTCAACCCGCATTCGGCGGCCTATCCGCGTGGCGCAACGATTCACCGCTTGGTCGAGGCTCAAGCCGAGCAGCAGCCGGATGCGCTGGCGGTGATTCAGGCCGCGCAGCAGTTGACCTACGCTCAGCTCAATCAGCGCGCCAATCGCCTGGCCCATCACTTGCTCGGGCTCGGCGTGCAGCCCGATGACCGCATCGCCGTGTGCCTGCGCCGCAGCCCGGACATGCTCGTCGCGATACTGGCGATCCTCAAGGCTGGCGCCGGTTATGTGCCGGTCGATCCGGCATACCCGGCAGAACGCATCGCTTATCTGTTGCAGGACAGCGCGCCGATGGCGGTGCTGGCGCAGGCTGCGACGGCTGATTTGCTCGGCGCTGTGCCGCTGATTGATCTGGACAATCCCACCTGGCAACAGCTGTCCGACAGCAATCCGCAACTGTCGGCGCTGACCCCGGCGCATCTGGCCTATGTGATCTACACCTCCGGCTCCACCGGCCAGCCGAAAGGCGTGATGGTCGAACACGCGACGCTGGAGAACCTTGTGCACTGGCACTGCGAGGCCTTTGACCTGCGCGCCGGCAGCCACACGTCGAGCGTCGCCGGCTGCGGTTTCGATGCCATGGCATGGGAGGTCTGGCCGGCGCTGTGCGTCGGCGCGACCCTGCACCTGCCACCGGAATCGGTGCGCAACGAGCACCTCGACGAATTGCTGCAATGGTGGCGCGCGCAGCCGTTGCAGGTGAGCTTCCTGCCGACGCCGGTGGCCGAATATGCGTTCAGTCGCGACCTCGGGCACCCGACCTTGCGCACGCTGTTGATCGGTGGCGACAAATTGCGCCAGTTCCCCCGCGAGCAGACTTTCGCGGTGATCAATAACTATGGCCCGACCGAAGCCACGGTGGTTGCCACCTCCGGCGCGGTCGAGGCCGGGCAGGTGCTGCACATCGGCCGGCCGATGGCCAACGCGAAGATTTACCTGCTCGACGATCAGCAACGACCCGTACCGGTCGGCGTCGCTGGCGAATTGTATGTCGGCGGTGCCGGTGTGGCGCGCGGTTATCTGCATCGCCCCGAGCTGACTGCCGAACGTTTCCTCGACGACCCGTTCAGCGACGAACCGCAGGCGCGCATGTACCGCACCGGTGACCTCGCACGCTGGCTCGCTGACGGCAGCATCGAATACCTGGGGCGCAACGATGATCAGGTCAAACTGCGCGGCGTGCGCATCGAACTGGGGGAAATCGAAGCGGCGCTGAGCGGTCACGAGGCCGTGCAGGATTGCGTGGTGCTGGTTCGCGACGGCCAGTTGCTGGCGTGGTTTACCGAACGCCTGAACGTCGACATCGAGGACTTGCGCCGTCATCTGCAAGCGCAGTTGCCGCAAGCCCTGGTGCCTGCCGCCTACGTGCGCCTGCAAGCTCTGCCGCTGACTGCCAACGGCAAACTCGACCGCAAGGCGTTGCCGGAGCCGGATCAAACGGCGTGGCTGAGCCGCGAATATGCCGCACCGCAAGGCACCGTGGAAATCGCGCTGGCGCAGATCTGGTCTGACGTCTTGAACGTTGAACAGGTCGGCCGTCACGACAACTTCTTCGAACTGGGTGGGCATTCATTGCTGGCGGTGACGCTGATCGAACGCATGCGTCAGGTCGATCTGAGCACCGATGTGCGTGTGCTGTTCAGCCAGCCGACGTTGGCCGCACTCGCTGCGGCGGTGGGCAGCGGTCGTGAGGTTGCAGTGCCGGACAACCTGATTGCGGCCGATTGCACGCACATCACCCCGGACATGCTGCCGCTGGTGCAGCTGGATCAGGCCGGCATCGAGCGCATCGTCGCCACGGTGCCGGGTGGCGCGGCCAACGTGCAGGATATTTATCCGCTGGCGCCGTTGCAGGAAGGGATTTTGTATCACCACCTTAGCGCGGCGAAGGGCGATCCGTACCTGCTGCAATCGTGTCTGGCGTTCGACAGTATTGAACGTTTTCAAGCGTTCGCGGCGGCGCTGCGTCAGGTCATGACGCGCCACGACATCTTGCGCACGTCCATCGCCTGGCAAGGGCTCGCGGCACCGGTGCAGGTGGTCTGGCGTCGCGCGCAGTTGCCGATACAGGTCGTGGCGCTGGAGCCTGCGCAGGGTGAAGCCATCGATCAGTTGCGTGCGCGCTTCGATGCGCGGCACTGGCGAATGGACCTGGATCAGGCACCGCTGCTGCGTCTGGTGTATGCCCTCGATCCGGACCAGCAGCGCGTGGTTGCCATGCTGTTGTTCCACCACATCGCCATGGACCACACCGCACTGGCAGTGGTGAGCGAAGAAATGCAGGCCATTTTGCGCGGCGATGAACGATTGCCGGTGGCCGCTGTGCCGTACCGCAATTATGTGGCGCAGACTCGTCTTGGTGTCAGCGACCAAGAGCACGAAGCTTTCTTCCGCGAGATGCTCGGCGACATCGACGAACCGACACTGCCGTTCGGCCTGCAGGATGTGCAGGGCGACGGTAATGACATCGAGGAGGTCTGCCAGCCGCTGCCCGCCGTGGTGGCGCAGCGCCTGCGCAGTCAGGCGCGATTGCTCGGTGTCAGCGTCGCCAGTCTGTTCCATCTCGCCTGGGCGCGGGTGCTGGCAGCAACGTCCGGCCAGGAACGGGTGGTTTTCGGCACGGTGCTGCTTGGCCGCATGCAGGGCGGGGCGGGCGCGGATCGCGGGTTGGGCATGTTCATCAACACCTTGCCATTGCGCGTGGATGTTGACGAAAGCAGCGTGCGCGCCGGGGTCAAGGCGACCCATGCGCGGCTAAGTGCGCTGTTGGCGCACGAACATGCTTCGCTGGCGCTGGCCCAGCGTTGCAGCGGTGTCGCGGCGCCGTCGCCGTTGTTCAGCGCGATGCTCAACTACCGGCACAGCGACAGTGAGGCCCAGCAAGATATCAAGCGTGAATCCTGGCAGGGCATCGAATCCCTGGCCGGCGAGGAGCGCACCAATTACCCGTTGACCCTCAACGTCGACGATCTGGGCAGTGGCTTCCAACTGACGGTGATGACCCCGTCGCGCATCGGCGCAGCACGCATCGGCCAGTTCATGCAGAACGCGCTGGTTGCGCTGGCTGAGGCATTGGAGCAGACACCACAGCAACCGTTGAATCGTCTGGCGGTGTTGCCAGCCGAGGAGCGACAGGCGTTGGTGTTCGGCCTCAACGACACCGACGTCGAGTACGACCTGCAGCAGACCCTGCACGGCTTGTTCGAAGCGCAGGTGCGGTGTACGCCAGACGCTGTGGCCGTCTTCGCCGGCGAGCAGGCATTGAGCTACACGCAGTTGAACGAGCGCGCCAACCGCTTGGCCCGGCACTTGATCAGCCTCGGTGTGCAGGTGGATTCACGGGTGGCGATCTGCGTCGAACGCAGCCTGGAAATGGTCATCGGCCTGCTGGCGATCAACAAGGCCGGCGCCGCTTATGTGCCGCTCGACCCGGCCTATCCGCCGGAGCGCCTCGCTTACATGCTCGAGGACAGCGCCCCGGCCGTGGTGCTGGTGCACGGGGCGACCCGCACGGTGCTGGGGGACATCACGACACCGCTGGTCGATCTCGACCAGAACACTTGGCAATCCTGGTCTGCCGATAATCCGCAAGTGCCGGCGCTGACGCCCCGGCACAGCGCGTACGTGATCTACACCTCCGGCTCGACCGGCCAGCCCAAAGGCGTGGTCAACGAGCATGCCGCTGTGGTCAACCGCTTGCTGTGGATGCAAGACGCCTATCGCCTGAGCGCTGCCGATTCGGTATTGCAGAAAACCCCATTCAGCTTCGACGTCTCGGTGTGGGAGTTTTTCTGGCCGCTGATGACCGGTGCGCGACTGGTCATGGCGCGACCCGGCGGGCACAAGGATCCGCAATACCTCACGGACGTCATCGAGGCCGAACGCATCACCACGTTGCACTTTGTGCCGTCGATGCTCGATGTGTTTCTCGCCAACAGTGACATCACACGCTGCGACGGCTTGCGTCAGGTCATGTGCAGCGGCGAGGCGTTGCCGGGCAGTCTGGTGCGGCGCTTCAAACTGCAACTGCCGGGCAGCGCTTTGCACAACCTGTATGGCCCGACCGAAGCGGCCGTCGACGTCACCGCGTGGGATTGCGCCGGCTCCATCGAGCAGACGCCGGACAACACGCCAATCGGCAAACCGATCGCCAACACCCGGATGTACATCCTCGATGCGCAACAACAGCCGGTGCCACAAGGCGTGATCGGCGAGTTGTACATCGCTGGCGTGCAGGTGGCGCGCGGTTATCTGAACCGACCTGAGCTGAGTGCCGAGCGCTTCCTCAACGATCCGTTCCAGCCTGGCGGGCGCATGTACCGCACCGGTGACGTCGCGCGGTATCGGCCGGACGGCAACATCGAGTACCTGGGCCGTAACGACGATCAGGTGAAAATCCGCGGTCTGCGTATTGAACTGGGCGAAATTCAGGCACGCCTGGCTCAGATCGAAGGTGTGCAGGAAGCCGTGGTAGTCGCCCGCGAAGAGGTGGCCGGCGACAAGCGTCTGGTCGCGTATTACACCGGCGAGCGCCTGGAAATCGACCTGCTGCGCAGGCATTTGCTCGAACACTTGCCGGACTACATGGTGCCCGCCGTGTTCGTGCATCTCGACGCTTTGCCGCTGAGCCCCAACGGCAAACTCGACCGTAAGGCACTGCCGGCGCCGGATCAGCAATCGCTGAAAACACGCGAATACGAAGCCCCGGTCGGCGACGTCGAAATCACCCTCGCACGGCTCTGGGCCGAACTGCTCAATGTCGAACGGGTAGGGCGCCACGACCACTTCTTTGAGTTGGGTGGTCACTCATTACTGGCGGTCAGCCTCATCGGCCGGTTACGTCAGGAAGGCATGGAAGCCGATGTCAGGGCGCTGTTCGAACAGCCGACCCTGGCCGGCTACGCCGCAATTACGGAAAGAATGGAGATCGTCCTGTGAATGTGCTCGAACTGTTGGCAACCCTGAAGACAAAAGACATTCAGCTGGCCGTGACCGATGAGCAATTACGCGTCAATGGCAACAAGCAGGCGTTGAGCGATCCGGCATTGCTGGCGGCGCTGCGCGAACACAAGCCGGCGCTGATCGAACTGATCAAGTCCGGGCAATACTCGGCCAGCCGCGTTGGCCAGATCGATGTTCCGGCCAACGGCATTCTTCCCGGCTGCACGCACATCACGCCAGCGATGGTGACCCTGGCCGAGGTGGATCAGCCGACCCTTGACCGTTTGATCGCCGACGTACCGGGCGGCGCCGCCAATGTGCAGGACATCTATCCCCTGGCGCCGTTGCAGGAAGGCATCCTTTACCACCATGCGAGCAACGAGCAGGGCGATCCGTACGTCATGCAATCGTACTTTGCGTTCAGCAGCCGTGAGCGTCTGCACGCGTTCGCTCAGGCGTTGCAAAAGGTTATTGATCGCCACGACATCCTGCGCACAGCGGTGCATTGGGAAGGGCTGGACGTGCCGCTGCAAATGGTCTGGCGTCAAGCGCAACTGCCGATGGAAGAAGTCGTGGTGCACGACAGCGAAAACGATGTGTTGAGCCTGTTGCACGAGCGTTTCGATGCGCGGCATTTTCGTCTGGACGTACGGTGCGCACCGATGATGCGTCTGGCCTACGCGTGGGATGAGGCCGGTCAGCGGGTGGTCGCGACGTTGCTGTTCCATCACATGGCACTGGACCACTCGGCGCTGGACGTCGTGCGTCACGAACTGCTCGCCTGCCTCACCGGCCAGGATCAAGCGCTCGGTCGACCGGTGCCGTTTCGCAATTACGTCGCACAAGCGCGGCTGGGCATCAGCGAAGCCGAGCACGAGGAGTTTTTCCGCGAGATGCTCGGTGACATTGCCGAGCCGACGCTGCCCTACGGTTTGCAGGATGTGCAGGGCGACGGCCTCGGCATCGCCGAGCTGAGCCTGCCGGTCAATGCGCTGCTCGGTCAGCGTCTGCGCACACAGGCGCGGCAACTTGGCGTGAGTGCCGCGAGCCTGTTTCATCTGGGCTGGGCGCAGGTACTGGCCGTGCTCACCGGCAAGCAGAATGTGGTCTTCGGTACGGTGCTGATGGGGCGCATGCAGGGCGCCGAAGCCACCGAACGGGCGCTGGGGATTTTCATCAACACCTTGCCGCTGCGGGTCGATGTCGATGCGCAGGGCGTGCGTGCGGCGGTGGAGGCGACGCACAAAGGTCTGACCACGTTGATGCGTCACGAACATGCGCCGCTGGCGTTGGCCCAACGTTGCAGCGGCGTAGTCGCACCGACGCCGTTGTTCAGTGCCTTGCTCAACTACCGACACAGCCACACTGCGGCGACGGCGAGTGCCGAGACCCTGGCCGCCTGGGAAGGCATCAGTACCCTCAGCTCCGAAGAACGCACCAACTATCCGCTGACCCTGAGCGTCGATGATTTCGGCGAGGCGTTCAGCCTGACATTGCTGGCCACCACCGAGGTCGATCCACAGCGCATCTGCGATTACTTGCATTGCGCCCTCGATAGTTTGGTGTTGGCGCTGGAGCAGGCGCCCGATACCGCGCTCAACCAATTGCCGATGCTGCCGGCGGCAGAGCGCGAGCAGGTGTTGCTGACGTTCAATGCCAGTCACGCCGACTTCCCGGCGACGCTGACCATTGCCCAGCGCTTCGAGGCGCAAGTGGCGCAGCGGCCCGAAGCCGTGGCCGCGCAATACCTCGGTGAGCAACTGAGTTATGCCGGGCTCAACCGGCATGCCAACGCCTTGGCCCATCATTTGATTGCGCTGGGGGTGAAGCCTGACGATCGCGTCGCCATCGTCGCCCGGCGTGGCCTCGACACCCTGGTCGGGCTGGTCGCCATTTTGAAGGCGGGCGCCGGTTATGTACCGGTCGACCCGGCGCACCCGGCCGAGCGTCTGCACTACTTGCTCAGCGACAGCGCCCCCGTGGCCGTACTCACCCAGAATAATCTGCGTGAGCGCTTGCCGGCGCTGGACGTGCCGGTGATCGATCTCGACCCGCTGACCTGGCCGCTCAGCGAGACCCTTGACCCGCAGGTAGCAGGCTTGAGCGCCGCGCATCTGGCCTACGTGATCTACACCTCCGGTTCCACCGGCCTGCCCAAAGGCGTGATGGTCGAACACCGCACCTTGTCGAATCTGGTCGACTGGCACTGCAGCGCGTTCGACCTGTGCGCCGGCCGCCACACCTCAAGCCTTGCCGGGTTCGGTTTCGACGCCATGGCGTGGGAGGTCTGGCCGGCGTTGTGTGCCGGCGCGACCCTGCACCTGGCACCGACTCACGACGGCAGCGAGGACATCGATGCGCTGCTCGACTGGTGGCGCGCGCAGCCACTGGACGTGAGTTTCCTGCCGACACCCGTGGCCGAATATGCCTTCAGCCAAAACCTCGAGCACCCGACCTTGCGCACACTGCTGATCGGTGGCGACCGCTTGCGCCAGTTCAGCCGCAACCAGCAATTCGAGGTGATCAACAACTACGGCCCGACCGAAGCCACCGTGGTCGCGACCTCTGGGCGTATCGAGGCGGGCGACGCCTTGCACATCGGTAAACCGGTGACCAACGCCACGGTGTACCTGCTCGATGAACAGCAGCGTCCGGTGCCGATTGGCGTCATGGGCGAGTTGTATGTCGGCGGCGCCGGGGTGGCGCGCGGTTATTTGCACCGCGCCGATCTGAGCGCCGAGCGCTTCCTTCACGATCCGTTCAGCTCCTTGCCGAACCCGCGCATGTACCGCACCGGCGACCTCGCCCGCTGGCGCGCCGACGGTACGATCGAGTACCTGGGGCGTAACGACGATCAGGTGAAAATCCGTGGCGTACGTATCGAACTTGGCGAAATCGAAACCCGCCTCAACCAGTTGCCCGGCATCCAGGAAGCCGTGCTGCTGGCGCGCGAAGATGAACCCGGGCAACCGCGCCTGGTGGCCTATTTCACCGAGCAGAGTCAGGTCGAACCACTGGCGGTGGCCGAGTTGCGCGCGCACCTGTTGACCCAGTTACCGGATTACATGGTGCCGGTGGCCTTCGTCAGACTCGCCGCACTGCCGTTGACCGCCAATGGCAAGGTCGACCGCAAGGCCTTGCCGAAACCCGAGCGTGCGGCGCTGTTCACTCGCGAATACGAGGCGCCGCACAACGAACTCGAAAGCGCCCTGGCGCAGATCTGGGCGCAAGTGCTGCAAGTGGAGCGGGTCGGGCGTCAGGACCATTTCTTCGAACTCGGTGGCCATTCACTGTTGGCCATGCGCATGGTGTCGCAGGTTCGCCAGCGTCTTGGTGTGGAACTGGCGCTGGGCGATCTGTTTGCGAACGCCGAACTGGCAGCGGTCGCCGAGGCGGTGGCGCAGGCCGGGCGCAGCACGCAACCGGAAATTGTCGCGGTGGCCCGTGACGGTGCCTTGCCGCTGTCGTTCGCCCAGCAACGTTTGTGGTTTCTCGCGCAAATGGAAGGTGCCAACACCGCGTACAACATTCCCATCGGGTTGCGCCTGCGTGGCCAGTTGAATGAACCGGCCCTGCAGCAAGCCTTGGCGCGCATCGTCGCGCGGCATGAAACGCTGCGCAGCCGTTTCGCCCAGTTCAATGACCAGGCGCAAGTGCTGATCGCGCCGGTCGACAGCGGTCTGCTGCTGCGCGTCGAAGACCTGCGCCAGCACCCGCAACCCGACGAAACCTTGCAGGCGCTGATTCAGGGCGAAGCGTCCGGGCCGTTCGACTTGCAGGACGATGCGCTGATTCGCGGTCGGTTGGTGCGGCTCGCCGACGATCATCACGTGCTGTTGCTGACCCTGCACCACATCATCTCTGACGGCTGGTCGATGGGGGTTCTGACCCGCGAACTGATGGCGTTGTATCAGGCCTTCAGTCATGGCCAGCCTGATCCACTGCCGCCGCTGGCGCTGCAATACACTGATTACGCGGTGTGGCAGCGGCGCTGGCTGAGCGGCGAGGTGCTGCAGCGCCAAAGTGAATACTGGCAGCAGACCCTGGCCGGCGCTCCGGCGTTGTTGATGTTACCGACCGATCGTGCACGACCGGCGCAGCAGGATTACGCCGGCAGCAGCGTCGACGTGGTGCTCGATGAACGCTTGAGTGCCGGGCTCAGGGCGCTGGGCCAGCGTCACGGCGTGACGCTGTACATGACGTTGATGAGCGCCTGGGCGATGCTGCTCAGTCGTTTGTCCGGTCAGTCGGAGGTGGTGATCGGTTCGCCCGTAGCCAACCGCACCCGTGCCGAGATCGAAGGCTTGATCGGCATGTTCGTCAACACCCTGGCCTTGCGTATCGATACCTCGGGCGAGTTGAGCAGCGAAGCGCTGCTGGCGCGGGTAAAGGCCCTGACGCTGCAAGCCCAGGCCCATCAGGATCTGCCGTTCGAGCAGGTGGTGGAAATCATCCGGCCACCGCGCAGTCTGGCGCACAGCCCGGTGTTCCAGACGTTGCTCAGTTGGGACGGTCTGCAAGGCCCGGCGCTGGCCCTCGGTGATTTGACCCTGGAAGGCGTGGCGGAGCCGAGTCACTTCGCCAAGTTCGATGTGTCGCTGAACCTGGCCGAGTCCAACGGTGTGATTCGTGGTTCGCTGGAGTACGCCACGGCACTGTTTGACGAAGCGACGGTGCTGCGTTTCGCCGGCTATTTCGAGCGTCTGTTGCAGGCGATGGTCGCCAATGATCAAACGGTGCTGGAACACGCACCGCTACTGGCAGAGGACGAACAACAGCGGCTGCTGAATGATTTCAATGCCACGGCTGTGGATTACAACCTTGAGCAGACCCTCCACGGTCTGTTCGAGGCGCAAGTGGCGCGCACGCCACAGGCTCCGGCGGTGGTCGCCGGTGAGCAGCGCTTGACCTATGCTGAACTGGACGCCAAGGCCAGCCAATTGGCGCGGCACTTGCGTGGCTTGGGCGTGCAGGCGGATTCACGGGTGGCGATTTGCGTCGAGCGCGGTCTGGACATGGTTGTCGGCCTGCTGGCGATCCTCAAGGCCGGCGGCGGTTACGTGCCCCTGGACCCGACGTATCCACTGGAGCGTCTGGCCTACATGCTGGACGACAGCGCGCCGCTGGCGGTGCTCGTGCAAGGTTCCACTGGCGGGCTGCTCGGTGACGTCACCGTGCCGCTGATCAATCTCGATCAGGCGCACTGGCAGTCGCTGCCGAGCGACCCTTTGTCCACCGCCGAGTTGACCCCGCAGCACACGGCCTACGTGATCTACACCTCCGGTTCGACCGGCCAGCCAAAAGGCGTGATCAACGAACACACCGCAGTAGTCAACCGCTTGCTGTGGATGCAGGACGCCTATCCACTGACAGCGGCGGACACGGTGTTGCAGAAGACTCCGTTCAGTTTTGACGTGTCGGTGTGGGAGTTTTTCTGGCCGCTGATGACCGGCGCACGTCTGGTCATGGCGCAGCCCGGTGGGCACAAGGACCCGCTGTATCTCAGCGAAATCATCGAGCAAGAACGGATTACCACGCTGCACTTTGTACCGTCGATGCTCGACGTGTTCCTTGCCCATGGCGACACCCGGCGTTGCTCGGAACTACGTCAGGTGATGTGCAGCGGTGAAGCGTTGCCGGGCAGTCTGGTGCGGCGGTTCAAACGGCAATTGCCGGGCAGTGAGTTGCACAACCTCTATGGCCCGACGGAAGCCGCCGTCGACGTGACCGCGTGGAATTGCGCCGGGCCGCTGGAGCAAACCGCGGACAACACGCCGATCGGCAAACCGATCGCCAACACCCGCATGTACATCCTCGATGGCCAACAACAACCGGTGCCGCAAGGCGTTGTCGGTGAGTTGTACATCGGTGGCGTGCAGGTGGCCCGTGGTTACCTCAATCGGCCCGAGCTGAGCGCCGAACGCTTTCTCAATGATCCGTTCCAGGCCAATGGCCGTATGTACCGCACCGGCGACGTCGCCCGCTATCTGGCCGACGGCAACATCGAATACTTGGGCCGCAATGACGACCAGGTGAAAATCCGTGGCTTGCGCATCGAACTGGGTGAAATCCAGGCACGCCTTACCCAGATCGAGGGGGTGCAGGAAGCGGTGGTGCTGGCCCGCGAGGACGTGCCCGGCGATAAGCGTCTGGTCGCGTATTACACCGGGGAGCGGTCGGACATCGAAACGCTGCGCAGCCATTTGCTGGAGCACCTGCCGGACTACATGGTCCCTGCCGTGTTCGTGCATCTCGATGGATTGCCGCTGAGTGCTAACGGCAAACTCGAGCGCAAGGCGCTGCCGGCGCCGGATCTGGCGGCATTGGCCGCGCGTGAGTACGAGGCGCCGGTCGGCGAAGTGGAAATCCTCCTCGCTGCGCTCTGGGCCGAATTGCTCAACGTGGAACGGGTAGGGCGACACGACCACTTCTTTGAGCTGGGCGGCCACTCGTTGCTGGCAGTAAATCTGCTGGCGAAAATGCGTCGTGCCGGCCTCAGCGCCGACATTCGCGTGCTGTTCAACCAGCCGACGCTCGCCGCGTTGGCGGCGGCCGCCGGTGGCGAGCCGCAAGCCGAAGTCCCGGCCAATCGCATTACGCCTGACTGCACGCGTATCACGCCGGAACTGCTGCCACTGGTGACGCTCGATCAAGCGACCCTTGACCGCATCGTCGCCAGCATCCCCGGCGGCACGGCTAATGTGCAGGACATTTATCCGCTGGCGCCGTTGCAGACGGGCATTCTGTTCCATCACCTGGCGGCTGGTCAGGGCGACCCCTACGTGTTGCAGGCACAGTTTGCGTTTGCCGATGAACAACGTCTGAACGCCTTCACAGAGGCGTTGCAGAAGGTCATTCAGCGCCACGACATTCTGCGCACCTCGCTGTTCTGGGAAGGCCTCGCAGACCCGGTGCAAGTGGTTTGGCGCCAGGCCTCGCTGTTCTGCGAAGGTATTGCGCTGGAGGACGTGAACGGCGATGCATTGGCGCAGTTGCGCGCTCGCTTCGATGCCGGCCGTTACCGCATGGCCGTCAATCAGGCGCCGCTGATGCGCGTGGTCCACGCGTGGGACGCAGTCAATCAGCGGGTTGTCGCGTTGCTGCTGTTCCATCATTTGGTGATGGACCACGTCGCGCTGGAAGTGCTGCAACACGAAATGCAGGCCTTCCTCAGCGGCCAGCCGCAACGTCTCCCCGAGTCGGTGCCGTACAGGCATTACGTCGCGCAGACACTGGCCGGTATGAGCGATGAGCAGCATGAAAGCTTCTTCCGCGACATGCTCGGCGACGTCGATGAGCCAACCTTGCCGTACGGCCAGGCCCCGGCACAGGAGGGGCTGGCTGAGCAGGCGCGGTTGACCCTCGACCTCGGTCTGAGCCGCGACATCCGTCAGCAGGCGCGGCGCCTGGGTGTCAGCGCCGCCAGCCTGATGCACCTCGCCTGGGCGCAAGTTTTGGGGCAGTTGTCCGGGCGCGATGCCGTGGTGTTTGGCACGGTGTTGCTCGGCCGATTGCAGGGCGGTGAAGGCTCGGAGCGGGCACTCGGTGTGTTCATCAACACCTTGCCGTTGTGCATTGAACTCAATGCACACAGCGTCAAAGGGGCGGCGCTGGCCACCCATGAACGCCTGAGTCAGCTACTCGCTCATGAGCATGCGCAACTGGCGCAGGTGCAACAGTGCAGCGCGATGCCATCGGGCACGCCGCTGTTCAGCACATTGCTCAATTACCGTCACAGCGCCCCGGCCGGGCCGGTATCCGCCGAGGTGCAAACCGCGTGGCAGGGCATGCAATTGCTCGAGGCCGAGGAGCACACCAACTATCGCCTGACCCTCAGCGTTGACGATCTCGGTGAAGGTTTCAGCCTGAAAGTATTGGCCGGGGCCGGCATTGATGCGCAGCGTATCTGCGGGTACATGCAGGCTGCGTTGTGCGTGTTGCTTGATACGCTGGAGCACACGCCGCATGTGGGTTTTGATCGGTTGTCGATCCTGCCGGTGCACGAGCGTGAACAGTTGCTGGCGGGCTTCAACGCGACCAAGGCTGACTACCCGCGTGGGCTGACGATTGCGCAGCGCTTCGAGGCGCAGGTCGCTGCGCGTCCGCAAGCCGTGGCTGCGCTGTTTGCCGCGCAGCCCCTGACGTACTTGCAGCTCAATCGCCAGGCCAATGCGTTGGCGCATCACTTGATCGCCATCGGGGTAAAAGCCGATGACCGCGTGGCCATCGTTGCCCGTCGTGGTCTGGACACGTTGGTCGGGCTGGTCGCCATACTCAAGGCTGGCGCCGGCTATGTGCCGGTTGACCCGGCGCATCCCGCCGAACGGATCAGTTATTTGCTGAGCGACAGCGCACCGGTCGCGGTGCTCACTCAAAGCGATCTGCATGAGCGACTGCCGCAACTGAGCGTGCCAGTGATCGATGTCGATCTGTGCGCATGGCCGGCGCAGGCGCAGCACAACCCGGCGGTGCCGGGCTTGACCGCTGCGCACCTCGCCTATGTGATCTACACCTCGGGTTCGACCGGTCTGCCCAAAGGGGTCATGGTCGAGCATCAGACGTTGTCCAATCTGGTCGACTGGCACTGTGAAGCGTTCGATTTACGCGCCGGCAGCCACACCTCAAGCCTTGCCGGGTTTGGCTTCGATGCGATGGCGTGGGAAGTCTGGCCGGCCCTGTGCGCGGGCGCGACCTTGCACCTGGCACCGACCCATGACGGCGTCGAAGACATTGATGGGTTGCTCGACTGGTGGCGCGCGCAACCGCTGGACGTGAGCTTTTTGCCGACACCGGTCGCCGAATACGCACTTAACCAGAACCTTGATCATCCAACCTTGCGCACTCTGTTGATCGGTGGCGATCGCCTGCGTCAGTTCAGCCGCGAGCAGCGCTTTGCGGTGATCAACAACTACGGCCCGACCGAGGCCACTGTGGTCGCCACGTCGGGCCGCATTGAAGTCGGTGCGGCGTTGCACATCGGCAAACCGGTGGCGAACGCGGCGGTTTATGTGCTCGACGAGCAGCAAAGGCCGGTGCCGATGGGCGTCATGGGCGAGTTGTACGTGGGCGGGGCCGGTGTGGCCCGGGGTTATCTGAACCGCGCCGACCTGACCGCCGAGCGCTTCCTGCGCGACCCGTTCAGCACCACGGCCAATGCGCGCATGTACCGCACCGGTGACCTTGCCCGTTGGCGCGAAGACGGCACGCTCGACTATCTGGGACGTAACGACGACCAGGTGAAAATCCGTGGGATGCGCATTGAGCTGGGTGAAATCGAGACCCGGCTCAATCAGCTCCCCGGGGTCAAGGAAGCCGTATTGCTGGCCCGTGAAGACGAACCCGGCCAACCGCGACTGGTGGCGTACTTCACCGAACAGGTTGAGGCCGAGCCGCTGGTGGTCGGCGAGTTGCGCGCACAGCTGTTGACGCAGTTGCCGGATTACATGGTGCCGGCGGCGTTTGTCAGGCTCGAGGCGTTGCCGCTGACTGCCAATGGCAAGGTCGACCGCAAGGCGTTGCCGAAACCGGATCTGGTCGCGCTGCCGACCCGCGAATATGTCGCGCCACAAGGTGAGCAGGAAATCGCACTGGCGCAGATCTGGGCCGAAGTCCTGCAAGTCGGGCAGGTCGGCCGTCATGACCACTTCTTCGAACTCGGCGGTCATTCGCTGTTGGCGATGCGCATGGTTTCGCTGATCCGTCAGCGCCTCGGCGTCGAACTGGCGCTGAGTGATCTGTTTGCCGATGCGCAATTGAGCGCAGTCGCTGAAGTATTGAATCGTGCCGGGCGTAGCACGCTTGCGGACATTTTGCCGGCACCGCGAGATCAAGCTTTGCCGATGTCCTTCGCCCAACAACGCCTGTGGTTCCTCGCGCAGATGACGGGTGGCAACTCGGCGTACAACATTCCTGTCGGTTTGCGCCTGCGCGGTCTGCTCGACGTCGACGCGCTGCAATCGGCGCTGGCGCGGATCATCGCGCGCCACGAAACCCTGCGCAGCCGTTTCATCCGCCTCGACGACACTGCGCAGGTGTCGATTGCCCCGGTCGACAGCGGTTTGCTGCTGCGCGTAGACGATCTGCGCCAACAGCCGCACGCCGAGCACACCTTGCAAGTATTAATGGCGCAGGAAGCCTCGACAGCGTTTGATCTGCAGAATGATTCGCTGATTCGCGGGCGACTGGTGCGTTTGGCCGACGATCACCATGTGCTGTTGCTGACCGTGCATCACATCGTTGCTGACGGCTGGTCGATGGGCGTGCTGACCCGCGAGTTGATGGCGTTGTATCAGGCGTTCAGCCAGGGGCAGCCCGATCCGCTGCCGGCGCTGACGTTGCAATACGGCGATTACGCGGTGTGGCAACGACGCTGGCTCAGCGGGGAGGTGCTGCAGCGGCAAAGCGAGTACTGGCAGCAAACCCTTGACGGTGCGCCGGCCTTGTTGACGCTGCCCACCGATCGCCCGCGACCGGCACAACAGGATTACACCGGCGGCAACGTCGAAGTGCTGCTGGACCAGCGCTTGAGCGCGGGGCTCAAGGCCTTGAGCCAACGTCACGGCGTGACCCTGTTCATGACCATGACGAGCGCTTGGGCACTGCTGATGAGTCGTCTGTCCGGGCAAACCGATGTGGTGATCGGTTCGCCGGTGGCCAACCGTACCCGCGCTGAAATCGAAGGGTTGATCGGCATGTTCGTCAACACCCTGGCGCTGCGCATCGATACCTCGGGCGAGCCGAGTGTCGAAACGCTGCTGGCACGGGTCAAGGCGCGGACACTGGAGGCGCAGGCGCATCAGGATCTGCCGTTCGAGCAAGTGGTGGAAATCACCCGACCGGCGCGCAGCCTGGCGCACAGCCCGTTGTTCCAGACCACTCTGAGCTGGGACAGTCACATTGGGCCGCAACTGGCGCTGGGCGAGCTGACACTGGAAGCGGTGGCCGGCGCGGACGAGGTCGCCAAGTTCGATCTGACGCTGACATTGGGCGAGGTCAACGGCGTGATTCGCGGCTCGCTGAACTACGCCACGGCGCTGTTCGACGAATCGACCGTCCGCCGCTTTGTCGGCTATTTCCAGCGTCTGTTGCAGGCGATGGTCAGCGATGATCGCGCGGTACTCGAACACGTGCCGTTACTGGCGGCGGAGGAACGTCAGCGCTTGCTCGTCGAGTTCAACGCCACCGCGCGTGATTACCCGCAGACCCTGACCGTGCACGGGATTTTCCAGCAACAAGCGGCGGCGCATCCAAAGGCTGTGGCGGCGGTGCATGGCGCGCAATCGCTGAGTTATTTCGAACTGAACGCGCAGGCCAATCGCCTGGCTCATCACCTGATCGGCCAAGGCGTGCAACCGGGGGATCACGTGGCGATCCTGCTGCCACGCTCGCTGGAACTGCTGGTGGCGCAACTGGCGATTGCCAAGTGCGCGGCGGCCTATGTGCCGCTGGACATCCATGCGCCGAGCGAGCGTCAGGCGTTCATGGTCGAGGACTGTCGGGCGGCCGCGCTGCTGACCCTGAGCGGCGAAGTCATCGATTACGCCGCGCCGCGTATCGATCTGGACAGGCTGAAACTCAGCGATCAACCCACGCACAACCCTAACCTGGTGCAGTCTTCCGAGGCGCTGGCGTACATCATGTACACCTCCGGCTCCACCGGCACGCCGAAAGGGGTGATGGTGCCGCACCGTGGCATCGGCCGTTTGGTGCTGAATAACGGTTACGCCGATTTCAATGCGCAGGATCGTGTGGTCTTCGCCTCGAACCCGGCGTTCGACGCCAGCACCATGGACATCTGGGGGCCGTTGCTCAACGGCGGTCGCGTGGTGATCATCGACCATCAGACCCTGCTCGATCCGAATGCCTTCGGCCGTGAACTGAGCAGCACCGGCGCAACGATCCTGTTCGTCACCACCGCGCTGTTCAACCAGTACGTGCAACTCATCCCGCAGGCGCTCAAGGGCCTGCGCATTCTGCTCTGCGGTGGCGAGCGCGGTGATCCGGCGGCGTTCCGCACGCTGCTGGCCGCAGCGCCGGCGCTGCGTGTCGTGCATTGCTACGGCCCGACCGAAACCACCACCTACGCGACAACCTTCGAAGTGCAAGAGGTGGCGGAAAACGCCGAGAGCGTGCCGATCGGTGGACCGATTTCCAACACCCAGGTCTACGTACTCGATGCGCATCAGCAACCGCTGCCGATGGGCGTAACCGGCGAGCTGTATATCGGCGGGCAGGGCGTGGCGCTGGGTTATCTGAACCGGGCCGATCTGACCGCTGAGAAATTCCTCTGTGATCCGTTCAGCGATAAACCCGGCGCGTTGTTGTACCGCACCGGCGACCTCGCGCGCTGGCTGGCGCCGGGGCAACTCGATTGCATCGGTCGCAACGACGATCAGGTGAAAATCCGTGGTTTCCGCATCGAACTGGGAGAAATCGAAAACCGCTTGCTCAACTGCGCGGGGATCAAGGAGGCCGTGGTGCTGGCGCGCCGCGACGCTCAGGAGGCCACGCGGCTGGTCGCCTATTACACCGCGCACGAGGGGCAACTGGACAGCAGCGAATTGCACGCCCAACTGTCGGCGCGCTTGCCGGAGTACATGGTGCCGACGGCATGGGTGCAACTGGAAGCGTTGCCGCTGAACAACAACGGCAAGATCGACCGCAAGGCGCTGCCGGCACCGACACAAGCTGCCATGCTCAGTCGGGTTTATGTGGCACCGGCCACAGCGCTGGAGGAAAACCTGGCGCGCATCTGGGCCGGGTTGTTGCAGGTCGAGCAGGTCGGCCGACACGATAATTTCTTCGAGTTGGGCGGGCATTCGTTGCTGGCGATGCGCATGCTGTCGCAGGTCCGCCAACAGCTGGACGTCGAGCTGACCCTGGCCGAGCTGTTCGCCAACCCGGAACTGGCGGCCGTGGCGCAAGTGTTGAGCCAGGCCGCGCGCAGCACCTTGCCGGAGATTCTGCCGGCACCGCGAGATCAAGCGCTGCCGCTGTCGTTTGCGCAACAGCGCCTGTGGTTCCTGGCGCAAATGGACGGTGGCAACACGGCGTACAACATCCCGCTGGGCCTGCGTCTGCGCGGGCGGCTGGATGAAGACGCGCTGCAACGGGCACTGGCGCGCATTGTCGAGCGCCACGAAACCCTGCGCAGCCGCTTCACTCAGATCGACGAGCAAGCGCAGGTGCTGATCGTGCCGGCCGAGGCCGCGCTGTTACTGCAGGTTGAAGATTTGCGCCAGCACCCGCAGGCCGATAACGCCTTGCGTGGGCTGATCGAGGAGCAAGCCGGCGCACCGTTCAATCTTGCTCGCGATTCGCTGATTCGCGGACGTCTGGTGCGTCTGGCCGACGATCACCACGTGCTGTTGCTGACGCTGCACCACATCATCTCTGATGGCTGGTCGATGGGGGTGCTGACTCGTGAGTTGGCGGCGCTGTATCAAGCCTTCAGCCATGACCAGCAAGACCCGCTGCCAGCGCTGACGCTGCAGTACAGCGACTACGCGGTGTGGCAACGCCGTTGGCTCAGTGGCGAGGTGCTGCAACGCCAGAGCGATTACTGGCAGCAGACCCTGGCCGGAGCGCCGGCGTTGCTGAGCCTGCCAACCGATCGCCCGCGTCCGGCGCAACAGAACTTTGCCGGCAGCCATGTCGAGGTGGTGCTGGGCGCGCCGCTGAGTCGCGGGTTGAAAGCGCTGTGCCAACGTCGCGCTGTGACGCCTTACATGGTGATCCTCAGCGCATGGGCGATGTTGCTCAGTCGCTTGTCCGGCCAGACCGACGTGGTCGTCGGCTCGCCGGTGGCCAACCGCACCCGTGCCGAGATCGAAGGCTTGATCGGTATGTTCGTCAACACCCTGGCCCTGCGCATCGACACGTCAGGCGCACTCAGCGGTGAGGCGTTGCTGGCGCGGGTCAAGGCGCAAACCCTGGCGGCGCAGGCGCATCAGGATTTGCCGTTCGAGCACGTGGTGGAGATCTGCAAACCGCTGCGCAGTCTGGCCCACAGCGCGTTGTTCCAGACAATGCTGAGCTGGGACAACAATGATGGCCCGAGCCTGCAACTCGGTGACCTGACCCTGGAAGGCGTGGCGGGGGAAAGTCCTTTTGTGAAGTTCGACCTGTCGCTGAGTCTCGGCGATAGCGCCGATGGCGTTCGCGGCTCGCTGCGTTATGCCACAGCGTTGTTCGATGAGTCGACGGTGCGGCGTTTTGTCGGCTACTTCCAGCGCTTGCTGGCTGCGTTGGTGAGCGATGAACACACGCTGCTGGAGCAGGTGCCGTTGCTGGCGCAGGACGAACGTCAGCGTCTGCTGAGCGATTTCAATGCCAGCGACGTCGATTGCGCGCTGGAACAGCCGTTGCACCGTTTGTTCGAGGCGCAGGTGCGGGTCAAACCCGAGGCCATCGCCGTGCAGTCCGAGGACGGGTGCCTCACCTATCGCGAACTCAATGCGCGGGCCAACCAACTGGCCCATCACTTGCGCGAACAGGGTGTTCAGCCGGATTCACGCGTGGCGATTTGCGTCGAGCGCGGGCTGGATCTGGTGGTCGGTCTGCTGGGTATTCTCAAAGCGGGCGGGGCGTATGTGCCGCTGGATCCGGGGTACCCGGCGGAACGTCTGGCCTACATGCTCAAGGACAGCGCGCCGGTCGCGGTGCTGGTGCAGGCGGCGACGCGTTCGCTGTTCGCCGTGCCTGCAACGACGTTGATCGACCTTGATCAAGGTCATTGGCAACAGCTACCCGATCACGATCCGCAGGTGCCGGGCCTGAGCGCCGCGAACCTGGCCTACATGATCTACACCTCCGGCTCTACCGGCCTGCCGAAAGGCGTGATGATCGAGCATCGCAGCGCCTGCAACATGGTGCATTGGGGCTCGCAGATCAGCGCGCCGACCGAGCATGGTGCCTTGCTGCAAAAGGCCCCGTTCAGTTTCGACAGTTCGGTGTGGGAGATCTTCTGGCCGCTGTGTTCCGGTCTGCGTCTGGTATTGGCGCGGCCCGATGGCAACCGCGATTCGGCCTATGTGGTGCAGGCGATTCGCGAGCACCAAGTGACGGTGGTCAAGTTCGTGCCGGCGCTGCTGCAGGACTTCATCGAACAGGTCGATGTCAGCCAGTGCACCAGCCTGACCGATGTGCTCAACGGTGGCGGCGAACTCAGCGCAGCGCTGGCGCGCCAAGTGCGTGACCGTCTGCCGTGGGTGCGTTTGCACAACGTTTACGGCCCGACCGAAACCACGGTCGACAGCACCGGCTGGACGCTTGAACCGGATCAGCCGGTGCCACACAACGTGGTGCCGATCGGCAAGGCGCTGAGTAACACGCGCCTGTACGTCCTCGATGCTTACGATCAACCGGTGCCGCAGGGTGTCAGCGGCCAGTTGCACATCGGCGGTGTGGGTGTGGCGCGCGGTTATCACGGACTGCCGGAGATGCAGGCCGAGCGTTTCATCGACAGCCCGTTCGTGACGGGTGATCGGCTGTACCGCACCGGCGATCTGGCGCGCTACAACAACGACGGCGATCTGGAATTCCTCGGACGCAACGACTTCCAGATCAAGCTGCGCGGCTTGCGCCTGGAACCGGGCGAAATCGAAGCGCGGCTGATCGAACATCCGGCGCTCCGCGAAGCGGTGGTGATGGTGCGCGATGAACGCCTGGTGGCCTGGTACACGTTGCGTGCAGGGATCGAAACGCCAAACCTGGAGGTTTTGCGTGCGCATGTGCTCGAGCGTTTGCCGGAGTACATGGTGCCCGGCGCCTACGTGTTGCTCGACGCATTGCCGCTGACCCCCAACGACAAGGTCGACCGCAAGGCCTTGCCGGAGCCGGGTGCCGACGCGGTGATCAACCGTCCTTATGCGGCGCCGCAAGGCGAGGTGGAAACCGCCATGGCGCGGATCTGGGCGGACGTGCTCGGCGTCGAGCAGGTCGGTCGTCACGACAACTTCTTCGAGTTGGGCGGACATTCGTTGCTCGCGGTGCGGCTGGTCAATCTGCTGCAGCGCGGCGGAATGCAGGTGTCACTGGCCGAATTGTTCCAGCACCCGAGCATCGAGTCGACGGCGGCGTTGCTCGCTCGGGACGACATCGCCGGACTGCCGGAGGGGCTGGTCGTGGTGCGTGCCGGGGATATCGGTACGCCGCTGTTCCTGGTGCATGAATTCAGTGGTCGCGACGTGTATTTCCCGACGCTGGCGCAGCACATTGGCGGCGAGTTTGCGATCTATGGCCTGCCCGGCGTGCCGCTGGGGCAGCCACAGCTACGCACCATTGAATGCATGGCCACGCGGATGGCCGGGATCATTCGTACGGTGCAGCCACAGGGGCCGTATCGTCTGGCGGGCTGGTCGTTTGGCGGGGTGCTGGCGCATGAAGTTGCCCAGCAATTGCTGGGTCAGGACCAACCGGTGGACTTCATCGGCATGCTCGACAGCTACGCGCCCAACTCACTGGCTCAGGACAAAGCGATGTGGAGCGGCAAGGATCTCGACAAGCGCCAGTTGCTCGGGCATTGCCGGGGGCGTTCGCTGATGCTGGGTGCCGAAGGTGCCGCCGCGTTGGCGGCCGTGCAGGCATTGGAAGCCGAAATCGAACGATTGGATTTCCACGCGCTGTTCCAGCGTTGCCAGGATCAGCAACTGACCGATCCGGAACTGGCCACGGTCAGCGCGGCCGATGCCTGGCATTACTTCGATCGTGAGGCGGCGCACCGCCTGGCCTTGGCACATTACCGGGTCAGCCCGGCGAGCCAGACGATTCATCTGTTCCGCGCTCAGGCGCTTATGGACGGGCAGTCTGTGCCAAGCCCTACGCGCGGTTGGGAGGAGCGCTTCGACAGTCGTCTGTTGCAGTGCATCGATATTCCCGGGGATCACCGCAGCATGATGAAAACCCCGCATATTCAGGCGTTGGGGCAAGCCATCACTCAGGCACTTGAGGCTGTGGTGACGCCCGTCACGGCGGTGTATCAGCCACTACTGACGATCCAGAGCGGACAACTGGGTCATGCGCCGATTTTCTGCGTGCCGGGGGCAGGTGACAGCGTCACCGGGTTCATTCATCTGACCGAAGCGATTGGCCCGGAGTGGCCGATCATCGGTCTGCAACCGCGCGGGCTGGACGGCAGCAGTGTGCCGCACAGTCAGGTCGAAGCCGCTGCTGCGTTCTACCTGCAAGCCATCGCGCAGGCTTACCCGCAAGGCCCGGTGCACCTGATCGGCCATTCCTTTGGCGGTTGGGTGGCGCATGCCATGGCGGCGCAGTTGCAAGCGGTCGGGCGCGAGGTGGCGTCGTTGACGTTGATCGACAGCGAAGCGCCGGGCGGCAACGGCACGGCAGGCAAACCATACACCGGCACGGCGGCGCTGGAGCGCCTGATCGACACCCTGCAACTGTCCAGTGGCAAGTCCCTGGAGATTGATCCGCAGGTGTTCGCCGACGCTGATGACGCTACGCAAATGCGCTTGCTGCATGCCGGGATGGTGCACGCCGGTGTGCTGTCGGAGCGTGCCGCGGCGGATGCGATGCACGGCCCGGTCCGCACCTTCGCCACCGCACTGCGCACGGTCTATCAACCGGCACTGGCCTACACCGGGCCGGTGCGGCTGGCGCTGGTCGATGACCCGACGCTGGATGCGTGGGGCAATCAGCGCGAGCAAGCGGCGATGGTTGAAGGCTGGCAGCGCCAGGTGGCGGATCTGGCGGTGTGGTACGGGCCGGGTAACCACTTCACGATTCTCAAGGCGCCCAACGTCTTCAGTCTCGCGGCGTGGTGGCATGACGGCCTGAAAGTGCCGGCCGGCCAAGTGTTGTCCTGATTGTTGTTTATCTACCAGAGCCCGGCCGCTGGCCGGGCTCACCCCTGAACGGACTTGTGGTCATTTATGGAAAAGTCGAAGTTGCGCAAAGTCGGTATGGGTTTGGCGTTTGTGGCCGTAGCGGGATTGGCGTTCTACGCGGTGCAGGCACCGGCCGAGGCGCCGCAGTACCTGACCGCGCCGGTTGAGCGCAGTGACATCGAAAACGCGGTGCTGGCCACCGGGTTGCTCGAAGGCATCAAACAAGTGGACGTCGGCGCGCAAGTGTCCGGGCAATTGAAGTCGCTCAAGGTCAAGGTCGGCGACAAGGTGAAGAAAGGGCAGTGGCTGGCGGAAATCGATCCGCTGGTATTGCAGAACACCCTGCGTCAGGCCCAGGTCGATGAGGAAAACCTGCAAGCGCAAAAGCGCGCCACGCAGGCTCAACTGAGGCAGACCAAAGCCATTTACGAGCGCTACAAGAACTTGCAGGACGACGCGTCGATCTCGCGCCAGGATTTCGAAACCGCCGAGTCGGATTATCAGGTGCAGCAGGCCAACCTGATGTCGCTGGATGCGCAGATCAAAAGTGCGCATATCCAGATCGACACGGCCAAGGTCAATCTGGCGTACACGCGGATTGTCGCGCCGATCGATGGCGATGTGGTCGGCGTGGTCACTCAAGAAGGCCAGACGGTGATCGCCAACCAACTGGCGCCGATCCTGCTGAAACTGGCGGATCTGGACACCATGACGGTCAAGGCGCAAGTCTCCGAAGCCGATGTGATTCACATTGCCCCGGGGCAGGAGGTGTACTTCACCATTCTCGGCGAGGACAAACGTTATTACGGCAAGCTGCGCGGCACAGAACCGGCGCCGCAAAACTTCCTCGAAACACCGCCCGCCGGCACGCCGAAGCAGAACAGCGCGGTGTTCTACAACGCGTTGTTCGAGGTTCCCAATCCCGACCATCGCCTGCGCATTTCGATGACGGCGCAGGTGCGCATCGTCCTCGACACTGCCAAGTCAGTGCTGACGGTACCCGTGGCGGCGCTCGGCCCGCGCAACGCCGATGGCAGTTTTCCGGTACGGGTGCTGGACGCCAAAGGCCACGCGCAGTCGCGCAATGTGCAGACCGGGATCAACAACAACGTCAAAGTGCAGATCAATGACGGCCTGGCGGAAGGTGATCGCGTGGTGATCGGTGACCCTGTAACGAACGTGGCGGGGACATGAGCATGACTGAGCCACTGTTACAGCTCACCGGCATTACCCGCAGCTTCACCGCTGGCGACCGCGAATTTCTCGCGCTGAAAAACATTAACCTGACGATCCATGCCGGGGAAATGGTGGCGATCATCGGCGCCTCGGGTTCTGGCAAATCGACGCTGATGAACATTCTCGGTTGCCTCGATTACGCCACCGCCGGCAGTTACAAGATCAACGGCCAGGAAACCCGCGATCTGGACAATCAGGCGCTGGCTGAGCTGCGCCGTGACTACTTTGGTTTCATCTTTCAGCGTTATCACCTGCTACCGCATCTGAGCGCGATGCACAACGTCGAGATGCCGGCGATTTACGCCGGCACACCGCAGCTTCAGCGCCATGCCCGCGCCCGCGAGTTATTGGCGCGACTGGGTCTGGAAGGACACCTGACGCATCGGCCGAGCCAGCTCTCCGGCGGTCAGCAGCAACGGGTGAGTATCGCCCGGGCCTTGATGAACGGCGGCGAAGTGATCCTCGCCGACGAGCCGACCGGCGCCCTCGACACCGCCAGTGGCAAAGAGGTGATGCGCATCCTGCTGGAGCTGCACGCGGCGGGGCACACGGTGATTCTGGTGACCCACGACCCGAAAGTCGCCGCCAATGCCGAGCGCATCATCGAAGTCAGCGACGGCGAAATCCTCAGCGACCGTGCGAACGAACGCGACACCACGCAGCTGCTCAGCGAAGAGCCGGTGGCACCGAAAGCGCCTGCGTCACGGCGCCTGGTGGCCAGCCTCGGTTTGTTCAAAGAGGCGTTTGCCATGGCCTGGGTGGCGTTGATCTCGCACCGCATGCGTACCTTGCTGACCATGCTCGGCATCGTCATCGGCATCACTTCGGTGGTGTCGATTTCGGCGGTCGGCGAGGGCGCGAAGAACTACGTGCTCAAGGACATCGCGGCCATTGGCAGCAATACCATCGATGTCTATCCCGGCAGCAGTTACGGAGACAAGCGTGCCGCCGCCATCGAAACCCTGACGCCTGACGATGTCACCGCGCTGAATCAGTTGTATTACGTCGACAGCGCCACGCCGATGATCGGCCGCAGCCTGTTGCTGCGCTACCGCAATATCGACCTGGATGCGCAGGTCAATGGCGTCAGCGATCAGTACTTCAAAGTGCGCGGGATCAAAATGGCCGCCGGTATTCCATTCAGCACAAGCGATGCACGGCGCCAGGCACAGGTGGTGGTCATCGATCACAACACCCGTCAGCGCCTGTTCGGCCAGGATGTCGACCCGTTGGGCCAGGTGATCCTGATCGGCAACTTGCCGTGTACGGTGATCGGCGTGGCCGCTGAGGATAAAAGCCTGTTTGCTTCAGGCAAGACCCTCAACGTCTGGGTGCCTTATGAAACAGCGGCCGGGCGGGTGTTGGGCCAGCGTTATCTGGACAGCATCAGCGTGCGCATGAAGGACGGCCAGCCGAGCAAAGTGGTGGAAGCGCATGTCACCCAACTGTTGCTGCAACGCCACGGCACCAAGGACTTCTTCACCAACAACCTCGACAGCGTCTTGCAGACCGTGCAGAAAACCAGCCGCTCGCTGGCGTTGCTGCTGTCGCTGATTGCGGTGATTTCTTTGGTGGTTGGTGGTATCGGGGTGATGAACATCATGCTGGTGTCAGTGACCGAACGGACTCGCGAGATCGGCATTCGTATGGCGGTGGGGGCACGGCAGTCGGACATTCGTCAGCAGTTTTTGGTGGAGGCGGTGATGGTTTGTTTGTTGGGCGGGGCGATCGGGATCTCACTGTCGTATGCCATCGGGCATTTGTTTTCGGTGTTTATCAAGGAGTGGGAGATGGTGTTTTCGCTGGCCTCGGTGCTGACGGCAGTGGTGTGCTCGACGTTGATCGGGATTGTGTTTGGCTTTGTGCCGGCGCGGAATGCTTCGCGGCTTGATCCGATTGAGGCGTTGGCGCGAGATTGAAAACGGCCCCTCACCCTAACCCTCTCCCAGTGGGAGAGGGGACTGACCGCAGTGTTTGCTGGAGATACGCCGACGTGGGATACCGAGTCGAACTCAGGTTTTGAACAGCAAATAAATCGGCTCCCAAGGCAAACTCCGGCTCGAACCCAACCGAGATCGGCTCCCTTTCCCCCTCGCCCCCCTTGGGGGGAGAGGGCTGGGGTTGATCTGGCTTAATGATTCTGGACACCCCTGAAGGGCGTAATCTACGCCCAACGACGAGGTGTAATTTTGACTAGACGGTACTTTTCGACAGATTTCAAACGGGACGCGGCTTGCTTGGTACTGGATAAAGATTATTCAGTAAGTGAGGCCTGCGAAGCGATGGGGGTGGGCCCGACCGCTCTGCGCCGCTGGGTTGAGCAGTTGCGCCAGGAGCGCAACGGCAAGACGCCCGAAAGATCCAAAGCCATGACACCCGATCAACAACGCATTCAGGAACTGGAAGCAAAAATCCGACGGATTGAGCGTGAGAAAGAAATCTTAAAAAAGGCTACAGCTCTCTTGATGTCGGATTCCCTCGATCGATAAGGCTGGTCGAGGAGTTAAGCGAGCTATATCCAAGAACCGAGTTGTGCGGTGTGTTTGGAATCAACCGCAGCAGTTATTACGACCGGTTGAAACAGGGCACAAAAGTTGATGTTGAACGCGATCGCCTCAAGATCAAGGCTGTTGAACTGCATCAGCAAAGTCGCGGTTCGATGGGCGCGCGAGGCCTGTCAGAGGCGTTGCGTAACGAAAAGGAGTCTGTAGGTCGCTACATGGCTCGTAGCCTGATGCGCGAAATTGGATTAAAGAGCCAGCAACGGCGCAGGCATCGTTACAAACCCAGCGGCGCGGAGGCTCAATACGCCCCTAACCATTTGGAGCGTAAATTCAACGTCGAGGCGCCCAATCAAGTGTGGTGTGGCGACGTGACTTACATCTGGGCGGGTACTTACTGGGTTTATCTGGCTGCGGTACTTGATCTGCATGCCCGACGCATCGTCGGCTGGGCGATGTCCCGAAGCCCGGATTCAGCACTAACCTGTCAAGCCTTGAAGGTGGCTTTCGAGTCGCGAGGACGGCCTGAAAACTTAATGTTCCATTCGGATCAGGGCTGTCATTACAGCAGCAAAATGTTCCGTGAAACGTTGTCGGACATGCGGATAAAACAAAGCATGAGTCGACGGGGAAACTGCTGGGATAACGCTCCGATGGAACGTTTCTTTGGCAGTTTGAAATCTGAATGGATACCCAAGGCCGGCTACCGAAACGAAGACGAAGCCAGTACCGATGTGTTGCGCTACCTGACCCACTATTACAATCGGATCAGGCTGCACAGCCACAACGGTTATAGGACTCCGGTAGCCATGGAGGCCCTGGCGGCATGAGAAATGAACAAAACCCTATAACTGTGTCCAGTATCGTTTGACCAGATCAGGTGAGGGGGGAATCCCACTGACACAGCGCAAAACTGGAACCACCGCCACCCGGAATTTCCATCAATAAACTCAGAATCGTAAGCGCGTTTAAATTACACGAACCGTTACGTCATACCGCCTACAACACCTTGCGTCGTTACCTACGCGTACGCCAGAATCCGCCGGCTTACGCGGCTATGGGTCGGGATATATCGTTTGCCTGTCACTGCAAATCAGTGATCGGGTTTGGTAGCCCGCTTCGGTACCGCCGTATGGCGCCACCTTATGCAGTCTCTTTTTTGCGGCTGCGTTTTATATGGTGGACATGCGTGGGGCTCATTCATGAGCGCCGGGTTTCCGTATCGACCGGTCTACCAACCCGCGCATGGCCACCACCTTCGTTTGGTAGCGAAAGTGATGGCTCCAGTTAATTTCGATACGAGACTTTATCTATGTTCAAAGCCACGCCGAACCCTCCGGACACCGATCCAATCCCCTACGACGCCGCCCTCGAACCTCAAAACATCAAAGAGGCCACAGAACGAGCGATCAGTTTCTACCTCAATCCTTCCGCGCTCAAAACCTCAAAGCCCACCCGCAAAACCGGCAAGATCTACCTGATCGACCCTACCGTCGACGACGAAACCCTGCTCGTTGAAGCCTACGAATCGCTGTCCTCGGCCAGTGACATGGCCCGCGACCTTGCCGACTCGATCGACAGCCCTCACCGCAAGAAAATGCTGATCCTGCAACAGGTGATCATGTTGAGTGAATTGGTGGTGAGTCGCGTCCTCGACAACCGGCGCTTGCCCAACTAACTGCGAAACGGCCGCGTGAGGGAGCCTGCTCCCTCGCTGCGCAGAAGGAGTTTGAGCTTATGTCCAAGACACCCGATCCGCCGGTTACTGCGGCCAACATCATGGCCAAGCCCTATACGCCCAACGCTATGTTCCGGGTCAACCCGCAAACCGATACCGAATCCCTGCTGGCAAACGCCTGTGAATCGCTGGCATCCGCCTCGGTCATGCTTGCTGATTTTGCCGGGATGCTGGAGGGGCCCAATCGCCAGACCCTGCTGGGTATTGCGCAAGTGGTGATGTTGGGGAAATTGGCGGTGAATCAGGCATTGGATCATGCCGTGGGATTGCCCTCACCCTAACCCTCTCCCAGTGGGAGAGGGGACTGACCGCAGTGTTTGCTGGAGATACGCCGACGCGGGATACCGAGTCGAACTCAGGTTTTGAACAGCAATAAATTCGGCTCCCAAGGCAAACTCAGGCTCGAACCCAACCGAGATCGGCTCCCTTTCCCCCTCGCCCCCCTTGGGGGAGAGGGCTGGGGTGAGGGGGGAATCTCACGGGCACACCGCAAAAACCGAAGTCCTCGCTAATCCCTGCGTATCACGCCGCACTCGACGCCGACGTCTCCAACGGCGAATACATCCAGCGCATCAACGAATGCCGCCCGCTGATGCCCAGCTTGATCGCCGCCCGTTTCAGATAGCTCTCCACGGTGTTGACCTTCAACGCCAACTGTTCAGCCAGTTCCGGCGCCGTGCGGCCGGCGAGCAGGCCGACGCACACTTCGGTTTCGCGGTTCGACAGGCTCAGCCCCAGTTGCACCAGGCGTTCGTCGAAGCGCAGGCGCAATGTTTCCAGGCCATTACCTTCGGCTGCTTCGGACGGGGTTTGCGGATCAGGAGTGGCTGGTTGCAGGGCGTTGATGTGTTTTTCCACCATCGGCAGCAGCACTGGGGAAATGTCCTGCAACAGGCTGCGCTCCTGCGCGGAAAAGCGCTGCGACTCGCCGTTGCGGTACACCGAAATCACGTAGCGGTAGCCGTCCTTGCGCCGGGTCAGGTGCAGTTGCGAGGCGTCTGCGCTGGTCGCGGCTGGCGGATTCTGTAAATGGTGGGCCGCCGCACTGTGTTCGGAAAACACCGTTTCGGCGAGCAGGGCCGGCTCTTTCAGCGGCTCCGGCTCATGGCGACTCGATGCGCGGCCCACCGGTTCGACACGCATCTGCCGGATGTGCGTGGCGTCTACTGCCAGTTGCGTCAGGATCAGGTCATGCAGCATGCGCGGGAAGTGCCGGCTGCCGGTGCTGGCGATGACCTTGCCGATGTGGGGGAACAAGTGTGAATTCATATGCGTGTCATCCCTGAGAGGCGTTAATTCAAAAACGTCTGCTGCCCTGTCGACGATCTCCTTGGTCGACGAAATACCGCAGACTTGGATCCTATCCTAGTACAACGTTTGAGCGACTGTTTAATGAAGGTGTTATTAGCTAATAACCCTGATTGTGCTGGCTTAAATCTGGCAACAACGAGAACGTCATCGCGTAATTGTCCTGTTCAGGTTGACGGTTAAACGCGTTTCAACCGATTTATCCCTTTTCGATGCGTCAGTAATCTGTACCCAACTTGAACGCAATAACAAATCCAACATTGATAAGGGACGCACGCCATGACCACTCCAACCTACAACCGCCTGAACAAAGACGACGCCATTGTGCTGCTGGTCGATCACCAGACCGGTCTGATTTCTCTGGTACAGGACTTCTCGCCCAACGAATTCAAGAACAACGTGCTGGCCCTGGCCGATCTGGCCAAGTTCTTCGAACTGCCGACCATCCTCACCACCAGTTTCGAACAAGGCCCGAACGGCCCGCTGGTACCAGAACTGAAAGAGATGTTCCCGGACGCGCCGTACATCGCTCGTCCTGGTCAGATCAACGCCTGGGACAACGAAGATTTTGTGAAGGCGATCAAAGCCACCGGCCGCAAGCAAATCATCATTGCCGGTGTAGTGACGGATGTCTGCGTAGCGTTCCCGACCTTGTCGGCACTGGCGGAAGGGTTTGATGTGTTTGTGGTGACTGACGCCTCCGGCACCTTCAACACCACCGTGCAACAAGCTGCGTGGAGCCGCATGACCCAGGCCGGCGCACAGATGATGAACTGGTTCTCGGTGGCCTGTGAGCTGCACCGCGACTGGCGCAACGACATTGAAGGGCTGGGTAACTTGCTGTCGCAGCGAATCCCCAACTACCGCAACCTGATGAACAGCTACTCGGCGCTGACCGCTCAGCAGAAGTAAGCCGACGTGAGCGAAAAGCAAAGCCTGCCCTGAAAAGCAGGCTTTTGTCGTGTCTGCACATTAAGGCTTAACCGCAGGTTACGTTCAGGATTCTGCTGCGGCCTCGACCACCCCGGTTTCAGCCTGACGACCACTGTGCTGGGTTTCCGGCACCCCGAGCCCCAGCAGGACAACCGCCACGGCCGCAATACCGGCCAGGGTCAGAAACGCCGCGCTGTAACCGGCCTCCTGCACCACGAACCCGGCGAGGCCGTTGCTCAGCGCCGCGCCCAGCCCGAAGGCCGTCGTCAGTGCGCCGAGGCTGACGTTGAAGTGTCCGGTGCCTTGGGTGAGGTCTTTGACCATGATCGGAAACAAGGCGCCGAACAGACCCGCGCCAACGCCGTCGAGCATCTGCACCGCGACCAGCCAATAGGCATCGTCCGACAGCGTATAGAGCACGCCGCGCACCGGCAGGATCAGAAAACCGGCCAGCAGTAGCGGTTTGCGTCCCCACAGATCGGCTTTGGCCCCGACCAGTAATGCCGCCGGCACCATGACCAACTGCGCCGCCACGATGCAGGCGGAGGTCAGCGGGGTGGCCATCTGCAAATTGGCTTGCGCGAGTTTTTGACTCACCAGCGGCAACATCGCCGCATTGGCGAGGTGGAACAGCGCACAGCAAATGGCGAACAGCAGCAGCGGTCGGTTGCCGAGCAACACGGATAAACCGGAAGGCTGGCGGTGACCGGCGTCGGCGGGATCGAGTCCGCGGGCCAGATCATGATTAATGGCTTGCGGCGAAACGCAGGCAATGGCGATGACGCTGGCCAGCGCCATGGCTGCCATCAGATAGAACACCGCCACCGGGCCGAACAGATAAGCGAACACCCCGGCCAGCAGGGCGGCGCAGGCATTGCCGGCATGATTGAAGGTTTCGTTGCGGCCGGTTCGTCGCGTAAACGCTCGCGGCCCGGTCATGCCCAGGGTAATCGCACAAATGGCCGGGGCGAATATCGAGGCGGCCATCGCACTCAGGGTTTGCGTCAACGCCACCCAAGTGAAGGACGTCACGAACGGCAGCAGCAGGCAACTGCCGGTCACCAGCAGCGCGGCGATCGCAATCAACGCACGTTTGCGCCGGCTGTTGTCGACCCAGGCGCCGGCGGGGGTCTGGGTGATCAGCGCGGCGACCCCGGCAATGGTCATCACCAGGCCAATGCTGGCCGGCTCCCAGTGATGCACCGCCAACAGGTAAATGGCCAGATAGGGGCCGAGGCCGTCGCGCACGTCAGCGAGGAAAAAGTTCAGGCTGTCCAGAGACAGGTTGTTTCGGCGGTCGAGATCAGCGGCCACGGCAGTGTCTTCAATGTTCGAGGTCTGCGGATGGATTCAACCTCAGCAATCCTAATGACCTTCAGCCGTGAATATTAGTTGCAGGCCGCCGCCATGTCGCTACGAAACAACGCCCAGGGCCTGAAAACGACGTTCCGTCACGCGATTGCTGCGCGTTCAACGCGCTACTTGTATCCTTGCGCCAGTCGAGGACATACGACCGTTGTTATTGCCTTGAGTCAGTAACGGCCGGAACGGGAAACCGGACTTTCCAAAAGGTACTTTCGTGAAGCGTGATACCCACCTCGTCATCCTCTTGCTGCTGGTCATCGGCTGCTCTCTGGCGTCGCTGACCATCTGGAAAGTCCTGTCTTCGCGCGATCGCGCGCTGGAAGAGGTCAACGTGCACGGGTTGAACCTGACCCAGGCACTCGAGACCTATTCCGAGGGCATCGTCCGGCAAAGTTCGCTGCTGTTGCTCGGACTGGTCGAACGCCTGGAAACCGAAGGCAGTGGCCCCGCGCAGATCCAGCGCCTGAGTGCATTGATCAACCGCCAGCAACCGCTGATGCCACAGCTGAGCGGTATTACCATCTATGACCGCCATGGCCACTGGCTGATGTCGTCGAACCGGCCGATCCCGGTGGGCGCCAACAGCAGTGATCGGGCCTATTTCGTTCATCATCGCGACGATGCGAGCCGCGAACCCTTTATCGGGCCGCCCATCCGCAGCCGTTCCAATCAGGAATGGGTGATCACCGTCAGCCGCCGTTTCAATGACGATCGCGGCGAGTTTGCCGGGGTCGTGGCCGTGACCCTGGGCGTGGAAAACTTTTTGCGTCTGTTCGGCAAACTCGACATCGGCCAGGACGGGGCCATCGGCTTGTCGTATACCGACGGCACGTTGCTGGTGCGCTATCCCTTCCGCGAGCAGGACATGGGCCGCAACTTTTCCAAGTCGCCGATTTACGCCAAGTACCTGGTCGATCAATCGGTCGGCACCGCGTCTTATACCTCCAGCCTGGATGGCGTCGAACGCCTCTACGCCTTCCGCAAAAGTGAAAAATTGCCACTGATTACCACGGTCGCCATCGGCAAGCGTGAAGCGCTCACGGCGTGGCGAACCGAGGCACTGCTGTCGGCGGTGGTAGTGGCGGGGTTGTTGGGGCTCACCGGCCTGATCGGCTGGTTCTTGATCCTCGACATCCGGCGCCGGACCCAGGTGGAAGGCGAACTGCGCATCGCTCAGCAGCAGTTGCTCGGCTCCAATCGGCAACTGGAACTGTTGGCCATGAAGGATGCGCTGACCGGTCTGGCGAATCGGCGCTGCTTCGACCAGACCCTGGCCACAGAGGCGCTGCGGGCAAGGCGCGACGGCTCGTCACTGGCGTTGCTGATGATCGATATCGACTATTTCAAACGCTTCAATGATGCGCTCGGGCACGTGGCCGGCGACGCCTGTCTGCAAGCCGTCGCTACCGTGCTGGATGAGTGTGTGCGGCGACCGTCAGACCTGGTCGCGCGTTACGGCGGCGAAGAGTTCGCGGTCATCATGCCCGACACCGGCATCGACGGTGCCGCCGTGGTGGCGCAGATGATCATTGAGCGTTTACAGCAAGCAAACATTGCCCACCCCACCAGTCCCGTGGCCCGCGTGAGCCTGAGTATCGGCATCGCCGCCGCGCGCGGTTCCCACCTGGACCCTGTGCACGGTTTGATCGAGTCAGCCGATCAGGCGCTGTATCAAGCGAAGACCGCCGGGCGCAACCGGTTCATGGCATCCCGGGCGCAGCGCCTACTCGACGTCGATGGACAGCAGGCCACTGACGCGTGACACCAGCGTGTCGACGACAAAGGGTTTCGTCAGTACTTGCATGCCCGGGCCGAGTTGACCGTTGCCGATCACCGAGCTTTCCGCGTAGCCGGTAATAAACAACGTCTTCAGTTTCGGCCTGATCTGCCTGCCGGCATCAGCCAGTTGCCGACCGTTCATGCCGCCGGGCAAGCCGACATCGGTGATGAGCAAATCGATATGTGCGCTGGAGCGCAATACCTCCAGTCCTTCAACACTGTCGGCCGCCTCGAGCAGGTTGAAGCCGAGGTCGCTCAGCACATCTTTGAGCAGTGTCCTGACGGTGGGTTCGTCGTCGACGATCAGGATGGTCTCGCCGGCCTTGGCATGCGGCGTTGTCAGGCTTTGCGCATCATCGTGACTGCGCGGCGTTTCGCCCCGGTGGCGCGGCAAGTAAATGCAAATGGTGGTGCCTTGACCCACCGTCGATTGCACTCGTACCTGTCCGCCGGATTGCTTGGTGAAACCATAAATCATCGAAAGTCCCAGCCCGGTGCCCTGGCCCAGTGGCTTGGTGGTGAAGAACGGATCGAAAGCCTTGGCGATTACCTCTGCGCTCATCCCCGTGCCAGTGTCTGTGACAGACAAACACAGGTATTGCCCCACTGGCATGTCCAATGCCCGCGCCGAGTCAGCCTCCAGGGTGCGATTGGCGGTCTCGACGGCAATGCTGCCACCATCGGGCATCGCATCGCGGGCGTTGATGCACAGGTTAAGCAGGGCGTTTTCCAGTTGACTGGCATCGACCAGTGCCGGCCAAAGATCGGCGGCGATGACCGTCTTCAAGCGAATGCTCGGGCCGACGGTGCGCTGGCTCAGTTCGGTCATGCCGGCGATCAGCGCGTTGACTTCAGTTGGCCGTGGATCGAGTGTCTGGCGTCGGGAGAATGCCAGCAGACGGTGGGTCAGGGCCGTCGCGCGTTTGGCGGCGTCTTGTGCGATCAGCATGTATTTGTCGATGTCGCTCAGACGCCCTTGGGCGATGCGTTTGTCCATCAGCTCAAGGGATGCGCAGATACCCGCCAGCAGGTTGTTGAAGTCATGGGCCAGACCCCCGGTGAGTTGTCCGACCGCTTCCATTTTCTGCGATTGCCGCAGCTTTTCTTCGGCTTGCATCAGGTCTGCTGTTCGCGCCGAGACCCGTTGTTCCAGCGTGTCGTTGAGGGCTTTTAACGCGACAGTGACCCGGTCGCGCTCGGCTTCGACGTTGCGCCGGTCTTCGACATCGATAAGCACGCCGGGAAAGCGTAAAGGTGTGCCGTCTTCGGCGCACTCGACGCGGCCGTTCGCTTCAATCCAGGTGTATTTGCCATCCGCGCCGCGCACCCGGTACTGGTGCGAATAGGCCCCGCCGCGGGCTCTGACTTCGTTGATGGCGGCGGTCAGCCCCTCCCGGTCGTCCGGGTGAACGGTCATCACCACTTGTTCCAGGCTCAGACCGTCGAGCCCCCAGGCGGGGTCGAGGTCGATCACCCGAGCGAAAGCTTCATCGACGCTGATGCGATCGCTGGGCAGGTGCCAATGCCAGGTACCGATAATGGCGCCAGCGGCAAGGGCCAGCTGCACGCGTTCGATGTTCTCCCTGGCCACCGCCTCGCTGATGCGTAAACGCTCCTGCGCGTCGCGGCGCTCGGTGACATCGCTGAAGAAAATCGCGATCTGCCGATCGGCCGGGTCACCGACGCGCACGGCGCGCACATCGAACCAGCGTTCGAAGGTATTGGCGTAGTTCTCGAAGTTGGCCGGCTCGCCGGTCTTGGCCACATGGCCGTAGGTCTCGAACCAGAATTTCTCCAGGTTGGGCGCAAACTCGGTGACCCACTTGCCCCGCAGGTTGACCCCGGCCTGGCGCTCGAATGCCGGGTTGGCCTCGACAAAGCAATAGTCGATGGGGTGGTCGTCGGCGTCGAATTTGACTTGGACGATGGCAAACGCCGCCTCGATGGTTTCCAGAATGGTGCTGAAGCGCTCTTCACTCTGGCGCAGTGCCGTTTCGGCGCTGCGCAAGCGGGTCAGGTCAAGCATGGCACCGATCATGCGTTCGGCCTTGCCATCGGTATTGCGGATCAGATGTCCGCGGTCAAGCACTTCGGCGTATGAACCATCGTGGCAGAGGAAGCGGTACTCAGCGCTCCAGGTCGTACCGGCGCCATCAATCGCAGCCCGAATCGAGGTTTCGACCCGCGCACGATCCTGCGGGTGGATCTGCGCAAACCGCCAGTCACACGTGGGTTCGATGGCTGCCGAGGCATAGCCATACGCCTGCTGCAATGCGTCGCTCCAGAGGATCTGGTTGGTTTTCAGGTCCCAGTCCCAGACGGCGTCGCTGGTCGCTTTAACGGCCAGACGCAGGCGCGTGACCTCGGACTCAAGCTCCTCGCGAGTCAGCTGTTTCAGGTTGTCCACTCCTCATGCCTTTATGGTTGCTCTGCGTTTTGATTGGCGCGCTTGAAAGGAACAGCGATGTGCTTCACACGCTTTGTGAGCCATTGACACGGGGCGTGATGTTTAAGTTGCACCCAGGCTAATAACTCAGGTGTTTTCATAACGACTCGCCCTTATCCAGGCTGTCGAGCAGCTTCTGCCCGCGTTGCCACAGTGCTTGTTGCTTGGCGTGCGGCATGCGGTCGAGGTTTTTGTACATCATGCCCATGCGCTGATTGCCACGCAGAAGGTCGGCATGACGCATCAGGAAATGCCAGTACAACGCATTGAACGGGCAGGCGTTATCGGCCGTGGTTTCGCGCACTGAGTAAGCGCAGTCGCGACAGTAATCCGACATCCGATGGATGTACTGGCCGCTGGCGCAATAAGGTTTGGAGCCGAGGTAACCGCCATCGGCGTGCATGACCATGCCGAGGGTATTGGGCAGCTCGACCCAGTCGAACGCGTCCATGTAAATGGCCAGATACCATTCACAGATTTGCTTCGGCGCGATGCCGGCGAGCAGGGCGAAATTGCCCGTCACCATCAGGCGCTGAATGTGATGGGCGTAAGCGTGTTTGAGGCTTTGGCCGATGGCCTGGCGCATGCAGTTCATCTGCGTCTCGCCGGTCCAGTAGAACTCTGGCAAGCGCCGCGTGTTACCGAAGGCATTGCCCTCGGCGTACTCCGGCATGTGCAGCCAGTAAACGCCTCGGACATATTCGCGCCAGCCGATCAATTGGCGGATGAAGCCTTCGGCGGCATTCAGGGCAACGCTGCCGGACCAATAGGCAGACTCCACATCACTGCAGAGTTGGCGCAGGTCCAGCAAGCCGATGTTCAGCGCTGCGCTGATGCGCGCATGGAACAGAAACGGCTCGTTGCTGGCCATGGCGTCCTGATAATCGCCGAAGCCCGCCAGGCCATAGTCTAGAAACCAGGCCCACAATGCCTGGGCGTCGGCATGGGTCACCGGGTAGTTGAAATCATCCAGGCTGCCGTAGTGGCTGGCAAAACGATCATTGACCAGCGCGAGGACTTCGCGGGTGATTGCATCGTTGGTAAAACCAGCCGGGTAGGGCGCCTTGACGTTTTTCGGCAGGGCTTTGCGATTGTCGGCGTCAAAGTTCCACGCGCCGCCGACTGGCGTGCCGTCACCGTTAAGCAACAGGCGACTTTTGCGGCGCATCTCGCGGTAGAAAAACTCCATGCGCAGCTGCTTTTTGCCAGCGGCCCACGCGCGGAATTCGTCGCGGCTGCAGAGGAAACGGTTATCGGCATGCCAATGGATCGGCAAGCCACAATCCTTCAGTGATTGCTCCAGACGCCAGTCGCCGCATTCGGTCAGGTGCACCTCGTTCGCCTGCAGCAGCGCCTGCCAGCGCTTTAATTCGCCGGGCACCGAGCCGCTGTTGTGCGGGTCGTCGAGGGTCACGTAATGCACACGGATGCCCTGATTTTTCAGTGCCTGAGCGAAGTGACGCATGGCGCTGAAAATCAGCGCGATCTTCTGCGGGTGATGGGCAACATGGGTGGCTTCCTCCATGACCTCGACCAGCAGCACACAGTCTTGTTTGCCATCCAGATCGGCCAATGAAGCCAGATCAAAAGACAGCTGGTCACCCAGAACCAGGCACAGCCGACGGGTTTTGTTCATTTCATGAATTCAGCGTAATGAGCAGCAGGCTGCCGAGTGGACGTTTACATGTTAAGCCCAGATAGTTGTACAGATTGTAGTCTGTGTATAGGTTTTTGTGCGGTGAATGTTCACATCCCCCCTGTGGGAGCGAGCCTGCTCGCGAAGGCGTCGTCACATTCAACATTATGAGTGACTGACACGCCGCTTTCGCGAGCAGGCTCGCTCCCACAAGGGCTTGCACTCCGACTCGGATAAACGCTCCCGATATTTCGGGAGCGTTTACTGTGTATTGAAAGGCTTAGCCGGGATAAACGGGGTAGTCGGTGTAGCCCTCCGCGGTACCGCCATACACCGTCGCCGGGTTCAACGCATTCAACGGCCAGTCATTGGCAATCCGCGCCGGCAGATCGGGGTTGGCCATGAACGGCCGGCCGAAGGCGACCAGATCGGCCAGCCCGGAGTCGAGCAGTTGCGCGCCGGATTCTGCGGTATAGCGTCCGGCGTAAATGATCGCGCCGCTGAAGCTGTCGCGCACGGCCTGACGAAACGTGAGGGGCATTGCCGGGGCGTTGTCCCAGTCTGCTTCGGCGATGGACAGATAGGCAATGCCGACGTCTTGCAGCACTTTGATCGCTTCGATGTAAGTGGTGTGCGGATCCTCTTCGACCATGCCCAAATAGGTCCGCGCTTCATCGGTGGTGGTGAACAGCGGTGCGAAACGCACGCCGACTTTTTCTTTGCCGATGCACTCGGCGACACCGGCAACCACTTCCTTGAGAAAACGCAGACGGTTGTGCAGCGAGCCACCGTACTGATCGTTGCGCAAATTGCTGTGGGCGGAGATGAACTGGTTCACCAGATAACCATTGGCGCAGTGCAATTCAATGCCGTCGAAACCGGCGTCCATCGCGTTGCGCGCCGCCTGGATGTACAGCTGAACCAGTGCCTGGACTTCATCAGTGCTCAGTGCGCGAGGCGCCGACGGCGGCACCAGTTCACCGGCGCCGGGCGCGGTTTCGATAAACACGCTGACCCGGTCGGTGGCTACGGCGGACGCGGATACCGGGGCAGCGCCGTCGGGTTGCAACGCGGTGTGGGAGACGCGGCCGACGTGCCACAGCTGGGCGAAAATCACCCCGTCCACGGCATGCACGGCCTCGGTGACTTTGCGCCAACCGGCGATTTGCTCAGGCGTATGAATGCCCGGCGTCCACGCATAACCCTGGCCACGAGGTTCGATCTGCGTGCCTTCAGTGACCAGCAGACCGGCGCCGGCGCGCTGTTGGTAATACTCGGCCATCAGCTCATTGGCGATATTGCCCGGTTGGGTGCTGCGCTGGCGGGTGAGGGGCGGCAGGACAATACGGTTTTTCAGGGTGTGATGGCCCAGTTTGACGGGTGTGAAGAAACTGCTGTGATTCATGGATGACCTTGTTCGTGGTTTATTAGACCAGTCGTCTATTGGTGGGCGAAAAAATAACGCCGGGCAAGACGCACCCGGCGTTTGGAAAGGTTGTGCGAGGGTTTAGCCGAGCATCTTCAGCAGTTTTTCGGCGACGGCGGCGGAGCTGGCCGGGTTCTGGCCCGTGACCAGTTGGCCGTCGGCGACCACATGCACCTGCCAGTCAGCGACTTTCGAGTAATAACCGCCGAGACGCTGGAATTCGTCCTCGATCAGGAACGGCACCACGTCCGTCAGGCCGACAGCGGCTTCTTCGGAATTGGTGAAACCGGTGACTTCGCGATGCTGTACCAACGGTTTGCTGTCAGCGGTGAGGACATGGCGCAATACGCCAGGTGCATGGCAGACAAAACCGTGGGGTTTGTTGGCGCGGTCGAACGCTTCGATCAACGCGATCGAGTGCTTGTCTTCGGCCAGATCCCACAGCGGGCCGTGGCCACCCGGATAAAACACGGCATCGAAACCTTCAGCGCTGACGTCGGCCAAACGACCGGTGTTGGCCAGTGCCTGTTGTGCCGCCGGATCCTGACGGAAGCGATCGGTCTCGGCGGTTTGAGCATCAGGCTCATCGCTTTTCGGGTCGAGTGGCGGCTGGCCGCCAGCCGGGGAAACCAGAGTGACGTCGGCGCCGGCGTCCTTGAAGGCGTAGTAGGGCGCGGCGAACTCTTCCAGCCAGAAGCCGGTTTTTTTGCCGGTGTTACCGAGTTGATCGTGGGAAGTCAGAACCATCAGGATTTTCATGGAGCACCTTGTATGGGTCGGGTGTCTTCGATGGGGCGAAGGATTCGCACATCGGCCACACCGGTCAAAAAACGTTTGTCGGGGCGCAGCATAGATTCCAATTAGACCAGTCGTCTAGTAATTTTTTATCCTGCGGTTTTTCATCGACAGGTATGGCAAACTTCCGTTCCTCCAAATATACGACTGGTCTATTGCCTGGTAATGTGCGCCCCATGAAACCGACCTACGACGACACCCGCCAACACTTGCTCGACACCGGCCACCGGATGATGGCCGAGAAAGGCTTCACCAGTGTCGGCCTCAACGAAATCCTGCAAACCGCCGGTGTGCCCAAGGGTTCGTTCTATCACTACTTCAAATCCAAAGAGTTGTACGGCCAGGCGCTGCTCGCGGATTACTTCGTCGGCTACCTCGCCGACATGGAGCGACGCCTGACGCTGCCGGGGCTCAGCGCCTATGAGCGCTTGATGGATTACTGGCAGGGCTGGCAGAACCGTTGCACCCTCGAAGGCCACGGCGACGAGTGTCTGGTGGTGAAACTCAGTGCCGAAGTCGCCGACCTGTCGGAGTCAATGCGCCTTACCTTGCGTGATGGTGCCGAGCAAGTGGTGGCGCGCATTGCCCTGTGTATCGAGCAGGGCCAAGCCGAAAACTGCCTGCCCCAGGGCAACGCCCGGCATCTGGCGGAAACCCTGTATCAGTTGTGGCTGGGCGCCAGTTTGCTGAATAAATTGCAGCGCACCGGGCAATCCCTGGAAACTTCGATGGCGATGACCCAGCACCTTTTGCGCGTTTGAGGCGTTGCAGTGTCCATGGCAATGAAGGTTTATTGTCCTGTTTGAGTGGACGGTGAAACACATTCCAACCGATTTATCCCTTTTCAATGCGTCAGTAATCTGTACCCAACTTGAACGCAACAACAAATCCAACATTGAAAAGGGACGCACGCCCATGACCACTCCAACCTACAACCGCCTGAACAAAGACGACGCCATTGTGCTGCTGGTTGATCACCAGACCGGTCTGATTTCTCTGGTACAGGACTTCTCGCCCAACGAATTCAAGAACAACGTGCTGGCCCTGGCCGATCTGGCCAAGTTCTTCGAACTGCCGACCATCCTCACCACCAGTTTCGAACAAGGCCCGAACGGCCCGCTGGTACCAGAGTTGAAAGAGATGTTCCCGGACGCGCCGTACATTGCTCGCCCAGGTCAGATCAACGCCTGGGACAACGAAGATTTTGTGAAGGCGATCAAAGCCACCGGCCGCAAGCAGATCATCATTGCCGGTGTAGTGACGGATGTCTGCGTAGCGTTCCCGACCTTGTCGGCGCTGGCAGAAGGGTTTGATGTGTTTGTGGTGACCGATGCTTCCGGCACCTTCAACACCACCGTGCAACAAGCTGCGTGGAGCCGCATGACCCAGGCCGGCGCACAGATGATGAACTGGTTCTCGGTGGCGTGTGAGCTGCACCGCGACTGGCGCAACGACATTGAAGGGCTGGGTAACTTGCTGTCGCAGCGAATCCCCAACTACCGCAACCTGATGAACAGCTACTCGGCGCTGACGGCTCAGCAGAAGTAAGCTGCATTCGCCAAACGAAAGCCTGCCCTGAAAAGCAGGCTTTTATCATTTGTGTTGCGCCGATTTAATCAGCGTTAACCGGCCCACTCATCACGAAACTGCAACAGAAAATCAACAAACGCCCGTACCCGTTGCGGCACATACCGGCCGTGTGGATACAACAACGTGTAGGGACGCGAGCGGCCGGCATACGGCTGGAGAATCTCGACGAGGCTACCATCGGCCAGCTCTTTTTCGACGATGAACCTGTAGGTTTGAAAGACCCCGGCACCATGTTTGGCCAGGGTGACGCCGCCGAGCACGTCATCGGAACAGGAGTAACCGCCGTCGGAAAATACTTCACGAGCGTGGCCATTTTCCTGGAATAGCCAGGAAATCCGCCGCCCGCTGCTCGGCAGTTCGAACTGAATGCACTCGTGCTGCACCAGATCTTCCAGCGTCTTCGGTGTGCCAGCCTTTTTCAGATACTCGGGGGAGGCGACCACCACCAGTTTTGCATCCTCCAGCAGCCGCGCGACCATGGTCGAATCCGGTTGCGCGCGGACGCGGATCGCCAGATCGTAGCCTTCGCCGACGAAGTCGATATTGCGGTTACCCAAGTGGATATCGACCGTGACGTCAGGATAGAGCGCGCGAAATGTCGGCAGCAGCGGCAGGATGCGGTGATGTCCGTAGGTGGTGGGGAGGCTGATGCGTAACTGACCGGACGGTGACGTCTGCGCGCCCATGACTTCTTGTTGCGCTTCGACCAGTTGCGTCAGCGCCTGGCTGCACTGGACGAAAAAGTTTCTGCCGGCCTCGGTCAGCCGAATACTGCGCGTGGTTCGGGCAAACAAACGAGAACCCAAACGTTTTTCGAGCCGCAGAATCGACCGACTCACGGCTGCCGGCGTAACGCCTGCAAGCTGGGCGGCGGCGGTGAAACTGCCGGCTTCAGCGGCGAGGCAAAAGAGTTCGATACTGCCCAACTGCAAGTCTTCAAAGTGACGCTTCATGGGATAAGCCTGAGGATCAACTGTCGGTTCATCTTCTGGCTTATCTCATGAAGCGGCATCGCCGGTACATACCGACGATGCAGCGGGGAGATATCAATGGCCAGCGCTCTGACCACCGTCGACATGGAGGATTTCGCCGGTCACGAAGTTCGCGCCGTCCAGGTAGAGGATCGCTTGCACGATGTCATCGATCTCACCCATATGCCCGACCGGGTGCAGGCTACCGAGGGCGGCGTGAGTTTCTTCACCGTGCATCGGCGTTTTGATGATGCCCGGCGATACTGCATTGACCCGAATGCCACGCTTGGCGTACTCGATGGCCAGGGATTTGGTCGCCGCGTTGATGCCACCCTTGGTCAGTGATGCGAGCACCGACGGCACGCCATCAATCGCATGATCGACCAGACTGGTGGTGACGCTGACGATGTGGCCACTGGCGTTTTTCTCCATTTCGGCAATGGCCAATTGCGAGATGTGGAAGAAGCCGCTCATGTTGGTCGCCACGACCTGTGCGTAGTCTTCTTTGCTGTATTCGGTGAAGGGTTTAGCGACGAAGATCCCGGCGTTGTTCACCAGCGTATCGATGCGCCCGAAACGTGCAACGGCTTCGCGAATCACCCGCACGGCGGTCTGCGGGTCGGCGATGTCACCGGCGACGGCGAGAATGTCCGGGTCGGTGGACGGTTTGATCGAGCGCGAGGTCGCGACCACCTGATAGCCGCGCTCACGGAATCCCTTGACCAGGCCTGCGCCAATGCCCTGCGAGGCGCCGGTAATCACTACAACTTTGTTGGACGTGCTCATGATGTTTCCTCATGCAATCTGGATGGTTGAAAAACGGCTTTCGAGTATTCAGGCGTAAGTTGGAACCTGCGCTGCCTGACGTAACGCTTGCTCGTAATAAGCGACGGACTGGGAACCGGGGATGACCTGTTTGTCATCGAGAACCATGGCCGGAACCGAATCGATGCCGCGTTGCTGGTAAAACCGTTCAAGTTCGCGCACGGCCTGGCCGAACTCAGCGTTGGCCAGAACCTCTTGCGCACGCGGGCCATCGAGCCCGACTGCTTCTGCCAGTGTCACCAGCGTGGCGTGGTCATTCGGGTTCATGCCGTCAGTGAAGTAGGCCTTGAGCAAGGCTTGCTTCAACTCGCGCTGACGTCCTTGTGTGGCGGCCCAGAACAGCAGTCGGTGGGCATCGAAGGTGTTGTGGAAATGGCTGCGTTTTTCCAGGTCGAAGTGAAAGCCGATCTGCTCACCGCGCTCGATGATCATCGCGTTGCGATCCGCCACCTGCTCAGCGCTGCGCCCGTATTTGCGCATCATGTGCTCAATGGCGTGCTCACCTTCGGCAGGCATGTCCGGATTCAATTCGAACGGTTTGTAAGTCAACTCGACGGCGACTTCGCCCGCCAGATTCTTGATCGCTTGCTCCAGAGCCGTGACGCCCAGCGCGCACCAGGGGCAAACGACATCCGACACGAAATCGATTTTTACTGCCCGGCTCATGACTGCGAATCCGCCAACTGCTGGCGATATTCGGTGGTGGTGATGCCGGCATAACCCCAGTTATCGGTGTCGACTTCTTCGATCACGATATGGGTGAGTTTCGGGTCTTTGTGCAGCACCCGTTCCATCGTTTCGGTGATCTCTTTGATGACCTGGGCTTTCTGTTCCCGGGTCACGCCGTCACGGGTGATGCGTACGCTGATGAAAGGCATTTGGGGTATCTCCAGTCGCTGGCCCGTCGAAGTGATGGGCGGCTGTTGGAGAGGACTTTAAGAGGCGGGCGGGAATTGATAAATGGGGCTTGAGGTACATCATTTGTGATGTGGTGTATCAAATGAGGGCGCGCGAGCAGTCATCCTGTGCACGCGCTATCTCAGTGCGAAACGCTGGCGCTCAGGCCAGCAGCTCGGTGATCCAGCGTGTCTGTTGTTTGAGGTCTTGCAGCTTTTGCTCTGGCAGGCTTTGTTGCGCATGGGCGAGTTGGCTCAGCGTCTTCTGCTTATGGTGAAGTTTGTGCTGCCATTTGCGCAGAAACTCGGGGCTGCGGGCCTGCATCTGCAAGGGGCCGAAGTACAGCTCCTGGTCGGTATAGATCAGCGGTTCAGCGCTTTCGGCCACGATGATTTCGTAGTGGAAGCGATTTTCCAGCAGCAGTTCTTCGCTGAGGATGCGGTAGCCATTGTCCATCAGCCATTGGCGCAGCGGTTGTTCGCCGCCATTGGGTTGCAGGATCAGGCGTTCCTCGCCACTGAGGTGGGCCTTGCCGCTGTCGAGGATGTCGCGGATGGTTTCGCCGCCCATGCCGCAGATCGTGATGGCGGTGATGCCGTCGTCAGGTTTGATTGCTGCCAGACCATCGGCCCTGCGCACACAGATGTGCTGCTGCAAATCGTTTTCGCGCACAGTGCGTTCAGCGGCGTGGAACGGCGTCGCCGCAACCTCGCCAGCCACCGCCGCAGTGATCAAACCACGACGCATCAGCGCCACCGGCAGATAGCCGTGGTCCGAGCCGATATCGGCCAGCCGTGCACCGGCCGGCACGTGGGCAGCCACGCGCTCAAGGCGCATGGACAATGAATGTTCGTTCAACGGCAACCCCTGTTCAGCACAATCCTGCGGCCCGATGGCAGGCAAAGGGGTGCGACTCTGGCGAGCAACGCCGGGCCTGTCAAATCCCGGCGACAGAATTCAACAGCCCATTGACTGCGCTGAGCAGTCAATGGGCGTTTACGCTCAGCCCGCCAACGTCGCGTTGTCGATCACGAAACGATATTTCACATCGCCCTGGAGCATGCGCTCGTAGGCGTCGTTGATCTGGTCGGCGCGGATCAGTTCGATGTCGGAGACGATGCCGTACTCGGCGCAGAAGTCGAGCATTTCCTGAGTTTCGGCAATGCCACCGATCATCGAGCCGGCAATCGTGCGACGCTTCATGATCAGGTTGAACACGTTTGGCGACGGATGCGAGGTGGCCGGTGCGCCGACCAGCGTCAACGCACCATCACGCTTGAGCAGCACCAGAAAGGCGTCGAGATCGTGCGGCGCGGCGACGGTGTTGAGGATCAAGTCGAAACTTTTGGCGTGTGCGGCCATTTCTTCGGCATTGCGCGACACCACCACTTCATCGGCACCCAGCGCCTTGGCCGCTTCGCGTTTGGATTCCGAGGTGGTGAACGCCACAACGTGAGCGCCCAGGGCGTGGGCCAGTTTGATGCCCATGTGGCCGAGGCCACCGATGCCGACCACGCCGACTTTCTTGCCAGGGCCGGCGTTCCAGTGGCGCAGCGGCGAGTAAGTGGTGATGCCGGCACACAGCAGCGGTGCGACGGCGGCCAGTTGCGCTTCGGGATGACGGATGCGCAGCACGTAGCGTTCATGCACGACGATGTTTTGCGAATAGCCGCCCAGCGTCCAGCCCGGTGCATCCGGGGTCGGGAAGTTATAGGTGCCGATCATGCCGTCGCAGTAGTTTTCCAGACCACTTTCGCAGTCATCGCAATGTTTGCAGCTGTCGACAATGCAACCGACACCGACCAGATCACCGACCTTGTAGTCCGAAACATGGGCGCCGACGGCTGAAACGCGACCGACGATTTCGTGTCCCGGTACGCAAGGGAATTGCGTGCCGGCCCATTCGGCGCGCACCTGGTGCAGGTCGGAATGGCAAATGCCACAGAACGCGATATCGATCTGCACATCATGGGCGGCCGGGGTACGGCGGTTGATCTGCATCGGCTCAAGGGGTTTGTCGCCAGCGTGGGCGCCGTAGGCTTGAACAAGCATGGAAACATCCTCAATCGGTTTGTCGTGGGGCCATTCTTTCGGTTTTGCCTGCCCGGGCAGTAGTGCAATCCTGTGCAATCCTTGCCTGATCCTGTGCGTCGTTGTGACATTGCGCGGACAGACGCTTGCGGCGATTGCAGGTAATCTCCCGGTTCACTGACGACAACAAAATCAAAACAGGAGTCATTGATGCAACCAATCCGTCTCGGTCTGGTGGGCTACGGCAAGATTGCCCAGGATCAACACGTCCCGGCGATCAACGCCAATCCCGCATTCCACTTGGTCTCCGTCGCCACCCAGGGCAAACCCTGCGCGGGCGTGGAGAACTTCCAATCGTTGACTGAGTTGCTGGAAAACGGCCCGCCGGTGGACGCGATCGCTTTCTGCACACCACCGCAAGGGCGCTTTGCGCTGGTGCAGCAAGCCTTGGCCGCCGGTAAGCACGTGCTGGTCGAAAAGCCGCCGTGCGCGACGTTGGGCGAGGCAATGGCGCTGGTCGATCAGGCTGCCGGGCAGGGCGTCAGTGCCTTGTTTGCCTGGCATTCACGCTATGCGCCCGGTATCGAGGCTGCCCGCGACTGGCTCGCCTCGCGCACGCTGCAAAGCGTGCAGATCGACTGGAAAGAAGACGTGCGCAAATGGCATCCCGGCCAGACCTGGATCTGGCAACCCGGCGGCCTCGGCGTGTTCGATCCGGGCATCAATGCCTTGTCGATCGTCACTCATTTGCTCAAGTTGCCGCTGTTTGTCGAATCGGCTGAACTGCGCGTACCGAGCAACTGCCAGTCGCCGATTGCCGCGTCGATCAACATGTCTGACGCCCGCCGCCTCGATGTGCGCGCGGAGTTTGATTTTGACCATGGGCACGATGAGCTGTGGAGTGTCGAGGTTCGTTGCGCTGAAGGCGTGTTGCGCCTGGATAACGGCGGTGCGGTGTTGAGCATTGACGGTGTGCGCCAGGCTGTGTCGGAGGAGGGCGAGTACGCGGCGGTGTATCGGCATTTTCAGCAGTTGATTGGCGACAAGGCCAGTGACCTGGATGTGCAGCCGTTGCGCTTGGTGGCGGACAGTTTTTTTGTCGGGAGTCGGGTGTTGGTTGAGGCGTTTTTCGACTAGTGCACCTCCAGCGCTCACTGCTACACAAAACGAAAAAAGCCTGCCCTGAAAAGCAGGCTTTTTCGTTTGTGGCCTGTCCGTTAATGCGACGAAACATACTCGGAAGGCGTGGTCGGTAATGGCAGCGCATACGTCGCCTTCATCCATTCAATCTCTGCCTGCGGTGTCCTGCCGAAGAAACGTTTGAACTCACGACTGAATTGCGAAGCACTTTCGTAGCCGACGCTGAAGGCTGCTGCTGACGCCGTCATGGTCTGGCGCAACATCAACAGGCGCGCCTGATGCAGCCGCGTTGACTTCAGGTATTGCATGGGCGAGGTGTCAGTCACGCTGCGAAAATGCAGGTGGAAATTCGGCACACTCATGCGGGCTTCACGGGCCAGTTGCTCGACGTCGAGTCGCTGCTGATAACAGCTGTGGATCTTGCGAATCGCGCGAGTGACTTTGCCGAAATGCCCCTGACGGTTGAGCGCGGCGCGCATGGAGCCACCTTGTTCACCGGTGAGGATGCGGTAGTAGATTTCCCGCAGCAGCGACGGTCCGAGGATTTGCGCTTCGCCGGCAACGCTCATGGCCTGCAGAAAGCGCAGGGTCGTTGCGCGCAGCGAATCATCCATGGGCGATGCGTACATGCCTCGGGGCGGAGCATCGCTTGGGCCATGCACATCATCCACTTGCAGCATCAACTCGCTGGCCAACTGAAAGTCGAGGTGCATGTAGATCGCCAGCATCGGCTCGGACTCGGTGGCGTCGGTCTCCATGGTGAAGGGGATCGGCACCGAGACCACCAGATAATGCTGAGCGTCATAGACGTAGGTGTCCTCACCCAGATAGCCGCGTTTGCGGCCCTGGCAAAGAATCACGATACCGGGGTCATACAGCACCGGGGTGCGTGTCAGGGGGCGATTGGAACGCAGGAAACGCACGCCGTCGAGGGCGCTGAGATTGTAGCCTTCGACGGGTGCGAGGGCTTTCATGAGCTGCACCATGCGCGCCGTGCTTGCGTCGACCTGCGTCATCACATCCTCTCTCAATGATCGGTGGACCGGCTCAGCGCTTCCCATTGAGCAATCTCACTGGCCGCACTCTGCAGTTTGTCACGGACCAGACGCAAGGCATCACTGCCCAATAGCAGATGGGCCGGCGGTATCGGGCTGGCGATGATCTGCAGCATCGCTCGGGCAGCCTTTTGCGGGTCGCCGAGTTGCTTGCCGCTTTTCTCCTCTCGCGCTTTGCGGATCGGGTCAAAACTGGCGTCGTAGTCGGCAATGCTGCGAGCGGTACGCTGCATCGAACGACCCGCCCAATCCGTGCGGAACGAACCCGGTGCGACGGCGGTGACGAAGATGTTGAACGGCCGCAGTTCCTTGCTCAGGGTATCGGAGATCCCTTCGAGCGCAAATTTGCTGCCGCAGTAATAGGCGATGCCCGGCATGGTGATGGTGCCGCCCATGGAAGTGATATTGAGGATGTGCCCCGCACGGCGCTGGCGGAAGAAGGGCAGGAACGCTTTGATCACTGCCACCGCACCGAACACATTGACGTCGAACTGACGACGCATCTCCTGCAAGGGTGATTCTTCGAAGACGCCTTCGTGACCATAACCGGCGTTGTTGATCAACACATCGACCGGGCCGTGAGTGGCTTCGATTTGCGCAACGACGCTGTCGATCCGCTCGAAATCGGTGACGTCCAGAATGACTCCGCAAGCGTTATCCGGGGACAGCGCCTGGAACCTATGCAGGTCCGCTTCACTGCGTACGGTGCCGATGACACGATGGCCTGTGACGATAGCTTCCTTGGCCAGCGCATGGCCGAAACCGCTGCTGACGCCGGTGATGAACAAGGTTTTAGCGTGTGTCATGTCGAGCTCCCATGGTCAGGTGTGGAACCATGGTAACGATGGATAAACCAGGAACCCATGCCGGTTTGTCTTGGAGGATTGCCTATTCCTATCAGGCACCAGTGATGTTTAGAAAAGACGGTGGCAGCGCCGCTACGCACGCTCACCGCCGGTTTTGCTGATCAGTGCTCGTCAGAAACGCGCCAGTCTGTAAGGGGTGTCACTCGGCAAAACCGTTGTCGGGCTTGTGCCGGCGCCCGCCATCCGCACCACCATCTCCGCCGTCACCGCCGCCTGCGTCAGCCCCAGATGCTGATGCCCAAAAGCAAGCAACACCTTGCCCTCGCAGACCTGATCAATCACCGGCAACGAATCTGGCAGCGACGGTCGAAAACCCATCCACGGCGTCGCCGCTTCAGCGCTCAGCTCTTTGCGAAACAAGCCCTGACTCAACCGATGCAACTGCCACGCGCGTTCCATGCTCGCTGGCTTTTCCAGCCCGGCGAACTCGACGGTGCCGGCCAGGCGCAACCCCTCGGACATCGGCGTCATGATGAACTTGCGCTCCAGCGAGGTCACGGGGAAGGGCAGGCGGTCGTGTTCCTGTGGCAGCATCAGGTGATAACCGCGCTCGGTGTCCAGCGGTACTTTTTTGCCGGTGAGGGCGGCGGTGAGTTTCGCCGAGTGTGCGCCGCAGGCGATCAGCACGCGGCGTGCAGTCAGACCACCATTGCCGGTGCTCAGCGCAACACCGTGCTCCTGCACATGGCCGCCCTGAACCTGTTGCTGGACAAAGCTCACGCCACTGGCCTTGGCCGCTTCCACCAGTTCACACACCACGCCATAGGGATCGATAAAGTGCCCGGTGCGCGGGAAGAACAAACCGCCCTGAATCTGTTCGCTGAGTTGCGGCGCGGTTTCGCGTATGGCGCCGGCCTGCCAGTAATCGGCCGGCACCTGCTGCTGGTGCAATCGGCCCTGTAATGCCTGGATCGCCTGACGCGATTCGGGCCGTTCGAACACCAGCAACGAGCCATCGATCTTCAGCAAGTCCGGCCGCTGGATGTCGGCGAGCAAGCGCTGCCAAGCCTGCAGACTGCTTTCATTGAGCGCGCGCAAGCCTGCCACGGTGTTCTGAAAAGGCGCCGAACGCAGATTCAACAGCAGCCGGGTGAACCACGGCAGGGCGCGCGGCAGGTATTTCCAGTCCAGCCGCAACGGCCCCATCGGGTCCATCAGCATGGCCGGCAGGCGCTTGAGGATGGACGCGTCGGCAATCGGAAACACCTGCTCGGTCGCCAGATGCCCGGCGTTGCCGAACGAGGCGCCGTGGCCGGGTTGCTGCTGATCGATCACGACTACGCGCAACCCTTGGCGAGCCAGACGCAGTGCGCAGGCGACGCCGATGATGCCGGCGCCGACCACGGCGATGTCATGGGAGATGTTATTCGCCATGGCGCTGCGCTTCCCTGTGGCCATCGAGCAGACGTCGCAATTGCAGGGGATTGGCTTGTTTCAGTGCGGTCGGCAACAAGCTGTCCGGGAAGTCCTGATAGCAGACCGGGCGCAGGAAACGCAGGATCGCCGCTGTACCCACGGATGTTGTGTGCGAGTCGGACGTGGCCGGGAACGGCCCGCCGTGAACCATTGCGTCACTCACTTCAACCCCGGTGGGCCAGCCGTTGACCAGCAAGCGACCGGCCTTGCGCTCCAGCGTCGGTAGCAGTGCGCGTGCCTGTTCGATGTCCGGGTTATCCAGGTGCAAAGTGGCGGTCAGCTGGCCTTCCAGATGCTCGGTGACCTGGCGGATTTCAGCTTCACAGCTGCATTGCACGATCAGTGTAGCCGCACCGAACGCTTCGGCTTGCAGGCGCTGATCGGCAAGAAAGTCGACAGCATCCGTCACGAACACGTGGGCCTGACATTGGTTCGGGCCGCTGCCGGGCTGGCCAACGCCAGCGATGCGCGTATCGGCACTTTCGGCCAGTGCATTCACGGCAGATTCATAAGCGTTGAAGATGCCCGGCGTCAGCATCGTCTGCGCCGGGCTGCGTTGAATGATCTCGGCGGTGGCGGCGATAAACCTGTCCAGTGCCGGTCCTTTCAAGGCAATGACCAAGCCCGGATTGGTGCAAAACTGACCCGCACCCAGTGTCAGCGAAGCCACAAAACCTTCGGCCAACGCCTGCGTGCGACTTTCCAACGCTGCCGGAAACAGCAGCACCGGGTTGATCGAACTCATTTCCGCATACACCGGAATCGGTTCGGATCTGGCCTGCGCCGCTTGAATCAGCGCCAGACCACCGCTGCGCGAGCCGGTGAAACCCACCGCTTTGATCCGTGGATCGGTGACCAGCGCGATGCCCACTTCGTGCCCGGAGCCGTACAGCAACGAGAACACGCCTTGCGGCAGGCCACAGGCGTTCACTGCCCGCGCCACTGCGCGGCCGACCAGCTCGCTGGTACCGGGATGCGCACTGTGCGCCTTGACGATCACCGGGCAACCGGCGGCCAATGCCGACGCGGTGTCACCGCCGGCCACGGAAAATGCCAGCGGGAAGTTACTCGCGCCAAACACCGCGACCGGCCCCAGCGCAATCTGCCGTTGACGCAGATCGGAGCGCGGCAGCGGTTGACGGTGCGGCAGCGCGCTATCGACGCGCACATCCAGCCATTCACCGGCTCGCACCGTGCGGGCGAACATTCTTAATTGCTGACAAGTACGCCCGCGTTCACCCAGTAGGCGAGGTCGCGGCAGGCCGGTTTCCGCGTGAGCCCGGTCGATCAGTTCATCGCCGAGGGCTTCGATCTCCTCAGCAATGCTTTCAATAAATCCGGCGCGGACATTCAGGCTTGTCTCGCGATAAACATCGAACGCTGCCGATGCCAGCGCACAAGCCTGTTCGACATGCTCGGCCGATCCACCGGCATACGCCGGTGGCAGCGCTTCATCGGTGGCCGGATTGATCCCGCGAATGGCGGCGCGATTGCCCGCAACCGAGTGCTGTCCGATCAGCATGTGGCCCGTCAGAGTCATGGTGTCTTCCTGATAAAAAAGGCAAATGCCTGCCGCGTAGCACAACGCATCGCGGCAGGTGAGGGGGCGTTGATCAGCTGAAGTTCTGTTCCGCCGACCAGTTCTCGTACCAGTGACGGAACAGCGAATACTGCTTCTCGGCATAACGCCGCTGCGAGTCGCTCAACGCATCGGTTTCGTTGAAGTGCAGGGTGTATTCCTTGTCGCCGTTGAGCACCATCAAATGCTTGTAATACAGCACCAGATCGCAGCCTTCATCGAACGACGACAATACCGCCAGTGCCGCTTCCAGCTCCCGCGCCTGACGACGGGCCTTGGCGTCCCCCTTGGCCGCTTGCTTGCTCAGCGCCACCAGTTGCAGCACCTCGCGGGGCAGTGCGTTGCCGATACCGGTGATGGCGCCGGTGGCGTTGCAGTTGACGAAACCGTGCACCACTTGCGTGTCGACACCGACCATCAAGGTTACGTCATCGTCCTTGGAGGTGATGTTTTCGGCGGCGTAACGCAGGTCGGCGCCACCGCCGAATTCCTTGAAGCCGATCAGGTTCGGGTACTCGCGGCGCAGTTCAAAGAACAGATCGGCGCGGGTGGCGAAGCCGTAGTAGGGGCTGTTGTAGATCACCGCCGGCAGGTTCGGCGCCGCTTGCAGAATCGCTGCGAAATGGGCCTTTTGCGCAGTGACCGAAGCGCCACGGGACAGCACGCGGGGAATCACCATCAAACCCTGCGCGCCAACTTTCGCCGCGTGGGCTGCGTGGGAAACCGCTTCGCGGGAATTCACCGCGCCGGTGCCGACAATGGTGGGAATCCCGGCAGCGACCAGACGCGCCACGCCTTCCTGGCGCTCGGCCTCGGTCAGCAGCGGCCAGTCGCCCATCGAGCCGCAATAAACCACGGCGCTCATGCCGATATCGATCAGTTCGCGACCCTTGGCCACCAAGGCGTCGAAGTCCGGTTTGCGCTGGGCGGTGCACGGGGTCATCAGGGCCGGCATGCAACCGGTGAAGATGTTGTCGCTCATTGTTTTAACTCCTTGGCACATCATTCAAATTGAGGTGAAAAGCCCGCGCGGTGGCTCAGATGCCCCACGCGAACGGGTCTGCTTCGTCGATCAGCAAGGTGCTGTCGGCGGTCATCCAGGCGCGGCCGGTGATGTACGGGCGAATGCGTTCGCCTTGCCATTCGAAGCGGCCTTCGAACTGGCTGCCAGTGATGCTCGCCTGCACCCAGGTGGCGCCGGGTTGCAGCTTGTCGTCGGCGGCGAGGCAGGCGAGTTTGGCGCTGGTGCCGGTGCCGCACGGCGAGCGGTCGTAGGCTTTGCCGGGGCACATGACGAAGTTGCGGCTGTCGGCCTGATCGTCATCGGCGAACAGTTCGACGTGATCGATGACGGCACCGTCCTCGCCGTAGATGCCTTGGTCTTCAAGGGCCTTGAGCATCGCCCAGGTGTAAGCGGTGAGGTGTTCGACGTTGTCCATCGTCAGCGTCTGGCCGTGCTCGGAGACGAGGAAAAACCAGTTGCCGCCATAGGCGATGTCGCCCAATACCTGACCGAATCCCGGTACGTCCACCGGCACTTGTTTGCGGTGGCGATAAGCGGGGACGTTGCCCAGGGTGACGGTGCCATCCTCATGCAATGTGGCGCTGACCAGGCCGACTGGCGTGTCGATCTTGTGCTCGCCCGGTTGGATTTTTCCCAGGTACTGCAACGAATTGATCAGGCCGATGGTGCCGTGGCCACACATGCCCAGATACCCGGCGTTGTTGAAGAAAATCACCCCGCACGTGGCGTCCGGCGAGACCGCCTCGCAATACAGCGCGCCGACCAGTACATCGTTGCCACGGGGCTCCAGCAGGCAGGCGCGGCGCCAGGCGTCATGCTGATCGCGCAAGGCATCGCGTTTTTCGACCATGGTGGTGCCGGGCAAATCGGGGAAGCCTGTCATCACCAGACGCGTGGGTTCACCGCCGGTGTGGGAATCAATGACGTGTAGTGCTTTCATGGATGGATTCCGTAGGTGGTTTCAGTAGGCGCCGACAGGGCGAGAAGACACGGTCGAGGCGGGGGCGGTGACTTCGCTGTCCTCGTCTTCTTCGAGTCGCAGCAGGTGCGCCGGTACGCCCGTCGCGGCGCCCCAGTAATAAATGCCGGTGGCGCAAGCAGCGACGACAAGGGTGTCGAACGGGTGGGCGAGGATGCCGAGGCCGCCGAACGTGCCGAGTTTCGACAGCACGATGGTCACCGCATAGAAGGCGATCAGCCACGCCGAGGAGCGCACCTGACGCGCCAGATTCAGGTGAGCGGTCGGCACAAAACGACCGCAGAGCAGGTACACCACGAACATCAGGATTTGCAGGCCGAGCAGCCACGACACGGTGTTCCAGCCCGACCAGTAAACGATCAACGCGGCGATGATGAACGACACCGGCCCGAGCACACCCATGCACTTGACCCGGAACGGGCGCGGCATGTTCGGCGCATTGCGGCGCAGTGCCGCCACGGACACAGGGGCCACGGCGTAGCTCAACACCAGTGCGGCGGAAACCACGTTGATCAGCGCTTCCCACGACGGGAACGGCAGGGTCCAGAACACCGACAGGGCGAAGGTCAGCCACAGCGCCGGGCGCGGGATGCCGGACTTTTCATCGATGTGAGTGAAGAGTTTGAAAAAGGTCCCGGTCTGCGCCCAGCCGTAGATCACCCGCGGGGTCGCGTTCATGTAGATGTTGCCGCAGCCGCTCGGCGAGATCACCGCGTCGGCGACGACCAGCCAGGCCAGCCAACCCACACCCAGCGCCAGTGCTATGTCGCGGTATGGCAGGGAAAATTCCTTGCTGATGCCGGCCCAGCCGTTGGCGAGCATTTCGGTCGGGATGCTGCCGAGAAAGGCCATTTGCAGCAGCACGTAAATCAGCGTCGACAGCAGCACCGAGAGGATCAACGCGATGGGAATAGTGCGCTGCGGATTCTTCACTTCACTGGCTACCGAGATGATCGGTGTCAGCCCCAGATAAGCGAAAATCACGCCACCCGCCGACACCGCCATTTCGATACCGGACAAGCCGAACGGGGCGAAACCCTGCACGTGAAAGTTGGCCGGTTTGAAGAAGGTGAACAGCACGCCGATGACCAGCAGCGGCACGATGAACTTGAACACGCTGACCAGATTATTGGCTTTGGCGAAGGTCTTCACGCTGCGGTAATTGAGCAGGAAGAACACGCACAGCAGACCGAACTGCACCATCCAGCCCAGTATCGTAGGATCACCGGTGCCAGCCTTGGTCAGGCCGGGAAACCATGCTGCCGCGTATTGGCGCGAGGCAACCACTTCGATCGCCACCAGACTGGAAAATGCGATCAGGGTGATGAAGCCCATCAGATAGCCAAGCAGCGGCCCGTGGGAGTAAACCGGATAACGCACCACGCCGCCGGCACGAGGTAGTGCGGCGCCGAGCTCGCAATAGACGATGCCCAGCAACAACACGGCAAAACCGCCCAGCAACCAGGAGAAAATCCCCGCCGGCCCGGCGATGGCGGACACATGGCTGGCCGCGAATAACCAGCCGGAACCGAAGATCGCCCCGAGCCCGATAAATGTGAGGTCGATCAGTGAAAGCTGTTTTTTGAACTTGCCTTGGCCTGACATGGCATCGCCTTCTTGTGAGTTATTGGATAGGCAGTTGTGTCACTGGGACGGCCAGACTTTGAACGGGTCGACGCTGTGGCGATTGATCTTTTGCGGCGGCTTCGATGACGAAATCAGCACAATCGTGCTGGCGAAACGCGGCCCTCGACATGCCTTGAGCCATGCTGCAATCTGCACGCGAAGCCCATATGGCGGGCGCTTCGTCCATCCACGTTACGAGGGGATTGTTTGATGCAACAGGCGTTCTCGATCCTGTCTCAAGGCATTGATGGGCATCGTCCACAGACTCTTGAAGAACTCTTGGCCGGCGCCGCGCTGCTGTTGCCGATGCTTGACGTGATCCCCAATGCGGCGATTTTCATCAAGGATGTGCAGGCCCGTTACGTGCTCGCCAACCGCACGCTGGTGCAGCGTTGTGGCTTGAAGGATTTACGTCCACTGCTAGGAAAAACCAGCGCGCAAGTGTTCCCGGCTCAGTTGGGCCCGGGCTACACCGAGCAGGACCGCAAAGTGCTGGAGGAAGGTTTTGTGCTGGAGGATCAGCTGGAACTGCATCTGTACGGCAGTCGTGAACCGGGCTGGTGCCTGACGCACAAGCAGCCGCTGTACAACCGTGACGGGGTGATCATTGGCCTGGCGGGAATTTCGGTGGACCTGCAATCGGCCAGTGAAACGCACCCGGCATTCGAACGGCTGGCGGCTGTCGATGAGCATATCCGCGCGAATTTCAATCGCCGCGTCACCCTCGGTGAGCTGACCCGCATCGCCGGCATTTCAGTCGCGCAACTGGAGCGCTACTGCAAACGGGTGTTTCACCTGACTCCTCGGCAGATGATCCAGAAAGTACGGCTCGAACATGCTCATCGATTGCTCCACACCGACCTGCCGATTACCGATGTCGCGCTGCAATGCGGCTATACCGATCACAGCGCTTTTACTCGCCAGTTCAAAGCCTCGACCGGGTTTACACCACGCGAGTATCGGCAGGCCACCTCACCCTGATGAAGTGGCGTAGAACAATGTAGGAGCTGCCGAAGGCTGCGATCTTTTGATCTTGATCGTAAAAAATCAAAAGATCGTCCGATCGCGGCCCGAGCCTTCGGCAGCTCCTACAGGGGCGTTATGCCAGGACGGTCAGCCATGCCGAGAGCAACAGCAACAACGCCAGCGCCGCGTTCATCCGCTTGAACGCCTTGGGCGATCCCATCAACCGCGCGCTGCCCACACCCAGCAACGCCCACAACGTCATGCACGGCAACGACACCAAGAGAAATGCCAGCGACAGCACCAGCAGTCGCAAGGTCTTTTCGCCACCACCGACAAACACGCTGACCACCGCCACAGCCATCATCCACACCTTGGGGTTGACCAGTTGCAGCATGGCGGCGCCCAGCACGCTGAAGCTTTCGTCCTGGGCCTCGGCCGGGTCCAGCGACGGCGGTGCACTGCGAAAGATCTGCCACGCCAGCCAACTCAACCAGAGCACACCGCCCCAGGCCATCGCTTGCTGCACACGCGGGTAGCGCAGCAAGGTTTCGCCGGCACCGAGGCCGACCACCAACACAATCAGTGCCGCCGCCGCGCAGGCGCCGAAAATGATTGGCAATGTGGCGAGCAAGCCTTGGCGCGAACTGTGGCTCAACACCAGAATATTGGTCGGCCCCGGCGTGATCGAGGCAACGAAAGCAAACAGCAGGAAGGGCAATAATGACGCCATGGGCGGATTCCTTGGAAGTAAACACAGGAAGCCATGATCGCCAGTCGGTGTACGTCAGTCTGGAAGGTTTGAGCAGCGTTTGCGGTAGTCGGCGGGGGTGAGTTGGTAGGCCCGGCGGAACCAGCGACCGAGATGACTCTGGTCGGCAAAACCGAGCACGCTGGCGACCTGCGCCGGCGTTTCACCGCGCGCCAGCAACTGCCGCGCCTTGGCCAGGCGCAACTGGATCAGATACGCGTGCGGGGCCAGGCCAAAGGCTGTCTTGAATGCGCGACTCAGACGAAAACGATCCACACCACAAACTCGGGCGAGGTCATCAAGGCCGATGTCTTCATAGGTGTGCGCGTGCAGATAGTCGCGTGCGACTTGCGCCACCATCGGCAGGCGTGGATCGAAATCCTGACGTTTACGCCACGCGAGATGGCGCGTGAGCGAACCGAGCAAGCCGTCGATGGCGGTCTGTCGAACGATGCGCAGATCGCCGTCATGCAGCGCATGAAAAGCCTGATTGATTCCGGTGGCCAGACGCGGATCCTGGCTCAGCGTGTCGGCAAAGCCGGGCTGGCTGTCGGAGGGTGCGTCCTCGAACAGCGCATGCAGTTCACGCTCAAGCCAATGCGGATCGAGGTAGAGCATCGAATAGGTGAAGCCGTCTTCGGTCGGCGCATGGCCATCGTGGATTTCCCCCGGTTCCAGCAAGATCACGTTGCCCGGCGTACTGCGATGGCGCACGCGGCGGCAATTGAACTGCTGCACACCTTGCTCGGTGACGCCGACGAGAAAACTGTCATGCCAGTGCGGATCGTAGGCGTGCCCCTCGAAGTGAGCTCGAATCGATTCAATCCCGGTATCGCCATCCTGGGACAGCTCGATCCAGTTGCGTTTATCCACGGAGGCTCCAGTATTCGGCGTCTAAAGGTGTGGCCTCATAAAATACCGCGCAATGGTCATCGACGTTTAGAAGATTTGTGCAGGTGAGGGGGCTAGACTCAACAGCTTACGACCCATTTGGTGGCAGGTGAAATACGATGATCAACCGATGCTTGCCAGGGATCTCGCTCACCCTCATCGCCCTCAGCCTGACACTGACGGCAGGCTGCTCAAGCCGCCAACACTATTCGCCCTCCGGCGGCGGAGACGCCTGCTACGCCAAGGCCTTGCCGACGGTCGGCGAGGGCGGTCTGGCCTGGGGTTCCAGTTTGAACATGGCGCGACAGAAGTCGCTGAACAACTGCATGCGCTATGCCGGGCGCTCCGGCGGTACACCGGCTACCTGTCAGGTGGTGCTGGCCAAGTGTCGCTAGCTTTTTGTTGACATGGTTGCTTTAGGCAAATATATAGTTGCTTAAAGCAAATAACTGAGCATTCGCCATGTCCAGCATTGATCTTCTTGAGCAAGCCGATGTCGTGCGCGGCTTCAATCGCTTCTACACCCATCAGATCGGCGTACTGCAGGAGCATCTGCTGCAAAGCGACTACTCGCTGACTGAACTACGCATTTTGTATGAGCTGGCCTCGCATGGGGACCTGACCAGCGCCGACCTGTGGCAGATGCTCGGCCTGGACGCCGGCTACATGAGCCGGATTATCAGCGGGTTTGAGAAGCGCGGGCTGATTCAGAAAGTCCCGTCGCCCACCGACGCCCGCGCTGCGCAACTACACCTTACCGACTTCGGCCGCGACATCCTGATCCCGCTGGAAAAGGCCTCCCGCGAGCAGATCGTCGCCATGCTCGAACGATTGCCGGAGCCGCAGCAGAAGCAACTGATCGGCGCTATGACGCTGATCCAGACACTGTTGGAAGGCAGTCAGGACTCGACTTACGTGTTACGCGATCCGCAGCCCGGCGACATGGGGACGGTGATGCAGCAACAAGCGGCTCTTTATACTCGTGAATACGGCTGGAACGCGGAGTTCGAGGCGCTGGTGGCCGAGGTGGTCGCCAAGTACCTGCGCGATTACGACCCCACCTGTGAACGCTGCTGGATTGCGGAAAAGGACGGCAAGGTCATTGGCTCTGTGTTTATCGTCCGCCAGGACGCCACCACCGCCAAACTGCGCATGCTCTACGTCGACGCCAGCGCGCGGGGACTGGGCATTGGCAGTCGTCTGGTCGAGGAGTGCCTGCGCTTTGCCCGGCAGATTGGCTACCAGAAAATGACCTTGTGGACGACCAGTAACCTGACGGCTGCGCGCAAGATTTATCAGAAGGCCGGATTTGAATTGGTGGAGGAAGAAGCGATTCACAGCTTTGGCAAGGATCTGGTGAGTCAGACGTGGGCGCGGGCGTTGTGATTTGTTTTTCGCCGTCGGGTGCAGTGAAAGGCAGGCGAAAAAAAACCACCTTAGCGGGGTGGTTTTTTTAACCTCGGTTTGCGGCTGAGGTTTGATGCTTCACTAGCTGCTTTAACGTTCGCTCATGGTAGGAGTCTTTGTGCCCCCTTGCAAGGTTAAAGTGCGTATGAGGCTGGTTGTTTAGGCTATTTTATTTTCAGAAAAAACTGGCAGAAATAATGATTAACAAAACAGAAAATTATTTTCCCTGAAAGCCTTTGAATCAGGATTATGATGCGGGCGCTCACTTGTTCTAGCAGAGGTGAGGCCAGGCTGGCGACCAAACGGTTTTATGCCCTTTGACACGGTTTTGCACCCGTGCCGGAATGATGTTTCGGAGGGAATTCAACCGGCCACCTCACTAGCTGCTTTAACGTGCAGGCTGAAGGCAAGCATGATCCGGTAAGCCTGCTGGAGGTTTGGCCCCCAGCCCTGGAGGCCAAAACGTATGAAGCTTTTGCTGCGTACGCTGAGCCTTGTATGGAGATTGTTTAAAGCGTTTCGCTTTTACGAGTTCCTGCGAGACCACTTTGACGACCTGAAGTAACGGTTGTTGATCTGGGAAAGCCCGTTTCAGTTTCGACTGAGACGGGCTTTTTTATGTGCCGAAAAGCTGTCAATAGTAGGAAATATTCAACTTCGATCTCTCGACCGTGTAGGGCATTTCGCCGACAGGTGTAGGTGCTGTTCCAAAGCCTCTCTTTCAGCCAAAAAAGCGTTCGATTATCGAGCGCCCCTACGCGACCCGTGAAGGATTGGTCGGGGACGTGGTGTTCCGCGAGGACGCGGTATCGGGGCGTTATGCCGAACTGAAGTTCGACTTCCATCTGCAACCGGCACCGGACGCCAGTGCGGAACAGCGCAGTCAGCGGCCGCGTGCGTTGCAAGGCATCTGATACCGCGTCGCCTCATCCCCTCATCGGAACGCCGCCCGCCTAACCCTCTCCCAGAGGGAGAGGGAACTGACCGAGGTGATCTAGAGAGCTACGCCGACCTGAGCGTTTTGTACCGAATCCAACGCGGTTTTTCAGGTCGATGTATACCGCAAGGCGACACGGTCGGCTCCCTCTTCTCTGGGAGAGGGCTGGGGTGAGGGAAATCAGGCCTAAGGTAATGCGAAAAAGATATTGGCTCAGCGTTTTTAAGATCGTTTAGTTTTGTCGCAACGACGAATCAATACGCATCAAACCGATAGACCCCGATTGCCATGACGGCACATGCTGAATCGATCACAGGTTCTTCAGGTTTGATTCACACGGGAGTGAATCATGCCGCATCCCCTCGATATCACCGCATTACCGACGCTGGACCTGTCGCTGTTCGAAGGCACGGCCCAACAGCGCTACGAATTTCTCGAAAACTTGCGCCACGCCGCCCGCGACGTCGGCTTCTTCTACCTGACCGGGCATGGCATCGACAGCACTTTGCTCAAGCAGGTACAGGCACATGCTCGCCAGTTCTTCGCCTTGCCCGACAGCGAAAAAACCGCCGTCGGCATGATCAATTCACCGCACTTTCGCGGTTACAACCGTGCCGCTTCGGAGATCACCCGTGGCCAGCCTGATCTGCGTGAGCAGTTCGATCTGGGGGCCGAGCGCGAGGCGTTGCCATTAGACGCGGACAGCCCGTTCTGGGCGCGGCTGCAAGGCCCCAACCAATGGCCGGCGGCACTGCCGGAACTGAAGCCTTTGCTGCTCGAGTGGCAAGAGGCAATGACGCGCATGTCGTTGCGCCTGCTGCGTGCGTTCGCCCAGGCACTGTCGCTGCGGGCCGATGCGTTTGATCAACTGTACGGCGACAAACCCAACGAACACATCAAACTGATGCGCTATCCCGGCCAGTCCAGCGAATCGAGCCATCAAGGCGTTGGTGCGCACAAGGATTCCGGTTTTCTCAGCTTCCTCCTGCAAGACCAACAGGCCGGTCTGCAGGTCGAGATCGAAGAGGGGCGCTGGATCGATGCGTTGCCGCGCGAGAACACCCTGGTGGTGAACATCGGCGAACTGCTCGAACTGGCCAGCAACGGCTATCTGCGTGCCACCGTGCATCGGGTCGTGTCGCCGCCCGAGGGCACTGAGCGCCTGTCTGTCGCGTTCTTCCTCGGTGCGCAACTGGATGCCGTGGTGCCGCTGTATCCGCTGCCCACCGCCCTGTTGCGCGAGGCACGCGGGCCGGCGAGTGACCCGCTTAACCCGCTGTTTCGCGATGTCGGCTGGAACTACCTCAAAGGTCGTTTGCGCTCGCATCCCGACGTCGCGCAGCGCTTCTACGCCGATGCGCTACTGCCGCCACCGCCCGTTCGTAAATCCGCCTGACTCACCCACCGCTGAAGGACTCCGCAGATGATCAAGAAAGCAGGTTTGACCCTGGCCGTGCTCGGCGTGCTGGTGACGTCGTTCGGTGCGCAGGCGCTGGAACCGTTGCGCGTTGCTGCCGACCCGGTGCCCCACGCGCAGATTCTCGCGTACATCCAGAAGATCGATCCGCAACTGAACCTCAAAGTCATCGAGATCCCCAACGGCGTGAACTCCAACGAGCTGCTGGTACACGGCGATGTCGACGCCAATTACTTTCAGCACCTGCCGTACCTGAAGTCTCAGGAACAAGCCCTCGGCGAAAAACTCGCGGTGGCGGCCACGGTGCATATCGAGCCCCTGGGTATTTATTCTCGTCGGCACAAAAGCTTCGCCGACGTGCCGGCAAAAGGCACCGTCGCCGTGCCCAATAACGTCACCAACCTGAGCCGCGCTTTGTACCTGTTGCAGGACAACGGCCTGATCAAACTCAAACCCGGCTTCAACGACCCGGCGGCCGATCAGGCAACGCCCAAGGACATCGCCGAGAACCCGAAACAACTGAAAATTCTCGAAATCGAATCGCCGCAGATTCCGCGCTCGCTCGACGACGTCGATTTGGCGGTGATCAACGGCAACTACGCGCTGGACGCCGGCCTGGTGCCCGCCAAGGACGCTTTGGGTCTGGAGAAAGCCGAGCACAATCCTTACGCGAACATTCTGGTGACCACGCCCAAGCTCGAACACGACCCGCGTATCGCGCAACTGGCCAAGGATCTGACGTCGCCCGAGGTCGCCAAGTACATCACCGACAACTTCGCCGGTTCAGTGATTCCGGTGGCGGGCGGCAAACCATGATCGCCGTCGAGCAGGTGAGCAAGACATACCCGTCAGCCCCGCAACCGGCGCTGGATCAGGTCTCGCTGAGCATTCCCGATGGCGCGGTCTACGGGATTCTCGGGCGTAGCGGGGCGGGCAAGTCGACGCTGCTGCGTTGTCTCAACCTGCTCGAACGTCCGGACAGCGGACGCATACTGCTCGACGGCATCGACCTGACGACGCTGTCGGTCAGCGATTTACGCCGCCAGCGGCAGCGCATCGGCATGATCTTCCAGGGCTTCAACCTGCTGCATTCGCGCACCGTGTTCGACAACATCGCGGTGCCGCTGGAGATCGCCAATGTCGGCAAGCCGTGGCGCCATGTGCGGGTTCGCGAACTGCTGGAGCTGGTTGGCTTGAGTGACAAGGCGCAGGCCTTTCCCTCGCAATTGTCCGGCGGCCAGAAACAGCGTGTCGGGATTGCCCGCGCACTCGCCGCAGAGCCGGCGTACCTGCTATCGGACGAGGCCACCAGTGCGCTTGACCCGGAAACCACCGCGTCGATCCTCGAACTGCTGCGCGACATCAATCGGCAACTGGGCGTGACCATCGTGTTGATCACCCATGAACTGGACGTGGTCAAGTCGATCTGCGACCACGCCGCATTCATGGCCAACGGGCGTCTGGTCGAAGCCGGTCCGGTGCCACGGCTGCTGGCCGATCCGCAATCGCCACTGGGCGCCTCGCTGCGACCAACGTGCGGCTTGCCGTTGGGCCACGATGCACCGGGCCTGAGTTTTCTCAAGCAATACGGCGTACGGGCGGCGCACTTATGAACCGCACCGTCAACTGGGATGAAATCCTGCAACTGGTGTTCAACGCCACCGGTGAAACCCTGTACATGGTCCTGCTCGCAGGGCTGTTCACGTTGCTGATCGGATTGCCGCTGGGCGTGTTGTTGTTCATCAGTCGTCGCGACGGACTGTTGCCGATGCCACGCTTCAATGCGGCTCTGGGTGGCGTGGTCAACCTTGGCCGTTCACTGCCGTTCGTGGTGATGTTGATCGCTCTGATTCCACTGACGCGGCTGGTGGTCGGCACAACGCTGGGCAGCACCGCCGCTGTGGTGCCGATCACCATCGGCGCGTTTCCATTCTTCGCGCGCATTGTCGAAAACGCCCTCGACGAAGTCGACAAGGGCCGCATCGAAGCCATCCTTGCCATGGGCGGCGACATTGGTCATGTGATCTGCAAAGTGTTGTTGCCCGAAGCGCTGCCGGCCTTGCTTGCAGGCATCACGTTGACGCTGGTGATGCTGATCGGGTTTTCCTCGATGGCCGGGGTAATCGGCGGTGGCGGGCTGGGTGATCTGGCGATTCGTTATGGTTATCAGCGTTTCAACAATGAAGTGATGGTTGCCACGGTTGTGGTGTTGGTGATCCTCGTTCAGGGCGTGCAAAGCCTGGGTGATCGATTGGTTCGTTCGCTGGCGCATCGCCGCTAAGGAATTGTATGAGTGTGCCGGTCGCTGTAGTCCGCGAGCCGCTGATTCGTGTGCGTAAGTTGAGCAAAATATTTGCCGCGAGCCGGGCGCTGGACGCGCTCAGCCTGGACATCTATCCCGCTGAAGTCGTGGCGTTGCTCGGTGCCAATGGCGCGGGGAAGTCGACCCTCGTGAAGATCTTGGCGGGCAGCCAGACTGCCGACGCTGGCGAGATCTGGCTGGAGGGCGCGCTACGGCATTTCAGTTCACCGCTGTCGGCGCGGCGCTTGGGCATTGTCGCGGTGCACCAGCAGATCAACGAGGGCATCGCACCGGGTTTGAGCGTCGCGGAAAACCTCCTGCTCGATGAACTGTGCAAGCCGGACGCGGACTTTTGGCTCAATCGCAAACGCCTGCTGGAACGCGCCGCGAGCATCGCCGCCGGGCTGGGTTTGACATTGCCGCTGGAGCAGCCGATCGAGCATCTCGGTCAGGCCGAACGGCAGTTGGTGGTGCTTGCCCGCGCCTTGGCCTTGCAGCCGCGCCTGCTGATTCTCGATGAGCCGACGGCAGCGCTTTCCGATGCCGAGGCGCAGCGCTTGTTTGGTTTGATCGACACTTTGCGCAGTCGCGGCGTGGCGATTCTGTACATCTCCCATCGACTCTCCGACCTGCAACGCGTGGCGGATCGCGCCATCGTTCTGCGCGATGGTCAGTTCGCGGGCGAGTTCACGGCGCAGCAATTGCCCGAAGCGGTGAGCGCCATGCTGGGGCAGGCGCTGGCCGAGCATGTTTACCAGCCGAGCATGGCCGGGCGCGAGGTGTTGAAGCTCAAAGCCATGCAGATCGTGCCGCGCTCAGCCGCGTTCGACCTGACCCTGCACGAGAACGAAGTGGTGGTGCTGACCGGGCTGTTGGGTGCCGGTAAAAGTGAAATCGCCGAGGTGCTGTTCGGTCTGCGTAAAGCCGCCTCGGGCAGCGTGCATCTGGACGGGGTCGACTGGCATGCGGGCTCACCGCGCAAGGCTATTCAAAGCGGGGTGTTCTTCGCGGCCGAAGATCGCGCCAGTCAGTCGCTGGTGGCGGACTTCTCACTGCGCCGGACCTTGACCTTGCCGTTTCTCGAGCGCTTTACCCGCGGCGGTTTCATCCGCAACCGCGCCGAAGCGGCAGCGGTCGAGGCGCAAGTTGCTGCGCTGGGGATCAAGACTGCCGGCATCGATGAGCCAATGACCGCGCTGTCGGGGGGCAATCAACAGAAAGTCGTGCTCGGCCGCTGGCTGCTCGGCGAAGGGCGGGTGTTGATCCTTGATGAACCCTTCCAAGGCGTCGACGTGCGCGCCCGCCGCGACATCGGCCAACTGCTGCGCGGCAGCGCCAAGGGCCGCGCGACACTGGTGATTTGCGCCGATGTCGATGAAGCCCTGGAAATTGCCGACCGCATCCTGCTGGTGCGTGATCACACGGTGGTCGCCGAGTATCCACGCGCCGGCCTTGATCGTGCTGACCTGGTGGCCGCACTGGCCGGCAGCGACGTGACCGAACATTCCCCTCAAGCCACGCCAAGGAGCAGAGCGAGTGCCTGATTCAACTTCACTGTTATCGACCGGGCCGGCACGCGCCGAACGTCTGCTTCAAGTGCTGATCCGCTATGGCCTGTTATGGCTGCTGGCGCTGATCGTGGTGTTTTTCAGTGTTGCGGAGCCGGCATTCCTGCGCGTCGGCAACCTGTTCAGCATTCTGCAATCGGTGTCGATTGTCGCGCTGCTGGCGCTGGGCGTCACGCTGACCATGGCGGTCGGCGGCCTCGATCTGTCGATTGGCGCGGTGGCGGCGATGAGCCTGATGATCGCCAGTTACGTGATGGTCGTGCTCGGCTGGGGCGCGGTGCCGGCGGTGTTGATCAGTCTGGCAGGCGGTGCGCTGGTCGGTCTGCTCAACGGCTGGCTGATCGTAAAACTGCGGGTGCCGGATATTCTCGCGACGCTGGGCAGCATGTTTCTGGTGATCGGCGTGCAGTTGATTCCCACTGGCGGGCGTTCGATTGCGGTAGGCATGACCTTGCCCAGCGGTGAGGAAAGCGAAGGGACGTTCAGTGCTGCGTTTCTCGCACTAGGGCGCGGGCGATTGTGGGAGGTGGTGCCGATTCCTGTGCTGATCACGGCGGTGGTCGCGATTGCGGTGTGGCTGTTTCTCGAACGCACGCGCATTGGTCGGCTGTTCTATGCCATCGGCGGCAACGAGCAGGCGGCGCGCCTGGCCGGTGCGCCAGTGCAGCGCTTCAAGTTGTTGGCTTACGTGCTCTCGGCGTTGCTCGCATCGCTGGGTGGATTGTTGCTTGCGGCGCGTTTGGGGCGTGGTGATGTGAGCTCCGGCAATGGCCTGGTGCTGGATGCCCTCGGCGCGGCGCTGATCGGTTTTGCCGTGCTCGGCGCGAAGAAGCCCAATGCCTTTGGCACCCTGGTCGGGGCGCTGCTGGTGGCGACGCTGCTCAACGGCCTGACCATGCTCAACGCGCCGTATTACGCACAGGATTTCGTCAAGGGACTGGTGTTGGTGCTGGCCCTGATGTTCACGTTCGGCCTCGCGCATCGGGCGCGTTGAGCCACTTCATTCAAGGATGTTGTATGCACGGTTCAATCACACAGTTCGCCCGTCATTGCTTCGCCGGGGCGTTATTTTCGGCAATGGCGCTGAGCGCTCAGGCCAACGCCTTGCCCGGTGCGCCAGCGCCGTTCGATAAAGGTCAGGTGCAGATCGCGCTGGTGGGGTATTTGTTTTCCGGGGATTTTCCCGAAGCGTATTTGCGCGGCGTCGAAAAACAGACCGAAGCGCTCGGCGCCCACCTGCGCGTATTCGATGCCCGGCAGCAGGCGGCGAGCCAAGGCGAAATGATCGATCAGGCGATCGATCTGGGCGTCGACGGCATCATCGTCCAGCTCGGCTTGGCGGAAACGCTGAAAGCGCCGATTGATCGGGCCATCGCCAAAGGCATCAAGGTCGTTGCTTTCGATGTCGATCTGAACACGCCGCAAGTGACTCAGGTCGAGCAGGATCACCATGCGCTGGCGCGTCTGGCTCTCGATCAAGCGGTGCAGGATAACGGCACGAAGTTCGATGCCGGCTATGTGTACATCAGCGGTTTTACGCCAATGGAGCGCCGCGACGAGATCTGGAGTCAGGTCAAGAAAGCCAATCCGGGCATCATCGAGAAGGCGCGATTTGGCACGCTCAATCCGCCGATTGCCAACTCCGTGGCGGATCAGGCCAGCGCCGTGCTGCGCGCCAATCCAGGCATCAGCGTGATTTTTGCGCCGTTCGACGAGTTCGCCAAAGGCGCGAAAATCGCCGTGGATGAGGCGGGTCTGACGAGCAAGGTGAAGATCTACAGCGCCGATATTTCTACCGCCGATATTCAGATCATGAAAGAGCCGGACAGCGCCTGGGCGGCGACGGCGGCGGTCAATCCGCAAGTCGCCGGGGCGATCAGCGTGCGCAGCCTGGCGATGTTGATTGCCGGGGAGAATCCGGGGCATCAGGTGCTGGTGCCGCCGACGCTGATTACCCGTCAACAGTTGCTGGATCTGGATGTGAAGAACGTGCGTGATCTGGCGCGGAAACTTCCGGCTTTCGGCGACACCGCGAATGTCGCGCGGGCGCCGTGGATTCCGGTGGCTAACTAGAACATTAACCACAACATTGTCCAGGTGGGAGCGAGCCTGCTCGCGAAGAGGTCCGATCAGTTGATATCTCAGTTGACTGACCCACCGCTTTCGCGAGCAGGCTCGCTCCCACAGGGGTAATGCGTAGTTGCGCAAACTGAGGGAGTTCTGGAGCTTACATGCACAACAAAGCCTTGCTATTACGCAAAAGCCGTTCCCCGAAAACCGATCCGGCGCTCGGTAAGCGACTACCCCCAGGCCAGGTGCTGACGGAGCGATTTCCAATCCTGCACGAAGGCGATGTACCGGAATATGACCTCGCCAACTGGTCGCTGCGCCTGTTCGGCACGCTCGCACGGCCAATCGAATTGCGTTATGCCGATCTGCAGGCACTGCCGCAACGACAACTGCGCTGTGACATCCATTGCGTGACGCGCTGGTCGAAGTTCGACACCGAGTGGAGCGGGGTGCATCTGCAGGATCTGTTGCAGGCGTTCGATCTCCAGCCTGCATCGGCTTTTGTCATGGCCCATGCCGACCACGATTATCAGACCAACTTGCGAATTGATGATCTGCTGCACCCTCACAGTCTGCTGGCCACCCATTACGCCGGCCAACCACTGACTGCGCAACATGGCTGGCCGCTGCGATTGGTGGTGGCGGGGCGGTATTTCTGGAAGAGCGCCAAGTGGCTGCGCGGGCTTGAATTCGTTGATCAGGAACAACCGGGATTCTGGGAGCAGAATGGCTTTCATTTGCACGCCGATCCGTTTGCCGAACAGCGATTCAGTGGTGATGAACTGGATATTGCGGAGGATGCCTGGCTGGCAAAAGAGTTTGATTAAGTAGTGCCCGACGCAGATCAAAACTGTAGGAGTGAGCCTGCTCGCGATAGCGGTGTATCAGTAAGAAAGTTGTCAACTGACACACCGCTATCGCGAGCAGGCTCACTCCTGCAGGGGGACTGCATTTCATTTAAAAAATTGGTGTTAGTTGCTTAAGGTGTTGGCTCAGCAACACTTATGTTGAACTAAGAGCACTCCCTTAGAGTGATCTAACCTAAGCGTTATTGGTTCTTTTGCGATCGGCGGCAGCTCGTCTAGCATCGGGTTTAAAGGGGAAACGTCTCACGCTGGGGAAACTGCAACTCACTGTAAAAGCCTTCACTGCCTTCCAGAAATCTAAAACTACAGCAGACATTGCCGCGCATTGCTTGCCGAACTTTATTGTCGGTAACGGCCGGGTATTAACTGCGATTCAAGGAGCTGTTATATGCATTACCGTTCCCGTTCATTACTGGCGGCTGCCGTCGTGTCTGCCATCTGGCAACTTCCGGCCAACGCAGAAGAAACCTCCGCCAGTGCCGACAGCGAATCTCGACTCGGCACCGTGCTGGTCACCGGCACCCGGGGTACTTCACGCACCGTGCTCGATTCGCCGGTGCCGGTCGACGTGCTCACCGCCGAAGACCTCAAATCCGCCGGCGCCGCTGATGGCGAACTCGGCGCGGCGTTGCAGACGCTGCTGCCATCCTTCAGCCTGCCGCGCCAATCCAACTCCGGTGGCGCCGACCATGTGCGTGCAGCGCAACTGCGTGGCATGAGTCCGGATCAGGTGTTGGTGCTGGTCAACGGCAAGCGCCGCCACACTTCAGCGGTGGTCAACGACTCCTCGAAGATCGGTCGCGGTACCGCACCGGTGGATTTCAACTCGATCCCGCTCAGCGCGATCAAACGCATCGAAGTGCTGCGTGACGGTGCCGGTGCGCAGTACGGCTCCGATGCGATTGCCGGGGTGATCAACATCATCCTCGACGACGCGCCCGAGGGCGGCGAAGTGTCGACCAGTTATGGCGCCTATCACACCCATCAGGACGCCATCGACAAGACCACCACCGACGGCCAGAACAGCGTCACCACCGCGAAGATCGGCACGCGCCTGGGCGAGGAGGGCGGGTTTATCCGCGGCGGGACCGAATACAAGGATCGCAACCCGACCAACCGCGCCGGTTTCGACGGTTTTGCCGACAGCCCCGGCCAGCGCAACTATGTGATGGGCGACGGCGTTGCGCGGGACGTCAACCTCTGGTTCAACAGTGAACTGCCGCTGGCCGGCGGCAAGGCCTACAGCTTCGGCACTTACAACCAGCGCCACACCACCGGCGCCGAGTTCTATCGCTACCCGTACGAACAGCCACAGTTCTACCCCAACGGCTACTTGCCGCAATCGCTCGGCGACAATAAAGACGTCTCCGCCACCGCCGGTTTCAAAGGCCTGATCGGTGACGAGTGGGACTTCGACAGCAGCGTCACCCACGGTCGCAACCGCTTCGATGGCTCGACCCGGCGCACGCTTAATGTCAGCCTCGGCGAAGACTCACCGACGAAGTTCGATACCGGCGATTACGAGTTGCGCCAGACCACCACCAACCTCGACTTCAGCCGTGAACTGCGTCTCGGCGAGCGCTCGTTCGTACTCGCGGTCGGCGGTGAATACCGCTACGAAAATTACCTGACCTACGCCGGTGACGAGGCCTCCTACATCGGCTCCGGAGCGGACGGCGCCAATGGCCTGCGCCCGAGCGAAGAGTCGGATCTGGATCGCAACGTGTTCGGCACCTACGCCGAGCTGTCCGGTGATCTCACCGACCGCTTCTTCGTCGACGCCGCCACCCGCTGGGAGCATTACGACGATGCCGGCAGCAAACTCACCGGCAAGCTCAGTGGTCGCTACAAACTCACCGAACAATGGGCCCTGCGCGGTGCGGTCTCGAATAACTTCCGCGCGCCATCGCTGGCTCAGAGCGGCTTCCAGAACACCACCAGCAACTTCGGCGACGGCGGCACGCTGACTGACATCCGTGTGCTCTCGGTCAACGATCCGATCGCCCGTGCACTGGGCGCCGAGAAGCTTGATCCGGAAACCTCGAAGAATTTCAGTCTCGGACTGACCTTCCAGTTGAATGACCGCTTCGATGCCTCGCTGGACGTGTTCCGCATTGACGTCAAAGATCGCATCACCCTGTCGCAACGCATTGGCAGCGATGCCCTGGAAAATTACATCAACGACAACTTCGGCGTTGCTGGCGTGCACGACGTCAACTTCTTCACCAACGCTGCGGACACCAGCACCCATGGCGCCGAACTGGTGCTCAACTACCATCAGCCGTTCTACGAAGGGCAACTGGGCCTGACCACCGCGTACACCTACAACCACACCAAAGTCACCAGCACCAAAGGCACGCCGTCGCAACTGACGGCACTGGGCATCGGCAATGACGCCCTCGTGGGCGTCGAGGAAACCAATACCCTGACCGATGCCGCGCCGAAGGATCGCTTCATCTTTTCGGCCAACTGGGCCAGTGAACACTGGGGCCTGCTCGGGCGGTTGACGCGCCAGGGCGAGACCACCCGCGTGTTCGACTTCGGTGACTCGCAGCCCGAGCAAACCTACGGCGCCGTGTGGCAGCTGGACGCCGAAGTGGCTTACAAATTCACCCCGAAATTCAACATTGCCGTGGGCGGTAACAACCTCACCGACAACTACCCGGAACGTTCCGGTTCGGCGATCAACTACGGCGGCAACCTGCCGTACGACGTGCTCTCGCCAATCGGCACCAACGGCGCCTACTACTACGCCCGCGCTACCTATGGTTTCTGATGCGGGGCCGGGGCGGCATCTGCCGGTGTTGCAGGCGTTGCTGATCACGCTGGGCATGGTGATTACCACCGACATCCTGAAAACCGCGCCGACCGTGGCCCTCAACGTCGGGCCGGCGCATTTCTACCTGGTTTGGGTGCTGGGCGGTGTGGCGTCGATGATGGGCGCGCTGTGTTTTGCCGAGATGGCCACGGCGTTTCCGCACCCGGGCGGCGATTATCACTTTCTGCGCACGGCGTATGGCGAACGCATGGGATTCTTGTTCGCCTGGTCGCGGTTTTCGGTGATGCACACCGGGTGGATTGCCTTGTCGGCGTTTATGTTTGCCGATTACGTCGATGCGGTGGTGCCGTTGGGGCAGTACGGTTCGGGGCTGTTTGCCGGCGCGGTGATTGCCGCGCTGGTGCTGCTTAATCTCAGTGGCAAGCACATCGGCTTTATTACCCAGACTTTATTGGTGGGACTGTTGGCATTGGGCTTTCTGAGCATTGCCAGTGCCGGCGTTTTTCTGGCCTGGCAAGGTATCGAACCGCCTGTGCCGAGTTTGTTGCCCATCCCGGAAAACACCGGTATGGCCGGGTTTTCGGCGGCCATGATTTTTGTCTTCCTGGCGTTCGGCGGCTGGAGCGATGCCGCAACGTTATCGGCGGAAGTGCGGGACGGGCGGCGCGGTATTTTCATCGCCATGATGGGCGCGCTTACCGTGCTGATGGCGATCTATCTGGCGCTCAATTGGGCGTTCGTTCAAGGCTTGGGGTTCGCTGGACTGGCCGCCAGCAATGCACCAGCGGTCGAGTTGTTGAACCGTGCTTTCGGTGCACCGGGTGTCATGCTGATTTTGCTGATGGTTGGCATCGCCGCGATTGCGACGATCAACTCGACCCTGCTGGTCGGTGCGCGCACCACCTACGCAGCAGCTTGCGATGTGCCGCAACTGCGCAGTTTCGGCGCTTGGGATGATCGGCATGGCGTGCCGCGCAAAGCGCTGCTGGCGGAAGGTGCGGTGGCGTTGTTGCTGGTGCTGTTTGGCAGTTTTACCCAGAGCGGCTTCAACACGATGGTTGAGTACCTGACCCCGGTTTATTGGCTGTTCTTGAGTTTGAGCAGCGTGGCGTTGATCATTCTGCGGCGGCGCTTTCCCGAGGTGCCGAGGCCGGTGAAGGTGCCGTTGTATCCGCTGTTGCCGTTGCTGTTTTTCGGTTTGTGTTTGTACATGCTGTATTCCAGCGTGACGGTGGTGGGGTGGGGAGCGTTTCTGGGGATTGGGGTGCTGGTGGTGGGCGTGGTGCTGTTGGCCGGGTTGAGCCGACTGACGCCAAGCCCTCATCGGAAACGCCGCCCGCCCAGCCCTCTCCCGGAGGGAGAGGGAGCCGACCGCGTTGTCTTGCGTGATACATCGACCTGAAAGACCGAATCGATTATGGCTTGAAGCAAATACAGGCCGAGGTCGATTATGGATTCAGTGAAACACGTTCAGGTCGGCGTACTTCTCTAATATCCCCGGATCGGTTCCCTCTCCCTTTGGGAGAGGGCTAGGGTGAGGGGGGGCTAGAAGGACACCTCCGCCGGCTGCGACAACCGCAGTACCGACAAATCCCCGGTAATACGCTTGTAAGCCAAACGAATCGCTTCGATGTTGGCTACATTTTTCGCACTGTTCTCATGCAGGATCACAATCACCTTCGTGCTCAAGCGCTCAGGCTCTTTCGCGCCCTTGTCCCGCCACTGCCCATAAGCATCAAACACGCTGAAGCCATCAGGAAACCGCGACGTGACTTCCTGATCAAGAAACTCACGCCAGCGCGCCGGACTGACCGCACCTTCCTTGCCATCAATCGACCCCACCGAAAAATACAACTCGGTGCGAATCCACTGCGCCTGCGCCGGCCGCGAGGCATCGCCTTGCAGGGTCGAACTGGCGGGATCATGGGTGTGAACGGACGCAGGAGGAGGGCTGGCACAACCGGCAACAGCGACGAACAGCGCCGCCAGTAGAAGACGTCGAGGCATGGAACATCCTTTTTGAACGATGAGTAAACCGCTCGAGTATAAGGTTGCTGTCTGACCGCCAATAAAGACCGAAAAGGCAGGCATTTAGGCGCTTGCGGAATAACCCGCTTATGCCGTTCCCGGCGGTTTCGCCAGCGCGATGTCAGCCGCTCCAAGGCGCTTGAGAATTTCAAACAACAAATCACTTTTGGTCACCCCGACAATCCTCGGGCTGCCCACATAGCCGGTCACCGTCAAGGTGATCCCGTCCGGCGACAATTTGCTGAAGCGCACAAACGGCGCCGGTTTATCGAGGATGGTTTCGTTCTCGCGATAGCTGTTGAGCAACAGGTCCTTGACCTCTTCGGGATCGATGTCCAGCGGGAACACCAACTCCAGTGACGCCACGCCTTGCGCGCTGCCGCCCAGGGTCACGTTGCGCAGGTTCTGCGAGATCAATTGCGAGTTGGGCACGATGACGATCGAGCGGTCGCTGAGCTGGATTTCCGTGGCGCGCACATTGATGCGGCGGATGTCGCCTTCGACGCCACTGATGCTGATCAAATCGCCGACCTTCACCGGTCGTTCAGTCAACAGAATCAGGCCCGAGACGAAGTTCTTCACGATCTCCTGCAGACCGAAACCGATACCCACCGACAGCGCACTGACAATCCACGCCAGATTGGTCCACTGCACCCCCAGCGACGACAGCGTCAGCAGAATCACGAACGCGTAACCGATGTTGGAAAACAGCGTGCTCAGCGAGGCGCACATGCCCGGGTCCATGTCGGTCTTGGGCAGGAATTCATTGTCGAGCCAACGGCGCAGGGCGCGGATCAGCCAGATGCCGATCATCAGCGCCAACAGGGCATTGAGCAGGTGGCCGGGGACGATGTTCAGCTTGCGCAACCCGGCGCCGCCGAGGATCGCCATGATGTTGCTCGCCAGTTGTCCGAGGGTGGTGCCGATGCCACCGACAAACAGGGCGATGACCGCCAGCAGCAACAGCGCCGCCCGACTGAAGCCGGACAGCAGAATCGAGATCTGATCGAGTCGCCGATCACCGATACCCAGTAACTGTTTGAGTGCCTTGCCGCTCGCATGTCGGGGGGAAAACACATGCTCGCAGGCGTCCTTGATCAACTGGATCAGCAGGTAGAACCCTGACAAGACAATGTACGCCCACACCAGCTCATAACTGATGAACCGCGCCAGCGATACGTAGCCGGCGAGCAGGGCAAGCGCCTGGACAAACATCGAGACGCTGGCGAGGGTATAAATCACCCCGGCGAACGTGCTGTTCGTCGCTGACGCGTCATTGGCCGCGATCAGCGCCTTGCGCACCTTGCCGACGCGCAGCATCAGGGTCATGACAATCGCCAGCACCATGATCGAAATGACTCCGCGCCCGGCAATCACGATCTGGCTGCTCATGCCGGTGGCGTTGCTGACCTGCACCAGCGTGACCAGCACCAGCAATGTGCAGGACAGGATGCGCGGGTAGGGCTTGAGCGCCTGCGCCACCGGATCGGCAATCGCCGGCAGGCGCCACGAGGGATGTTCGGTCGACAGCAATGCGCGGCTCAATCCGGTGAGCAACACGCAGGCATACACGACTTTTTCGAACTCTTCGGAAAAGGTTTCCAGCACCGGCGGCAAGGGTTGGTGGCGGGTGCAGGCGTAGAACAGCAGTTGCAGGGCAATGGCGGTGGTGGCGATGGTCGCCAGTGCCGAGGCGAATGCCAGCGCACTGCGGCGCAGCCTACCCTCCGGCACGCGGTGGATGCACACCCAGGTCAGACCGCGTTCGGCCAGTCTGCGGCCGAAGGTCCAGATGATCAGCGCCAATAACACCAGGATACTGGTGAACAAGCGTTCGCCCGGCGCCCACACGGTGGCCCAGGTATCACGCACTTGAGCGACGAAAAAAAGCAGACGCTGACGATCATCGTCAGTCGGACTCACCAGTGGCGACCAGAAATGCGGACTCAACACGCTGTCAGTGCGCAGGGTCAATTCGCTCTCGAGCAACGTGCGGCGAATGCCGGCGATCTGCGTAATCAGATCTGCCGCGCTCTGCTTCAACGCCGCCAGGCTCTTCAGTGTTCCGTCGACCTTGCTCTTTTGCTCGGCCAGCGACGCCCGTTGCGCGATGATATCCGCCTGTTCCGCCGCCAGATCGGCATCCGGCGCCGCCCCCAGCACGCCCAACTGCACCGCCAGTTGCGCCTGCTGCGGCAACAGCGCCGCCGATAACTGATCGACATCCAGAATGAACGCCTGCACCCGATCCTGCGGGCCTTCGAGCTGGTTGTAGTTGTTCGCTGCGGAGATCTGTTGTTTGAGCCCATCAAGGCGTTGTTGCAGGGCTTGCAGATCGCTTTGCGAAATCACCGGCAGCGGCGCGGCGGCGGTGGTGGCCGGCGCCGGCAAATCGGCTGCCCACAGCGGCGAACTGCCGCCAACCAGCAGCATGAATGCGACAAAAAACAACGACTTCAATGTGTTGCGCATGGGTGCGGCGGCTCGAATTGATCACACAGTCTATGAGGTTAGGTGATCGAGCCGATTGGGGAGGAAAAGTTTCAGGCAGAGCAGGGCAGGTGCGCAGAGCCTCCTGACGAAAAAAGCCCGACGGGTGAGGTCGGGCCTTTCTTCGGTGACGGCGGTGAAGCGTTGCATTCAGACGGCGCGGCGTTCGAGCAAACGGTCTGAACCACCCTCGGCGACTGCATCGCTGAACAGCGGATCGGTTTCGGTGGCGGCGGCGACTGCGTCGCTGAACAGCGGGTCGGTCTGGGTAGCGGCGGCGACTGCATCGCTGAACAGCGGGTCGGTCTGGGTGGCGGCGGCTACCGCGTCGCTGAACAGAGGATCGGTTTGAGTCGCGGGAGCGGCAACCGCATTCAGGGCGAACAGTGAGAAAGCGATACTGAGAAGGGCTTGGCGTTTCATGAGTGTGTGCTCCGTGGGGTATTGGTGAGGTCTGGAGCCGATCTTACGCTGCGAGCCTGATAAGAGAACTTCATTGAGTCAATGGTTGTTATTGATGCGGTTAATGATTGTTTTTTGAAGGCCTCAACCCTCAAGTCCGCCACTTACTCATACCCCAACTTCACCTGAGCACTGATCAGTTCAGCCAGAATCCGCACTGGTTCGGTGAAGGTCTGGCGAGCGCGGTGCACCAGCCCGATATCACGGTGGAAGGTGTGCTGCCCGAGGTCGAGCACCCGCACACCGGCAGGCCATGCAAAGTCGGGCGCCGTTTGCGGCACCAAAGCTACTCCGACACCGTTCTCGACCAGTTTGATAATCGCCTCCAGCTCATCCAGCTCGCAGACCTCACGCAGTGTGAAATGCATCTGCCGTAAAAAGCGGTCGACCTGCCTGCCGCCGAATGAAGATCGGTCATATCGAATGAACGGCTGGCTGGACAGTAACTGGCTCCAGTCATTGCCCGGCATATCACGCGGCACGATCAACCGGTAAGGCTCCAGCGCCAGTGTCGTCCGTGATCGAGCCTTACATCCGCTTCCAGGGGCAGGTTGGCGAGCAAGCCACCATGTTTCTCTTTGATCCTTGCGGCAACGCTCTCGAATTCAAGGCGTTCAAGGATATGAGCCAGCTCTTCGCCAAGTGACACGCGTCATGGCACAACCCGGTTGTGCCATTTGGTCTCAAGTGAGCTGGAAGCTCATGACTCTAGCAACTGCCCTTAGCGCAGACCTTTCATTCCAACAAAAAGGCTAGACATGAAACGTATTCCCTTGGTGTGGCAAATCGTTGCCGGGCTGTTGCTTGGCGTGCTCGTCGGTTGGTATTTCAATACACATCCGCAGTATCAAACGTGGGTCAGTGCGGAAATCCTGAAGCCTCTGGGCGACATCTTTATCAAGATGATGAAGATGGTGGTGGTACCGATTGTGTTCTGCTGCATGATCCTGGGGATTGCTGGCGGTGGCGATAACAAGTCGTTTGGCCGCATGGGCATCAAGTCGCTGGGGTATTTCTTTGCGATTACCGCGCTGGCGATTGTTGTCGGCCTGTGTTTCGCCAACCTCTTCGAGCCAGGTACCGGTACCGATATTTCCGGGCTGTCCCACGGTACAGAGGCCGTGATGTACGGTTTCACCCATGGCGAACTGCTCGGCGGCCCGATCAAGAACCTGTTCGATTTCGTCGAGAAAAACGGCGCAGCTCCCGAGATCAGCACGCGACTCGACGTGCTGGCGATCACACCGACCACTGCGGTGGTGCGTGTGGACATGGAAACGGATGCCATTGGCGCCGACTACAACGACTACCTGACCCTGATCAAAATCGACGGCGCCTGGAAGGTCATCGCCAAGGTGTATCACCAGTTCGAGGACTGAGTATCAATCGGTCCCGGCAGGCTGCTGCCGGGAGTGATTCATGATCACGTTCAGAGGATTCATGTCATGCCAATGGTGGCGTAAACACACGGTGCACACGCCCGCATTCCCGCAAGGAATGCCGGGCATGAAGCGAATGAATTTTTCCTCGCGTTCACTTCGGCGTAGCGTGCTCAAAAACAAGGAGCATTACTGTGAGCGACACCTCGACCAGCCCCGCAGAAAAATTCGACACCTCCCGCGCCAACGAATACGCCCGACAAAGCCGCATCGCCCTGGCCGGTTACGACGCCTGTCATGATCTGGCGGCCTGCATGTTGGCGGCCAGTCTCGGTTCGCGGCCGGCGGACATATTGGTTGTCGGCGCAGGTGGTACAGCGCAGGAAATCATTGCGATGGCGGCGCTGGAACCGCAGTGGCGTTTCATTGCGGTTGATCCTTCCGCGCCGATGCTTGAAGCCGCCGTGCAGCATTTGGAGGCCAACGACTTGTTGCATCGGACGCAGGTTCATCTCGGGCATGTCGAGGAGTTGCCGGCCGACGCAGCATTCGACGCGGCGACGTTGATCGGCGTGCTCCATCATCTGAACGGTGATGACCCCAAACGCCAGATCCTGCAATCGATTCAGGCACGGCTCAGGCCGGGCGCGCCGCTGATTGTCGCGGGCAACCATTACGCCTATGCCAGCCAACCGTTATTGCTGCAGGCGTGGGGGCAGCGCTGGCGGCAACAAGGCGCCAGTGCGGAAGAGGTGAAGGCCAAGCTTGGCAAGATTCTGCAAGGTGCCGATCCACCGCATTCCGAGGCGGCGGTTCAGGCGCTGTTGCGTGAGGCGGGGTTTGGCGAGGCGACGCGGTTCTTCAGCAGTTTGTTTTGGGGGGCGTGGCTGACGTGTAAAAACGACAGCCTCTAAAAGTAGCGACTCGGCACTTCCCCCATCACTTGCTTGAACACCGTCGCAAACGCACTGGAGCTGCTGTATCCCAAGTCCATGGCGACTTGTGTGACCGATTGACCGTTGCCCAGCATGACAATCGCGGCAAGCAGACAGGCTTGTTGCCGCCATTCGATAAAGCTGATCCCGGTGTGCAGCCGAAAGTGTCGGGTAAAGGTGCGTCGACTCATGCCCGCACGGTGCGCCATGTCGTCGATACCGACCTGCAAAGAAGGTTGCTGCAGAAACGCACGGCATACCGTCGCCAATCGAGGTTCCGCCGGCAACGGCGCATTGAGCGAAAGCGCGGGCATGCTGGCGATTTCATGCAGGAGCAAGCCCATCAAATGGGCGTCATGCCCTTGGGTGGAATAGCGCGCGGGCACAGCGACGGCTTTTAACAGCAGATGGCGCAACAACGGCGACACGTCCAGTACCTGACATTGCCCCGGCAGTCCGAGGCGCTGCGCCGCTTGTTTACGGATATAGGTGTTGTGCAGCGTGACAGGCCCGCGCATTTGCATGGAGTGGGGCAGTTGCGCCGGCACCCAGATGCCGCGTTGCGGCGGCACGACCCAGTTGCCGTCATCGGTAAAAACGGTGATGACGCCGCTGGCAGCGTAGGCAAATTGGCCGCGCTGATGATCGTGCAGCGGGAACAGCGTGCCGTCCGCGTAATCAATGGCAGTCACGACGGCATCGCGCGGGGTGTTTTGATAGGGATGACGGGGCATTTTTCGCATGGCCCGATTCTAATGAAGATTGGCCTGTGACTGAAAGCGGGCCATGGCGATTGCCTGCATATTTGCCCGCGCTCGAGTACTTCCGCTCGGCGCAGGGAAGATTGACCATGCACAAAAAGCATTTTGTACTCGCCGTTCTGGTGACGGCTGTCTGGGGATTGAACTTCCCCGTGACCAAACTCGGACTGGCCGCTATCGACCCGCTGTTGTTGACCGCGCTGCGTTTCACGTTGGCTGCATTGCCTTGGGTGTTTTTCGTCGAGCGTCCACGCGTGGCGTTCCACTGGCTGGCTGCTTACGGATTGATTTTCGGTGTGGCGATGTGGGCGTTGATCAACCTCGGTATTGCCTGGGGCGTGCCCCCCGGAACGGCATCGCTGCTGATCCAGTTCAGTGCGTTTTTTACCTTGGGTTGGGGCGTGGTCTTCTTCGGCGAACGTCTGGGACGTCTGCAATGGCTTGGCATTTTGTTGGCCGCCGCCGGCCTGATGGGCATCGTACTCAGTCGCCCCGGCGACGCATCGACGGCAGGTTTGGCACTGGTCATTGGCAGCGCCCTGGCGTGGAGCATTGGCAACGTCGTGATCAAGGTCTCGAAGGTGCGTGAGATTTTCGCCTTTGTGGTGTGGGCGAGCTTGTTCCCGCCCATCCCGCTCATGCTGCTGACGTGGCTGCTGCATGGCACCGCACCGTTCACTGCGCTGCCGTCGCAGCTCAATGCGCTGACGGTGTTTTCGCTCGCGTTTCAGGTCTATGCCGCGACGCACTTCAGTTATTGGGGATGGAACCTGCTGTTGCGCGAATATCCGATGTCGCGCGTGGCACCGTTGTCGCTGTTGATCCCTGTGTTCGGCATCCTCAGCTCGATGGCGATTTTCGGTCAGCACCCAAGCCTTTTTGACTGGCTTTCGATCTCGCTGGTGTTAATGGCGATTCCCTTGGGATCAGGGCACGTGCAGGCAATGCTGCTGCGCCTTCGTGTGCTTAATTAACGTTAAGCAGTTGCCTTATATCATTCTAAGCAACGCAGCTTTGATAATGGCTTCTGAACGTGTTGACGAGTTCATCTTTCGGGTGAACTGTTTGACGTGAAAGTATACGGTCGCGCGCGTGACATTGATGGTGTCGGCCACCTGCTTGGACGTCAGGCCATCAGCGAGCAGTCGCATGATGCGTACTTCACGAATATTCAATTGACTACTTGCAACGGATTGACTGCATTTCGACAGGTGGCTTATTTTTTGGGCGACCATGCGTGATTCCGAAAACAATGTTTCGTAGGTTTCATTGAAGTCAATGTCGGGTCGGTCGGTGTTCGCCCAAATCAGAGTCAGTGACGCTACGCTGCCGTTACGCATGGGATAAATAAAAGTCGAAGCATCTGCCAGACGACTGGCTGAGGACGTTTTCACCAAAGTGACAATGCTCGGTGACGACAGGGGCAGCCCGTTGCTCCAGTGATGTATATCTACGTCACTGGCTATATCCAGAACCGGATCCATCATCCAGATTTTTTCCTGGTCGTAGATAACCCGACAGGAAAAATCAAAATTGTCAGTGAGATAGACTTTCGGAAGTGATACGGGGACTGCCGCCTTGTAGAAAATTGCGTAATGGCTGCAGTTTGTCTTTAGCAGGATCCGTCTTGTCAGTTCCTTTTGAAACGTACCCGCAAATGCAACTCGTGTGTAGTCAAATGCTTGTCGGTAATCAACGTTATGTTTAGCCACGACCATATCTATCCTTGATTCGGTATCAGGGGCGAACCGTCAGGCTAGCTAGAGGTTGCAGAGTTTTCAACCAGACAGGCGCAAGTCTTCCTCAGCGGCAAGGTCGCGTAGCACACGAATGCGTTGAAAAACTATCAACATTAGTAGTTAAAGGGCTTTTTTTTCAACCACCCTGATCGTGGCTGCCGTTGATGCGCAGCAAAGTACGGTAAAGAATCTGCCTAAAAATAATGGAGAAAACTATCATGAATGATATCGACACTATCACGAACGCTTGGGGGCGCTGGAAAACTGCTCAGTACGGAACAACCTGCTGGTTTACTGAAAGCACACAATATGCCCGTAACAAAGACACCAGGAACTACATGCAGTATCAAACCAATGTGACACCACCGAAGGATCTGGTGTACTCGAGTTTTGTGCAGAAAGATGGTGGCAGCGCTCTATTAGGCAAATACGACACTATCAATGATGGTGGTCAGGTCATTGAACATGTGGTGAGCTTGCAACAAGGGTTGACGGATACTTTTACCTGGAGCGTTACGGAACAACTCAAAGTCGGCGTCACGGTGAAAGCTAACGCGGGTATTCCTCTTGTGGGTGGCGCGGAAACAAGCAGTACCGTTGAAATGACCCTGTCTTCCACGCAGGGAGCGAGTGAGTCCAAGGCCTCCAACTATGGTGCGTCGACTAAAGTGCCAATTTCTCCGCACACCCACGGTTGGGGTGAGGTTGACTTGAGTTTCACCGAGCTTAACACCCAGTGGGTCGGTAACGTCTGGCTGCAAGGATATGTTGCTATCTGGTTCAATAATAAAGTCGCAATCAACAACAACGGTGATTACCACTATTTGTGGTTCATCCCGGTTCAACAAGTTTTCTCCGAGTGTATTCAACATAACATCATCAGCACTTCCGGCTACATCGTACAGGGCGGCGGGGTGACTGCTCAGGCCAGCGGAACGTTCCACAGCAGTATGGGCCTGAGCTTGAAAACCGTCGCCCATGAACAGCCGTATCCCGGAAAATCCGAAGCGGTTAAAACCTATTACGGGTATGTGGGTACTCGACCAGAGGTAGAGTTCAAAACCATTTCAGCGATCAATGATTCAAAAGATAACGTGGATTAATGATCGTCCCTGATTAATCAGCAGAGCCGGCCAGCGCTTCTGGACACAGAGGGCTGGCTTGCCCATGCTTGCGTTCCAGCGCCTGTTGTGAACATACGGACCCGCGCCAATGTATCCATGACAATTTATTGATTGTCCTGATTCGCCGACTCTACGATGAGCCTCCGGTAATCTGGCTTGAGGCTCATCATGCACATCGCCATCCTGACGTTTGAAGGTTTCAACGAACTCGATTCGCTGATTGCGTTCGGCATTCTCAACCGGGTTCAACAGCCGGGTTGGCGCGTGTCTATCGCCAGCCCCACGGCCAAGGTGCAGTCGATGAACGGCTTGACGATTGAGGCGCAAGTATCTCTGGAAGAAGCTTGCGACGCCGATGCTGTGCTGGTGGGTAGTGGAAGATTGACCCGGGATGTCGTCGCCAATGCCGAACTGATGTCGCGTCTGCGCCTTGATCCTGCGCGCCAGCTCCTCGGCGCTCAGTGCTCCGGCACGCTTGTCCTGGCCAGGCTTGGACTGCTCAACGACGTTCCCGCCTGCACCGATCTGATCACTAAACCGTGGGTCGAGGAGGCCGGCGTAGCGGTGCTCCATCAACCGTTTGCAGCCAGCGGGAATGTCGCCACCGCAGGCGGCTGTCTGGCCTCGCAGTATCTGGCGGCCTGGTTCATCGCCCGTCTTGTCAGTGTGGAGGCCGCGCGCAATGCGCTGCATTACGTGGCGCCGGTGGCGGAGAAAGACCTCTACATCGAGCGGGCGCTGGCCAATATTTCGCCGTTCTTGTAAGGCTGCGATCAGCTCTCGCGGGTATCGACGGATTGCGCAGCAGCCTCCGCCTCCAGTTTCGCCCGATCAGCCTTGCTGATGTATTTGGGCTTTTTCGGCGCCAGTTTGGCGCTGGCCTTTTTGGCCTTTTCCTTGAACAACTGCTTGAGTTTCTTTTGGCGATTCATGTTTTCTGTCCGGGCTACAAGTTTGAATATCGACTAGCGAAGGGCGTAAACGTACGCATCAAGGGTCGAGCCGTCAGCCAGCGTCACCTGCGTCAGCACACGCTGGTACTCGGTGCCTTCGAACTCATCGAGGCCCGCCCAATGGGCGGCGAAGTTGTCAGACGAGAAAACGTAGCCTTGGATATCGTCGCCATCGTCCGCAATCACCAGCCCCGGGAAACCCATTTCCGCGCCCAAGCCTGCCTGGGCCAAGCGGCCCTTGAGCGAGGCGGTTTGCCAGGTTCCGCCGATGTTCAGCATGACATGCTCATTCGGGCGCCCTGGTCCCAGGGTTCCATAAACGAATAGACGCTCCACGTTTGCTCCTTTCGCTCGAAAGGGGGCGAATCCTGACGTATGCCTCGGGCCAAGGCAATGCCAATTCCTCACATTGCGATGAAGTCGCGTACAGCCTTGATGGTCGGTGCCGGGGCTTCTTCCATCAACCAATGTCCGGCTGCTGGAATGACCACCTCGGTGACGTTGTCGGCAGCATTGCGCATGACGATCGCTTCATTGTTGCCGAAGGACTTTTCACCGCCCACGGCCAGCACCGGCATGCTCAAGTGTTTCTGCAGGACGGGAGCGTTGTCGAGGGCGTCCTGACGAATGCTGCGGAACTGCGCGAAAGCGGCATGCATGGCACCGGGGCGGGCGTAGAGCCTGGCGTAATGCTGGCGGGTGCCTTCATCGACTTTGGCCGGGGTGCCGGCGAACTCATTCCAGAAACGGTCGAGGTAGATGCGTTCGCGCCCGGCGACCAGGCGCTCCATGTCGGCACCGCCGAAGTCGAAGTGCCAGAGCATCGGCGAACGAACGATGTCGTTCCACGGTGTGATGCCGGGTACGGGCGCATCCATCACCACCAGGCGCTCGGTCAGTTCGGGATAGCGCGCAGCATAGGCGAACGCGACCATGGTGCCGATGTCATGCCCGATGACCACCGAGTGCTCGATCTTCAGTGCGCTCAATACCTGACGAATGTCGCCGGCCTGGGTCTTCTTGTCGTAGCCGCCCGGCGGAATCGATGACAAACCCATGCCGCGCAGATCTGGTACCACCACGGTGTGATCGCGCGCCAGATCCGCCGCCAGCGGCGCCCACATGTCGCCGGTATCACCGAAACCATGCAACAGCACCACGGCTGGACCCTTGCCACCGACCCGCACGTGCATTGTCGCGCCTTCGACCTTGATGTCCTGAGTGTGGAAGGTGGCGGGGAAGGGCGTGACGTCGGCCTGGACCTGGAAACACAGGGCGAGCAGGGCGAAGCCAGTCAGCAGCGGGCGGGTCATGGCGAAGTCTCCAGGCGTAGTGGCGATGGAGACAGCGTAGACGTATCGATCAGGGCCGGCGGAGTTTCATTCGCAAGCAAACGCCTTCTCGATAAACGTCCCCAGCGCCTGCTCTTCAAGGATCTCGATAGAGAAATGTCCGAAGCGTTTCGGCAGCCAGATGATGCGCGTTCCGGACGGCGATTGCAGGTTCTCGCGAGTCAGCGGCTGGCCGTTTTCGTCCTCCGGCTGAACCCCGCTGGCGACCAGTTCGTCGTAGGCCAGTTCGATATCAGGGGTCGTGTAGCAATGGCGGTAAATCATGCCTTCGCCCACTGTATCCAAGAGTTCCTTGAGATTCCCCGCCAGTGGCTGGACCAGCATGAAGCGTTCCTGGCCGATCAACGCAACGGCATAGCGCACGTGCAGGCCCCCGCGATTCCAGATCTGCGTGGTCGAGATTCGCGCCTTAAGGATCTGCGCGTAATAGGCGCAGGCTTCTTCAAGGTTCTTGACCAGTACGTCGATGTGGCTGAACTTCAAATCCATGGAATAGCTCCTGCCGGCCGGTGTCGAGCGGCACGACGAAGTTCGCTTCAGACGATCTTCAACGCACTCAGCACGATCAGCGATTGCTCGGCAAAAGCCTGAGCCTGTTCGGTCAGCGCGGCGATGTTGGCCTCGGCGGTGGTCAGCGGTTTGCCGTCCTTGACCAACACTTCGTTTTGATCGGCGATGACGCTCCATGCCAGTTGCGCCCATTCTGCCGGGTGCTGTTTGCCTTGGCGGATGGCAATCAGGAACAGTTGCTGGAAGCGAGTGACCGTGACGCCACCACCGGTAACCGGACTGCTCAACACCTGAATGTCGGCGTTGAACAGCGCGCGCTTGCACAGTTGCAAGTTGAACGCGGCGCAGCGTTCGTATACCTGCGCCTCGGCGGCTTCGCTCTGGCAAGGGGCGACCGCACCCATGCCGACCAGGATGGCGATGGCCTGTTCCAGGTCGTCATAAGCCATTGGCGACACGGCATCGAACAATTGCTGCATCGTTTTGGCTTCATACGTCTGGTCCGCAAGTGCTTTGAGGAGCGGGCGGTAAATTTCCGCTTGCAGTGATGCCTCGCCCGCCGGCCCGGTAACGCTGGACGCTACGTTTTCTGTCGGTTGCATCAGCACAAATCGCGTATTGAGCATGCGCGACCGGCGCTCGGCGGCGCAGAGGGGGTTGGCACCGCGCACATACAGATCGCGACGGAAAGCCTGGTTGACGAAGTAGTCACGCGCCTGCTCGCGCATTATCGGGTGCTCGATACCGTCGAGAAAGGCCAGGCCTTCGGCGCTCAGATTGAGTGCATCGACCGAATCCATCGGCACCGCCGTCGTGACGTAATCGAGCTTGGCCGGGGCCAGCGCATCAACCATGTCGGCGAAATACATGCAGTTCCAGTCGCGATTGAAATATTCATGGGCGACGTACTGACGGTCCTGGCCTTTGATGGTTTGCAGCCTGGCCCCCAAGTGCGGCGCGGCAATGGCGTACTTGGGATTGGCCGCCAGCAGCGCTTCGGAAAACTGCAACGCAGCATCGATGCGCTGATCCGGCCGCGTCGAGTGATTGGCAAAGCGGTCGTGCAGGCTGAACAACTGGCGCAGCGGCGCTGAAGGCGACCAGCCCGGGAATGCGTTATAGCTGACGTACAGATGACCACCCGGTTTGAGGTGGCGTCGGGCGAATTCGACGATCAGCTTCTGATTGTCACGGCTGACCCAGGTCCAGATGCCATGCAGACTGATGCTGTCGAACGGCGGCAAATCATCGCGCGCCAGCAGTTGCTCGAAGCTGTCGTCGTACAGCTGCGCACCGTTGTTGCCGAGCGCTGCGAGTTCAATGGCATGGGCCGCCTGACCGGGGTGGAAGTCCGTACCGACGAAGCCGGCCGGGTTGGCCGTGGCGTGAATATTGATTGAAACACCCTGACCAAACCCGAGTTCGCAGTGGTAACCGTCGGGATTGTCCAGGCCGGCAAAGCCGCGCAACAACAGGCAATAACGCTGGAATACCGGATTGATTTCCCGGCTATAGCTGTAGGTGTAGCCTTCGTCGGTGAAATAACCTTCGTTCCAGGCATTGCTCATGGGTGCAGCCTCTTGAATCGTCATTGACAGTGGCTTTATACGTGATGGACTTGCGCGGTTAAAACCTCTCGGTGTCCACCAGGATGTTGTCGGCAGGATCGAACCATTCGATAGGGTCCATGTGGATATTTCGCAGGGCCACGGTTTGTCGGTGAGACGCGTACAGCGGCTCGGCCCAATAGTTGATCAGCATCGAGCGTCGGCGCGCGCCCGACAGATTCCGGCTGCCGGCATGCAGCAGGTCGACATCGAACAGCAGAATGTCACCCGCACGGCCCGTGAGCTGGACTGATCGCGTCTCATCATGGACATCGGCGGGCGGCGCTCCGGGCGCGGGCCGATGGCTGCCGGGGACGATACGGGTCGCGCCATTGTGGTTGCCATAGTCATCGAAAAAAGCCAGGGCCGCCACGCAGTCGCCGGGGCGTTGCGCGGACAAGTCGCGATGCAGTTGCTGATGGCCGCCACCCGAAAGCGGTTCGCGACCCTCGACCTGAGAGAGAAAGAAGCGCTCCGCGATCAGCTCACCCACTACGGCCAACACCGCTGGCAGACGGCACACCGCGCGCACGCTCGCATGCTCATCGAGCAGCGAATGACGCCAGTCCTGACCCCGTGGGACGGGCCAGCGATCCGACGGCAGTACACCCGCATCGAACGCCTGGCGCAGGTCGTCCAGCCACTCGGCGGGTATGGCGCGACGGAGCAGGGCGAAACCCTGCTGATGGAGCTGTTTACGGTTATTCATCATCGGATGTGTTCGCTCCTTGCAATCGAACGCCCATCTCCAGGGCTCGGCTCTCGAAGCCGAACTCGGCATACATGCGCACCGCGCGCTCGTTGAAAGGCCAGACCGTCAGGCGCAAGTCCTGCGCATTTTGCTCGATGGCCCAGTCTTTAACCCGTTGAATCAGCGCGCGGCCAATGCCTTTGCCCCAGAACGGCTCGGCGACACACACCGAGCCGATGCGCACCACGTTCTGCGGCTGCATCAGCGGGCCGGAGCTGGCGGACAGGTTCGCGGTAATGAACGCAACAGGACGGTCACCCGTGCTGGCGAGGAAGGCGATCTGACCGGGCTTCTCGAATACGCCCGCCCAGTGCGGCAAGTCGCGGGCAAAATCCTCCGTCGCGGCGGCGTAGATATCGGGGCGGGCGGCGTGGTGGACCGAGTTGAGCAATTGGCCCAGTTCGCTCATTGCCAGCGCATCGGCGGCAGTGGCTGTGCGGTAGGTGATGATTTCTTCCATGATAAAAATTGCCCCTTGGGTGTGTTCACAAGCTTCGCATCCTGCGGTAAACGGCGAAATAAAGCATCCGGGATCCTGCGGACATTTCAACGAAGCAGGGTGCACCTGGGTCGCTTTTTCGGGCCTATCTGTGCATTGAATGTTTCGGCGTCAGACCAATAATCGAGCGCTCGAATCTTTTGGAATTGGGCACTGTATGGAAGCGTTACGCATTCAATCTGGCGACATTTATCGTTCACGGACGGCAGCCTCGGAGGATCGCCCATGAGCCTGCATACCCGCACCAAACGCCTCACCGTACCGCAATTGGTCACCATGAAAGGCCAACAGAAAATCGTCTCGCTGACGGCGTATTCCAGCAGTATCGCCACGCTGATCGACCCCATTGTCGACTTCATTCTGGTCGGCGATTCCGTGGCCGAGGGCGTGGCGCGGCAGATTACGCTGGACTCGAAAATGCCCACCATCGGCATTGGCGCCTCACCGGCCTGCGACGGGCAGGTGCTGGTCACCGAAGATGTGCTGGGGCTGGGCGGCGCGCACCTGCCGCGCTTCGTCAAACGGTACGCCGATGTTGGCGCGGTGATCAGCGAGGCGTGCGCGCAATTTGCCGACAGAAAAAAGCCCGGCCAAAGCCGGGCTCGAACGCGTGTAACGGTTTAAGCAGCCATATTCCCGGCAGCCATTTCCTTCTTGTAGCTGGCTTTCATGGCTTCCATCTGTGCGCCCAGCTCTTCGAGTTTTTCCTTGCCCAAGAGCTTTTTCGCCTGAGGAAACATTTCCGTTTCTTCCTCTTCGATATGGTGCTCCAGCAGTTCCTTGACCACTTTCACCCGGCCGGAAAACTCCGGGGTGCCCGGATCGGTCAGTTTCAGATCGGGCAGTACCAGTGAGTCGACGGTGCGGTGTTCTTCCTTGGCTTCGAAGTACATGATGTCCTGTTCCTTGCTGCCGGCGGCCTTGAACGCGGGGTAGAGGATTTCTTCTTCGAGGCGGGTATGGATGGAGATTTCCATTTCCAGTTTGCCCAACAGCTCGACACGTTTTTTCAGCGCGCGTTCGGTTGATTCGCTCAGTTGGCTGAGGATGTCTTTGACTTTTGCATGATCGGCTTTGAGAAGGTCGATGGCGTTCATGAGGTTGCCTCTGCTGTCACGGATTGAACACAGGCCGTTGTCTCACGGCTCTGTGAATGCCCTTGATCTATCGCATTTGGCGTGCCAATTCCTGGCGGATGTTCAATCGCTATGGATCAAGGGTTTGCGAGATCGCAGGCAAAAAGCCTTCGTGCAGCCTGCATGAAGAGGGCGTTGCAGGCATTGCAGATCACGGCTTTGCGGCGATTGCGGCCCGCTGATCCGATTGTGCGAAAGCGTTCTGAACTCGTTTTGGCATCGCCCTGCCGTATGGGAGACAGCAGCCATTTCATTCAAGCGATCGAGGAACTCACCATGCGAGCAATGACCTATCACGGCGCCCATGACGTCAGAGTCGAAACCGTGCCGGATCCGAAACTGGAGGCCCCTGACGACATCATTCTGCGGGTGACGGCCACAGCGATTTGCGGCTCGGACCTGCACCTGTATCGGGGCAAGATTCCGACCGTCGAGCATGGCGATATCTTCGGTCATGAGTTCATGGGCATCGTCGAGGAAACCGGCTCGGCGGTGACCGCGGTACAGCCCGGCGACCGGGTGGTGATTCCGTTCGTGATTGCCTGCGGCGACTGTTTTTTCTGTCAGCAGGCGCTGTACGCCGCGTGCGAGACGACCAACAGCGGCCCCGGCGGGGCGATGAACAAAAAGATTATCCCGCCACCCGCCGCGTTGTTCGGCTTTAGCCGCATGTACGGTGGAATCCCCGGCGGCCAAGCCGAATTGGTGCGGGTGCCGAAGGCCAATACGGGGCCGTTCAAGGTGCCTGGTACACTCGCGGACGAGAAAGTATTGTTCCTCTCGGACATCCTGCCGACCGCTTGGCAAGCCGTGACCAACACCGGCATTGGCCAAGGTTCAAGCATCGCGATTTACGGTGCGGGACCGGTTGGCCTGCTCAGCGCAGCCTGCGCGAAAATGCTCGGCGCCGAGCGTATCTTTATGGTCGATCACCACGCGTATCGGCTCGATTACGCACAGCGCACCTACGGCGTGATACCGATCAACTTCGATGACGACGATGACCCGGCCGATACCATTATTCGCCAGACTCCGGGCAGTCGTGGCGTCGATGCAGTGATTGATGCCGTAGGGTTCGAAGCCAAGGGCAGCACCACCGAAACGATCCTCGCCACGCTCAAGCTCGAAGGCAGCAGCGGCAAAGCGCTGCGCCAGTGCATTGCAGCCGTGCGTCGCGGTGGGGTGGTGAGTGTGCCGGGGGTGTATTCAGGCTTCATCCACGGCTTTCTGTTTGGCGATGCCTTCGACAAGGGGCTGACCTTCAAAATGGGCCAGACCCATGTACAGCGCTATCTGCCGGAACTGCTCGGCTACATCGAAACCGGCGCCTTGCAGCCCGACGCGATCATCACCCATCGGCTGTCCCTGGAGCAGGCCGCCGAGGGCTACAAGATCTTCGACAAGAAAGAAGAAAACTGCCGCAAGGTCATTCTGACCCCCGGCAGCAGTGACGTGCCGCTGGCACAAATGGAAGAGATGCCGCCGTTGGTGCCGGTCAGTTGATCAACCTTGAAGCGCGGGGCAGTGCCGATGGCAAGCCCCGCGCGACGACCCATCAATCAGGCGACTAAGCCGAACGCTGACTGATGTGCTTGGGCCCCGCCAATGCCCAGGCAATCAAGCCAAACAGCGGCACAAACACGATCAGCACGATCCACACGCCTTTGTTGCTCGATTTCCCCTCGCTCTTGCGCACCCGATTGATGGCCCAGAGTTCGATAAGCAGAAGAACTGCCGCCAGTACGATCCACACGGTTTCGATTTGCATTGGCTACCTCCTGATGGTCTGTTCGTTAGGTGGCGTGTGGTGCGACGGGTTCATTTATTTTTCTTCAGTGCATTGAGCTGCCGAGCGAGTTCAAGCGCCACCCGACCGCTGTTGAAGGTCGGTAGCAAGTGGGTGAAAGGAATGTCGATCATGCGGTTCTCGCGCACCGCGCGCAGTTGTGAGAGCACCGGGTCGTGGCTCAACAGATAGCGTTTGCGACGGGCCGGCGACCATTCGGCGTCGGCCAGCAGAATCACGTCCGGGTCGCTGGCCAACAGGGTTTCACGGTTGACGGTCACCCGATAAAGATTGATGTCGGCGAACACATTGCGTGCACCGACGGAGGCCAACAGCGCGGTGACGAACCCTCGCCGACCTTCGCTGTCCAGGCCTTTGACTTCGCTGTCGAGATAGAACACCGACAGCGATTTACCCGCACCGGCCAAGGCTCGGGCACTGGCGAGGTCGGCGTCCATTGCCTCACTCAATTGCCGCGCCTGTGGCTGTTTGTGCAGCAGCCTGCCCAAGGTCAGCAGGTCATTGCGCACATGCGCGAAGTAATCCAGCGAATGCCCGTTACAGGCCGACTCCAGTAGATAAGACCCCACGCCATTACGCGCAAGACCCGAGCGTGAAGTCACACCGTCACCGAATGCCGTGGCAAACCCGCCGATCACCAGATCCGGTTGCTGTGCGTAAAGCACTTCGCTGGCCGGGTATTGCCGCGCGATCACCGGCACACCGAAGTACTCGGATGGCCGCTGACCGGCATCGGTGTCATCCAGATAGGCGACGCCAACCAACGCTGGCCCGGCACCCAGCGCCAGGACGAGATCTGCCGCATGCTGATTGAGCGCGACGATGCGCGAAGGCGCAGCGGTGTTCCAGTCCTCGCCGCAGTTGCGGTAACGGTCGGCGAGCACCGGCATCGCGTAGAGCAGGGCACTCAACAACATCCACAACCTGCTCATGTCGGTGCCTTGATCAACAAGTCCGCGACCACCTCACCGCCGACCAGATGCCCTTCAACCAACCGCTGCACGTCTTGCTTGTCGTGCACGCCATACCAGCAACGCTCGGGATACACCGTCACGACCGGCCCCAGATTGCACGGAAACTGGCAGTGCGTACGTGTCAGCAAGACGCCGCCCGGCGTCTCGATGCGATCGTGCACCAGCAAATGCCGGCGCAAGGTTTTCCATAATTGCTGGGCGCCGCGCTGAGTGCAGCGCGGGCCGGTGCAGATGAATACGTGGCGCGCATGTTCGGGCACATGCGACCAGTCCGGGTGCGTGTCGACGCCGTCGACGGTTTTGATTTCACTCATCAGAAGCGGTACGTGTAGCGCACTTCAGAGGTGAACGGCCGGCCGAGATTGTCGACGTTGCTTGAACGGCTGGTGACGTAATCGCGGTCGAACAGGTTTTCTACCAGCAGGCTCACGCGGTGTTGGTGAGCGTTGTCGAGGTAGCGATAGGCATCGGCGTCGACCACCGAATAGTGGCCGTACTCGACCTGTTTCGAACTGGTGATATCGAGAATGTAGCGAATCGCACCACCGGCGCCCCACAGACGATTTTCCGATTCATAGCCGACCCGCGAACGGGCGAAGAAGCTCGGGATGTCGTTGATGGTCGTACCCGTGCGCGACTCGGTGAGGTTGCGGGTCATGTCCGCTTGCAGGCTCCATTGGTCGTTGAGCGCCAGTTTCGCGTCAGCCTCGAAACCGCGCATGCGCACTTGGCCCTCACCGTTGACCCACTGAATGTCATCGAGGGTGATCAGGTCGGCGATCTTGCGTTTGAACAGGGTCATGCTGGCGCTGAATTCACGGTCGAGCACAAAGCCCTTGTAGTCGACACCCAGTTCGGCGTTGCGGCTTTTTTCCGGTTTCAGGTTGCGGTTGCCGAGCTCGTCGCCCGGTTCGTTGACGAACAGTTGCTCGGCGTTCGGCAGTTTGTAGGCGCTGCCGTATTGACCGCGCACCGACCAGTTGTCGTTGAGGTCATACAGCGAAGTGAGCATGCCGACCGTGGCGCTGTCGCCGCCGTCCATGGCTTCGTGACGTACGCCGATGCTCGGATGCCAGTCGGGCAGGGCGTCGATCTGCGGACGCAGTTGCGTGTAGAACGCGTGGGCTTGGGCCTTGTCGTTGTCGATGATCAGCACATCGTCCTGGCCCTTGAACCATTGGTTGTCAGTGCCGAACACCAGCACATGGCCGCCGGGCAGTTCAGCCTTGCCTTCGGCCTGCACGCCCCAGTCGGTGAAGCCCCAATAGTCGTTGTGGTTAACGACTCTGGTACCGCCGCCTTCGACGTTGTTGACGCGGGTATAACGCGTGTCCCAGTCGTTGATATGGCCTTTGACGAAGTAGCTCAGGCGCTCATTGATGGCCTGCTCGAAGGTCGCCGTGGCGATCTGCTGCACGCGGTCGTTGGTGGTGTTGTGGTTGTCGACCGGGCGGGCGAAGTCGAGGTCGGCGTCGGCGTATTGGTAGAACAGTTCCAGCCGCGAATCATCGCCAAACGACTGAATCGCCTTGGCGCCGAATGTGGTGACTTCGTAGGCGCGGTGCTTCTCGCTGACGTTGTTCATGTCGCGGTTGCGATAGGGCTGGTAACCGTCGGAAACGTTGTGGCTGACATACGCCAGCAAACCAAGATCGCCGAAACCGTTAGTGAAGATATTCTCGACCCGGGCGTCTTCGGTGGTGCCGCCAAAGCTGTCGACGCCCAGGTTCACTTCGCCGGCGGCTTTGCGCGACTGCGGGCTGCGGGTGACGATGTTGATCATCCCGGACACGGCTTGGGTACCGAACAACAGGCTCTGGCCGCCCTTGAGCACTTCGATGCGTTCGATGGCGTTGGCCGGCAGGGTGTCCAGATAGAGGCCGCCGTACAGGCGATTGTTCAGGCGCACACCGTCGAGCAGGATCAACGTGTCGTCGTTGCGCCCGCCGAGCAGCGAATAGGTGCCGTAGTCGAACGGGCCGTTTTTCGGCGCGACGTACAGGCCGGGAATAAACATCTGCATGACGCGGCTGACATCGGCACTGGGGCCGGCGCGCTCGATCTGTTCGCGGGTGACGATCTCGACTTTGCTGCCGAACTTCGCCATGTCGGCGACAGCGGTGGATTCCACCGACGGTGCGGAAACGATTTGCTGATTGAGTTCCAGTGGCGCGTCATCCGCCAGCAGCAGAGGGCTGAACAGGCAGCCGAACAACAGGGTTGGAGCCGAGGTGTAGAAAGGTCGAATCATTGTCTTCTCGAAAAGTATCTTCGCAGAAGAGCATGCAGGAGAAGGCATCGCGCACAGCCAATACCGGCCCATGCCCGCCCACCGCAGGATTTTGCCAAACAGACATTCCAGGCCGGTCTCCGGGCTCGCGCGTATCGAGGCTTTCACCTTCCCATGGCCGCATGGCCACAGTGGTCTATCGAAAGCATCACGCGCATACCGTTGCGGGGGCAGCACCGGACTTGTTCGAAAAGAACGTACCGGTTTCCCGTTTCACTCCATGCACGGCGGCATGGGACACCTGAAACTGGGCGGCATCTGAACATTCGAATGACCGTTCGTCAACTTGGCAGTGGCGTGCCCGCTAGTTCACTGCTGCACGGGCGCGCAAGAGCGGCAGCCATTGATCTGAATGGCTTGCCGGCGTTCGGCCCTATATCCTGCACGCCTGTGTGAGGGAATGACTTAGGGAAAAATTGCATGCCGTTCAGGGTGATGGTGGTCGGTGGTTATGGAAATTTCGGCAGCATCGTGTGCCGGCATCTGGCGCTGATGCCGGACATCGGTCTGGTGCTTTCGGGGCGTGATCCGCACAAGTTGCAGCGCAAAGTCGATGAGCTGAACAATCAATCGGGCAACGTCTGCGAAGGCTGGTGCGGCGATGCCATGGGTGGCGAATTCAAGTCCGCATTGCGCGCGCTGAACATCCAGTTGGTCGTCCATACCGGTGGGCCGTTTCAAGGGCAATCCTATGCGCTCGCTGAAAGCTGCATCGACGCCGGCGTGAACTACTGCGACCTGGCGGACTGCCGCACGTTCGTCAACGGCATCGGCATTCTCGATGCGCGGGCGAAGCAGGCCGGCGTGGCGATCCTCAGTGGTTGCAGCTCGGTGCCGACGTTGTCGTCCGCGATCATCGATGAGCAGCGCCAGCACTTTTCACGCATTGATTCGATCGAGCATGGCATTTCCTCATCGGCGAAAATGCCGGGGCTGTCGACCATCGAAGGCGTGCTCGCCTACGCCGGCAAACCGATCAAGCAACTTAAAAACGGCAAGGTGCATGAGGTGTCGGGCTGGCTGGACCTGACCTTGCGCAAAATGCCGCAGATGGGCACCCGCCTGCTGGCCAATGTTGATGTGCCGGACATGGACATCTTCGCCCATCGTTATGGCGCGCAGACCTTGAGCTTCAAGGCCGGCGCCGGGCTGAAACTCGGCGGCATCGCCAACGGCCTGCTGGCTCAGGCACTCAAAGTCGGGCTGGTCCGCGACCATGCGCTGTGGGCGGCAAGACTGCATCGCCTCGGCATGCGCTTCGAGCGTTTCGGCGATGGCAAAAGCGCAATGTACATCGACGTGCAGGGCCTTGGCGTTGACGGCAAACCGTTGTCGATGACCGCGCAACTCACCGCCCTGAATGACAAAGGCCCGGAAATTCCCAGCTGCGCCGCCGTGGCCCTGGCCACGAAAATGGCGCAAGGCTACACGCCGCCCTCCGGCGCCCGACCTTGTGTGGGTGAAATCAGCGTTGCCGAGTACATGGCCGCGATCAACGATCCAGACAACCTGAGCCTGGCCGTGCATTTCTCGGACGGGCAACGCTGACATGCTCTATCTGTGTCTGAAGTACCTGCACATCATCGCGGCGATTTTCCTGTTCGGTTTCGGCATGGGTTCCTACCTCTACCTGATCGCCGCCAGCCGCACCGCCAACCCACAAGTAATCGCCCATGTCGCGCGCATGGTCGTACGTTTCGACACGTGGATCACCACACCGGCCGGTTTCGTGCAGATCATCACCGGCTACCTGCTGATGCGACTTTCGGGGTTGTCGATGAGCACTGACTGGGTGCTGACCTCGCTGATCATCTTCTTCTGCGTCGGCTCGCTGTGGCTGCCGGTGCTGCTTTTGCAGAAACGCCTGTGCGTAATGGCGTCGAGTGCAAGCGAGGCGGGGGCCCGTCTGGATGAGCAATACCAAGGCGTGTACCGCCAATGGTTGTGGATGGGCGTGCTCGGTTTCGCCGGCATGTTTGTCATCGTGCTGATGATGGTGACGAAGATGACACCGCTGCAGTTGTTCAGTTTGCTGGCGCAGGTGCAGTTGCTTTGAGGAAGCGCTGTTCATGGTCTGGCGTTGGCAACAGGCAAGTGTCGTACTTGCCGAACAGCCGATAGCGGTTTAGCGCGATGCGGTCGTAGGCCCAATCGCGCAAGCCTCGCGGGAAGACGCGCAGCAGTCGCAATACCTGCCAGCGGGCGGGTAATTGGCTGATGACCTCGAAGAAAGCGTCCGAACGTTCCCAGTAATGCCGGTCGCGGATTACCGCCATGGTGTCGAACTGATCGATGGGGAGGCCGGCCCACGCGAGCAACGCCTGGCCCTCCGGCGATTGAACCGCTGCCAAACGTACGCGACGCTGATGATCGTGACGAATCAAAAAGCGCGCCCAGCCGTTGCAGAGTTTGCAGACGCCGTCGAACAGGACCACGGATTCGCCGGGGTTGAGGAGCGGGGCGGGGGTTGGGCGGGTTTTTGAGGTCGGCATGGGGGCTCGGTTGAGATGGTACGATCGAGAATGTCTTGAGAAAAAACGCGATATTCACAAAAACCAAATGCTTGAGCACTTGTTTTCAAAGCTTGGCATTAATACGGACAGAATTAATGGCATTCATGGGCTAGTCAAGTGCATGGGGGCCGCACCGGAGCAACCGTTGCAGATCGTCATGTAACGAAAGGATAGGTGGCTTGAGTATATTTCGAAAGTATCTGTGCCTTGAAGTATTCATATGGATATATCTCGGCTGCTGGAATGCAACAGTCCCTCTGATTATTGTTCAGAGAGGTAGCCTGCTTGAGCTGGCAACCTACGAGGCAGCGCTCGCAATCACCGCCGTCGTTTCAGTGCTGTTTTTAGCTTCGCAAGTTGAAGCCATGCGGCGGAGCACTGCTATTAAGGCGGGCTGTATTGTTATTTTATTGACGGGAATTCTTCGTTACCCTTCTGTTGAAGTTTCGTATTCGATTGAAGCGCTGATGATTATTGATATTTTTGCAGTGTCAGCCTTTGGTGTTGTTCAATCTCTTTTTGGTGTGTATCCGGCTGAAACAGTCGAGAAACATCGCATGGAACATGCATTTCGTGTCCGCCGTATTATCATCACCATCAGTCGCGTCATAGGTCCCTTGTTGGCGGGAGTTGTTATCGGGATATTTTCGCCGCAGGCATCCCTTCTCTTTTCCGCGCTGGTGGGTGTTGGCGCTTTGGTTTTCGCATTCACACTACCGTTTGGCGTGGCACCTGATGCCACGCGAGTGAAATCACCCGTTGAGCGCTTTCAGGACATGTTCCTGGGGATCAAGTTGAAACTCATTCTTCCACCAGAAAGATTCCTGACAGTGTCTGGCTTTTTACTTTTCCTGACAGTGACCGCTACGGTGCCAATGCTGGTTCCCAACCAGATTCATGCCCATGGTCTTGCGCAAAGCAGCGTCGGTCTGTTCAACGCTGTATTCGCGGCAGGCGCTGTCGCGGGTTTGTATTTTCTCAGTCCATTTATTGCCAAGAGAAACCATCAGCGCATTAAATACCTCGCGCTATGGACCGTACTCACTGTTTCCCTCGGTGCATCGGCCCTGTCAGTCGAAATCTGGCAGTTGGCCGCGTGCCTCGTTATCGCAGGGGGCAGCAGCGCCTGTCTTTCACTTGTCGGGATAGATAAAAGAACGGTTTCAGTACCTTCTGGCGTTCGCATTCGATTGATGGCCGCGACTCTGGTTGTCAGCCAACTGGCGAACTCGGCTTCCTATCTGCTCGTGGGCTCTGCGATAACGCTGTTTGGCATTGGCGGTTTGTTATGGGTGTACCTGATTATCTTCATGATCGTCTTGCTGTATTGCGCTCTTTCAACATCCGTATGGGATTTTCTGGAAGATCCGGAAGACCCAGAGCTCTACTACAGGAATCATCATCCGAAGTTAGAGCCCGCCATGCGAACCTGAAGGGGTAGCCGTGATGACAGGAGCACAAGAAAAGCTGGCGAGTGATGTTTTTGCGCCGTTCGAAGCGCTTCAGCAAACGACCACATTTAGATTCCTGTCAACGTCAAGCTGCTGCTTCAGCGCCCCGCACTGGCTCCTCTCGATCCTTCCCATGTGTGCGAAGCGCATGCCGAAATTTCAACGCCGGCCGCTCGACGCAATAGTACGAAACACCACTCAGCAAGAACGACAGCACCAACACCGTCGCAACCTTGTGCCAATCGAATGAAGTGATTGGCCAGAGACCGTGCAGGAAGTAGATCACCACGAAGTGATTCAGGAATACGCCGTAGCTGATGTTCCCGAGAAACTCGTCAATCCGGTGAAACCTCAGCTTCGTCAACACGTACACAGCAGGAATCCCCAGCGCAATACCCGCGGCCACTTCAGCGTTGGACGGTCGGCGTTCGATCCAGCCCGCCATGATCGCCACAAAGATCAATGCCGCTGCCACAGCAGTGCCGCCGGCAATCGCTAAACCCTTCGCCTGCGGTTTGTAGAGGTAACTGCCGCACAGGAATATAAACAGGACGCCGGGCAACAAGCGGTAGCCGTAGTAGTCGGTGTTGATGAAACCCAGGCACGCGGGGAGGAAGACCGCAACGGACAAGGCGAAAGCCAAGCCCCGTGCTCGGTAGATGAGCAAGAACGGGATCACCAGATAGAAGCACATCTCAAGCCCGAGCGACCAGGCCGGCGGCAAAATCCACGATCCGCTCGCGCCGAACATATAGAAACCCAACGGCACGATCGCCAGGCTGGCGGCGATGTTTCTGAAGGTTAATTCGGCCCATTGCGGCGTGCCGGGCAGCAGGACATAGATCACCGCACAAGAAACGACGAAGTAGAACAGGAACTGCGGATAAAGGCGCAACGCCCGGTCCAGGTAGAACAGGCCGACTTTCTCGGGCGCCTTGTAGTTGCGCTCGATCAGAGAGGTCATGACGAAACCACTGATGAGCAGGAAGGAAATCACGGCAACCACACCCGGGTTGAACCCCATGAACAACTTGCCCATATGCGAAACAGCGACCAGAACGGCCAATAGCAGACGGTAGGCTCCCACGTGTATCCCCAAACGACCTTGTAGTTATGGCGGGTAAATTACGATGGTTTTTGGGGGGATGACAGGTTTTTCTCTGCGCGCGGGGCTAAAGGAATTCGGCGATAGATGCGATCTGGAAACGATGCCAGTTGCCATGGACCTTATTGTTGCGTGACGAATGTCAACTCAGGCCAAATCTCACGCCACGCTTTGGATCGAATGCGATCCAGAAACAGGTGGGACTTTTCGGATTTGAATCGATCGTTTAGTTCGCCACTCAGCGGATGAGGACAAGGGACCGGGATATTTCTTGATAGATAGTACTGAGCTTTATTGGCAGAAAGGGAATGGCGGGAATTTCAGGATTTTGGAGAATGCGGGATTTATGCGGGCCATTCGCGGTGGGCGAGAGCGCTCGGTACGGAACCAAGCGCTCAGGGCAGGGCGGGGCACTTAATGCTCCACCCTGACGTTTCAGCCTTTGTTTGCGTTTAGCTTGCGCAGTTCTTCGTAGGTCGCCGACTGGACGAACCAGAAGCCGGAAATGATGCACCAGCACAGGGTGCCGGCCACGAAGATACCCAGCGCCGGGAGGAACCCGCTGGTGAAAATCGCGACGATAGCGACCAGCCAGATGAACGCCAGGGAGAGATAGAGAACGGTGTTGTTGACGCTGATGACGAAGTCTTTCACAGGGGCATATTCCTTGCGGGATGTAGAAAAATTCCCCCTCTCCGGGGGAGAACCAATGCTATCACATTGCCTTCATGGTTCAAGGAAGGGGAACTCATTGCCGGTCGCTTCTAGCCGAAAGCAGACGCCCAATGCAATCTTGATCCCTTTGTGGCAGCAGCCACACCACCGCCACAAGGGGATTACCCTCAATCCACCGGCACAACCTTATCCAGCGCTTGATTCACCGCCAATTCCCCGAGCATCACTACTTGCGCAATCCCCAGCGCAGTCTTGCGGTGGCCTGGGTCCAGGAGGGCGGCGAAGTTGCAGAGCATTTCTGTGGCTGAGCTGAGGGACTCGCTGGCGTTAACGAGCAGGGACTCGCTGTCGTAGTCGGCATTGGCCAGAAACATGGGTGCGTGTTTCTGTTCGCTGCCCATGATGCGTTGGGTTGGCGTGAGGTAGTAATCGAGGGCGCGTTCGGCGGCTTCGTGGAATTTCTTCGACTCGGGCGATTCGTACGGGGAGGCCGGATCTGCTTCCGGCGGATTTGGCGTTACTTTGAACATATTCTTCTTTTTCCTGTTATGTGGCCGCCACTCCGAGCTACTAAACAGGGGGTGGCAGCTGTACGCAGGTTAGTAGACCGGGGAAAAGAAGAAAGCCGGCGCGCCCGAGGACGCCCTACGCACAGCCGCCATCAAGTGCAGGTACGTGAATACCTTTTGACGGATGCTTGTGCACTTTCATTTACCACGGGCTACTAAACCCGATCACTGGGAATCAGTGACGCGAACCAAGTTACCGGTGACCCCTGAAGCGCACAAGCCGGCGGATTCTGGCGTAGTCGTAGGCAACGGCGCAAGACGTTGTAGCCTTAAGCAAGTAACGCAACGTGTCTTTTAAACGGCCACGGAAAACTCCTAAACACGCTTCATCAACACACCGTTCAAAATGACATTCGTCGGTCCATCCTCCCGCTCAGGCAATGGTGTGGAACCCTCACGACTGGGCACGCACCAACGCTAAGTTGCAACCCAGAAAGACGAGGAAGGATACCTATGTCAGTTCATCCGATTTTGTTCCTGGGTGGTTCCGGCGCCATCGGCCGCCGGTCTGCCAAAGCGCTGCGCGCCGCCCACCCCGATGTCCCTTTACTGATCGGCGGCCGTGACCTGGCCAAGGCTCAACAAGCCGCAGCAGAAATGGGCGGGGCGCAGGGCGTGGTCATTGATCCTGCCGTCGATGACCTGGGGCTGGGTGATCGCCCGGTCAGCGCCGTGGCGGTTTTCTACATGGATCATTCCCTGGCCGGGCTGCGTTTCGCGCAGAAGTGCAAGATTCGCATCTGAGCATTTCTTCCGGCGTATTCGAGATTGCGCCGCAAATCGCGAGTTTTATGCATCGCCCTGACGCGGCGCCTATTGTGCTGGGTTACGAATGGATGGTGGGCGCGACGACCGTGGCGACGCTGCACCTTGCCGAAGCGTTTGCCCGGGTGCGCGATTGCCTATGTTGCTCATCGAACCGCTGGCGAACCTTGATGCGCGCGCCAGTGGCCATCTCCCTTCACGGCGACGGCCAAGGCCCGCCATCCGCCACGGGTACTTCGCCCAGATCATATGGATTAACCCCTTCAAGGCAGCCGACATTGAAACCAAACTCCTGCGGATTGGTGCTGCGTCGGTGATGGGTGTAGATGCCGCAGTTGCTGCAAAAAAAATTCTCGGCTACTTGCTGGCCAAAGCTGTATTTCGATAGCGCCGATTTTCCGCGAATCACCTTCAGGTCAGCCGCCGGCACCGCGGCGACGATCGCGCCTCGGCGTTTGCAGAACGAACAGTCGCAGCGGTGCGGCGTGGGCAGGCCATCAGGTAAGTGGATTTCGAGGATCACGGCGCCGCAATGGCAGCTGGCGCGATGGTCGCGGCGGATGGCTGTGGTGCCGATCTGTTTGAGCATGACTAAGCCTCCATCCAGTCCAGCGTTGCCGTTTCGCGCCACTTCACCTCGGTGATGCCGAACCGCTCGGCCTGGGGTTTGGAGATGACTTTCAACGGTGGCTTGCCGGGTTTGGGAATCGGCGCAATGCCGGCATCGCAGCTCGCCCAATGCCATGCGTCAGCGTTGCGCATGGTTTTTGCGCGGATGACGAATGATTTTGACTGGCCGTGAAGTTTGTATTCGATGACGAAGATGTCGACGTTGCTCATGCGTTCCTCCTTACGCTCATACGCAAATGAGTTTTGCCGAGGAAAAAAATTCAAAGGATTTTCGCGGTTTGTTTCAGGCCGCTCGTAATTGTTTTGCTTTGAACGGTTGGAACCGGCGGCAGCCTAAAGATCAAGCGTTTGCCAAGCACACATGCGGACTAACAGACCCCACGATTTCACCCCGGAGGTACCCGGTGAACAAGACGATCAGCGCCGAGGATTTGAACATTCAGCTCAAACACAACGATGACGCTGCCCTGTTCAAATGGCTGCTCGCCAGTTTCCTGATGGGCAAGCGGATACAGGCCGAAATCGCCGCCGAAGCTTATCGGGTGATTGCCGATAAACACGGGCGCGATACACCGCGCAAACTGGCTGCGTGCAGCCATCGTGAACTGGTCGCGATGCTCGGGGAGGCGCACTACGTGCGTTACGACGAGACCACCGCCGTGCGGCTTCACGCCTTGGCACGCCGGTTAAACGACGAGTACGCGGGCAAGGTCAGCCATATGGTCGAGGCCAGCGCTGATCGTCAGGCGTTTGAGCAGCGACTGGCGGAATTCGACGGCATCGGTCCGAAAACCGTGGAAATCTTCATGCGCGACGCGAGTGCTGTGATCAGCTTTTGATCGCGGGCCGTGACAACCAAGCGCACACCACCCGCGTCGTGCAAAGGCTACCTGACTCGACGACCAGAACGATTGATCGCCAGCAGGCACAGCCCGACCAGCAATGCTGCGCCTGCAACCAGCAGCGCCGAAGGTTGCATCGGTTGGCGCAAGCCTGCTGCTGTATGCCGCTGTGATATCGCCAGTGGTCGGGTTTCAACCGTCACTTCGTCAAGCCTCTGGAATGGCGTGACAGCGTCTGCCTGAAAGGGCATCTCCTCGATGCTCAGACGCAGGCCATCTGACAATTCCAGTGTCCGCGCGGTGATCGTGCCGACGAGTCTGTCCGGATAAACCGGTTCGCCATTGGGATCGAGTTGGTCGTACAGGAAGTTCTGCCCTTCGAGCCAGCCCACGGCCGTCTGTAACTCGGGGCCAAGGTAATACTTGCCGTCGAGGAAAAACCCGGAAAATTGGGGCGCGCGCTCGACGCTTTCAATGCGATAACGCTCACCCGGTTTCATACCGGTTTCAGTGGCAATCATGGTCAATCCCTCCGCTGTAGGTTCAGCGGTAGAGAACAAGGATCGGCTGTCGTTCCATGTAAAGGAGGAAAGGTAGCTGTTGTTCCGGAACAGCCATGTAAAAGGCGAAAACAACGTCGCCCGAACAAGGCCGGGCGAAACGGTGTGGAGCTAGCTCAATCAGTAATCCCAGATCGCCGGAATCCAGCGGAACGCCTCGCCGTTGGCGGCAACGCGGCCGATCGACGGAAACGGCAGGTGCGTGGCGACAAACCTCACGCGGTGTTGCGCCTGGCCACCGCGCCGGGGTTAAAAACCGTGTTCGGCGAGATCCTTTCGCCGCAGGCTGATGCGATTGAGTTGCCGAGTTATGCGGCGTTGCAGCGCACACAGATTGGAATGTGCGATCAGTGACTCGCCGGTTTCCACCACGAACGCCGGGTTCTCGTATGTCGATATCAGACACAACCATGGCGCAATCAGGCTACTGATTCACCGGGCAGGCCGGGTAAGGTGAGGTGTCTTTAAGTCAAGATAACCCCATAGAGATCATGGGGTTGATGATCTGGTCAAACGATACTGGACACAGTTATAGGGTTTTGTTCATTTCTCATGCCGCCAGGGCCTCCATGGCTACCGGAGTCCTATAACCGTTGTGGCTGTGCAGCCTGATCCGATTGTAATAGTGGGTCAGGTAGCGCAACACATCGGTACTGGCTTCGTCTTCGTTTCGGTAGCCGGCCTTGGGTATCCATTCAGATTTCAAACTGCCAAAGAAACGTTCCATCGGAGCGTTATCCCAGCAGTTTCCCCGTCGACTCATGCTTTGTTTTATCCGCATGTCCGACAACGTTTCACGGAACATTTTGCTGCTGTAATGACAGCCCTGATCCGAATGGAACATTAAGTTTTCAGGCCGTCCTCGCGACTCGAAAGCCACCTTCAAGGCTTGACAGGTTAGTGCTGAATCCGGGCTTCGGGACATCGCCCAGCCGACGATGCGTCGGGCATGCAGATCAAGTACCGCAGCCAGATAAACCCAGTAAGTACCCGCCCAGATGTAAGTCACGTCGCCACACCACACTTGATTGGGCGCCTCGACGTTGAATTTACGCTCCAAATGGTTAGGGGCGTATTGAGCCTCCGCGCCGCTGGGTTTGTAACGATGCCTGCGCCGTTGCTGGCTCTTTAATCCAATTTCGCGCATCAGGCTACGAGCCATGTAGCGACCTACAGACTCCTTTTCGTTACGCAACGCCTCTGACAGGCCTCGCGCGCCCATCGAACCGCGACTTTGCTGATGCAGTTCAACAGCCTTGATCTTGAGGCGATCGCGTTCAACATCAACTTTTGTGCCCTGTTTCAACCGGTCGTAAAAACTGCTGCGGTTGATTCCAAACACACCACACAACTCGGTTCTTGGATATTGCTCGCTTAACTCCTCGACCAGCCTTATCGATCGAGGGAATCCGACATCAAGAGAGCTGTAGCCTTTTTTAAGATTTCTTTCTCACGCTCAATCCGTCGGATTTTTGCTTCCAGTTCCTGAATGCGTTGTTGATCGGGTGTCATGGCCTTGGATCTTTCGGGCGTCTTGCCGTTGCGCTCCTGGCGCAACTGCTCAACCCAGCGGCGCAGAGCGGTCGGGCCCACCCCCATCGCTTCGCAGGCCTCACTTACTGAATAATCTTTATCCAGTACCAAGCAAGCCGCGTCCCGTTTGAAATCTGTCGAAAAGTACCGTCTAGTCAAAATTACACCTCGTCGTTGGGCGTAGATTACGCCCTTCAGGGGTGTCCAGAATCATTAAGCCAGATCATGATAAGAACTGCGGCGGTTGAGCAGGGCTTCTTTCGGGGAGTTCAACGGGCAACGACGGTGATCGTTTGCCCACATCAGTTCGCTTGAATGTCGATCAGCAGAGAATAAAAAAACCAATGATCAGCCCGAACTCAACGGATTCGAGTAGCCAATTGGCGCAGGGCTTCAAGCCTCGTCACGTCACCATGCTGTCCATTGCCGGGATTATCGGCGCCGGATTGTTCGTAGGCTCGGGGCACGCCATTGCGGCGGCGGGGCCGGCGGTTCTGCTGGCTTATCTGTTCTCGGGGTTGCTCGTCGTGCTGGTCATGCGCATGCTCGGCGAAATGGCGGTGGCCAATCCGGACACCGGCTCGTTTTCCACTTATGCCGACCAGGCGATCGGGCGCTGGGCCGGCTTCACCATTGGCTGGCTCTACTGGTGGTTCTGGGTGTTGGTCATTCCTATCGAAGCGCTGGCGGCCGGGCATGTGCTTAACCAATGGTTCCCGCAGGTCGATGCCTGGCTGTTTGCGTTGGGCTCGATCATTGCGCTGGTGGTGACCAACCTGTTCAGTGTGTCCAAATACGGTGAGTTCGAATTCTGGTTCGCCATGGCCAAAGTCGTGGCGATCATTGGTTTTATCGGTGTCGGGTTTGCCGTGTTGATGGGCTGGATTCCCGACAGAGAAGTCAGCGGCTTGAGCGGCTTGATGGCCGAGCACGGTGGATTTGCGCCCAATGGCTTGTCAGCGGTGGTTGGCGCTTTTATCACCATCATGTTCAGCTTCATCGGCACGGAAGCGGTGACCATCGCCGCCGCCGAATCGAACGATCCGTCGCGAAACATAGCCAAGGCCACGCGTTCGGTGATCTGGCGCATCGGTGTGTTTTACCTGCTGTCGATCTTCGTGGTGATCTCCGTGGTGCCCTGGAATGATCCGTTGCTGGCCTCGGTCGGCTCTTATCAGCGCGCCCTGGAAATCATGAACATTCCGCACGCCAAGTTCATGGTCGACGTGGTCGTGCTGATTGCCGTAGCCAGTTGCATGAACTCCTCGATCTACATTGCCTCGCGCATGTTGTACTCACTGGGCCGGCGTGGCGACGCGCCAAAAATGCTCAAGACAACCTCCTCGGCAGGCGTACCACGGGCCGCTGTTATCGCCAGCACCGTGCTCGGTGCGTCGATCACCGTGTGGAGCTATTTCATGCCGGCCGGGCTGTTCGAATTCCTGCTGGCCAGCTCCGGTGCGATTGCCTTGCTGGTGTACTTGGCGATTGCTGTATCGCAGCTGCGCATGCGCCGGATATTGCGTCAGCGCAAGGTCGAACTGACCTTTCGCATGTGGCTGTTTCCGTGGCTGACGTGGTTGGTAATCGTGTTCATTTGTGCCGCGCTGGCGGTGATGATGATCACCCCCGAGCACCGCACCGAAGTCACCACCACCATTGGCTTGGCGCTGGCGATTTCCTTTATTGGCCTGGTGACGTCGCGTCATCCTGCGCCGGCGGCGAGGGTCACGTCGGCAGGGTAGGGCGGGACGGCTCGCTTCGAAGGGTTATCACTGCAGATTCCGCATCCGTATGGTTCTTGCCTGGTTACGCAATTGCCCATAAACCCTCCTGTTGGGGTCAATGAAACCGGTAAGTCGCCGGCACCAGGAGGGATCATGTGGGGACCTCAAGCCTGATCCATCGCCGCCGCCACGCCCTGATCCTCACCCAGAAACCCGCCGCTCTGATGCTGCCAGAGCCGTGCATAAATGCCGTTTCTGTTCAGCAGTTCTGCGTGCGTTCCTTGCTCGATAATCCGTCCCTCATCCATGACGATCAGTCGATCCATCGCGGCAATCGTCGACAACCGATGGGCGATGGCGATCACGGTTTTGCCCTGCATCATTTCATCGAGGCTTTCCTGAATGGCCACTTCGACTTCGGAGTCCAGCGCACTGGTGGCTTCGTCGAGCAGCAGGATCGGCGCGTTCTTCAGCATCACCCGGGCGATGGCGATGCGTTGACGCTGGCCGCCGGAGAGCTTGATGCCGCGTTCACCGACCAGAGTGTCGTAGCCGCTGTGGCCTTGCTTGTCGCTCAGTTGGCCGATGAAGCCGTCGGCCTGCGCGTTGGCGGCGGCGCGGCGGATATCTTCGTCGCTGGCGTCCGGGCGGCCGTAGGCGATGTTGTCGCGAATCGAGCGGTGCAGCAGCGATGTGTCCTGGGTGACCATGCCGATGGCGCTGCGCAGGCTGTCTTGGCTCACCTGCGCGATGTTCTGGCCGTCGATGCGAATCTCGCCGCTGTCGACATCATAGAAACGCAGCAGCAGATTGATCAGCGTCGACTTGCCCGCACCGGAGCGGCCGACCAGACCGATTTTTTCGCCGGCGCGGATGCTCAGGCTCAGGTTGTCGAGGACCTGGCGTTCGCCGTTGTAGTTGAAATTGACCTTGTCGAACGTCACCGCGCCGCCAGCCGGCACCAGCACGCCGGCGTTCGGCGCGTCCTGCACTTTGGGGCCACGGGTGAGGGTGGCCATGCCATCCTGCACGGTGCCGATGTTCTCGAACAGCGAGGTCATTTGCCACATGATCCAGTGCGACATGCCATTGATGCGCAGCGCCATCGCGGTGATCGCCGCCACCGCGCCGGTGCCGACCTGGCCGAGGTGCCACAGCCACAGGGCATAACCGCCGGCACCGATAATCAGCCCGACCACCAGCGCCTGATTGACGATTTCGAACTGACTGACCAGGCGCATCTGGCGAAAACCGGTGAGCTTGAAATCTTCCATCGCCGCGCGGGCGAAGTGCGCTTCGCGTTTGGAGTGCGAGAACAGTTTCACCGTGGTGATGTTGGTGTAAGCGTCGGCAATGCGTCCGGTCATCGACGATCGCGCATCGGCCTGTTCCTGGCCGACCTGGCCCAGACGCGGCACAAAATACACCATGGCCAGCCCGAACAACGCGACCCAGATAATGAATGGCAGCATCAGTTTCAGCGCAAAGCCGCCGGCGAGGGCGATAATCGCAATGAAGTAAACGCCGATGCCGGGGGCGATTTCGATGAGCGTGAACAAGACTTCGCGCACCGCCAATGCGGTCTGCATGACCTTGGTCGTGACCCGTCCGGAGAACTCATCGGAGAAGAACGAAAGGCTTTGCCGCAGCATCAGCCGGTGAAAGTCCCAGCGCAGCCGCAACGGTAAATTGATCGCCAGGATCTGGTGCTGAACCATGGTGCGCAACGCCACCAGGCCGATGCTGATCAACAACACGATGCCGATGCCCCAGAGCATGCGACTCTCTTGCGCGTTGACACCACCGCCGGCCTGCCACGTTGAGAGCAGATCGACGACCTGGCCGAGAAAGGAAAACAGCCAGGCTTCGTAGATAGAAACACCGGCACTGAGCAGCGCCAGCGCCAGGATATAACCGCGTGCACCGCGCGTGCAGGCCCACAGGAACCGCATCAGGCCAACGGGCGGAGGGGGCGCTTCGTCGGGGGGGAAGGGGTCGAGCCGTTGTTCAAACACGCGCAGCATTGTGGTCTCCGAAATCTTCAGGGTCAGGGGATTCTGCCATTGAATGGCGGCTTTGCGGGTTTGCACTTCACCGACTTGTCCCCACTAAGTGTTATTGCCCGGGATCGCTGCGTTGCAGGACCCCACGGATTCCGGGGGCATGCCGATCAGCTAAGCTGTCTGCTCAGACGACTTGAGCAGCGCACGATGCAGCGAACAAATCCGGTTTCATGTTGGGAGTCGATGGGCAAAGGAAATGTTTAATTTCTTTTTGACGTTTCTGTTCGTGCTCATTCCCACGGCGTCGCTTTCACTCGACAGCTATCTTCGTTACCGAGTGGCCAAAAACCAACCGGTGAGCAAGGTGTGGAAGGGCTGCAATCACCTGCTTGCGATCCTGTTGATCATGCAGTTGCTGGGTTTGGCGCTGTACTTCTTTTACCTCGCCTGAGCGTAGCCATTTGCGGCAGACCGATAAGAGGTGACGCTGTTGATTCCGGAATATAAATCCTCCGCCTCGGATTGAACCCCCCTCTGACACGTGCGCTGCCATTCCCCTCCGATTTGGCAACAGTGTTTGTCCCGTCGCCCGATTTTTCCCGCCACCGTCATTCCCTAGCATCGTCCTCAAGCCGCCAGCAATCACGCTGAAGCGGTCAACTCAACGAGACGGTGAACCTCATGAACGCAATGAAAATCGCAATGGCGTTACTGCTTGGCAGTCTGGGCGCACAGGCCTATGCGGGTACGACAGAAACGCAAAACCTGCCGGTCGAAACCTATGCCTACTCGACAAAACTCGATATCGAACATGTGATCTCGATCACTGAGCCGGCGAACGAGTGTGCACCGGTGCCGGTTCAGATGACTTATGAAGATTCCCATGGCGAGCGCCATGTTTTGCAATACCAGGTCATGGGCACTGGCTGCTCCAGTTGATTCAGTGCAGAGAAGGGAGGGTCGACACTCCTTGTCTGCTGCGCTCAGTGCTTTCTTGCTCCCGCAATATCTTCATCCGATGCCAGTAATTCCGGGATCGACTGCTTGAGAAAATCCACCCAGGTTTTGGTCTTCGCATCAACGAACTTGCGCGACGGATAGATCGCGAACAGGTTCAACTCCTCCAGCCGGTACTCCGGCAACACCCGCACCAACGTCCCCGCACGCAGGCCATCCACGGCCGACGCTATCGGCTGAATGCCGATACCCATGCCTTTTCTGATCGCGATGGTCATGCCGTCGGCGGTGTTGATGTGGAAGGGTGACAGGGGAATGGTGATGGTCTCCAGGCCTTGCGGACCTTCGAACGTCCAGTGCTCCACCGGCATTACCGTGTTGACGATGCGCAGGCACTCGTGTTCGCCCAGGGCGGCGGGCGAGTGCGGTGTGCCGCGTTTTTCCAGGTACGCGGGTGAGGCGCAGAGGATGCTGTAGGTGATGCCCAGACGCTGCGCGACGAAGCCGGAATCCGGCAGTTCGCGGGCCAATACGATGGACATGTCGTAGCCCTCTTCGAGCAGGTCCGGCACGCGGTTGGTCAGGGTCAGGTCGAACATCACCGTGGGATGAATCTCGCGATAGCGGGCGATGGCGTCGATCACGTAGTGGTTGCCGATGGCCGACATCGCATGGATTTTCAAGCGGCCCACGGGCAGGGTTTGCGCAGTGCCGGCTTCTTCGTCGGCCTCGCGGACATCGTCGAGGATGCGCTCGCAGCGTTGCAGGTAACGCAGCCCGGCTTCGGTCAGGGCGAGGCGGCGGGTGGTGCGGTTGATCAGACGTGTGTGCAAGCGGGCTTCAAGGGCCGACACGGCTTTGGAGACGTTGGTTGTGGTGGTGTCGAGCAACTCGGCGGCCGCTGTGAAGCTGCCGCTTTGCGCGACGGCGACGAAGAACCGCATGCTCTGGAAAACGTCCATCGTTGTTCCGCCTTATGGTGGGTTGTGTGGTGTTGGTGAATCGCGGTTCACTTTTTATGGCGGCCCCTCACCCTAACCCTCTCCCGAAGGGAGAGGGGACTGACCGAGGTGTCTTGCGCTGTCCGCCGACCTGAAAGATCAAGTCGAACTCAGGATTTGAATAGCACGCGATCAGGCTCCCTCTCCCTCCGGGAGAGGGCCGGGGGTGAGGGTTACACTCTGCGTCACGCCACCGACTTCAAGCCGTACGCCCAGCAATAAACCCCGGCACCCCGGTTTCCACCACCGAATTGAAACGGATCCGCGTGCTGATATCTTCCTTGATCTCACGCATCGCCCGTTGCGGCAATGTCGCTATATCAAAATTCTCCTGAATATGGCTCGGCGTCGCTGACGTCGTCAGAAACGCCGTGCCACGCTGCACCGCCCACGCCAGCGCCACTTGCGCCGGGGTCTTCTGCACATGTCGGGCAATGCCGGTCAGCACAGCGTCGGCAAGGACGTTCGGTTGCATCCCGTGGCCCAGCGGCGCGAACGCCAGAAGGATGATGCCTTGCTGTTGGCAGAACTCGAGCATTTCCCATTCCGGCAGGTACGGGTGCGACTCGATCTGCACCACGGCCGGTTTGATCCGGGCGTGTGCGACGATTTCTTTCAGCGCCTGCAAAGTGATGTCCGACAGGCCGATGGACTTGCAGCGACCTTCGTCCACCAGACTTTCCAGCGCACGCCAGGTGTCGAGCAACGTGATCTCGCCATCGTAAATGACATGGCCGAACACATCCCGTGGGTCCTGATCATCCCCCGCCTGAAAAGCGAACGGCGTGTGGATCAGGTAGCAATCGATGTAGTCGGTTTGCAGACGCTGACAGCTCGCCTCGAAGGCAGGCTTGACCCGCTCGGGCCGGTGGTTGGTGTTCCACAGTTTGGTGGTGATGAACACGTCTTCACGGCGAATCTGGCCGGCAGCAAAAACCTGCTGAAACGCCACGCCGATCTGCGTTTCATTGCGATAGCGCTCGGCGCAGTCGAAATGGCGGAAACCCACCTCCAACGCGCATTTGACCGCTTCAGTGGTGGTGCTCAAATCGCGGAACAACGTGCCAAAGCCAACGGCCGGCATCGAGCCAGCGCCGTTGTTCAGCGGCCAGCGGGTGTCGCGAAGCGCACCGTGAAAGGCTTCGTAAGTCATGGTTTTTCTCCAGTGTCGGTGGTTACAGCGGTGTTTGCTCGGTGCCGGCTCGCGCGGCGATTTTCTGCTCGAAGACACCGACGGCATTGCCGCCCAGCGCCACGTACAACTGCACGGTGTCGAGATAGCGCGCGGTCTTCACCTGAATCTGCCCGAGCAACGCTTGCTCGTAGGCACGCTCGGCTTCGAGCACTTGCAGAACGCTGTTTTCGCCTTGGGCGTAAGCCTGTTGGTTGAGTCGCAAGCTGCTGTCAGCGGCGCGCAATGCATCGTCCTGCGCAAGGTTTTGTTCGGCGCCGTGATGGATCGCCTGCAAGCTGTCCGCGACCTGGCCGAACGACTGAATCAGCGTCTGCTGATAACGCGCGAGTGAGGCGTTGTAGCCATCGACGGCGGCCTGGCGCTCGGCTTTCAGCGTGCCGCCATTGAAGATTGGCGCGGTCAGCCCGGCAGCAAAGCCCCACAGCGCCGCGCCGCCATTGCCGGAAGCGGCTTGCGCCAACGAGGCCGACAGTTCGATACGCGGATAGAGATTGGCCGTCGCTACGCCCACGGCGGCACTGGCCATGTGCAGTTCGGCTTCGGCCTGCAGGATGTCCGGCCGGGTGCGCGCGGTTTCCGAGGGCAGGCTGACCGGCAGCGTCGCTGGCAAGGCAAAGTCGTCGAGGGTAAAGTCCGGCGCGATCCAGTCGGCCGGGCCTTTGCCAGCGAGAATCGACAAGGCATGCCGCGCCGCATCACGCTGCTGGGCGAGGGGCGGCAGCAGGGTGCGATCCTGAGCGAGGCGGGTTTCGGCCAGCGACACATCAATGCGCGTGGTGCTGCCGCTCTGCTGAGCGCGTTGTACCAGATTAAGGTTCTTTGTGTCATTGGCCAGCAGCGTTTGCACGGCCGCGATCTGCGCGTTGGCCGAGGCGATGAGCAACGCCTGTCGGGCCACTTCACCGGTCAGTGTGAGGTAGGCCGCTTCGTAGCGGTGTTTGTGCAAATCGGCCAACGCCTGCTGGCCTTCGACTTCACGCTTGATACCGCCGAAGGCATCCAGATCGAATGCCACTCGCGGGCCGATGGCGTAGACATTGGCAACGCTCGGCTGCGGTCCATTGTGGCTGCGTTGACGACCGCCCGCCGCCGCGAAATCCACTTGCGGGTACAGCGCGCCTTCCGCTGCGGCAACTGACGCGGCGGCCTGGCGCAACGTTGCGTCAGCGGCGACCAGTTCAAGGTTGCCGTCGATGGCGCGGCGCATCACTTGATCGAGTTTCGGCGAGCGCAGTGCCGTCCACCAATCGCCGTGCAGGCGTTGGCCCATGTCGAAGCGTTGAGCGCCGGAGGATTGCTCGGCTTGTTCATCGTAGTGTTCTGACGAACTGGCGGCGGGACGCTGAAAAACAGGGCCGACAGTGCAGGCCGAGAGCATCACCATCAGGGCCAATGCGCTGAAGGTTCCGGGGATTGCTGAACGAGTGAAGCGCGTAGACGTTTTCATTTTGCAGACTCCACAAAGATCAGTTGGCCGCAGCCGGTTTGCGCAGCAACAGCAACAGCGGACTCACCGCGAGCATCACCAGCATCAGAATCTTGAACTGGCCCATGACTGCGACGAACGCGGCCTGATGGGTCACCAGGTGATTCAAACCTTCCAGCGCCGATAACGAGGTCGGCAGTGCCGTGCTGTAGGGCGTCAGCTGACTGACCAGCGCGACGTGCATGGCCTGGGTGTTGTTGAAGAAAAAGATCTGCACCACTGCCACACCGAGGGTGCTGCCATAGACGCGCATCAGGTTGAACAGACCGGTGGCTTCCGGGCGCAATGCCGGGTTGAGAGTGCTGAACGCGACCTTGCTCAGCGCCGGCATCAATACGCCGAGGCCGACGCCTTGAATGAATCCGCTCCAGGCCACGGGCGTCCAGTCCATCAGCGGCGAGTAGCCGAGCATCAGCCCATTGGCGTAGACGACCAGCGCGATACCGGCGGCAATAAACAGCCGTGTGTCGATCCAGTTCGGCGCACGGCCCATCAGCAGGAACGCGCCGACCAGGCCGATGCCACGCGGGATGGTCAGGAAGCCGGTGGTGTCCGGCGGGTAGCCCATGATTTCGTCGAGCATCGGCGAGGTCAGCGCCATGGTCGACAGCAGGACGAAACCGAGGGCGAAGAACATCACCGTCGCCAGCACGAAGTTGCGATCGCCGAGCAACGCCTTGCTGACAAAGTGCACCTTGGCGGTCCACCGATGCACGATGAACAGGTACAGCCCGAGCGCGCAGGTCAGCGCTTCGATGCAGATTTCCAGCGAGTCGAACCAGCCCAGGCGCTCGCCACGGTCGAGGAGCATCTGCAGGCTAATCATGCCGAGGGTGAAGGTGCCGAAACCGAAAAAGTCGTACGGCGGACGCTGCTCGGCTTTTTTCTCGGCGAGCAGCAACGTCACCACCAGGAAGATGTACGCGATCAGCGGCAGGCTGAGGTAGAACATGGGCCGCCAGTCGAAGTACTCGCAGATCAGGCCGCCAATGCTCGGCCCGCTGACGATGCCGAACAGCACCAGCGCTGTCCATTTCGCGCCGAACGCAGGACGCTTTTCAGCGGGCAAGGTTTCCACGGCAATTGCCATCGACAGCGGCGCCAATACGCCACTGGCCAGGCCTTGCAGAATGCGCGTGGCGATGAATTCCAGCGGCGTGCTGGCCAATGTGCCGAGCCACAGACCGAGGGCAAACAGCACCAGGGCAATCTGATAGACCCGCTTCAAGCCGAAGGCGGCGGCGAGCCACTGGGCGACCGGCAAAGTGATCGCGCTGGCGGCCAGATAAGCCGTGAAAATCCATCCGGCCTGATCGTCAGTCATCGACAGACTGCCTTGGATCAAACGCAGCGCGGCATTGGGCAACGGCAGATTCATCGATTGCAGATAAGTCGCCAGTAAAGCGACGAAGCGCAATGCACGCAGATCAGCAGTGTTGTTCATCACCCATTACCCCGCGCTGAGCAACGACTTGAATGGATACCACCAAGGCGTGCGGTGGCCGGTGTCGACCTCAACCGTGGCACTGGTGCCGGAGAACAGCGGCATGGCCGGGTCGGCGTCATCGAGTTCGAGGCGCACCGGCACCCGTTGCACGACCTTGACCCAGTTGCCGGTCGCGTTCTCTGGCGGCAGCAGGGCGAAGTCCGCGCCGGCGCCGGGACTCATGCTGATCACGTGGGCCTTGAAGGGCCGGTCAGGATAAGTGTCGAGCGTGATCGTCGCCGTTTGACCGGGGCGCATGTGGGTGAGTTGGGTTTCGCGGAAGTTGGCTTCGACCCAGGTCTCGCGGTCGGAAATCAGCGCGAACGCCGCGCTGCCGTTACTCACGTAATTGCCCACCTGCAAGTCGTCGACCTTGGCAACGATGCCGTCTGCCGGTGCGATCACCGTGGCGTAGGACAGATAAAGCTGCGCCTCGTCGAGCTGAGCCTTGGCTTCACGCACCGTCGGGTGGCGGTCGATGGCGATGTCAGGATCACCGTTGAGGGCGACCACGGTGCTGGCGATCTGTTGCTCGATCGCGGCGATGCGTTGGCGTGAGACTTTCAGGTCGGTGTCGGCGCGCTCATAAGCCGCCCGCGAAACAAACTCGCTGGCGATCAGCGCTTTTTTGCGGACGAATTCTTTCTGATCGTAGTCCGCCGATGCTCGCGCCGATTGCAGTTCGGCCTGTTGCTGGCGATAGCTGGCCTTGAGGCCGTCGATGCGCAGGCGAGCATTGCCTAGCTGGGCTTCGGCGCGGTCGACCGCAATCTGCAGCGGTTGGGGATCGATGCGAAACAGCACCTGGCCTTTGCGCACAGGTTGATTGTCATCAACGGCAATCTCGACCACTTGCCCGGACACCCGTGCATTGATCGATGCCTTGGCCACGCGGGCATAGGCGTTGTCGGTGGAAACGTAAGGCTCGTTCGCCCGGTATTGGCTGTAGCCGATGACCGCGAACAGCGCGGGCAGGCCGGCCATCAACAGTGGCCGCAGCTTTTGCTTGAGCGGTGTTTTTGGCGGGGCGTCCGCCAGATCCCGGATCGGCTGGGCACTGGCATGTACTGCGGTGAGATCAATTGGCTGGGTCATGATCTGCTCTATCCAAAATGCTGAAGCGCAAACGGGACATCGGGCCGACCGGGGCAATCGCCTGTGGCCGCGACGTGATTAATGGCTGCGAAAAATCAAATCGGTGCGCGGCGGGGGAGGATCGCTCCTTACCGCTGTTCGTCGTTGCTACAGCCCATTCGAACTGCGCAACAACAAAGCTGTTGACCAGGGAATTTCTGGTTCCCTAATTTTGTGCGATGATGTAAGAATATGAGCGACTTCCCCTCCTTGCAAGGAATTTGTACGGCATGGCACAAAATAAATCGACAGAAGGAAAAGGCCGCGGCCGTCCTCGCGCCTATGACCCGCAAACAGCGCTGCAACAGGCCCTTGGCGTGTTCTGGAACACCGGTTATTCCGGCGCTTCGCTGGACAGCATCGCCACCGCCGCAGGCATGAACCGGCCAAGTCTGTACGCCGCGTTCGGTGATAAACACGCGCTGTACATCAAGGCGCTGGATCAATATTGGGACACCGCGCACGCCGCCATGCAGGCCGCGCTGACCGACAGCAGCCTGACCCTGGCCCAGGCGTTGCGCGGTTTTTACGAAGGGCAATTGGCGATCTATTTCTCGGGCGACGGCCAGCCTCGCGGCTGCTTTGCCATCGGTACGGCGACCACCGAAGCGGTCGAAGACCCGGAAATCCGCAATGTGCTATCGGCACGCCTCAGCCAGTTGGACGCTGATCTGGAAGCACGTCTGCAAACGGCAATCGACGCTGGCGAACTGAAACCCGACAGCGACCTCGCCGCGCTGGCAGTGATCACTTCTTCGCTGCTGCACAGCATTTCGATCCGCGCGCGAGCAGGCAAATCCCGTGACGAACTGACCGCGATCGTGCGCAACGCCGTCAGCGTGATCTGCGGCTGAGCGCGGCCATGAAAGGCCTTGAAGACATTCTCGCGGATGAACTCTCAGTGGTCTTTTGCGGGATCAATCCGGGGTTGTTGGCGGCAGAGCAGGGACACCATTTTGCCGGGCGCAGCAATCGGTTCTGGCGCACTCTGCATCTGGCCGGGTTCACGCCCGAAGAAGTCCGCCCGGAAAACGATCGCTCGATTCTGCAGTACCGCTGTGGATTGACGGCGCTGGTCGCACGGCCAACTGCGCGGGCGGATCAGGTCTCGGCGCAGGAGTTTGTCGCCGCTGCGGCGGATTTCGAAGCGAAGATGGCCCACTTTAAACCGCAGCATGTAGCGTTTCTCGGCAAAGCGGCTTACGCGGGGCTCTCCGGGAAAAAAACCATTGTCTGGGGGCTTCAACCGGAAACTTTCGGCGGTGCGGCGGTCTGGGTGCTGCCCAATCCCAGCGGGCGCAATCTGGCGTTTACCCTCGAACAACTGGTCGCGGTCTATCGGCAGTTGTACGAAGCCACAGCGCTTCAAAGCGCTTGAATGTCGGCCTCGATGCGTGCCGAAATCCATTGCCGACTGTAGGCCAGAACCCCCTGAGCGATGGCCGTGGGGAAGTGGATGAAACCGTGGGGCGAGGAGGGCAGCATGTACATTTCCACCGGCGCCGATTGCGCCCAGCGTTTGGCCATGTCGAGGGTGTCGTCGCGCAGTGGATCGAGTTCGCCGGCAAACAGCAGCGCAGGCGGGAAGCCGCTGAAGTCGCCGTACAACGGAGACAACGGAGGCTGGCGGCGCTGCTCGTCGGTCATGTCGGGCGTCAGCAGGCGCAACGCCTCGACCATGCCGGGGCCGTCCAGCACCAGTGTGTCCGCAGGCGCGTTGCGTACGCTGGGTGTTCCGGTGAGGTCGTAGACGCCGTAATACAGCAGCGCACCGCTTATGCGTTGCAGTAAATCCGGCCATTGCTTCAGCGCCAGCAAGGTTGCCGCCGCGAGATGGCCGCCCGCCGATTCACCGACTACCACGACGGGCAGGCCGGCGAACTCAGCCTCTTGTAACAACCAACGAGTGGCGTTGAGGCAATCCTCCAGCAAGCCTTCGATGGGCGTGGACACGGCCAGTCGATAATCCACCGAAACCACGGTCACTTGACAGCTGTCGGCGATGGCCGCATTGAAGTTGTCATCCATCTGCGCATTGCCAATCACCCAGCCGCCACCGTGAAAATCCAGCACCACGCCTTTCGCCGGGCCCTTGGGGCGGATGATCCGCACGGGCACTTTATCAATCAGCTTGCGCTCGGCCGTGAGGCCAAACTTGCGCAACGCGCCCGAACCGCCGACCTGACTGACGCGCAACAGCGCTTGAATCAAACGCGGCGTCAGGCGATTGCGGATCTTGAAGCGCGGCAGCCAGGCCAGCTTCCTGTTGAAGGCGCGCACCTGCGCCAACTCGCGTTCGCCCTGCGGCCACGGTGTTTCAGTACCCCAATTGGCACTGGTCATCAGCGGTTCTTGATCAGGATGGAAAAATTCAACGCCGCCGCCACGCACAGCCACGCCAGATAAGGAAACAGGATCAAGCCAGTGATCAGGTCAAGTTGTATCGCCAGCACCACCATCGCCGCGACCACCAGCCACAACACGGTGAGAATCACCATCGCCGCCAACACCTGATGCGCGCCGAAAAACACCGGCGTCCATAGCGTGTTCAGTGCAATCTGCGCCGCCCATAGCGCCAGCACGGTCTGGCTGCCGGGGATCAGGCTCAAGCGATAACCGGCCCAAGCCAGCAGCAGATAGATAATCGTCCAGGCCACCGGGAAAGCCCAGTTCGGCGGGGTAAAACCCGGTTTGTTCAGCGCTTCGTACCACGGCCCCGGCTTGAACATCACGCCGGTGGTTGCCGCTGCTGCGCAGGCCAGAAGAAAAATGAAGAAGGTCATCGCCAGTCCTTGGCTGAAATCAGCCGGTTGGGGGTTTAAGAAAGGGACGCCTCGGCAAGGAAAAAGTTTGCCTTGAAATCCATACCGGCCTGAGAGGCGATTCAATTTGAACTAAAAACTGACCACCGCGTCAGGATAATCAGTTGCCTTTTCCTACTGACGCGGATGACATCATGTACACCTATCACATCGAATATCGATTTAACGGCGAGCCTCGGACTTTTCTGCTTGAACTCAAGGAGGAGCAGTTGGCCAGGCACGAAGCCGCGATGCATCTGCTGGAACTGCATCTGGGCGATGCAGAAAACGGCTTGATCATGCCCACCGCGGATTCAACGCCCGAGCAGATCCTCGAACATGCCGAGCGAGTAGGTATCACGCACATCAAGGTTGTCAGCCAGACCAATTGAAGCATGGGCCGGCGATCGCGCAGATTGTGGCTGGCGTGCGCAGCGACGAGGGCAGTTTTTTCTGATACGACAATCCTGTGGGCGCTGGCTTGCTCCCACAGGTTTGTGGCAAACCACAGACCTCCAATAGCCCAAAAAACCCTGTAGGAGTGAGCCTGCTCGCGATCGCGGTCTATCAGCCACATCATTGCTAAATGACCCACCGCTATCGCGAGCAGGCTCACTCCTACAACATTTGTGTGAAATCCAGGATATCCAGCATGCCGAAGAACCCTGTGGGAGCGAGCTTGCTCCCGAAGGGGCCCTGTCAGCCAACATCACCTTAGCTGACCCACCGCATTCGCGAGCAAGCTCGCTCCTACAGTGTCGCCGCGCAAACTCCACCATCCGACCCGATGGACAATTCACGCACCCCACGGCCCGTTCGCGCAGGCATTTTCACGCTACGCGAATTTGTCATATTTCGTGTCAATTCAGTGCAGATAGTAGGCAGCCCAACGCCAACCGAAATGAGGCTGCACCGTGTTTCAACGTCTTCTGTGTTCGCTGTCCGTTCTGAGCCTGTCCATCGCCGCCGCCCACGCTGCCGAGCCCGTGCTGCTCGACACGCCGCGCCTGCAAGGCATCGACAACTTCCGCGACGTCGCCGGCATCACCACCGCGTACACCACGGCCCACGACGGCACGATGCGCGCCGGGGTGTTCTACCGTTCCAACGCGCTGACGCCGACTGCCAGCGATCTGGCAACCCTCAACGGCCTCGGCATCAAAGCCATCTACGACCTGCGCACCCCCAGCGAAATCGCCGCCACCCCCGACACGATGCTGAGCGGCGCGACCTACCAGAACATCGACATCATCGGCTCCACCACCTCTGGCTCGAACATCACCAACATTTCCTTCAAAAGCGCCGCCGACGCCATCGCCATGATGGAGCAGACCAACCGCGCCTTCGTCAACGACGCGGGCATGCGCGGTCAGTTCAACAAACTGTTCAACGAACTGGCCAGCACCGACGGCGCGCAACTGTTCCACTGCACCGCCGGCAAGGATCGCACCGGCTGGACCGCCGCCGTGTTGCAGAGCATCGCCGGTGTCGACAACACAACGATCATGGCCAACTACCTCGCGACCAACGACTACACCGCCGCCCGCGTCGCCGCCACGCTCAAAGCTCTGCCGCCGAGCATGGCAGCCATTTACGAGCCGTTGCTCGGCGTGCAGGCCAGTTACCTTCAGGCCGGCCTCGACGAAGTTACCGCGCAATACGGCAGCATGGACAACTACCTCAAGCAAGGCCTCGGCCTGTCCCAGGAAACCATCTACGTTCTGCGCGGCAAACTGGTCGAGTACAACAGCCTGCCGGGTCAGGCCGGGTTGATCGGCAACGCCGCTGCCGGCGCTGAATTGCTCCGCGAGCTGCAGAACACTGACTTGTCCGGCACCTACAGCGCCTACAACTACTACCTGCAATCGGCCATCGACGCCGGTACCCTCGGCGGTGTCGAATCCCAGGTCGGTGGCCAGGTGCACGCCGACGCCGCCAGCTACCTGCTGCGCCAAAACGCGATGATTGAACAAGCCGCCGCACCGTTCGCCAGCGGCAGCGACCTCAAGGTCGGCCAATTTCGCCTCTGGACCACCGCGCTCGCCGGCTACCTCGGCACCGACGGCTCGGCCCACGCGCAAAGCAGCAACGAACACAGCCAAGGCCTGATGGTCGGCATCACCCAGCGCTTCAGCGAACAACTCAGCGCCCGTGGCGGCTTCGGCTACAGCAAAGGCACCGTCGGCGGCGCAGGTGGCGAAGCCGACACCGACTTTACCTTCCTCAACGTCGGCGCCCGCTACGGCTTCACCAGTCTGGAACGCGGCCTGTTTCTCGACGCCAACGCCAGCGCCGGCTACGTCGACTACGACAGCAAACGCGACCTCGGCGGCGGCCTCGGCACCGCGAAGGGCAACACCCACGGAAACCTCACCGGCGCCACCGTGGCCCTCGGTTATCGCACCCCGGTCAACGGCATGACCTTCGAACCCAGCCTCGGTTTCCGCGTCAGCCACCTCGACCTCAACGGCTTCAAAGAGAAGGGCAGCGAACTGGCCCTCGACGTCGACGACAACACCGCCACCCGCCGCAGCGCCGTCGCCAACCTCAACATCGCATTTGCCCCGGTAGCGATGGGCAGCTGGCAACTGGTGCCCGGCGTGCAAGTGGGATACGAACGCACACTGGGCGACAACCAGATCGACAGCCAAAGCCACCTGCTGGGCCTCGACATCGAACAACGCGCGGCCTTCGACAACCGCGACCAATACAGCGGCGGCGTCAACCTCATGGCCAGCCTCGGCGCCCTGAGCCTGGGCGCAGAAATCGGCGCCAATGGCGGCGGCGACAGCCACGGCTTCAACGGCGGCCTCAAGGCCAGCTATGCGTTTTAATGGGGACCGGGCTCGGCTGCGCAGCTAGCGGTCGGGCCGGGCGCACGAGCCAGGGAGAAGTATTCCCGACATATTGCAGTGATGCCGGGTGCTGGTGCTATGCATTGTTTTATTGAGTCCGAGGCCATTAATCAGTAGTGGCGAGTAGCTATTGAATACGACTATCATGGCTCCGTTCAAACCGGAAAAGAGGTCATTGAACAATTGTGACCCTTGAATTAGGCGATATTTCAAGGCGTCGATATGGAAGACTATTTAAATGTTAATGGACGCGATATGAGTAGATTCAAGACGCTCGTGCACGAATACAATTCAAACAATGAAGTTGCTCAAATGTTTGGTGTTGTTTTATACGGGGATGAGCATCCTAATCTCATAAAAGTCTTGTGCGATGAGCATTATTGGAAGGCGTTCAATAAAATCACCGGGGAGGATTTTGCTGTTTTTTCAATTCGTCCCGCGCAGGGCGAGCATAGTTGCCCCAAATTTCCTGGGGGGTCTATGAGTATGATGGTGCCCATATGGGTTGAACCCGAGGAAAATCGAGAAATTATCGAGCTCTTTGAATTGGAGAGTACTCAGGATCTTCCGATGCTTTTGCTTTTTACGGAGGTCAATGGCGCATATCTTTCCATTCAATTACCCATCGAAGAAACAACTGTCGAGACCGCTTACAAAAGCATTCGGGATCAGCTTGAGTTTTCCTGTCGTGCTATATCAGGAGTCAGGCGGGAGAATCTGAAGAGTCCGAAGGGATTGTACGCCGCTTTATCGCTGCGCCAAGATGACCGCTTGAAGTGGAAGATCTTTAAGCAGGGTGTTGGGTTGTATAAATATCTCAAGGATTTGAAGCTATAATTGACCAAGGTTTCAGCAGTGTCGAGCCAATATTAAATAGCTTGTCGCCTACATCAAAATAGACCTTCGCAAAGGTCTATTTTTCAGTGAATTTACGCTGAACAACACTTTTTATATTTCAATCCGGAACCACATGAGCAGGGATCATTCCTCCCGAGTGTGCCCTTGTCTTTTGTAATGGAGGACCAAAGCAACTGCGTAGCCTCCTCAATCAAAATCCCGTGGTGGCTGGCCAGGTTCCTTTGCACAGCTGGTATTTCAAGTTCGCCTATCGCGATATCGATGGATTTCTTTCTATTTTCATTAGAAGGGTGAGTTTCGCTTTCTTTACTTGTAAATTTTCTGTTTGGCCCATTAGTAATATAGTCGGCATAGCGGTTGATCAGGTCGAGAGTCGAGAAGAATAGCTTAATAGAAGAATTGATCTGCCAAAAATCCCAGTGTTCGTGTTCTAAGGCATGGGTAGTGAAAATCAAGGCCGCGTAGTCGGCTTCGTATTCTTTTCTATGTGAACTTGGGATCTCGGAGCTTGCCTCAGACATGTGAAAACTTGAATTCGGGGTATCAAGATGTCCGGCATACACATGGCCAAATTCATGGGCGACTATGAAAAGCTCCATCCCCCTGCAGAGATCATGTGCCAGCCTTACAGTTCTAGAATCGACAGGGAAAGGTTTTGATGTGCCGGGCCTTCCATTTCTTACAAGGGCATCCAGTAATCCGGTCAAACGTAAAGAAATGCCCGGATCGTTAGCGATTGTTGTTTTTATTGTATCTGCGCTGACGAAGTTCGTGCCCGCAGCGGGGAAGAGGCATTGTGCGTATATTTTTGAGATTAAGTTGCAAAAGATGAATAGTTGCGAGTCAAAAAGCAGGAAGGGTGTTGAAGAGCAGGGCAGATCAACAACCATTGCGTTGATCATTCCTGTTGGTACAGTCGCATGAAGTGGAAAGTTTTTTGTATCGATGCCTAATCGCTCAACGGTGCTTCTAAGCGTTGCAACCAAAGAATCGAGTAAGTGGAAGCTAGTGGGTGCGTCGTAGCGAGTTGGCAGTACGTGAGCATCCAGTAGATCGTTAATGCCGTTCAGTACTTCGTTGTTTGAGTCTAGAGATACGAACTCAGGATTCCCTTGTCTGACAAATTCTAAAATCGCCGCATTGTTTAAACCATCATGCTGCAAGATATGGGATTCTTTATCCGGCAACTTGCCGAATTCACCATTAGATAAGTAGTTCTCAAGGCATTTATAGTCAGAATTAGTATCTGATAGGTAAGTCCGTTGCATAATATCTCCTTATATGCCGCGAGAGTCCCGGTCGAGACGTCTCGATGTGTGTCGCTGAAGTTTAGTCATTTTGCCATCATTGCAGTAGGGCTCTAATGGTAGCCTCGAGCCTTTCAGCGTTTTTCGATTTCCAGTAACGCGCCGCCAGGTTGTAAGGCAGCGGTATGCGGCCGCTGCGCCTTTAAAAAAGATCGAACGCCCTGGCGAGAGCATCGCAAATTGCTCAGCACAGCGAGCGAAAACCACTTCTCAAGTCCCCTGGACTCACCCCATAAGCCCCCTGAAAATACTGACAAAACCGCCCCACATTACTAAACCCGAACCGCAACGCCACCTCCGTCACCGACCCGCAATGCCGTTGCTTCAACACCTCATAAGCCCGCTCCAGCCGCACCTGCCGCTGATACGCCACAATCGACATCCCGGCAAACCGCCGAAACCCTTCCTGCAATGCGCGCTGACTGACATGGCTCAACCGCGCCAGCTCCACACCACTGACCAATTGCTCCGGATGCGCCTGAATAAACTCCACCGCCAACTTCACATGTCGCGGCGCAACCATCGCCGCAGGCCGCCGCAACGCCTCGGAAAAGTTGTGCGGCCAAGCCTCCAGCACCGCATCAACCAACATCTCGCGCAACCGTGACGGCATCAACGTCCCGCTGTTGATCAACAAATCAAACTCCGTCCCCGTCGCCAGATCAATCAACGCCTTGATCCCCTGAAACGCCGCCGAACTCAGATCCACGCTGGGTTCAAAAACGATCTTCTGCACAATCGGTTTTTCCAACAGCGCCGACAGTCGCTCGGTGAGCTGAAGACGACTGATCGACATCCCGTGATGCGCGTGATCATCCAGAAAGCGCATCGAACGGATATCTGCCTTATCGATCGCCAGCCCCACGTGCGACATACCAATGGACTCGGTGGCGTGGTTGAAAACGATCTTGCCGGCAGTGGGGATGACGAACGTGATCTCATCCTGTGGATCGGGGAAAGCGACGGTGAAATCACCGTGATAATGCATCCGCCGAAAACTCACGCCATCGTGACGACCGTAGACGCCACCGATGATGATGTTCGACGGTAGCGGCGGATTGTCGGCATAGCGGTTGCCAAACAATCTGGAAAACAGCGCACCGAAGTCGTCCGAACGAAGGTTGTCGGAGCGCAGGATGATTTGCTGGCGAACGGGAGTCGGGAACACCTTGGCGGCACCTTCGTTTGGGGGCTCTATGACTGGGGTGTAGGGCAGGGCGCCGAGGAGATTAGCAGAGGAAATATGACGCGTTTGTGACAGCCAGAAACATGCCGTTACAGCGCCGCGCCACGTTTAGAGAAAGGACACTCGGCAGGCCATTGCCGACATGGCAACCTGATCGCATCTGTACTCAGCCAACAAAGAGCGGCGACGCCTCCAGCGCTCGGCCCTGTTTGACAAGACCTGAAAGCATTCAAGTTAATTGGAGCGGCAATGCCAGCCAACACACAAACACTTCCGATCACCCTGTCCCCAGAACTCGACTTCGACCAAAACGCCGCCAGCGCCTTCGGCGAATCGCTGACCAGCGAATACAGCCAAGCCACGCCATTCCCGCACATCGTCATCGACAACTTCCTGCAAGCAGACGTCATCACCAGCATCCGCGAACACTTCCCGGTCGAACCGACCGAAAACGAACAGACCTACGAGCGCGGTTACAAAGGCCAACTCAAACGCCAGATCAGCCCCAACGCCTGCAGCCCATACCTGAAGAACCTGTTCAACACCTTCAACTCCGCACCCATGCTGCAATTCCTCGAAAAACTCACCGGCATTCAAGGTCTGATCCCTGATCCCTACTTTGTCGGTGGCGGGTTGCACGAGACCAAAACTGGCGGCTTCCTGGGCGTGCACTCGGATTTCCGGCTGAACAAAAAGCTCAATGTCGAGCGGCGGTTGAACGTGATTATCTATCTGACCGAGGACTGGCAGGAGGCGTACGGCGGCAACCTGGAGCTTTGGGATGTGGGGATGAAGAAGTGCCTGAAGAGGGTGCTGCCGGTTTATAACCGGTGTGTGATTTTTAATACGGATAAGGACAGTAACCATGGGCATCCGGAGCCGTTGACTACGCCTGAAGGCGTTACGCGTCGATCGATTGCGCTTTATTACTACACGGCGAGTGGGGTGGGAGGGGAGCCGGGGCAGAGGAATAAAACGCACTATAAGCCTCGGCCGAAGGATCGGTGGAGTTTTAGGTATTACGTGAGTAAGGTATTTAAGAAGAGGTAAGGGCAACAACGCATCACGCCGTGAGCTAATTGCGAGTGCCGGAGTAGCCATCAGAGTAAAAAAGGAGTTCAAAAATGAAAGTTTGGCGGCTCGTAGCCCATCATGAGGAAAGTGCTGATGCAATTCAGGAAATGAAGCAGCGCAGTCGAATTGCGATTGGGTGGAGTAAGATCGGTGATTTGCGTGATGCGTCTGTCGATGGCTCCCCAAGAATAAGAAGTTTGATTTCTCGATCATATCCAGAATTGAAGAATTCTAATCTTGGTGGGCCAAGCTTGTGGAATCTCTATAATAGGATGGGTGAGGGTGATTTGGTTATAGCTACATCTAATAGTAAGCGGTGCTGTGTTTTTGAGGTGGTTGGGCCGTATATTTTTGAACGCGGTTTTGGGCAAATTAAAGGTTATGGGCATCAGCGGCCTGCATGTTTAACATCAATTGATGCGGATGCTCTTTGGAAAGAGGTCGGTGGTAAGGTAAGTTTAGGGCAGAACTCTCGTTGGACGCTTTTCGAATTCGACAGTCAAGGAATTATAAAAGAAGAAATTTTTGAAGAAGGAAGGCGCTGGGATATAAAGGCTACCGCTGTTGAGAGGAATCCAGAAGCACGTGCAGCCTGTATTGAACACTATGGCAGCGAATGTTTTGTTTGCAATTTTAACTTTGGAAGGACGTATGGTGATTTTGGTGAGGGATATATCCATGTGCATCATCGAATTGACATTAGCACAAGGTCTGAGCGCTATAAAATTGATCCGGTAAAGGACCTTGTTCCCCTATGCCCGAATTGCCACGCTATGGTTCATACCCTTCGTCCGTCAATGTCGGTAGAGGAGTTGAAGGATAATTATCGGCGTCTAAACAAAAATTCTGTCAGGTAATAGCTTTCAAAGGTATAGCAGAAGGCAGGAGCGGGGAGCAGACCAAAATAATCTGAAGTGGTCTGGTCCCAAATACTCCCTTCATTAACCACCTATTGGGCCTACCTCTTTGCGCACATTTCGATATCGGCTTGGGTCGTTACCTCTGAGTCGATACCTAATCTGTATTTGCAGTAGTCCATGATGTCCTGTCTCTGCTCGCTCGTTAGTTTTTCTATGCGTCGATGATTGCCATCATTGGCGTGAATGTTAAAAAACTGCACTCGAAACGTTGGATGCTTTTTAATGAAAAATATTCTATTGATCTCGGCGTCAGAAACTTCATTGTAGAAGCCAATATTTAGAATGAGTAGCAACGAAGTTAAAGTTGCGAGTATGAAATATTTCACTCCGCACCTGGCTTCGGTGGTGGTAAAAGTCCCGTCTTGGTTCGGATGTTTCTCACAAGTTCCATGCCAATATTGCCGGGGCAGATTTTCCCTTCGCTCACTTGGCCAGGGTACTCACGATGGCCACCAAAATTCTTAATGACAAAAACCCCCTTCAACACATGGATCAAACGCAGCAGCGAATCAACTTGTGTTGCAGGAACGACGTTTGTTGTGCTGACCCCAAAGTACTCCAGTGTTTCCCTGCCTTTCGCTACGATGTCTCCGCCTTCCTCTGCGGTAGTCAAGTTCTCCAGAAGCACAATACCGATTACGCCGGTATTGAAGAGATGAACGTTTGATCCTAAAAATCTGATGTCACGGCCTTCAAGAACCGTTCCGTCACAAGCAATCGCATAGTGGTAGCCAATGTCATCAAATCCGTTGCCCATGTGATGAGATTGAACACCTTTCATTTGCTTGGCGCCGCCCGGAGTGCACTCGTATGAGCGGCCTGCATGATGCAGCGCAATCATTGAATAATCCCAATCCTTCTCCATGTCCGGCTTTGCCTTGGCTGCTCCCCAGCTAGAGCGTTCAGTAAAGGTGCCTCCGGATGAGCGGATGTTTTTAATAATGGCCTCCCTTGTCGCCGCTCGATCATCCACTTTCACGGGGATGGGGCACATGAACTCACCGGGCTTAATTTTTTGAGCAGTTGCTTTCGTTGAAAAATTTTCGGCCATTACTGCCCCTCCGATAGTTCGTCAAGCGTTCTTGCTGGCGCATTGAACTTGATATGCAGTGAGATTTTTGAGTCTTTCGAAGGGGCTTTTATATGAGCTACGCCACTCGCGTCCGTCACGCCCGTAATCGTCACTCCGTCGACGGTGGCAACATAATCCCTAAGTGCCAACGGCTCGCCAGTTTCGCTGTTAAGCACGCTGAATGATTGACCGAAGGTGTTCGGCAGGACTAATGGCAGTGGTGGTGTAAATGGAGCGGGCGTGTGAGAGTTGCCGATTATGATTGTGCCGGAACCGCTGATGACATTGTTGCCGTGGGCGCCGGTGCTACCCAAGGTTGCGGCAGGCAAGCCATTGATGAGAACCGTAGAGGCGACGTCTCCGACAATTGCGCTTCCGCATGCGCTTTTGTCTGTTTGTCGCGCGGCGGCTAAGCCGTCGAAGAAAACATCTGGAGATCCAGAGGCTATTGGATTGACCCCATGCCCAGGCAGAGGGCAGGAAGTGGGATCGGTAATACGAGCTGCAGGTTTTCCCGACATCTCAAACATCCTTGTAGAAATTACGTCAGTCGAAGTTTGGCATAAAAGGCAGAGCACGGACCACATGGAATGAAAGGGGAGCTAGCAGGACGAGGCCGCTGAACGTTTGATTCGAGAACGCATCAACATCACCCATTCTCTTTTCTGGTTGATCCCTCCATGACGACACATCAGCGACGCAATGGAGGGGACTTCGTTACTCCACCGGCACCACGTTATCCAACGCCCGATTCACCGCCAACTCCCCAAGCATTACCACCTGCGCATTGCCTTGCAGTGTCTTGCGTGCCGGTCCCTGCACCAGCCCGATAACATCCCCAAGCATCACCGAAGCCGAGCCGAGTGATTCACTGGCATTCACCAGCAGTTCTTCAGTCTTGGTTTTTTTATTGACGATAAACATCGTGTTGGGTTGATACGGGGTGCCCATGATTTCTGGTGCAGGGCCGAGGTAGTGGGAGAGGGCGCGGTCGACGGCTTCGTTGAATTTCTTTGCGTCCGGGGATTCGCCGCCCGCGATCGGATCGGTTTCTGGCGGATTCGGTGTGATTTTGAACATGATGTAACTCCCTTGTGTCGCTTAAAAGGAGCCATCACCCTCTCGCTACCAAACGATGGGTGGCGGCCATGCACAGGTTGGTAGACCGGGACACAAGGAAAACCGGCGCGCTCGAAAGCGCCCTGCGCATGACCACCATAAAAGCCAGGCGAAGACTTTCGCCAATAGTGAAATTGCGCACCTTGTATACACGGGCTACCAAACCCGGTCACTGCTATTCAGTGACCGACCCACGATAGAACCCGCCCACCCGGCGCACAAGCCGGCGGATTCTGGCGTAGTCGTAGGCAACGGCGCAAGGCGTTGTAGCCTGCTGGAAGTATTTCGGAACGCTTTTAAACGGGTCGTTGAGATGGGCAGCTTTCTGAAACCTGAGCCCCTCGAAAACGTTCGATCCAGCCGTTGGACCAACGCGCAAGTTTGGAGGTTAGTTCGATTTCGCTGGCGTGGCAGTAGAAGCCCTGGTGATTGTTTTTGTTAATGCGTTCTTGAATCGTCAGGTCGCCAGCGAAATCAGCGTGTCGATGACACTGATGGGCACGTAAATCAGGGTAATCGCCGCATACGCTTTGCGCGTCCGAGCCACAAACGCGCAAACCGGCAACACAATCATGATCACATCCAGTAATCCCCAAAGCGCCACCGGCGAGGCCTGAAACAACGTGACATTGACGATCAGCCCCAGGCACAGATACGTGGACAGCGACAGCAATGCATAGCGCCCATCCTGTTCGAAGTACACGCGCAACCCGTTCTGCTCATCCTCACTGCGGCTCGGCAGCAGCAACGCCGCCGTGACGAACAGCGACAGTGTCAGCATCACCAACAGTAGAAATTCGAGAAACGAGAAGCTCTGTTTCACCGCCGACAGTGCGTTGACGGCCCACCAGAATTCTAGCTGGGTCGTGAACAGCATCACCGCCCAGACCAGCGCCACCCAGTCGGGCGCGGCCACGCGGCGGATGCGGAATACCGTTAAAGCGCCGAGCAGCAGGCGGGTGACGGAGAGCCCGAGGATCATTGAGAGAACCGTGGCGACGATTGGGAAGTTGCTCATCCTGCCTCTCGTGAACTCGGTTTGGCTGTAAGGGTGTTTTGGGCAGACTAGGTGGGGCCGGGAGGACCGTCAAACGTGGCTGTGCGGTTGGGTTGGCAGATAACGGCTGTAGAGCCTTGCTGCGCAGAGGTAATGGATTAGGATGCCCGCAGGCTGGAATGGATCTTCTCGACTAAGGATGTGTGGTTTATGGAATCTGCTTTTTCGCAAGTCACCGAGCGTCTGAACAACCGCCGGTTTTCCGTGGCGAACAATGCTCAGGGGTTGTCCGATGCGCGTACGGTGTTTCACTACTTCGTCGAAGGCGAGGCGGTTTGGGGGACTTATGCGGGTGGGCATATTCGCCTGGGTAATCAGGTCGGCCGGGTGACCGGGCCTGACAGTATCGAGCTGCTTTATCAGTGCATCACCACCGATGGCGAGATCCGCGCGGGTTGGTCGCGGGGTGTGGTGGGGGTTGATGAGGCCGGGCGGACAACGTTGAGTTTTGTGTGGGGTTGGTTGTCGGGGGCCGAGGGGGGCGGGGAATCGAGTTATGTTGAGGTGGTCGCTTAGCGATGGGGCATCTTGTGATTATCGCGTGCTGCTCGGCACTAACCTTTCAACGCAAGGATGGCTATGTCTGTAGATCTTGATGAGTTGCTGGAACGTGTCACCGATGAGCAATCGTTCATCGATTTCGTCGCGGCGTTGGGCGCTGATTTCTCCCGTGAGCGGGCACTTGAGGAGGCCACGCCATCGTCTGCTTATCAGGCGGGTGCGTTAGGCTGGGAAAATGGATCGGTCGATATGTTTCTTGATGCTGCGGCTGCTTGGGCGATGGCTACTTCGAGGAATGCTCAGGCGGATGCTGCCCTTTCTGATGTCTGGCAGCGGCGCGCAGATCTTGTTGGCTGGGAAGTTTTATGAGTGAGCGGGGGGATACATCGAGTACGTTTACTCTCAAGCGACTATTTCAAAACCTCCCCCTGTACCCGTTAGTGATTTACAGATCACTTGTCCTTAGAGGTGGTTTCGGGCATGTCGAACGCAATCCATCGATATGCTCCATCAATCCATCAGGGATGTTCTGCCACATTGGATCAAGTATGAAATCAACGCCCTCACGCCTCGCCATTTTCGCTGCGGGTACAAAGTCTGCGTCACCTGCGATCAATACGATCTGATCGACCTGTTGCTTAAACGATAAAGACGCAACGTCGACACCTATTCTCATATCAACACCTTTCTGTCGGGTCTCGATGCTTACGTCATGCTCTGTAAGGTCTGTGATCTGAATTTTTCCTTTCAGGAGCGCTGCGATCTTTAGGGGCTTGATTGTCCATTTCACATCTTTCGATAAGTGCCCGAGCCGCAGTGCCATTTTGCGTTTACTACGCAGTCTTGCGTGAAGCTCCCTCCTGAATACCGCCTCTTTAGACTTGGAAAAATCCACGGCTTTCTTGGATATCGGATTGTGTTGTTTGGTATCCAGCGGAGGACAGTCATAGAAGAAGATCCGGTACAGTTCTTTCCTGTGGCGCTGAGTTAAATCTTGGTGATGGCCGAGCGGGCGACTAGCATTTTTGCTAAGGAGGTGGGCGGTTGCCCATCGATGGACAAGGTCGGCAGCACGTTCAGCATTGAACGCATTTTGAGGTTCAATCCTTCGAAAGCGCTTGATGAAAAAGGCGCCATCGACCAATACCGCTGTGGGCATGCTTTCTTCCTGATAACAAAACGCCCAAGGGTTTGGCGCGTCCTGGATGATTAGGACTGCTTACTGCCTTGGGCGGGATGGGAGCAGATTAGGTGTAGCCAACATCGACGTCAACCACACCTTTTCGGTTTGAACAACTTTGGTTGGATCTTGTATGCCTGACGCTTTTTGCTGGAAGGCAGTGACGGGGGAAACAATAAAGCTCCGGGGAGAAGCCTACAAGCCGGCTACTTCTGCAAATTTTGTAGGCAAAAGCGCGGCTCATTGTAGCCTCAATCAATGGCGCGGATGTGGCGCTGTCGTTGAATGTGGTGGCGTGGAACAGCGCGATTGTCGGCGGGGTGTTGCTCGACCGTTGGGGCGTCGCCTCGTTTCCGTGGGCGATGGTGGCGCTGGTAATCCTGGGGTTAGTAATCGCCTTTGGCGCACGGGTGCACGGGTTCAAGTTGGGACCGCGTATTGCTGGAGCGGCTGCGGTTGCCGGGCACTAATGCCCGGACGTGTTGGGCGGTGGTGACGCAGAAAGGCTGGATAGCCCCATCCGTTACTCGGCGCCCCCGGCTTTCATCAGCCTGTAAAAATCCACCAGCGCGCCGCGAAACTGTGCCAGGGAAAAACTGGCCGGACGGTTTTCGGTGTCCCACCGTGTGCTGATGCCGACTTCCAGGCCGCTGGAAACGCTCAAGCCAAACCGACGCCAGTGCAAAGTGTCGCCATCGATTACCTGTTCGGTCATCAGCACAAAGCAATCGAAGTTCATGTCATCGCTGCAGACCAGCAGCGGAACAAGCGTGGACGAACCATGTTCTGCAGGCGCGAAACGGCGTTGGGCGAGGGCGTCTTCTTCCTCGTCCAGCAACCACATCAACGACAGACCATTCAAGTCGAGGTCGAGATATTCGAGATGCTCGTTGAGCCATTGCTCGATGGGGATGTCGTCGATAAACAGCCAGGCGCAGGCGCTACGGTTGCATTTCGCCTGGTGATAATCGGCGTAGATACGGTGAAGCATTGAAGTGTCCATAATCAATAGAAGATTGGCAGGTAAATCAGTGCGAAAATGCGCACATCCGACTGAACAACCAAACAGGTTATCGCCAGCCTTGGGGGATGCTGAAGGCCCACTTCGCGACAGCCCTATTTAAACGCTGTTGAACCTAAGCCGCTGGATAGCTGAACGGCTCCAGAAAAATCTGTGGATCGACCCATAATCTAAGGCCATAGGGAATCACTGAGTACCCGTCATATCGCCCGGTGAAGGTGTTTGACGCGGCAAACTCTACAAATTTTCCACGTTTGTCATCCACGACCCGGATACCGGGGCACCCCAGCATTGTGTATTTGAGAATGGGGTTGGGTAACGACTTTTCCCGAACCTGAATCTCTACATCCGAATCGTATTGCCAGATCGTCAGTTCAAGACTGACGGAGCCTTGTTCGACCAAGTACTGATGGGATGTTCCATACTCATCGTGAACAGGAATCACGCCCAGCGCAGCAACCAGGTCGAAAGGGTCCCATGTGAGCAGCGGCATATCGTTTCCTTGGCCTTGAGTCTTCACCTATGTTACTCATCGCTCATCTGTAAAAGTACATTTGCGTACTACTTCCGAGAGGACCACAAGCCATGACCACTCAAACCGAAACCGCCATCCTCGCCGGCGGCTGCTTCTGGGGCATGCAGGATTTGCTGCGGCGCTATCCCGGCGTGTTGCAGACTCGCGTCGGTTACACCGGCGGTGATGTGCCGAACGCCACGTATCGCAACCATGGCGACCACGCCGAAGCCATTGAAATCACCTTCGATCCGGCGGTGATCAGTTACCGGCAGATCCTTGAGTTCTTCTTCCAGATCCACGACCCGAGCACGCCCAACCGTCAGGGCAACGACCTCGGTCGCAGCTATCGTTCGGCAATTTATTACCTCAACGAAGCGCAGCGCGATATCGCCGAGGACACCGCCGCCGATGTCGACGCCTCAAAACTGTGGCCGGGCCGCGTGGTGACCGAAATCGAACCGGCGGGGCCGTTCTGGGAAGCGGAGCCGGAGCATCAGGATTACCTCGAGCGTATTCCGAATGGCTACACCTGCCATTTCATTCGGCCTAACTGGAAGCTGCCGAAGCGCGCGTAAGCGCTGCACGCCGCTCATTCAGCGCCACTTCAGTGGTTGCGAGGCTGAATGAGTTTCCGACTTCGCGGGCAAGCCCGCGAAGAGGCGTGCTCATGGCGCCGTTCTAGCTCTGCGCTTCATTCTTCAACTTATCCAGCACAACGCCATTTTCGGTCCCTGCCGCAAGCGTCCCTGTTCATCACTCCAAACACATTTTAGGGGTCATGCGGATGTCGACACGGCTTGCTCCATTTGCACTGCGCGCAGGCTCTTTACGACCGCTCCATTCGACAGGATAAGGTCCGCTCGGTGCCAGCAGCGCCTGCATCCGGCTCATGAAATCAGTGTCACTTCGGGCGTAGAAGATCCACTCCCGACGGTGTTCTCCCGTGACCGTGCACACCCACTTCGCGAGCCCATCATCCGCCGCGGCCGACAGTAAAAGGGCCTCCATTTCATTCATGCGTACCAGATCACGAGGTCGCGGCAGAAGTTTCCTGGAGGTGTAATTCCAGCGGACTCTCATCTTGAACGGTAGCGCCTGCTGCTCCGTCGCGGAAAATGAGCGAGCAGTCCGGTAACTCATGGGGCTGGGGATGTCCGGATAGTCGGACGCCTGAAAGGTCTCCTCGCCCGGCTCGGCGAGGCGCATTTGCGGGTAAAGATCTGGGCCATTGCCAAGAATGGCTTTGAGTGCAGCATCACTTGCGTCCTTACGGTCAGCCACGCAGTCATCGTAAGCAGCACTCTGGATCGGGCCTTCATCCAGGCACGGGTCGCGTTCGATCGGTGGCGGGGGATGGGAGCAGCCCGTGTTAAGCAGAGCTGTCGATGCCAGCAGCAAAAACAGCGGCCAAGCGCGATTCAGGGTGTTTCGATTGTCGGGTTTGACGTCATTCACAACGTGCCTTCCTTGGGAGGGGTGAGAACTGGTTTGGAGTGGAAGTGATCGAACAGTGTCGCGATTAATGCCGACTGACCTGCTTGAGCCAGTTCCAGAAAGGGTCGTTCGATTCGCTCACATCCATGCACTCTGTACTGCGGACCAGATCCGCTGCGCGCGCCGGTATGCCCAGCCCGAGCGTTCGCTCGACGTGGCTTCGCAACAGAAGAGGCGGAGGAGGGTAATCGTCTTCGGCGTATTCTTCTTTGCGTACTTCATCCGGGGTCAGTTGAAACTGCTCCGGCCAGCAGAGCTCGTCGTAACCGATAGCCAGCAGCCTCAACAAGTCTTCAATCGTGTCGGTCAGGACGCAAAGCATCGTTGACCCGGACCCTGATCCCAGATGGACGAACCGCTGTTGCCCGCTGTCGTCCAGCCACAGCCCGGCCCACGAGCCGTCTCCGCCGGTTCTGAGGAATATGATCAGGCGCTGGTTTACGTCAGGATCATCGCTGTTAGTCCAGCGGGCGGTGTCGGCAGGTACTGGCAGGTAAAAAGCGGTTGTCGCCACATCGCTGTGTGCAGGGTCCGGATGCAGCGTCATATAGCGTGTGCCATCGCGGTGACTGCGCACGCAGCCATGTTCTTCCAGCAACTCAAGTGCCTGGCGAAGGCGTGCGGGCAGTGGATTGCCCGCAGGAAAAGCGGCCGCCATTTCATCGGTGAAGTTCATTCATTTCCTGACTGGGTGGGCATTGGAGAGGGTTGCGTTCCGGTTCAAACGTCACGCTTTACCAAACCCCAGGAAAGCACGCAGTTTATTGCCCCACTTGCGCTCATAAAACGGCGTGGTCTCCCTGAGAAAGTAATCACTGAGGCCAGCTTCACCTTGGGACACCCGGCACAAATCAACCGGCTCGCCCTGCGGCGCGGTATCCCCGGCAACATTACCCGCCTCACGCATAACCCGCTCAATATCGCCGTCCGCCTCGATACCCACGATCAAGTGCGGTTTTTCGTCCACCGAGGTGTCATGCATCAATGCCAGAAACGCGCGCTTCACATTGGAATGTTTGACGAGCAACTGCGTGAGCGAGTGGACCATTTGGGATGGGTATTCGGCGGGCTGGCCGAGCAACACGTTGGTTTCTTTCTCGACCGTGCGTTGCGTGGCGGTCTGGCCAACGGCATCGGCGAGCAAATTGCGCACCTCTTGCGGGAAAAACTCTTTGCCGTACGGCGACTTGGGATTCAGGCAGAGCAGGGCGCCCAGTGTGATTTCGAACAACGAGCGGGCGGGAATCTCCAGGTAGGACTGCTCGCTGTCGATGGACAGTTGCAGTGTTTGCAGTGACGAGAAAAACGGGATGACCGGTGTGCCGTCCGGTTTTTGCCAATGGGCGATGCTGATGTTGCTGCCGGCTTCGAGATTGACCAGGCCGTCGGCCTCACCGGCAGTTCCGAGGATGTATACCTTCGAATTCAACAGGGTGTTGAAAAACTCGGGACGATGTGCCGGTTCGTCGGCGGCCCGTTTGAGGCTTTTTTCCAGCAGGTTTTCTGGTTGGGTATCCATGGTGTTCATCCGTGACTCGTTCAAAAACAGGGCAAAGCGTCGAGATCATTGTGAGAGCTGGCTTGCCAGCGATGGCGGTGGGTCAGTCAACTTCCTCGGCACAGCCTATCCGCCATCGCCAGCAGGGGGAAGGCTTCAGAGCAAGCTCCACGACACCCCGACATAAACCCCCATCCCTTCACCCGGCGTAGACCGAGCGGCATCCAACCCTTTGTCGTCATACCCCGGCGTCACCGTTGCCGCGTAGTGCTTGTTGGTCAGGTTGCGCATATCCACCCAACCCTGCCAGTCACCCTTCGGCGCGTTGTAACCCAGCGTCGCGCCGAACAGTGCGTAGGGATCGGCGTAGTAGCTGTTGGCGTAATCCACGGCCACCTTCGACACCAGTTGCGTATTCACCGCCGCAAAGAAACCCTGCGGCCAGTCGTAACGCAATTCGCCCTGGTAGTAGTGCATCGGCAGACCGGGCAGGCGGTTGTCGCCGAAGCGATCGTCATCGCGATAGTGGAAGTCGCTGAAGGTATACGCCTGACGCAGACCCAACCGACGACCGTCGGCAGCCGACCAGAGTGTGCTGTTGAGGCTGGCTTCGATGCCTTGGTGCACCGTGGGGCTGGCGTTCAACTCATAAGGTGTAACGGCGTTGGCATCCGGCAACACCGACAACAATTCATGCCGCACCTGCGCGTAGTACCACGCCAGGCTCCATTCACCGAGGGCGCTGTCGCCACGACCGCCCAGCTCCAGCGTGGTCGCGGTCTGGTTCTGCAGTTTGATCGGGTCTTTCTGCGTGCCGGTCGCGGCGCCATTACCCGCCGGGAAGCGCACGTTGGAGCTGTAGATCAGCGACCACGGATGCGGTGCTTCAACCGAGCGGCTGAGGTTGCCGAACACTTGCAGGTCCGGGGTGATCTGGTAGCGCAAGCCGAGGCGCGGCGCGTAGTCCCAGTCGTTCATGCTGGTTTTGCCGCCGCTTTGCGGGTAGGTCACGGCGCTTTCGCGGCGGGTGTAGATAGCGGCAAGGCCGGTGGTCAGCCAGAGGTCGTCGGCGATTTCCAGGTCATTGCCGAAATGCAGAACGGTGTCCGAGCCCTGATAGGTGAAGTTGCGCATGCGAGTGCCGGGCACGTAGCTGGCGGTGTTGCCGGAGGGGATGCGCACGAACTCGCTGGCGCCGTCGTTGGGCAGGTGCTTGGTCACGCGCAGGCCGACGTTGCTGCGGCTTTCCATGCCGAAAATCGTGTCGCGGCGTTTGTAGTCGAACGTGCCGCTGACGTCGGTGTAGGCGACTTTCAAACGGTTCGGGCCTTCGCGCAGGTCCATCGGGTAGTCGTGGTAAACGAGGCCGGTCTGGATGCTCGAATCGTCGTCGATGTAATAGGTGGTCTTGTTGCCGATGAAGGTGCTGCCCGGCTGTTTGCGGCTGTCATCGCGCGCCACGTAGGACGGGTTGGCCGCGCGCGGCGAGTGTTCGATGGAGTGCTTGGTCACGCGGCCGGCGAGGTCGTTGTCGGTCTCGCGGTAGCGGATGTAGAAGCGGGTTTCCAGGTTCGGGTTGAAACGATAGCCGAAGTTGGCGATCACGCCTTTGCTCTCGCTGGCGGTGTGATCCTGATAGCCGTCGGCGTTGGCGTCGGTGAGCGACACGTAGTAATCGAAATCGCCGAGCACTTGCCCGGAACTGACCTGACGCTGTTGATAACCGTGGCTGCCGGTGGCGTAGCGTACTTGCAGTTTCGGCGCGTTGTAACCGGTGTGGCTGACGTAATCGATGGCACCGCCCAATGCCAGCGAACCGCGATCGAAGCCGTTGGCGCCGCGCAGCACCTCAACGTGATCAACCCACAGCGGTTCGAGCAATTCATACGGCGTGCCACCCGGGCCGGTCAGCGGCAGGCCGTCGAGCATGGTGTACAGCCCCGAGGCATGGGCGCCCGGCGCGCGGTTGATGCCAGACCCACGCACGGAAATCTTCACCCCTTCGTTGCCCGCTGACTGCGCGTAAACGCCCGGCTGATAGGCCAGCACATCCTGATTGCTCGCCACGCGGCCCTGTAACGGCTGGCGCATGTCGACCACGTTGGTGCCGCCGGGGACTTGTTCCAGACGGGTTTTGGCTTCTTCGACAGAAGCATCGGTGCCGTCGCGGTCCTCGGCCGAAATCAGCACTTGCCCCAGTTCCAGACCTTGAGTCTCGGCCATTGCCGGGCAGGCGAGGGCCAGGCCCAGCAGGGCGGTGGGCAGGGATTTGGACGCGGGCATCGAGAAAACTCCAGGCAGGCAAGAACGGGCAATGAACAGTGCGACGTAACAAAGAACGAACGAAACACATGGCAATTTGGCTTTTTGCCCGGCAATGGCAATCAGCACGGCACGGACTGATCGCGAGAAAAGCCAGATGCATGTGCAGCGTTATCTGCCCTGTCTACCGGCAGCAGGCGAAGTGGCGATCTTTGTTCGCAGTGGGTTCATCCTGGCCGCACGTACCAGCTCAATGAGGCAGTACGTGCCCCTCCAGAATTTTGAATGCATCGTCCAGGGGCGTATAGCCTACGACCTCTCTGGTCTTATCAATCGCAAGACGCTTGTATCTGTTGTCCGAGACGCCATGGACAACGTGGAACCCCGTCAAGTCGGCCTCCACGCAGTTGCGCAGTAACGCAACAACATCGCGCAAGCTGATGAATGCCGCGACGTCCCTGTGACTTTGGCTTTCCCCAGGTTGGAAGTGTGCGACGTTGGCAATGCGCACGGCGACGGTCGTCATCTGAGCATCATTTGCAAACATTGCTGCCAGTGCTTCCCCGAATGCTTTGCCCACCCCGTAAAGGTTGCCGGGTCTGGGTGCCATGCATTCGTGGACTTGAACGTCCTTTGGATAGCCTTCAATGGCCTGGGCGCTGCTGGCAAATATGAAACGTTTGCAGCCTTGAGTTTTCGCGGCGAGAAGCATGTTGTAGGTGCCAACAATGTTCACTGGCAGTACAGAGGTCATGAAGTCAGCGTCCGGGTTCGGATCCGCTGCGAGATGAATCACGGTGTGTATCCCTTCGCAGGCCTCAATGCAGCGGGGTAGATCCGTGATGTCGAGCGAAAGGCTTTCGACCGAGTGCGGAATGTTTTTTACGTCCACGTCGGCTAAACGCAAATCCAGTTCATCGCCATACGCTGTCCAAAAGGCGCTGCCGATCTTGCCTGCAGCACCGGTGACCAGGATTTTTTGCATACTCATTTCCGTGTGTCCTCAGGGTGAGATTCCATTCTGGCCTCTCGGCCGTGCAGTTGATTACCATCCTGAAGCGCTTCTATCAAGGTGTTTCAAGGTCCGCTCGCGCACGCGGCTGTCCATCCGTCGACTGCGCTGAACCATCGCGATCTCGTTTCTTTCTACCTGTGGAGTCCTTCACGAGATCATTCCCTATGTTCGATCAGCGCAAACAAGACAAACTGGCGGCATGGCGAAAACTGGCGACGCAGTCGCAGATGCGTCTGGACCCGGAAGAACAGTATGACGAGCTGCTCAAGGCCGCCGATGAAATGGAGGAGCAAGGCCTGATCACCAGCGCCGAATGGCGGCAGTTGGTGCGCGATGCGGGCAATGTGTTTACCGGTGAACCGGGTCGGACACAACGCTGATCAGTCGGCGGACATTTCAAACGTCTCAGATTACCCGGCCTTTCTTCAGCTTCGGTTGCGCGCCTCTGGAATCGCGCAAAAGCCGCGCAAACGCGACTTTGTCGATCGGCCGACTCATGAAATAACCCTGCACCTCATTGCATTGATCGACCCCGAGAATATCCAGTTGTTCTTCGGTCTCGACCCCTTCGGCAGTCACCGTAAGGCCCATGGCTTTGCCCAGGCCGATAATCGCTTGCACCACCGCGCGATCATTGGTGCCGCTGCTGATCGAGGCAATGAAGCGCTTGTCGATCTTGATCCCGTCAAAGGGGTAGGCGCGCAGATAGCCTAGCGATGAGTAACCGGTGCCGAAGTCGTCCATGTTCAGGCGCACGCCGAGTTGTTTCAGGGCGTTCATGGTCGTCAGGGCGCCGTCGGTGTCGTTGAGCATCACGTTTTCGGTGATCTCCAGTTCCAGGCGACTGGCCGGGAAGCGGGTTTGAATCAACACCTCGCGAACATCCTCGACCACATCGCTGACGGCAAACTGCGCGGGCGACAGATTGACCGACAGCAGAATGTCTTCGGGCCAACCCAGCGCGGTTTCGCAGGCTTCGCGCAGCACCCAGCGACCGAGCGGGACAATCAGATCGGTCTGTTCCGCCAGCGGGATGAACAGGTCCGGGCCGAGCAGGCCTTTGGTGGGGTGTTGCCAGCGCACCAGCGCTTCGACCGAAACGATGTGTTTGCCATCGACCTTGTAGCGCGGCTGATAGTGCAGGATGAATTCGTTGTGTTTGAGCGCGTGGCGCAGGTCATCCTCCAGTTGCCGGCGCGTCTGGATCTGGTCGCTCATGTGCGCTTCGAAATAACACCAAGTGTTCTTGCCCTCGGATTTGGCTTGATAGAGGGCAATGTCGGCATAACGGATCAGGTCGCTGGGCACATAGCCGTGGCGGCGACTGAGCGAGATACCGATGCTGGCGCCGATGTGCAGCGGGTGATGTTCGAAGACGATCGGTTGATGCAGGCTGGCGATCAGGCGGGTGCAGAACTTGTCGATTTCCTGCTGACTGTCCATGCCGTTGAGCACCACGATGAATTCGTCGCCGCCCAGTCGCGCGACGATGTCGTGTTCGCGGGTGCATTCACGCAGGCGCGCAGCGACTTCTTGCAGCACGGCGTCGCCGGCCGGGTGGCCGAGTGAATCGTTGATCGGTTTGAAGTTGTCGAGGTCGATCACCAACAGCGACAGCGGGGGCGCGTGCTCCTTGAGCAGCAGCGCCTCATCCAGATAACGCGCGAGTTTGTTGCGGTTGGGCAGACCGGTCAGGGCGTCGTGCATCGACAGATGCTGGATTTGCGCATGAGCGGCGACCTCGTCGGTGATGTCGCTGGCGGTGCCGCGATAGCCAATGACCGCGTGTTTGTCGAAGATTGGCCGGGCGGACAACCGACAATGGCGCGTCTGGCCAGAGTGGTCACGGTAGGTGCAACGCAAGTCACTCGCGCTGTTCTCCTCGGTCAGTTTTCTCAGCCACAGTTCCAGCGGCGTGGTGTCGCAACTCAACAGGTGGCCGATGTCTTGCCCCAGCCACAGGGTTTGCGGGTAACCGGTCACTTCGCTGAAACGTGCCGACAGGTACGTCAGCGCCAGGTTGCGGTCGACTTCCCAGATCCAGTCGGACGCCGCTTCGGCCACGGCGCGAAAGCGTTCCTCGCTGGCTTCCAGGCCACGGTTGGCTATTTCCAGGGCCTGATTGGAGGTTTGCATGACGGCAAAACTCTGGTCGACGTATTGCGATGACCGCAAGGCGTGCCGAAAGAAATAGGCGGTCAGCAGCATCAACACCAGCATGGTCGCGCCGAGGGGCGGCAGCAATGACCATAATAAATGTTGCCCCGGCCTTTGCAGATCGGCGATCAGGCTGTAACCGGTGTTGTCCAGCGCTACGCGTGGACGCTCAGGTGCAAGGGTTTCATCCAGCGCCAGGGTCAGGTTGCTCAAGCCATAACCACTGCCGATCAGACGCAGTTTGGTCGGGGTCAGTTTGTCGACGAACACCAGCACCGAGGCGGTCTGCGGATCGCCAAGTGGCCGCTCATCGTTGGGAATGATCGCCGCCGCTGAGACCAGCGCTGGCCAGCCTTCGAACAGTGAATAGCGAGTGACAGGCTTGCTCAGGTCACTTTGGCCCAGCACTTGATCCAGCAACGCCGTAACGCTCAATTGCACAAACGCGGAGAACTCGGCGTCGAGCAATTGCCCGCGCACCACGGCGTAGTGGGTGCCTTCGCGGTTCAGCACGAAAACGCCGTCATAACCGTCACTGGTGAACAGGGTCTTGCCGACGTTCTGCTCGGTGTACGCCCAGTCGGTGTCGACCTGACCGCTCAAATGCTCGTAGGCGGTGGTCCAGTAGGCGTAGCTGGTGATGTAGTTCTTTGACGCGGTGATGCGGTTTTCCAGAGCGCGGGCTGAATAGAAGCGGGTTTTGTTGATTTCCTCGGTGTCCAGCTTATTGGCGATCCCCAGCAGAGCCACCGTCGCGGCAATCACGCCACTGACGAACAGCGCACCCACCGCGACGGCCAGGCGCCGGGTGACGGCGCTCTGGCGCGGTGGAAGCGGGGCTGCATAGCTGGAAATGTCCATGTGCTCGTCCTTGATCCGCTGTCTTCTGAATCTAGAACCACGGCGCAGGCGCAATGTTCAGATTCTTCTGGCCAACTGCATTGAAAGCGTAGTGAACCCGGCGTGAATTGCCTCCCCAAGTGCAGGATGCCGATCAGCGGCGATTCCCGAAAGGGCAAGACTTCCCGCGCAAAAACCGGATAATGGCCGCCATTCGTTTAGCCGTATTCTGGTAATCCCGCATGGAAATCAAGGTCAATTTTCTCGACAACCTTCGACTTGAAGCCAAGTTCGACGACTTCACGGTGATCGCCGATCAGCCCATCCGCTACAAGGGCGATGGTTCGGCACCGGGGCCGTTCGACTACTTTCTGGCGTCGTCGGCGTTGTGTGCGGCTTACTTTGTGAAGTTGTACTGCGACACGCGCAACATCCCCACGGAAAACATTCGTCTGTCGCAGAACAACATCGTCGACCCGGAAAACCGCTACAACCAGATCTTCAAGATCCAGGTGGAATTGCCGGCGGACATCTCCGAGAAGGATCGCCTGGGCATCCTGCGCTCCATTGATCGCTGCACCGTGAAGAAGGTTGTGCAGACCGGTCCGGAATTCATCATCGAAGAAGTCGAAAACCTCGACGCCGATGCTCAGGCCCTGTTGATGCCGGTAGCCGGCTCGGACGCAGGCACCTTCATTGCCGGCAAAGACCTGCCGCTGGAACAGACCATCGCCAACATGTCGGGGATTTTGGCCGACCTCGGGATGAAGATCGAAATCGCTTCGTGGCGCAACATCGTGCCCAACGTCTGGTCGCTGCATATCCGCGATGCGCATTCGCCAATGTGCTTCACCAACGGCAAGGGCGCGACCAAAGAAGGCGCACTGGCCTCGGCGCTGGGCGAGTTCATCGAACGCCTGAACTGCAACTTCTTCTACAACGATCAGTTCTGGGGCGAAGAAATCGCCAACGCCGAGTTCGTGCATTATCCGGACGAGCAATGGTTCAAGCCGGGCCCGAAAGACGAGTTGCCGAGCGAGATCCTCGACGAATACACCCTGAAGATTTACAACCGTGACGGCGAGTTGCGCGGTTCGCACCTGTTCGACACCAACTCCGGCAACACCCAGCGCGGCATCTGCTCGCTGCCGTTCGTGCGCCAGTCGGACAATGCAGTGGTGTACTTCCCGTCCAACCTGATCGAAAACCTCTACCTGAGCAACGGCATGAGCGCCGGCAACACGCTCGCTGAAGCGCAGGTGCAGTGCTTGTCAGAAATCTTCGAACGCGCGGTCAAGCGCGAAATCCTCGAAGGCGAAATGGCCCTGCCGGATGTACCGCAAGCCGTGCTGGAGAAGTACCCGAGCATCCTCGCCGGCATTAAAGGCCTGGAAGAGCAGGGCTTCCCGGTGCTGGTCAAGGACGCGTCGCTGGGCGGTGAGTTCCCGGTGATGTGCGTGACCTTGATGAACCCGCGCACTGGCGGTGTATTCGCCTCGTTCGGCGCGCACCCGAGCCTGGAAGTGGCGCTGGAGCGCAGCCTCACCGAACTGCTGCAAGGTCGCAGCTTCGAAGGCCTCAACGACTTGCCGGCGCCGACGTTCTCTGGACAGGCCGTCACCGAGCCGAACAACTTTGTCGAGCACTTCATCGACTCCAGCGGTGTGGTGTCGTGGCGTTTCTTCAGTGCCAAACCGGACTTCGAATTCGTCGAGTGGGACTTCTCGGGTCAAGGCGAAAACTCCAACGCCGAAGAGGCCGCGACGCTGTTCGGCATCCTTGAAGACATGGGCAAGGAAGTCTACATGGCGGTCTACGAGCACATCGGCGCCAAGGCCTGCCGCATCCTGGTGCCGGACTACTCGGAGATCTACCCGGTCGAAGACCTGATCTGGGACAACACCAACAAAGCCCTGCAATTCCGTGCCGACATCCTCAACCTGCACACCCTCAGCAAGGTCGGCCTGCGTAACCTCGCCCAAGGCCTGGAAAACAGCGAACAGGACGATTACACCGAGATCACCACGCTGATCGGCATCGAGTTCGATGACAACACGCCGTGGGGCAAACTGACGATTCTGGAGCTGCGCCTGCTGATCTACCTCGCCCTGCAGAAGTACGAACAGGCCAAAGACCTGGTCGAAGCTTTCCTGCAATACAACGACAACACCGTCGAGCGCGGCTTGTTCTATCAAGCGGTCAACGTGGTGCTGGAGATGGAACTGGACGAAGATCTGCAACTGGAAGACTACGAAGCCAACTTCCGCCGCATGTTCGGCGACGAGCGTATGGATGCGGCGATTGGCTCGGTCAATGGCAGCGTGCGCTTCTATGGCCTGACGCCGACGAGCATGAAGCTGGAAGGGCTGGATCGGCATTTGCGCTTGATCGAGAGCTATAAAAAGCTGCATTCGGCGCGGGCGAATGTGACGGCTTTGTCGCGCTGAGATCGCCGCTAAAAAGCACCTTCGGGTGCTTTTTTGTGCGTGTAACAATTTCGATCGCGATCCAATGTAGGAGCTGCCGAAGGCTGCGATCTTTTGATCTTGCTTTGGTCGCGAATAAAGCAAAGTCAAAAGATCGCAGCCTTCGGCAGCTCCTACAGGGTTAGCAAACCTCAGCGCCCATGTGCCGCATCCGCCAGTAGCTCCGTATCAACCCGAACAAACACCGAATCACTCACCGCCGTCAGCACTTCCCCGGCAAACACCTCACAGATCACCCGCGTCTTGCGCCCGACGTCACCGTCGATTTTCGCCCGCAAAACCAGTGGTACGCCCATCGGTGTCGGTTTGATGAACTTGATACCGAGGTTGCCGGTGACGCAGTCGATGCGCGGCAAGCTGCCGGGTTCGCGGTTTTCTGCGCGGTAGTGATACGCCATCGCCGTCCAGTTGGAATGGCAGTCGACCAGCATGGCGATCAGGCCGCCGTAGACCAGGTCCGGCCAGCCGCAGTATTTGGCGTCCGGCAGGTGTTCGGCAATGACGTGCACGCCGTCTTCGTGCCACTGGCTTTTGACGTGCAGGCCGTGCGGGTTGCGCCCGCCGCAGCCGTAACAGACGCCTTCGGGCGCGGCGAGGTCTTGCAGCGGCGTTTCGAAGCTGGACATGGTTTTTATTATCCTGGAGTGGTGAGTCCGGTCAGGCGCAAGCGATTGCGTCCGCCGCGTTTCGATTCGTAGAGGGCGGCGTCGCCTTGCTCGATCAGCGCGGTGAGGCTGGCCGGCGGGTTGTCGAACAGGCTGGCGCCGATGCTCAGGGTCACGGCAGCGGTGGTGGGGAATGTCTGAGAGGTCGTGCTCAGAAACTGCTCGCGCAGTGTGTTGCCCAGTTCCATGACCCGCTCGGCCGATGCGCTGTTGAGCAGGATGACAAACTCGTCACCGCCCAGGCGTGCGGTCAGCGCATTGCGCGGCAGCGCCGAGCGGATGATCTCGCTCAGGGCGATGAGCAAACGATCCCCGGCGGTGTGGCCGTACTGGTCGTTGACCAGTTTGAAATTGTCGATGTCGATCAGCAGCAGGGCGCCGGGATGCTCCGGCGAAACGTGTTCAAGCAGGCGCGGTGCACGTTTTTCCAGGGCGCGGCGGTTGTACAGGGCCGTCAGCGGGTCGCGCTCGGCGAGGCGGGCGATCTGTTTTTCCCGGCGGTAACGTTCGGTGCCGGTCATCGACAGGGCGATCAACATGATCGCCATCGCGCCTTCAACCAGGGAAATCTGGATGATCTCGCCACGAAACGCCGCCAGATCGATCAACGTGCCGGGGATCACCACCGTCAAGGCTTTGGCCACGTAGAAGATCCCGTGACCGAGCAGGACGTAACGCAACTGCACCGCACCGACGCTCAACGACTTGCCGTGGGGGCGCAGCAGTGAACTGGCCTTGAGGGTCGACAATGCCACCAGCAGCGAATTGGCCGCCAGCATGACCTTCGACCACAGCGGCCCGTCCGGCAACAACAGCATGACCAGCCAGGTGACGAAGATCAGGTACCAGGCCGGCGACAGCCGTATCTGGGTGAAGCGCGCCACGCCGAGCAGGAACAGGAAATGTGCGGTCACCAGCAAGCCGTTGGCGAACCAGATGCCGATCAGCAAAAAACCTTTGCTGCGCAGCAGGGCCAGGGTGGAACCGACGGTGATGGTGGCGAAACCGGCGCTCCAGAACAGTAGCGAAGGCTCACGAATGCTGCGCCACTCGATCGCCAGATACAGCGCGGCGGCGGCTGCGAGGGCGATGGAAATGGTCAGCATCGTAGGTGGGTCGAGCGGCATTTCTGGATGAGCCTGTCTGATTGGCAGTGAGACCGGCGATTGTAAGCGTTCGGGCGGTTTTTTCGCAGCGGTCGTGTTGCCGCGCAGACCACTGGCTGCGGGGAGGGCGCGGTTGCTCGCCGCCACCCCGACCACTGCGCCGATCGGTCATTGCTCGGGTGCGAGCCAGGTGTCCACCACTCGACGATCAAGTTCTTCCCAGTACGCCATGCCCAGCACCCGCGTGGTGTTCAGCCCGCGCAGGTAACCGCGCAACTGATTGGCAGTGTCTGCGATGAGCTGCGGGTCATTGGCGTTTTTGTCCAGCAATACGCTTTCGTACTGCACGAGGTACTCGGCTACGCGCTCGCGAAAGTCAGGCAGAACGGCGTCTCGGATCAGGTCAAACGTTCTCAAGGAAGGTTCCTCATGGGGCTTTTTTCTACTTGTATTGAGTGTGTATCAGTCTGCACGTCGCGCAACTATTGCTAGAAGTAATAGTGACCATCACTAAACGCAAGTTCTGCTTTGTCGGCGATCGGCGGAAAATCACTCCCATCGAACACGCCGCTCAAGGAATTTGCGCGATGAACACACTGACCCGATTGGCTTTGGTCGCCTTGCTGACAGGCGGCGCACTGTTCACTGCCCCGACTTACGCAGCCGACGCCGGGTCGTGTCACTTCCAGACCATCACGGGTAGCAGCGCCACGTTGCAGCATTCGCAAACCGTGGGTGTGTTGCTCAGTGAGAACACGCTGGACAACCTGCAATACCTTGGGCGTTACCACGACATGGCGGTCAACGGCGCAAAAGGTGCGCTGGATTCGCGGATTCGTGAAGCTTTTGTCAGCAGTTCCGATCCGGAATTGGCCATCGACTGGCTGGTGAGTTCGCTGCAACAGCAGTTCTCGTCCGTGACGGTTTACGACAACCTTGATGCATTGCTGCAGGCGCATCCGGACATCGTGGTGAAGCTCGACACCTTCAATCGTTTGCTGACGCGGCAAAACAGCCTGGTCGAAGCGCGTTTCACCGCACGGTTCTACGACGCCGAGCTGCAATACATCGGCAAGGCTGAAGGCGCCGTCGAGAAACAGCTGCCGTCGGTGTGGGTGCCTGACCAGGCGGCTCCGGCCATTGCTGCGCAGATCGACAAACAGCGTGACCTGCAACTCAACGCGTTGCAGCAATTCGATGTGTCGCTCAAGGCGCTGGTGGCGTCGAGCTGATCACTTAAAACATAAATGGCGACGGCGGCTCCGTGAGGCTGAACCGTTGCCGGTTGAACCGAACCTTTATTTTCAGGATGACACCGATGCGTCTTTTCTTTGTGCCTGCTTTGGCCTTTGCCTCTTTGTTGCTCGCCGGTTGTGCATCGGCGCCGAATAATCCGAGCCTGACGTTGCAGACCAGCAAGACGCCTGCGCAGTACGCTGATTGTGTTGTGCCGAAGTTGCAGGGCAGTGCGCTGAACCCGACTGTTTCGCAGACTCAGCGTAGTTATCGGATTGTGGTGCCGAGCAAGATTTCTGCTGACAACGTTTTAGAGGCCTATAAAGCCGGGAATGGCGGCAAGGTGTTTATTTACGAGCGGCATTTGTTGGCTTCGAATCTTTTGCCTTCGAGTTTTGAGCGGGCTGCTCAGGATTGCATTTGATTTTGGCTTTTGTACGGATTTGACTGAGCTCCTTTGGTTGGCCGCAACCAACCAATTTTTTGCCTCGCGCCCTGATGTGGTTGCGGGGCTTTTTTTTGTTTGGGCTTGGCGGCCTTTGGGCCGACCATGCTTTGGGGGTTCTTTGTGAATATCCGTTGCTTCGGGTGCTGCCGCTGACGGTTTCGCTCTTACAGCGACTCACTTTTCCAGACGCCGAAAAGTAAGCAAAAGGCTGGGCCCCGGCGTTCGGCCCGCTCGCTGGGGCTCGGGGTTCCTTCGTTACGGGATTGATCCGGGGGCAGCGCCTACGGTTTGCTTCGCTGCACCTCCTCTCGCTGTGTTTGGCTTCGCCAAACGGTCGCTGCGCTCCCACCCCCGGATCAATCCCGGAACGAAGCCTGCCGAAGGGGCCGGCACGGCAAGATCAAGAGCGGCAGCCGAGCTAACGCTCATCCTGTTGAGTGGTGGAAGAGCATGTGGTCGGCTTTGGGTTTGGGTTTGGGTTTGGGTTTGGGGAGAGGGCGGATTTGTGGGTTTTTCAAAGCCGGGTTCGACTCGGTATTTCACGTGGTTTGTTCTCTGTCGGCAGCGGCGATGTTGGGGCTGGGGGCTTTGTTGGAGTGGTGGAAGAGCATGCGGTCGGCTTTTGATCTGGTTCAGTATCGAGTTCAACTCGGTATTTCATTTCGGTGTACTTCTCGCAATCACCTCGGTCAGTCCCCTCTCCCTCCGGGAGAGGGTTAGGGTGAGGGGCTTTTGATCTGGGCTATGCGGCAGGTTGTTGTAACATGCGGCAACTTCAATCTTGCGAGCAGCGAAAATGGATTCTCACTCGATATTGACCTTCACTCTGGTCGCCGCAATTGCCATTGCCAGCCCTGGGCCGGCGACGTTGATGGCGATCAACAATAGTCTCGCTCACGGGCAGCGCAGTACGATCTGGTCTTCGTTGGGCAATGCCAGCGGTTTGTTCTGTCTGTCGGCAGCGGCGATGTTGGGGTTGGGGGCGTTGTTGGCCAGTTCCGAAATTCTGTTCAATGCGGTGAAGATCATCGGGGCCGGGTATTTGTTTTACCTCGGGGTCAAGCAGTTATTCAAAAAGGGGCCGATGCTGCCGGAGGGTGTCGAGGGGGAGGCGAGTAGGGTGCGGCCGACTCGTGGCAAGTTGTACAAGTCGGCGTTCCTGACGGCGGTGACCAATCCCAAGGCGACGATGTTTTTTACCGCGTTGTTCCCGCAGTTCATTGATCAGGGCGCCGCACTGCTGCCGCAGTTTTTGATCCTGACCTCGATTTTCATGGCGTTGTCGGTGTCGTCACTGAGCGTTTACGCCGCGCTGGCGTCCCGCGCCAAGGGTGTGTTGACCCGTCCGGCGTTGTCCCGTTGGGTCAGCCGTGTGGTCGGTTCGACCTTTATCGGTTTTGGCGCGGCGATTCTGACGATGCGTCGGCAGACGGCTTAAAGCCATTTGAACCGGGCCGGGAATCTCGCGACGAAGCAGGTTCCCGACTCGGCGCTTGAGGTAACGCTCAATGTGCCGTTATGCGCCATCGCTATCTGCGAGGCGATGTATAGCCCCAGCCCCAGCCCTTCGCAACGTTGTCCGGCCTCGGCTCGGGAGAACGGTTCGAACAGCAGTGGCATCAGTTGCGCTGAAATCGGTGTGCCCTGGTTGGTCAGGGAGATCACAATCTCGTCCTGTTCTGCATAGGCCTTGAGGACGATGGGTGCGCTGTTCGAACCATGTGTCGCGGCGTTGCCCAGCAGATTGGAGAGCAATTGACTGACGCGCAGCGCATCGCAATAGATGCCTGCCGGCACATTCAGCTCTTCAATGAAATTCGCTTGGGGGTGCGAGGCCTGGACTTCGGCAAGGGTCAATTGCAGGGTGTGCTGCAAGTCGTCCACCAACTTGCGCTGCACCGGAATCCCGCCGCCCAGGCGTCCTCGAGCAAAGTCGAGGATGTTTTCGATCAACACGCCCATGCGCACCGAGCTGTTGCGAATCGCCGCAATCAGGTTGAGCGAACGTTTGTCTTCGGTTTTGCTTTCCAGCAAGTCGGCGCTCATGCGCACCGCGCTCAGTGGTGTGCGCAAGTCGTGGCCGAGTACGGCGATGAATTGCTCGCGCAGGCGCCCGAGTTCATTGGCGTTGTTCAGCTCGATCTGGGTCGCTTCCAGATGGCGTTGCGTGTCCAGGTTCATGGCGATCAATTGAGCGAACAGGGTGAGTGTTTTGGTAATGGCCGGTTCGTCGATATTGGCCGGTACCGAGTCGATGGCGCACAGCGTGCCGAAGAAGTCGCCATTGGCTTTGATGATGGGAATGGAGATGTAGCTTTCCAGCCCATAGGTTTTCGGCGTGTGGTGTAGCGAAAAGACCGGGTGCGCACTGGCGTGTCCGAAGATCACGGGTTGTTGATGCTGGCGGATCTCGTGGCAGATGGTCGATTCAAGCACCAGTTCTCCACCGGGTTTGAGCCCGAAATCAATGGAGTCATCCACCGCGCACGCCACCCAGTTGCGCTCAGTGACCCGGGCCACCGCGGCGAAACGCATGCCCGTGAGGTGCTTGACCATGCTCAGGATGACCGGAACCGCGTCAATGCTGCGGATGGCTTCGATGTCGGGGGTGAAGGCCGGATTGGTCATGGCGCGATGCTTTGTGAAGAATTCGCTCAGAGACTAACGGTTATTGCTGCTCATGACTAATCAAGAGGCCAGAAAGTACAAGGGCGCCGTGGATGTCCTCGGCGCCCTGGTTTTTTGCTGCTGATCAGAACGTCAGCGACTCAGAACTTGTACTTGGCCGTCAGCATGTAGCTGCGCGGAGTGCCGTAGTTGTCGTTGGATCCCCACGTGACATCGGAACCGATGGCGGAGTAGTAGACGCGGTCGAAGATGTTGTTCGCGTTGACCTGCAGATCCAGGTGTTTGTTGACTTCGTAGCCGGCCATCAGGTCAGTCACCGCGTAGCCACCCTGTTCGAGGCGATAGCTACCGTTGTTGGCGAGGGTGATGTCGTTGTACATGCGGCTCTGCCAATAGATGTCGCCACCCACGCGCAGGTGTTGCAGCGGGCCCTGGAAGCGATACACGGTGGACACCTTGAACAGATGCTCCGGCGTGTCGGTGTCGAAACGCTGATTGTTGTTGGCCGGGTTTTCATCCTTGATGTAGTGCGAGCGGGTGTAGGTGTAGCCGGCGCCGACCTGCCAGTTGTCGGTCAGGGCGCCTTGCAGCTCCATGTCCACGCCCTGACTGCGCACCTTGCCCGACGACCCGTAGCAGGTCATGACCGGGCAACCGAACTGATTGTCGGCCAGGGTGGCGCGGCCGGTCTGGTCCATCTGGAATAACGCCAGGCTGGCGTTGAGCGCGCCGTTGAAGTACTCGCCCTTGATGCCCACTTCGTAGTTTTCACCGACGATCGGGTCGAGCACTTTGCCGCCGAGGTCTTTTTGGGTTTGCGGGGTGAAGATGTCGGTGTAGCTGGCGTACACCGAGTGATGGTCGTCGAGTTTGTAGATCAGACCGGCATAGCGGGTGAGGTTACGGGTGACTTTGTAGTCGCCATCGCCGGAGCGGTCATCGTAGTCATACCAGTCGAGACGGCTGCCGAGGATCAGCGTCAGCGGATCGGCCAGGCTCAGGCGGGTGGTCAGGTACACCGCGTCCTGGGTGGTGACGCTGCGGGTTTTGCCGTCACGCACGAAGTCTGGCTTGGGCGCGCCGATCGGCCAGGCGGTGGTGTACGGGTCGTATTCCTTGGTGGTCGCGTCATACACCCGGTCGCTGATGCCGACGACCAGTTCGTGGCTGCGGCCGAATGCTTCAAACGGGCCACTGGCGAAGACGTCGAGCGAGCGCTGTTTGTCGGTGTGATGGGATTGATAGGCCGTGGTTTCCAGCGGGCCGGCATAGCGCGACAGGTAAGTGCCGGAGAACTCGCCGTCGAGGGTCGAGGACGAGCCGGCGACGTGCAGTTTCCAGTCGTTGTCGAAGCGATGCTCGACTTCACCGAATACGGTGTCGATTTGCAGCTTGCGGTTTTCCCAGTCGGTCCCCGGGTAAGTGGAGCGGGGCAGATCGAGGTGATGGCCGTTGGTGCCAATCGGCAGGCCGCCCCAGAAATAGTTGGTTTGCTCATTCTGCCGCGAGAAGCCGAGGGTCGCGGTGGTGCTGTCGCTCAGGTCGGCCTCACCGATGGTGTAGAACAAGCCGTGGTCACTTTCTTCCTTGTCGCGGAAGCTATCAGCGCCCTGATACGAACTGACTACGCGGCCACGCAAGGTGCCGCTTTCGTTCAAGGGGCTAGAAGCGTCGATTTCGCCACGGTAGTCATCCCAGCTGCCGGCGGCACCGGTGAGGGTTACGCGTTGATCGGCGGTCGGGCGTTTGCGCACCATGTTTATCGCCGCCGACGGGTTGCCGGCACCGGTGACCAGCCCGGTTGCACCGCGGACGATTTCGACGCGGTCGAACATCGCCAGGTTCGGTTGCACCGCCATGGCGTACGGCGAGTAAGCACTGGGCAGGCCGTCGTACATGATGTTGTCGATGTCGAAGCCGCGCGCCTTGTAAGTCTGTCGCCCCGGGCCGCTGGCCTGACTGAGGAACAACCCCGGCGTGCCTTTGACCACGTCGTTGATGCTGGTCATGTTCTGGTCGTCCATGCGCTGACGGGTGATCACCGTAACCGCCTGAGGCGTTTCGCGCATGGTCAGCGACAGCTTGGTCGCCGTCTGCATCGGGCCAGTGGTGTAGGACTGGGTGTCTTCGGTGGTGCTGCTCATTTGGGTGGCGCCGATCTCAGTGGCGTCCAGTTCCAGCGTGGTGGGGGTTGTTTCGTCGGCCAGTGCCGGTGCGATGCTGGCCATGCAGATGGCGACCGCCAACAGGTTAGGTGAACGGTGTGAGCGGCGGTAAATGGTGCGAAACGACATCAATCTGCTTCCCCAAATGATACGAAAACGAATCCAGTGCGAGTGCGTGTAGGAATTATTCGCATTAGTGTGTCAGATCATTCCGGGTGAAGAAAGCCGTACGGCTCAGTTAGTTAACGAATTTTTCACATTGTGGCGGGCGCTCTATGTCGCGGGTTGGCGTCGATACGAGCGTTTTTCGAGGGGCCCGCGAGGGCGGAATCAAGGCGCAGCGTGCCGATCACACATCCGTGCGATCGGCGCTGATTAAGCAGGAGAGGTGATGAACAGAACGGTCAGTTTAAATCGCTGGCGTCGTGCCGCTCGGGCACTTGCGTCGCTTCATCGCCCCACGTGCGATTGACGCGTTGCCCACGAATGACTGCCGGCCGCTTGGAAATGTCCTCTGCCCAACGTTGCACATGCGTGTATTCGTGCGCCGCGAGAAACTCGGCCGCTGAATAAACGTTGTTGCGCACCAGTTGCCCGTACCACGGCCAGACCGCGATGTCGGCGATGGTGTAGCTGTCGCCGGCCAGATAGGCGCTTTCGGCCAGGCGTCGATCCAGCACATCCAGTTGGCGCTTGGCTTCCATGGTGAAGCGGTTGATCGGGTACTCCATCTTTTCCGGCGCATAGGCATAGAAATGCCCGAAACCACCGCCCAAGTACGGCGCGGCGCCCATTTGCCAGAACAGCCAGTTCAAGGTTTCGGTGCGGCCGGCCGGGTCTTTCGGCAGGAAGGCGCCGAACTTTTCGGCCAGATACAGCAGGATCGAACCGGATTCGAACACCCGAATCGGCGGCTCAACGCTACGGTCCAGTAGCGCCGGGATTTTCGAGTTCGGGTTGATCTCGACAAAACCGCTGGAGAACTGATCGCCCTCGCCAATGCGGATCAGCCAGGCATCGTATTCGGCATCGCTGTGCCCCAGCGCTAACAGCTCTTCCAGCAGAATCGTCACTTTGACGCCGTTGGGCGTGGCCAGCGAATACAGCTGCAACGGATGTTTGCCGACGGGCAGCGTCTTGTCGTGGGTGGGGCCGGCAATCGGTCGATTGATACTGGCGAACTGTCCTCCGGACGGGGCTTCGTTTTTCCAGACCTGGGGCGGAACGTACGGCGCTTTGCTCATGAAAGGGGCCTCATCGTTGGCGAGTGGAAAAAATATCTGCTGAGAATAGACAGGACACCACAGAAGCGACTGTGTATTCCAGTGGCTGACCGATGCGATGGGAGTGGCAGCGTACGGGTACGTTCAGTCTCAGCGCTGCGGCCATTGATCCTTGATTTCAAACCACGGCGCCTTCGACGTCACTTCGACGTGTTGCTGTTTTTCGCTGGTGAACGGTGTGTCCAGCGTGCCCAGCGCGACCGAGATCCATTCCCTGTGCTCACCCTCATCACGCGCCCAGAACAGTGACGAGCCGCAGTGCGAGCAGAACTGGCGCTGTACCGCTTCAGAAGACCGGTAAGACTTGACTTGTTCGGCGCCCGCCAGCAATTCCAGATTCTGGCGCAGCACGCTGCCGAAGCTCGCAAATGCCGCGCCATGGCTTTTGCGGCACTGGCTGCAGTGGCAGTGCGAAAGCGCTTTGGGCCGTGAGCGGATCTGGTATTTCACCGTTCCGCACAGGCAACTGCCCCGGAAGGTCTGAGGGGAAGGCGTGAGCATTATTATTGGGAGTCCTTATCAGTGATGGCGTGTTTCAGGCTGTCGGGTGACTGCGGCAGAAACTAAGGCAAAGCAGAAACAGGGCGCCGAGTGTTTTTTCATTGTTGTTTTCTTCCGTGATGGGCCGTTTTGACGGGATGGACTTTGCCCGATTTCGCCCACTTCAGCGAGCCTCTTTGAGGCCCTCGGCAAAAACATTGATGGTCGGCCAGCGCTGGGCCAAATGTTCGCTCAGATAGTCCAGAAAGGCTTTGACCTTCGGCGTCATCGCCGCGCGTTCCTGTACGCAGGCGTAGATGTCCATTGGGTCGACAACGCAGTGGGTGGCGTCGCTGTGTTCAAACAACGGCACCAATTGCCCGCTCGCCAGGTAAGGCGCCGCGACAAACTCTGCCAGCCGGGTGACCCCGGCGCCGTGCACCGCCATTTGCGCCAACGCATCGATGTCATCACTGATGGCGGTGGCATTGATGGGGGCATCGAAACGCCGGCCGTCGCGAGTAAAACTCCAGCGCAGAAAACGCCCGTCCAAGGGATAACGAAACGCCAGGCAAGCGTGGTTTTGCAAGTCGTCTGGTGATTGCGGGCGACCGGCGCGTTGTAGATAAGACGGCGCGGCGCACATGATGAAGGGCAGCGAAACGATCTTGCGCGCGACGATGCCGTCCTCCAGTTGCGGTTTGATCCGCAGGCTCAGATCGATGCCGTCCTGGATGTGGTTGATCTTGCCGTTGGTGGTCGAGAGTTCGATGAGCAGACTCGGATGCCGGGCAGCGAAACCGGCGATCAGCGAGGCCAGCACATGGCGGCCGAACGCAGACGTCGAAGCAATACTCAGGCGGCCCTGCAGCTCGGTTTCATCGCTGCAGATCGAGCTTTGCGCAGCTTCCAGATCCGCGGCAATACGACGGACTTTCTCGTAGTACACCGCGCCGTTTTCGGTAAGCGCCATGCTGCGCGTGGTGCGCTGCAACAGGCGCACGCCCAGATGCGCCTCCAGCCGATTGATCGTCTGGCTCACCGCCGCCGCGCTCACGCCCAAGGTCTTGGCGGCGCCGACAATCGAGCCGGCTTCGACCACTTTGATAAAGCTGGCAATCGCCGCTAACAGATTCATCCATGTCCCGCCAAGGGTTGATTCGTAAGTTGTGCTTTATAAAGTACCTGCGATTAACCGTCTAGTTGCAGCACAAGGGCTTTGCTAACGTGCGCTCTCCCTGTCAATGGATGGAAACGCCTTATGAGTCAACCAACCAACTCCGAAGCCATGATCCTTGGCCGTCGAAAGCTGTCGCCGCGCGCCACGCCTTATGTGTTCGCGTTGTACATGGCGACGATCATGGCGTTTCTGATGTCGCTGGTGATCACCGCTGCCAACTCGGGCATTGATAACGATTACCTGAGTAATGCCTTGCACGCTTACAAGCTGGCGATGCCGGTGGCGTTCCTTTGCATCCTGGTTGTGCGGCCGATGGTGATCAAACTGGTGGCGTGGACGGTACACCCGCATCGTTGAAAGGCCGCGCCTCACCGCCGACCGTAAGGTCTTGTGGATGCCTCAGAAAAACTCGTCGAGCAACTGATAAAAGGCGATCCGCTGCTGATCCGGCTCGACGCCATAAACCTCGAAAAAAAAGGGCAGCCACTGGGCGCCGAGGTTGCGCGTGATGCCTCTGCTGCGAGCGTGACGATCTGCTGCGGCGAGAGGTGCTCGCTGCTGGCCAGATCGCGACCGGCCACGGCGGTCATCAACAGCCAGTTGTGTTGCGCTTGCGTGGTTGTGCTGCTCTGGCGCCTTTGTTCGCAAACCAGGATCGGCGCAAAGAAATCCATCGAAACTTCGCCAACGCCTCGAGTGTCCAGACCCTTACACCTCCCGGCGGATGTGCTGCCGGGACAGCTCCAGGTAACGGAGAAAGGCGAGGATCGAGATGACGATGACAGTGGGAGACTTTCTGGTTGAGCGGCTCAGCCAATGGGGCGTTACGCGGATTTTTGGTTATCCGGGTGACGGCATCAACGGCGTGTTCGGCGCGCTCAGTCGGGCCAAGGGAAAGATCGAATTCGTCCAGGCGCGCCATGAAGAAATGGCTGCGTTCATGGCCTCGGCACACGCCAAGTTCACCGGCGAGTTGGGGGTGTGCATCGCCACCTCAGGCCCGGGCGCCTCGCACCTGATCACCGGCCTCTACGATGCCCGCATGGACCACATGCCAGTGCTGGCCATTGTCGGGCAGCAGGCACGCACGGCGTTGGGCAGTCACTATCAGCAAGAGCTTGATCTGGTGTCGATGTTCAAGGATGTCGCCGGGGCATTTGTGCAGCAGGCTTTGGTGCCTTCACAGGTGCGGCATCTGCTCGATCGGGCAGTGCGCACGGCAGTGGGCGAACGCCGGGTGACTGCGCTCATTTTGCCCAACGATTTACAGGACCTGGAATACGAGGCCCCGGCGCGCGCGCATGGCACGGCGCATTCCGGTGTCGGTTATACAAAACCCAAAGTGCTGCCTTATGACGTGGATCTGCAGCGTGCCGCCGACGTTTTGAACGCGGGAGAAAAGGTTGCGATTCTGGTTGGCGCAGGGGCTTTGCAGGCGACCGATCAAGTCATCGCGGTGGCCGAAAAACTCGGCGCCGGTGTGGCCAAGGCCCTTTTAGGCAAAGCCGTGCTACCCGACGATCTGCCTTGGGTCACCGGCAGCATCGGCCTGCTCGGCACCGAGCCGAGCTACAAGCTGATGAGCGAATGCGACACTTTGCTGATGATCGGTTCGGGTTTTCCCTACGCGGAATTTCTGCCCAAGGAAGGCCAGGCGCGGGGCGTTCAAATCGATTTGCAGCCCGACATGCTCAGCCTGCGCTACCCGATGGAGGTCAATCTGGTTGGCGACTCGGCGGAAACCCTCGCCGCGTTGTTGCCGCTGCTCGAGCAGAAAACCTCCGGCAAGTGGCGCAAGAAAGTCGAAGGCTGGCGCGGCAGCTGGGAGAAAACCCTGGAAAAACGCGCGATGGCCAAAGCTGACCCGGTCAACCCGCAAAGGGTGGTGTATGAGTTGTCGCCGCGCCTGCCCGAACAGGCAATCATCACCAGCGACTCCGGTTCGTGTGCCAACTGGTATGCCCGTGATCTGAAGATTCGCCGTGGCATGCAATGTTCATTATCTGGAGGCCTGGCCTCGATGGGCGCCGCTGTGCCTTACGCCATCGCCGCCAAATTCGCCCACCCCGAGCGTACGGTCATTGCACTGGTAGGTGACGGTGCGATGCAAATGAACAATATGGCCGAGCTGATTACCGTCGCCAAATACTGGCGACAGTGGGCGAGCCCGAAATGGATCTGCGCGGTGTTCAACAATGAGGACCTCAATCAGGTTACGTGGGAGCAGCGGGTGATGGAGGGTGATCCGAAGTTCGAAGCTTCGCAAAGCATTCCCGATGTGCCTTACCACTTGTTCGCCATCTCGATTGGCCTGAAAGGCATTTTCGTTGATCGCGAAGAAGACGTCGCCGCTGCCTGGGAGCAGGCACTGGCCTCGGAGGTGCCGGTGTTGATCGAGTTCAAGACGGATCCGAATGTGCCGCCGCTGCCACCGCACATCAAACTTGAACAGGCGAAGAAGTTCGCCACGACGCTGCTCAAGGGCGATCCGGATGAAGCCGGGGTGATCCTGCAAACCGCCAAACAGATGCTCGGCGCGGTGTTGCCCGGCAAAAAATAACCGGTTGATCGACAGACTGCTGTAGGAGCTGCCGAAGGCTGCGATCTCTTGATTGATCGTTCCCACGCTCTGCGTGGGAACGCCTCCAGGGACGCTCCGCGTCCAGTGACGCGGAGCGTCACGGGCTGCATTCCCACGCGGAACGTGGGAACGATCAAACGATCAATCAACGCAGAGCGCGGGAACGATCAAGATCGCAGCCTGCGGCAGTTCCTACAGGTCAGGAGGCGTGCTTTTGATTTTCATTGGTTGTGCAGGCTGGAATCTGGGGCGCGAACACTGGCCGGCATTTGCGGCTGATGGCACGCATTTGCAGCGCTACGCCACGCGCCTCAACGGCGTGGAAATCAACAGTTCGTTCTACCGCCCGCATCGTCGGCAAACCTACGAGCGTTGGGCCGATGGTGTACCAGAGAGCTTCCGCTTTTCGGTGAAAATGCCGAAACACATCACCCATGAACTGCGCTTGGCAAGCTGCGAGTCGGCGCTTGACCGGTTTCTGCATGAATGCGCCGGTCTGGGCGACCGTTTGGGCTGCTTGCTCGTGCAATTGCCGCCATCGCTGGCGTTCGAAGAAGCCTGTGCCGACACCTTTTTCACGACATTGCGTCAGCGGTTCTGCGGCGCCGTAGTGCTCGAGCCAAGGCATCAATCGTGGGTCAGCGCCGAGCCGATGCTAATGACTCATCAGATTGCCCAAGCGGCAGTCGATCCTTCGCGCATCAGCGGTGATATTTCGCCCGGTGGCTGGCCGGAAACGAAGTACTGGCGACTGCACGGTTCACCGCGCATTTACCACAGCGCCTACGCTTCGGAGTATCTGCAAAACCTCGCGCAAGTCTTGCAATCAGCGGCCGCAGCAGGCGCCGCGACCTGGTGCATTTTCGACAACACCGCCAGCGGCGCAGCGCTCGGCAATGCCTTGGCGCTGGCAACGCTGACTGGAGGTTGAATCAGACCGACAAGTGCTCATACAAAATCGTCGCACCGACAATCATCAGCACCACACCACCAACGATTTCCGCGCGCTTGCCCACCACCGCACCGAGCACTCGGCCAAGCATCACGCCAATGGTCACCATGGTCATGGTCGCCAGGCCGATCGCCGCTGCGGCGAGCCAAATATTCACGTCGACAAACGCCAGGCCGACGCCGACCGCGAGCGCATCGATGCTGGTGGCAAACGCGGTGACCGCGAGAATCAGAAAGGAGTGCGAACCCGGTTTTTCTGCTTCCTCTTCTTCATGTTTCAGGCCGTTGTAGATCATGTGCAGGCCGAGAATCACCAGCAGGGTGAAGGCGATCCAGTGGTCCCATTCGGCAACCCAGCGGGTCGCCGCCTGGCCGATCAGCCAGCCGATGATGGGCGTGATGGCTTCGATCACACCGAAGATCAGGCCGGTGCGCAGGGCTTCGGTGAGGCGCGGTTTGTGCAGGCTGGAGCCTTTGCCGATGGCGGCGGCGAACGCATCCGTGGACATGGCCAAAGCGAGGAATATGAGGGAAACAGGATTCACGGGGCACACTTCCAGTCGGGCTATGAGTCAACGACACAACCACACGCCCGACTTTAGGCATGGATGTGTCGTCGGTCTCACCAACCAAAAGGTGTTCGTACCACGGCATGTTGCCGAGAATGTTGATACGAACGCTTCCGAAAGGCTCGGAAACAGGCTACTCCCCAACGAGGAGGCGGATCTTAACAGGTCGATATGAAAATTTCGTCAAAACCGCCGTATTGAAATGAAGAGCAACACGTCACGCCGGCTTCTCGTTGATCCGCAACTGTGCGCACAAACCGCCACGCGGCAAGTTGTACAGCTGCAGGGTACTGCCGATCTTGCTGACGATCATCTGCACAATGGCCAGGCCCAGCCCGGCGCCATTGGCATGACCGTGGCTGTAGAAACGCTCGAACAACCGCGCATAATCCTCTTCGTCGATACCGGGGCCGGCATCCTCGACGCTGATGTACACCGCGCCGGATGTTTGTGGCTGCACCTGCACGCGCACTTCGCTGCCGGGCGGGGCGAAGTTCAAGGCGTTGGTGACCAGGTTCTGCAAGGCGATGGCCAGCGCCACAGGGTCGGTTTCGACAGGGCAGTGGTGGTCGCTGTCGAGGATCAGTTCGACGTCTTTCTCCCATGCCAGCGGCGCCAGTTCGGCAAGTTCTTCGCGCACCAGCGCGGTGAGCTCCACCGCTGTTTTTTCCGGGTTGGCCAGGCGCGGCTCGATGCGCGCCATGGTCAGCAACTGGCTGGCGATCCGGGTGGCGCGGTCCACCGCGCTGACCAGAAACTCCAGCGCCTCGTCGCGTTGTTGCGCGGTATTGGCGAGCTGGGCGTTTTGCGCGTGAATGCGCAGGATCGCCAGCGGCGTGCGCAATTCATGGGCGGCGTCGGCGATGAAGCGGCGTTCGCGGGCGAGCAGATTGTCGATCTGCTGCAACAGACGATTGAGCGCGGTTTGCATCGGCTCAAGGTCGTGGGGCAGGGGGCTGAGATTCAGCGGTTTGAGGGTGTCGGTGTTGCGCCCGCGAATGGTCTGCGCCATGGCCCGCAAGGGGTGCAGGCCCCAGCCGATGGTCAGCCAGATCAGGGCCGTCAGCACCGGCACGCCGATCACACTCGGCCATAGCGTGTGGCCGACAATGCGCTCGATCAGATCCTGGCGCATGTCATCGCGCTCACCGACCCAGATCAACAGCCCTTGCTGCGAGTCCTTGAGGAGAAAGGCGCACCAGTCGCGGCCGTTTTCCATCAGGTCATGGGAACCGAGGGTGGTCGGCGGTTCTTTGAGCTCCGGCGCCTGGGCCGAGCGCATCAGTAATTGCCCGTCGCTGCGCCAGACCTGAAAGGTCAGGCGGGTTTCGTAGGGATGCGCCGCCTCGCCATCGCCGACCCGGCTCATGGCTTCATCGAAGGCCTGGTGCAGGCGCTGCCAGTCGTTGTCGCCCGGTGCGCGTTGCGCCAATACGCCTTGCAGCAGGCGTGCGCTTTGCGCCAGTTGCGCGTCGTAGACCTCTTCGATTTCATGATGACTGTCGCGCAGCACCAGCCAACTGATCAGCAGATCGCCCATCAGCACCAGGACCAGCACCGGCACCAGAATGCGCGCACGTATCGAGATCATGGTTTGCCCGCCACCACATAACCGACGCCGCGCACGGTGCGGATCAACTCGGTCGAGAGCTTTTTGCGCAGGTTGTGGATCAGCACTTCGAGGGTGTTGCTCTCGACCCGTTCCTGCCAGCCGTACAGCGCCCCGGACAGGCGCTCGCGGGTGACGACTTTGCCGGGGCGGGCCATCAACTGATGCAGCAGCTGATATTCCATCGGGGTCATGACCACCTCGTTGCCGTGCCAGGTGACTTGCTGGCTGACCGGGTCCAGGCACACGCCGGCATGTTCCAGCACCGGTTGCGCGCGGCCGTGACTGCGCCGCAGCAAGGCGCGGATGCGCGCCTTCAACTCATCGACATCGAACGGTTTGATCAGGTAGTCATCGGCACCGGCGTCGAGGCCGGCGATGCGCTCGGCCGTGCCATCGCGCGCGGTGAGGATCAGCACCGGCAAGTCCTGCGGCTCCCCGCGCAGTTGCTGGAGCAAAGTCAGGCCGTCGAGTCGTGGCAGGCCAAGGTCGAGCAGCAGCAGATCGAAGCTTTCACTGCGCAAGGCATGCAAGGCACTGAAGCCGTCCTGCAACCAGTCGAGGGTGTAGCCCTCGCTGCTCAGGGCAACGCGAATGCCTTGTCCGAGGGCACGATCATCTTCGACCAGAAGCAGGCGCATGGGCGGTTCTCTGTTTGCAATACGGGGTTTGATGGGCGGCATCATGCCGCTGCGCCGAGCGCCGTGGCAGGCCATCCGACGGGAAAGATGTAACGACTCGTTGCCAACTAAGCTTTCGCTAAGGTTGCTTTTGCACAGTGAGGCCTTCCTCATCCAGCGAGAGTGATTCCATGCGCAAACTGCTGCTGTTGTCTTTGATCGTCGCCAGCCCGCTGGCCGTCGCCGGCCCACAATGCACCACCGCCGAGCGCTCACAATGGCAAGACCAGAAGGCCTTTCAGGAACAACTGAAAGCCCAGGGCTACGAGATCAGCAAGTTCAAGGTCACCGACGGCAACTGCTACGAGATTTACGGGTTCGACAAGGACAAGCGCAAGGTCGAGATTTACCACGACCCGGTCAGCGGTAAAGCGGTCAAGACCGAGATCAAGGGCTGATGCCGAGCGCGTCCCTGCGCCTGTGGGACCCCGTGGTGCGGCTGTTTCATCTGTCGATCGCGGGCGTCTTCGTCGCCAACTACTTCTTCAATGAAGCGGGCGACGACTGGCATGTCTGGCTCGGCTATTACGCCATGGGCTGGCTGTTGGTGCGGGCGGTGTGGGGATTTATCGGGCCGCGCAGTGCGCGTTGGGCGGACTTCTGGCCAACGCCATCGCGTTTGCTCGGCCATGCACGGTCGTTGATGGCCGGGCGACCCGAGCATCGCCTCGGCCACTCGCCCATCGGCGCGCTGGTGATGATCCTGATGTTGCTGGCCTTGCTGACCCTCGGCCTCAGCGGTTGGGCGATGGAGGAGGTCGACGCCTTGTGGGGCGCCGATTGGCCGCTATCGATCCACCAGACCGCTGCGGACAGCCTGCTCGTGCTGGTCTGCATCCACATCGCTGCGGCGCTGTTTGAAAGTTTTCAGGTTCGCGACAACTTGCCGTTGTCGATGCTTACGGGACGCCGTCGCCGCTTGCCGGACGATTCGACGCGCTGACAAGGATGTCTGCCGATTGTTAACCCTCCTGTCCTTGCCGCGAGTCCACTATGCGTGCGTTGTCCTTTCGCTTGACGTTCATTCTCGGCAGCCTCGCGGTGTGCCTGATTTTTCTCGCGGCGTGGCGCAGCCATCCGTCCCACGTGCTGGCGCCCTTCGCGCGCTCGACAGTGCCGGTTGATGCCACACGGCAAGCCACCGAACCGATGTACAACAGCCGTTTTGTCTCCTCGCAACTGGACGATTTTGTGCACTCGTCATCGGTCACGGCGCTGCCCGGCGGCGACCTGATGGCGGTGTGGTTTGCCGGCTCGCGCGAAGGTGCTGCCGACGTGCAGATCCGCACCGCGCGGTTCGACGCGAAAACCGCGGAGTGGGGCGCCGAGCATGTGCTGGCGACCCGTGAATCCACGCGTGACGGCACGCGCCGCTACATCCGTAAACTCGGCAACCCGGTGATCGCTCTCGCGCCGGACCAGCGCTTGTGGATGTTCTATGTGTCGGTGTCCATCGGCGGCTGGGCCACCAGTGCGATCAATGCGATGGTCTCCGAAGACTTCGGACGCAGTTGGTCGACGCCACGGCAATTGATCACCTCGCCGTTTTTCAACATCAGCACGCTGGTGCGCGCCGCACCGGTGTTTCATGCCGACGGCTCGATCGGTTTGCCGGTGTATCACGAATTCATGGGCAAGTTTGCCGAGTATCTGTACCTGAGTGCCGATGGCGCGGTGATCGACAAATTCCGCATCAGCCGAGGCAAACACTCGTTGCAGCCGACCATTGTGCCGCTGGACAGCCAGCGTGCCGTTGCGATGTTGCGCTATGCCGGCGAGACTCATCATCGCGTGCTCGCCAGCCACACCTACGACGCCGGCCAGACCTGGAGCGAGCCGTATCCGCTGGAGCCGGCCAACCCCAACTCGTTGCTGGCGGCGGTGGGCACGGCCGATGATGGCTTGCTGGTCGCGCTCAACGATCTGCAGGACGGCCGTTTCAAACTCAGCCTGTATGGCACCGATGCCAACCTGAATGACTGGCGCAGTGTCATCGATCTGGATCAATCGCCCGATCCGCTCGGCCAGCCGTTCGCCCCCGAAGCCTACAAGGCGATTATCGGCGAAGGCTTCAGGGCCTCCAGTGGCGCGCGACGCCTGCCCTTGGAGCAACGCTTTTTGAGCAATCTCGACTACCGCGTGTGCAAGCCGCGCGGCTGTGATTTCGAGTACGAGTACCCGTATTTCAGCCGGGGTCCGGACGGTCTCTATCACCTGGTGTATTCGTGGAATAACACCTTCATCAAACATGTCAGCTTCAACGATGCGTGGCTGGCGGAGCGCCTGTGATGATGTTTCCCTGGCAAGCCCATTTGAGTTTTGTCCTGCTCGGTTTTGTTCTGCTCAGTACGCTTGGCCTGACCCGGCGCTGGCGGCCGTGGTTGCTGCCGTTGTTGGCACTGGCCGGTTTTGTCCCGGTCGGCGAGCTGCCGCTGGCGGCCTATGTGCGCAGTTTTACCGATGATCTGGCGATCACCACGCTGGTGTTGCTGGGCTGGGTCAGCCTGCTGCGGTTAGGCGTGATTGAGCCGTTGCCAACGATCAAGCGCGTTCAGGTGCTGGTGTTGTTCAGCGTGTTGGCGGCAATTTTGTACCCGGCCACCATGGGCCTGACCTATGTCGATCCGTACCGCTGGGGCTTCAATCCACGACCGATGCTGGTGCTGGTCGGGCTGACGACGTTGCTGCTGTTGTGGCTGCGCAATGGCCTGGGCGTGGCGATGCTGGCGCTCGGCACGCTGGCCTTCGCGCTACGTCTCAAGGCCTCGGAAAACTATTGGGACTACCTGATCGATCCCCTACTGGTGGGCTATTGCCTGGTGGCCGGCGCGGCACTGTGCGTGCGCGAAATCTGGCGTCTGCTGCGTCCGGTTGCGGCCGCACCGACGTCTTCAATCTGAATCACCACACAGAGGTCAACGATGGGTTGGTTGCAATCGCGACGCCTGCGCTACGGCGTAGGGGCGGCAGGTTTGGCGTTTTTACTGTTGGCCACACTGCGGCTGGTGTTTGTGCTGGGTTTTTCCGGTCTCGACGTCAGCGCGTTTGCCGACAACCCGCAACTGTGCGAAACCCTCGGCATCGGTCTGCGCTTCGACCTGCGTCTGGCGGTGCTGTTGATATTGCCGCTGGCCGTATTGGCCTGGCTGCCGCGCTGGAACCTGACGCGTGTGGCGCTGCTGCACCGTGTAGCGCGAGGCTATTGGTTGCTGGCGTTGGGTGGGGTCGGTCTGGTTTACATCATCGATTTTGGCCATTACGCCTACCTCGGCGTGCGCATCAACGCCACGGTGCTGCGGTATTTGGAAGATGCGCAGATTTCGCAGCAGATGATTTGGGAAAGCTACCCGGTGCTGTGGATTGCCCTCGGCTGGCTGGCGGTGCTGGCGCTGTGGTTCTACGGATTCCTGCGCCTGGAACGCGCGACGCTGGCGCGGCAACCTCGGTTCATCCGCCGTACCTCGCGAGCCTTGGGCGCTGGATTCGGCTTAGTCACCGTGCTGCTGGCGTTGCTCGGTCGCGTCGAACATCTCAATCTGCAAAATCCGGTGCCGTTGCGCTGGAGCGATGCGTTTTTCTCCGGCAATGCGCAGATTGCCGCCGTAGGCCTGAACCCGGTGCTGTTCCTGTACGACACGCTCAAGGCCGGGCAGGCGCAATTCGATGAAGCCCAGGTGCGCGAGCATTACCCGGCGATTGCGCGGTACTTGGGTGTCGATCAGCCGGACCCGCAACGCCTCACCTTCGAGCGACAGCAAACTGTGCAGCCGTATCGGCTCGCGGGCGCGCCGAACGTGATGTTCGTCATGCTCGAATCGTTGGGCACCAGCGCGGTGGGCGCCTACGGCAACCCGCTGAACCCGACGCCGAATCTCGATCAACTGGCGACCGAGAGCTGGTTTTTTCGACACTTTTACGTGCCGGTCACCGGCACCGCAAAAACCGTGTGGGCGAGCATCACCGGGGTGCCGGACGTGACCCGTCAGGAGACGGCCACCCGCCATCCGCTGATCACCCGCCAGCACACGCTGATCAATGCGTTCAGCGATTATCAGAAGCTCTACATGATCGGCGGCAACGCCGGCTGGGCAAACATCAATGCGCTGATTCAGCAAAGCATCGAAGGCGTGCAGCTGTATCAGGAAAGCGACTGGCGTTCGCCGCTGGTGGACGTGTGGGGGATTTCCGACCTGGATCTGTTCAAGGAAAGCGACCGCATCCTGCGTGATCTGCCCAAGGACCGCCCCTTCTTCGCCTACGTGCAAACCTCGGGCAACCACCGGCCGTTCACCATCCCCAAGGACAACGACGGTTTCCAGATCAGTAATCTGTCGCTTGCGCAGGTGCAAGCGGCCGGCTCACGCAGCGTCGAGCAATACAACGCCGTGCGCCTGCTGGACTTCAACATCGGCAAACTGATGGAACTGGCCAAGGCCGGCGGCTATTACGACAACACGATTTTCGTGTTCTTCGGCGACCACAACACCCGCATCAGCCAGATCCCGCACATGCCGCCGGCCTTCGAGCAACTGGGCCTGGAAAGCAACCATGTGCCGATGCTGATTCATGCGCCGGGCTTGCTCAAACCCAAGGTCATCGATGAGGCGGTAGGACTGGTGGACCTGTTGCCGACCGTGGCGGGCATGGCCGGTATCCCGTTCAACAACGGCGCCATGGGCCGTGATGTTCAACAACCAGCGCCAGAAGGCGAACGCGTGGTGCCGCTGGTGTTGCGTGAAGGCACCTTCCCGTTGATTGGCGGCGTGACTCAACATCATCTGCTGCAAATGCAACACGACGGCAGCGCGCCGACCTTGCACGACTTGCGCTCGGCAACACCGCGAGACAACGTCGCCGAGCAGAATCCTGTCGAATTCCAGCGGCTGGTCGAGCTGACGCGGGGGCTGCATGAAAGTGCGCGGCTGATGCTGTATCGCAACGTGCGCTGAGGGCGAACTGGCGGGGGCAAAAGGCGAGGGCTAGAGTTGTTTCTATCCTGTATGTCGAGAGTTCTGCGATGACGAAAGCAGAGGGCAATGAATCCGCGTCGACACTCATCGACCAACGCATCGCCGAACTGGGCGACTGGCGCGGTGAAACGCTGGCACAAATCCGCGCAATCGTGCACAAGGCTGATCCTGAAGTGGTCGAAGAGTGGAAATGGCGGGGTGTGCCGACGTGGTCGCATGGCGGCATTATCAGTACCGGCGAGACGTACAAGACTGCAGTGAAAATGACCTTCGCCAAGGGCGCTTCACTGGATGATCCGGCCGGGTTGTTCAATGCCAGTCTGGAGGGCAATACGCGGCGGGCGATTGACTTTCATGAGGGTGAGCGGATTGATGAAAAGGCGTTGATTGCGCTGATTCGGGCGGCCGTGAAACTCAATACGGCGAAGAAGCCCTCACCCTAGCCCTCTCCCAGAGGGAGAGGGGACTGACCGAGGTGGTTGCGCGAGGTACGCCGACGTGCAATTGCGCGTCGAACTCAGGTCTTGAAAAAACCGGAGATGGGCTCTCCTTGTCCCTCGTCTCGTTGTGGGAGAGGACTGGGGTGAAAGGCTAAATCCAACAGACCGTGGCGATCGCCTTGAACCACTAATTACCGTCGGCCACTTTGCGTTCGATCTCATCGACCTTGCGCTGCAGCGTTTCGGCGTCCTGTTCCTTCACTCTTGTGGACGAGGGCGTGATGACTTCATCCACGGCTTCGGTGTCATCATCTCTGTCTTCAAGATCGCGCTTGACCACATTTACCGGTTTGCCGGACGTATCGGTGGGCGGGGCGTTCGGGGTTTTGCTGTCATCGTTATTCATTGTGTTGACCTCCATGGGTGTAAACATTGGAGGTGAACCTGTGGCGAGCGTTCGATATTTTTGCGACGCAGTGGAATGAGCGGTACGCGATGCGTCGATGCAACAGCTCAGCTGTAGGAGCTGCCGCAGGCTGCGATCTTTTGATTCCAAAAACAAGATCAAAAAATCGCAGCCTGCAGCAACACCTGCAGTGATCGGGTTCAGTCCTTGAGAATGTCGCGATCCTTGGTTTCCGGCAGGAAGAACGTGCCCAGTACCGCCGTCATCACCGCAATCACGATCGGGTACCACAAGCCGTAATAAATATCCCCGGTCGCGGCAACCATGGCAAAAGCCACCGTCGGCAGGAAGCCGCCAAACCAGCCGTTACCAATGTGATACGGCAGCGACATCGAGGTGTAGCGAATGCGGGTCGGGAACAGCTCGACCAGCCACGCCGCAATCGGGCCGTAGACCATGGTCACGTAGATCACCAGTACGGTGAGCAGGAGCAGCACCATCGGATAGTTGGTTTTCGCCGGGTCGGCTTTCTCCGGATAACCGGCATCTTTGAGTGCAGTGCCGAGGGTCGCGGTGAACGCATCGTTGCGGGTCTTGAAGTCGGCGGCCGGTAGCGCACTGCCTTCGAAACTCTCGACGACTTTGTCGCCAATGCGCACTTGCGCGACGGTGCCAGGTTCGGCGATCACGTTCTCATACGGGATCGCCCGTTTCGCCAGCAGGGTCTTGGCCAGGTCGCAGGAGCTGGTGAATTTGGCCTTGCCCACCGGGTCGAACTGGAACGAGCATTGATCGGGGTTGGCGATCACTTTGACCGGGTTCTTCTCCTGAGCGATGAACACGTCGGGGTTACCGTACTGGGTCAGCGCATGGAAGATCGGGAAGTAGGTCAGCGCCGCCAGCATGCAGCCGACCATGATGATCGGCTTGCGCCCGATGCGGTCGGAGAGGCTGCCGAAAATCACGAAGAACGGCGTGCCGATCAGCAGCGAACCGGCGATCAACAGGTTGGCGGTTTGCGGGTCGATCTTCAGTGTCTGCAACAGGAAGAACAACGCGTAGAACTGCCCGGTGTACCAGACCACCGCTTGCCCCGCTGTACCGCCGAGCAGCGACATGATCACTACTTTGAGGTTGTCCCAGCGCGCGAAGGATTCGGTCAGCGGCGCTTTCGACGCCTTGCCTTCGGCCTTCATCTTCTGGAATACCGGCGACTCGCTCAGTTGCAGGCGGATGTACACCGAGACGATCAGCAGCAGGATCGACAGCAGAAATGGAATCCGCCAGCCCCACGCCTCGAAGGCTTCGGTGCCCAGCGCGGTGCGGCAGGCGAGGATCACCAGCAGCGACAGAAACAGGCCAAGGGTCGCGGTGGTTTGAATCCATGAAGTGAAGAAGCCGCGCTTGTTGCGTGGCGCGTGTTCGGCCACATACGTCGCTGCACCGCCGTACTCACCACCCAGCGCCAGGCCTTGCAGCAAGCGCAGGGTAATCAGAATGACCGGGGCGGCGACGCCGATGGTTGCATAGCCGGGCAACAGACCGACAATCGCCGTTGAGACACCCATGATGACGATGGTGATGAGAAACGTGTGCTTGCGCCCGATCATGTCGCCGAGCCGGCCGAACACGATCGCCCCGAATGGCCGCACCGCAAACCCCGCTGCAAACGCCAGCAGGGCAAAAATGAATGCGGTGGTTTCGTTGACGCCGGCGAAGAAGTGCTTGGCGATGATCGCCGCCAGCGAGCCGTAGAGATAAAAGTCGTACCACTCGAAAACCGTACCGAGGGACGAGGCGAAGATGACCTTGCGTTCCTCTTTGGTGATGCCGCCGCTGCGCGGTGGACTGCCGGTGGATGTTGTGTCGATTGTGGCCATGGGTGTTCTCCGTCGTGCTTATTGTTAAAGGCCGGAGTCCCCCGTTACTGCTTATCGCACTCTGGCCTTGTGGCAAATGCCGCCATTGCTTTCGCGTGAAACTTGCACAGTCTGACCGCCTCGCATGGCTGCAAGGTTTCCTTGAGCATAATCAGCTTTTGCCAGATATCCACTTGCCAGCCTGCGCACTAGGCCTTGACCCAACGCTGGCGGCTCCAGGCACTCAGCCAGTCGACCACAAACACCAGCCCCAGCATCGCCAGAATCACCGTACTGGCCTGGGCTTCTTGAAACAGGCTGAGGCTCACATAGAGCATCTGCCCGAGCCCGCCGGCGCCGACAAAACCCAGCACGCTGGCCATGCGAATATTGTTTTCCCAGCGATACAGAATGTACGCAAGCAACTGCGGCGCAAGGTTCGGCAACGTCCCGTAGCAGAAGGCCAGAATCGGATTGCCACCCTGCAAACGAATGGCTTCGGCCGGTTGCGGCGGGGTGTTTTCCAGGGCTTCGGCGAACAAGCGGCCGAGCACGCCGGTGGTGTGCAAGGCGAGGGCGAGGGTGCCGGCGTTCGGGCCGAGGCCGGCGGCAAGTACCATCAGCGCGGCCCAGACCAGTTCCGGAATCGCCCGCAAGGCGTTGAGCAGCAGGCGCGAGGCACTTTGCAGCGGCCAGCCGAAACGCCCGGCGGCAGGCAACGCAAGGACGATGCCGAACACCGCCGCGAGTAGGGTGCCGAGGGCCGACATCGCCAGGGTTTCCATCGAACCATGCAAGATGGCTTTCAGGTAAGCCGCGCTCAGATCCGGGCTCAGAAAGCGCTGCACATACGCGCCCATCTGCTTGAGACTGGTGGCGCTGCCCAGTTCACCGAGATCCAACCCCAGATAAGCGAACGAGGCAATCACTGCCAGCGCAATGCTGGCGATCAGCAGCAAGTTGATCAGGCGACTCATGTCAGCCTCCAGCGCAGCAGGCGACTGAGTTGATCGGCGGCCAGGACCAGCATCAGGAAGCACAACAGAATGCTGGCGACTTCACCGCCAGCGAACATGCGGATCGACAGATCGATCTGCTGACCCAGGCCTCCGGCGCCAACGAAACCCATCACCACCGATGCGCGAATCGCACATTCCCAGCGATAAACCGTGTACGACAATAACTCCGCCGCGACATTGGGCAAGGTGCCGTAAGCAAACGCTGCAAGACGGCCGCTGCCAGCCTGGATCAGCGCATGCGCCGGGCGCTGGTCAGTCGATTCGAAAATCTCCGCGTAGACCTTGCCGAGCATGCCGCTGTAAGTAATGGCAATGGCCAGTACCCCCGCTGCCGGACCCAACCCGACGGCGCGCACGAACAACAGTGCCCAGACAATTTCCGGCACGCTGCGCAAAAAGATCAGCAAGCCGCGCACCGGCCAGCGCAGCAGACGCCCCAGCCGGCTGGGCACGCCACCGCGCGAGGCGGCAGACAGCGACAGCGCTCGGCTGGCAATCAGGCCGGCCGGTATCGCCAACAACAGCGCCAAGGCCATGCCGGCGGTGGCGATGGCCAGTGTTTGCAGGGTGGCTTTGAGCAGTAACTGCAGAAACGCTTCGTCGTGCGCAGGAGGCCAGAATTGCGCGACAAAACGGCCCATCTCATTCTGGCTGTCGGGCAGCAGCACACCCAGATTCAGTTCGCTGAGCTGGACGCCCGGCCACAGCAAGGCAATCGCCAGCAACGTCAGCAGCAATCGCGGCCACGCCGCCGGATCGCGTGAATCAGCTTTCAGCATCGTGGAATCTGCACAGTCAAAGGCGCCACCGCAGCGCTCGGCGATTGCAGTTTTTCGTTGGCGTACAGCGCATCGAGCATTTCATGGCTGACTTGCCCGGAAGGGCAGTCGAACAGAATCTGCCCGTCGCGCAGACCGATGATTCGAGGGAAGTGCGACAACGCCAGATCCACCGCATGCAGGCTGGCCACCAGCGTTACGTTGTGCTCGCGAGCGTGGCGCGAGAGGATCGACAGGGTGTGCCCGGCCATGACCGGATCCATGGCCGACACCGGTTCGTCAGCCAAGAGGATTTCTGGCGCCTGATACAGCACGCGGGCAATACCGACACGCTGCAACTGGCCGCCAGACAATTGCTGGCAATGGGCGAACAATTTGTCCCCCAAGTCCAGCCGTGCGAGTGCCGCGCGCGCACCGGCCACATCCAGTGGATGCAACAGGTTCAAAAGACTTTTGCCCAGACTCCATTGGCCGAGCTTGCCGGCCAGCACCGCCGTGACCACGCGCTGACGCGGCGGCAACGGCGGCGCCTGATGTACCAGACCGATTCGTGCGCGCAGGCGCTGACGCTGGCGGGCCGACAAGTGCCAGGCGGGTTCGCCCAGCACTTCAATTTCGCCGCTGCTGGGCCGCAATGCGGTGGCCAGCAGGTTGAGCAAACTCGATTTTCCGGCCCCGGACGGGCCGATGATGGCGACCTGTTCGCCAACGCCAATCTGCAAATCGACACCGCGCAGGGCGTCGACTCCATTGGCGTGGCGCAGGCTGCCCTGGTTGAGGCTCAGGGTCATTTGAGCAGTTCGGCGGCGCGGGCGGCTTCCTCGATGCCCTTGTAGTTCTCGGGTTTGGTGTCGATGAAGCGGCTGGCGGCTTGCAGATCAAGAATCTTCTTCTGCTCAGGGTTGGCCGGGTCCAGATCAAGGAAGGCTTTCTTGATTTTCGCTGCCAGTGCCGGGTCGAGGGTGCCGCGCACGGTCCAGTTGTAATCGAAGTAGGTCGGGGTGGTGGCGAAGACTTTGACCTTATTGGTGTCGACCTTGCCGGCGTCGACCAGTTTTTGCCAGACACTGGCGTTCAGCACCCCGGCGTCAACCTTGCCAGCCTGCACCCAGGCCACGGTGGCATCGTGTGCGCCAGAGTAGGCGACGCGACTGAAATACGCTTCAGGCTTGATGTTGTCGTTTTTCAGCATGAAGTAGCGCGGCATCAGGCTGCCGGAGGTGGACGACACCGAGCCGAAGGCGAAGGTTTTGCCCTTCAGGTCGGCGAGGCTATGCACATTCGGGTCGGCGGTGATGAATTTGCTGGTGAACTGCGCATCCTGTTCACGCTGCACCAACGGAATGACCGGCGTGGTCGCGTCGGTCTTCAAACGCGCCTGCACAAACGTGAAGCCGCCGAGCCAGGCCATGTCGAGGCGATCGGTCGCCAGGGCTTCGACCACTGCCGGGTAATCGGCCACCGGCACGAACTGCACCTTCATGCCCAGTTGCTGTTCCAGATAGGCACCCAGCGGTTCGAATTTGCGCAGCAGTTCGGTCGGGGCTTCATCGGGAATCGCGCTGACCCGCAAAACGTCAGCGGCTTGCACCATCAAAGTAGAAAAGGACAGGGCCAGGCCAGCGGTCAGTGCCAAGGTTCGTTTGAGCATGGAATTCTCCGTTTCGTAAGCGTCAAAAAGCGATAGGCCGCCGCTGCAAGATCAACGCGGGGTGCAACGTCAGGGTAGACGAAACGGCGAGGTTATACGCATTCGAGGCGGCAAAGGCCAGCATTGGAGCTTTACGATGTTTTACGCCCTGTCCCTGTCGGAGCTACGGCACGCTGCGATCTTTTGATGGTGATTTTAAAGGTCAACATCCAAAGATCGCAGCGTGCCGTAGCGCCTGCAGGTTTGATGCCTGTCAGGATCCAGGCAGCTTGGCAATCACCTTGATCTCAAAATCAAACCCATACAGCCAGGTCACGCCAACAGCCGTTACCGTCGGATGCGGCGCCTCGCCCCAGAACTCAGTCAGCACGACATCCCAGATCGTCTCGAATTTGGCCGGGGGGTCGACGATGAACACGGTGACATCGACCACGTCATCGAAGCTGGCACCGGCCTCTTCAAGGATTGCATTGAGGTTAGTGAAAGCCTGACGCACCTGGTTTTTCAGGTCCGGCTCGGGCGTGCCGTCCTCGGTGCTGCCGACCTGTCCCGAGACAAACAGAAAACCATTGGAACGAATCGCCGGCGAGTAGCGATGGCGGTCATAGAGCGTGCGGCGTGCGGGTGGGAAAACTACATCGCGCTGAGTCATCGGGGTGTCTCCATCGGTGAGTTGATGGAGCCACTTTAGGTATTTGCACCCGAGCGATAAACGCGCAAGCTTGGCGTTCACTGTTTGTTAAATCCAAACAATCGGGGGCGCACCTTGGACCGTTTTGACGCAATGCAAGCCTTTGCCCGGGTGGTCGAGGCGGGGAGCTTCACCAAAGCGGCGGAAACCTTGCACATGAGCAAGACCACCGTAACCCAACTGGTTCAGCAACTGGAGGCGCGCCTGCGGGTCAAGTTGCTCAATCGCACCACGCGCAAGGTCAACGTCACCGCCGATGGCGCCGTTTATTACGAGCGAGTGATCAAGTTATTGGCGGATATGGACGACGCCGAAAGCAGCCTGCCTGGCGCGGCGGCGTTGCCCAAGGGCCGGCTGCGCGTGGACGTCCCAAGTCCGCTGGCACGGCTGATTCTGGTGCCGGCCCTGCCTGAGTTTCACGCGCGTTATCCGGACATTCAGATCGACATGGGCGTCAGCGACCGCATCGTCGACATTATTGATGAGAACGTCGACTGCGTGGTGCGTGGGGGCGAACTCATGGACCTGTCGTTGATGGCGCGCAAGGTCGCCGATCTTCAGTTGGGGGTGTTTGCTGCGCCGCAATATCTTGCTCGCGCCGGTACGCCTGCGCATCCGCGGGACCTGGAAGACAGCCATCATCGCGTCGTCGGTTTCCTCTGGGCGCGCACCGGCAAACCGGTGCCATATGCGTTGCACAATGCCCAGGAAAACCTGCAGATCAAAGGTCGGCATATCCTCGCGGTCGATGACGGCAACGCCTACCTGGCGGCAGGGCTGGCGGGCATGGGTGTGTTGTGGCTGCCCACGTACATGTCCGATGCGCATGTGGCCTGCGGTGAGCTGGTGCCACTGTTCAAAGACTGGCAACTGGAGCCAATGCCGCTCTATGTGGCGTATCCACCGAACCGGCATGTCAGCCTGAAGTTGCGAGTGTTTATCGATTGGATCGTGGCGTTGATGGCCCAGTACAAAAGTGGTGCGGTTATTGCTTCCATGTGCACAGATGCCGTCAAAAAACCAACTCAATCGGCGACCTGAAGACGTGCAGTGATGAGATGCATGGCTTTCGAACCACGGAGCTTCACCCCTAATGAATATGTACATCGATATTGTCGGCGCCTGCAATCTGAGCTGCCCGTCCTGCCCAATGGGTAACTCGGAAAACCTCAACTTCAAAAAAGCCATGCAGATCGACATGTTCAAACAGATTGTCGAGAAGGCCCGCACAGAAGGGGTCCAGTCGATTTATCTGTACAACTGGACCGAGCCTTTGGTTCATCCAAAAATTGGCGAGTTTATCGAGGTCATCAATGCTGCCGGCATGGGCAGCGGCATCAGCACCAACCTGAATCTCGCCAAGAATATGGAAAAGGCCTTGATGGCCGAGCCAAGTTACTTCCGTATTTCGCTCTCGGGTTTTTACCAGGAGACCTACGAAAAGGGCCATGTCGGCGGCGATATCGAAGTTGTAAAACAAAACATGATCGCCCTGCAGGAGATCAAACAGCGTCTGGGTCTGAGGACCCGCGTTGATGTTTACTATCACCGCTACCTGGATAACATCGAAGAAGAATCACTGATGCGCGAGTTCAGTGAGCGTCTTGGCTTCATGTTCACCACCGGCTATTCCGTGATGATGCCGCTGGAGAAGACACTGGCCATTGTCGAACGTGACCCGTCTGTCACGGCTACGGACATCGACACCCTGAAACGCCTCGCACTGCCGCCGTACGACGATCTCGTCAACGTCATCCAGAACTTTCCCAAGATGGCGTGCACGCTCAAGGATGACTGGCTGGTCATCGACTGCAATGGCAATACGGTGCTGTGCTGCACGATCTTCAATCAGACCGAGTATCAGGTCGGCAAGTACCTCGACATGCCGCTTGCAGAACTGACGCGGCGCAAATCGACGCAGAAAAACTGTGTCGACATGTGCGACCGCTGCGCCAATAAAGGCCTGCATATCTACTCGATGCATCCCAATCAGGGGGTGCTGGAGCGGCACGCGGTGAATCGCATCCTCGATTTCGAGCAGCGTGCCAGCCAGGGTCTGCCGGTGGAGAGCGAGCAACTGGGGCGTGCCGGCGAAGTCAGCGCAGAAAACTTTGATGAAGCCCAATACCTTCGATTGAATGACGATGTCAGGATCGCGGTCGCCCAGGGAGGCTTCTCCAGCGCCTATCAGCACTACGTGCTGTGTGGCCGGCTCGAAGGACGACTAGGGGCCGGGGTTTTCTCGGCTGTTTGAGTCAAGGCTCAGATGGGCGGATAACCACTCGATAAAAGACCTCGCCATGGGGTCATTTTCACTGTCACGGTGGGTCAACAGTGTCCAGTTTGGCCCGCGGATAGTCGCCTCGACCAGCGGTTGCAACAAGCCGTCAGCGCGCGCCTGACGGCTTAGCAACTGACTCACCAGCGCAATCCCAAGTCCCGCGCAAGCCGCGTCCAGCAGCAGCCCCGGGTCGGAAAAATTCAACCCCTGAGCCTGCTGGCCGACATCGATACCGGCCTCGACCGCCCAATGACTCCAGTCCATTTCTCGCTCGCCATGCAAGGTGCTGCGTTGCGCTGTCGGCGTATTCAGCAGGCGCGGATGGCAAGCCGGGTAAAGTCGATCGGTGTGCAGCACTTTGAAACTGCACTCAGCCTGCGCGCTGATATCGTCGCGAACCGCCAGGTCGATGGTCTGCGTGGCCATGTCCGGCACCTCGTCGGTACTGTAGATCCACAGATCCACGTCGGGATGCTGATCGCGAAAGTCCGCCAACCTTGGCAACAACCAATGCCGGGCAAACGCCGGCGTCGTGTTGAGTACCAGTTGATTGGGTTTTTGATACTGCCCCAGCCGCCGAATACCCACCGCCAATTGCTGCAACATCGCTTGCGTGGTGCTGAGCAAATCGTGGCCGGCATCGGTCAACGCCACGCTGCGACCGCTGCGGAAAAACAGCGGCTGTTCCAGGTAAGCCTCAAGGCTGCGGATCTGCTGACTGATCGCCGACTGGGTGAGGTTCAATTCTTCGGCGGCCTTGTGAAAACTGCCCAGCCGGGCAGCGGCTTCAAAGCCGCGCAGCGAGCTGAGTGGCGGCCAGTGCTTGAGCATGATCGATAAGTTCCTCTAATCAGTTGTGCGCTAAATCCATCGTTTGTTAGCTGTTTTTATGGCCCGTAGCATAGGCGCCATTGAACACAACAGCTTAACTGACGAGGCTTATCATGCAGCACAACGAGATTAAAAACAGCGGTTGGATGATGCCGGCCGAATGGGTGACACACGCGGCGACGTGGATGGTCTGGCCACATAACGAGGCACTGTGGCAATCCGCTTGGGGTGTGACCTTGCCGCTGGTACAGAAGGATTTTGCCGGCGTGGCGAATGCCATCGCCCGCTTCGAACCGGTGAAAATGGTCGTTGATCCGTCGGCCATCGCCAGCGCCAAAGCCCTATGTGGGCCGAACGTCGAGCTGATCCCGTTGGCGGTCAATGACAGCTGGTTCCGTGACTCCGGTCCAAGCTTTGTCTGCCACCCGCAACAAGGGCTTGCCGGTGTCAGCTGGCGCTTCAACGCATGGGGCGGCAAGTCGGCGCATGATCTGGACGAAAGCGTGGCACGGCGTGCGCTCAATCACTTGGGCCTGGAGTGCTTCGGCACGCCGCTTAGCAACGAAGGCGGGGCGATTCATGTTGATGGCGAGGGCACGCTGATCACCACTGAATCGGTGCTGCTCAACCCCAATCGCAACCCCGGCATTGGCAAAGCCGAGATGGAAGAAATCTTCAGCCGCCTGCTCGGCGTGAAGAAAACCATCTGGTTGCCGGGCGATCCGGACTATGTCACCGGCGACGTGACTGACGGCCATGTCGACGGTGTCTGCGCCTTCGCCCGTCCGGGTGTGCTGCTGGTGGATGCGACCCATGATCAAAGCTCGGTGTACGCCGAAGTGGCTCGGGAAAACCGTCGTGCGCTGGAACTGGCGACCGATGCTCACGGCCGTAAATTCGAGCTGATTGAATTGTTCGAAGCCTCCGAGGCGGTGGATACCGACGCCGAAGTGTTCTGCGCGTCCTACACCAATTTCTACATCGCCAACGGCGCGATCATCATGCCGGCGTACGGCATCGAGGCTGACAACGTCGCGGCGAAAGTATTGGAGCAAGCCTTCCCCGGTCGCGAAGTGGTGCCGGTGCGGATCAATCATCTGGCCCATGGCGGCGGCGGTGTGCATTGCATTACCCAACAGCAGCCAGCCTGGCCTGTGGAGGGGTGAGCAATGTCCTTACTGACCCTCGCCACCACCCAGATGCCGTGCACCTGGGATTTATCGAGCAACCTTGATCGTGCCGAGCAACTTGTTCGCGACGCGGCGAAGCAGGGCGCACAGGTGATCCTGCTGCAGGAACTGTTCGCCACGCCGTACTTCTGCATCGAACAAAGCCATAAACACATGGCCTTGGCCGAGGAGTGTCGCGACAGCCGCGTGCTGGCTCGCTTCGCCGCGCTGGCCCGTGAGCTGGGCGTGGTGTTGCCGTTGAGCTGGTTCGAGAAGGCCGGCAATGCCTACTTCAATTCCCTGAGCGTGGCCGATGCTGACGGGCGTCTGTTGGGTGTGTATCGCAAGACTCACATCCCCAACGCCATCGGTTATCAGGAGAAGGAGTATTTCAGCCCCGGCGACACCGGTTTCAAAGTCTGGGACACCGCGTTCGGGCGCTTCGGCGTCGGCATCTGTTGGGATCAGTGGTTCCCGGAAACCGCCCGTTGCCTGGCGTTGATGGGCGCCGAAGTGCTGCTGTATCCGACCGCCATCGGCTCGGAACCTGGCTGTGCGGCGCTGGATTCTCGCGACCATTGGCAGATGACCATGCGCGGCCATGCCGCTGCCAATCTGCTGCCGGTGGTGGCGGCGAACCGGGTCGGGCGCGAAGTCGCGACCACCGATCCGAACCTGCAAATGAGCTTCTACGGCTCGTCGTTCATCAGCGACCACAAAGGCCAGTTGCTCGCCGAAGCCGACCGCGACAGCACCGGTGTGCGGGTGCACAGCGTTGATCTGACCGCGATGCGCGAAGAGCGTTTGAACTGGGGCATCTACCGCGATCGTCGCCCGGACATGTACGGGCCGCTGCTGAGTCAGGACGGCCGCCACCTCCATGCACGCTGGAACACTCAAGGGGTTTGATTATGGTTACCCACCACAAACGCTTGCTCGGTGCGATTGGCCTGGCATTGACCTGCTTCATGCCGTCGCTGCACGCCGAAGATAAAACCCTGCGGCTGTACAACTGGGCCGATTATTTCGCCGAAGACTCCCTGAGCCGTTTCACCGCCGAAACCGGGATCAAGGTGATCTACGACGTTCTCGATGGCAGCGAAACGCTAGAGGCGAAGATGCTGTCCGGCGGCAGCGGTTACGACCTGATCTTTCCCGGCGACACCGTGGCCGAACGCTTGGTACGCGCCGGCAGCCTGATGGCGCTGGATCAATCGAAGCTCACGGCAATGGATGACATCGAGCCCGGTTTACGGAAACTGCGCAGCCACTACGAGCACTCGCAAAAAGCCACGGTCCCCTACACCTGGGGCACCATCGGCCTGACCTACAACGAAGAGCAGATCAAACAGCGCATGGCCGATGCGCCGGTCAACATTCTTTACATGCTGTTCAAGCCGGAGCTGGCCGCGAAGTTCGCCAGCTGCGGTATCTCGGTGATCGACTCGCCGGACGAAGTACTCGCCGTCGTACTCAATTACCTTGGCCGCGATCCGCGCAGCGCGAAACCGGCGGATCTGGCCGCAGCCAGTGATTTACTGATGAAACTGCGACCGTACATCCGCAAGTTCCAGTCGCAACCAGTGACCGATCTGGTCAACGGCAATCTGTGCCTGTCCCTCGGCTACAGCGGTGACATGACCCAGGCGCAACGCACCTCGGACAGCGCCGGCAAACACACCAGATTCCAGTACCGAGTACCTCGCGAAGGCACGACGATCTGGATGGATACCATGGCCATTCCCGTGGACGCCCGGCACCCGGAATACGCCTACGCGTTCATCAACTTCGTCATGCGCCCGGAGAACATGGCGGCAATCAGCAACGCCACCGGTTACCCGACGTCCAGCGCCAAGGCGCGGGCCGGTGTCGATGCGGTGATGCGCGACAACCCGGACATCTATCTCGACGAAGCGACCTACTCTCGGTTGATTACCGGCAAGGACATTTCCCAGGCCGATATGCGCGCACGCATGCGCACCTGGACCAAATTCAAGACTGCCACCGGCCAATGATCCATGGCCGGCGAGCAATCGCCGGCCTTTACCGATATTCAGGAAACGTACACATGACGACTCGTCGCGATTTCATCAAACAGGCCTCGGTGGTTGCCGGTGTCAGTGCTGCGGTCATGGGCCTCGGCCTGTCGCCGCGCACCGTACTCGCGGATGCGCAGGGCCGCTGGTTCATGCCCGACGAGGGCGACAAACATGAGCGCGCCTACATCGCTTTCGGCGCGCAAGATGCGATCTGGGAAGACTTCACCGAAGACGTGCGAGAAGCCCTCGGCCGCGTCGCCCGCGCCATCGCCCGGTTTGAACCGGTCACCGTGTTCTGCCGTAAAAACGAGCGCAGCATCGCCGAAGAGTTCTGCGGCACACGCAACATCACTTATGTCACCGCTGCACTCGATGACATCTGGATGCGCGACATCAGCGCCAATTTCGTCATCGACGACAAGGGCGGGCTCGGTGCCGTGGACTTCAACTTCAGCGGCTGGGGCAACAAACTGCAGCACAGCAAAGACGCGAAAATCGCCCGACTTGTGGCCGACGATGCGCAAGCGACCTATCAGCGCAGCGAACTGGTGGGCGAGGGCGGCGGCATCGAAGTCGATGGCCATGGCACCGGGATCATGACCGAGAGCAGCTGGATCAACAGCAACCGCAACCCTGACTGGAGCAAGGCTGACGTCGAGGCTGAATTGAAGGAACGTCTGGGCCTGCGCAAAATCATCTGGCTGCCGGGGATCAAGAACAAAGACATCACCGATGCCCACGTCGATTTCTATGCACGCTTCATCAAACCCGGCGTGGTACTTGCCAACCTCGACACCGACCCCGAATCCTACGATCACAAGGTCACGCTGGCGCACCTGGAAATCCTCAAAAACGCCACGGACGCTGACGGTCGCAAACTGCAGATCCACACGATGTCGCCGCCGCTGAAGCCGCGCAAAAGCAAGTTCAACCAGAACAATCCCGACTTCGCCGCCGGCTACATCAATTACTTCGTGATCAATGGCGCGATTATCGCCCCGGAGTTCGGCGATAAAGCGGCAGACAAAAAGGCCTTCGATCTGCTCTCGCAGTTGTATCCGCAGCGCGAAATCGTCCAGCTGAACATCGATGCCATCGCCGCCGGGGGTGGCGGAATTCACTGCGTCACCAGTCATCAACCACAGGCGTGATTGACTCTGACGCGGATCAAGCCAACTATCGGCGCATAACAACATGACCGATGGACCCGAACTTGATCGAACGACGCCAATTCAGCGGAGGCATGAAGGGGAAAAACCTCCGCTATCTGAATGAGCAATCCGCTGACACCCGCGTGACCCGCACCGGTTTTCTGCTGCTCGAACACTTTTCACTGCCGGCCTTCACCCAGGCGCTGGACACGATCATCACCGCCAATCTGTTGCGTGCAGAGCTGTTTGCTTCGCGTACATTCGGATTAGGTGAGGGTGAGGTGGTGAGTGATCTGGGTTTGGTCATTCGCCCGGATGCACGGATTGATCCGGCGGCGCTTCAGGAGCTGGATCTGCTGGTGGTGTGTGGAGGTTATCGCACCGAACTGAAGGCCACGGATGAGTTGACCAGTCTGTTGCGCACGGCGGCGGAGCGGGGCGTCAGTCTCGCCGGGTTATGGAATGGCGCGTGGTTTCTAGGCCGCGCTGGTTTGCTCGACGGCTACCGCTGCGCGATCCACCCGGAACATCGTCCGGCGCTCACCGAGATTGCCAAGGCCACGCAAGTCAGCAGCGAACCCTACGTCATTGATCGCGACCGGCTCACCGCGTCGAGCCCGTCCGGGGCGTTCCACATGGCGCTGGACTGGATCAAAGGCTTGCACGGCAAGGCGCTGGTCGAGGGTATCGAAGATATTCTGGCGTTTGAAGAGTCGCGGTATCGGCGGATCAAACCGGATGAAAACATCTGCGTCAGTGCGCCGCTGCGTGAAGTGGTGAAGTTGATGGACGCCAACCTCGAAGAGCCGCTGGAGCTGGAACAACTGGCGGTTTACGCCGGTCGATCCCGCCGTCAGCTCGAACGCTTGTTCAAGGAACAACTAGGTACCACCCCGCAGCGTTATTACCTGGAACTGCGCATTACCGAGGCGCGGCGACTGTTGCAACACACCGAGTTGTCGCAGGTGGAAGTGCTGGTGGCGTGTGGCTTCGTCTCGCCGAGTCATTTCAGCAAATGCTATAGCTCGTATTTTGGTTATCGCCCGTCAAAAGAGAAACGCCTGGTCAAATAACCCAAGCCGTTACCAGCCCAAGTTCACTTCGGATTTCCAGACCGACGTTGTTTACGGTTGACTGGTCCGATGCGGCGCGGGTGGCTTGCCTGACATCCGGTAAAGATATAGTCCAGACCTGACGCCGCCCAATGCAAGATAATTCCGGGCCCAGACGCCTCCCCATAATGGTTGGAAGAATTCATGCTGACCGCTTTTTTGCAGTACCCGGTTTCATTTGGCGACCCAGCAGCAAATTTCAATAAAATTCGCGATGCCGTTGGCTCGGCACAATTTGATCTCTTGGTAATGCCCGAGCTTTGCACCATCGGCTACTTTCACGGCTCGCGTGAGGCATTGTTTCTTCATGCTGAATCGGCGCTCGATGGGCCAACGGCGCAGTTTTTACTGCAGCTGTCGGCAGAAAAGAATGCAACGCTGATTGCGGGCATCGCCGAGCGTGACGGCGATCAAATCTATAATACGGCGATTGTCGTATCGCGCGGGCGCTGGCTGGGAAAACAGCGCAAGTGCCACCTGTCTCGTATAGAAAAGCTGATCTTCACCCCGGGCGATTCATTAGCGTGTTTCGATGACGGAATCTGCCGTTTCGGCGTTCTTACCTGTTTCGACCTTTGGATGCCAGAAGCCGCTCGCCTGTTAGTGCGCCAAGGTGCGCAGTTACTGTGTTGTCCAGCCAACTATGGTGGGCCTTGGACAACCCAGCTTGCGCGCATTCGCGCAATGGAAAACGCCACTCCGCTGATCTGTGCCAATCGTACGGGTATGGAAATGTACGCGGGCGCAGAGGCGACATTCCGAGGTGAAAGCCAGATTGTCGGGCCGATGGGAGAAGTCTGGACTTGCGCCACAGAAGAGACGTCGCTGGGTTTGTCGATAATCGACCCGGCTGCACACGTCCTCAAGGCGAATCCTATGTGTGATGACTTGATGGCAGAGGCAAGCCGCTACGCTTTATCAGGCCCACACTTAAAATGAACTGATGGCAATAACGCGATCTGACCCAACTCTTTGCCAAGGCACCCCAGCACCAGGGCGTGCAGGCTGTTTAAACACCATTTCGCGCACACGTTTAACTTACACGCACTGTTACGCCATAACGGCTACAACACCTTGCGCCGTTGCCTACGCGTACGCCAGAATCCGCCGGCTTACGCGCCTTGAGGCGGGCTGTATCGTTTCCCTGTCACTGCAAAACAGTGATCGGGTTTGGTAGCCCGTCTTCTAAGCGTTATGCGCCGCTATATGCAGTCTCTTTTCTGGGCTCGGTTTTATATGGTGGCCATGCGTGGGGCTCCTTCGGGAGCGCCGGGGTTTACTCGCTTAGACCGGTCTACCAACCTGCGCAATGGTCACCACCCTCGTTTGGTAGCGTGAGTGATGGCTCCTTATTCTTTGCTAAGCGAGTGTCATCTATGTTCAAAATTACGCCAAACCCGCCAGAAACCGACCCAATCCCTTACGACGCCGCACTCGAACCTCAAAACATCAAAGAGGCCACCGACCGCGCGATCAACTTCTACCTCAACCCCTCCGCGCTGAAAACCTCAATCCCCACCCGCAAGACCGGCAAGATCTACCTCATCGACCCCACGGTGGATAACGAAACACTGCTCGTCGAGGCGACTGAAACCTTGTCTTCCGCCAGTGACATGGCGCGTGAACTTGCCGATTCAATCGACAGTTCCCAGCGCCGAAAGATGCTGATCCTGCAACAGGTGATCATGCTCAGCGAGCTGGTGGTCGGCCGAGTTCTGGATAACCAGCGCTTGCCGCACTAGTCGCGGTGTAGATGGGTGAGGGGGCTTGCCCCTCATTGCACGGGAGCGTCGTGATCGCGGCGTTTCACGCCTTCTATCAAAGAGCCGCAAACGGTTCTTGCCTGGAGTTTCAGTTGATGTCCCAACCACCCGAACCACCGGTCACAGACCTGGTATCGCCGTACGCATCGCCCAACTCAAGAAAGCTCCACGAAGCGGCAGAACGTGCGCTTGATCATTACCTGTTGCCTGCCGCAATCATGGCCACACCCTATACGCCCAATGCGCTGTTCATGGCCAACCCGCAAGCAGACACCGAGTCGTTGCTGACCAACGCTTGCGGCTCCCTGGCGTCCGCCTCGGTCATGCTCGGTAATTTTGCCGGAATGCTGGAAGGGCCCAATCGCCATACCCTGCTGGGCATTGCGCAAGTGGTCATGTTGGGGGAGTTGGCGGTGAACAAGGCGTTGGATCTGGTTGTGCCAACCGAGTGATCGCGCACGTTAGTCGGGGTTGAGGGTGTCTGGTCGGGCGTGATCGCGAGCAGGCGAAGGCCTACATTTGAAATGCGTTCACCTGTAGGCCTTCGCCTGCTCGCGATGACGCCAGTTCAGGCAAACAATCTGCACAACGTGACCATCCCTCAAGCCTCAATCCCACCCTCAAACAATCAAGCAGTCAGCCTTTGCGGCTGACTGCTTTTTTGTTTCTACAGGTGATCCGCATCAATCACCGCTTTGGCAAACGCCTGCGGATCCTCCTGCGGCAGGTTGTGGCCAATCCCGCCGTTGATCAAACGGAACTGATACTTGCCGGTAAAGCGTTTGGCGTAATCCTCGGGCGCCGGGTGCGGCGCACCGTTGGCGTCGCCTTCAAGGGTGATGGTCGGCACGCTGATCGACGGCGCGGTAGCGAGTTTCTGCTCCAGCGCGGCGTATTTCGCTTCGCCCTGCACCAGGCCCAGACGCCAGCGGTAGTTGAACACGGTGATGTCGACGTGATCGGGGTTCTCCAGCGCTTTGGCGCTGCGGTCGAACGTGGCGTCGTCAAATTTCCACTGTGGTGAAGCGGTCTGCCAGATCAGCCTGGCGAAATCATGGGTGTTTTTCTGGTAACCGGCACGGCCACGGTCAGTCGCAAAGTAAAACTGATACCACCACTGCAATTCCGCCTTCGGCGGCAGCGGATTTTGCCCGGCAGCCTGATTGCCGATCAAATAACCGCTGACCGACACCAGCGCTTTCACCCGTTCCGGCCACAACGCCGAAACGATGTCCGCCGAACGTGCGCCCCAGTCATAACCGCCGAGCACCGCTTGCTTGATCTTCAGCGCGTCCATGAAGTCGATGACGTCGCTGGCCAGCGCCGCCGGTTGACCATTGCGCAGGGTGTCTTTGGAGAGGAATTGCGTATCGCCATAACCGCGCGCATAGGGCATCAACACCCGATAACCCTTGGCCGCCAGCAACGGCGCGACTTCGTCGTAGCTGTGAATGTCGTAGGGCCAGCCGTGCAGCAGGATCACCACCGGGCCATCTGCCGGGCCGGTTTCGGCATAGGCGACGTCGAGCACGCCGGCCTTCACGTGTTTCAGCGGACCGAAGGGCGAGGGCGCGGAGTAGCTGACGCTGGCCACTTCAGTGGTTTGCGCCTGAGCGCTGGCAAAGGCGCCGAACAGCGATACAGCCAGCATCGACAGGCCGAGTGCGGTAGCGGTTTTGCGGGTGTGCAGGGCCATCTTCATGGTGACGTCTCCTTTGCGAGCCTTTGGCCAAGGGTTCTGACTGAATCCTTGAAACCTTGCGTGCATTGGAGCGCGCAGACGTATCTGGCCTGTGTCGAAGAACGGCTTTGTTGAAAGTCGATGTGTCGCGGTGGGGTTCGTACACAGTGTGATACACGGCACCTGAAACGACTCGGCAGGGGCCTGATTCAGGCCAAAATAATAAGTCGCTGTTTTAAAACAAAAAATATTTCAATTCTCGCTTCCCAAAGCAAAAAAACCTTGGTAAATTGCGCCCCGTTCTCACAGCGAACCTAACGAAGTAGCTGGGAAGAGCAGTAGGGGCGTCGCCAAGCGGTAAGGCAGCAGGTTTTGATCCTGCCATGCGTTGGTTCGAATCCAGCCGCCCCTGCCATATTCGAAAAAACGCCAACTTCGCAAGAAGTTGGCGTTTTTTTATGCCTGCGATTTGGCCAGGCAAAGCGGGGCAGGCGAGTACGGCGCCAAAGCACCGTACTCGCCAACCACTCAGTGCGGTGCGCGCGGGATGGTTTTCATCAGGTCTTCAGGGCTGATGTGGCCGACCACGCTGCCCGGTTGCGGCAGGTTGAGGATGTGGCCTTTCATCTTGCCGATGATGTGCATCTCGCACGGCTTGCAGTCGAACTTCAGCGTCAGCACTTCATCGCCGTGGATCAACTGCATCGGCGCGACTTTGGTGCGCACGCCGGTCACGCCTTTCGCCTGTTTCGGGCACAGGTTGAAAGAGAAGCGCAGGCAGTGCTTGGTGATCATCACCGGCACTTCGCCCGGCTCTTCGTGCGCTTCATACGCCGCGTCAATCAGCTTCACGCCGTGACGGTGGTAGAAGTCGCGGGCCTTCTGGTTGTAGACGTTGGCCAAAAACGTCAGGTGCGAATCCGGGTACACCGGCGGCGGGCTGGTTTCGGCTTTACGGCTGCCACGCGGATGAGCGGCGACACGGGCGGCAGTCAGGGCTTCGATCACTTCACGACGCAGGGCTTTAAGCTGCGAGTTGGGGATGAAGAACGCCTGTGGCGCATCCAGTTTGATGTCGGTGGCGTGGTACTGCGTGGTGCCGAGCTGGCCGAGCAGATCGCGCAATTGCTCGAGTGCTTGCTCAGGCTTGTTGGCCACGCCGAACGGGCCGTTGAGGGTGACGCTGGCGCTGATGCCTTCTTCACTGGTAGCGGTCACTTCCAGCTGCTCTTCGCGCAGACGCGCGATCCAGCTCAGGGCCACGCGACGCTCGGACGAAGTCTTTTGCAGCGCCTGTTGCCAGTTGTGATCGAGGTTGCGATTCAACGGATGGTTCGGGCGCAGCTTGTACAGGCCTTCCGGCATTTCGTTCGGCTCGACGCGGTAGCGATAGCGCTTCTCGCCGTCTTCTTCGAACTCGCCTTTGGCTTCAGCGATGTTGGCGCGGAAACCGACCACTTCGCGTTTGACCAGCACGTTGAGGCCGTCACCGTTGGACAGTGGCTCGTGAGTCACGACCTGCATGTCACGCTTGGCGACTTTTTCGACGATACCCACCGGCAAACCGGTGAAGGTCGGCGAGTCGAAAGCGCCGATGTCGATCTTGCGATCGGTGACGAAGTAGTCGGTGCTGCCACGGTGGAAGGTCTTTTCCGGGTCGGGCAGGAAGAAGTGCGCGGTGCGGCCGCTGGAAGCACGGGCCAGGTCCGGGCGATCTTCCAGTACGTCGTCGAGGCGCTGACGGTAATAGGCAGTGATGTTCTTCACATAGCCCATGTCTTTGTAGCGACCTTCGATCTTGAACGAACGCACACCGGCTTCAACCAGGTCGCGGATGTTGGCGCTCTGGTTGTTGTCTTTCATCGACAGCAGGTGCTTTTCGTAGGCGATCACGCCACCCTTTTCATCTTTGAGGGTGTACGGCAAACGGCAGGCCTGCGAGCAGTCACCACGGTTGGCACTGCGACCGGTCTGCGCGTGGGAAATATTGCACTGGCCGGAGAAGGCTACGCACAACGCGCCATGGATGAAGAATTCGATGGCGGCGTCGGTTTCGTCGGCGATCGCGCGGATTTCCTGCAGGTTCAGCTCGCGGGCCAGGACCAGTTGCGAGAAGCCGGCCTGATCGAGGAACTTCGCCCGCTCAAGGGTGCGGATGTCGGTCTGGGTCGAGGCGTGCAGCTCGATCGGCGGAATGTCCAGCTCCATCACGCCCAGATCCTGAACGATCAGCGCGTCGACGCCGGCGTCATATAACTGATGGATCAGCTTGCGCGCCGGCTCCAGTTCGTTGTCGTGCAGGATGGTGTTGATGGTGGTGAAGATGCGCGCGTGATACTTGCGGGCGAACTCGACCAGTTCGGCGATTTCGCCGACTTCGTTACAGGCGTTGTGGCGCGCGCCGAAGCTCGGGCCGCCGATGTAGACGGCGTCGGCGCCGTGCAGGATCGCCTCACGGGCGATGGCCACATCGCGGGCAGGGCTGAGCAATTCCAGATGATGCTTGGGCAAGGACATAGTTTTTTTAGTCAGGCTGTCACGGTTAGGCGCGCATTGTAGCCGCGAAACGCGCGCCCGGCACGCCTGCGCTGCCCGATGGCCATCGCAGGCCTGATCCCGCTTTTGTAGGAGTTGCGGCACGCGGCGATCTTTTGATCGTGTTTTCAACGATCAAAAGATCGCAGCCTCGTTCCACTCGACAGCTCCTACAGGACTTGGGCCGGACACAAAACCTTGCGTACGACAGTGAAACCTGTGGGAGCGAGCAAGCTCGCTCCCACAGGGTCTGGCGGTGTGAGGTCAGGCCTTGGCAGCCATCGCAGTTACTTCCACGCGCATGCCTTCAACGGCCAACGAGGCAACGCCGACCGCCGCACGCACTGGCCATGGTTTGGCGAAGTAGCGCTTGTAAACCTCATTGAATGCCGCGCGATCCGCCATGTCGGTGAGGTAGATGGTCAGGTGCATCACCCGGTCCATCGAGCTGCCGGCACGTTCCAGCGCCACCTTCAGCGCTTGCAGGGTGCATTCGCTTTGCAGGGTGATATCGCCCAGTTCCAGACTGCCATCGGCACGGGTCGGGATCTGCGTGGACATCATGATCCCGTTGAACGTGGTGACGTCCGACGAAATCGAGTCTGCGTCCGGATCGGGGGTGAAGGTGATGTCTTGGTTAGCCATGCGGATCCCTTGTTTGAGCGAGTAAAGATCGCAGCAGTTTACAGATTCGGGGCCGACATGGCCCGTTTGCGCACGGGCCGTCTGTTAGGGATTGATCAAACCGGCTGCGTCGCCGCTTCTGCCGCTATGGCTGCAACGACGCTGGGGCGGGCGGCGATGCGACGCGAGTGGGCGGCCAACGCCGGCCAGTCCTGCAGGTCGATATTGAAGTTTGGCAGCCACGTCAGCACGGTGAACAGGTAGGCATCGGCGACGCCGAATGTGCCCAGCAAATAGTCCTGATCCACCAGCCTGCGGTTCAGGTAGTCCAGGCGTTTGAACAGTTTTTGCGTAAAAATCGTTTTGGTCGCTTGGGGAATCTGCGCGTCAAACAGCGGTGCACAGCCACCGTGAATTTCCGCGCTGATGAAATTCAGGTATTCCTGCAAGCGCGTCCGCGCCCAACTGCCGAGTGTCGGCGCCAGCGCGCTATCGGGAACCTGATTGGCGAGGAGCTGCAAGATCGCCGGACCTTCTGTCAGCACTTCACCGTTATCCAGGACCAGCGCAGCGACGTAGCCCTTGGGGTTGATGTCGCGAAAGTCTTGCCCGTCGGCCGTGCGCTTGCTCTGGTTGTTGACGCGAATCAGCTCGAAGGGCAGGCCCGCTTCGCGCAACACAATGTGGGGCGCCAGCGAACAGGTCATGGGGGCGAAATACAGTTTCATGGCACTTCCAGTGGGTGAGGAAGTGTCAGCATCCCTTGCAGGGGCAGGGCTTCGCAAAGGTCATTTGCGGTGCTAGCGTATGACAAAATCTCATGAGTACTGAACTCGCCATGGTCGCCAGACTCCCTTCGCTCAATGGCTTGAAAGCGTTTGAATGTGCCGCTCGGCATATGAGTTTCACCAAGGCCGCCGAAGAACTGAATGTCACGCAAACTGCTATCAGCCATCAGATCCGCCGCTTGGAGGAGGAGTTGGGTGTGAGTCTGTTTCTGCGGCTGAAGGATGGGCTGGCGCTGACTGAACACGGCCAGACGTACTTGCCCGGGATTCGTGCGGCGTTCCAGGCGTTGCGCTATTCGACGCAGACGTTACTGGCGTCACACCACAATAGTGTGTTGACCATTAACACTTTGGTGTCGGTCGCCTCCAAATGGTTGTTGCCGCGATTGCCGTCCTTTCAGCAGGCGTTTCCCGCCATCGATGTCCGCATCAGCGCCTCCACCGACCTGGTGGATTTTCGTCACGGCGGCATTGATGCGGCGATTCGCTATGGTCGAGGTGACTGGAAAGGCTTGCGCGCCGATTTCCTGATGTCTGATGAGATTTTTCCGGTGTGCAGTCCGGCGTTGCTCGGCGGGTCGAAAAGCCTGAGCGCATCGGCCGATTTGCTCGAGCACACGTTGTTGCAAGTCAGTGGCATGACCGCCGGCGACTGGAACAACTGGCTGAGCGCCGCCGGTGAGCCTGCGCAACTGGCCGAGCGCCCGCGTCTGACCTTCGACCTGGCAATGATGGCCGTGCAAGCGGCGGTGGAAGGGCAGGGTGTGTGCATCGGGCGTTCGACGTATGTCGACGATGACCTGCGTGCGGGCCGGCTGGTTGCGCCCTTTGATCTGCGATTGAAGGATGACTTGGGTTTCTATTTGGTGACGCCCCATGAAACCGCCGATACCCGCAAGATCACGGCGTTCAGAACGTGGCTGCTGGCGCAACGCCCCGGCGACGCGGCATTTGTATAAGCGTGTATCAACCCCGTGCGAGGACACACGTAAACAACAAAGCCGGGCTTTGCGACACATCCCTTCTACATGCCGCGCCCACAGTAGAGGTCACCCCAACACGACCTTTGAGAGGCACGCCATGCACCGTCCACTGTTTCTGGCTACCGCAGCCATCTTCGCTTCGATGATCGGCTTCGCACACGCGGCCGACGCTCAACCCAAGAGCTGGCAGCAAGGGTTGAGCCGCACCGATCTGGTCCATCAGGATCTCGGCGCGGCCGACCGCGAAGTGATTCAGGCGCGGGTTGATTTCGAACCGGGCGTGACCTCGCCCCGGCATGCCCATCCGGGCGTGGAGGTCGCTTATGTGATCAGCGGCACGTTCGAGTATCAAATGGAGGGCAGGGCGCCGGTCACATTGAAGGCCGGGGATTCGCTGTTCATTCCGGAGGGCGTGGCGCATATCGCCCGTAATGTCGGTCAGGACAAAGGGTCGGAACTGGCAACTTACATCGTCAAGAAGGGTGAGCCGGTACTGATACTCAAACCGTAAGGCACAGGTCGGGCCCTGCCACGCTGGCAGGGCTGATGACCGTTAGGGAATCTAATGCAGGGTGACAACCCGGCGGCTCTCGCCAATGCGGATTCTGTCGAGTGCGCGGTTCAAGGCATCCAGCGCATCGAGCAGCGCCTTGGCCTCGGCTTCACGCCCATCCCCCCACAGACGTTCGGCCATTTTGTTCAAGGCCTGAATAGAGCGCTCGATGTCTGCTGCGGTGGCGGCCTCTTTGCTGACCGGCGGTTTTTTCGGCATTCAGGGTTCCTCGGGTGACGGTTAACGGTTCAGGCCAGTTAACCCGTCATGTGGCTTTTTCGATGTCTATTGCAGCACATCTGCCGTTAAGGATCGACTCGGGTCGGCCGATATCAGGAACTCGCCCAGTGTGGGTAGCCTGTGTTCGCTGGCGGCGGCAGTCGCGCTTCAATCAAATGCGAGGACCAAGGAAGTCATCAAGGACGTTACGTGTTTCGCAAACTGATATTGCTGGGTTTGATCGCCACGTTAGGTGGCTGTATGGCTACCGCCATGCGGATGGATTACGACAAACATCGCTGCCCCTACATCGGGCTACGTTTTGACTGGTGGCTGGTCGGCACATCGAAAGGCAAGCTGATCCCTTTTTTACTCATCGACGCGCCGTTTTCCTTGGTGGTCGACACCGTCTTTTTTCCCTTCGAGTATCAGTACAGCTGCAACCTTTGACGAAGATGCTAGCCCGGCAAGGGGAACGGCGGGCTCGCAACACACGCTCGCCGACTTGCTGGTCCCGCACCGTGCGCAGGACCAGCAAGTCGATGCTTTCCATCAGCTTCTCCTCTAGCGCATCTGCAGAATGATCGGGCTGCTGCTGGCCGGATCGGTATGTTCACGCAGCTTGCCAACCGCCTGTGCATCAACGGCATCGCCCTGATTGCCCCAGGTGCTGCGCATGAACGTCAGCACTTCGGCGATCTGCTGATCCGACAGCTGCTCACGGAAGGCCGGCATGCGATAGGCATCCGGTACACCGGCAGCCACGACACGTTGCGAACCATTGAGGGTGATGTTGATCGCCGAGGCGCTTTCCTTGGCCAGTGCGGAGGTGGCGCCCGCCAGCGGCGGCATCCATTCAGATTGACCCTTGCCGTCCAGGCCATGGCATGAAGCACAGCGCGTGACGTAGGTGTGGGCGCCGGGCGAGTCCAGACGTTCGGCTGCCGAAACCGCTTGGTACTGCCACGGCGCGCCATCCCGTTCGCGATCCCCTGGCAGCGACTTCAGGTAGTGGGCAATCGCGGTCAAATCATCATCGCTCATGAACTGCGTGGAGTTGTTGAACGCTTCGGTCATCGAGCCGTAAACCACCGCGTGTTTATTGCGACCGGTCTTGAGGAACTGCACGATCTCCGGCTCGCTCCAGCGGCCCAGCCCGGTGTTGTGATCATCACGCAGGCTCGGTGCGTACCAGCCGTCGAGCAAGGCGCCAGCGAGGTACGGCTGACTGGATTCATCCAGTGCCTTCTCGTTGAACGCCAAGCCGCGCGGCGTGTGGCAACTGCCGCAGTGCCCGGCGCCTTGAACGAGGTAAGCGCCACGGTTCCAGCGTTCATCCTGCGACGGTTTGGCCACGTAAGGCGCGGCGTCGACAAACACACCGTTCCACAGTGCAATCGGCCAGCGCAGGTTCAGCGGAAAGGCAATGGCACTGGGGATGTTCGCCTGCTTGACCGGGGCCACGCCTTTCATGAAGAACGCATACAGCGCTCGCACGTCGTCGTCACTGAGTTTGGCGTAGGACGGGTAGGGCATCGCCGGGTATAACCGGCGACTGTCGGGAGCCACGCCGTGGCGTACCGCTCGGTCGAAATCCGCCAGGCTGTAGTGGCCGATGCCGGTCTCCGTGTCCGGGGTGATATTGGTCGCATGGATTGAGCCTAGCGGCGTGGCCATTTCCAGGCCGCCGGCGAACGGCGCACCGCCCGGCACGCTGTGGCAGGCCACGCAATCGCTGAGCCTGGCGACGTATTCGCCACGGGTGACCAGCGCCGGGGCGATGTCGGCCACGGCGATCTGATGGTTTTCAAGGCGCGAGACGGGCTCGCGGGTGACATACCAGGCCAGCAGGCCCGCCGCGACGAGGCACGGCACTGCCAGCCAGCCAGCGGTTCTTGCGAATCGGCTGTTATTCATGGACGCTCCGGCGCGGGTCAAGTGAAGGTGTGTCGGCTCATGGGCAGGCTGCGCACCCGTTGGCCGGTGAGCCTTGCCACCGCGTTGGCGACGGCGGGCGCGACCGCTGGCAACGGCGGTTCACCGATGCCGCCCATTTTTTCCCCGCTCTCGACCACACGCACGTGTACCCGAGCCATCCGCGCAGGCGGCAGGATCGGATACAAGTCGTAGTTACGCGCCCGGGGTTTGCCATCCACCCACACGGCCTCTTCCACCAGAGTTTGCGACAGCCCCAGCGCAACGGCGCCATTGACCTGAGCCTCGACAATGGCCGGGTTGACGATGCTGCCGGGGTCAATCGCCTGCCAGATGTCGTGCACCTTGACCTGGCCGTTCTCGATGGACACCTCGGCGATCACCGCCGTCTCCGTACCAAAGGGCGAAGCCATCGCCACGCCGCGCGCACGTCGGCTGCCATCCTCGGCGGTAAACGGGCCGCGCTTCCAGCCTCCGGACAGTTCAGCCACTGCTTGCAGCAGCGTGGTCAGGCGTTTGTTGTCACGCAGCAGATGCAGGCGCAGGTCGAACGGGTCCTTGCCACCCTTGTCGGCCAGTTCGTCAAGGAACGATTCATAGAAGAAGTCGTTCAGCGAGTTGCCTACCGAACGCCAGTAACCGAGCATCGCCGGGCCTTTGACGTAGATCTGCGCGATGCGCTTGTTGGGGATCGCATAAGACTTGCCTGACAACCCTTCAAGTGCCGTGGGGTCGAGTTTTTCTCCCTGCTTGCCGGCGAGGGCTTCGGTCGGGCCTTCGGTGGCGCTGATCGCTTCGATTGCCAGCGGCCAGCCGTCGTTGTCCAGCGCGGCACGGAAATTCACTGCGGCAACCGGGCGGAGCACGTCACGCAGGAACTCTTCTTCGCGGCTCCAGATCAGTTTGACCGGGCGGCCGACCGCTTTGGACAGCGCGATCGCCTGCGGATAGGGACTGGCCGCGTCATAGAGAAAATGCCGGCCGAAGAATCCCCCCAGCAGCGGGGAATGCAAGGTGATGCGCGACAGATCCAACCCTGTGCGTTTGGCAATGTCGGCACGGAACATATCCGGCGCCTGATTCGGCAACCAGACTTCCAGCGAGCCGTCCGGATTGAATCGGGCCAGAGCTGAGGGTGGCTCCAGCTGCCCGTGGTTCAGGTACTGGTTGTGGTAAGTGGCGTCGATCCGGGTCTTGCTCTCCTTGAGAATTGCAGCCACGTCGCCTTCATGTTCATCATCTTTGGCGGGGCTTTTATCTTCAGCGAGGCGCTTGAACCAGGCATCGCTGGAAAAGTCGGCGGGCATCGGCCGCACTTGGCTGTCGGCCGTGGGCTCTTGCCAGTCGACCTGGATCGCCTCGACCGCACGTTTGGCGTGCCACCAGCGCTCGGCGACCACCGCCACGGCACCCGGCAGACGATGCACGGAATGCACGCCTTTCATCGCCTTGATCTGGTCTTCGTTGCGCAGGCTACCCACGGTCATTCCGAGGCGCGGGGCATGTTGAACGGCGGCGTGCAGCATGTCGTCGACCTTCAGGTCGATACTGTAGAGCGCCTTGCCGGTTGACTTGTCGTAGGCATCGACACGCTTGACCGGTTTGCCGATCCAGCGGAACTGGCTCGGATCACGCAGCGTCACGGAGGCCGGGTCAGGAACCGGCAGATCCATCGCGCGCTCGGCCAGTACACCGTAAGCCAGCGAGCGGCCCGTCTTGGCGTGCACGACTTTGCCTGGCTCGGTGCTCAACTCGCCGACTGGCACGCCAAGTTGTTGCGCGCCCGCCTGCAATAACATGGCGCGGGCGAGGGCGCCGAGACGGCGCATGACCGGGTAGCTCATGCGTACCGACATGCTGCCGCCGGTGATGCGCATGCCGTTGTCCATCACCACGTAAGCCTCTCCGGGCGGCGCGGCCTCAACCAGAAAGGTCGACGGGTCGGCATCCAGCTCTTCACCGACGATCTGCGCCATCGCCGTGAACGTGCCTTGTCCGCCTTCCATGAACGGGCAGAGCAGACGCACGCGGTTGTCCGGGCGGATCTCGAGAAACGCCGGGACCTGCGTGCCGCGCTCGGCCGTCGCCGCCGCAACGGCAGCTTGCACGCGTGTCGCACCCAGCGGCAGGCCGAAGCCGAGGACCAGAGCACCCACGGCGGTACCGGTCAGAAAACGTCTGCGCGAAACATTGATCGGTTCGTGCAGATCCAGTGGTGGGGCTTGCAGTGAAGGGTCGATACGAACGTTCATCACGCGTCTCCCTTGTCGGCCAGTTCATGCACGGCGGCATGAATGGCGTTGTAAGTCCCGCAGCGGCACAGATTGACCATCGCCGCTTCGATTTGCGCATCACTCGGTTTGGGATTTTGTTTGAGCAGCGCGGTGGCGGCCATCACCTGCCCGGACTGGCAGTAGCCGCACTGCGCGACCTGCAGATCGACCCAGGTCGAGACCACCCGTTTGCCCACTTCATCGCCTTCGATGGCTTCAATGGTGGTGACCTCGCGACCAACCACACCCGCCACCGGCGTGACGCACGAACGCACCACATTGCCGTCCACCAGTACGGAACAGGCGCCGCATTGCGCCAGTCCGCAGCCGTACTTGGTGCCGGTCATGCCCAGATCATCGCGGATCACCCACAGCAAGGGCGTATCGGCGTCGGCATCGACCTGATAGGTCTTCTGGTTGATTCGTAGTTCCATGGTTCACCCGCTTGATCATCGGTTGACGTGCATTGTTATTGGCGGTGACACGCGGCGAGGCGCACCACCGGTTTTCGTTCAATTCGCGACTGTGCCGAGCGCTTCTGCCTCGAACGGCTGCCCGCGCAAAAGGGCGATGTCACGGCTCGGCGCGGTGCCGAACAGCCGGCCATATTCGCGGCTGAACTGCGAAGGACTTTCATAGCCGACAGCAAACGCGGCCCGCGAGATGTCCAGGCGATCGACCAACATCAGCCGCCGCGCTTCGTTGAGCCGCAGCCATTTCTGGTACTGCAGCGGGCTCATGCCGGTTAGCTGGCGGAAATGGTGGTGAAAGGTCGGCGCGCTCATCTGCACCCGCGCGGCCAGTTCGTCGATGCGCAGTGCATGGGTGTAGTTGACCTTGAGCCAGTCAATGGCCTTGGCGATGCGATAGCCTTGGCCATCGACGGCCGTGATCTGCCGCAGGCGTGTGCCTTGATCGGTGTGCAGCAGCCGATAGTGGATTTCGCGCAGAATCAGCGGCGCCAGCACCGGGATCGCCTCGGGTTCATCGAGCAATGCCAGCAGGCGCTCGAGCGCGCCTTCCAGCGCAGACGACAGGCTGCCAATCGCGGCGCCCGTGCCCGTTGATGGCTGCCGCTTGGCCGGCAAGCCGCTCTTGGTGATGACCTCGGCGAGCATGCTGACATCCAGTTTCAGTACGAGGCCGACACAGGGTTGTGCGGGGCTTGCAAACAGCACTTCGGAGTTGGCCGGCAGATCCAGTGAGGTCACCAGAAACCGCGAAGGATCATAGCTGTAACCCTCGCCACCGACCCACAAGCGCTTTTCACCGCGACCCACGAGAATCAGGCTGGGTTCGATCATGCACACCACGGGCGGCGCCGGCTGGTCGCGACGAAACAACGACAAGCCGGGGATGGCCGTGGCGAAGTCACCCGGTACGCTCACTCGCGGATCGATGTGCAACGCCAAGGGCGATTCCTGGGGCAGAGAGGTAGGGATCATGTCGGGTCACTCCTGTTGACCGAACTCTAATCCGCGCACGAGACGTTTCCTATCCATCACCCTGCATCCTCAGAGGATCAGGCAAGCATTCAAGAGGAATGCACTAGGGAAGCGCCGGATTGACCGGGAGAATGTGTCTATCTGTTACAGGGGCAGTGCCCGGATGGGCGACAAACTGCTTGCCCCTGCGCATCACACCCAACCGTTTTTTCGCACCACAGGTCGTTGCCATGACGTTTCCATCTACAGATCCTTCTAAAACAACAGGCGGCTGGAGCGCCGTGCTGGCCATGTCGTTGGCCGCATTCGCCTTGGTCGCTTCAGAGTTCATGCCTGTCAGCCTGCTGACGCCCATCGCCGCAGACTTGCACATCACCGAAGGCCAGGCCGGGCAGGGCATTTCCGTGTCCGGTGCCTTTGCCTTGATCACCAGCCTGCTGATTGCGTCGGTTGCCGCACGCATCGAACGCAAGAAGCTGCTGCTGGGCCTGACCTTGCTGATGATCGTCTCCGGTACGGTCGTCGCGCTCGCGCCGGGCTACCCGTCATTCATGTTTGGACGTGCGTTGATCGGGATAGCGATCGGTGGTTTCTGGTCGCTGTCGGCGGCGACTGCAATGCGTCTGGTGCAGCCTGAACAGGTTGCGCGAGCGCTGGCCATCGTCAATGGCGGTAACGCGCTGGCCACGGTGATCGCCGCGCCGGCGGGCAGCTTCCTGGGTTCGCTGATCGGCTGGCGCGGCGCATTCTTCTGCGTGGTGCCGGTCGCCGCGCTGGCCGCCGTGTGGCTGCTGATCAGCCTGCCGTCCTTCAAGGCCGAGCGCCAGTCAGGCAGCGCCAACGTTCTGCGCCTGATGAAGCAGTTGCCAGTGGCCTTGGGCATGGTCGCGGTCAGCGTATTTTTCATGGGCCAGTTCATGCTGTTCACCTACCTGCGGCCCTTTCTTGAAGGCGTGACCGGCGTCAGCGTCTCAACGTTGTCGTTGATGCTGCTGGGGTTGGGACTGGCAGGGTTTATTGGCACCTTTCTGATTGAACGGTTTATGGGCCACGGCCTCTACCGCACGTTGACCGTCATCCCGCTGATCATGGCGGCGATCGCGCTGGCGCTAGTGAGCTTCGGTAAGTCGCCGCTGCTGACCGCCGTGTTGCTCGGCCTCTGGGGACTGGTCGCCACGGCCGCGCCGGTCGGCTGGTGGACGTGGCTGGCGCAGACGCTCCCGGATGACGCGGAGGCCGGAGGTGGCTTGCTTGTTGCCATTGTGCAACTAGCGATCGCGGGAGGGGCAATCATTGGCGGTCTGGCCTTTGATCTGAGCGGCTACAAAGCCACCTTCGAACTCAGCGCCGCCGTGTTAGTGGCCGCGTCTGTGCTGGCCTGGCTGGCGGGTCGCAATGCCACTGAAGTTCATCTTGTCGAGTCGAGCGCGACAGCCTGACGAGCGCCGCTGTTTCTCAGCGGCGGGGTTATGGACATGAGAAAAAGTGGCAATCAATCCTGATTGGAAAGGGCCGAGAGTCGAGGAAGCAACGTCAGTCCCGTGACGGCAATCTGATCCTGCTTTTTATGTGGGATCTGAGTCTGTTTTTAACAGGCCAACGCTCTATAGAGTGCATCTCCGACGCACAAGTGGACAGTGATCGGCCGCCACTATTTCTGGCTCTCTGAAGACCGGACGAATCGAGAGTCTTCAGGAATCACCATGAATACCCGTCCTGGCGTTCACCGCAAGACCCTTCCCGACTCGCAACGTGACATTCTCGGCATGATCGCGACCGATCAGCATCTGGGCGATGTACTCTGCGCCATCTGCCAGATGCTCGACACACAGACTCCCGAAACCTACTGCTCTATCCTGCTGGCGGATGCAGAGGGCAAGCACTTACTCAACGGCGCGGCACCAGGCCTGCCAGTCGAGTACAGCGCGGCGATAGATGGCATGGCCATTGGTCCGCAGGAAGGCACCTGCGGCACCGCGGCGTTCCGGCGCGAGCTTGTGGTCACCGAAGACATCGCCCGGGACCCGAACTGGGAACGTTTCCGCAGCCTGGCGCTGGGGCATAACCTGCGTTCCTGCTGGTCAGTGCCTTTGCTCTCCCATCAAGGAACGGTGTTGGGGACATTTGCCCTGTACCAAAAGAGCATCCATGCGCCGGACGAGGCGCAGATTCAACAACTGGTGTTTGCCGCGCAACTGGCCGTCATTGCGATCCGTCATGAGCGTGACGGTCGGCGCTTGGAGGAGAGCGAACAACGTTTTCGTTCATTGTTCACCTATAACCCCAACCCGGTGTTCGCCCTCGATCTGGCCGGCAACATCCAGAGCGTCAATCCTGCGGGCCTGAAGCTGAAACCGCAGACGGCCGTCAATTTCATCGGTCATCACTTTTCCCACCTGGTTCTCGATGAGGATCTGCAACGGGTCAGTCAGCATTTTTGCGCTGCCCGTGCCGGATCGCCTCAGCGCTTCGAGGCACAGCTTCGCGACGAAAGTGAGCAACTGTTGACCATGGATATCTCCAACCTGCCCATCATGGTCAACGGAGAGATCGTCGGAGTATTCGGCATTGCCCGGGACATCAGCGCGCAGAAACATTTCGAGCGCCAATTGAGCTTCAATGCCAGCCATGACCGGCTGACGGGTTTGCTTAACCGTGTTTCGCTTGAAGAGCGGCTTGCGCTGGATTGCCACATCAGTCGTCGGCGTAATCGTCGTCTGGCGGTGATGTGCATTGATCTGGATGGCTTTAAATCCATCAACGATTCGATCGGGCATTACTTCGGCGATCAGGTGCTGATCGAAGTGGCGCAACGCATGACCCAGCAAGTTCGTCCCGGTGACACCATCGTGCGCATGGGCGGTGACGAATTCATCGTGCTGCTGCCGGACCTGCTGCGTGACGAGGACGTAGTGCCAATAGCCGAGCGCCTGATGGCCAGCATTGCCAGACCCTACTGCATCCAGGGCATTGACCTGCATGTGAGTGCAAGTGTCGGCATCACCCTGAGCGATGGTCACATCGAGCAGCCGATGCAACTGATCCAGCAGGCTGACATGGCGATGTACAAAGCCAAGCAGCAAGGGCGCAACAACTTTCAGTGGTACACCAGCGACCTCAATCAGCGGGTTTGCGAGCACGCGAGCCTGCGCAATGACCTGCAAAAGGCTATCGAAACTCAATCCTTCCAGCTGCATTATCAGCCGCAGATAGACGCGCGCACGGGGCGGGTGGTCGGGATCGAAGCCTTGCTGCGCTGGGAGCATCCGGAAAAAGGATTTATCTCGCCTGCGGTGTTTGTGCCGGTGGCAGAGGACAGTGGTCAGATCATCCCGCTGAGCCTTTGGGTACTCGATACGGCCTGCGCGCAGTTGCGGCGGCTGGGCGAGCAGGGCATTACAGACATTTCGATGGCCGTGAATATTTCGCCGATGCATTTCCAGCGTGGGCAGTTCGTCGAGTGTATCCAGGCAGTGCTGAACAGGTACGAACTTAGCCCCGGGCAGTTGGAACTGGAGATTACCGAGTCGCTCTTGTTGCATAACGTTGAGCAGGCGATCGACACGTTGCACCAGCTCAAGGCTCTGGGTGTACGCATTGCGCTCGATGATTTCGGCACCGGTTATTCCAGCCTCAGCTACCTCAAGCGCTTACCCATCGATAAGATCAAGATTGACCGTTCTTTCATCCGCGATATCGCTACCGACCATCACGATGCCGCGATCACCCAAGGCATTATTTCCATGGCCCATCACCTCAGCCTGACGGTGGTCGCCGAAGGTGTGGAAACCAAGTCTCAAGTGGATTTCCTCAAGGGCAGTCGCTGCGATGTTTTTCAGGGGTATTACTTTGCCAAACCGATGCCCTGTGCAGACCTCGACGCTTTGCTTAGCCTTCGCGCGTCCCGGTCCCTGATGCCCGATCTTGTTTGTCCAAAAGCGTTTGGGGAGCTGAGCGCTTTAGACACAAGCTCTGCTTAACACGCCTTGCCGTAGACGGCATTCGAGTGTCAGTTCATGGCCAAACCCGCCGGTCGATAGTGTTTGGGTGCGTAATTCGAACCGCAATGGTCTAAGGTGAGCATCTGGCGAAGGCCTTGTGTACAGAATGGCGCCGTGTTGCGAAGCAGGGCGCCTCAATCAGAAGGACAGTCATGCGCCTTTCCAGCTTTTTAATCAGCAATATCGAACCGATTCTTCAGGAATGGGAGAATTTCGCTCGCACCATCTCTACAGGTTCCAAGGCGCTTGAGTCCGAGGAGTTGCGTGACCATGCGGAACAGATGCTACGGGCAATCGCCGCGGATCTTCTCACCCACCAGACACGCCAGGAACAGATCGAAAAATCCCAGGGGTTAGCGCCTGCCGATGATGACTCTGCCGCCAAGACCCACGCCATAACGCGACTGATGGCGGGTTTTACCATCGAGCAGGTGACCTCTGAATTCCGCGCACTTCGCACCAGTGTGACCAGTCACTGGATGAGGCAGGTGAAGGCGGGTGAGGAATTTGAAGTAGAGGACATGATTCGCTTCAACGAAGCCATTGATCAGGCACTTGCCGAGTCGATCAGCAGCTATACCGCCGCCGTACAAGCGTCCCGTGATGTCTTTCTAGGTGTTTTGGGGCACGACTTGCGTACACCGTTGAGTGCGATTCTGTTGGGAGCGGACGTACTGCTGCGCACGGATGAATTGGGAACGCGAGCGACGAAGATTGCATCGCGGATATATACAAGCGTCAAACGTGCTTCGCACATTGTCGGAGACCTGTTGGACTTCACCCGCTCGCAAATTGGCGGCGGGATCCCGATCCATCGAGTAGCACTCGACATCGCTCCGGTGTTTGAGCGAATCATCGATGAATCTCGAGCGGTCTACCCCGAGGCTGATATCCAGATAGAAATGGTTGAGAGTGTCAAAGGTAATTTTGATGGTGCGCGGCTTGAGCAGGTCTTCTCAAATCTGATCAGCAACGCCATACAACACGGCGCAGACCATTCACCCGTCAAGGTGAAGCTGGGCATCACGGGAGATTCCTTTCAGTTCTCCGTCCACAATATGGGGAAACCTATCCTGGAAGACGTACTGCCGTTTATCTTCAGTCCGATGGGACGTTACTCTCCCGAAGCGTCGACCGAAAACGGGCCGTATGCAAGTTTGGGGCTTGGCCTGTTTATCGTTGATCAGATCGTCAGCGCGCATAACGGGCGTATTGAAGTCTTATCCACGGTTGAAGATGGAACGGCATTTATCGTCACCATACCTGTTCAATCAGTCTTCGAGGTGGAATGAATCCGCCGTCATTGCTCAGTCAGGAGTCGTTTGGCGGTGGCCAGGATTGCGTCGATATTGAATGGCTTTTCGAGGACAGCATTGAACAAGTCCGACCTCTCCATACCAAGATGCGCTTGCGCGCCGCTGATCAGAATGATCGGTAACAAACGGGCAGAGGGTAAGTCGCGCACGGCCTGAGCGAATTCGAGACCGTCCATGACCGGCATCATGAAGTCGGTAATGATCAGGTCAGGCCGCTCTCGCTCGAGTACCTCGAGTCCTTTTTTGCCATTGCTGGCTTTTACGACCATGAAGCCTTCATCCTCCAGCGCAAAGCCGAGAATATCAGCGATCAAATATTCGTCGTCGACAACCAGGATGGTGGTCATGGGAATTCAACCTGAAGCAAAGACCTAGGAAAATGAACCGGGCAGCGCTGCTGGGATAGGAACGGGCGGTTCATTTCTTGAAGCCTTTTTCAGATCAACGTCCTGGTCACGGATGACGACTTCAAATCGCGAAGGGTCATAAGAGCTATCTCTGACTTTAAGAATGGAAATAGTTCTGCTTAGTTCAGAATGATTCTCGTAAAAGCGCATCAGCATCAGATTGTCGACAATGCTGGAAAGATCTGAGTTCGGCGCGCTGACCTCGGACCCGAACAGATCACGCATTTCCCAGGAAGCAAACACTGTGACGCCCCTGGAACGCAGTTCGTTCATGAGTGCACTGTAGAAGTCAGTAATTCGGGCCGGATTGGTCGAAACCCGTGTCATCCCGCTCAGGCTGTCGATGAATAAACGCTTGATGCCCTTTTCTTCAACGAGGCTCAGCAGTCTTGCGCCGAGGCCGTCCAGGAGACCTTCGGTGGTAGGTTGCCAGGCGATGCTCAACGCGCCGCTTTCTTCCATGCTTTTGATGTCGACGCCAAGTGATTGACCCTTCAGGCGCAACCGCTCAGGGCTTTCATAAAAGCCAAAGTGCAGGCCCGGTGCTTCCACCGTCGACTCACTCAGGAATTTGAGACCCAGTGTCGTCTTGCCTATTCCTGAGGGGCCTATGACCAGGGTCACGCTGGAACTGTGCAGGCCGCCACCCAATATGGCATCGAGGGAACGAATGCCGCTGGGTATGCGCGTCATGTTGGCGCTATCGGGCGAAGTAGGGTGGCTGTAGAGGCTTTCCAGGCGAGGATAAACCACCAGACCGTTCTCGGTGATTTCACACTCGTGAAGTCCGGTCAGGGCCGCGCTACCACGGGTTTTACGCAGTTGAATACGACGCACCGAGCGAGTGCCATAAAGCTCCTCGCCCATTTCGATCACACCGTCAACCATGGTGTGCTCGGGGCTGCCGTCATCCAGCCGGGAACTGGTCAGAAACAACACGGTGCATCCAGCAAATGCGGCGTGTCCTTGCAATTCAGAGATGAACTTCTTGGTGTCGATCGGCGAGTCGGCTTTGGAACGCGCGTTGAGCAAGCCGTCCACCACCATGACCGTGGCTTTCTGCCGGCTGATCTCACGTCTCAGCAGTTTGACGACTTCATCCAGGCCCTCGTTTTCCAGGGTATCGAACGCGCTGACGAACTGGATCTCGGCGCCTACTTTGGAAGAGTCGAAAAAGCTCAAGGTAGACAGAAACTGAAAAAGCCGGTCGTGGGATTCGGCAAGCAGTGTCGCTACCAGAACCCGGCCGCCATTGCGCGCATGATGGAACCCAAGTTGGTTGGCGAGGATCGTTTTGCCAGACCCCGGACGGCCCTGGATAATATAGGAGGCACCAGAGACCAGCCCCCCCTTGAGCAGAGCATCCAGGCCTTCGATTCCACTCTGAAGGCGATTTAACTTTTCCACAATGCGACCCTGATCTGAAACACGCTGTTAAACCGAATGCGTAGGATGCTAACGCCATTTCAACGTTGGAGCCATCGACAGTTTACTGATGTTTCAAGCGGCGGCGCCGGCAACGCTGTCCGTTCGCGTGAATTTGCTGCCAAGAACCCTCGATTTGGCGGATAAATGCCTGGAATTGAAAGTAAAGAAGCTTCTTTGGCCAATTGAGTCTCTGCGATCCGTTGCAGGGTGTACTATCGAGGTCTGTCCATCAGAAATCAGTTAGCCATGTCCGCGCTAAACGAAGAGAGCCGCCAGATCATCGCTGCTCTGGCGCACCGGGTTGGCCCTAATGCTGATTCTGCAAGGATCGCGCAAGCGATTGTCTCGACCTTGCAGGCCATGGACGCAGCCCTTACCCCCATCATTGGTCAGCAAGGGGTCGCCGCGCTGTATCGGCGCAGCCTTCATCTATGCGCTTCTCGGCACCCGCGTGTGGCCCGGCTTGCCGAGCGTGTGCAAGTCTTGCCGGATCTGAAAGCTCTGAACTCTGAACTCGTTACAGAAAGCGAAGCAGACGTCTTGTTCTTTGGTGAAGTGATGTTGATCACCTTTTATGAACTGCTCACTACGCTGATCGGGCCTTCGCTCACTGCACGCTTGCTTCACAACGTGTGGAAACCTTCTTTGAGCGACACATCTGCGCAGGAAAACTCGCCATGAACAGCAAAGTGACTATCAACCGCCTGGCCACCGGGGTGCCGGGACTGGACGAGGTGCTGGGCGGGGGATTGCCGGAGTTCTCGTTCAACCTCATCGCCGGCCCGCCGGGCTGCGGCAAAACTACCCTGGCGCATCAAATGATGTTCGCCCTGGCGACCCCCGAGCGCCCGGCTTTGTTCTTCACCGTGCTCGGCGAGCCGCCGTTGAAGATGCTGCGTTACCAACAGCAGTTCGACTTTTTCGACGACGCCGCCATCAATCAGTCGATCCGTTACATCAACCTGGCCAGTGACACCCTGGCAGGGGATCTGGACGAAGTGTTACGTCGAATCGTCGCTGAGGTCGAGGCGCACTCTCCGGCGCTGGTGTTCGTCGACTCGTTTCGTTCGGTGGTGCTGGCGAGCCAGACGCAGGACAACCCGAACAACAATCTGCCGCAGTTCGTTCAGCAACTGGGCATGCTGATGACCACCTGGCAGGCAACCACCTTCCTGATTGGCGAGTACTTCAGCGAAACCGACACCAATCCGATTTTCACCGTTGCCGATGGCCTGATCTGGCTGCGTCAAAGCGTTCAGCGCAATTCCATGGTGCGCAAGATGGAAATCATGAAGATGCGCGGCCAGCCGACGCTGCCGGGGCTGCACACCTTCCGTATCGCTACGTCGGGTATCAAGGTCTTTGCGCCGGCTTCGCTGAGCCCGATTGAAGCGCCCCTGACGTTTCCGATTCAGCGTTTGAAAATGGGCGTGCCACGGCTCGACGAGATGCTCGGCGGCGGCTTGCCTCGCGGTTATTCGCTACTGGTGGCCGGCCCCTCAGGTTCGGGCAAAAGCATTCTCGCTGCGACCTTTCTCGCGGAGGGTGCGCGCAATGGCGAGACCGGGGTGATCGCGGTATTTGAGCAACGCCCCAATCACTCTCAGAACGCCACCCTGGCCGGGTTGATTCAGGATGGCAAAGTCGGTCTGGTAGACAGCCGCGCACCGGACTTGTCCATCGACGAAATCGTCCAGTTGCTGTTGAGCGAGATCAATCGGCTGAAGGCTACACGTGTCGTGATTGACTCCCTGTCAGGCTTCGAACTGGCGCTGGCCCCGACATTCCGCGAAGACTTCCGTGAGTCGCTGTCACGCATGGTGAACGCGCTCACCCGTGCAGGTGTCAGCGTGTTGATGACCTCCGAGCTGGAGGACCGTTACACCGACCTGCGTTTCAGTCCTTACGGCACGGCGTTTCTCACCGACGCCATCATCGTTCAGCGCTACATAGAAGTGCAGAGCCGCCTGTTGCGCATCATGGCCGTGGTCAAGGTTCGGGCCAGTGCTCATTCCGATGAGCTGAGGTTGTACCAGATCGATGATGATGGCTTGCAGATCGGCGAAATGTTGCCGGACAGGGAAGGGCTGTTAGGGGGACGACCGACCCAACAGCGTACTGTCACATTCGAAGGATGAGCGAAATATCATGAATGAGGGTCATGGCAAGAATGAGCAAGCCATAGTTACCGCAGCTCGCGAACTGTTCCTTCTCGGCCAGAAAACGGTCGCCGCGCGTGCGGTACTGGCAGCGGTGCACAGGGAGCTCAACCAGGCCAGTAGCCAACTCGTCGATAGCCAGCAGGTCGATCAACTGATCGAGGCCAACCAGCAGCTGGTGCTCGCCATTCTCTCTGCTCAATCGGATGCGCAAACGCCGAAAAACGCTCAGGCCGAGCAGCAAATGTACCTTGAGATGCGCGAGGCAAACGAGCAGCTGGTGATCGCCGCGCTTAGTGCCCAGGATCTCCAGGCAGCCGCTGAACATGCGCTAGAACAGCAACGCAACTTCCTCAGCGTGATAGCACACGAACTGCGCAACCCGCTGACTCCCATCAGCCTAATTGCTGGCCGACTGGTGCGCGTGCCGAGTGAAGAATTGCCGCGCATGCAGATGTTGATCGAGGGGCAGGTGAAGCAGATGTCCCGGCTGGTCGAAGACCTGCTTGACATCGCTCGCGCAAGCACCGGCAAGTTTCGCCTTGATTGCCAGCATGTCGATATGGCTCAAATCATTCATGAGGCAATAGAAACCTGCGCCCCGGTCATGATCGCTCACCGCTTACATTTCACCTCGGAGCTGCCGGAACGTCCGTTGATGGTTAATGGCGATCCAGCGCGCCTCGCTCAAATCCTCGGTAATCTACTGGGCAACGCAGCCAAGTACACGCCTGCAGATGGCACGGTCTCCCTGACAGTGACGATTGAAGTCGAGCATCTGCAGATACGCATTCGCGATACCGGGATTGGTATAACACCAACAGCACTGCCGTTTATTTTTGAGCCCTTTGTACAGGATGTTCACGCGGTCGGTTTCAATGGGGCAGGTCTGGGTATTGGTCTGACCGTAGTGCGCGAGTTGATCGAAGCCCACGGCGGCACGGTGATTGGTACCAGTGCGGGAGAAGGGCAGGGAAGCGAGTTCGTCATGAGGCTACCTCTAGCGAGCCATTGACGGCGTCCAGGCGGGAGAGGGATCTCCAGCGTTCTAACCCCATCGTGCGGCACCTGCACCATAGTTATTGGACTGCGCTCCGGTATTACCCTGCCTGAAACCGACCGATAATTCGGCGCCTCCAACGCGGGTACTGTTCTGCCCATGTTCATTGATTCTCACCGGCGATAATCAAAGCCCGGCTCCGCGCCGGGCTTTTTCATTTCCGCGGTTTGTGCAAATAAAGAAAGTCCGGGCGTTGCCGGGCTGGTGAGGAATGATTCAGCGCGAATCGAGTTTTTGCCCGCGCTGAGGGGAGGATCTTTCCCTGCGTCTGCGAAGCCAGCTAAAGAACGCATGCACCGGATGCAGAAAGGCCACAAGCACGCCTGTGAGCATGATGATGAAGATGGCAATCAGCGGGATGCTTTCGTGCGAGAACATGGTGGGTTACTCCTGTAGTCACTATGTCGGAACCCGCAGACTAGACGCATGCAGCGATGTTTTCGATGAACGTATGTTCATCCATCGGTGCTCGAAGTGTGGTACGACGCAGATGAACAATTTTCCAAACGTGCACGGACCTCGTCGTGACTCGAATCGACGACGGTCTGGATAACCGCATCCGGATGGGGCGGGAGGGAAAAGGCGTAGCGGGGAAGGGGGGGCCGGCGGTGGAGTCTTAGTCCGAGCCGCCGGCAACGAGCATGGTTACTCTACGATGCAAATCCAGCGGTGGTTTTGCCGGTATGGCGCGCGAGTGAAGTGAACATCTGAAACCAGGTTCATGCCTCGCTCTTGGAGCGCTTCGGTCAGTTGTACGAGTGTCTCTGCCTGGATAGTCATTGCTGTCACCTCGTCAGATTTTCTGCGTTCATAATTCTTGACCGAGCGGGCGAGTCGCTAATTCATTTTTTCTACTTGGTCGATGTGTTCAATCCACACTTGCAGACTTTGCAGCCCGCTATGCATCTGCTACCGCTACATTTCGCAGATGGTGAGAACAACTTGATCATGCCATCAGCGGACTCGATGCTGAAGAGGTCCTAGAACAGGCCAACCTGGTTGAAATTACTGAAATCGAAGTGCAGGTTGGTGTAGAGGGATAACGCCCCAAATTGCCGTCGTCGGATTCAGCGTGTTTGTACAGCGGCTTTCGGCCAATTGCGGTAATCCTCCACCACTAGGTGTCGACCCATTGCGGCCATTCGCAGGAGCCACCAGAATCGGAGGACTGTTGGTCGTGAGGTGACGCATAGTGAGGATTGAAGTATCAGAAGAAGCCGACTGGAAGCTTTTCGAGGACGTGGCCCGGGTTATTGAGCAAGGGCTGTGCGGTTGCTGGAAAGAGAGGCTTGATGGCCCGGACCAGCGCTATTGGGATCTGTTGGTGGATGAACACACGCTTACCCTGCACCTTGAACACTATTTAGGCATTTCAGTGGTCATTCCCGATAGCGCAGATGACATCGCTCGAAGAGTATGTGCGTTGCTCAAGCATCCTCCTTGCGGGTAAGCCCGCTCTAACAAAGACCCCAACTGATCTAGAAGGCAGCTGTAGCCACCGTCAGCTTTTGGCCGATTTCTGCCTGTCGTGAAGGGCTTCATCCGACTCATAGCTGTGATTAAATTGAGGTAACGAAGCGGGTTTCGAGGCCTACACTTACTGGCGGTAGCGCATTTATCAATACTACGGCATCGTCGCCCTGGTTAAGGTAGATCAATGAGTCACCGGTCTCGAAGGTAACTCTGAATCCGGCGAGCAAAGGCTCTTGCCCGTTGAAAGAGTCAAGAATTCCCTCTACTGCGCAAATTTTTGTGTTCTCGAGGTGTGTTGCTGATAGACCTGCAAGCAGGTTTTCCTTTTTCCAGGAGCATGTCACGTTCGGCTCTATCTCGAAGGAAGCCGGCGTATCAGAAGGCAACAAGTCCGCGCCTACTCTTTCGCCATCACTCAAGAGATACATGGATAGAAGTTCTCGCTCGCCAAAACGCCACTCTAGAGAGCCTATGTCTCCCAGATCCTTCTCGTCGTTGAAATAGTACTGGTCGTGCAGCAGCGCACCCAGCCGCTTCCCCAAAAGCGAACGTGCGTTTTGCAGGTCTAGGACAGCTCTTGTAGGGGATGGAGAGTGTCGGCTAGACATTGGGCACCTCTATACAGGTCGAAAGAGAAGCAGATACTACACAAGCGCCGTTACGTCCGCTTCTGGCCGTTTTCTGCCTCTCGTGACAGGCCGAAACCGGCCTGATCGCCAGGCCCTATGAAGAGTCATGGACTATCGCGGCGAAGTGGTGAAGTTTGCATCGTTCCTGCAGGTCAGTTGCACCCGGTACCTGAGCCAGCGCCGGATGCAGTCGTCGGAATTGTCGGTGGTGGGCGAACGGGTGGAACAGGGTCGAGCGCGTCTAACCGGTCCCTACGGTCAGATCACGAAAAAACCGTGCGTCCCGTCACGGCCCAATTGCGCCACCAGCCCGTATTCCCAATCCAGATAACCCTGCATGGCTTCGCGCGGGTTGTCGGTGCCTTCATACGGTCGGCGATAGCGGTCGATACGCGGCGACGCCAGGTGCTGCGGGCTTGCTTGCACGGGGAGTCGAGCTTCGATCCAGGCGCTCGTACCGCCGCGCAACACCACCACCGGGCGCTGGGTCAGTGCCTGCAACTGCGGCACAACCCAACGGGCGAGCAAGCTGCTGCCACACGTCAAGACATAGCGCTGGGCCGGCGGAATGTTCGCCAACGCTGACTGCAACTGACTGCGCAACACCCACCACGCGCCGGGGATGTGTCGTTGTACGTAAAGTGCACTGGCGGTGAAATCCAGCACTTGCGTGCCCGGCTCTTTCAGCCAGTCCGCCAGCGTCTGCGGGCTGATTTCTTCGGCTGCGGGGGCGGTCGGCAGGGGGGGCTGCCATGGGCCTTGTTCACTGAAGTCGCTCGGGTTCAAGTCATCCAGCACGGCTACTTGCCAACCCATCTGGGCCAGCCAGGACGCACTCATGTTGGCCCGCACATTATCGTCATCCACCAGTACCAGGCGTGCGCCGCGAACGCTGGCGAAATGGTCGGTTTCCTGGACCAGTTGCCCACCGGGTGTGGAGCGCGAGCCCGGCAAGTGACCGGCGGCAAATTCTTCCGGCGTGCGCACATCGAACAAGTACGTTGTGCGGGCCGGATCGGCTTGCCAGCGTCGCCACTCGGCCAGACCGATGCGGCTCACGTTGGCGCGTTTGGCAACGGCGCGGGCGGCTTCGATGGCGAGGTTTTTATTGTCGGCGCTGACGGGTTTGAAGCGCCGGTCCTGGCCATGTTCCAGGGTCTGGCCGGCGAGGGTCCAGCCGATGGTGCCATTGCGCAGGGCGGACACTGGGTTGGGAATCCCGGCGTTGACCAGTGACTGGGTGCCGATGATGCTGCGGGTGCGCCCGGCGCAATTGACGATGACCTGCGTCTGCGGGTCCGGAGCCAAATCGCGCACGCGCAGCACCAGTTCGGCGCCAGGCACGCTGATGCCACCGGGAATACTCATGGTCTGGTATTCGTCAAAACGTCGGGCGTCCAGCACCACCACGTCAGCCTTGGCATCGAGCAGCGCCTGCACTTCTTCCGCTGCCAGGGACGGGGTGTGGCGTTCGGCATCCACTAGTTCACCGAAGGATTTACTTGGCACATTGACGTCCTTGAACAGCTCACCACCGGCATTGCGCCAGCCTTGCAGGCCTCCCTCAAGCAGCGCCACGTCGGTGTAGCCCAGCGCTTGCAAGCGTTCAACGGCGATGGCGGCCAAGCCCTCGCCATCGTCATACACCGTTACCCGGGTGTCTTTGCGTGGCACCCGTGCCAGCACTTCCAGTTCGAGTTTGGACAGCGAGATGTTGGCCGCAAACAGCGGATGAGCTTCGGCAAATGGCGCCTCTTCGCGCACGTCCAGCAACGCCAGTTCCTCGCGTGCCAGCAGAGCTTTACGGATATCGGCGTAACGGCGGATAGCGAAATCGGTCATTGCGGGAGCTCCTTCGACAAGTCCCAGAGGTTCGGCAACAGGCTGTTGGAATAGCCCGAGATGAAGGGTTTTTCAGTACCGTCCAGGCCATACACCGCGCGCTTCACCGCGCCGATGTTGGCGCCATACACGTGCACGCTGATCGACACCTGATCGCTGTAGGCATTGGCCACCTGGTGAATGTCGCCGACTGTTGGCGACACCGCTTCGACCTGGCCCGGATGCAAGCGCAGCGCTGCTCCGGCCGCTGCCAATGTGCCGTCGGGTTGCCGGGCAAATCCTTGCGAATACTCCGCGCCACGCAACATGCCGATCAGCCCCCAAACCCGATGATCATGGATGGGCGTGCGTTGTCCCGGACCCCAGACAAAACTGACGATGGAAAAGCGTTGCCGGGAATCAGCGTGCAGCAAAAACTGCTGATAACGTTCGGGGTCAGGCCGGGCGAATGCCTCCGGCAGCCAGTCATCGACGCTGACCAGCTGCTGCAGCAAGCGGCCGCCCTGCTCAAGGATCGCTGCTTCACCGGGCTGTACGTCGAGCAGCGCGGCCAACTGGTCGATAAACTGGCGCAAGCGCGCCAGGTTCGGTGGCGCAGATGGGTTGGACACAATGTTCTGGGGCATGAGCTCCCTCCGTGGAAACTGAAATAAACGCGAACTACACGGGCGAGCTAAAAGGTATTATTCTTTATGAACATTTTTCCAGTCATTTATTATGCGAAAAAAGAATGAAGATAGATGATCTGAACGCGTTCGTGGCAGTGATCCGTTGCCAAACCATCAGCCAGGCCGCTGATTCCTTGCAGTTGACCCAGCCGGCGATCACTCGGCGGGTGCAGAACTTCGAGGAAGCCTTGGGCGTCGAGTTGCTCGACCGCAACACCAAGCCGCTGAAACCGACCAGCATGGGCCTGCGGGTTTACGGGCAGTGCCTGGAAGTGCTGCGCACCATTGATGCCCTCAGCGAGTTGGTGGCCAGCGACGGCCCGCCCAGCGGAGCGTTACGTATCGGCGTCCCGCAGACCATCGGCGATGTGGTGTTGCTGGATGCCCTTAGCCAATTGAAAACCCTCTACCCGCAATTACAGACGTCGGTCGCCACGGGCTGGGGCAGCCATTTGCTGGGCAGGGTCGAGAACGGCGAACTGGACGTGGTCGCGGCGCTGTTTCCCGCCGGTAAAGTGTTTCCGGAGGGAGTGCTCGGGCGTTCGCTGGCCAGCATGAGCCTGGTGGTGGTCGCCGCCAAAGGCGAGGTACGCAAACGCAATTGCAAACTCGCCGATTGCTATCAGCGCGGCTGGGTGCTCAACCCTGACGGCTGTGGTTTCCGCGCCGGCCTGCAAAGGGCCTTGAGCGCGCAGGGGTTGTCATTGCAAATCAACCTGGAAACGTTCGGCACCGAATTGCAATTGGGGTTGATCGCCAATGGCCTGGGCTATGGTCTGGTGCCGTTGCCGTTGCTGGAAAACAGCAGCCATCGCGACAAACTGGAAATTGTCCCGGTCTCGGACTTCAAACCGGTGATTGATTTGTGGCTGATCCATCCGCGTTTCCTCGGCAACCTGCAAGAACCGGTCAGCGTATTTGGCGAAATGGTCGCGGCTCGGGTGGGCAAGCACTGACCGGATTGATAGTTTCTTGCATATCGTTGATTTTGATAAATGCATTTTTTGTATATTAAGTTAGAACTAAAACGAATTTCACGAGCGATTTTTATGTAGTTAGCATGGGGTTCGACGCGCTTATTCAGGGAAGTTGAAATGCCGCCGCAAACCCCCGTTACACCGCTGGATCGCCTCAAGTCCATCGCCCAATGGCCCGCCGGGCGCGATCTGCTCGCGCGCTTGCTCAGCCCGTTGTTGCTGTTGTTGCTGTGGGAACTGGCCTCGCGTACGGGACTATTGCCACCACGGATCATCGCCGCGCCCAGTGCGATTGGCGCCACGCTGTGGCAGATGCTTGGCAGCGGCGAGTTGGCCGGGCATTTGTGGATTTCCCTGCAACGCGCCCTCAGCGGCCTGGCGATCGGGGTCAGCGTCGGCACCGTCCTGGCGCTGGGGGCGGGGTTGTCGCGACGCGGCGAGATCGCCATCGACTCGCCGATGCAAATGCTCCGAACCTTGCCGTTCCTGGCCATCGTGCCGCTGTTCATTCTGTGGTTTGGCGTAGGCGAAACGCCGAAGATCGCCTTGATTGCCCTCGGCACGACCTTTCCGATTTATCTCACGCTGTTTTCCGGTATCCGCGGCCTCGACCCCAAGCTTGTCGAAGCCGCAACGTTGCTCGGCCTCAAACGCTGGGAACTGATCGTCCACGTGATCTTGCCCGGTGCCTTGCCGGCATTCTTTGTCGGTTTGCGCTACGCCTTCGGCATCAGTTGGCTGGGGCTGGTGGTGGTCGAGCAGATCAACGCCAGCGCCGGCATTGGTTACCTGGTTAACGATGCGCGGGACTTCATGCGCACGGACGTCATCGTCATCTGCCTGATCATTTACAGCGTACTGGGGTTGGGTATCGACGGCCTGGTGCGTTTGCTTGAACGTTTTGCGCTGGCCTGGCGCCCGACCTTTATCAGGAGCTGACCATGACTGTGCTGTTTGCCAAACCCCCACTGTCAGCCGTCGAGTGCCGACAGGTCACGCGCCGGTTTGCCGGCCAGGCGGTGCTCGATCACCTCGACCTGGAGATTGCGCCCGGCGAATTTGTGGCCCTGCTGGGTAGCAGCGGTTCGGGTAAAACCACTTTGTTGCGAGCGCTGGCGGGGCTCGACCGGATCGACGAGGGCCGGTTGCAGGTGCCCGAAGCGCTGGCAGCGGTGTTTCAAGAACCGCGCTTGATGCCGTGGAAACGCGCCTGGCGCAACGTCTCCCTCGGGGTGCGTGGCGAAGGGGCGAAAGAGCGCGCGCTGGCGGCGATGACCGAGGTCGGCCTGGAGCATCGGCTCAATGCCTGGCCTGGCACGTTGTCCGGAGGCGAAGCGCAGCGCGTCGCGCTGGCCCGGGCACTGGTCCGTGAGCCGAAACTGTTGCTGCTGGACGAACCGTTCGCCGCTCTCGATGCCTTGACGCGCATCCGCATGCACCAACTGATTATTGCGTTGTGGCGAGTGCACACCCCGGCGGTATTGCTGGTCACGCACGACGTTGACGAAGCCGTGCTGCTGGCAGATCGGGTGGTGGTGTTGGCCCACGGGCGCATCGCCGAACAGATCCAGATTCGCTTGCCGCGCCCGCGTCAGATCGCGACGCCGGCGTTCCATGATTTGCGTTCGCGCCTGCTGGAATTGCTCGGGGTCGACAGCGATCCCGACGCTGCCAGTGCCGCTGACGATTGCCAACCCTTGAGCAGGACCAGCCACCGATGAGCTTATCCACCGTGCAACCACGCGCCGAGCATCAGGCTCGGCAACCCGATCTCGACGCCCCGGCATTCGCCGAACGGCTGGAAGCGCTCAGCGAGGAATTTGCCGCGACGGCGGCTTATTACGACAAACACAGCGAGTTTCCCCACGCCAATCTGCTGCGTTTACATGAGCACGGTTTGCTGGCGTTGACGGTGCCGCGTCGGCTGGGTGGCAGCGAGGCGACACTGGCCCAGGCGCGCCGGGTCGTCAGCGCAGTGGCTCGCGGCGAACCGTCCACCGCGTTGGTGCTGGTGATGCAATACCTGCAACACACGCGCCTGCAAGGCAATCAGGCATGGCCGCTGCACCTGCGCGAACGGCTGGCACGCGAAGCAGTGGAAGAGGGCGCATTGATCAATGCGTTGCGGGTCGAGCCGGACCTCGGCACACCGGCCCGTGGCGGCTTGCCCAGTACCCTTGCGCGACGCGTGGACGGAGGCTGGTTGCTCAGCGGCCGAAAGATTTACTCCACCGGCATTCCCGGTCTGACCTGGCTGGCGGTTTGGGCGCGCAGCGACGACAGTGAGCCGCACGTGGGCACCTGGCTGGTGCATCGGGATACGCCGGGGATTCGCATCGAGGAAACCTGGGATCACTTGGGCATGCGTGCTACTGGCAGCCACGATGTGATTTTCGAAGACGTGTTCGTCGCCACCGAATACGCCGTGGACATTCTGCCGGCCAACGTCCCGCGCCCCTCGGAACTGGACAGCACCGGCGTGTTGTGGCTGGCAGTGCTGCTTTCGTCGATCTACGACGGTGTAGCCCGCGCCGCCCGCGACTGGTTAGTGGGATGGCTTGCCGAGCGCACGCCGGCCAATCTGGGAGCGCCGCTGTCGAGCCTGCCGAGGTTTCATGAACTGATCGGGCGCATCGACGCGTTGCTGTTTGCCAACCGCGTACTGCTGGATGCTGCAGCAGAAGGACGGGTCGATCCGAGCGAAGCCACGCAGGTCAAATACCTGGTCACCAGCAACGCCATCAGCGCCGTCGAGTTGGGGATCGAAGCCATCGGCAACCCCGGCCTGGCCCGTGGCAATCCGATCGAGCGGCATTACCGCGATGTGTTGTGCAGCCGGATTCACACCCCGCAGAACGACGCGATCCTCGGTGCCGTCGGCCGCGCCGCATTCGCTCTGCCGAGCCGGGGCGCCCAGGCATGACGCGCATCGCCAGTCAGTTGGACGCGGCGTTCAATCAACGCCTGCGAGCGCAATTGCCCGATGTTGAAGTGCTTGAGTTGCCACGAGGTTTGCCAGCGAATTTGCCGGCGGATGTCCAGGTGTTGCTCGCCGCCCCGCATGCCGAATTTCGGGACGCGTCGGCGCCGCCGCCCGGTTGGCCGTTTGGTTTGCAGCTGGTTCAACTGGTGACCAGCGGCCTCGATTATTTCCCTCGCTGGCTGTTCGACAGCTTGCCGGTAGCGAGTGCGCGAGGCACTACCGCAGAGACGATGGCCGAGTTTGCCCTGGCCGCAATTTTCACAGCCGCCAAGCAACTGCCGGACGTCTGGATCAACGACGCGGCGCACTGGCAGCAGCGGCCGCTGGCTTCGGTGTCAGGCAGCACGCTGGGGCTGTTCGGTTTCGGCAGTATTGCCCAGGCCCTGGCGCCGAAAGCGCAGGCACTGGGGATGCACGTCCTCGCGCTGCGTCACTCCGCGCAACCTTTTGAAGTGCCCGGCGTGCGCGCGGTGGCGGACATTCATGAGTTGTTTGGCCGTGCCGATCATGTGCTGCTGGCGGCACCGGTCACGCCTGCGACACGGCACATCGTCAGCGAAGCGGTGCTGGCGTCAGCCCGGCCGGGGCTGCATCTGATCAACCTTGCGCGCGGGGCGCTGATCGATCAGCACGCGTTGTTGCGCGCCCTCGATGCCGGGCAGGTCGGCCTGGCGAGTCTGGATGTCAGCGACCCGGAACCGCTGCCGGCGGGGCACCCGTTTTACAGTCATCGACGCATCCATTTATCACCGCACACCTCGGCCAATTCGCCGCAGGTGTACCTCAACATTGCCCGCTTGCTGGGGCGCAACATTGAACGCCAGCGCAACGGGCTGCCATTGGAAAACCCGGTGGAGATCAGCCGTGGATATTGAAAGGAGTCAGCCATGAGCACAGCCAACGCAGTTCACCGGCCGGGGGTGTACGACTTGCCGCGCGACGGCCACACCGTGTTTCGCTGGGAGCAGCCGCCGCAGCACGAGAGCGTTGAGCAGGAACGATTGCAACGCAAACAGAGCCTCGCCATCGCGTTCCGGGTGTTTGCCCTGCAAGGGTTTGATATGGGCTGTGCCGGGCACATCACGGTGCGCGACCCAGGGCGGCCGGATCACTTTTGGGTCAACCCGGTGGGCGTGTATTTCGGTCATTTGCGGGTGTCGGATTTGTTGCTGGTCAACCCTGATGGCGAAATCCTCGAAGGCGAGGGCGCGTTGAACCTGGCCGCGTTCGCCATCCATGCCGCGCTGCATGAAGCCCGCCCGCAGGTGATCGCCGCGGCACATGCGCATTCGCTGTACGGCAAAGCCTGGTCGAGTCTGGGACGCTTGCTGGACCCGCTGACCCAGGACGCCTGTGCCTTTTATGAAAAGCACGCACTGTTCGACAATTTTTCCGGGGTGGTGCTGGACACCAGCGAGGGCGCGCGCATCGCCCAGACCCTTGGCGAACACAACGCGTTGATCCTGCAAAATCATGGCCTGCTAACCGTTGGCCAGACTGTCGAAGCGGCCGTCTGGCGTTTCATCGCGATGGACAACGCGGCACGCACGCAACTGCTCGCCGAAGCGGCGGGGGCGCCACGGCTTATCCCGCATGACGTGGCGCGACACACGGCCAGGCAGGTCGGTACTGAATTTGGTGGCTGGTTCAGCTTCCAGCCGTTTCGCGAACGGATTTTGCGCGCAGAACCGGATGTTCTGACTTAAGGAGTTGCACCATGCACCGTCGACGTTTTCTCGAACTCTCGGCGCTGGCCAGCCTCGGCGCATTCAGCGTCGGCCTGCCACGCTTGGGCCTGGCCGCCAACGACTTGCGTGGGGTCACGCTGAACGTGGCGACCTACAAAGGCGCGGCCCCGACATTCTTCGCCGAAGCGGGAATCGAGCCTGCGCCTTACACCGTCAAATACGCCGAGTTCACGGGCGGCAATCTGAGTTTCGAGGCCTTGGTCAGCGGCACCCTGGACATCTCGCCAATGAGTGAGATACCGCCGATATTCGGGATCAAGAATCACGCGCCAGTGAAGCTCATTGCGGTGTTGACCGGTGACGTCAACAACCAGGCGTTCATCGTGCCCAAAGGCTCTGACGTGCAGTCGATCGCGCAACTCAAGGGCAAGCGCATCGGCTACATCCGCTCGACCAGTTCACACTATTTTTTGCTTAAAGCGCTGAAGGAGCAGGGCCTGACGTTCAATGACATCGTGCCCATGGCGCTGACACCGCAGGACGGTTTTGCCGCGTTTCAGAACGGGGCGCTGGATGCCTGGGTCAGTTTTGGCTACTTCATCCAGCTCGCCGAGCAACGCACCGGGGCCCGTGTCTTGAAAACCGGTCAGGGCTATCTGTCCGGCAATTACGTGATCGCCGCCAATCAGAACAGCATCGCCGACCCGCTCAAACATCAGGCGATTACCGATTACATCTTGCGCGAGTACCGTGCCTGGCAATGGATTGCGGCGCATCCCGAAGAGTGGGCAACCAAGAGTGCGAAGATCCTTGGCATGCCACGGGAAGTATTCCTGGCCCAGTATCGTGCCCAGAGTGGCCCGCGTCTGCTGCAACCGGTGGACGATGCGGCGGTGAAATCCCAGCAGGATGTGGCCGATCTGTTTTTCGAGGCCGGGGTGTTGCCGCAGCAGCTCGACGTGTCCGGTTTGTGGGACCGCAGTTTTCACTGGAGCTGAACCCGCATTTGCACATCCGACACTTGCCAGGGAGGGCATGCATGCTCACTTCTTTTGCGCGCTGTTGCGCAGTGCTGTTGTGCCTGATCAGCGCTTTCACCCACGCCGGGGAAACCGTTACGCAACTTCACCAGCGTCTCACCGTCCTCGATAGCCACCTCGACACTCCGATGCAACTGGCGCGTCCCGATTGGGACATCACCCAGCGGCACAGCTTCGACACCGACCTGTCCCAAGTGGACTTGCCGCGCATGAAGGAGGGCGGGCTGGACGGTGGCTTCTGGGCGATATTCACCCCGCAGGGTCCACTCACCGCCGAAGGCCGGACACTGGCCAGCGAGCATGGCCTGGCGGTGATCACCCGCATTCGCGACATGGTAGCGGCGCACCCCAAGGATTTTGCCTTGGCGTTGCGCGCCGAAGACGTACCGGCCATCGTCGCGCGCCAGCAGCGGGTGGTGTTTATCAGCATGGAAAACGCCGAGCCGCTGGCGGCTGATCTGCAACGATTGCAGACCTATTACCGACTGGGTTTGCGCATGCTTGGGCTGGTGCATGCGGCCAACAACGATTTCGCCGATTCAGCCACCGCGTTGCCGCAATGGCACGGCTTGAGCCCGGCCGGTCGAGCCCTGGTGGTGGAGGCCAACCGGCAGGGGATTTTGCTCGATGTCTCGCACGCCTCGGACCAGGTGTTTGACCAAGTGCTGGAGCTATCCAGTGCCCCGATCATTGCTTCGCACAGCAGCAGTCGGGCGATCACGGCGCACCCACGCAACCTCGACGACCAGCGCTTGCGCCGGTTGGCGGCGAAGGGCGGTGTGGTGCAGGTCAACAGCTTTCCCGGTGACTTGATCAACCACGAGCCCAACCCCGAGCGCGACAAGGCGCTGGGCCCGCTGTATCGCGAGTTTCGACTGGCGGCGAGCCTGAGCCCGGCCGAGGTGGCGGACCTGGCAGCGCGTATCCACGAGGTCGAAAACCGCTACCCGCAACCGCAAGCAAACCTTGATGATTTCATCAAGCACCTGCTGCACATTCTGCAAGTCGTCGGCGCCGACCATGTCGGGATCGGTGCTGACTGGGACGGCGGCGGCGGGGTGCAAGGCTTGAGCGATGTGTCGCAGTTGCCGCGAATTACCGAGCGCTTGCTGGCGGCGGGTTACAACGAAAGGGATGTGGCAAAGATCTGGGGCGGGAATTTGCTGCGGGTGCTGAGCGAGGCGCAGCGCAGACATTGATCGGGTTGAATCGACTGACGATGTGACTATGCAATCGCCGCAGAATCACCTGCGCCGAATATGACACAAATTAATATTTGCATATGCTTAAAATGTATTTCTCTTATTAAAGAGTGCCCCCTAGGATGGCTTCGCATAGACCCAAGTGACTGTACAAGTTGCCGGGCTATAACCGAATGCACTATCTATCCGCCAGGCAGGGAGCGCTTGAATGCCATTGACCAGAAGACAATTGATCGCCCGTGTCGCCGCCGTCGGCGGTCTTCAGGCGGCCTCCGCGGTGATGGGCATGCTCGGTGTGACCGACACGGCGCAGGCCGCTGCGGAGAACTACGCCGCGTTGCCCACCGCCCGTGTTGGTCAAGGTGCCAGCGTGGTGGTGATTGGTGCCGGCATCGGCGGCCTGGTCAGCGCCTATGAGCTGAAAAAGGCCGGTTTCAACGTCACGCTGCTGGAGGCCCGTGATCGTGTTGGCGGACGCAACTGGACGGTACGCGGGGGTGATCGTGTCGAGTACACCGACGGCAGCGTGCAGGTCGCGGACTTCGACAACGGCTTCTACCTCAACGCCGGCCCCGGTCGCCTGCCTAGCCATCATCAGTTGATGCTCGGCTATTGCCGCGAGCTCGGGGTGGAGCTGGAAGTGCTGGTCAACACCAGCCGCAACGCACTGGTGCGACCCGACCTGAATCAACCGGCGATCCAGATTCGCCAAGCCGTGAACGACAGCCGTGGACACTTCTCCGAGCTGCTGGCAAAAGCGGTCAATCGCCACGCGCTGGATCAGGAACTCAGCCTCGAAGACCGCAGCAACCTGCTGAGTTTCCTCAAGACCTGGGGCGATCTCTCGGACAAACTCGAGTACGTCGGTTCTGCTCGCTCCGGGTACAAGGTATGGCCGGGCGCCGGTGATCAACTCGCACAGAAAAAAGATCCGCTGCCGTTGCAGACGTTGCTCAACCCGGCGTTGACCACCGCGTTGATGATTGATGAATACCCGGAATTTTCGCCGACCATGTTTCAGCCGGTGGGCGGTATGGACCGCATTCCCAAGGCCTTCGCGCGGCACCTGAAAGCAGCGCTACGCCTGAACGCCGAAGTGCGCTCGATCACTAATCAACCGGACTTCGTCGAGGTCGCTTATCTGGACCGACGCAGTGGCCACGAACAAAAAATTCGTGCTGATTACGTGATCAGCGCGTTGCCGCTGCCACTGCTGGCGAAGATCGACAGCAACCTCGCGGCACCGGTGCGCCAAGCCATCGCCGCCGTGCAATTCGGCTACGCGAACAAAGTCGCCTGGCAGTCGCGACGCTTCTGGGAAAGCGATTATCAGATTTACGGCGGGCTGTCATTTATCAATCAGGAAGCTTCGGGCCTGTGGTACCCCAGCGGTGGTTTCAACCAGGCGCAAGGGGTGTTGGTGGCGGCTTATAACAATGGCGAAACGGCGCGCAAGTTCGGCGAGAAAAGCCTTGATCAGCAGATAGCGATTTCCCGTCAGGCCGTTGAATTGCTGCACCCCGGCCACAGCCATGAACTGCGCAAACCCTTGGCCATTGCCTGGGCGAAAATTCCGTACAACCTTGGTCCGTGGATCAATCACGAAGTGGCCGATCCCGATTACAGCTTGCTCAACCAACCGCAGGGTCGGGTGTACCTGACCAGTGACGGCCTGGCGCACAGCGGCGTGGGGATCTGGCAGGAAGCGGCGGCCGGTGCGGCGCGGCGGGTAGTGCGCAATCTTTTCGAGCGGGCGCAAGGCTCGCCTATCAAGCAAACGGCCTGAAAAAGCCGCGCTTTCATTCAAACAGCCACACACGATTTGCCAGGTAGCGGACCTCCGAGGCTGGCATTAAACAACCTTGGAGTGTCTTTGCATGTCTTTGAAAAAAACTTTGTTGGGGATGGGGATCCTCTTTGCGGCCAGCAACACCCTGGCCGCTTCGATTTCGCGGGTGCCGTCCACGTACCCCAACTCACCGATCCTGCAATCGGTGACGCTCGCCGCGAATACCGAGGTCACGTATCTCTCGGGCCTGCTCCCCGATCCGGTCGATCCCAAAGCCCCGAAAGATCAGGTGCGTGCCGTCGGCAATACCGAAGCGCAGACCCGCGTGGTGCTGCGCAAGGTCGAGAGCATTCTGGCGAGCCAGGGGTTGAAACTGGCCGACGTGGTGCAACTGCGGATCTATCTGGTGGGCGATCCGGCGTTGGGCGGCAAGCTGGATTTCGACGGGCTGCAAGTGGCCTTCCGCGAGTTTTTCGGTACCGAACAACAACCGCTGAAACCCGCGCGAACCACCGTGCAAGTGGCCGGACTGGTGTTGCCCGGTGCCTTGATCGAAGTCGAAACCGTTGCCGCTAGGTCGCAATGAGCGCCGTCAGAAAAGGATCTTAGTCATGCGTTCAATTTTGCATAAAACCCTGTTCGGTGCTGCGCCCCTGAGCTTCGGCCTGCTCGGCATGGCGGTGCCCTCCGTACTGTTCGCCGCCGATGAAACCCTGGGCACCGTGGTGGTCACCGGGGTCCGCGGCAGTCAGCAGCGTACCGTCACCGACAGCCCGGCGCCGATCGATGTGATCGACAGCGAACAACTGCGCACCATCGGTCAGAATGGTCTGAAAGAAATGCTCGGGCGCCTGCTGCCATCGTTCAACGTACCGACCATCAACGGCGGCGGTACTGCGTTCCTGGTGCGCGGGGTGAGCATGCGTGGCCTTGGCGGCGATCAGGTGCTGGTGTTGATCAACGGCAAGCGTCGTCACAACTCGGCGCTGATCAACAACGGCGCCCGCGTCGGCAACGCCTCGGTGCCGGTCGACCTGGACCTGATTCCCACGGCGTCCATCGAGCGCATTGAAGTGCTGCGTGACGGCGCGGCGGCGCAGTACGGCTCCGATGCCATTGCCGGGGTGATCAACATCATCCTCAAGCGCAATGCCGAAGGCCTGACGTCCGACACCAGCGTCGGCCAGTACTACGACGGCGATGGCACCACCGGCCATGAGGCGTTCAACTGGGGCTCGGCACTGGGCGAAAACGGCGGCTTTTTCAACCTGTCGTGGGACGGCAAACTGCAAGAGCCTTACGAGCGCTCCAGCGCTGCCACCGGCCAGTTGTATTTCAATCAGCCCAACGGCACACCCGACTCGCGTGAAAGCAATCGCCAAGGCTGGGGCACCGAGTACGGGCTCGGCCGCGATCGCACCACCAGCGTCGCCTATAACGCCGAGTTGCCGTTGCAGGACGATCTGAAGCTGTATTCGTTTTCGACCTTGAGCTACCGCACCAGCAACAAGGACCTGGGCCACCGCAAACCCACTGACATTACCAGCCTCAACGGTGTGCCGGATGCGCCGTACCCCAATGGCGGGCAGGCGCGACGGGAAATCCACGAGGTGGACTTTCAGGTGGCCGGTGGTGCCAAGGGCGCGCTGGGCAACTGGGATTGGGATCTGTCGAGTACCTACGGCAAGGATCGCGCGGTGCTCGACACCGACAACAACCTGAACATTTCCAACGGCCCTTACGGCCAGCACGACTTCCACCTGGGCAATCTGATTTTCGATCAGTGGACTAACAATCTCGACTTCACCCAAGCGCTGGATATCGGCTGGAGCAGCCCGCTGGAGACCTCGTTCGGCGTCGAATATCGATGGGAGAAGTACGCGCTGGAGGAGGGCGAACCGAACGCCTACAACTATGGCAGTTATGTGCCGGCAGTCGGGCGATTCGCCGGCGTGCGTCCGGACCCGGGCCTGTTTTCGGTGAACGGCACAACACCGGATGACGCCTATGACTTGCAGCGTCACAGCGAAGCGGCCTATCTGGACTTCGGTCTGAACATCACGCCCAACTGGTACGTCGGTGCGGCCGGGCGCTATGAAAAGTACAACCTTGGCGTGGGCGACACCACCAGCGGCAAGCTGACCACGCGTTACGAGTTTCTGCCGGGTTACGCAGTGCGGGCCGCGGTCAGCAATGGCTTCCGCGCACCGTCGCTGGCGCAAAGTGTCTTCTCCACCACCAGCACCGTGACCCAGTTCGGCGCCAACGGCACCACCAGTTCAGTGCGCACCAAGCAAATGCGTCCGGATTCAGCCGAAGCGATCGCCCTGGGCGCCAAAGACCTGGAACCGGAAACCTCGCGCAACTACAGCCTGGGCTTTACGGCGGAACCTGCCGAGCGCCTGCGTTTTACCGCTGACTTTTACCTGATCGACATCGACAAACGCATCCTGCAGACCGGTTTGCTGCAAGGTGCCGCCGTCTCGCAGATCCTCGTCGAAAACGGACTGGCGCCGAACCTCGCCGGCCAGTATTACACCAACGCCGCCGACACCCGCACCAAAGGTGTGGACCTGGTGGCCGATTACAGCCAATCGTTTGGTGAGTACGGCACGGCGAAATGGAGCATCGCCTACAACCACAACAAAACCACGATCCGTGACCTGGCCGACACCCCGGCAGCCCTGGCGCGGTTAGGTTCCAGCTACCTGTTGTTCGACCGGCAGCAACAGATCGACCTGACCAAGTCGACGCCCAAAGACAAGTGGATTCTGTCGACCAACTACAAGGTCGGCGACTGGACCACCAACCTGCAACTGACGCGGTTCGGCGAGTACACCGAAGGCTCGAACATCCCGGCCAACGATCGTACTTACAGCGCCAAGTGGATCACCGATATCGACGTGGCCTACGACGTCACCAAAAACCTCACCGTGGCGTTGGGCGCCAACAACCTGTTTGATGAATACCCGGACAAGATCGGCCTCAAGGCTTGGGCCGGCACCTACGAATACGGGATGTTCTCGCCGTACGGTCTGGGCGGCGGGTATTACTACAGCCGCGTCAGCCTGGCGTTCTGACCGATGACCCAACACACATCCGCTGGCAACGAACGTTTCACCGACGATATTGGCGGCGCCACCCAAATCCGTGGGTGCCGGCTTGCTGGAGATAAGGCCCGTAACGCGGTTGCAAAACTCGGCGGGCTGTCGATGCTGGTGCTCATGATTTCGGGCTTGAGCACCCCGGTCGTGGCCGATGACACTTTGCGTGTTTCCAGCCAAAAGCAGTCGCTGAAAATCTTGCTGCAAGCGGCCGGTGAACTGGAGAATCTGCCTTACCCGATCGAGTTCGCCTCGTTCGCCGCTGCCGCGCCCACCGCCGAAGCATTGGCGGCTGGCGCAGTGGATTTCGGCAGCCTTGGGGACGCGCCGTTCGTGTTTGCGGCGGCGGCCGGAGCGCCGATCAAAACGGTCGGGGTGATCAAGGTCAACGTGACGCAAACCGCGGTGGCGATTGTGGTCAATCAGCACTCGCCGCTGACGGACGCCGCGAGCCTGAAGGGCCAGCGCATTACCACCACCCGTGGCTCCATCGGGCATTTCATGGCACTGGCGGCGCTGCGTTCGGCGGGGCTGCACGGCCGTGATGCGCAGTTCATTTTTTTGCAACCCGGCGAGTCCCGCAGCTTGCTGGCCAACGGTCAGGCAGACGCCTGGTCGACCTGGGATCCTTACACCAGCATGGTGCAAATGGAAGGCGGCACGCGGGTGCTGGTCAGTGGCGAAGGGCTGTTTGCCGGGCACATGTTGTTGGTCGCCAACGACAACGCCATCCGTGACAAATCCCTGCAAATTCGTGACCTGCTCAAACGGCTCGATCGCGCCTATGCCTGGGCTAACCACCATCAGGAGGCGTTCTCGAAAATCCAGGCGGGCTACAGCGGTTTGCCGGTGGAGATCCACGAACGCTCCAATCGCTTCGCCGTACCGCATCGTATTCCGATTGCGCCAGCAGTCGTTGAAGATGTGCAGCACACCGCCGATCTTTATCGAGAGGAAGGCATTATTCAGAACTCATTTAATGCGCCGGCTTACTTTGATGAGCAATTTAACGAAGTGACAAATTGATGACTGTTTGAATGAGGGTGATCAATTAGAGCATTCGAATAATGTGCGTTACTTAGTTTAACTATCAGTATTTTTAATAATCTTTAGCTCGAATCGTCAAGGATCGGTGCAGGGCTCTATTTGCCTGATTTTTGATACGTTTTTTAGTTGGGTAGTTAGAGATAAACGATATTTCACAAGCCTGGGGCAATTACCTAAGGTTGCCTTGAAACAATTTGAAAGATTTGCCCGGTCTGTCCCGTCGTTACTTCCAGGGAATGAGGAAGCTTGAATGTTTACAGTCATTACTGCCGACCAACTTGAAGCAAGGCATATTCTTGATGTCGTGGAAAAACGCTCTTATGGCGTGCAACTAAAAGGCTTTTGTCCACCGGACACCTTGCAGGTCGCACGCGATCATTTATTCCGCCCTGAATTGCGCAGCGCCTTTACCGAGCAGCAGGAATTCGTTCGGATCGGCAAGGCTTACATCGAAATCCAGGATGAGCAGAGCCGTGCCGACTATCACGCTCAGGCCCACGCCAACATCCGCCGGATTCGCAACTTGTTCCGGCCACTGGCTTCACCGATCGACGAGCTGCGTTTGCTGCTCGATGAAGTCTGGCCCCACGGTGCGCACCTGTTGCAAGTGGATGGGCAAAAATGCTTCGTCGGCATCGCCCGCTTCCAGGGCAGCGGCGTCGACCTGACACCACACACTGACAATCTGGAACGCAATGCCCCTCAAGGGCACCACCCGAAATTGCTCACGCAGTTGTCGACCAACATCTATCTGGAAATCCCCGAGGACGGTGGCGAACTCGAGATCTGGGGTATCGAGCCGGACGAGGAAGAATACCAGCGCCTGCGTGGCGAACGCGCCTACGGCATCGATCGGCATTTGCTACCGCCACCGGACTTTGTGATCAAGCCCGAGCCTGGCGACCTGATCCTGCTCAACCCGCGGTTGATCCATGCGGTGCGCCCTTCAGCGAGCAGCACCCGCGTGACACTCGGCGTCTTTATCGGTTTTTACGGCGAACACCAGCCTTTGGCCTACTGGAGCTAACTCATGAGCAACACACAGGAAATCAACCTCAAGGCCTATTTCAACAAGGGTGGCGAAGAGCACGAATTTGAAGGTAAGCGGGTGGTGTTGGCGGTCAGTGTTGGCCAGGAGTATCACGAAGACCAAAAGCTGCGTTCGACCATCCACTTGATCAATCAGTCGGGCTTCAGCCACGTCAAAGTCGTGGTCGCCGACACCTTGCAGCGCCATAACAAGCACGGCAAATCCCCCGGCGAAGCGCTGTCGGCATCCATCCGCGACGGCGACGCCTGGCTGGCACGCAATCAGCAGATTCTCGACGGTTTGCGCGTGCCCTATCACATCACCCGCTGGAACCAGGAACTGGCAAGCGACCAATACGCCGAACTGCGCCAGCAACTCAATGTGATCTACCAAGAGCGTCAAGAGTTGCGCGAAGCGATCGAAAGCACCATCGCGGTGTTTACCGAGCGTTTGCGATTGCGTGACGAACACGCCGACATCACGCGTGCCGCCAACCAGTGCCGCGAATACATCCTCGAAGAAATCCCGATCATCCTGCCGCTATGGGCCGCCGAGGGTTACGACTACGTGCTGTATCCGCAGCAGATGACCGCCGCGATGGCCACCAGCCGTGACCTGCTGATCGAGCCTTACAGCCCGGACCGCGTGCGCTGGTTGCCGTTGAAATTCAAGAAACGCGGGATCCCGATTCCCTTCACGCTGCCTGGGGCGATTCACCCGAACTGGTCGAGTGGCGCGATCGCGATTTGAAGAAAACGGCGCAGCGTGAGCTCCTGCCGTTATGCACCACCGTACCGCTGTTTTTATTCAATTGAACAAGGAGTTTCCATGAGCGTTTTTGCGCAACAGCAACGCAAATGGTGGGCATTGCTCGGCGTGAGCATTGCCAGTTTTCTGGGCTGCGTCGATTTCACCATCGTCAACACCGCACTGCCGGCGTTGCAGCAGGATCTGGGGGCGGACGTCGACCGTTTGCAGTGGGTTATCAATGGTTTCATTCTGGCGCTGTCGAGTTTTATGGTGCTGGTCGGGCGGCTGGCGGATGTGCATGGGCGCAAACGCGTGCTGTTCATCGGTCTGAGCCTGTTTGGCCTGGCTTCGTTGGCGGCCGGTCTGGTCGGCGACATCGACCAGTTGATCGCCGCGCGAATCGTCCAAGGCCTGGCGTGCGCGGTGCTCTACACCGCGTCCGGCGCCATTGTTTCCAGCACGTTCGACAGCGCCGAACAAGGCAAGGCATTCGGTGTGCTGTTCGGCGTCAATGGCATCGGACTGGCCATCGGGCCAGTATTGGGCGGCGTGATTACCAGTGCGTTCGGCTGGCAATGGATTTTCCTGATTAACGTGCCGTTGGTGCTGCTCAGCCTGGCGATTTGTAGCGTCAGCGTCGATGAGTCCCGTGCTGAGCAGACAGGCACCCGGCTTGATTGGCTGGGGGCGATTTTGTTGTTGGTCGGGTTGCCAAGCCTGGTGCTGGTGATCGTGCAAGGCGCAGCGTGGGGTTGGCGTTCGCCGGTTACGCTGGGCTTGATCAGTCTGGCGGTGCTGGCGCTCTGGGCGTTCATTGAGGTCGAAAAACGTGTCGCGGCACCGATCATCGACTTGCGGTTATTCGCCAACCGGCGCTTCGTGGCCGCGGTGACCGCCAGTTTCGGCCTGGCGCTGTTTTACTGCGTGGCGTTTTTTGTCATGCCGCTTTACCTGGCATTGATTCGCGGCGAAAACGTTCAGGCCAGCGGTCTGTTGCTGTTGCCGACCACACTTGGGGTCGCGGTATTGTCACCGCTTGTGGGGCGGTTGGTGGATCGCAAGGGGCCGGCGTTGCTGATCAAGACCGGGTTACTGCTGTTTGTGGTGTCGGCGTTGTTGCAGGCTGGCTTTGATCGCCAGACGTCCCTGGCCTATGTCCTGGCCGCGTTCGTGGTCATGGGCCTGGGCTGGGCGAGCATTCTCGGGCCGTCGACGGTGTTGGGGATTTCTTCGGTGCCGCAGCAGGTCGGTTCGGTAGCGATGGGGTCGCTGATGACGTTGCACAACGTAGGTGGCGGTCTCGGGTTGGCGGTTGGCGTCGGGATTTATCATCATTTTTCCGCACTGCCGCTGGATGATGTGCCGGGCGCGTTCCTCAATGGCTATCGTGCGGTCATGGTGTTTCTGGCGGTGGCCAGCCTCAGTGTCTGGGCCTCGGTGGCGTGGTTGCTGCGCAGGGCAAAAACGGCGCAGGCACTCGCCGGAGAAGGGCCGGGTCATGGCTGAACGTACGGGGCAAATACGCCTTGGGGCCTTTCTGTCCGGCTCCGGGGCGCACGGTGGCAGTTGGCGTCACCCACAGGCGGATGCCGATGCTTCGCTGAATTTTCAGCGCTATCGGCACTACGCGCAAACGCTGGAACGAGGCTGCTTCGATGCCTTGTTTCTCAATGACAATGTTGCCGTGGGCAACCTCGATCCACGGGTGCTCAGCCGCACGTCTTACAGCCTGCGCTGGGACCCGTTGACGCTACTGCCGGCGCTAGCGGTGTTGACCGAACACATCGGCCTGATCGCCACCGTCAATACGTCGTACAACGAGCCCTATAACGTCGCGCGCAAGTTCGCTTCACTCGATCACCTGAGCGGTGGTCGTGCCGGGTGGAACCTGGTAACCGGTTTGATTGGCGGCGAAAATTTCAATCATGCCCAGCCCTTGGCGCACGCTGATCGTTATGCCCGGGCCGAAGAGTTTTTCGACGTGGTAACAGGGCTCTGGGACAGCTGGGCCGATGATGCGTTTGTGCGCGACAAGGTCACAGGCACCTGGCTCGATACCGAGAAAATGCACGTGCTTGAGCATCACGGCCAACACTTCCAGGTTCGCGGTCCATTGAACGCGCCGCGCCCCCTGCAAGGTTGGCCGCTGATCGCTCAGGCCGGCTCGTCTGGCCCGGGTCGAGAGCTGGCGGCGCGCAGCGCTGAACTGGTGTTCACCGCTCAGCAAACCCTGGAGGAGGGCAAAGCTTTTTACGCCGGACTCAAGGAGCGTTTGCCGCACTATGGGCGACACGTCGGGCAGTTGAAGATCTTTCCGGGCATTGCGCCAACTGTCGGCCGAACCCTCAACGAGGCCGAAGAAAAGTACCAGCAGTTGCAAGAACTACTCGACCCCGAAGTGATGCTCAAGAGCTTGTCCTGGCTGCTTGACCTGGGCATTGATCTGTCGGACTTGCCATTGCACGCCGTGGTGCCGTTGCCGGAACATCTCGCGCCGACGCAACGGCACCAGAGCCGACAGCAACTGGTGCTCGATCTGATCCGTCGCGAGCGACCGACGGTCGCGCAACTGCTGCGCAGCCTGTCAGCCAGTGGGCATAAGGTTCAGGTCGGCACACCGGCGCAGATCGTCGACGAACTGGCCACCTGGTATGAAGAATATGCAGCGGATGGCTTCAATGTGCTGTTCACTCATCTCCCGGGTGCCATCGATGATTTTGTAGATCTGGTGGTGCCTGAATTGCAACGGCGCGGGCTATACCGCACCCATTACGAAGGCCGCAGCCTGCGGGAAAACCTCGGGCTGCAACGGGTGGGAAATCGCTTCTTCGAAAGCACGAAACCAGCGTAGCAGGGGGGGGGATTGGTTTTTCAGGCGGCAGAACGCCCGGGGAAAGTCGCTGAAACACAGCTCGTTATGGAACGCGTCCACAAAAGTAATGGAACACGTCAGTGGGGGCGTAGATTTTCTCAAACCCCAGAAACGACAAAGCCCTGAATAATCAGGGCTTTGTCGTACATAAGATGGCGGAGGCGATGGGATTCGAACTCATGGACCTGTTACAGTCGACGGTTTTCAAGTCCGAAGATTAATCTTTATATTTCAATGCCTTACCTTGTATTCGTTTCCGCTAGGCGGTATTCATTAATGCTCTGGAGGCCTCTGAAATCAAGGGGTGGACACTTATTTGCGGAAACGAATTTGGCCGGTTATTTGGCGTTCTGGGTAGGCTCAAATCGCCCTAGACTTCAAGCTGCAATCGAGAGACTGTGCTTGATGGAAAGCGATTTTCATCTGAAGTGAGATTTGCAACCAACCTGGTCAGCCGTAATAGGCAGGACACGGCCAAAAGCGGACGTCGGCAGGCGACTGCTACCGGCCAAAAGCAGACGCTCAGCGATGGGGGCTAAACGATGTCTCCGCCCCCGTCAGGAGCTTGAGAAAGCTTTCAGCTTCTGAACGGTTCTGGAACATTAAAGTGAAGGTGCCCAGCGTAAGCAAGCAACAAGGGGGAGATTCGATTTCTTCGAAAACGATTTTCACAGACGTCCTCCAGTCAAATCTTAATTACGTAGTTACAGGAAGTAGCGGTTTGACCTGCCTTCCATTCTGAAACACCCGATCCTTACCATCATGCTTCGCTTTATACATATTGCTGTCGGCGCATTTGAGCACTGCTGACATGTCCGATGTCGCTCGAAACTGCGCGACGCCCGCGCTGCAAGTGAACTGATGCGGAGGCAATACACTGCAACGGATATTGGCCAGCAGGCGCAATGCGTATTCATTAGCAACCGCATCATCTTCGCCTAACAACAAGACACCGAATTCCTCACCTCCAATCCGCCCGACACTGTGGCTGCCAGGGGTGGATTTCAGGCACGCGGCCATGGCACACAAAATCTTGTCACCGACGTCGTGACCGTACTGATCGTTTTTTAATTTAAAGCCGTCAATATCCAACATTATAAAGTAGCCGCTGTGACCTTCTGTCAATGCATTTTGGAAGATCCCCATAAAGGCCCTTCGGTTAAGTAAGGAGGTGAGAAAGTCTGTCTCCGCCAGTGTCCTGAATTCACTTTCGACCAACAACACTGACCGCATATTTCTTAGATAGGTAAAGCTGAGAGTAAAACCGATGGACATGGAAGCAACGCAAAAAATGACCAGATAAACTTCCAGTTCCCGGTAAAAGCCAACGTCCAAAGCGGGCCACATCAGTATCCAGACCAGCAATGTAGACAGAAGATAGTCCTGAACCGTGACGAATAAGATCGCACTGCTTACCACGATGATCACAGCTAAGGGCAGCGTAAAGACGCGCAGCTGCACATTGGTGTCAATCACATGCGCAAAGCCGAGTGACAAAATCAATATATAGACGCCGCCGAGCATTCTCCATATGCGGAAATCAGCAACTACGCGATGAACGTACCAGATAACCAACAACGATGCTGTAACCAACAGATTTGGCAGATTTAACGTTGTCGCAGGCTCAATCAGCAACACACAAAGCCAGGAAACAATTCCCGCCATTTCAATCTTGGTTACCGCTGGTGACAGCAGCGTTCGCATTCTTGGTCTGATTTTGAAAATCGCCGGCATTCCTAAACTCCTTTTCCGAAACGACCTGAATGTGATGTCAACGTCTGGGCAATACCTGATCAATGAAGTAAGTGTGTTCCGGCATCCAAACGCCAGTTATCAATCGGAAAAACTGCACGCAAAAACCTCCATATTGCTTTCACCATAGAAGGAGGAGGCGTTACCGCAACGCAGATAGAGCGTTCAATGCAGATCGCTGGTGACTCTACCAATGGCTTTCACTACTTGCTTTGCGCCTGATTGGATAGCTGCCATCGCCATACCTGCCTGTTCGGACAACTCCAATAAAACGTCGGCTTGGTCTCTGCTGCACTGGACATGCAACGCTGCTTCGCCGGCCAATTCTCGATTTTGCCTGACCACGCCGTTAATCTCCTGCGTGGCCGCACTTGTACGACCGGCGAGCTTGCGCACTTCATCCGCCACAACAGCGAATCCTCGCCCATGCACTCCAGCGCGTGCAGCTTCGATAGCGGCGTTAAGCGCCAAGAGATTGGTCTGGGTGGCGATGGCGCCGATCGTGTCGACGATGGAACCGATCAACTGCGACTGCGACTCCAGCGCGGTCATGCTGTCGGTCACCAAGGCCATCTGTTGGGCAATATTCTGTGTGCCGAGCACGGAGTCGGCGACCAGTTCCATACCTCGGTTAGCTTTCACATCGGTATCTAGCGACACGTCGTAAGCCATGGTCGCTGCTTGTTTGATTCCGTCGGCTTTTTCAACTTGCTCGGTCACTACGCTGGCGAATTTGGCAATTTTATAAACCCGACCGGAAGCGTCTCTGATAGGATTGTAAGTAGCCTCCAGCCAAACCACTTTTCCGCTTTTATCTACCCGGCGAAAGCGACCAGCGTTAAACACGCCCTTATTAAGACTATTCCAGAACTCGGCGTAATGCGACGAAGCCACGTCCTCCGCCAGGCAGAACAGGCGGTGATGCTTGCCTTCTATCTCCGCAAGGCTGTAACCCATGGCCTGGACGAACGATTCGTTGGCGTAGACGACCTCACCCGCGAGACTGAACTGGATGATCGCCATCGAGCGGTTCAGTGCGCTGAACATTTCGATGACCTCCTGTTCGTCCCGCGCCAGCGGTGGTGCAACCATGCCGTAGCCTTGAAACGTCCGGTTCGCTGCAGCGATCCAGGCTATATTGAGTGTCACAGCACGGCCGTCGGAGGCACGATAGCGTTGCCGTTCGATGGCGCACAGGTTGGGTGCAAAATCATTCTGCGGTTCCGCGTTGATGTTATTCATCGCCATATTTGAAAGCTGTTCCAGCGAGTATCCCAGCGTTTGCGCAAACCGCTGGTTGGCCGAGATAATCCGGCCAGCTCCATCGACACGTACTGAAAGAAAAACCGCTTCGATGTCGGCGACTGTCCCGAGCGCCAGGCACAATTCCTCTTGGCAGGTAAAAAGAGCATTCTTCAACTGGCGATTAAACACGCTCAACTCCGACATAAACGATTACAACATAAAGGACATTGCTCAGTGATTAAATCGCTCCCCAAGGGGACGATCGAATAACAAGCGAACTCATCGCGCTAACGCCCACAAACACTGCAAATACCGCTAGTCTCGTTTTCCACTTCGCTCTCATCAACTCCCAACTCCATGCTGACACGGGCAACTGCAAAGTAGATTGACATGGCCCGCCGCATCAATTCGAGAAAGGCAGGACTTAATTCCACCAAACGTTTGTCGCATTTGAAATACCCCTGTAACTGGCCTTCTTTGATCATGCGCTGCATATGCGTTTTTGACACGCCCAGACGCGATGAAAGCTCAACGTAAGAGGATACGTTGTAGCCGGTCTCTAACGAGCCGGTGCGCAGGGCATCGGCATAGAGTGCGAGCATTGGCAGATGACCGCCGTCCCGGTTGAGAATCCATTTCGCTTCAGGCAACAGCTTATCGAGCAGGAAGTCACCTTCAAGTATCTTGGCAAACCCTCGAAAATATACGCGCAACAGGTCAGCATTCTTCCCCAAACCCGACAACCAACTGTCGTATGGAGAGATCATTTGCGAAGGAAGCAAATACGATTTTATTAGCTGCACGGTATTGCTTAGCGCTTTTTCCGTAGGTCGGAAACTACGTTGACGTCCATCCTGGACATGTAACCGAACATCCATATATCCGGCGATGGACAAAAATGAACAATAAGAGTCCAGGCTGTTTCGAGACATATAGCCACGTTCTTGGCAGAATGCCTTTACTTTGGATAAAGGAGCTTCCTCGTCTTTGTAGCTGAAGCTCAATAAAGACAGGGCAACCATGAACCGATCATATTTCAACAAATTTTTATAAAATGAAGGCTTTTCTCGATAGCTTTCCATGACCAAATCGAAATGCAGAAGAACCGCTTCATCTATATTGCCTCGGGTCATTTCGGAACTGGTCTCTTTCAAATACTCAAGCAGATCAGTCTTGTTCATCAAAGTTACACAACCCTTAATCCGTAATATCAAAAAGCTACCAGTCGTAATACGCACAGTATATGCGTATCCGAACCGCTGGCAGGTTCACCCCAAAAATGTTTTATGACCTGACGCGCTTCGATCGCCGCTCATCCGAGCGTGTCTTATCGATAACCACCGGCCTAAACATGCGCTGCGTGCATGAGTCCCTTCGACCAATAGCAGCCATCAACGCGTCACTCTAATTCCCGTCCGCCCTTGCATCATGATGCTCGCCACGATCCCCTCGTGGCACCGAACTATAGTTGGAGGATCTAACCCTTCTTGGAGTGGGCCATCGTGAATTCATCGTCCAGGATCCCGACGGTTATCTCATCAGGTTGGTAGAGCGGTTGGGTGAGAGGCTGATTTGCTCAATCTGAATTTGAATCTGAGTCAAGCCGATAGTCAGATTTAGGGTTAAGCGGACGTAGTTCAACGTGCGCTAATGGCCAACTGCTGCCCTTCGCAGCGGACAGCAATCGGCCAATAGCGGACGCTTCTGACGTCTCATGGAAAACCGGCAAGGAGAAAGGGCCAATGGACTTCATTATCGATTTGATAGCTCATCGAATTGGCGTGTTTGTGTTGGGCTTGCTGAGTGGCGGCCGTTTCAAGGGTGAGAGTGGTTTTGCCTGGGGCTGGGCAGTTGTCGTCGGTGGACTGATTCTGCTATCTCCATTCGCAGCATTCATAGCTGTGCTCATCTATACCAGTGGCCCGTGAGTTAATGTTTGTAATGTTCAGAAACTGCATTTCTCAAACGGTAGCTCTTGGCCGGTCGCTGCCTCAGCGACCGGCTAAAAACGACCCTAAACGGACGATCGCCTTAGCCTGAGTTCAAATTGAACAAACCGGGCGCTCTCCCAAACGCTCTACCAACCTTACGAGATAGCCATCGGGATCCTGGACGATGAATTCGCGCTGACCGACTTCTACATTGTTAGCCCGATACCAGGTGTCTTTGCATTCTCGATAGAGTGGAAATCCAGCCAGACCAAGTTTTTGGATGATCGGGCCGACAGCCACAACGTCAATCTGGAGGTTGATTCCTCTTCCAAACGGCTTGGTCAGGTGGGCAGTTAGCCATTGGCCTGCGTCCGGGTCAGCCTGCTCAAGCATTACTTGCGCACCGTTCAAGTCGAGGTAAGCGAATCCGTCTTCTGGCCGTTGATAAGCCACTTCAAGTCCCAGGCAAGAAACCCAAAAGGCCAAACTGCTATCCAGGTCAGTGACCATTAACTCTGGAACCAGTTTGCTACGTTCGAACATGAGATGACTTCCATTTCAATCGGCTCAATCGCCGGGGGTGAGCAGTGTAAAAATCTGATTCGCGAAATCAGGCTGTGCTCTTCTGGCACGGCGCCATGGGAGAAGGTGGCGAGCATCATGATGCACGGTCGGCTGAGTATTATCGAGTCGAGTTGAATGGCGGCTTCTGGCCGTTAACGGTCGATCGCGGACGTCTGCTTTTGGCCGAAGGGGGGACGATAAAAAGGCGGCGGAACATTATCAAACCACCGTGGGCCGCAACTCCTGCGCCAGTTCAATCAGTGCGCGCAATCGCGCCGGCACGAAGCGATGGCCCGAGTAGTAGAGCCTCAACCCGCCAAACGACGGGCACCATGGCATTAACACCGGCACCAGGGCGCCGCTCGCCAGTTCTTCTTGGATGAACCACTCGGAAATGAAACCAATGCCAAGGCCCAACACCACGGCCTGTTTGATGGCCAGCAACTCGTTGGAGGCGAAGCGCACCGGCAGATCCATCTGCAGCTTTTGGCCATCGCGCTCCAATTCCCACTGGTAGAGGCCACCGTGGGCCATGCGCATGCAGATGCTCTCGTGGGTGAGCAGATCTCGCGGATGCTCGGGCACGCCGTAGCGTTCGAGGTACTCGGGCGTTGCTACTACGAGCATCCGGATGTCACCTGACAATGGCACGGCAATCATGTCTTGCGGCACAGACTCCGCCAGGCGGATCCCGGCGTCGAAGCCACCGGCGATGATGTCGACCATGCTTGATTCGCTGACGATGTCGATGCGCACTTCGGGATAGCGCTGAGCGTACTGCTTCAATAGCGGATCCAACAGCAGGTAGGCCGCGCCATGCGGTGCATTGATGCGCAATGTGCCGCTGGGTTCATCGGGGCCGAGGCTGGCTTCTTCGCCGGCACTTTTGATCTGCGCCAACGCAGGGGCGATACGTGCCACATAGCGTTGCCCAATGTCGGTGAGGGCCACGCTGCGCGTGGAGCGATTGAACAGGCGCACTTTCAGGCGTGCTTCCAGGCCGGCCACCGCGCTGCTCACGGCGGTAGTGGACATGCCCAATTCCTGTGCTGCGCCGCGAAAACTGCTGCGGCGCGCCACGGCCAGAACCACTTCCAGCTCGGTCATTCCTGTTCTGTGCATGGATTGTCCTGAATATGCGGATGCTTCATAAGCCAAAGGGTGGCTTATCGGAATAATGAACCCTTCTTAGACTTCATCACAGAGGCTCGATTCAGGCGAGTCGTTTTTGAGCGAGGAGTCGCCATGCAACTCATTGAACATATCTACATCGACGGCGAGTTCGTCATTCCGCACGGTCAGGAATGGTTCGACCTTCATAACCCGAGCACCGAGGAAGTCATCGGTCAGGTTCGGCTGGGCGATGCATTGGACGCACAGCGTGCGATCGCAGCCGCCAAGGTTGCGTTCCCGGCGTGGGCTCGTACTAGCCGGGGGGAGCGCATTGCGGCACTGCAACGCATGCACCGGGCCATGGCGGCAAGGGAGGAGGAACTGTTGGAAGCCATCCTCGTGGAATACGGCGCGCCTGCGGTTCGCGGGCGCTGGATGGCGACTTATCCGGCCGATGTGATTGCGCAAGCAATCGATGCACTGGAGGCGTTCGATTTCGAGGAACAGGTCGGCGTGGCCAGGGTCATTCTGACGCCCGTGGGCGTGACCGGTCTGATCACGCCCTGGAACAGCAATGCGGGCTTCATCTGCAACAAGCTGGCCACCGCGCTGGCGACAGGCTGCACCGCTGTCATCAAGCCCAGCGAAATGAGCGCGTTGCAGACGCAGGTCGTGGTCAGGGCGTTGCACGAAGCGGGGCTGCCACCGGGTGTATTCAATGTCGTCAACGGACGGGGCGATGTGGTTGGCGAGGAGATCGTCCGTCATCCCGACGTTGCCAAGATCTCGTTCACGGGTTCGTCCGCTGTCGGTCAGCATCTGGTAAGAACCGGTGCCGACACCATGAAGCGCGTGACGCTCGAATTGGGCGGCAAGTCCCCCACCGTGGTGCTTGACGATGCTGATTTCCAGGCGGTCATGCCGTTGGTGCTGCAAGCCGGATTTCTCAACAGCGGCCAGGCTTGCATCGCGGGCACTCGCATCCTCGTGCCGCGCAGCCGGCTGGCAGAGTTCGAGCGGATTGCGAAGGAGGGTGTCTCACAGATTCAATCGGGCGATCCACGCAGCGCCGACACCGACATCGGTCCGATGGTGAGCCAGAAACAATGGGAGCGGGTGCAGCGCTACATCCGTACCGGCCACGAAGAAGGCGCGAGGTTGCTGGCGGGTGGCGAAGGTCGCCCGGAAGGCTTGCATGCCGGATGGTTCGTGAAGCCCACGATCTTCACTGATGCCACCAACCGGATGCGCATCGCGCGTGAGGAAATTTTCGGCCCCATGCTGACGATCATCCCCTACGAGGATGATGCCGATGCGATCAGCATTGCCAACGATACGGACTATGGGCTGAGTGCCCTGGTGCTGGGAAAAAGCTCCGAACGTTGTATGAACGTCGCCCGTCAGATCGATTCGGGACGCGTGCTCATCAACACCCTGGCCCACGAACCGCGTGCCCCCTTCGGTGGATTCAAGCATTCAGGCCTTGGGCGCGAAATGGGCAGGTGGGGGATGAGCGCGTATTTGGAGCCAAAGACGTTGATCAGCTATGACCCATTGAAATGACTGGGTCAGGTTCCTGTCTGGGAGCACTGGATGGGGAATGGCAGTTAGCGTCCGCTTTTGGCCGGAAGCTGCCAGTTGAATACAGCTACATCCGCGGGTGTGTCGAGTTCGAACAAGTGATGTCGGAAGGGTAGGGTTGCGGAAATGACCGAAAAGATGCGGAAATGATCCAGAGGGGACGGAACCGAATTTTTCTAAATGCCAGAAACGACAAAGCCCTGAATAATCAGGGCTTTGTCGTACATAAGATGGCGGAGGCGATGGGATTCGAACTCATGGACCTGTTACAGTCGACGGTTTTCAAGACCGATATGCAAGGCCAATGAAACCGGGGTCTGTAGCCGCTTTTCGTTACGATACGTTTATTTTTTGACACCTCTACAGACCGCATTCTACAAGGGGCGGATTTTGAGTTTTGTAACGGTTTTTGGAGCTATTTCGATGGCTTGGCAATGGCGCCAATTCGTCGATAGACGCGCTCGGTAATGTCTCCTTTGGTGTGCCCCAAGAGTAGGCTCGCATCGCCGACGTCGAGGATTTCCGACGCCGCTTTCGGCCTGATGTCTCTGAACTGGAAGCCTCCGATTTTCTCCGCCAGCTGGACATCGCCTTTTTCGTTGGCCTCTTTCTTGGCTCTTTCTCTAGCGTCGTCCCATCGATCGCGAAGCATCTTCGCCGTCATCCGTTTGCCGCGCGAGCTCACGATCAAATAGCTGCAAATGTGTTGAGCATTGCGCTCGGCCATTTTCCCGATCAGCAAGCCTAGGCTGTTTGATTCATCACCGTCAGTCATCTGGATACGCAGCTTTTTGTGTGTCTTGTTCTGCTGAACACCCAAGTAATTTCCCTCGACATCGTCCTTCCTCATGACCAAGACATCTGCCGGTCGTTGCCCGGTCAGATATGCCAAGTCCATCGCGTCTTTCAGCTCTTGAGCTGCCTTCATGTAAACAGCATCCCAAACCACATCGTTTGCGTAATAGTCCCTCGGTGTTTCTTTGTTTTTTCGCACGCCCTGGCAGGGATTTTCTTTGGTCGTCAGTCCCCATTCCCGAGCGATGTTGAAGACGTGCGATAGTGTCGCAATCTCCCGATTTGCTCGAACCTTGGCCGTCCGCGCGTCGCGGTATCCGGCGATCGTTGCAGGAGTGATCGAGTCGATGGGCGCGCCGTCGAACATCGGCCGGAGCTGCTTAATCTCCGAAAGGTTGTCTCTCTGCGTGCGCGGCGCTTTCTTCGATACTATGTCGCGGATGTATCGGTCGAAGATGCCTTTCATGGTGCGCAGATCGAGCGGCTTTTCCTTCGCCTCCAGGTCCGCCCATTTGATCCTAGCCAAGTCTAGATCCTTGCCCAGCGGGATAGCCTTGCCGGTCATGTCCAGGTAGTAATAGGCGATCCACACCTTTCCGCTCTTCCGTTTTCGTGTCCACTGATACATCCTGGGAGGCAAATTGCGGGTTTCGATCTTGCGGGGGCGCATATCAGTTCACTCGCGAGAAGTCAGGCGTCCACACCGGGGCCGCCGGCGGCGGGTTCAGATCGGTAATCGTGGAGCTGATCATGCCCAGCTTCATTCGGGCGTACATCCGACCAACCAGTGGGCGCTTGCCGCGGCTTTCGACGAACATCCATTGTCGATCAATCAGCCAGCGACGTTGATATGCCCGGGCTTTGTAACCGGTAAGCTCGGCCAGCTCTTCATCCGAGAGGATTTCAGTTTTCATTTTGTTGCTCCATGCCGAATGCACCGGCAGCAGGTGGTAGTGAATTGTTCAATCCAAGCTTTGAAAAGCTGCGCGCCTGTATGGCGAACTGCGGGACATGCTTTTTGTTGCCCCCAACAATGAGTGGCTTTGTTGAGCTGAACACGAGTAGAGTTCGACTTAACCAAAACTACTAGTTGGGGCGCGCAGCATTTGGCTTCTAATCGGGTAGGATTTTTAGCGATGCCGAAGCAGGAATTGTTTTCAAAAAATGTCAATTTACGGTAGCGTTTGTTGAGCTGGTTCTTGGTCATATTTCAAATCGATAAAGAAATCATGGAGGTTGAAGTTGAACTCGATTAAGTTAAAGGAGTGGCTGGGTGAGACCCTGCCGAAGCATGAGTTGTTGGCCAGATCTGTTTCGTCAATCGTGGAGAACTTGCTGAAAAGCAACTCCGTAGACTATTTGGCCGTAACTAGTCGTGTAAAAGATGTCGAAAGTGTCGTTAAAAAAGTAAAAAGGAAGGGGTACAAGGATCCGGCGTCGCAACTCACTGATCTCTCAGGGATAAGAGTAATTGTTTTTTTTGAGTCTCAGGTTGAAAAGGTTTCTAATTTGATTAGCGACGCTTTTAATGTTGATTTAAAAAACTCGAGCAACAAAGATGCTTCTTTGTTAGTTAATCAGATCGGATATAGGTCATTGCATTTTGTATGTGATTTAGGTTCAAAGAGGCAGGGGCTTCCCGAGTATGAAGGACTTGATGGGCTGAAGTTTGAGTTCCAAGTGAGAACTGTTTTGCAGCACGCTTGGGCCGAGTTGGCGCATGATAGGAATTATAAATTTTCCGGAAAGTTACCAAAGGCGGCGGAAAGGAAGCTGTACTTGTATGCAGGGATGCTGGAAATTGCTGATAGAGGGTTTGATGAGCTATCAAGTGAAATTGATACCTATATTCAGGATGTTCAGCGCGAGGTAACGGCAGGGGACTTGAATATGGAAATAAACTCAATAAATTTGCTGGAGTTTGTTGAGGATTGGTCGAGAACTCGTGGCTTTCCTTTAGAGCATCTCGAGTTGAAAGATGGGTTGGGTGATTTGATAGAGGAGCTCCGGCTTTTTGGTGTTGTTACACTTGCGGAACTAAATGAACTTATACCAGATGACTATGTTAAGCGATCAAAAAATGCCGGAGTTACGACGACGATTTATGGCGTTGTTAGAGACTGGATGCTCATTTCGGACTGGCAACGCTACCGTGATAATGTTCCGCTGCGATGGGCGCTTACGCTAGGTGATGATGTAATCGTAATTGATTATTTGCCAGCAGCAGAGCGCGCTGCTTTCATCTCGGCATTTCAAGACACTGCTGAGGAAGAATCGGACGAGTCCGATGAGGTGGATGAAGAGTGTCTGGAGGAGGCAAGTCAATAACTATGAAGGGTAACTTAGCGAACTCATGATTCGGATACCAATCCATTCCGCGATCGGAACTGCTTTGCTGTTCCCGATCGCCCTGTATCGGGGTCCATCCGGGCATTCACTTGAAGGCTTTCCATACCATGGTATCCGTGTGTAATCATCTGGAAACCCCTGACAACGCTCCCATTCTATTACGCTTGTTCGGCGCACACCCTCGGGCTCCAATACATATGCCTCTCTGTCATCGAGAGAGCCTCCCCCTTGTGCCGTGAGAGTAGGATGAACTGCGAGCTTCTCCGGCCATCCCGGCGGCCGATCCCTGCGAGGGCCTTCGCGCTCAAAAAGTACCTCGGTGGGATCGAATTCGTCTCGAGCACTTGCGACAACGAACACACGGTGGCGTCGTTGGGCCAGGCCGAAATATTGGGCGTCCAGGACCCGCCACGCGATTGTTCTTTTGGGTCCATACACACAACCAGCGTCCGGCCATTTTTTCCCTGAAGGCTGCAGTTCGCAGTTTTCCCCAGCAAGCGCGCCAAGAAAGCATCCGAAGGCGTTGCCTTTGTCGCTGAGGACGCCGGGGACGTTTTCCCAGACGATGATGCAGGGCGGCTTTCGCTGACCTGCTCGAACATAGTCAACTGCATCTGCAAGCTCCACGTATTTGATGGTGAGGGTGCCGCGCGGGTCGGTGAGGCCTTCGCGCATGCCTGCCACGCTGAACGCCTGACACGGTGTCCCGCCGACTAGTATGTCCGGCGCGGCGATCTCGCCGGCCAGCACCTGGGCGCCGAGTTTGGTCATGTCGCCGAGGTTCGGAGTGTTCGGGTAGTGGTGAGCCAGCACTGCGCTGGGAAACGCTTCGATCTCGGCGAACCAAGTGGCGCGCATGCCGAGCGGCTTCCAAGCAAGCGTTGCCGCCTCGATGCCGGAGCAGACGCTTCCGTAGGTTATGGGCATAATGGCTCCTGGCCGGTACGGTTCATAAACCTCCTATGGAAGTTATATGAGAGTCGGTACGACAGACTAATAACGCGAGACATACCTTCGACGGCTACACAGCTTTAGAATGTGAACTTCGTGGGTAAGTTGCGTGGTGTTAGTGAAGAATAAACATGGCGTAGTTTTGATTGTATTTAAGGGTTTTTATGTCGGAAGATTCAAGTGTTAATGAGCTTAAGGAACGGGCTGATGTATATTTTCGAGATGAGGAAATGCAGCGTGGCTTGTCTAATGTGGTGCAAAAACTGATTTCGGATTATAGCGGCGATAACGGTTTTTTGGTTGCGGGTGATTATGTATTGCGCTTTCTTGTTATTGCCTTGGGTAGTATGAGAAATAACGCAAAGATGTTCGATGGGGCATGTGCCTTTAATATTGAAATAATTGGTAGTGAATTTAGAGATTTAGTTGCCACAATTGATTTGTCAAAGGACTCTCAGGTCGAGCTGTTAGCGGCTCTTGCATATAGATTTGTTACGGAATTTCAAGTGGTATTTCCCGGGGAAGTTTCTGCAGAACTTGCTATAAGTGCTAGTGATGTGCGCTCCGCGACCTTTAACTCTAATGCGAGTAGTCATATAGATTATGCACAGCACTCCATGCTGATTGCTGTTCTTAGAAAATACCTTCATCACGACAGAATAGTTTCAATAAAGAATTTGCCGACACTGCTGGACCGCGCTGAACGAGTCAGAACTGATAGCGAGGAAAGCCTAAATAAAAGAGTAGGAAAGGTCAAACATCTTGAGGAGGCTCTAGATAAGATCAAAATTCGATCCGACTTTGTCGAGCTGGCTGAAGGGTTCGCCTCGATGCGATTTAAGAAGGAAATAGAAAAGCATTTCAATTTTTTTAGTTTGATTTTATTAGCTGTGCTATTGGTTTCTCCTGCTGCGCTGAAGGTGTATTTTTATTACTCAAAGATAGATATACCGCAGATTGATATTTATACCGCAGTTTCTATCGGTGCTCTGGAGTTGATATTTGTTTATTTCTTTAGGGTGGCTCTGCATAACTTTAGAGCCGTGAAGGCTCAAATACTTCAGCTAGATCTTAGGGTTGCTCTTCTGCAGTTTATTCAAAGTTATGCGAAGTTTGCAAAGGGCGAGAGGGCTTCCGGTGAGGCAACTTTCGATAAGTTTGAGCAGCTTATATTTAGTGGTTTGGTCAGTGGAGAAAAAGACTTGCCGTCAACTTTTGATGGGTTGGATGGGGTCGCAAAAATTATTGATAAGCTGAGGCCGCCAAAATAATATCGTGCTGGTTTGGTAGCGATCCTCGAAAGATTTTCGCTACTAATGATTTCGTCTGAGACGTTAGCGAGCTCCGCTTAGGATATAACAATGGATGTTTGGAAGCAGTTGCTGTTGGCGAAGGTGACGACCAAATTGCTCAGGTCATCGTTGTTGTCCAGCACCTGACGCAGCATGAAGGGCGCTGGTCCGGCCGTCTGAAAAACTCACGACGGTCGTCCCTGATATTTTATAAGGCGACATGGGATCCTCGCCGGTTGGCGTGATTCGTTGAAGTGGGGTATTTATCTGAAATCTCACACTGGCAGGAGGCCGACATGAGGTTGCAGAGCGATGTAGATGCACTAGCGGCTATCGAAGAGGACGCTAAAGCGATGCTTAAACGGATAGGGCTGCTGGACGACGCAGTGAAGCTGGAGGTGGTCGTGTTCCTTCGCGAGGTGATCGATCTGGCCAGCTATATGGAGTCGAAGCATCGGCTGGTTGAAGCGCCGAGCATCGTCTGAGCTCAGCCTTGCTGGCAAATTGCCGCCCATTGCGGTATTTGTGTTCGGTCAGGCATGCGGCCGGAGAGGGCGAGCGATGAGTTGGGAGTGTGTCTCGTATTGGATTGAGCATCACCCGGGATTGGCTTCTTGGGTGCAAGCAATTGGATCAATTGGCGCGATAATCGCTGCTGGCTATTTTCCAATTGCGCACGAGAAGGCGCGGGAGAAGCGTGATCGTCGCAATGTTCTCAGGTCATTAAGTTACTTGGCCGATCCACTTGAAAGGTTTATGAAGATGCTTAGTAGAGCTCTTCTGGAAGTGGACTACCAAAACAGATGGTTAGCTGGAGATGAGTCTCGGGAGCTAGGAATTCTTGGAAAATCTCTTAACGAAATACCTGCAAACATGGTTGTTGCATTTGAGATCACGTTGCTCACAGATCTAAAGTTTGCGTATGAGTATGCTGCTGAAATTGACCAGTATCTTCGAGTAACGAAATCCACTGATCTAAGCGCATTGCCCGACAATCTTGGCTATCACAACGGTTGCGAAAACTGTATTTCTAAAATAGAAGTTGTAAAAGAAACTCTTGTAGGCTTGATACAATCTAATAGATAAACAACCTTACACTGCCCTCCGTGATCGGTGGTAGCAGTTTGGTTTGGATTGGGGTATTACGGGTGACCGGAATGGAACCGGGTTATGGAGATAGATATGTCACAAGACGATGATTTTGCTGGTGAGGATCACGCTGGTCTTTTCAGGCGCTGGACTGACTGTCCCAAGGACTTTGCAAATACACCCCCGTCGATTGCTTCACGGGCACATCAAAAGTTGTTTGCCGATAACGTACACATTGAAGCTCATAAGCTGTTGAGTTATATGCGCGGAGGGCAAAAAATTCCCACGAAAGATTTTCGCGCGATTCAGGCTGTATACATGTGCGAGTTTTTTTCTGATCATCGCTCAGTTCAAGATGGTAATTACTAAATCATTGAGTCAGGTTTAGTATAGCTACAACCAAACTCCAAATCTCTGAGGGAACGATGAGCAGATATATTTACCGATATAAGTATCTTCCGGATATGGTCGGTATCAAAGGCGTTGTTCAGGGCGGCACCATAAAGTTTACACATCCCAGCGCGTTCAATGATCCGTTTGACTGTATGCCGTCTAGTAAGTTTGGCACTTTTACCAATCTTAAGCATCTCAACCCTCGCCTGTATGACGCGTGGTCCGCCCAATCCGGTAGCCCCGCTCAGCGATTGATGGGGATGGAGCAGTCTAAGCGCATACTGCGCGCGAAAATTGAAAGCGGAGAATTGCTGCAGCGGCTTCTTGAGCAAGCGTCGGTTCTATCTCTTTCTAAAATTCCTGACAGTATTTTAATGTGGTCACATTATGCTGACTTTCATCGCGGAGCTGTAGTAGAGTTCAAGATTCCAATTAGCAATAGATTGATCCGTCTCAGCGAAGCTTACCGAGACTTGGTTGCATTTGATGTGGACTATACTGATTCTCGGCCTACTTTGGAATATAACGGTGCCGTAGTTGATGGCTCGGAAATACTTCGGCAGTTATTTTTGGCGAAGTCCCAGCACTGGGCTTATGAACAAGAGAGTAGGGTGATAAAGCGGCTAGGTGGCTCCGGAATTTTTGACTACAATCATGATCTTTTACATTCGGTGATAGTTGGGGCGAAATCCAGTAGCTACTACGAGATTAAAGATTGCGTGACTGCTGCTTCAGTTTCATTAGGCAAGAAAGTAGAGATTTTTAAAGCAAAATTTGATCCGTCTTCCTACGCAATCAAAATTCCTGGTTTTCACAAAAAGAAAGATATACCTCAGCTTGTTGGCTAAATTGGCAACAACACTTCGTCGTCGGGATCACGCTTCAGTTCCGCCAAGCTTTGATTTCTGAAATCACGCGCCACACTTTCGCTAATCACGACTTCGTGGCGCGATTTCAAAGCATCGCGCGCAGCTTCAGGCCCAAGCGAATGAACATACCGAAGGCAGCCCTCAATGACCGAGGCCTGTTCAGTATCCTCGTTCCAGGCCATGAGCTCTTCCAGCTTCTGCCGTGTTCCGAGCCGGCACCGGTGCCGCAGCTCCTTCTCGTCGAACTCGATCCGTTTCAGCGCGGCCTTCGCCGATCGCTCTTTTCCAGTCTTGGCCATGGCTTACCTCTTCAATTCTGCTGGACGGCAAGTGCAGCCAGGTCTGTCGTTTGCTTTGTTGGGGTCTTCGTTTCATGAGACTTTGAATTTGATCTTGTTCTCGCTTGCTATGAGCAGAACGCGTTTGTGACTGATCTTCAGCTCGTTGCAGGCTTGGTAGAGTGATGCGCCGCTGTCGGCCAGTCGCTTCAGCTCCGGCGCGATCTTGTCTCGTTTGGCGCGCAGCTTGTCACCGTGCGCGGTGCCGAAGGTCAGTTCGCGCTCACCAGAAACCCCTGGCTCGACGTGTTGAACCTCACGGCCGACGCCGAAGAACTGTTCCAGCGCTCGGTTCAGGTGGGCGGTGATCTGATCGCGCGGATCTGGGATTGGAGTACCGATCAATGTAGACCTTCCGCCAGGCGGTTGGCCTGCTTCTCGAACGCGATCGCTATGTTCACTGCTACCTGATAGTTGAAGCGAAAGGCCTTGGTCTTTCCGGTGACCAGATCAACGATGTGGTAGGCATTGCCGACCGACTTCACCTGGAAGCGCACTTTCTTATCCGGCGCTGCCAGACCAGCAAGGCGGGCGAATTCTCCACGGGCTGCGTGAGAACGAACAAACAAGGCGTTGAGAACTTCCCGGCGCTGTTGCATCGGTGGTTGCGGTTGCATGGCTGATCTCTCGGTGGTGGGGTTGCGTGTATTCGTCAGCACTCGGCGCCGCCTGCTGGTTGCCGTTGGGCGCAGAGGAGAGTGCTGACGGATAAAGGCGGGCGAAGAAAAGGCCCAACTGGACGGGAGGGCCTTTTGGTGTTTCCGATGCAGTGACCTCAGGTGGCGAGATTTTTGGCGGGATCGTTCAGCGCCAGAACGCGGTGACCCCCGGCGGTACATCGCCATCGCTTGCGGTGTGCACATTGCGGATTTGTTGGAAGCGCGATAGAGGAGGGCGGTTCTGGCCGCACATGATCCAGCGCTGCGCCGATCAGGATGATCAGAAGCATGTGATTCTCCGATGAATCAGAGTTGGTTCAGGGCGTAGCCGTCGGCGCCATATGCTTTGGTAAGTAGATCGTTGATCTGATGAAGCGAATAGGCGATTCTGCCATGGCCGCGCGGCCCTTTGTAGATGTACATTCCACCCTTCACTTCGTAGGTAAATTGCACGGGAGCACTCCATGGTTGGGACAATCGAACCGCGTTTCGGCGCGGAGGTTTACGTATCGGAAGCTGGCAAAGCCTGTATCAGGCAGAACCAAGGCGTTGAGCACGAGCTGGTGCTGATATTTGATGACGATGAGGTTGATGCTTTGATCGACCTGCTGAAAGGTGCCAAGGCTGAGATCGCAGAAGACCGCCGCGTTCTTGAAGAAAACGAAAGCCAATAACTTCGCTTTTCATCCCGCTGCACCCTGTCGCCAAGGTGAAGCAGCGATGATCATTCGGCCTGAAGAGTTTCGATACCCGCCCGGTAAGCGGCAGCGTTTCTACGATTATTCGCGACGTCTTCGAACTGGCCTTCACGTTCTTGGATCACGGCGTTCTGTTCGTTATTGGTCGCCTGTTGCTCGAGTAGGGCGATTGTCGCTTCGTGCTTCATGGTCGATTACCTGTACCTACTCGAGCAATGGGGTTGGTGGCGAATGGATGGAAGGGGGTTGCCTAGTTATACATCACCGACGTTGGCGCTCATGCGCATAGCGGGGGTGCAAACATCAGTCAGCAAAAATTACTGCATTACTGATGATTGGGCCGTTGCTATCGACAATGCAGTGGCAAGGCTCACTCACCGAGATCAACAGATGGGCGACGTTCTTTGGCTGTACTTCGGTGAAAAGTGGGCAATGGTAAGAGTGGGAAAACACTTTGGGATCAGCGAGGGAAAAGCAAGAGAATTGGTCAGGGCTGGATCAGCTTGGGTGGACTGCGCCATAGATGACAAACGTCAGGTAGCCTAAATAGCTTGACACCGTCGCTTTTTCCAACAAAATTCACACCTAAAGAGATAGGGAGCTTTCCAAAAACATGGAAGAATTATCAATTCCCCCTTATTGCAGTGTGATTGCGTAGTAATGTTGTTGCTCGCGTCATGGCTGCTTCTATTTGTTAAATAACTATCTGGTTTTTTGGGGGGTGGATGGGTATGAAGTTAAGGATTTCTGATGCTAATACAATAAAGCGCATGGTATTTATGGTTGGTGTGCTAAATGGTATAGTTGCTTTTTTGCTGTTCTTCTCCGAGATTTTCAATAAGCAGTTTTATATACTCACGGGTATAGATACTTATGGTAGTGGTTTGCCGGTCGCTCTTTTAATAACTTCTGGTTTGGCGTTCTCCTTCGTTTATTTGCAGTCAGGTGGAACTAGGGTTAGCTCTGATCATTCTATTGCATCGCTAAGCGACGCGTCGCTCACTAAAGCGAGCAAGATGTTTGAGGTGCTTGAGCGTCGCAGTCGTGAAGTTGCGGAAAGATTTGATCTGTTGGATAAAAAGCTGGGGGATGCAGAATCGGCTAGAGTCTTGACCGATGCTGAAAGAGAGAAAGTGGTTGAGGGCGCCATTTCCTTTGCTAGTTCTGACGCCATGAAAGAGGTTTTCGAAAGGGAGGCGAGCCGATTTGAGCAGGGGCTTAAAGATAATTTAGGTCTTGAGCGCTTAACGTTATCGTCTAGGGGCAGTATAGAGCGCTTAAAACGAGAGATATCTGACTTGCGCTTGCGATCCAACACTAATCTTCTTCTTGGAATGGCAATTACTGCCGGTGGATTGTGGTTGCTATGGTCTACAGTTTCCATGGTGGATGCTTCTGAGTTATTGAAGGCTTTAGCTTCAGAAGGTGCTGAGTCGAACTCAAAGTTTCTAAAAAATTTGATCTTGCCTATAGTGCCTCGTGTCTTATTGGTGCTATTTGTTGAGGTGTTTGCCTATTTCTTTTTGCGCTTATATAGAAATGGCCTTTCCGAAATTAAGTACTTTCAGAATGAGCTGACTAACGTTGAGTCTAAATTGGCGGCCATTGAATTTGCGTATGTAACTAAAAATCAAGCAGCGTTGAAAACAGCTATTGAGGCTCTTTCTAGAACCGAGCGGAATTTCGTACTAGAGAAGGGGCAGACAACAGTAGAACTGGAAAAGGCTAAGTCGGACTCCGAGTTGACGCGAAATATTGTGAGAACAATCCCCAAAATGTTTGAGAGAAATAATAAATAAGATTTAATGACTTTATCATTAAGCTATGACTAACATTGAATATTTCTCCAGCATTGGGCAAGGATGAAAATGGCTTTTCCGCGCGGAAACGATGTGTTTTTATAGCAACGTGGACTGCTGTGAACGCAGCGAGACACTTTCAAAAAAACGACCAATGAGTCGATTTTTTGTACCCATTACAAGCCCCGCCATTGAGCGGGGCTTTTTCGTTTTCGGCCCCATGCCTGCCTCTTTGCTCTGCGCGGATGACAGTGACATGGAGGCCGAACCTATTTGAGGACTACAGATGAGCACGGAGCAACAAGCTCTCGCGGATGTGCCCCTTTGGCTTTTGATCTTACTGAGCATGGCGGGCCTGTCGGGGGAAATGCTGAGGGCGTCAGGTAGTGACCTTGGTCTCCGGCAGATCCTGCAACGGGTAGCTTTGCGGTTTCTCGCATCCGGTCTACTGGGTATGGCCACGCTGCTGCTCGCAATGGCGCTCTGGAACAACCTGTACCTCGCCGCCGGACTGGGCATTGTCATTGCGGTGATTGGTGCCGATGTAGCCGGCGGTTTGTACACCCGGTTCTTGGCAAAGAAGGCAGGTATTCAAGTCGATGAGTAGGTCGCTGACAATCAAATACTCCAAGGAGATCGGCCAATGCAGGTCCGCGTGATAGGCGATGACGGGAAGGAGTTGTGGGTCAAAGGTGAGACCCAACCTGGAGCTGACATCGCCGGGGACCCTGGGGTTATCCGAAGGGTACGGGGTCGGAAACCCGCGGGAAAGCGTTAGCCACAGGGTTGGAAAGTTAGTTGACAGCGGTTGACAGGTTGACAAGGAATGCCGGGTTTTCAGCGACAGAGTTCGCATGATCCAAACAGTGGTTTTTAGTGGGGTCCCCCCCCGGTTCTATTGGGCTGTAGGCGTTTTCATGCCTGTTCAATTTCTTGAACAGCAGCCCCTGTGCAATGGCCAGAAGGCTTCCGGTGTCGACCTGCACGACGCCATAGGTCGACGCTCCGCGGTACTGGCCAGATGAGTCCTGCAACTCCTCAACGGCGTGCCAGTAGGCAGCGTCCGCCATCTCGTTCAGTTCGAACTGCTCGAGCTGATTGATCAATCCCTCAGAGCACAGCGCAGACGCCATCTCGCGGAGCGTTTCCCGATGTCCCTCGGGGTTTTGCATGCGGAAGTCTTGGTCATCGAGAGTTGCGCGCCATTGCTGGAGCCTCAGAGATTTGGCCTGGTCGAAATTCATGAAAACGGGTTCACTGTACAAAAGCTGTATGTATGTACAGTAATCGAGGTCCGGCCGTAGAGCGAGCAAGAAGCGACGAGCTGCGATTGAAGTCGGCTATCGACCATTAACTGGCATCTGTAAACGGTCGTAACCGGCCATAAGCCGCCATTCAACTCGACTCGATAATACTCAGCCGACCGTGCATCATGATGCTCGCCACCTTCTCCCATGGCGCCGTGCCAGAAGAGCACAGCCTGATTTCGCGAATCAGATTTTTACACTGCTCACCCCCGGCGATTGAGCCGATTGAAATGGAAGTCATCTCATGTTCGAACGTAGCAAACTGGTTCCAGAGTTAATGGTCACTGACCTGGATAGCAGTTTGGCCTTTTGGGTTTCTTGCCTGGGACTTGAAGTGGCTTATCAACGGCCAGAAGACGGATTCGCTTACCTCGACTTGAACGGTGCGCAAGTAATGCTTGAGCAGGCTGACCCGGACGCAGGCCAATGGCTAACTGCCCACCTGACCAAGCCGTTTGGAAGAGGAATCAACCTCCAGATTGACGTTGTGGCTGTCGGCCCGATCATCCAAAAACTTGGTCTGGCTGGATTTCCACTCTATCGAGAATGCAAAGACACCTGGTATCGGGCTAACAATGTAGAAGTCGGTCAGCGCGAATTCATCGTCCAGGATCCCGATGGCTATCTCGTAAGGTTGGTAGAGCGTTTGGGAGAGCGCCCGGTTTGTTCAATTTGAACTCAGGCTAAGGCGATCGTCCGTTTAGGGTCGTTTTTAGCCGGTCGCTGAGGCAGCGACCGGCCAAGAGCTACCGTTTGAGAAATGCAGTTTCTGAACATTACAAACATTAACTCACGGGCCACTGGTATAGATGAGCACAGCTATGAATGCTGCGAATGGAGATAGCAGAATCAGTCCACCGACGACAACTGCCCAGCCCCAGGCAAAACCACTCTCACCCTTGAAACGGCCGCCACTCAGCAAGCCCAACACAAACACGCCAATTCGATGAGCTATCAAATCGATAATGAAGTCCATTGGCCCTTTCTCCTTGCCGGTTTTCCATGAGACGTCAGAATCGTCCGCTTTTGGCCGATAGCGGTCATTCGGGTGTCATCAAAACCGCAAGCGTCATCTTGATGAATTCCTCGTTCTTGTCGATTGCCCAAAGGGCGCCCCGGACGTTCTCGGCGACATCGGCCGACCCTCGCTGCTCAACCCAATTCGATAGCTCCATGATGGCGGCTTCGAGGGCGAGTTGGTTTTCGTTGATCTTGAAGAGCAGGGAAGGGGGCAGGTCTGAGTTGGGCATTTTGGTTTCCTTGGTAGCCAAAGAACCAGCGTAGCACCGTGTTACATGAAGAGTTTTTTAGCGATCGGCAGGACGCCGGAGAGGGGGGAGTTTTGTAACGCGTTGCAAAAAGTTTTGTAACGCTTCGGAAAAAGCCGCAAAAATCTCAGATCCCAGAAACGACAAAGCCCTGAATAATCAGGGCTTTGTCAGTACAAATATGGCGGAGGCGATGGGATTCGAACTCATGGACCTGTTACAGTCGACGGTTTTCAAGACCGTTGCCTTAAACCACTCGGCCACACCTCCGTTGCGTTGCGGGCGCCATAATACCTGAATGAAACACACTGTCAAACTCTCTGCATGGCTTGTTACAGAGCGTCTGTTATGATCTTTGCGACTGAACGTTTCAAACCAACAGGAGTGTCGCCATGCGCGAACAGGATTACGCAGTTAATAACGGCGTGCAGGCTGAGCAGCTAGAGGTTAGCCGCGTCCTGCGCAACACATATGGTTTACTCGCTCTCACCCTCGCATTCAGTGGTGTGATGGCTTTCGTGGCTCAGCAGATGCGTGTTGGCTACCCGAACATTTTCGTGGTGCTGATCGGCTTCTACGGGTTGTTCTTCCTCACCAACAAACTCCGTGATTCCGCGTGGGGCCTGGTGTCTGCGTTCGCGCTGACCGGTTTCATGGGTTTCCTGCTCGGCCCGATCCTCAACCGTTACCTGGGCATGCAGGGCGGCGCTGAAGTGGTCAGCTCCGCGTTTGCGATGACTGCACTGGTGTTCGGTGGTCTGTCGGCCTACGTGCTGATCACCCGCAAGGACATGAGCTTCCTCGGTGGCTTTATCACCGCCGGTTTCTTCGTGTTGCTGGGTGCAACGCTGGCGAGCTTCTTCTTCCAGATCAGCGGCCTGCAACTGGCGATCAGCGCAGGTTTCGTGCTGTTCTCGTCGGTGTGCATTCTGTTCCAGACCAGTGCCATCATTCATGGCGGCGAGCGTAACTACATCATGGCGACCATCAGCCTGTATGTATCGATCTACAACCTGTTCATCAGCTTGTTGCAGATCTTCGGCATCATGAGCCGCGACGACTGATCACAGCCGCCGTTTAAACAAAAAACCCGCTTCGGCGGGTTTTTTGTCGCCTGTGAAAAAGGGTAGTGGCCTTTTACCCATAAAATGATCTGAAAATAATGGCACCTTTTTGGAAATGGCCTACACCTAAGAACAAGGAAGAACAGCCCGTCTGATCGACAGGAGTCGGTATGCAGAATCCCTCGCGTCACCCGTGCGCCCTTGACGTTTCCCTATCGTTGCATGTGATCGCCAGGCCTTGCGGCCGGGTTTGATTGTGTTCGTTCGTCCAATGGAACTGGAGGTGCCTGATCCAAAAAACCACTCAATCGTGACCGCCGCCCGGCTATCGAACCGGGAAACTGATATCAACAAAAATAATGGAGGCCCTGCTGGGCGGGCATGTCCCGAGCCAGAACAGGCGTTGTCCCAAGACAAGGAGATCATCGATGAACCAGCCCCAAGGAAAACTGGCGGCACTGGCCGTGACGACCGCGCTGTTCAGCGCTTCGACAATTGCCGGTGTCTATCCCGACTTCGGTTACCAACCGCCTTCCAGTCAGTATTCTGGCCCGTTGTTTCAACTCAGCCAGAGTTACCCGGTCACGCCGCCTCAAGTGCCGCTGCCTGAATTCTTCAAGAAGTTGCCGACCAAGCCGAACAACGACTTTGAAACCTGGCGCGGCTATCTGGAGGACGTGAAGGACTATTGCCTTGAAGGCAACGTCGAGGTTGACTGGAATGTGCAGAAGAACAAGGTGCGCCAGTGGTATCACATGCCGTGGCAGCATTACGGGCCATTGGGGCGCGAAGGTATTCACGGTCTGACCAAGGAAGCGCAGATTCAGGTCAAGCAACTGGCCTCGACGCAAACAGCCACCGGCCAGACGTATGCGGTAGGCATTTACAACGACATCGGTGCCTACACCATCGGCGAGGTCTGGAAAGATCCGAACAACCCGGACCCGAGCTTTACCTCCCAGCCCAAGAGCTTCCCCAACGGCACCGTCGTGTGCAAAGCGCTGTTCGCCGATATTGATCGCAGCACCGTGCCGTTCCTGGTCAATCCGGTTCTGTGGAAAGGCTATATCACCGAAACTTTCACCTCAGCCAATCGCAAGGTCAAAGACGTCGCCCTGATCCAGATGGACATCGCCGTGCGCGATACGCGCATGAGCGATACCGGCTGGATTTTCGGTACGTTCCAGTACAACGGCGAGAAAACCGGTAAACCCGGTTGGGACAACCTGGTGCCGGTGGGGATCATGTGGGGCAACGATCCGAAGGAAACCGGCAATGATTTCACCAACCCGCAGCCGACCGTCACCAAGATCAACACGGCGCTGCAACAGACGGCCATCAACGCCAATACCAAGGAGCTGCCACCGACTCACCTGGGCTGGAACGGTCGCCTCAATGGTCCGGTGGACAACCCCAACAGTTCCTGCCTGAGCTGCCACGCCACCGCCGAGAGCCCGCAAGTGGCGATCATGAACCCGACATTCCAGGCGAACGCGCCGAAGCCGGGCACGCCGGAATGGATGAAGTGGTTCCAGAATATTCCCGCCGGCCATCCGTTCACGCCCGGTACCAAGAGCACCGACTACAGCCTGCAACTGTCGGGTGGGCTGATTAATTACTACGAGTGGAAGTGCGACATGAGCGGGATCTACGCTGACGGCAAGAATGCTTGCGCGAAAGTGCAGAACCTGAAGTTGAAGATGCTCAAGGCCGGCGATGATACGTCGCAGCCGCAGCAGAAAGTGATCCGTGACCCAAGCCTGCAACAACTGCTCGAGTAAACCGCAGCAGCCTCCGGATGCCTTGGTGTCCGGAGGCTTTCAATCAGTTGATGACGATGCTGCCATCGGTCTGTTGCTTATAAATCGTGTAGGGCAGCAGCAACGTGTCGAGTACCCCTGATGCCACGGCATCAATTGCCCAGCCAGGAAGCGCATTGTTGTAGGCGTTGCCTTGGCCAATTGGCGCATGCAGATTACAGAAATCGTACATCACGCCGCTGTAGATCCGGGGCACAGCCCCGCAATAGGATTTGTTCTTTTTCAAATCGTCCACGGCCACCTGATCGCTACGCGCGACGGTCTGCACCGTCCCGCACCCGCCAAGCATCACCGCCGTCAACATCATTGCCTGAATTCTCATACCGCCAATCCTTCGCCGGAAACCTTCAATCTACGCTGAACGTCATAAAAACGCATTCAAGCCATCGGCGGCAAACGGCGCTTGACCGGGGTTTTCTTGACGATCGCCGTATTGGTTTCGGCCAACGTATTGAGACGGTCGAGCAGGGTGTCCAGTTGCTCCATCGAGCGCACGTGCAGGCGGGCGATAAAGCAGTCCTCCCCGGTGACCTTGTCGCACTCGGTGAATTCCGGGATCGACAGAATCTGCCGCTCCACTTCCTGCAACTGTCCCGGCAGCGGACGTACCCGGACGATGGCCTGCAATTGATAGCCGAAGCACTTGGGGTCGATCTCGACGGTATAGCCCGTGAGGACGCCACGCTCTTCCAGCCGTCGCAAACGTTCGGCGACACTGGGAGAGGACAGGCCGCTGATTTGTGCCAGCGCCTTGAGTGAGCGCCGCGAATCCTCCATCAACGCGCTGATGAGGATCTGGTCGATGTCGTCAGTCATAAGCCAACTCCCGTATTAGGCGATTACTGAAAACCACCCTCGATAAAAAAGGCAGAAACCGAGTTTAGCCTGCTTTTTGCGCTGGAGTGAGCGTGTCTCGGCTTGGCATACTTTTGCCACGCTTTCGACACTCGCTAAGGAGATTGATGATGGACACAACCCTCCGTCGCGGCTCATTTGAAATGACCGCCGCCATGCTGATATCCGGGACGATCGGCTGGTTTGTGCTGGTGTCCGGGCAACCCGTGCTGGACGTGGTGTTCTGGCGTTGTGTGTTCGGTGCCGGCACTTTGCTGTTGATCTGCGCGGCGTTCGGCTTTCTGCGTCCGGGCATTTTGAGCAGAACGACGTTCTTGCTGGCGGTGCTCAGCGGGGTGGCGATTGTCGGCAACTGGCTGCTGTTGTTCGCCTCGTACTCGCGGGCTTCGATTGCCATCGGCACAGCGGTCTACAACGTGCAGCCGTTCATGCTGGTCGGCCTGGCCGCGTTGTTCCTTGGCGAGAAAATCACCGTGCAGAAGCTGTTCTGGCTGGCGATTTCGTTTATGGGCATGCTGGCAATCGTCAGCGCACATGGCACGCAGGGCGGCAGCGGTGACGATTATTTGCTGGGGATTGCTTTGGCGTTGGGCGCGGCGTTTCTGTATGCGATTGCCGCGCTGATCATCAAGCGTCTGAGCGGTACGCCGCCGCATCTGATCGCGCTGATTCAGGTATGCACCGGGATTTTGCTGTTGGCGCCGTTTGCGCACTTCGATGCGCTGCCGCAGGCACCCAGCGCCTGGGCCAGTCTGGTCACACTGGGCATCGTCCACACCGGATTGATGTACGTGTTGTTGTACGGCGCGATTCAGAAACTGCCGACCGCGTTGACCGGGGCACTGTCATTCATCTACCCGATTGCGGCGATTTTCGTCGACTGGTTCGCCTTCGGTCATCGCCTGGAAATCCTGCAATGGGTGGGCGTCGCGGCGATCCTGTTGGCGGCGGCCGGCATGCAACAGGGCTGGGGCCTGAAGGCCCGGCGACTGGCCGCGCAGTAACGCTCAGATGTTCCAGCGCGGCGCGGTTTTCGCCAGACGCTGGCGCATCTCGGTAACGTTCACCGCCAATTGCCGGGTCAACATCCGATAGCCGTCCAGCGCGGTGTAAACCGGTGCCTCAAGGCTGGCGTCCGGCAGTTCCAGCGGCCGGTCCAGGCGTTGCGCAGCACCGGTTTTCAACGCGCGGGCCATGCCGATCAATTGCACACGAATCTGCCGGTGCTCTGCTTTCAATGCTGTTTGCAGATGGGCCATCGCCTGCGGGTCGTTGGCATCCGGGCGAGTGTTGCCGAGGATCTCCAACGTGCTGATGCACATGCGCAGGTTGCGCTGGATGGCATCGAGTTCGGTCATGGAGATTTTCACTTCCTTGGATACCGACGGCATCAGCGAACGCAATTGCACCATCACTGCGCCCAAGCGGCTCATCAATTTCAGATGTTCGTCGGCGCTGACCGGTTGGCCGCTGATGATCCGCCCGTACACCGTGGCGCAGTCGCGCAAGGCATCGGCGAGGTTGTAGCGCCACGAGTAGACCGCATACAGCGGCAGGGCGAAGGAGAATGCGAGCGCCAACGCGATGCCGATGAGGATGTCGACGCCGCGCCACAAGCCGTCAGTGATCGGATTGTCGCCGTGCCCGGCGACAATGAATACGGTGATTGCCGAGAGCAGGGCGGTATAACCGCCCTTGCCAATCGCGTGATAAGAGAAGAAACCGCAGACCACCGCCATGGCGAAATAGGTCAGCCACGGCATGCCGAGCCAAGCCTGCTGCGCCACCAGCAACAAACCGACGCCGGCGCCAATCAGGGTGCCGGTGGCACGTTCGGCGGCTTTTTTGCCGATGTTGCCGTGATGCTGCAAACCGCCGATCACCACCAGCATGGTCACCGAGGCCCATTCGCCGTGGGGCAGGTTGATGCCGGTGGTCAACAGAATCGTTGCCAGCAACCCCAACGCCACCCGCACCGCGTGGATCAACCGGGCGTGGCGGTAGCGCCGATACGGGTCCAGCAGCGGACGCAGGATTCGGCGCAACAGCGGTGGCAGTCGGTGGGTGCTGAACGTACTCAGTGCAAGGCCCTCGTCAGAAGATGTAATCAGTGGTCAGGAAGCTCGAATCACGCCCGCGAATGATTTCGCTGATCAGGTCCTTGTTGCTGTCCTGGAACTTGGTCGCGACCAGTGTGCGGATCGAAAACACCCGCAACGCATCGTGTACCGACAGCGTCCCTTCGGCGGAGTTCTTGCGGCCGTTGAACGGATACGTGTCCGGGCCGCGCTGGCATTGCGCGTTAAGGTTGATCCGGCCGACCTGGTTGGCGAACGTATCGACCAGCCGACCGACCGCCACCGGGTTGGTGCCGAAGATGCTCAACTGCTGACCGAAGTCCGATTCCAGCACGTAATCGATCACGGTATCGAGGTGACGGTACGGCACGATCGGTACCACCGGGCCGAACTGTTCTTCCTGGTACACGCGCATCTGCGGGTTCACCGGATACAGCACCGCCGGGTAGAAGAACGACTCGCGGGATTCGCCGCCATTCGGGTTGACCACTTCAGCGCCCTTACTGCGCGCATCCGCCACCAGACCGTGCAGATAATCGACTTTGCCTGACTCCGGCAGCGGCGTCAGCGACACACCGCTGTCCCACGGCATGCCCGGTTTCAGCGTGGCCAGTTTGGCGTTGAATTTCTCGATGAAACTGTCAACGACGTCTTCGTGGACAAACAGTATTTTCAGCGCAGTGCAGCGTTGGCCATTGAACGACAGTGAACCGGTGACCGCCTCGCTGACCGCGTTGTCGAGATCAACTTCCGGCAAGACGATGCCCGGGTTTTTCGCATCCAGACCCAGCGCGGCGCGCAAGCGGTGCGGTTTCGGGTGCAGTTTCTTCAGGTCGCTGGCGGCTTTGTTGGTGCCGATGAAGGCGAAGATGTCGATCTTGCCGCTGGCCATCAGCGCGCTGACGGTCTCGCGGCCGCTGCCGTAGATCACGTTGATCACGCCGGTGGGGAAGCTGTCACGGAACGCTTCGAGCAACGGACGAATCAGCAGCACGCCGAGCTTGGCCGGTTTGAACACCACGGTGTTGCCCATGATCAACGCCGGAATCAGCGTGGTGAAGGTTTCGTTCAGCGGATAGTTGTAAGGCCCCATGCACAGCGCGACGCCGAGCGGTACGCGACGGATCTGCCCGAGGGTGTCCTGTTCCAGTTCAAAACGGCTGGAGCGGCGGTCGAGTTCCTTGAGCGCATTGATGGTGTCGACGATGTAGTCGCAGGTGCGATCGAACTCTTTTTCCGAGTCCTTGAGGTTCTTGCCGATCTCCCACATCAACAACTTCACCACAGCATCACGTTGCTGGCGCATGCGGCCGAGGAAGGCTTCGACATGCTGGATACGTTCAGCCACGCGCATGGTCGGCCACAGGCCCTGACCACGGTCGTAGGCGCGCACGGCGGCGTCGAGGGCGGTGAGGGCGGTATCGGCATCGAGCAGCGGCGTGCTGCCGAGGATCGCTTGTTCGTCGCCGTTTTCGCCGTGCAGGTAGACCGGACTGCGTACGGTGGCGAGTGGGCCGTCCCAGCGGCGCAACTGGCCGTCGACCAGATATTCACGTTGCTCGACCTGAGCGTCGAGGCGGTATTTTTCCGGGATGTCGCTGACAGAAGAGAACAGGTTGCCAAGGATGTTTGCTGTGGTCATGTCGCTACCCCGTGTTGATGTCCGTATGCAGATCAGAAAGTCTTCACAGGTTATACGCCTGAATGCGCCGAAATTTAAACCCGCAAATGTCACGCGAATGTCACGCAGAGGCGCGAAACAGAAGGGGTGGCTTGAAGATCGTTCCCATGCTCCGCGTGGGAATGCCTCAAGGGACGCTCCGCGTTCCAATGGGACGCAGAGCGTCCCGGGCTGCATTCCCACGCGGAGCGTGGGAACGATCTTCATCATCGGGGGGGAGGGCTGGCCCCGTTTGCCCCCCTCGCTGTCCCGCAATGCCCTCAACCCGTTGCAGCCGCTGCCTTAATGTGTGAGCACAACAATAAGCGAGGCCGTTATGCGGGCAATCCGACTCACATTACTGCTGGCGTTGGCCATGGCGTTGCCTGGCTGCGGCGAAGATCCCAAGCCCCCGGCCAGCATCAATAACAACGCCATGCCCAAAGACCCGGCACTGGCGCAGATCTACGCCAACAGCTGCCAGCTCTGCCACGCCAACCCCGCCGCCAACGCACCGCTCACCGGTGATCGCAAAGCCTGGGAGCCGCGCATCCAGCAGGGCGCTGACACGCTGCTCGATCACGCCATCAACGGCTACAACGGCATGCCGCCGATGGGCCAGTGCGTCGAGTGCTCGGAAGAACAATTTGTGCAATTGATCGGCTTCATGGCCGACCAGCCCCTCCCACAATAAGGTGCCCGGCATGACGATGGATCTGACACGGCGTCAGTTGTTGCAACGGGCAAGCATTGTCGGCGCGTTCAGCGCGTTGGCGAGCCACCCGGCATTGGGCCAGTTGATGCGTGCGCCGCGCTTGATTCCGTGGCGCAACTGGTCGGGCGGGCAGAGTTGCCTGCCAGCGGCAAGGCTCGCACCGAAGGACCTTGATGAACTGACAACCGTCATCAAGCAGGCGCAAGGCAAGATTCGCCCGGTCGGTTCGGCGCATTCCTTCAGCGCGCTGGTGCCCACCGACGGCACGTTGTTGTCGCTGAGCTATTTCAACGGCCTGCTCGATCACGACGCGAAAACCCTGCAAGCCGAATTCGCCGCCGGCACACCGATGTCACGCATGGGCGTACCGCTGAAAGACATCGGCCAGGCCCTGCAAAACATGGCTGACATCGATTACCAGACCCTCGCCGGGGCCATCGCTACCTCGACCCATGGCACCGGTAAACAATTCCAGTCCTATTCAGCGCACGTTTGCGGCCTGCAGCTGGTGACGGCCAGCGGCGAAGTGCTCGACTGCGACAGTCAACGGCATCCCGAAGTGTTCAACGCTGCGCGCGTCTCCCTCGGTGCACTCGGTGTGGCGACGAAGATCCGTCTGCAAAACCGCCCGGCCTATCGCCTGCGCGAACGCCAGTGGATCGCCAAGACCGAAGAGTTGCTCGAAGACCTCGACAAGAACACCCGCGAAAACCAGCACTGGGAAATGCTCGTCGTCACCCATTCCGATTACGCCTTGTCCATCGCCCTCAACGAAACCGACGACCCGGCCACGCCGCCGATCCCGCCCGAAGAGGAGGGCGGCAACGAGTTCGTCACCCTGATCGAGAAGATCGACAAGTACGGCAGCGACTTCCCCGACCTGCGCCGCACGCTGCTTAACAGCTTGCGCCATCTGGCGAGTTTCGATGACCGCGTGGGTGACTCGTTCGACATCTACGCCAACGTGCGCACCGTACGCTTCAACGAGATGGAATATTCCGTGCCAGCCGAACACGGCCCGGCGTGCCTGCGCGAAATTCTCAAGCTGATTCAGGACAAGGATTTGCGCACCTGGTTTCCCATTGAGTATCGCTACGTCAAGGCCGACGATATTCCGCTGAGTATGTTCGAAGGCCGCGACAGCTGTTCGATCTCGGTGCACCAGCATTACCAGATGGATCACCACAACTTCTTCGCGGCGGTGGAGCCGATTTTCTGGAAGTACAACGGCCGGCCGCACTGGGGCAAGTTGCACACGCTCAACGCGAAGAACCTGCAACCGCTGTATCCGCGCTGGCGCGAATTTGCCGACGTGCGCCAGGCGCTCGATCCGAACGGGCGCTTTCTGAACGCGCATCTGTCATCGATTTTGGGGGTGAGCTGATGGCCGTTAATCGCCGCAAATTCCTGCTCGGCACATTGGGCGTTGGTGCTTTGCTGATGGGTGTGGGCGCGTGGCTGCGGCCGGGCGATCGCGGTGGGCCGTACAGCGAATATTTCCGCGCACTGAACAACGAGTTGAAGGGCAAAGGCCCGATGCGCCCGGTGCTGCTGATCGATCTGGATCGCCTCGATCACAACATCGATGTGGTGATGCAGTCGGTCAGGCGCGGTGGCAAACAATTGCGTCTGGTGGAAAAGTCGCTGCCGTCACCGGGACTGTTGAGCTATATCGCGCAACGTGCCGGGACGCAAAAATTGATGTCGTTCCACCAGCCGTTTCTCAATCACGACGCCGTCACCTTCCCGCAATCGGACATCCTGCTGGGCAAACCGCTGCCGGTGCGTTCGGCCGAGTTGTTCTATCAGAATCACAAAGGTCCGTTCGATCCGGGCAAGCAACTGCAATGGCTGCTCGACAGCCCTGAACGTTTACAGCAATACCTCGCGCTGGCACAGGGTCTGGGCACGCGGATGCGCATCAACATCGAACTGGACGTCGGGCTGCATCGCGGCGGGGTCAGTGATGTGAATGAGCTGGGGCAGATGCTCACGCTGATCAGCGCCAACCCCCAGCATCTGCAGTTCGCCGGGTTCATGGGTTACGACCCGTTCGTAGGCATGGGCGTGCCGGGGATTCTCGGCTCGCCGGAAGAACTGTTCGCCAAGGTCATGGTGATTTATCAGCGCTGCGTCGATTTCACCCGCCAGCAGTTTCCTGCGTTGTGGCACGACGGCTTGTGCCTCAACACCGCCGGCAGCCCGAGTTACCGCATTCACGAAAACGAAAAGCTCAGCAGCGAGGTTTCCGTGGGCACGGCGATGCTCAAACCGACGCACTACGATTTGCCGTCGTTGGTCGAACACGTGCCCGCAACCTACATCGCCACGCCGGTTTTAAAGAGCACGGGCGCGGTGAATATTCCGGCGCTGGATGACAAGTCGAAATTGTTCTCGTGGTGGGATCAGAATCAGCGCCAGACCTTTTTCATCTACGGCGGCAACTGGATGGCCGAGTTCGAATCGCCGCCTGGACTCCAGAGCAACGGCGTTTACGGCCGCAGTTCAAATCAGGAGATGGTCAATGGCTCCAACGCGGTTGGCCTGACCATTGAAGACCAAGTGTTCCTGCGTCCGACGCAGACTGAGGCTGTCCTCCTGCAATTCGGTGATCTGCTGGCAGTACGCGGAGGCAAGATCGTCGACATCTGGCCGGTTTATTCCTGAAAAAAGATCGCAGCCTTCGGCAGCTCCTACAGGGTGTACTCAATCTTAATGTAGGAGCTGCCGAAGGCTGCGATCTTTTGATTTTGCTCCCCCGGCAATTTCTGTAATGAAGCTTTTATGACAAAAGTTCGGTAGCACATCGCCAGTCCGGTCATGCCTATGTAACGCGCTTGAGGGGCCCAACGGGGCGCTTTTCACAAGCCGAGGCGGGACGCCGGGAGTGAGGCAATGGGGACTATGGAACGCTACTCGAAAGTGGGCATGCAGGAACTCGATCAACGCCTGTCGAAGATCGTCGAAGCCGCGCGCAAGAAGCCGGTTTCGGTGTATCGCTACGGCGCGCCGTGGGTCTGGATCGTCTCGCAGGATGACTGGCAGGGCGCCTTGAAAGAGGTGTCGAGCTACATTCCGCCGGGCCATTCGCTGGTGTTGCTGCGCCCGCAGATCGACGACTTGCTCGACGCCCACCGCGATCTCCTGCACGACCTCAATGCCGAGCCCGGCATGCTGATTCCCGCGCAAACGGTCATGCACATCCTGCTCCTGCAACTGCTGTATTCGGTGCCCAGCGAGCAGCAACTGTATGAACAGCTCAACTACAACCTGCTGTTCCGCTGGTTCGTGGGCCTTGGCCTGAACCAGAAAGTCTGGAGCTTCAACGCCCTCAGTCGCGACATCGCCACGCTGCTCAACGAGCCGCGCGCGGTGCTGCTCATTCAAAAAATCATCGGCGAAGTGTTCTGCGGCGCGTTGCTGCAAATGCCCGAGTTCTCGCTGAACTTCGCGCTTTTGCACACGTGGCTGGGCAAACACGCCTGTGCCTCGACAGCCAGCAATTGACGCCATACACGCGGCGTTCGAAACGCCAACAGGTCATCGCGAATTCAGGGGGTAGTGTGGAACCGATTTTCAAGTCACGGCTGGCGCTGTGGGGCTGGCTGCTGGTGACGGCGGGCGTGCAGCCGGCATTGGCCGAAGAGGCCGTCGAAGCGCAGCGTCTGGTCGACGTCAACGAATACTTCGTGCGCGGCAATACCGTGCTCGATGCGCGGGCGATTGAAGAAGCGGTGTATCCGTTTCTCGGCCCGCAGAAGGGCATGAACGACATCGAAGGCGCGCGGGATGCCTTGCAGAAGGCTTATCAGGAACGCGGCTATCAATCGGTGTTCGTCGAGCTGCCCGAGCAAGCTGTCGCCGACGGCATCGTCTATCTGCAAGTCAGCGAAACCAAGGTCGGCCGCGTGCGTGTGGTCGGCGCCAAACATTATTCGCCGCTGGACATCCGCGACGACGTCCCGGCGCTGAAGGAAGGCGAGGTGCCGGACTTCGCCAAGGTTCAGGGCGAACTGGCGCAGCTCAACAAGACGCCGGGCCGGCAAGTCATGCCACTGGTGCGCGAAGGTCAGCGCCCCGGCACCATGGACGTCGATTTGCAGGTCGAAGACCAGAACCCGTGGACCGCCAGCGTCGGCCTCAATAACGATTACAGCGCCGACACTGAAAAGCTGCGCACCGTCACCAGCCTCGGCTACAACAACCTTTGGCAACTCGGCCACAGCGTCAACCTGACGTTCTTCACCGCGCCGCAGGAAACCGACAACGCCAAGGTCTGGTCGGGCTCCTACACCGCGCCGCTGACCGAGCGCTGGAGCGTGCAGTTCTCCGGTTATCAGTCCGACAGCAACGTCGCCACCATCGGTGGCAGCAACGTGTTGGGCAAGGGCCATTCCTATGGCGTCTCGGCGATCTACACGCTGCCCTCCAGCGGCAACTGGTCCAACTCGTTGTCGGCCGGTATCGACTTCAAGGACTTTGACGAACGCCTGACCCTTTCCGGCGAAAGCGACAAAGTCCCGTTGCAATACGCGCCGTTCACCTTCGCCTACAACGGCTATCGCTACAGCGAAAAAAGCCAGCTCGGCTTGGGTCTGAGCCTGGTCGCTGCCACCCGCAGCATTTTCGGCTACGGCAGCTCCGACGAAGACTTCGACTACAAACGCTATCGCGCCAAACCGAGTTTCGCCGTGCTCAAGGGCGACACCAATTACACCTGGACCTTCGACAGCGACTGGCAGAGCGCGAGCAAAGCCGCGTTCCAGTTGGCGTCGGGGCCATTGGTTTCCAACGAACAATTTTCTGCCGGCGGCGCCACTTCGGTGCGCGGCTATCTGGCCGCCGAACGCACCGGTGATGACGGTTTGTTGCTCAGCCAGGAAGTGCGCACGCCGTCGCTGGCCAAGTACGCCGGCACGTGGATGCAGGACTGGCGCTTCTATGCCTTCGCCGAAGGCGCGCAACTTTACCTGCGCGATGAACTGCCGGATCAGGACGCCAATTACGCCCTGGCCAGCGTCGGCTTCGGCACCCGCGCCAGCCTGAGCAAATGGCTGTCCGGCAGCCTCGACTGGGGCTACCCGCTACTCGAAGGGCCGAACACCTCGAAACAGGAATCGCGCCTGCACTTCAACCTTCAAGCCACTTTCTAAAGGAGCACGTTCATGCAGCGCCTCATTCTTTCGTTGTTGATCTGCCTGGGCTTCGTGCTCCCGGCCACGGCTCAGGCCTGGTGGCAGGACGACTGGCACTATCGCAAACAGATCGCCGTCGACACCACGCCACAAGGCGCGGCGATCAATCAGGCCCTCGGCCGCACGGCGCTGTTGGTGCGCCTGCACACCGGCAACTTCACCTTTGACGGGGTGAAAGAGGACGGTTCGGATCTGCGCTTCGTCGCGGCTGACGACAAGACTGTGCTCAATCACCAGATCGAAAGCTTCGACGCGCTGATGGGCATGGCGCTGATTTGGGTTGATGTGCCGAATGTCGAGGGCGGTCAGCGCCAGGACATCTGGATGTATTACGGCAATCAGAAGGCCCCGGCGACCGGCAACGGCCAACTGACGTTCGATCCTAATTACACCGCGCTCTATCACTTTGACGGCGCCACCGGCACCCCGGCCAAAGACACCACCGCCTACGGCAACACCGCGCAAAGTGCGACTGGCGCGTCGATTGACGGCGTAGTGGGGCGCGCGTTGCAGTTCAGCGGCCAGCCATTGTTGCTGCCGGCCAGTCCTTCCTTGCAGCACAACGCCGGCAGTGCGTTCACCTTCAGTGCCTGGCTGCGTCTGGATCAGGCCAGTGGCGAGCAACTGATTCTCGCCCGTCGTGAAGGAGCCAACAGTCTACTGATCGGTGCCAACCAAGGGGTGCCGTTTGTGGAGATCGACGGCCAACGTGCGGTCGCTACCCAAGCGCTTAATCCGGGCCAATGGCAGCACATCGCGCTGACCGCTGAGGGCTCGAAAGTCACGCTGTACATCAATGGCCGCGAAGGCGCGACGCTCGCCCAGGCGATGCCGGCATTCAACTCGGTCATGGCCATCGGTGCTGACGTGCATGAAGGCCCGTTCCAGCCGTTCGTGGGCGCCATCGACGAATTGCGCTTGTCGAAAGTGTCACGCCCGGCGCCGCTGCTGCTGGCCGACGCCACCTCGCAAGGCGCCGAGTCGAAACTGGTGGCTTACGGCGTCGACGAAGAGCAGTCCGGGTTCGGTTTCGGCAGCCTCGGCTTCCTGCTCAACGCCGTGCCAATCGACGCCTGGGTGATCATCGCCGTGCTGGTGCTGATGATGTTCCAGTCGTGGATCATCATGCTGCGCAAGAACCGCAGCCTCAGCCGCGTGTCCGCCGCCAACGAAGACTTCCGTGTGCAGTTCGCCAAGGTCGGCACGCGTCTGGAGATGTTCGCCGACGACGCGCAACTCGCCCAGCGCCTGCAGCATTCGTCGCTGTGGCGCCTGTACCTGGTGGCGGTCAAAGAGATCCGCACCCGCCGCGAGCAGGGTGCCGATACCTCGTCGGTGTCCGCCGCCACCATCGAAGCGATCCGTTGCTCCATGGACGGCGTGCGCACCCGTGAAAACCAGCAACTGAGTTCGAAACTCTCGACCCTGTCCAACGCCATCGCCGGCGGCCCTTACATCGGTCTGCTCGGTACGGTGCTGGGGATCATGGTGGTGTTCCTCGGCACCGCGATGGCCGGCGACGTCAACATCAACGCCATTGCTCCCGGTATGGCCGCCGCGTTGTTGGCCACGGCGATGGGCCTGTTCGTCGCGATTCCGGCGCTGTTTGGTTACAACCGCCTGATCACCCGCAACAAGGAAGTCAGCGCCGACATGCGTGTGTTCGTCGACGAGTTCATCACCCGGCTGGCGGAGATGCACGGCGAGAGCCAGTTCAGTGAGGCGGCGCATCGCGGCCATCACACCAACCACTCCGTACCGGCCTGAGGAGCACTGACATGGCGTCCGTAAATGCCTCCCACGACGATGACGAAGATGCCGCGGTGGACAGCATCAACATCACCCCGCTGGTCGACGTGCTGATGGTGGTGCTGGTGATGTTCATCCTCACCGCCACCGCGCAGGTCTCCGGGATCCAGATCAACCTGCCCAAGGCCAGCGCGTCGGTGTCGCTGTCCGAGGCCAAGACCAAGGCGATCTCGGTCAACGACGGCGGCCAGGTGTTCCTCGATGCCTACCCGGTGACCCTGGCCGAGCTGGAAGAACGCCTGCGCATCGAGAAAGCGCAGAGCCCGGATTTCCCGGTGATCGTGCGCGGCGACGCCACAGTGCAATACCAGAAAGTCATCGAAGTGCTGGACCTGTTGCGCCGGCTCGAACTGTCCCAGGTCGGTCTCGTCACCGGCAAACCGAGTCAGGGCTGAGTCATGACCGCACAACTTCCGATCGAGCCGCTGCCGGTGAAAAAACCAGCGCTGCGTTATGCGAAATGGGGCGCCGGATTGCTGATCGGCGCGCTCGCTGCGTGGTTCCTCTGGCAATGGGCCAACGACATGAGCGGCATCCGCCGCGAAGCGCCGAAGGTGCCGACGATCATTCCGCTGCCGCCACCGCCACCTCCGCCGCCGGAAAAACCGCCAGAGCCGGAAACCCCGGTGGAAGAAAAAGTCGTCGAGCCTGAGCCAACGCCGGAACCGGAAGAGGTCAAGCCCGAGGAAGAAGCTCCGCCATCGCCGGCGGACGATCTGGCCAATCCGATGCAAATGGACGGCGACGCTCAGTCCGGTAACGACGCGTTCAACATCGGCGCGGGCAAGGGCGGCGGCATGGCCGGTGCCGGTGGCGGACGACTGGGCAACGGCACTTACAGCCAGTTCCTCGCGTTCACCTTCCAGAAGCTGCTGCGCGAGAACCCCGACCTGCGCAACCTCGCGTTCTCGCTGCAGGCCGATGTCTGGCTGAGCAGCGTCGGCGAGATCACCCGGGTTGAGCTGATCAAGTCCAGCGGCAACCCCGAGATTGACACTCAAGTGTTGGCGGCACTGCGTAACGCGCCGCACCTGAGCGAACGGCCGCCGGCCTCCATCACCCTGCCTGTGCGCATGTCCCTGCAAGGGCGGCGTCCGGGTTAACCGAATTCATAAAGCTGTATGAAAAGGAGTTGTGTGCAGATGATTTCCAACGTGAATCGATTGTCCCTGGCGGTCGGCATGGTCATTGCGACCCTGGTCGGTCAGGCCGTGGCAGCGCCTGCGCCCTCGGAGAACGCCACGATCAATCTGATCCGCTTGCTGGTCGAGCAGGGCATTCTGAAACAGGACAAGGCCGACGCGCTGATCGCTCAGGCGCAGAACGAAGCGGCGCAGGCTAAACAAGCAGCGGCTTCCACCGCCGTCGCGGCCGGGCCAGTGGCGGCGCCGGGTGACGTGCGTGTGCAATACGTGCCAGCTGCCGTGCGTGACCAGATTCGTGATCAGGTCAAAGCTGAGGTCATGGCCACCGCCAAACAGGAAAACTGGGCCGCGCCCAACAGCTTTCCGGAATGGGCTGCACGCATCAGTTTCGACGGCGACATTCGTTTGCGTGACGAGTCGCGCTACTACTCCGACAGCAACAGCAACGAGATCGTCGACTTCGCCAAGCTCAACAACAACGGCCCGTACGACGTCAATCCCAACAGCAGCACCAATCTGCCGCCACTGCTCAACACCCGCGAAGACCGCACCAACCAGTTCCGTATTCGTGCGCGACTGGGCATGAAAGCGGAGATCTCGCCGCAGTGGACCGCCGGCATTCGCATCGGCACCGGTTCGGACAACAACCCGGTGTCGACTACGCAAAGCCTCGGCGGCGGTTTCGCCAAAAAGGACATCTGGCTCGATCAGGGCTACCTGAACTGGAAGCCGACGGATGAACTGACCCTGACCGGCGGGCGTTTCGCCAACCCGTTCATGTCCACCGACATGCTCTATTCCAACGACTTGAACTTCGACGGCATGGCAGCGATTTTCGACCACAAGCTCAACCGCGATTGGGGCGTGTTCGGCACCGTCGGCGCGTTCCCGGTGGATTACACCAACGACACCGCCAGCAGCAACGGCTTCGACAAGGAAGAGAGCGACAACAAGTGGCTGTACGGTGCGCAGATCGGCGCCAAATGGGCGATCAACAGCAACAACCGCTTGAAAGGTGCGCTGGCGTACTACCGCTTCGACGACATTCAGGGTCAGCGTTCCAGCCCTTGCGAACCGTGGGCCGGCGCGCCGGGTTGCGACAGCGACGGCAGCCGCGCGGCGTTCATGCAAAAGGGCAACAGCGTGTTCCTGCTGCGTGACATCACGCCGAACCCGCTCAACCCGACCACCACGCCGCAGCCTCAGTTTGTCGGCCTTGCTTCGGAATTCAATCTGCTTGATCTGAACGTAGTGTGGGATGCCGACCTGCCAGAAGACTTCAAACTGCGCAGCCAGGGCAACTACATCCACAACCTCGCTTACGACGAAGGCGACATGCGCAAGCGTTCGGCCGGGCAGATCGTCAACAACCTCGACAGCAACGGCGACATCGAAAGCGGCGCCAATGCATGGATGGTGCAGTTCACGCTTGGCAGCGCGCTGGACCTGAAAAAGCAAGGCGACTGGAACATGTTCGCTGGCTACAAATACATCCAGCCGGACGCGTTGCCGGACGGCTTCAACGACTCGTCATTTCATCTCGGTGGCACCAACGCCAAGGGCTATTTCATTGGCGGCAACTACGGTCTGGCGAAGAACGTTTACGCGACCGGTCGCTGGATGAGCACCGAAGCGGTGTACGGCGCGCCGTTCGACATCGACGTCTTGCAGCTTGAGATCAACACGCGCTTCTAAGGCGCCGGGAGAGGGTTATGAAAACGCGATTTGTGTGGCTCGGGCTCGGGCTTTTGATCGCCACTGGCGCGCATGCCGAAGGCATGGAAGAACGCCTGCGCACGCAATTGCGCAGCACCACGCAACAGTTGCAGGCCCTGCAAAGTCAGCAGGCCCAGGCCAGCGCCGCGCAACTGGCGGCGCAGAATGAGGCCAAGGCTGCGCAGGCGCAAATCAAGCAATTGACTGCTGAACTGGCCAAGGCCAAGGGCGTTGCCGAGCAACTCGCCGAGCAACTCGCCGGGCAGCAGCAGAGCCTGCACAGCCAGGCGCAGGCACAAATGGCGGCCAGCGCCGAGCAGACCGGCAAGTTCAAAAAGGCCTATGACGAGTTGCTGGTCATGGCCCGTGCCAAAGAGGCAGAACGGTCTAAGCTTCAAGCGCAATTGACTGAACGTGACACACAAGTGCAGCAATGTTCAGTCAAGAATCAGCAGATGTACGGCGTCGCCAAACAGATCCTCACCGCCTACGAAAACATCGATGTGGCCGAGGTGATGAAGATCCGCCAGCCCTTCGCGGGCAGCGCCCGGGTCAAGTTCGATGAACTGGCCCAAGGGTTCGGCGATGACCTTTACAAGACTCAATTCGACGCGCCGCAAGCCGCGCTCACGCACTGATAAACAAGGAAGAAACAATGACCCAATTGATCAGCCATGTTTCCCCACAATCCCTGACCGAAGTCCTGCAAGCCGCCGGTTATCGCGTCAATCAGACCGAGCAGAACGGCATCGTCCAGTTGCTCAGCGCCAGCCAGGGCATCGGCTACGCCGTGCGTTTCGGCAACCCGGCGGTGGAGCAGGGCAGCTACGTCGACTTCACCTTCAGCTGTGCGCTGCGCGTGCAGGGTGAGTTGCCACAGGGTGTGGCCGAGCAGTGGAACGCCAGCCGTCGCTTTGCCCGGTTGTCGTTGCAAGGCGAGTTTCTGGTGATGGAAATGGACGTGGTGGTGGCGGCAGGCGTAAGCAACGATCACCTGCGCGGCAACCTGGAATTGTGGGATCGCCTGTTGCAGGAGTTCATCGTCTACCTGCGTGATTTCACTCAGGCCGCGCAAGCATCCACCGCGAAAGTGGCCGTCGCTGAACAAGAGGAAGTCGCGCTGTGAAAAAGCCTGCCATGGTGATCAGCGCCGCTGCGGTGGCGCTGTTGGTGGTGGCCGTGGCGCTGGTGGTGCGGCCGGGCAGTGACCCGGTCGCCGCCCAGCAATCGTCGCCGCTGGCGGTGGTTGTTGCGGGGCCGGCGGTGGCGCGGTTGGGCAATCAGCAAGTGTCACCTGACGAATTGCAGGCGTTGCTGGCGACAGTCCCGCCGCAAACCCGCGAACAATTACGCGGCGATCGTGAGGCGCTGGAGCGCTGGATTCGCACGCGTCTGGCCGAGAAAGCGGTGCTGGAACAGGCCGATGCGCAGGGTTGGGCGCAGCGTCCGGATGTAGCGCGGCAGACTCGCGCGGCGACTGAGCAGATTGTCTTCCGCGATTACTTGCGTTCGGTCAGCCAGGTGCCGGCGGACTATCCGAGTGCCGCTGAGTTGCAGCAGGCCTATGACGCCGGCAAGGCGAATTGGCAGACACCGGCGTTGTATCGGGTCAGCCAGATTTTCCTCGGGGTGAACGACCCGCAGAACCTTGAGACCGTGCGCAAGCAGGCTACCGACCTGAGCAAGAAGGCTCAGGCGACGCCGGCGGAATTTGCCGCACTGGCGACTCAATATTCGCAGGATCGCGTCACCGCTGAACGTGGTGGGGATAGCGGTCTGCAACCGTTGCAGCAACTCGTCCCGGAAGTGCGTAGCGCCGTGGCACGGCTCAAGGTTGGCGCGGTTTCCGAGCCTGTTCAGAGCGCCGCCGGATTTCACGTGATCAAACTCACCGAGCAACTGCCAGCGCGTCTGGCGACCCTCGACGAATTGCGCGAGCAACTGACCCAGGCCTTGCGTACACAACGGCAGGAGCAGATTGCCCAGGCGTACCTGGACGGCATGCTCAACACCGCGACGCTGAGTATCGACGGTGCCGAGCTCAACAAAGTCCTCGAGGAAAAACACTGATTTCACCTTCACCACTTTTCTCCTGTGGGAGCGAGCCTGCTCGCGAAAGCGTCTGCACATTCAACACTTGCGGGGTCTGAGACACCGCTTTCGCGAGCAGGCTCGCTCCCACATGGGGATGGGTGGAATTCATAAATACAAAGATCGACAGGGAGTCATCGATGTCATTCACCGAACCCGCAGGACGACAGGGCAATGGCGAATTCCGCTGGCCAATCGACAACCACGAACCCTGGCTGGCGCAAGCCGCGAAGGTCGACCCGGATGTCGCGCAATACTTCCTGGTCAGCGCCCGCTGCGGCTGCTTCATGCAAGCCGCGCGCAGCCTCAATGTGCGCTCGACCTTGTTGCGCAAACAACTGGCGCAGCTTGAGCAAGAACTGCAACACACGCTGTTCAGCTTTCAGGGCAGCGCCTTGAGCCTGACCCGCGAAGGCCAGCAACTGCAGGCCAAACTGGTGGCGCTGGCCAACGAGCGCAAACTGCCGGTGATCGAACAACCGCTGATTCGCCTCGCCGTCGCCGAATCGATCCTGCACGACATCCTCGGCCGCGACCTCATTGCACTGCTGCGGCGCAACGCCAGCGTACGTCTGGAAATCATCGCCCTCGACAGCGAACTGTCGCTGCGCGCCGTCAGCGCCGACGTCGTCCTCTGGCTTGCCCACGGCGAAACCCCGCACCCGGGCCCGACCTTCGCCACCAGCGAACCGCAAGCGCTGGCACGCCTCGACTACCTGCCACACATCGCCAAACGCTACTCCCGCGTCACCGCCCGCCCGGACACCCCCGACGACCTCGCCGACTTCATGCTCGTGCAATGGCAACACGATCGGCAGATCGACAGTTTCCGGCCGTGGAACGAGTTGGTCGAACAACGCTTGGCCGGGGTGGTGCAGATGCAGTCTTATGAATTGATGCTGGAGATGATCCGTTGCAGCGCGTGCATTGGTTTGTTGCCGGCGTATATGAGCCGGTTCGACCGTGGCCTGATCGCGCTGCCGGGGCTGTTTGAAGAACCGATGCAATTGCAGGCGTGGCTGGCGGTCAACGCCGAGTCGCAGAATGTGGCCGAAGTGCAGACCCTGACTGACCTGATCCACCACACCTTCAACGAACGCCACGAATGGTTCGAATAACCCCCTGTAGGAGCTGCCGAAGGCTGCGATCTTTTGATCCTGAATTTGATTTTCAAAAAACACGATCAAAAGATCGCAGCCTGCGGCAGCTCCTATGGTTTGTAGTTTAGAGTGGTCAGCCACACACCGATCCAGGAAGGATCCGCCATGCCTGAGCACAACGCCGCCATCCACCTCGAACGCTTCAACGAATCCCACATCGAGGGCATCACCGCGCTCTATAACGATCCGGCCGTGGCGCGGCAGGTGTTGCAGATGCCGTTTCAATCCACCGAGGTCTGGCGCCAACGCCTGCTGGCGGACAACGAACGCGCGGTGAAACTGGTGGCGCTGCATCAGGGCGTGGTGATCGGCAATCTGGGGCTGGAAGCTCATTCGCGGATGCGCCGGGCGCACGCCGGCAGTTTCGGCATGGGTGTGGCGGTGGCGTGGCAGGGCAAAGGCGTGGGTTCGAAGCTGTTGGCGGCGGCGCTGGACGTCGCCGACAACTGGATGAACCTGCACCGCGTCGAACTCACTGTGTATGCCGATAACGAAGCGGCCATCGCTCTCTACCGCAAATTCGGTTTCGAGGACGAAGGCCTGTTTCGCGATTACGCAGTGCGCGACGGGCAGTGGGTCGACACCCTGAGCATGGCCCGCCTGCGCAATCGCCCGAAAACCTGACTCAGTCGCCCAGCGCGAACGCCACCGCCGACTGCGCATGCAGCTCGGTGGTGTCGAGCATGGGCAGGGCGCTGTGTTCGGCTTTGATCAACAGGCCGATTTCCGTGCAACCGAGGATGATTGCCTGCGCGCCGCGCCTGGTCAGGGATTCGATTACTCGCTGATAGATTTCTCGCGACTGTTCACTGATCACGCCGACGCAGAGTTCGTCGTAGATGATCCGGTGCACGTCCTTGCGTTCTGTTTCGTCCGGCACCAACACGGTCAAACCCTGAGCGATCAGGCGTTGCTTGAGGAAGTCCTGTTCCATGGTGAATGCCGTGCCGAGCAAACCGACGGTGCGAGCATCGATGTCCAGAGCCGCCTGCGCGGCCGGTTCGGCAATGTGCAGAAACGGAATGCTGATCGCCGCCTGAATCTGCTCGGCGACTTTGTGCATGGTATTGGTACACAGCACCACACAATCAGCGCCGCCGGCTTCGAGCCTGCGCGCGGCGTCCACCAGAATTGCCGCCGCATCGTCCCAGCGTCCGGCGTGCTGGGCCTGTTCGACAGGGCCGAAGTCGACGCTGTACATCAGCATTTGCGCCGAGCGCAACGGGCCGAGACGATCACGGACTTGCTGATTGATGAGTCGATAGTATTCGGCGCTGGATTCCCAGCTCATGCCGCCGATCAGGCCGATGGTGCGCATTGGATGTCCTCAGGCAAATGACAGTGTCGAGCGTTCAGGTCTGCCCGGAGTTTCCTTTTGTTCACGATCCGATGCCAGCGACAAGTGACTGTACTGCTGATGTTTTGCTCAAGTGTCATGGTGCTTCGTCGGGCCTGGTGCAGGTTAAACGTACGCCGGGGCTGGTATCTGCCACTATCAACCTTTGCAGGTCCTTTCCGAGGAACACCGCTATGGACGACGTACAACAACTGGGCGAGATGCTTCGTCATTACGCCGAGAGCGAAGCGCACAAGAAGCAACTGTTCGAGACGCAATCGGCGGCGTGGGCCACGCGGATTACCGCGCTGTTCGGTGATATTCAGCAATGGCTGGAACCGGTGCAGGCGCCGAATCTGCTGGAGGTGAGTCGCGAGGCGTATGTTGCGTTCGGGCCGAGCACACCGGTGGAAACGTCCACGTTCAAGACGGAAAAGCTGAGCATTGTGATTGCCGGCAAACCGGTGGAGTTCGTGCCGGATGTGATGGGCAGCGCGGGGCAGATCTCGCTCGCCGTGATGGGGCTGACGGCGGCGCGTTATGGCAGCATTTCGCTAGTCGGATTGCCCGACGGCACGTGGCAGTGGCGCAAGACCAATGGTTTGAAGGATCCGGATACGTTTGCCTTCGACGCCAACTTTCTTGCTCAGCAGTTGCAGAGCCTGATTCCTCGCGACCGCAGTTAAGATCAAGAGCTTACCCCCTCACCCCAGCCCTCTCCCCCAAGGGGGCGAGGGGGAAAGGGAGCCGATCTTCGTTGTTTTCAAGATTGCATTCACTTTCGATATTTCAGGTCGGCGTAACCCGAACAAACAACTCGGTCAGTTCCCTCTCCCTCCGCGGACGAGGGGGAAAGGGAGCCGATCTTCGTTGTTTTCAAGATTGCATTCACTTTCGATATTTCAGGTTGGCGTACCCCGATTAAACAACTCGGTCAGTTCCCTCTCCCTCTCCCTCCGCGGACGAGGGGGAAAGGGAGCCGATCTTCGTTGTTTTCAAGATTGCATTCACTTTCGATATTTCAGGTTGGCGTACCCCGAATAAACAACTCGGTCAGTTCCCTCTCCCTCTGCGGACGAGGGGGAAAGGGAGCTGATCTTCGTTGTTTTCGAGATTGCATTCACTTTCGATATTTCAGGTCGGCGTAACCCGAACAAACAACTCGGTCAGTTCCCTCTCCCTCTGGGAGAGGGCCAGGGTGAGGGCAGCCCACCTGACACGCCTCACATATCAAGATTGACCCAACCCGGCTTCGCCACCTCCGGCGCCACAGCTTTCACAGTCTTGCCAGTGGCCAGCTCAAGCCGCCGCGCCACCTCCGGATCATCGGCAAACGGCACCATACTCGCTTCGTCCAGACTGTCCGCCGTCTCCCGCCGCAGGCAGTACTCCACCGCCAGCCACAGAAACACCACCCCCAACACATCAAAGAAAATCTCCATCACGAGCGGCTCCCTGCCTCAGGCGATCTGCGCTTCACTGCGCGCCAGTGCGACGTCGGCAACCCGCACTGTGCGCCAGACGTTATAGGCCATCAGCAACATCCCGCTGAGGAAGAACACCCCCCCGGCAAAGCGCACGATGAACCCCGGATGACTGGCCTGCAGCGCCTCGACAAACGAATAGGTCAGCGTGCCGTCCTCGTTGATCGCCCGCCACATCAGGCCTTGGGTGATGCCGTTGACCCACATCGAGGCGATGTACAACACCGTGCCGATGGTCGCCAGCCAGAAGTGCAGGTTGATCAGCGGCGTGCTGTACATCTGCTCGCGACCAAACACTTTCGGCACCATGTGATAGGTCGCGCCGAAGGTGATCATCGCCACCCAGCCCAAGGCGCCGGCGTGCACGTGGCCGATGGTCCAGTCGGTGTAGTGGGAGAGGGCGTTGACGGTTTTGATCGCCATCATCGGTCCTTCAAATGTCGACATGCCGTAGAACGCCAGCGACAGCACCAGGAAGCGCAGAATCGGATCGGTGCGCAACTTATGCCAGGCCCCGGACAAGGTCATCATGCCGTTGATCATCCCGCCCCAGCTCGGCGCCAGCAGGATCAGCGACATCGCCATGCCCAGTGATTGCGCCCAGTCCGGCAGCGCGGTGTAGTGCAAATGGTGCGGGCCGGCCCAGATGTACAGCGTGATCAGCGCCCAGAAATGCACGATCGACAAGCGATACGAATACACCGGCCGATTGACCTGTTTCGGCACAAAGTAATACATCATGCCGAGGAACCCGGTGGTCAGGAAGAAGCCCACCGCGTTGTGCCCGTACCACCACTGCACCATCGCGTCGGTGGCCCCGGAATACACTGGATACGACTTGAACCAGTCCACCGGAATCGACAGGTGATTGACCACGTGCAGCATGGCGATCACCAGAATGAACGCGCCGAAAAACCAGTTACCGACGTAAATGTGCTTGGTCTTGCGCTGCACCACGGTGGTGAAGAACACCACCGCATACGCGACCCAGACCACGGCCATCCACACCGCGCCGGAGAATTCGATTTCGGCGTATTCCTTGGTGGTGGTGTAGCCCATCGGCAGGGTGATCAGCATGATCACGATCACCGACTGCCAGCCCCAGAATGTGAACGCGGCGAGGGTGTCCGAGTACAGCCGCACCTGGCAGGTACGCTGCACCGCGTAGTAACTGGCGGCGAATTGTGCGCTGCCGGCGAAACCGAAAATCACCAGGCTGGTGTGCAGCGGTCGCAAGCGGCCGAAGGTGGTCCACGGCAGGTCCAGATTCATCTCCGGCCACACCAGTTGCGAGGCGATCAACACGCCCATCGCCATGCCCACTACCCCCCAGAAGATCGTCGCAATGACGAATTGGCGGACGACCTTGTAGTTATAAGCCTGTCCGATTGTTGCTGTGCTCATGGTCAGTTCATCCACGGTTGCAAAGTCTTGCCAGGCCACCCGGTCTGGCATGAGCTGCACTGTAGAAACCCCGCCAGAAACAAAACAGGCTCAGGAATCTTTCATTTGTGCGGATCAGATTGAAGGGCCGGCTGCGGCGTTCTGCCGCGCCCTGATATGGTTTTTATGACTTCAGGTGAATCTGTAACGCGCTGCGCTGCTTCGTCATAGTGCTCTGAAGAAAACTGTGGGAGCGAGCCTGCTCGCGAATGCGGTGTGTCAGCCAACAATGCAATTGCCTGACACACCGCATTCGCGAGCAGGCTCGCTCCCACAGGAATAACTGATGAGGTGGCAGGCATGTATCAATACGATGATTACGACCGGGCGCTAGTGTTCGAGCGCGTCGCGCAGTTTCGCGATCAGGTCGAGCGCTTCATGGCCGGGGAATTGAGCGAAGAGGAGTTCTTGCCGCTGCGCCTGCAAAACGGCCTGTACCTGCAAAAGCACGCCTACATGCTGCGTGTGGCGATTCCTTACGGCACCTTGAGTGCCGAACAGATGCGCACGCTGGCGAGCATCGCCAGTGACTATGATCGCGGTTACGGCCACTTCACCACACGGCAGAACATGCAGTTCAACTGGATCGAACTGGCCGAGGTGCCGGACATCCTCGAACGTCTGGCGCAGGTCAACATGCACGCGATCCAGACCTCGGGCAACTGCGTGCGCAACATCACCACCGAGGCCTTCGCCGGGGTCGCGGCGGACGAGTTGATCGACCCGCGCCCGCTGGCCGAAATCCTCCGGCAGTGGTCGACGATCAACCCGGAATTCCTCTTTCTGCCGCGCAAATTCAAGATCGCCATCTGCTCGGCGAAGCAGGATCGCGCGGCGATCATGATGCATGACATCGGCCTCTACCTTTACACCGGTCGCGACGGGCAGATGCTGTTGCGGGTGATCGTCGGCGGCGGTTTGGGACGCACGCCGATCCTCGGTCTGCAGATCCGCGAAGGCTTGCCGTGGCAGCATTTACTGTCCTACGTCGAAGCCGTTTTGCGGGTGTACAACCGTCACGGCCGGCGTGACAACAAGTACAAGGCGCGGATCAAGATTCTGGTCAAGGCATTGGGTATCGAGGCTTTCGCTAAGGAAGTCGAAGAGGAATGGCAACACCTCAAGGACGGCCCGGCGCAGTTGACCGAGGCCGAATATCAGCGTGTTGCCAGCGCCTTCGTGCCGCCGGTTTATCACACCCTGGCCGACACCGACCTGGACTTCGGCACGCGCCTGGCCGAAAGCCCGGCGTTCGCTCGTTGGGTCGCGCGCAACGTGCAGCCGCACAAAGTGCCGGGCTACACCAGTGTGGTGCTGTCGACCAAACCGGGCATGGCGTCGCCACCCGGAGATGTGACCGGCGTGCAGATGCTGGCGGTGGCCGACTGGTCGCAGCGTTTCGGTTTTGGCGAGATCCGGATCGCCCATGAGCAGAACATCGTCCTGCCCGACGTCGCGAAAACCGATCTCTATGCGTTGTGGCAACTGGCGTGCAAACACGATCTGGGCAGCGCCAACATCGGCCTGCTGACCGACATCATTGCCTGCCCCGGTGGCGATTTCTGTGCCTTGGCCAACGCCAAGTCGATCCCGATTGCCCAGGCGATTCAGGCGCGCTTCGACAACCTCGATTACCTGCATGATCTGGGCGATATCAGCCTGAACATCTCCGGCTGCATGAACGCCTGCGGCCATCACCACATCGGCAATATCGGCATCCTCGGCGTCGATAAAAACGGCAGCGAGTGGTATCAGATCACCCTCGGCGGCGCGCAGGGCAAGCACAGCGCATTGGGCAAAGTCATCGGCCCGTCGTTCAGCGCCGCCGAAGTGCCGCAGGTGATCGAGCGGATCATCGGCACCTTTGTCCGCTATCGCGAGCACGAGGAATTGTTTGTCGATACCGTGGCGCGGATTGGCCTGGAGCCGTTCAAGGAGCGGGTCTATCCGAAAACGCTGGAGGCGATGGCATGAACAATCTGTTGCGACTGGAACAGGGTGTGGCGCGGATTGTGACGGATGATCCGTGGACCCTGGTGCGCGATCCGTCAATGCCGAGGCCCGACGGATTACTCATGCTGCCGCTGACGCATTGGCTGCAGTCACCGTCGACCCACGCCGTGTGGCTCGGCCCGGACGACGAGGTGGAAAGCCTGGTGCCGTGGCTGGCCTCGTTGCCGCTGATTGCGCTGGATTTTCCCAGTTTTCGTGATGGCCGCGCTTACAGCCAGGCGTATCTGCTGCGCAGTCGTTTCGGCTGGGCAGGGGAGTTGCGCGCGATTGGCGATGTGCTGCGTGATCAGCTCAGCCATATGCGCCAGTGCGGGTTCGACAGTTTTGCCGTGCGTGAGGACAAATCCGCTGAGGATGCGCTGAAGGGGTTGGCGGGGATGAGTGTGCTGTACGGTCGCTCGGTCATCGAACCGCTCCCGCTGTTTCGTCGTCGCTGACGCTTGAAAAGATCGCAGCCTGCGGCAGCTCCTACACGCGATCCACTGTAGGAGCTGCCGCAGGCTGCGAACTTTTGTTCTTCGATGTACACCGGGGAAACCCCTAGAAACCTGATGAGGCGGGCATTTTCCCTTGGGTCGATGCTGGCCTTTTGGTAGAGTCGCCGTCGCCAGCGGGTTTTCGGCTGGACGATGGAATCGAAGAAGGGAGTCTGATCAGTGAGTCCGGGCAAAAAAATCCTCGGTCTCACAGCGATGCTGTTGATGCTGACGCTGTGGGCCAGTTACTTTTACGTATTCAAGGAAAACCGCAGCGGCCAGCTCGGCGGTGTCGGCGAAAGCAGCGCATGGTGCGGCACGCCGCCGTCCACGGAGGCGGCGTTGCTGGGCAAGGACCAACTGACCTTGCGCGTGACCAACAACCTGCGCGGCGAGTTCATGCTCAGTGGCTCATTGGTGGTTTCGGAACGCACCTTCAACCGTTACGACCTGGGCCGCAACGAACTGCGCCTGCGTCTGGAACCGTTGCAGTGGTCCTACGGCGTCACGCCGATCTTCCTTGAACAGGTCAAGGTTCAGCCGCTGAGCCGCAACCTGTCCGCCACCAACAAAAGCGCCTACGCCGAACTCGAACCACGGCCGATCGGCGTGCAGGGTCAGGTCACCGAATTCCCCTTCGACACCTATCGCTACGGCTACAAACCGGTCCTTTACTACCTCAAGGGCAGCGAGCGCATCGACCTGCGCTTCAAGAACATCACCACGCTGATGGAGATGTCCAACACCTTCACACCGATTCAGAAATACAACCGCGTCGACTACATCAACGAGAACAACTCGATGATCCGCGACGACGATTACAAGGCTTACGGGCCGCACGAATGTGCCTTCAGCGTTGAGCGTAAAGGTTCGTTCAAGGTTGTGGTTATGTTGCTGTTGTTGGTGCTGTGTCTGCCATTACTGCTGGTGTTTTACCGCAATGAGCCGGGAATCGACTTCCTCGCCACGCTGTTGGGCGCCGCGATCGTACGGGTGTTGCTGATCGGGCCGGTGCAGGACTTCCAGCTGTACAACATCGACTTCCTGTTGGGGGCGGCGATTTTGATGGTCGGGACGGTGTCGCTGATCAAGGCGATGCACATCAATAGTCGGCGCGAGATGGCGTTGCGCAGTGGCGAGACTTCGTCCTGGTAATGGCGTGAACCCTTAAAAGCCCCTCACCCTAACCCTCTCCCAGAGGGAGAGGGGACTGACCGAGGTGTCTGTCGTCCTGCACCGACGTGAAAGACCGAGTCGATTATGGATTCAAAGCCTATCGTTCACGTCGGCGTATCTCTTGGATATCCCCCAATCGGTCCCTCTACCTCTGGGAGAGGGGACTGACCGAGGTGTCTGTCGTCCTGCACCGACGTAAAAGACCGAGTCGATTATGGATTCAGAGCCTATCGTTCACGTCGGCGTATCTCTTGGATATCCCCCAATCGGTCCCCTCTACCCCTGGGAGAGGGCTAGGGTGAGGGCAAGACAATCTCCAGCCGGTCACTTAAGCGCCGGATCCCCCCTATTCATCTTCTTCCACCCCTGCACCAACACCAGCGCCTTCGGTTCCTGTCCACTGTCGAGATACCACTGAATCAGCGACAACCGCGCATGGCGCTTCATTGCGAAACGCCTGCAGGTTTCGCGAGTTTTTTTTAATTCCAAGCAGCAATTGTCAGAGTTTTAGCTATACCTGAATTCACCCCTCGAACAAACCAATGAGGTCTTCTGACAGGAGTTACAGCATGAAGCTAGCAGTAATGATGGGCACGCTCTGCGTCGCCACCCTCGGCGTGGTCGGCTGCTCAAGCAAAACCGTTGCTCCCGATGAGTACTCCGGGTTTCTCAAGGACTACAGCCAGCTCAAGGAGGCCAAGTCGCCGTCCGGCGCCGAGGTGATGCGCTGGATCGATCCGAAGGTCGATGTGAAAAAGTTCACCAGCGTGTACATCGAACCGACTCAGCTCTACCCCAAACCGCAACCGACCGCGAAGATTCCACAGCAAACCCTCAACGGTATCACCAGCTACTACGACCAGGCGCTCAAGCGTGAGATTGGCAAGGATCTGCCACTGGCCACCGGGCCGGGCCCGGGTGTGATTGTGGTGCGGGCGGCGATTACTGCGGTCAGCAGCAAGACCGAGGGCCTAAAACCCTATGAAGTGATCCCGATTGCCTTGGTGGCGGCGGCAGTCAGCACGGCCAGTGGTATACGTGATCAGGAAACCACGTTGGCCACCGAGGCGGTGTTCCTCGACGGCGGCAACAATAAGGTGGTTGCGCAGGTCGTGCGCAAAGGCTCCGGTAAACCACTGGCAAACGACACCCAGGTGCTGAAGACCGATGACGTTAAAAGCGTGATCGATGGCTGGGCGTCAGACCTGCGTCAGTCGTATCTCAAGCTCAAGTCCAAATAAACCGATGCTTGGGCGTTGTCTCAGGCGTGATCGGTGGTGGTCACAGCCTGAGGCAACAGCACCCCGTGCATCGCGGCCTCAAGTACCGACGCCACAGCTGACAAACGCAATCGCAGGCAGCAGTGCCACCGCCAATAGCCATGCATGTCTTCTCATTTTCTTCGCCATGACTTCATGATGCTCCGATGACCATTGTCGATGCCGGCACCAGTGTGCCGTCGTTGCGTCATCCTGGGTTTGCCACATCTGCAGGACACGTCTGATTGAAGCTAGCAGTTAAACCGGGCTTGGCCAGTGGCTGGCAGGCGGAGGTGAGACTGTGGATATTTACACCCTGTCAGGTTTGACAGTTGTCGGGGTGTGGGGAAGGGCGTTTGATGGTTGGGTGTCGCGCAAGATTCTTGGCTTGTGCGCAAACCGGCTGAGAGGAGGGCGAGTATGGCAACGGGAACGGTGACAAGGGTTAGCGCAGAAAAGGGTTTCGGATTTATTACAGCGGATGATGGTGGCTTGGAATTACTTGCGCATTTCTCGAAGATTGCATCTGAAAAAAAAGCTTACAGAAGGTCAGAAAGTTGAATTCGAGGTAATGCAAAACAAGAAAGGCGCCTACGCTAATAATATCCGGTCGATCTGAGCATCCCCGCGACTGTAGGAGCTGCCGCAGGCTGCGATCTTTTGACCTTGATCTATCAAAGCAGGATCAAAAGATCGTCCGATCGCGGCCCGAGCCTGTGGCAGCTCCTACACGGGGTATCCGGTTTAGGCGTTTTTCTTGGCTTGTTCGCGGATGCGCTCTTCTTGCTCGCGCGCTTCGGGGGTGAACTCGGCACCGAAGTCTTCGGCGGAGAAGATCTGGCGGATTTCAATATCGGACTCACCGGGCATCGGGTTCGGGCAGCGCTTGACCCATTCGATGGCTTCCTCTTTTGATTTCACTTCCCAGATCCAATAACCCGCCACCAATTCTTTGGTCTCGATGAACGGCCCGTCGATGACCGTGCGTTTGTCGCCGGAGAAGTGCACGCGGGCACCTTTGCTGCTGGGGTGCAGGCCATCGCAATCGACCAGAATGCCGGCCTTGACCAGTTCTTCATTGAAGTTGCCCATCGCGGTGATCAGTTCTTCGCTGGGCATGATGCCGGCTTCAGAGGCGGCGTTGGCTTTTACAAGGATCATGAATCGCATGGCGGTTACTCCGTGGAGTGTGGGGGATTCACTGCTTAGTCGAACGGGCCAGCGGTGAATCGACAGGGTCTCTAAATAAAAGACCAGTCACACCGCAGAATCCAATGTAGGAGCGAGCCTGCTCGCGAAGACGTCGTCACGTTCAACATTTATGCTGACTGATCCAGCGCTTTCGCGAGCAGGCTCCCTCCCACACGGGAATTGCGCGGAACTTTGTATACAATTTTTTGCGCAGGCACCCAACAATTTCAAAACAGGGCATAGGTCGTCGGACAATTTCGTGGTTAACTTCGGCCTCTTGCATGCTTTCCAATCAAAACATCAGAAGGACTCAAGTCATGGCTCAAGTCACCCTCAAAGGCAATCCGGTTCAAGTCAACGGCCAGTTGCCACAAGCCGGTTCCAAGGCGCCAGCCTTTTCTCTGGTTGCCGGCAATCTGTCCGACGTCACCCTGAAAGACTTTGCCGGCAAGCGCAAAGTGCTGAACATCTTCCCAAGCGTCGACACCCCGACCTGCGCCACCTCCGTGCGCAAGTTCAACGCTCAGGCCAACGACATCGCCAACACTGTCGTGCTGTGCATCTCCGCTGACCTGCCGTTCGCCCAAGCGCGCTTCTGCGGCGCCGAAGGCCTGGAAAACGTACAGAACCTGTCGACCCTGCGCGGTGCCGAGTTCATCGAGAACTATGGCGTGGCCATCGCTGACGGCCCGCTGAAAGGCCTGACCGCTCGCGCCGTGGTAGTGCTGGACGAAAACGACAACGTCCTGCACAGCGAACTGGTCAAGGAAATCGCGGAAGAGCCTAATTACGAAGCGGCGCTTTCCGTTTTGAAATAAGTGTTCTGAAACAAGCGCTTTACAATTGTTAACGGCCTGGCCCTGTCCAGGCCGTTTTCATTTGTGTATCAGTGTTTTGCCTCACACCTTGAAACGTAAGTTGAAGGTAAATTGCCGGTAAAGCTGCTTTGCTATTTCTCCATCAGTGCTTATCGTTCAGCCTCCCGTAAAAGAAGCCCACGCGCCCAATGGTTAATCACTCCATGCAATCGTCCCCCCGTAACTCCCGTCGCTGGCTGATCAGCCTGCTTGTCCTGTTGGTGATCGCCGTCCTGTGCTGGAAATTCTGGCCCGCCGGTTCAGCCCACAAAGAGGGCACAGACAAGGCAGCCGCTGGGCACACCGGGCGTTCGGGCATGATGCGGCCGGGCTTCGGTGGTGGTAGCGGGCCAATCCCGGTGCGCGTGGCGCCAGCCGTCACCGGCGACTTCCCGCTGTATTACAAGGCGCTGGGCACGGTGACGGCGCTCAACACCATCAATGTGCGTAGCCGGGTGGGCGGCGAATTGGTGAAAATCAATTTCGAAGAAGGGCAGATGGTCAAGTCCGGTGACCTGCTGGCCGAGATCGACCCGCGTCCGTACCAGAACGCCTTGCTGCAGGCCGAAGGCACCTTGCTGCAGAATCAGGCGCAACTGAAGAATGCTCAGGTCGACGTCGAGCGTTATCGCGGTCTGTTTAAAGAGGACAGCATCGCCAAGCAGACACTGGACACCGCCGAAGCGCTGGTCGGCCAGTATCTGGGCACGGTCAAGACCAACCAGGCCGCCGTCAACGATGCAAAACTCAATCTCGAATTCACTAAAATCCGCGCACCGATTGCCGGCCGTGTCGGTCTGCGTCAGGTTGACGTCGGTAACCTGGTGACGGCCAACGACACCACGTTCCTCGCCGTGATCACCCAGACCCAACCGATCAGCGTGGCCTTCACGCTGCCGGAAAACAGCCTTGAAACCGTGCTCGCCCGCTATCGCAGCGGCGCCAAGCTGCCGGCCGAGGCGTGGGATCGCGGCGACAGCAAGCTGCAAGCCACCGGTGTTCTGCAAAGCCTCGACAACCAGATCGACGTCGCCACCGGCACCCTGAAGTTCAAGGCCCGCTACGAAAACCGCGATCAGGCGCTGTTCCCCAATCAGTTCGTCAACGTTCACTTGCTGGCTGACACACTGAAAGGCGTGGTACTGGCGCCGTCGGCGGCGATCCAGTTCGGCACCAACGGCACCTTTGTCTATGCGCTGGACGGCGACAAGAAAGTCACCATTCGCCAACTGAAGATCGGCGCCAGTGATGGCGAAAACACCGTGATCACTGAAGGCCTGGCTGCCGGCGACCGCGTGGTGCTGGAAGGCACCGACCGCCTGAAGGAAGGCAGCGAAGTGGAAGTGGTCAACGACAGCAACCAAGTGCCGACCACCCCGACCGAACACCTGCAAGGCAAATCTGCCGCCACCCCGACTGACGCTGCTGTCACCGACAAGGCCAAGAAGGGCGCATGAACATTTCGCGGCTGTTCATCCTCCGACCGGTAGCCACCACCCTGAGCATGCTGGCCATTGTTCTGGCCGGCCTGATTGCCTATCGCTTGCTGCCCGTTTCTGCACTGCCACAAGTCGATTACCCGACCATCCGCGTCATGACCCTGTACCCCGGCGCCAGCCCGGATGTGATGACCAGTGCCGTGACGGCGCCGCTCGAGCGCCAGTTCGGGCAGATGCCCGGCCTGACGCAAATGGCCTCGACCAGTTCCGGCGGTGCGTCGGTGCTGACGTTGCGTTTCAGCCTCGACATCAACATGGACGTCGCCGAACAGCAGGTGCAAGCCGCGATCAACGCCGCGACCAATCTGCTGCCGACCGATTTGCCGGCGCCACCGGTGTACAACAAGGTCAACCCGGCGGACACCCCGGTGCTGACCCTGGCGATCACCTCGAAAACCATGTTGCTGCCAAAGCTTAATGATCTGGTCGATACGCGCATGGCGCAGAAAATTGCCCAGATCAGCGGCGTCGGCATGGTCAGCATTGCCGGCGGTCAGCGTCAGGCCGTGCGAATCAAGGTCAATCCCGAGGCGCTCGCGGCCAACAGCCTGAACCTGGCCGACGTGCGCACCTTGATCAGCGCTTCCAACGTCAACCAGCCGAAGGGCAACTTCGACGGCCCGACCCGAGTGTCAATGCTCGACGCCAACGACCAACTGACCTCGCCGAAGGATTACGCCAATCTGATTCTCGCCTACAAGAACGGCGCACCGCTGCGGCTCAAGGACGTGGCGGAAATCGTCGACGGCGCGGAGAACGAACGTCTCGCGGCGTGGGCCAACCAGAATCAGGCCGTGTTGCTGAACATCCAGCGTCAGCCGGGTGCCAACGTCATTGAGGTGGTCGACCGTATCAAGGCGCTGCTGCCGAGCATCACCGACAACCTGCCGGCCGGTCTTGATGTCACCGTGCTGACGGATCGTACGCAGACCATTCGCGCCTCGGTCACTGACGTGCAACACGAATTGCTGATCGCCATCGCCCTGGTGGTCATGGTGACGTTCCTGTTCCTGCGGCGTGCCAGCGCGACGATCATTCCGTCGGTGGCCGTGCCGCTGTCGCTGATCGGCACCTTCGGCGTGATGTACCTGGCCGGGTTCTCGGTCAATAACCTGACCCTGATGGCGCTGACCATTGCCACCGGTTTTGTGGTCGACGACGCCATCGTCATGCTCGAGAACATCGCACGCTTCATCGAAGAGGGCGACAGCCCGATGCAAGCGGCGCTCAAGGGCGCCCGGCAAATTGGCTTTACCCTGATTTCCCTGACCCTGTCGCTGATCGCCGTACTGATCCCGCTGCTGTTCATGGCCGATGTGGTCGGGCGGTTGTTCCGCGAATTCGCCATCACCCTGGCCGTGGCTATCCTGATTTCGCTGGTGGTCTCGCTGACCCTGACGCCGATGATGTGCGCGCGTTTGCTCAAGCGTGAGCCGGAAGAACATGAGCAGGGCCGTTTCTACCGCGCCAGTGGCGCGGTCATTGACTGGATGATCGCCGCTTACGGGCGCAAGTTGCAGTGGGTGCTCAAGCACCAGCCGCTGACGTTGCTGGTGGCCATCGGCACGCTGGCGCTGACGGTGTTTCTGTACATGGTTGTGCCCAAAGGCTTCTTTCCGGTGCAGGACACCGGGGTGATTCAGGGTATTTCCGAGGCGCCGCAGTCGATTTCCTTTGCGGCGATGGGCGAGCGCCAACAGGAACTGGCGAAAATCATTCTCGAAGATCCGGCGGTGCAAAGCCTGTCGTCCTACATCGGTGTCGACGGCGATAACGCCACGCTCAACAGTGGCCGCTTGCTGATCAACCTCAAGCCCCATGGCGATCGTGATCTGAGCGCCACTGAAGTGATTGCGCGCCTGCAACCGAAGCTGGACAAACTGGTCGGCATCCGTCTGTTCATGCAACCGGTGCAGGATCTGACCATCGAGGACCGCGTCAGCCGCACGCAATACCAGTTCAGCATGTCTTCGCCGGACTCCGAACTCCTCAGCCAGTGGAGCGGCCGGCTGGTCGAAGCGCTGGCGCAGCGTCCGGAACTGACCGACGTCGCCAGTGATTTGCAGGACAAGGGTTTGCAGGTCTATCTGGTGATCGACCGCGATGCCGCCTCACGCCTTGGCGTCACGGTGGCGAACATCACCGATGCGTTGTACGACGCCTTCGGTCAGCGGCAGATCTCGACCATTTACACCCAGGCCAGCCAGTACCGCGTGGTGCTGCAGGCCCAGGCCGGGGAAAAGATCGGCCCGCAGGCGCTGGATCAGATTCATGTGAAAACCACCGATGGCGCGCAGGTGCGCCTGTCGAGTCTGGCCCATGTCGAAGAGCGTCAGGCGCAACTGGCGATCACGCATATCGGCCAGTTCCCGGCAGTGATGATGTCGTTCAACCTTGCGCCCGGTGTGGCACTGGGGCATGCGGTCGACATCATCGAGCAGGTACAGAAAGACATCGGCATGCCCGTCGGCGTGCAGACCCAGTTCCAGGGGGCGGCCGAAGCCTTCCAGGCGTCGTTGTCGAGCACCTTGCTGCTGATTCTGGCGGCCGTGGTGACCATGTACATCGTGCTGGGCGTGCTGTACGAGAGCTACATTCACCCGATCACCATTCTCTCGACCTTGCCGTCGGCGGCGGTCGGTGCCTTGCTGGCGTTGCTGCTCAGCGGCAATGACCTGGGCATGATTGCGATCATCGGCATCATCCTGCTGATCGGTATCGTGAAAAAGAACGCGATCATGATGATCGACTTCGCCCTCGATGCTGAACGCACCCAAGGCATGGCGCCGGAACAGGCGATCTATCAGGCGGCATTGTTGCGCTTCCGGCCAATCCTCATGACCACGCTGGCCGCGCTGTTTGGCGCCGTGCCGTTGATGTTGGCCACCGGCTCCGGGGCTGAATTGCGTCAGCCGTTGGGTCTGGTGATGGTTGGCGGTCTGCTGGTGAGTCAGGTGCTGACGCTGTTCACCACGCCGGTGATCTATCTGTATTTCGACCGTCTCGGTCGGCGCTTTGGCAAGACCAATGCGGACGCCGAAGAGGTTTCGGTATGACTGTCCGCACACATAACCCATGTAGGAGTGAGCCTGCTCGCGATGAGGCCGGCACATTCAATATCAGTGGAGGCAGACACATCGCTATCGCGAGCAGGCTCACTCCTACAGGGGATCGGTGTGAAGTTGGGGATTGTGGTCAATGAATCTCTCCGGTCCTTTCATCAAACGCCCGGTAGCGACGATGCTGCTGAGCCTGGCAATCATGCTGCTCGGTGGTGTCAGCTTCGGCCTGCTGCCAGTGGCGCCGCTGCCGCAAATGGACTTCCCGGTGATCGTCGTGCAGGCGAGCCTGCCCGGTGCCAGCCCGGAGGTCATGGCGTCCACCGTGGCGACGCCGCTGGAGCGTTCATTCGGTGCGATCGCCGGCGTCAACACCATGAGCAGCCGTTCCAGTCAGGGCTCGACCCGGGTCATTCTGCAATTTGACCTCGACCGCGACATCAACGGTGCGGCGCGGGAAGTGCAGGCGGCGATCAACGCTTCGCGCAATCTGTTGCCGAGCGGGATGCGCAGCATGCCGACCTACAAGAAGGTCAACCCGTCGCAGGCGCCGATCATGGTGTTGTCGCTGACTTCGGACGTGCTGGAAAAAGGCCAGCTCTACGACTTGGCCTCGACCATTTTGTCCCAGAGCCTGTCCCAGGTGCAGGGCGTCGGCGAAGTACAGATCGGTGGCAGTTCACTGCCGGCGGTGCGTATCGAACTCGAGCCGCAGGCACTGAACCAGTACGGCGTGGCGCTCGACGATGTGCGCAAGACCATCGCCGATGCCAACGTGCGCCGGCCGAAAGGTTCGGTTGAGGACGGCCAACGGTTGTGGCAGATCCAGGCCAATGACCAGCTGGAGAAAGCCAAGGATTACGAATCACTGATCATCCACTATGCCGATGGCGCCGCGTTGCGCCTCAAGGACGTGGCCAAGGTCAGCGACGGCGTCGAAGACCGCTACAACAGTGGTTTCTTCAACGATGACGCGGCGGTTTTGTTGGTCATCAACCGTCAGGCCGGCGCCAACATCATTGAGACGGTCAACGAGATCAAGGCGCAACTGCCGGCGCTGCAAGCGGTGTTGCCAGCCAGCGTGAAGCTGAATCTGGCCATGGACCGCTCGCCGGTGATCAAAGCTACCCTGCATGAAGCCGAGATGACCTTGCTGATTGCCGTGGCACTGGTGATCCTGGTGGTGTTCCTGTTCCTCGGTAACTTCCGCGCCTCGCTGATTCCGACGTTGGCCGTACCGGTGTCGCTGGTCGGCACCTTTGCGGTGATGTACCTCTACGGTTTCTCGCTGAACAACCTGTCGCTGATGGCGCTGATTCTGGCCACCGGCCTGGTGGTTGACGACGCCATCGTGGTGCTGGAGAACATTTCCCGGCACATCGACGATGGCGTCAAACCGATGCAGGCCGCGTACCTGGGGGCCAAGGAAGTCGGTTTCACGTTGCTGTCGATGAACGTCTCGCTGGTGGCGGTGTTCCTGTCGATTCTGTTCATGGGCGGGATCGTCGAGAGCCTGTTTCGCGAGTTCTCCATCACCTTGGCCGCGGCCATCGTCGTGTCGCTGGTGGTTTCACTGACGCTGACGCCGATGCTCTGCGCCCGGTGGCTGAAGCCGCACACGCCGGGGCAGGAAAACCGTCTGCAACGCTGGAGCCGCCGCACCAACGACTGGATGGTCGAGAAATACGCCACCAGCCTCGACTGGGTGTTACGCCACCGCCGCTTGACCCTGCTCAGCTTGCTGATCACCGTCGGCGTCAACGTTGCGCTGTACGTGGTGGTGCCGAAAACCTTTATGCCGCAGCAGGACACCGGTCAGTTGATCGGCTTTGTGCGCGGTGACGACGGCCTGTCGTTCAGCGTGATGCAACCGAAAATGGAAATTTTCCGCCGCGCCGTGCTCAAGGACGAAGCGGTGGAAAGTGTCGCCGGGTTCATCGGCGGCACCAACGGCACCAATAACGCTTTCATGCTGGTGCGTCTGAAGCCGATCAAGGATCGCCAGCTCAATGCACAGAAAGTCATCGAGCGCCTGCGCAAGGAAATGCCCAAGGTGCCGGGTGCGCAGCTGATGCTGATGGCGGATCAGGATCTGCAATTTGGCGGTGGTCGCGAGCAGACCACGTCGCAATACAGCTACATCCTGCAAAGTGGTGATCTGGGCGAGTTGCGCAAGTGGTATCCAAAAGTGGTTGCGGCGTTAAGGGCCTTGCCGGAACTGACAGCCATTGATGCCCGAGAGGGGGCAGGTGCCCAGCAAGTGACGTTGATCGTCGACCGCGATCAGGCCAAACGTCTGGGGGTCGACATGAACATGGTGACCGCCGTACTGAACAACGCCTACAGCCAGCGGCAGATTTCGACGATCTATGACAGCCTCAACCAGTATCAGGTGGTCATGGAGGTCAACCCGAAATACGCCCAGGACCCGGTGACGCTCAAGCAAGTGCAGGTGATCACCGCTGACGGTGCGCGGGTGCCGCTGTCGACGTTCGCTCATTACGAAAACAGCCTGGAAGACGATCGCGTCAGTCACGAAGGCCAGTTCGCCTCCGAAGACATTTCCTTCGACATGGCCGAAGGCGTGACGGTGGAGCAGGGCAGTGCTGCCATCGAGCGGGCGATTGCCAAACTCGGCCTGCCGGAAGACGTGATCGCGAAAATGGCCGGTACCGCCGACGCGTTTGCCGCTACGCAGAAGAGCCAGCCGTTCATGATTCTCGGAGCGCTGCTGGCGGTGTATCTGGTGTTGGGTGTGTTGTATGAAAGCTACATCCATCCGCTGACGATTCTATCGACCCTGCCGTCGGCCGGGGTCGGCGCGTTGCTGTCGATCTATGCGCTGGGTGGCGAGTTCAGCCTGATCTCGTTGCTCGGGTTGTTCCTGCTGATTGGCGTGGTGAAGAAAAACGCCATTCTGATGATCGACCTCGCGCTGCAACTGGAACGGCATCAAGGGCTGTCGCCGCTGGAGTCGATCCGCAGTGCCTGCCTGCAACGCTTGCGGCCGATTCTGATGACCACGCTGGCGGCGATTCTCGGTGCCTTGCCGTTGCTGCTCAGCCGGGCCGAAGGCGCGGAAATGCGCCAGCCGCTGGGTCTGACCATCATCGGCGGGCTGATTTTCAGCCAGGTGCTGACGCTTTACACCACCCCGGTGGTTTACCTCTATCTCGACAAGCTGCGCCATCGTTTCAACAAATGGCGTGGCGTGCGCACTGACGCCGCTCTGGAAACTCCGCTATGACTGACCGTTCGCTTATCCATCTGGCCACTGTTCGGGGCTCGCGTCTGCTGAGCTTGTCACTGTGCGTGGCGATGCTCAGTGCCTGCGCTGTCGGCCCTGATTACCAGCGCCCGCAAACCGCTGAAATCGTCCAGTACAAGCAAGCCGAAGGCTGGACTCAGGCCAACCCGAGCGATTCGCTGGCCCGGGGTGCCTGGTGGGAGTTGTATGGTGATCAGCAGCTCAACGGGCTGATCGAGAAACTCAACAGCTCCAACCAGACAGTCGCACAATCGGAAGCCCAGTTCCGTCAGGCGCAGGCGTTGGTGCGCAGTGCCCGTGGCGCGTTTTACCCCAGCGTTGACTTGAGCCTGGGCAAGACCCGCTCCAGTCAGGGCACCGGTAGCAGCAGTTCGAGTCTGAGCAGTTCCGCCAGCGGCATTCGTGACACCTATAACGCCGAGTTGGGCGTCAGTTGGGAAGCCGATGTGTGGGGCAAGTTGCGCCGCGGCCTCGAGGCCGACAAGGCCAGCGCCCAGGCGAGTTTTGCGGACTTGGCGGCGATGCGCCTCAGCCAGCAATCGGAACTGGTGCAGAACTACCTGCAACTGCGCGTGATCGATCAGCAGAAACGGCTGCTCGAAGCCACGGTCGCCGCCTATGAGCGCTCGTTGAAAATGACTCAGAACCAGTACCGCGCCGGGGTTTCCGGGCGCGATGCGGTGGCGCAGGCGCAGACGCAACTGAAAAGCACCCAGGCCGATCTGGTCGACCTTATCTGGCAGCGCGCGCAATTCGAAAATGCGATTGCCGTACTGACCGGCCAAGCGCCGGCGGATTTCAACATTGCCGAAGTGCAGACCATTCCGAAGCTGCCCCAGGTGCCATTGAGCCTGCCCTCGCAGTTGCTGGAGCGGCGCCCGGACATCGCTTCGGCGGAGCGTTCGGTGATCGCCGCCAACGCCAACATTGGTGTGGCGAAAGCGGCGTATTACCCGGACCTGTCGCTGAGCCTGAGCGGCGGCTACAGCAGCAGTACTTCGCAGAACCTGATCAGCCTGCCGAACCGCTTCTGGTCGGTGGGGCCGAAACTTTCGCTACCGTTGTTTGATGGCGGTATCCGTTCGGCAGAAGTCGACCGCACTGAGGCAGTCTACGACCAGACCGTGGCCAAATACCGGCAGACCGTGCTCGACGGTTTCCGCGAGGTGGAAAACTATCTTGTGCAGCTCAAGGTGTACGAGGACGAAGCCGCCGTGCGTCAGGAAGCGCTGGATGCGGCGCGCGACTCCCTGCGTCTGACGGAAAACCAGTACAAGGCCGGGTTGATTGCTTACATCGATGTGGTCGTGGTGCAAGCCACGGCACTGAGCAACGAACGCAGCGTGCTGGGTATTCTGCAGAGCCGCTTGATTGCCAGCGTGCAATTGATTGCTGCGCTGGGCGGTGGCTGGGATGGGCAACTGGATGTCAGTGACGCCCAATAAATCACGCCATGTTTGATCGTTCCCACGCTCCGCGTGGGAATGCAGCCCGGGACGCTCCGCGTCCCCTCCAGAGCCGAACGCAGAGCGGCCGCCGAGGCATTCCCACGCAGAGCGTGAGAACGATCGGGTAAAGCCGTGAACGCCGGGGCAGAGCCTTGTAGGACGATCGAACAAGCGTTTCATCGGGTTGATGGCAATTTGGTTACTTTGTCAGTGCGTTCTTCTGTGCAATCAGTACAATCGCCGCATTTGCCCGACCGAGAATGGACGCAATCCGCGTCGGGTGGCCACGAGAACGCTCATGCTCATCGGTAGTTATTCCTCCACCCTGGTTTTCATTTCGTTGTGCGTGGCGATACTCGCCTCGTACACCGCGCTCGACCTCACCGGGCGTATCGCCACGGCCAAGGGGCGTGCGGTGCATTTCTGGACGGCGGGTGGCGCGTTCGCCATGGGCGTCGGCGTCTGGTCGATGCACTTCATCGGCATGCTCGCGTTCAAATTGCCGATCGACCTCGGTTACGACGTCACGCTCACGGCGCTGTCGCTACTGATCGCGATGCTCTCCAGCGGGTTCGCCTTGTGGCTGGTCAGTCAGCCGAAACTGCCGATCCTGCAACTGGCGTTCGGCGCGCTGATCATGGGCACCGGGATCAGCGCCATGCACTACACCGGCATGGCGGCGATGCGCATGACCCCCGGGATCGACTACGACCCGACACTGTTCGGCGCCTCCTTGCTGATCGCCGTCGGTGCCTCGGCGGCGGCACTGTGGATCGCTTTCCGCCTGCGTCAGCACTCGCCATATGTGCGGCTGATTCGCGCCGGCGCTGCGGTGATCATGGGGCTGGCCATTGTCGGCATGCATTACACCGGCATGGCCGCCGCGCAATTCCCTAATGGCAGCTTCTGCGGCGCCACGCTCAATGGTCTGAAGGGCAACGGCCTCGACAGTCTGGTGTTGATCACGACGTTGGCAGTGCTGTCGATCGCCTTGCTCACCTCGATTCTCGACGCACGCCTCGAAGCGCGCACCGCTGATCTGGCGCACTCATTGACCGTGGCCAACCGTGAACTCACGCAACTGGCCCTGCACGACACCCTGACCGGCCTGCCGAATCGCATGCTGCTGGACGACCGGATCAATCAGGCGATGAAAAAGGTCCATGAACAGGGCGGCTGTTTTGCCTTGATGTTCATCGATCTGGACGGCTTCAAACCGGTCAACGATGCGTTCGGTCACCATATGGGCGACCAGTTGTTGCGTGAAGTGGGGTTGCGTCTGCGTGAAGACTTGCGCGGTCCGGACACACTGGCGCGAATCGGCGGCGATGAATTCGTGCTGCTGGTGCGTCTGACCGAACCCAATGACGCACTGGGACTGGCTGCACGTCAGGTCGGCCTGATCGCGCAAGCATTCCGCGTCGCCGACCATGATTTGCAGATCTCCGCCAGCGTCGGCATCGCCCTGTATCCGGGTAATGGCCAGAACGCGCAGGAACTGCTGATGAACGCCGACGCGGCGATGTACCACGCCAAGGGCGGCGGTAAAAACGGTTACAGCTTTTTCGACGCGTCGATGAACAACAACGCGCGCAAGCAGTTGCAGCTGTTGCAGGACCTGCGCGCGGCGCTGGAGCACAGCCAGTTCAGTTTGCATTACCAACCGAAGTTCGACGCGGCCAATGGCCGTGCGGTCGGCGCTGAAGCCTTGCTGCGCTGGCAGCATCCGATTCACGGCATGCTGATGCCGGACAAGTTCATCGAACTGGCGGAGAAATCCGGGCTGATCATTCCGATCGGTGAATGGGTGCTCAATGAAGCCTGCCGGCAAATGCGCGAGTGGTACGTGCTCGGTTACACCGATTGGCGTATCGCGGTGAACCTGTCGGCGCTGCAGTTCTGCCACGCGGGACTGGTGCGCAGCGTGGCCAAGGCGTTGGCCACGCATCACTTGCCGGCCAACAGCCTGACCCTGGAAATCACCGAGACCACGGCCATGAGCGATGCCGATGCGAGCATGACAGTGTTGCAGGAGTTGTCGGACATGGGCGTCGATCTGTCGATCGATGACTTCGGCACGGGTTATTCCAGCCTGATGTACCTCAAGCGTTTGCCAGCCAACGAGCTGAAGATCGACCGTGGTTTTGTGCGGGATCTGGAGCATGACAGCGACGATGCAGCGATTGTTTCGGCGATTGTCGCATTGGGGCAGGCACTCGGTTTGCGCATTGTCGCTGAAGGTGTGGAAACCGGGGTGCAGCAGGAGTTCTTGACGCAGTTGGGTTGTGATTCGCTGCAGGGTTATCTGCTGGGGCATCCGATGCCGGCGGACAAATTCATGCAGGATATTGCGCGCGCCAAGCAGGTGGCGGTGGTCTGATCGACCGCGTTATCGTCCTTCGCGAGCAGACACAACAGACCTCATGCAAATCCCGCCAATGGCGGTTATTCTTCCCCCCGACTGTTACGTGTGCATTGGGGGAGAAAGGCCAGCATGGATAAAGTCATTGTGATCACCGGTGGCGGGCGCGGGATTGGCGCCGCTACGGCGCTGTTGGCTGCCGAGCAGGGCTATCGGATCTGCATCAACTATCAGTCGGATGAACAGGCCGCGCAAAGCGTGCTGGAGCAAGTCCGTGCATTGGGCGCGCAGGCCATTGCGGTGCGCGCCGACGTCAGCATCGAAGATGAAGTGATCGCGCTGTTCCAGCGGGTCGACAGTGAACTGGGTCGGGTCACCGCACTGGTGAACAACGCCGGCACCGTCGGACACAAATCGCGGGTCGATGAAATGTCCGAATTCCGCATTCTGAAAATCATGAAAACCAACGTTCTGGCGCCAATCCTCTGCGCCAAGCACGCGATTCTGCGCATGTCGCCCAAGCACGGCGGGCAGGGCGGCAGTATCGTCAATGTGTCGTCGGTGGCCGCGCGCCTGGGGTCGCCGAACGAATACGTCGATTACGCCGCGTCCAAAGGCGCGCTCGACACCTTCACCATCGGTTTGTCCAAGGAAGTGGCGGGCGAGGGGATTCGGGTCAACGCCGTGCGCCCGGGCTACATTTACACCGATTTCCACGCCTTGAGCGGCGACCCGGATCGGGTCAGCAAGCTGGAGTCGGCGATCCCGATGGCCCGCGGCGGGCGGCCGGATGAGGTGGCGGAGGCGATTGTCTGGTTGCTATCGGACAAGGCTTCTTATGCGACAGGGACTTTTGTTGATCTCGGAGGCGGGCGCTGAGCTCCAAAAGCTGTGTTGCCTGACCCGACCCCTTCGCGAGCAGGCTCGCTCCCACATTTGGAATGCATTTCCTTGTGGGAGCGAGCCTGCTCGCGAAAGCAATAGTCCAGGCGACATCGCACTTCAGAACGACCGCACAATCCGCCCCAACGTCTCCATCGCCTTCTCCGAATCCTCGGTCCACGGGCTGCCATAGTTCAACCGAATACAATTCCTGAACCGCTGCGTCGGCGAAAAGATCGGCCCCGGCGCAATGCTGATGCCTTGCGCCAGTGCCATCTGAAACAACTTCAGCGAATCCATCTGCGGCGGCAATTCCAGCCACAAAAAGTAGCCGCCCGCCGGTTGGCTGACCCGCGTCTGTGCCGGGAAGTAGCGGGCGATCGCTGCAAGCATTGCGCTCTGCTGTTCTTCCAGTGCGTACCGCAATTTGCGCAGGTGGCGGTCATAGCCGCCATGTTGCAGATAGTCGGCAATCGCCGCTTGCGCTGGCATCGAGGCACACAGCGAAGTCATCAGTTTCAGCCGTTCGATCTTTTGCGCGTAGCGGCCGGCGGCGACCCAGCCGATGCGGTAGCCAGGAGCCAGGCTCTTGGCGAACGAGCCGCAGTGCATCACCAGACCTTCAGTGTCGAAAGCCTTGGCCGGTTTTGGTGCCTGCTGGCCGTAATAGAGTTCGGCGTAGACGTCGTCTTCGATCAGCGGCACCTGATGGCGGCGCAGCAGTTCGACCAGCTCCTGTTTCTTCGCTTCGGGCATGGTCGCGCCCATCGGGTTCTGGAAACTGGTCATGCACCAGCAGGCCTTGATCGGGTGGCGTTCCAGCGTTTGCGCGAGTACGCCGAGGTCGATGCCGTCGCGCGGGTGCACGGGGATTTCCACGGCTTTGAGTTTCAACCGCTCGAGGACTTGCAGGCTGGCGTAGAACGCCGGGGCTTCGATGGCGACGAGATCGCCCGGTTCGGTGACGGCTTGCAGGCACAGGTTCAGCGCTTCGAGGGCGCCGTTGGTGATCAGCAACTCTTCCATCGGCAGCATCAGGCCGCCGACCATGTAACGCAGGGCGATTTGCCGGCGCAGTTGCGGATTGCCCGGCGACATGTCAGTGACAACCATGCGCGGGTCCATCTCGCGGGCGGCGCTGGCCAGCGAGCGCGACAGGCGTTGCAGCGGGAACAGGGTCGGGCTGGGGAATGCCGAACCGAACGGCACGGTACTTGGATCCTTGATCGAATCAAGGACCGAGAACACCAGTTCGCTGACGTCGACCTCGGTGGAATCGTTGACGTGGCTACTGATCACCGGCTCGGAAAACGGGCTCGGCGCATGGGTGTTGACGAAATAGCCGGAGCGCGGCCGGGCGCGGATCAGGCCGCGGCGTTCAAGCAGGTAGTAGGCCTGGAACACCGTGGACGGGCTGACGCCGTAGGTCTGGCTGGCGTAGCGCACCGAAGGCACGCGCTGGCCGGGGCCGAGGACGCCGGAGCGGATCAGTTCAGCGATGTCGTCGGCGAATTTTTCGTAGCGTTTCATCGAGTACCTTGGTGCTGGTGTTTTTGAAGTGTGTCAGGGAGCAAGCCCTCACCCTAACCCTCTTCCAGAGGGAGAGGGCACTGATTGGGGGATGCTTGTGAACTACACCAACCTGAAAGTGCTTTGCCGAATCCATAATCAACTCGGTCTGTCAGGTCGATGTATAGCGGCAGACACCTCGGTCGGCTCCCTCTACCCCTGGGAGAGGGCTGGGGTGAGGGCCGGATTCTAAGGGATCAACGATTCATCGGCGCAACAAACCTGCTCTTCGCCACGCTATAAACCTCTGGCTCATCGCTGTCGGCAATCTTGAAACTCAAAGTCTGCGAGCTGCTGGCCGGGCGCTCCGTGGTCATCGCCACCGACACCGGTACATCGACAATTTCACCCGGCGCCAGGCTCAGATCGGTCTTGCCTTGCAACTGGAAGCCGTCGCCGTCGACCAGCGTCAGGTTGTAATCCTGGCGTTGCTGGGTCTTGTTGATGATTTTAAGGGTATAGATGTTCTCGATCTGGCCCTGACCGTTTTCACGGAACAAGCCGCGATCCTTGGTCACGTCCAGCGAGACCATCGGCCGTTCGACCAGCGCCAATGCCAGTGCGCCGATCATCGCCACCAGCACCACGGTGTAGCCAATCAGTCGCGGGCGCAGCAGGTGGGTTTTGCCACCCTGCAATTCGCGCTCGGAACTGTAGCGGATCAAACCGCGCGGGTAGTTCATCTTGTCCATGATCGAGTCACAGGCGTCGATACACGCGGCGCAACCGATGCATTCCATCTGCAAGCCGTCGCGGATGTCGATGCCGGTCGGGCAGACCTGCACGCACAACTGACAGTCGATGCAATCACCGAGGCCGGCTTCAAGCGGTTTCACGTCGCGTTTACGCGGGCCACGGTTTTCGCCACGGGCCACGTCGTAGGAAATCGCCAGGGTGTCTTTGTCGAACATCACGCTCTGGAACCGTGCATACGGGCACATGTGCATGCACACCGCCTCGCGCAGCCAACCGGCGTTGATGTAGGTGGCGGCGGTGAAGAACAGCACCCAGAACAGGCTGACACCGCCGATTTGCAGGGTCAGCAATTCTTCGGCCAGTGGCCGGATCGGCGTGAAGTAACCGACGAAGGTCAGGCCGGTGAGCACGCTGATCGCCAGCCACAAGGTGTGTTTGGCGGCGCGCCGGGCCAGTTTGCTCGGGCCCCACGGTGCGGCTTGCAGTTTGATCCGCTGGTTGCGCTCGCCTTCGGTGATCTTCTCGCACCACATGAAGATCCATGTCCACGAACTCTGCGGGCAGGTGTAGCCGCACCAGACCCGGCCGGCAAACACGGTAATGGCGAACAAACCGAAGGCTGCGATGATCAGCAGCGCCGAGAGCAGAATGAAATCCTGTGGCCAGAAGGTTGCGCCGAAGATGTGGAATTTGCTTTCCGACAAATCCCACAACACGGCCTGGCGACCGCCCCAGTTCAGCCACACGGTGCCGAAAAACAGCACAAACAGAAATCCCGCGCCACTCATGCGCAAGGTGCGGAACAGGCCGGTGAAGCTGCGGGTGTGGATCTGGTTGTCGCTGGACTTGGCCGTCGCCTTCATTGGGCGCGCGGGCACCTTCTTTATATGAGGAGCTATGGTCGGGGATGCTTCTACGGTTCGGACGGGGATTTGTTCGCTCATGGTTATTCGCTCATCAGCCTCCATCAGGCCAGCGCACTATGAGCGTCGATCTGTTTGCATAACAGACTCAGGTATCTCAATAAAAAGCGGATCAGATGAGATTTTGCGTAACGTCTGCGACAACTTGAAGCAGCCCGCAGGCAAAGGCGCAAACGCCTATCGCAGACGTTTGCGCGAAGTGTTGATCAAGGTCAGTCAAATCACCGAACCACTCTCGTCGGCCTTCAAGTGCTTGCGACCGTCCTTGGCGCCTGCGACGGTCAACTCGTCGGCTTCTTTTTCGGTGATGTAAACGCGGCGGCCGTCTATTTCCACGAACGACATGGCTTTGTCGCTATCTGTTTCGACTACCAGGGCCTCGCAGATGCGAATTTCCTCGCCATTTTCAACGGTGAAAAAACACACTTTTTGCTCGGGATTGGTTTCATCGACTCGAAGGGGCATGGCGCAGTCCTTTTTCAGGGAGGTCTGAAAGGTTAGGGCGCGCGCTTCGCTGATCGTTCTGCGCAACTGATTAATGGTCGCCGCTGTCCATCGTTTATCGAGCCAATAACAAGGACTGCACGATGAACGCGTGGTGGCATGAAGTGTGGGAGACCCTGCAAGCGGAATTCGCCGACGTTGGTGATGCTTCACAGTTGACGCGGATCACCGTTCGCCTGCTGATGGCGGCGGTGCTGGGCGGGATTCTCGGCTTCGAACGCGAGCACAAGGGCAAGGCTGCCGGGGTGCGTACGCATATGCTGGTGGCGCTGGGGGCGGCGCTGTTTGTGCTGGTGCCGCAAACGTCAGGGGCGGAGTCCGATGCAATGAGTCGGGTGGTGCAAGGGGTCATTGCCGGGATCGGCTTTCTCGGTGCCGGGACAATCCTGAAAAACAAGGAAGGCGATGAAGGCCATGTCAAAGGCCTGACCACGGCAGCCGGGCTGTGGATGACCGCCGCGATCGGTGTTGCGGCTGGGTTGGGCAAGGAAGCAACGGCGTTGCTCAGCACCTTTCTGGCGCTGGGGATTTTTAGCGTGATGCCGCGGATCGTGAAATTTTTCGAAAAAGAAGAAGAGAAGAGTGATGACCACTGACTGATCGTTGCCACGTTGATCGTTCCCACGCTCCGCGTGGGAATGCCTCAATGGACGCTCCGCGTCCGCTTTGGGACGCAGAGCGTCCCGGGCTGCATGCCCACGCAGAGCGTGGGAACGATCAGTTATGCCTTTGCTGCGCGTGGGAACGATCAGTTAGACGATGACTGGCGGCATCGTGCTCGGCGGTTCTTCCTTCGGCGGTGGCGTGGTGCCCGGCGGTTCCTGCTCGGGAACCGGTTGCGGTTCGGTTTCGGGAATCGTCGGGTTGTCGATGTTCGGGTCGGGCGTTTCGGCCGGGAACGGGTTGTTCATTTGTAGACCTCCGTGTGGCACATGGCGTGAGAAGTGCTTAAGTGGATTGACCGCCCTGCGCGTAATTCGATCCGCTTTTCTGACACGGCAATTTCATCTGAACTTTTCCCGGCGCCGGTCGCTCGGAACCTAAGTGAGTTCATTACGGGGCAGGTGCTTCGTTGTGAACACCGATCCGGCACAAGAGCGTCCTTGGGGCGTTAAGGAGAGATGCTCAATGACTGCTGAAAAACCCTCAGAACTGAGCTACAACCCACACATGCCGTTGTCGCAGGCCTTGCTGCTGCCGCGCATTGTCATCGAAGACACCATGCCGACCCTCGACGGCGGACAGTTTGCCGTGAAGTCGATTGCCGGCCGTGAAGTGGTGGTCACCAGCAAGGTGTTTGCCGACGGCCACGACAAACTGGCCGTGCGCATCCGCTGGCGCGAGGAAGGCGAAGAGACCTGGCAAAGCGAGGTCATGGCCGATCAGGGCAATAACGGCTGGCAAGGCCAGTTCCGTCCTGAGCATCAGGGCCGTTTCCTTTATTGTATCGAAGCGTGGATTGACCACTTCGCCAGCTTCCAGTACGAGCTGGAGAAGAAACACAACGCCGCCGTACCGGTTTCGCTCGAGTTGCAAGAAGGCCGCACGATGGTGCAACAGGCCGCTGAACGCAGCGAAGGCCAACTGAGCGAACAGCTCGCCGCATTGCACCACGAATTATCCGGGTTGCTCGAAACCGAGCAGGTCGCGCTGTTTCTGCACTCGCGCAGTGCGCAACTGATGGCGCAAGCGGATCACCGCGCCTACTTGAGCGTCAGTCCTGAGTTCCCCATGGACGTCGAGCGTGAACTGGCTGAATTCGCCAGTTGGTACGAACTGTTTCCACGTTCGATCACCGACGATCCCCACCGTCACGGCACCTTTAATGATGTGCACGCACGTCTGCCAATGATTCAGGACATGGGCTTCGACGTGCTGTATTTCACGCCGATCCATCCGATTGGTCGCGCCCATCGCAAGGGTCGCAACAACTCATTGACCGCCGGCCCCGATGATCCCGGCAGCCCTTACGCCATCGGTAGCGAGGAGGGCGGCCACGAAGCCATTCACTCGCAACTGGGTAGCCGCGAAGACTTCCGCCGACTGGTGGCCGCTGCCGCCGATCACGGTCTGGAAATCGCGCTCGATTTCGCCATTCAGTGTTCTCAGGATCACCCATGGCTCAAGCAGCACCCGGGCTGGTTCAACTGGCGGCCGGACGGCACGATCAAGTACGCGGAAAACCCGCCGAAGAAATATCAAGACATCGTCAACGTCGACTTCTACGCGCCGGAGGCGATTCCGAGCCTGTGGGTCGAGCTGCGTGACATCGTCATCGGCTGGGTCGAAGAGGGCGTGAAGATCTTCCGTGTCGACAACCCGCACACCAAGCCGCTGCCGTTCTGGCAATGGCTGATCGCCGATGTGCGGGCGCTGTACCCGGAAGTGATTTTTCTCGCCGAAGCCTTTACCACGCCAGCGATGATGGCGCGCCTGGGCAAGGTCGGTTACACCCAGAGCTACACCTATTTCACCTGGCGCAATACCAAGGCTGAGCTGGCGACGTATTTCACCGAATTGAATGAATCGCCGTGGCGCGAATGCTACCGGCCGAACTTCTTCGTCAACACACCAGACATCAACCCGGCATTTCTCCACGAATCAGGCCGCCCGGGCTTTCTGATCCGTGCCGCGCTGGCGACCATGGGCTCGGGCCTGTGGGGCATGTACTCGGGGTTCGAGCTGTGCGAGTCGGCGCCGGTGCCGGGCAAGGAGGAATACCTTGACTCGGAGAAGTATGAGATTCGCGTCCGCGACTTCACCGCGCCCGGCAACATCATTGCCGAGATCGCCCAGCTCAACCGCATTCGCCGGCAGAACCCGGCGCTGCACACGCATCTGGGCCTGAAGGTCTACAGCGCCTGGAACGACAACATTCTGTACTTCGGCAAGCGCAGCTTTGACGGCAGCAATTTCATTTTGGTCGCGGTCAGCCTCGATCCGCATAACGTGCAGGAAGCGAATTTCGAGCTGCCGTTGTGGGAAATGGGCTTGCCGGACGATGCAACGACCCACGGCGAGGATTTGATGAACGGGCATCGCTGGGACTGGCACGGCAAATACCAGTTCATGCGCATTGACCCGGCGTATCAGCCGTTCGGCATCTGGAGAATCAGCGCCGCTTAAGACATTGCACACCCCCCCCTGTAGGAGCTGCCGAAGGCTGCGATCTTTTGACTGTGATTTTTTAACAGCAAGATCAAAAGATCGCAGCCTGCGGCAGCTCCTACACAGGTATCAGCACACTCAGATGATGTGCAGAGACGAATTTTTCAGGAGTTTCACATGGCGAAGAAACCCAAGGCAGCCACCTTTATCAAAGACCCGCTCTGGTACAAGGACGCGGTGATCTATCAAGTTCACGTCAAATCGTTTTTCGACTCCAACAACGACGGCATCGGCGACTTTCCCGGCCTGATCGCCAAACTCGATTACATCGCCGAACTCGGCGTCAATACTATCTGGCTGTTGCCGTTCTATCCCTCGCCACGCCGCGATGACGGCTACGACATCGCCGAATACCGGGGCGTGCACAGCGATTACGGGACCATGGCCGACGCCAAGCGTTTTATCGCCGAAGCGCACAAACGCGGATTGCGGGTGATCACCGAGCTGGTTATCAACCACACCTCCGACCAGCACCCGTGGTTCCAGCGTGCGCGCAAGGCCAAGCCCGGTTCGGCAGCGCGGGACTTTTACGTATGGTCGGATGACGATCAGAAATACGACGGCACGCGGATCATTTTTCTCGACACGGAAAAATCCAACTGGACCTGGGACCCGGTCGCGGGCCAGTACTTCTGGCACCGTTTCTATTCGCACCAACCGGATCTGAATTTCGACAACCCGCAAGTGATGAAAGCCGTGCTGTCGGTGATGCGCTACTGGCTGGACATGGGCATCGACGGCCTGCGCCTCGACGCCATTCCGTACCTGATCGAGCGTGACGGCACCAACAACGAGAACCTGCCTGAGACCCACGACGTCCTCAAGCAAATCCGTGCGGAAATCGACGCCAACTATCCCGACCGCATGCTGCTGGCCGAGGCCAACCAATGGCCGGAAGACACTCAGCTGTACTTCGGCGACACCGATGCTGCAGGCCTCAACGGTGACGAATGCCACATGGCGTTCCACTTCCCGCTGATGCCGCGCATGTACATGGCGTTGGCCCAGGAAGATCGCTTCCCGATCACCGACATTTTGCGCCAGACCCCGGAAATTCCTGCCAACTGTCAGTGGGCGATTTTCCTGCGCAACCACGATGAACTGACCCTGGAAATGGTCACCGACAAGGAACGCGACTACCTGTGGAATTACTACGCCGCTGACCGTCGCGCGCGGATCAACCTAGGTATTCGCCGTCGCTTGGCACCGTTGATGGAGCGCGACCGTCGTCGCGTCGAATTGCTCAACAGCCTGCTGCTGTCGATGCCGGGCACGCCGACGTTGTATTACGGCGATGAAATCGGCATGGGCGATAACATCTACCTCGTCGACCGCGACGGTGTGCGTACGCCGATGCAGTGGTCGATCGACCGCAACGGCGGCTTTTCCCGCGCCGATCCGGCGAGTCTGGTGCTGCCGCCGATCATGGACCCGCAGTACGGCTATCTGTCGGTCAACGTCGAAACCCAGGCCGGCGATCCGCATTCGCTGCTGAACTGGACGCGACGCATGCTCGCCGTGCGCAAGCAGTCCAAGGCGTTCGGACGCGGCACGCTGAAAATGCTTTCGCCGAGCAACCGGCGGATTCTCGCCTACACCCGTGAATTCACCGATGCCGATGGCAAGCACGAAATCATTCTGTGCGTGGCCAACGTCTCGCGCAGTGCGCAAGCGGCGGAGCTGGACCTGTCGGCCTACGTCGGCATGGTGCCGGTGGAGATGCTTGGCGGTAACGCGTTCCCGCCGATTGGCCAGTTGAATTTCCTGCTGACCCTGGCGCCGTACGGTTTCTACTGGTTCGCGCTGGCGGCGGAAAACCAGATGCCGAGCTGGCACGTTGAACCGGCGCAGAGCCTGCCGGACTTCACCACGCTGGTGTTGAAAAAACGCATGGAAGAACTGCTCGAAGCGCCGTCACGTACGACGCTGGAGCAAAGCATTCTGCCGAGCTGGCTGCAGAACCGCCGCTGGTTCGCCGGCAAGGACGCGGCCATCGACAAGGTGCATCTGGCGTACGGCGTGCGCTTTGGCGATGCACAGCATCCGGTGCTGCTCAGCGAAATCGAAGTCACCAGCGGCGGGCAGACCAGTCGTTATCAACTGCCGTTCGGCTTCATTGCTGAAGATCAGGTCGGCCCGGCGCTGCCGCAGCAATTGGCCTTGTCTCGTGTGCGCCGAGTGCGACAAGTCGGTCTGATCACTGACGCGTTCAGCCTTGAAGCGTTTATCCGTGCGGTGCTGCAAGGCATGCAGAACAACACCGTGCTGGAGTCGGCTGAGGGTGAAATCCGCTTTGCGCCGACGCCACATCTGGAAAAACTCGGCCTCGGTGCCGAATCGGAAGTGCGTTATCTGTCCGCCGAGCAATCCAACAGTTCGGTGGTGATCGGCAACAGCCTGGTGCTCAAGCTGATACGTAAAGTCGCTTCTGGCGTACACCCCGAACTGGAGATGAGCGCTTACCTGACCGAGGCCGGATTTGCCAATATCTCTCCGCTGCTCGGTTCGGTGATTCGCCGCGACGCGCAGGGTGAAGACAACCTGTTGATGATCGCTCAGGGTTATCTGAGCAATCAGGGCGACGCCTGGGAGTGGACGCAGAACAACCTCGAACGGGCGTTGCGCGATGAACTGGCCGATGCCATGTCCGAGCAGGAACAGCACTACAACGCCCTCGGCGAGTTGAAGGATTTTGCCGGCATGCTCGGTCAGCGCCTGGGCGAAATGCATGAGGTGCTTGCCGCGCCGACCGACAATCCGGACTTCGCGCCCCAGGTGTCGACGGCCAAGGATATGCAGGCTACGGGCAAGGATGTCGCGGCACAGGTCGAACATGCCTTGAAGCTGCTCAAGCAGCATCAGGGCGAACTCAACGCGGCAGATCAGAAACTGGTCAAGCGATTGATCGACGAGAAAAAAACCATTCTTGCGCATGTGCAGGATCTGGCGAAAAAAGCCACGGGCGGTTTGCGCATTCGCGTCCACGGTGATTTGCACCTGGGCCAGGTGCTGGTGATCAAAGGCGATGCCTATCTGATCGACTTCGAGGGGGAACCGGCGCGGCCATTGAGCGAGCGTCGTGGCAAACACAGTCCGTACAAGGATGTCAGCGGTGTGCTGCGGTCCTTCGATTACGCAGCGGCGATGACCATCAACGTGCACAACGTTGACCACAGCGCCGAGTCTGAAACCGCGCGGCGTCTGGTCGCCGAGCGCTATCTGCGTGAGGCCCGTGAGGCATTTGTTCAGGCATATCGCCGCGCGGCAGCTAGTCTTGATCATGCCTGGCAAGATCCTGAAGGTGCCGACGCCGCGCTGGCGTTGTTCGGCCTGGAGAAGGCGGCCTATGAAGTGGCCTATGAAGCCGAAAATCGCCCGACGTGGCTGCCCGTGCCACTGCACGGTTTGTATGGGTTATTGACAGGGCTTAAACCCTTTTCCGATCTTGGTGGAGAGTAGTCATGAGTTTCTCGAACAAGGAACAGGGTCAGCTTAAAGAAGCGTTGCTGCCGTCGGCCAAAGACATCGATGCGCTGGTGCGTGCTGAACATCCCGATCCGTTTTCCATTCTCGGTCCGCATGGCGATGGCGCCGGCGGGCAGTTCATCCGCGCCTATTTACCGGGTGCGCTGAGCGTTGTGGTAATCGACAAGGACTCAGGTGAAGAGCTCGGCACATTGGAGCAGAGCGAAACGCCGGGGCTGTTTGTCGGCCACTTCGACCAGGTGCGGCCCTATCGGCTGCGCACCCGCTGGGCCGGTGGCGAGCAGGAGGCGGAAGATCCTTACAGCTTCGGTCAGTTGCTCGGTGAAATGGATCTGTATCTGTTCGCCGAGGGCAATCACCGTGACCTCAGCGCTTGTCTTGGCGCGCAACTGAAAACCGTTGATGGCGTCGATGGTGTGCGCTTCGCCGTGTGGGCGCCGAATGCCCGACGCGTGTCGGTGGTCGGTGATTTCAACGTCTGGGACGGTCGCCGCCATCCAATGCGTCTGCGTCATCCGTCCGGGGTCTGGGAGTTGTTCATTCCGCGCCTGCAAGCGGGGGAGTTTTACAAATACGAGATTCTTGGCGCTCACGGGATTTTGCCGCTGAAGGCTGACCCGATGGCGCTGGCCACCAGCCTGCCGCCGGACACTGCGTCGAAAGTCGCCGAGCCGCTGCAAATCGACTGGCAGGATCACGACTGGATGAACAGCCGCCGCGAACGCCAAAAGCATTCTGCGCCGCTGTCGATCTACGAACTGCATGCGGGCTCCTGGCAGTGCGAACTGGATGATCTGGGCGAAGTCGCGCGTCAGTACACCTGGCCGGAACTGGCCGAGCGGTTGATTCCTTACGTCAAGGAACTGGGTTTCACCCACATCGAACTGATGCCGATCATGGAGCACCCGTTCGGCGGCTCCTGGGGTTATCAACTGCTCTCACAATTCGCGCCGAGCGCGCGGTATGGCTCGCCGGCGCAGTTCGCCGAATTCGTCGACGCCTGCCACCGGGCCGAGATCGGCGTGATTCTCGACTGGGTGCCGGCGCATTTCCCTACAGATACTCACGGTCTCGCGCAGTTCGACGGCACCGCGCTGTACGAGTACGGCAACCCGCTGGAAGGCTTCCATCAGGATTGGGACACACTGATCTACAACCTCGGGCGCACCGAGGTGCATGGCTACATGCTGGCCTCCGGGCTGCACTGGTTGAAACATTTCCACATCGACGGCCTGCGAGTGGATGCAGTGGCTTCGATGCTTTATCGCGACTATTCACGCAAGGCCGGCGAATGGGTGCCGAACCGCCATGGCGGCCGCGAGAATCTGGAAGCCATCGACTTCCTCCGCCACTTGAACGACGTGGTCGAACTGGAAGCGCCGGGCGCGCTGGTGATCGCCGAAGAGTCCACCGCGTGGCCCGGTGTCAGCCAAAGCACGCAACAGGGCGGTCTGGGTTTCGCCTACAAATGGAACATGGGCTGGATGCACGATTCGCTGCATTACATTCAGCAGGATCCGGTGTACCGCGCCCATCATCACAACGAGTTGAGTTTTGGTCTGGTCTACGCCTGGTCCGAACGGTTCATCCTGCCGATCTCCCACGACGAAGTGGTACACGGCAAGCATTCGCTGATCGACAAGATGCCCGGTGATCGCTGGCAGAAATTCGCCAACCTGAGGGCTTACCTGAGTTTCATGTGGACCCACCCGGGCAAGAAGCTGCTATTCATGGGCTGCGAATTTGGTCAGTGGCGCGAGTGGAATCACGATCAGCAACTGGATTGGTACTTGCTGCAGTATTCCGAGCACAAAGGCGTGCAGAAACTGGTCGGCGACCTCAATCGCCTGTACCGCGAACTGCCCGCCCTGCACGATCAGGATGACGCACCGCAAGGCTTCCAGTGGCTGATCGGCGACGATGCGATCAACAGCGTTTATGCCTGGCTGCGCTGGAGCAAGGAAGGCGAACCGGTGCTGGTGGTGGCCAACTTCACCCCGGTGCCTCGTCAATCCTATCGGGTCGGTGTGCCGTTTGCCGGGCGCTGGAGCGAGTTGCTCAACAGCGACGCCGACACCTACGCCGGTTCCAACTATGGCAACGGTGGCGGGGCGTTTACCGAGGAAGTGCCGAGTCATGGCCAGTCGTTGTCGCTGGAGCTGAATCTGCCGCCGTTGGCGGTGTTGATCCTCAAACCGGAGGGCTGATCCGAGACCGCGTCGCTGCCTTCGCGAGCAGGCTCGCTCCCACAGGGGAAATACATTCCAAATGTGGGAGCGAGCCTGCTCGCGAAGGCGTCAGTTCAGACACCTTCAAAATCCGGCTCACCGCTTACCAGCGCATCCGCACCCCAAGGCTGCCAATAATCCCGTTCAAATCATTGTCATCGACGTCACTGCTGTAATCGGCACTCACGTAAAGACTCACCGCCGGGGTCACCCGCGCTACCAGGCCCAGGCCCAGCTCAACGGTGGATGACTTGCGGCTGCTGCTGATCTTGTCGACCTGGTCCAGGGTCACCGTGCTGCCGGTATACACCGTGTGCCAGAGGTTGGTGCGCACGAAGGGTTCGACCGGCAAACCGTTCAGATCGTAACTGCCTTTCAAGCGCGCACCGACGCGGCCGCTCCAGGCTGTCAAATCCGTGGAGGAGGCGTTGTCCGAGCCGGCATACGGCGTGTCGAGGGTGATGCGTTGATTGATCAATTGCGCCTGCGGTTCGACCACCCAGTTGTCGCTCAAACCAATCGGATAACCGCCCTCTACCGACAAAGTCAGTGCGCTCCCTTCGGTGGCCTGGCGCGCACCTTGTTCATTACGACTGAAACCGCTGACCCGGCCACCGCTGGCCGATAGATCCACATGCCAGCCCTGGGCGCCGATCAGGCTGTAGTAGGCGCCGAGGCTCTGGCCTTGCAGGTTGAGGGTGTCACTGTTCGGATCTGCCAAGGCACGGCTGGTGAGCAGACCATTGGCGTTGGCTTGAATCTGGTTGAGGCCGCCGATCAGGCCAATGGTCTGGGTATGGCTGCCACCTTGGACGGTCAGCACGGCGGGACCTTTGAAGTCGCCGCTGCCGGGCGTTGCGAAACCTGAAGAGAGCACATCGGTTTGCGCTTGCCGGGCACTGCGGCCATAGAGTTGATCCCAGGCGCCGGGGGCCAGGTCTTCGGTGATCAGGTTGGCGCCTTGCAAGTCAGGCCGTGGACTCAAACGCTGCGGTCCGGGGGTGATGACGGTGGCGGGCAAGGTCATGACGGGCACATCCGCGCGGTACCACGGGGCCGTTTCATCCGCCGCAGGACCGGCCTGCGCCTCCATGGATGAGCACAGCAAGATAGAACTCGACACTGTGCAGAAAGTGATTTTGATCTCGTGTGGGGTGATTGAAATTTTCATGGAGGTCTACCTTGCAGGCGCATGCGGTATCTCGATGTGGCGTCTCTCCTACCCCGAACGAGGGGCGACCGAATGGAGCGGGGCGAACCGTGGCCGCTCGATTTCGCGAGTGTCCGAAGGCTCATCCCGGGTAGTGATTCCGGGGGTAGTAAGGTAGAGATAAGAAGAGTCGTGCGCAGCCGTCAAGAAATTGAACGATGAGCGGTAGTGGCAAATCAGGCTTTGCAAGCGTTTGTTTTATCGAGCATAACTAAGTGGTTGTTTGTATGGAAAATCGCTGCGAAAGCCCCGCGCCAGAGGTGTTTTATTGCCGACAGAAGGTTTACCAGCTGATACGAACCCCGAGGTTGCCCGACACCCCGCGCAAGTCATTGCTGTCAATATTGCGGCTGTAATCGGTACTGGCGTAGACACTCACCGCGCCATCCAGTGTCAGCACCAAACCGAGACCGACGTCCGCCGTCGACGACTTCTGTTCGCTACTGATCACATCGTTGTCGCCAAAGGTTACCGAATCGGTGCCGGAGAACGTGTGCCACAGGTTGGCGCGCAGATACGGCTCCACCGGCAAGCCACTGATTTGATAACGTCCTTTGAGGCGCGCACCGAGGCGACCGGTCCAGGCTCCATCGGAATCGAACGAGACCTGTGAAATGCCGTCGTCCTGGCTGTCGAGGGAGATTTTCTGGTGAATGATTTGCGCTTGTGGCTCGACCACCCAGGTGTCGTCGAGCGCAAACGGATAACCCGCTTCCGCCGAAAGCGTCAGGGCATGACCGCGATTGTCCAGCTTCACACCACGGTCGGAGTGGTTGTCGCCATCGAAACGTGTGCCCATCACGACCGTGTCGATGTACCAGCCGTACGGATCGGTCAGCGTCCAATACAAGCCGTAACTGTCGCCTTCAAGTTTGATTTTACCGGCGCTTTTGTTCTGAAAACCTTCATTGAAGCCGTCGACGTCACCCTGTAGGCGGCTATGGCCGACGAAAAAGCCGAGGCGTTGAGTCTGGCCGCCAGAGGTTTGTGCACTGTAGAGATCATTGCCGACCTGAAAGCCGTTGAGCGATCCGTCCAGGCGTGGGGTGACGGTCCCGGCCCAGGTCTGATCGAAATTCTTGCCGTAGACCCGACCCCAACCCGCGCCGAACGCGCCGGTTTCGCTGAGCAGGCGCTGATCGCCCTGACGATCATGAAAGGTGCCCAGCGCGTTGAGGGTCAATTGCGCGGCGGCGGGTGGCAGCACCGACCAGGTGGGTACCTCCGGGCGATACAGAGGGATCGGAGCGGCACCCGCCACGGCCGCCGGCAGCACAGGCAGCGATTGAGTGGGCGCAGGTTCGCCCGGTGTCGCGACAATCGGCGTAATAGCCGCCGCGACAGGCGTGGCCACCACCGGCACCAGAAGCGGCGGTAACGTCGGATCGGGATTGGGCACGCTCACCACCTGCGGCGCGACCACCGCCGAGCGCAAGTACCAACTGTTCTCGGTGCCGGCAGTGACACCGCCCTTGAACAGGTAGTAATCGTAGGCGCCGGCAGACACCGGGCCGCTGAGGGTAAACGCGGTATCAGTACTGACCGTGCTGCCTTGCGCCTGCACCAATTGAATGCCGTTGGCCTGGGTCAGCGCGCCCAGACCGCCGGTATTGCTGACGCTGATGATCGAGGCACCACTGAGACTGCCATTGTTGACCACCAACCTGTCGCTTGGCGAATCGTCGCCGGCTACCACGGTTTGCAGCAACAACTGGCCGTTATTGCCGACGTAGTTGCCTTGCACGGTGAGCGTGTCGTCAGTGCGACTATTGCCGCGCGTCAGATCGATGATGCCTGCGTTGTTGAGCGTCACGGCTTGCCCGGCCACAGCAGTCGAGACTGCACCCTGGGTTGACAACACCACGCTGCTGGCATCGATATTTAACACGCCGCTGCCGGTTCCGGCATCGCCCAGCACCAGGCTGCTGGCGCTCAGATCCAGTTGCGAGCCGTTGCTCAGATTCACCGTTTCCCACTGGGTGAAGCGCGCGGGCAGGGCGGTTCGGCTGTTATCGAAGCTCAGCACATCGTTGCCTGTGCCGCCGTCCACACTGGGAGTGAGTGCAAGAATACTGTCGTCGAGATTGCGCAGCGTCGCGCTGTCATTGCCGACGTCCATCAGAATGGCCGAGCGGATGATGCCGCCACCGTCCCACAGCAAGCGGTCATCGCCGACACTGGCGCGGATCTCACCGACGATTTCTCCACCGGTCACCGTGATGCTGTCGTTGCCACCGCTGACACTGACGTTACCGCCGATGCGGCCACCGGAGACGATGATGGTGTCAGTGCCGAAACCGGTGACCAGATTGCCGATGATCTGCCCGCCCGAGAGGTCGAAAATATTGTTGTCCAGTTTCATGTCGACGCGGCCGATGCTGCCGCCGGTCATGCGTGCGACATCGCCGTCCTCGAAGGCGCCAACGATGGTGCCGCCGGTCATCAAGAAAGTGTCGCGACTGTCGCCTTGGGCCAGTGAACCGATCGAGCCGCCGGTCATGATGAAATCATCAATGCCGTTGCCTTGGTTCACCGCGCCAGTGATCACCCCGGAGTTCATCTCGACTCGGTCGGTGCCGGCGCCAAAAGTCACGCTGCCGTTGATTCGGCCAGTGCCATTGGCGGGGAACGTCAGGCTGTTATTGCCCGACAGATCGGTCAGCGAACCGCTGGTGCCGCTGTCACAGTTGAAAGCGTCGTTGCCGGGACCCGGGACCAGCAAACAAGCGGCGGAGGCGGGCGAACCGGAAAGCAGCAGCAAAGAGGCAGGCAGAATCAAGGACTGGGGCAGTGCCCGCAGTTTTCTGGCGTAGCGCGTCATGGCAATTCCCTGGTGGCAAATACGGGGAATTCATCCTTGAGCGAGCGTTGGATCGGCCATCCTGTGCAGCTGATGCACTACGTGAGATCCATGCGCTAACAAGTTGAATGCGCTACTCCTTGAGCTGCTTTTAGGTGTAGTTGCTTTCGTGCACTGAGCAAGTGGTCCTGACAGACGGTCTGCGCCGAACGGCGATTACAGGTGCACTTCCACCGCCAGCGGCAGGTGATCCGACAGGTGCGTCCACGGCTTGTTGCCGAGGATCCGCGGGTCATGGCTGCTGGCATTGCGCAGGTAGATCCGGTCCAGACGCAGCAACGGAAAACGCGCCGGGTAGGTCTTGGCCGGTCGGCCGTGATGGCGTTCAAAGGCTTCGTGTAGATAGTCGCGCCGGGCGAGGGCGGCGTTGCCCTGGAGCTGCCAGTCATTGAAGTCGCCGGCGATGATCACCGGCGCATCGTCAGGCAGGGATTCGAGCAACTGACAAAGCAATTGCAGCTGCAATTGGCGATGACTTTCCAGCAGACTCAAATGCACGCAGATCGCATGCACTTCAGCGTGACCGGGCACGTCCAGCACGCAGTGCAACAAGCCACGGCGCTCGGGACCGGTGATTGACACGTCGAGGTTGCGGTATTCGCGAATCGGGTATTTCGACAATAGTGCGTTGCCGTGGTGGCCATCGGGGTAGACCGCATTGCGTCCGTAGGCGAAGTCGCTCCACATGCTGTCGGCGAGGAATTCGTATTGCGAGGTTTGCGGCCATTCGTTGTAGCGGTTCGAATGCCGCTCGTGTTCACCCACCACTTCCTGCAAAAACACCAGATCGGCCGAGGTACTGCGTACCGCTTCGCGCAGTTCCGGGAGGATGAAACGCCGATTGAGTGCGGTGAAGCCCTTGTGGGTATTGACCGTCAGCACCCGCAGGCGCTGGATGACCGGGGCGTCGACGGCATGACGCTTGGGATCGCTGGACACGGTTACTCCTCTGAATCCTGAGTGCCTGTTCATGCGACTGATGGGTGAGGGCGGCAGTTCCGTCTGAAAAACACTACACCGCCCCTGTGTAGGAGCTGCGACACGCTGCGATCTTTTGATCTTGCTGTTAAAAATCAAGATCCAAAGATCGCAGCGTGCCGCAGCTCCTACAGTCGTGATGGTGGTAAAGGGACTCAGCCCCGATGGACTGCATAGCCGCCCCAAAACCTGAGAATTCAATCCTTCAGAATACTGCGTACTCAGGATTTACGACTGCTGCGCAGCCGAGCGAGACGGTGCGACGATTCGACAAGCTGCCCCGCCACAGGGTGGGCTGGTGTCAGTCCGGCAACTGCAAATTATCCATCACCCGGTTCACCGCCAGCTCCCCGAGCATGATCAGTTGCGCAATGCCCATCAGCGTCCGGCGCTGCGACGCGGGTATGAGATGGGCGAAGTCATGGGCGATGGTTCTTGCCGACGCGAGGGTCTCGAAGGCCTCGGCCAGCAGCTCCTCGTTTTTGAAGTCTGCAGTTACGGCGTACATCCTGCGGGTTTTACGGGGCGGTGGCGTCGAGCCGGGTGGGCAGAGGTAGTGGTCGAGAGCGCGGTCGGCGGCTTCGTGGAGTTTTTTTGAATCGAGGGATTCGTAGGGGGAGGTGGGGTCGGTTTCGGGTGGGTTTGGCGTTGGTTTGATCATCGGTAAAGCCTCTAGAGTAGTGAAGCTGCCACCGTTCGCTGCTAACGAAGGAGGTGGCGGCTGTACGCGGGTTAGCAGACCAGGACTCTAGAACCCGGCGCACCGAAGTGCCCCACGCAAAGCCGCCATAACGGCAACGGACTTTGTGCGTCTAGAGAAACATCCGGGCTGCTAAACCCGATCACTGAACAATCAGCGACCGACCCACAATAGAACCCGACCCCAAGGCGCACAAGCCGGCGGATTCTGGCTTGGCTGTAGGCAATGACGCAAGAATTTGTAGCCTGAAAGGCGTGTCTGGAGGTGTCCTTTAAACGCCTGAGTTTAAAACGCAATTTGCGCTGACTTCACTGGCCCCTTCGCGAGCAGGCTCGCTCCCACATTTGGAATGCGTTTCCCTGTGGGAGCGAGCTTGCTCGCGAAAGGGCCATCCCGGTCAGCAGAAAAATCTCGATCAAGCCCCGCTGTTTAAATCAATGGTTAAATAAGTCCGTCCCCTTTTTACCCGGGTGATCTGTCTGGATAGAAACGTGGTCTGTCCCTGATAAATGTTTGTCCCTGATAAATGTTCGGCAGCTCCTGTATTGCGCGGCGAACGCTAAAAGGGGAGAGACCACATTATGAAAAAGTGGTCTCTCCTCAATTGCTCACGGCATGGCTAAATTGGTTTTTTGCACATGGCTGGAGCAACAAGTGTTGGGGGGGAGTTAGATGTCCAACACCATCTGTAATTAGGTCTCGCGTTTATTGTAATGTATGTTTCTGCGTTGTTTTTCCGCAATCTTACGTTGTGATAGTCCTGCCGTTCACCGGGTGGTCGATTGAATTTTGAGACGATTTGAAAGGAGACATAATTTTCGTGTTTGTACTGTTCGTCGTCGGGTTGGTCATATATCGGTGTACCTCCTACAGACCTCATCCAAGCCTCTGCCTGGGCACGGCTCTGCGGTGTGTTATTGACCAGGATTTTGTAAACGCTTGACGTATTCACGCTGACAGTTTTGGCATTCCCAGCGCTGTCCCTGACGGTGAGTGTCGACGTGCCGTTCCCTATCGATCTGACTAATCCGGTGGAGTCTACGGATGCGAATTGGTTTGGAGGGATACTGTAAAAGTAGGGTGGAACACCGCCCGTTACTGTCACTTGCTGGAAAGTATTCGGGGCGTCGGCACCCGTTTTAGTCCAGTTCAACCCAGAGTCTTCGATGAACAAGTTAAACCCGTTAATAGTTAAAGTGGACGGTGTTATTACAAAGTCCGATGGCGATGTTACGGTCAGATTGCGCACATTCGAATCCACCGGATTCACCGCATACAGCGCCTTGGCATACAACCGGCGAGCACCCACCGGTACGGTGATCGCGTGCTCCCAATCGCCTGTCGCTGGATGAGCGGTTGCTTTGCCTTTGGGCACAGCGCTGGCGCCGCTCCCGTCAAAAATCTCGACTTGCTGTCCGTTGCTGGCCTTGCCTCTGAGTTTCAGTGTGGTGCTGATGGTGAACGTACCTTCCAGCACTTCCTTGTTGCTCGCATCCAGCACATTGACCAGTGTCGGAGTGGTGGCGGCCGTAACGGTCAGGTTACGCACATTCGAATACACCGGACTCACGGCATACAGTGCCTTGGCATACAACCGGCGAGCACCCACCGGCACGGTAATCTCGTGCTCCCAATCGCCTGTCGTTGGATGGGCGGTTACTGTGCCTTTGGGGACGGCGCTGGCGCCGCTCCCGTCAAAAATCTCGACTTGCTGTCCGTTGCTGGCCTTGCCTCTGAGTTTCAGTGTGGTGCTGATGGTGAACGTACCTTCCAGCACTTCCTCGTTGCTCGCATCCAGCACATTGACCAGTGTCGGAGTGGTGGCGGCCGTAACGGTCAGGTTACGCACATTCGAATACACCGGACTCACCGCATACAGCGCCTTGGCATACAACCGGCGAACACCCACCGGTACGGTGATCGTGCGTTCCCATTCGCCCGTCGTTGGATGGGCGGTTACTGTGCCTTTGGGCACCGCGCTGGCACCGCTCCCGTCAAAAATCTCGACTTGCTGACCATTGCTCGCCTTGCCTTTGAGTTTCAGCGTGGTGCTAAAAGTGCTTGTGCCCTCCAGCACTTCCTTATTGGCGGCGTCCAATACGTTGTCGAGAACTGGCGTGGTCAGATCCACTCGATCCAGATGAATATCCAGCCGTTTCTCCGGTGATTGGCTACGGTTGCCCAACTGGTCGACGACAAAGAATTCGACCACCGCGCTGGGGTTGTCGCCCGCCGCGCGGAAGGTGTCGGTGTACAGGGTGTAAGTGATGGGTGCTGTGCCGTCGGGGACGTCGAACCAGAATTGGGTATCGCCCACCAGGCATTGGATGCGGTCGTATTGGCGTCGATTGTTATAGAGGAACGTGAATATCACTCCTTGTGCGGCCCGTGCGGCGCTGACACCGTCCTTGATAACGTCTGGCGGGATGACCAGATCCAGACTGTCCGGTGCGCGCAGGTGATACAGCACCACCAGTTCACGGGATGTCTCAGTGTTGCCGCCGACGCGGGTGACTATATATTTCAGCGGATTCGGACCCTGCCTCAAATGCCCGTGGGGCAGGTACAGACGCACGCGCAGATTTTCCTCCCCGGGTTTCACGGTCGTGCCGGTTGCCGGTGAGGGGTCGTCGTTGACGTACAAATCCACGCGATCATCGGCGGCCATGGTCCAGGATTTCAGTTGCAACTCGGTCCAGGGATCGATCAGGCACTCAAGGCCCTGTGGTTGCCCGTCGTAGAGCACTTTGGGAATGCCGCCGTGGGCAATACCGTCCGGTTTTACCGGGGTGACCCAGCCCTGAATGATCACCGGGTACAGCACGAACAGTTCGTTGAGTACAGAGGACTGGATATCCATCACTTGCTCCTGGAGACGAGAGGCCCGAATGCGTTCGGAAAGTGGGCTCATCACACATCAGGCAGGAGAAACCGGGTACTGTCAGAGTTGACAGGTATGGGCGGTTTCCAGACGAACGGTTAAGGCGGTCAGGCGTGGTTTTTTAAGGCTACGGGTTCCGTGGGAGCGGGCTTGCCCGCGATGGCGCCACCAGCGACGCCTTCATTGGCTGACCCGACGCATCGCTGGCAAGCCAGCTCCCACAGGGATTTTGCTGTTTTTGAATCTTGTAGCAGTCAGACGAAGACGATTTCATACGGCAAACGCATCCGCTCAAGAATTACCGGCGGTAGCATCGGCGCGATGCCTATGGCCGGTTCGCCCTTGAGCTGGCTGGCATAGGCGTGAGTGGCGTGGCTCTTGCGCGCCACGGTCCAGGTGTCGAGGCGCAGTTTGCGTGCACGCTCCCATGGGATCATCTGTTGGTCGCGCTCGGGCCAGTGCCACGCCCAGACCGGTACATCATGGAACGTCGCGCCGGCCTGTTCCGCCGCTTGCGCGCTGGCCCGTCCCACTGCTTCGTGATCGTCGTTGCCATCGCCGCGCCAGGTGCTGAACACCACGTCACCGGGGCGCAGGTAACGGCTGATGAACTCGGTCACTTGCGCCTGCTGGTCGCACAGGGCGTTGTCGGTGAAGCCGCCACGCACCCATTTCAGGCTGTGCATCGGCAGACCGAGGCGGCGCAAGGCTTCGACGCTTTCTTGCGGGCGAAACACGCTCAGGCGTTTTTCCGACCACTGCCGCGAGCCCGGGTGGCTGGCACTGCCGTCAGTGATCGACAGCAGTTGCAGCGGATGGCCTAGGCTGGCAAGTAATTGCAGCAGTCCGCCGCAGGTGACCACTTCATCGCCGGGATGCGGCGCGATGACCACGGCGCGGGCACCGTCGGGCACCAGGCTGCGGGTATTGATGACGGGAATGTTGTCCAGTTGTGCGGCGCTGTTCCATATTTGCGCCGGCAGACTGCTGTCGCTCAGGGATAACGGTTTCATGGTCTGACGTCCTTGTGTTGTCTCGCCCTCAGTCGTGTGCGTGGCCGTGATTGCCAGACGCCACCGACCCGTGAAGGCTGGTTGAATGCCTTGCGACGCTCCGAACCCTGGATTGCCGCGCAGCAGAGTATTGCTCATGAAGGCAGATCCGTCGCGTCACAGATCAATCTGATCCGCTTTTTTTTGCTCCACCTGTGCCAGATTTCGCAGATAGTCACCAAAGCCACCGCGAGCACGGCTGTCGAATCGAGCGCTGGTGTGGACTTGCGGGCGATGACTCCAGGCGATGTTGGCACCGTCCCGTTCCAGCTCCCTCACCAGCTGCACATCTTCGTCGCACGCCAACGGTTTAAAGCCTCCGGCCCAGCGATAAGCGTCGGCGCTGATGCCCAGATTAGCGCCATGAATGTGCCGATGGCCATCGCAGGCACGGTAATGCCGGTGGTAGCGGATTTGCGCCGCCGCATCGAACGACTCATGCCAGCGTTCGACCGTGACGGTACCGCAGACTGCGTCCGCACCCAAGCCCAACTGCGCCACCAGCCAGTCGTCGGCCACGCGGCTGTCGGCATCCGAGCAGGAGATCCAGCGCGCGCCGCGCTCCAGCAAAAGCTGTGCACCCGCCGCGCGGGCCTTACCAACATTGCGCGCGTCGATGTGAAGGCTCAGCACTGGATAGCCGCTGACAATTTGCGCCGAGCGGTCAGTGCAGCTGTCGAGCACCACCAATACCTCGACCCGTTCGCCGGCCAGCAAGCCGTGCCGGCTGGCGCGCATCGCTGCCTTCAGGCAATCGTCGAGCAAGTCTTCCTCGTTGTGCGCCGGGATCAAAATGCCGATCATCGCAATCCCTCCAGTGCCGCCACCGAGCGCGGTTCGCGGCTCCACAGCTCAAGGATGAAATCCGCTTCCTGATGCAGCACCAGTCGCGGCAGATGCAGTTTTTCGTGGATCAGGTCATGAACCTGTCGCGCGTTCAGCGGGCAGCCATCGATGGGCGGACGCCAGTGACAGGCGAGGAGCTGGCCGTCGGCAGTCAGGCAATCACTGGCCCGACGGATTACTTCTGTCAGATCTTCGCCATCGAGGTAGTAGCCGATCTCGCTAAATACAATCAGGTCGAATTTTTCCTCCGGCCAGTCGCCGGGAAGACGGTTTTGCCGCACTTCGGCGTGATCGAACAGACTCAAACGCGTGCGCGCCAAGGTCACCGCCGCACTGGCGGTGTCGCAGCACAGCAAGCGATCGCAGCGGCTGGCCAGTTCGGCGCTCAACTCGCCGTTGGCGCATCCCGGCTCAAAGATTGCCCGATAATGCGGACGCGGCAGGGCGGCGAGGGTGATCGCGCGTTTGCGCTGCTCGTACCAGCGATCGCGGAAGGCCCACGGGTCATCGTTGCCGGCAAACAGGCCGTCGAAATAGCGATCCTCGACACTCATAGAAACACCACTTCGAAGGGCTGCAACAGGCGATCAAGCACGTAGGGCGCCAGCACCGGAGCGAGTCCGGCGTCAGCATCGCCTTCCAGTTGACTGGCGAAGGCATGCACCGCGTGGCGCTTGCGCGCGACTTGCGCCGGCGTCAGGAGAATCTTGCGTGCCCGTTGCCAGGGTACGACGGCGTCTTCCGGGGTTGCCCAGTGCCACGTCCACACCGGCAGTTCATGGCAACTCGCACCGACGCGGCGGGCGGCCTCGGCACTGGCGCGGCCGACGGCTTCGTGGTCGCAATGGCCGTCTTCGCGCCACGTGGTAAAAATGACATCTTCGGCGCGCAGATGGCGCTCGAGGAAATCGCTCAGCTCGGCTTCTTGCGCCGCCACCTGGGTGTCGGTGAACCCGCCACGCAGCCACTTCAGACGATGCATGGGTACGCCGAGACGGCGCAGTGCTTCAGAGGATTCCTGCGGACGGATCACGCTGAGGCGCTCGACGGACCAGCGCTCGGAACCGGGATGACTGGCGCTGCCGTCGGTGACCGAGATCAGTTGCAAAGGTCGGCCAGCGGCGGCGAGCAGTTGCAACAAACCGCCGCAACCGAGCACTTCATCGTCAGGGTGCGGCGCAATGATCACCGCCCGCGAACCCGGCGGGACCAGATCGAGAACATCGATGCTGTCCAGTTCCGCCAGTTGCCGCGAGCCCTGCCATTGCTGCAGTGACGTGCCTTGGCCGACGATCGGATTATCTTTCTTGACCGCGCTCATAGCCGCCATGCCTCCCTGGATTGGGCGGTGACCATTTGGCCCAGGGCCGCGAGGTCGCGTTCGGCGTGGCTTTGCCGCAGGAACACCGGCAGATCAGCGCTGAGCCGGGCAAAGTGGCGATTCTTGCAAAACGGCCCGGCGCCGAGGGCGCGACCGACTTCACGGATCACCTGCTCAGCTGACTGTTCGACCACCGCGCGGGCACGACGGGCGAGCAGTTCGGCGTTGTCTTCGGGATGTGCATCGATGTGCAGGGCGCTGAAACGCAGCACATCGGCGGCTGCCTGCAAGGCGCTATCGACCGCGCCAAGGTGGGCGAGGGCGTGCGGCTCCGGGCGCTGTCCACACTGTGCGCGCAACGCTTCGGCAATTTGCCTGGCGGCGCCATACCAGCACGCCGCAATCCCGATCCCGCCTTGCCAGAAGCCCGGTCGTTGCAGATAGTCGCCGGGATTGCCGATGGCCTGCGCTTCGGCGCCGTCGAACAGCACCTCCACGCTGCCGGTGGCGGCCATGCCCACGGCTTGCCAGCCTTGCTCGGTGACGGTCACGCCAGGTTGGTCGAGGGCGACGGCCACCAGTTGTTGCTGATCCTCGGCATCCCACGCGGTGAGCAAGGCATGGCTGAGCACGGCGGCCCCGGAGCACCAGGCCTTGCGCCCGTGCAGCGTGACCATGTGCCTGGCCTGGCTGACCTTGACTCGCGCCTGCGGCGGTTCAGCCGCCCACATGCCCCAGGTGCTGCCCGGCGTCGGCGTGCCGCCCAGTTGCTCGATAATCGCCAGTGCGTCGGTATGGCCTTCGAACAGTTTGCACAAACCGAGATCATGCCCGGCGACCTGCGCCAGACACTGAAAACGTTCCAGCGTGTGGCCACTGCCCGGCAACGGCAAACGGTCCAGCCCGGCCTCGACCATGGCCCGCAGACAATTGCCGAGGGCCACCGTGTCGGCATAGTCCGGCGGACGGCGAGCGATGTAGTTGTGCAAGTCCATATCAGTCTTCTTCTTCACGTTGCAGTTCGAACAGCAGCAGCGAGCGCCCGGTGACCGAGTATTCGTGGCCGAAGTCGAAGCGTTCCTGGCCACGGATCGCCGGCTGATTGGTGTCGATCATGCAGGTCCAGAAACTGCCTTCCGGCACTTCCGGCAACGTGAAGTTGACGACGTCATGATGGGCGTTGACCACCAGCAGCAGGGTCGCGTCGGCGCCTTTGCGGCGAATGCCGGTTTCTTGCGCGCGACCATCGAGCAACATGCCCAGGCAGCGATTGTGCGCGTCGTGCCAGTGCTCGGTGGTCATCTCGGTGGCGTCCGGGGCCAGCCAGGTGACGTCCTTGACGCCGATGTCCTCGTTGTACTCGCCAACCAGAAAACGCCCACGGCGCAGGATCGGATAGGCCAGACGCAACTTGATCAGACGTTTGACGAACTTGAGCAGGGCCTTGCCGTCCTCGCTCAGATCCCAGTTGACCCAGCCGATTTCGCTGTCCTGGCAATAGGCGTTGTTGTTGCCGTCCTGAGTGCGCGCGAACTCGTCACCGGCGACGATCATCGGCGTGCCTTGGGCCAGCAGCAACGTGGCGAAGAAATTGCGCATCTGCCGGTGGCGCAGGGCATTGATTTCCGGATCGTCGGTCGGGCCTTCGACGCCGTGGTTCCACGACAGGTTGTTGTTGCTGCCGTCCTGATTGTTCTCGTCGTTGGCTTCGTTGTGCTTGTCGTTGTACGAGACCAGATCGTTGAGAGTGAAACCGTCGTGGGCGGTGATGAAGTTCACCGAGGAATACGGACGCCGCCCGCGCTGGTTGAACATCTCGCCGGAGGCGGTCATGCGACTGGCGAAGTCGGCAACCTGGCCGTCATCACCTTTCCAGAACGCACGCACGGTGTCGCGGAACTTGTCGTTCCATTCGACCCAGCCCGGCGGGAAGTTGCCGACCTGATAGCCACCGGGGCCGCAGTCCCACGGCTCGGCGATCATTTTCACCTGACGCAACACCGGGTCCTGACGACAGGCGACGAGGAAGCTGTGGCGCTCGTCGAAACCGTCGTGATAGCGGCCGAGAATGGTCGCCAGATCGAAACGGAAGCCGTCGACATGCATCTCACTGGCCCAGTAGCGCAGCGAGTCGGTGACCATTTGCAGCACGCACGGATGACTCAGGTCGAGGGTGTTGCCGGTGCCGGAATCGTTGATGTAGAAGCGTTTGTCATCCGGCATCAGTCGGTAGTATGAGGCGTTGTCGATGCCGCGCATCGATAGGGTCGGGCCTTGCTCGTTGCCTTCGGCGGTGTGGTTATAGACCACGTCGAGAATCACTTCGAGATTGGCTTCGTGCAGGTGCGCAACCATCTCCTTGAACTCGGCGATCTTGCCGCTGGCGAGATAGCGCGGGTCGGGGGCGAAAAACGCGATGCTGTTGTAGCCCCAGTAGTTGGTCATGCCTTTGTGCAGCAAGTGCTGGTCGTTGACGAAGGCGTGAATTGGCAGCAACTCGACCGTGGAAACGCCGAGCTTGCGAATGTGTTCGAGCACGTCGTCGACCATCAACCCGGCGAAGGTACCGCGCACGTTCTCCGGCACCGCAGGGTGGCGCATGCTGATGCCGCGCACATGGGTTTCATAAATGATGGTCTTGTCCCACGGCACGCTGACGCGGTGGTCGTTGCCCCAGGTGTGCGCCGGGTCGATGACCTTGCATTTGGGCACGAAGGGCGCGCTGTCGCGTTCGTCGAAACTCAGATCGGCGTCAGGGTGGCCGATGGTGTAGCCGAACAGCGCTTCCGACCATTTCAGTTCGCCGACCAATTGTTTGGCGTACGGGTCGATGAGCAATTTGTTGTGGTTGAAACGGTGGCCGTTGGCCGGGTCATACGGGCCGTAGACGCGGTAGCCGTAGATCAGCCCCGGGTGCGCATCGGGCAAGTAGCCGTGGTAAATCTCGTCGGTGTATTCGGGCAGTTCGATGCGTTCGAGTTCGACCTCGCCGGCATCGTCGAAGATGCACAGTTCGACCTTGGTGGCGTTGGCGGAAAACAGAGCAAAGTTCACCCCCAGACCATCCCAGGTCGCTCCGAGCGGGAAGGGCAGGCCTTCACGGATTCTCGACGGCTCGGCGTGCGCGGTGGGCTCGGCTTTCTTTGGACGGGTCATGATTGCTCCTGCAAAAATCGGGATGGTTCGGTTGACACTGTTTCCCCTGTGGGAGCGAGCCTGCTCGCGAAAGCGCTGGGTCAGCTAACAGAGGTGTCGGATGTGCCGACGCTTTCGCGAGCAGGCTCGCTCCCACAGGGGTTTTGTGTGTTTCTTGAGGGCGAGTGAGCCCTGGGTGGCGAGCTGACCCGCCACACATTGATTCATTTCAACAGTCCGGTAAGCGTCAGATCGCCGAAGGCTTTCGCGGCGCTTTAGGCTTTTTCTCGGCGGCTTTTTCGCCCGGGGGAATCACTTTGGCGGCGCTGGCGGGTTTGGCTTTGGCCGCAGGTTTCGGTTTGGCGGCCGGCGCTTTGGCCTCGGCGGCCTTGCCTGCGGTTTTGCTGCCGGCAGCCTTCGGTGGTTTCTTCGGTGCCAGGGCTTCCGCTTCGGCCAGTTTGCGCGCCATCTCCCAGTGGCGCTCCTCGTGCCCTTCAGGCTTGCCTTCCGATTCCCAGATTTGATAGGCGAATTCGCGAATGCGTTTATCGTCGGTACTCATCGCAATGCTCCTGATCTGAACTCATGCTCACGTTAAGTGTTGGATAAAGAGATTGACCGGGACATCCCCCAGCGCGTCGCTGATATTCAGCTCCCTGTTTTTTGTGACTGCGCGGCTTGAAAAAAGTCCCTTCAGGTTTGTTTCAGAGGCGGCGAACGGTAGAACCACCCGCGTATCGCCCCAGCGCAGCGCATCAACCTGAGGTACAGCACCGTTTTCCAGCAGGTTTGCGCAACGGATCGGCACGATCACGATGGCCTGCTGCCCCTCGTGCTCACGGGCAAACGCGAGCACGTTGTGCGCCTGACTGCCGAGCACTTCCAGGGCCTGGTAGCTGCCACGGCGGAACAGCTCGGCATGCTCGACACGCAGGTTCAACACTTGGGCGATCAAGGCTTGCTTGATGCGCCCGTCACGCCAGTGCGGCAACAAGTCCGCGATCGGCGCAGGTGCTTGCAGTGATTGCTCGCGAGCGGCGTAATCCACCGGCCGGCGATTGTCCGGATCGACTAGGCTGAAGTCCCAGAACTCGTTACCCTGATACAGATCCGGCACCCCCGGCACGGTCATGCGCAGCAAGGTTTGCGCCAAGCCATTGAGGGCGCCGGCAGCGGCGATACTGTTGACGGTCTTGCTCAGTGCTGCGCGCAGCAGTTCGCCTTCTTCACCGGTGAGGAGTTTTTCCGTGAACGCCTGCGCGGCGTTTTCATAGGCTTCATTGGGTGCGCTCCAACTGCTTTGCAGCTTCGCCTCGCGCAGGGCTTTCTGTTGCCATTGCCAGATGCGTCTGGCGTAGTCGGCGAACCCGGCCTGATCGTCATCGCACAATTGCAGCGGCCAACTGCCCAGCAACGCTTGATAGAGGATCAGCTCATCGCCGCTCGACGGCATTTGCTCGTCAACCCGCACCGGGCGGGCGAGGGCGCGCCATAGTTCGATCTGCTCGGCGTACCAATGGCTGCGTTCACTGAGCACGGCCAGCCGTGCGCGGGTGTCTTCGCCACGTTTGTGATCATGGGTCGCGGTGGCGAGCAAGTTGTCGGGGAATTCATTCAACCGTTGCTGATTGACCGCATGAAAGTCGCTGACCGGGGCACTGAACTGTTCAGTGTTGTAGCCGACGTCATTGCGCGACAACAGTACCGCCGAGCGGTACAGCGCGGTGTCCTCGACCGCTTTGGCCGCCGCCGGAGAAGTCAGTTGTTGAAAGCGTACGCAGGCATGCTTGAGAATCTTGCGTGAGCGGCCGTGCGGTTTGCGCCGCCACGGTGTGCCACCGAGCCAGGCGGCAACGCAGTCGAGCACCGGCCAGTCGGCTTCGCTCAGCGTTTGCCGGGCGCCGTCCATGGCCTGCTGGAAAAACACCTCGTCCTGCGCCGAGCGGCCCAAGGCGCTGATGTAAGTGCGGTACACCGGGAAGTGCACGATCAGCGCCTGCAACACCCGGCGGATTGCACCCAGGGTCAAATCGCGGGTCATCAGGTCATCGCGGGCGACTTGCAGCAGGGCCTGGGCGACGCTTTCGCAATCACTGGCCAGCGAGCCGTTGAGAATTTGCTGCCGCGCCAGTTGTGCTTCTTCGATGAACGCGGCGGGGCGTTCGCTGCGCCGTTGCCACAGATCACCGAGCACGTATTCGCCGTCCGGGTCGTGTTGCAGCAGCGACAACTGGTTCATGAACTCATAACCGGTGGTGCCGTCCACTGCCCAGTCGCGGCGCGGGGTTTCACCGGCGCCGAGGATCTTCTCTATGTAGATCGGCAGGTGCCTGCCCGGTGCCAGCAGATCGACGCGCCGCCGCAGTTTGCGGCAATAACCACGCGGATCGGCGAGGCCGTCGATATGGTCGATGCGCAGACCGTCGACCAGCCCTTCAGCGATCAACTGGAAGATTTTGCCGTGGGTGGCTTCGAACACCGCCGGGCGCTCGACGCGCAGCCCACCGAGCTCGTTGATGTCGAAGAAGCGCCGCCAGTTGATGTCGTCCGCCGCCGTGCGCCAACTCGCCAGACGATAGCTCTGACGCTCCAGCAATTGATGCAGCTTGTGGAAGCCTTCCTCGGTGGTGGAATCGTAGTGCGCCAGAAGGCTTTGGATCGCGTCGAGCGTTCGCGGATCGCTCGCCAGTTGCCGCAACTCTTCCTTTAATGGCATGGCCAGCGAATGGGCGTCGGTCTGATAGCTGAGCGCAGTGAAACGATCGGCCAGTGGTTTCAACGCCTCTGCGGATTTGAGCAACTCACCGTAATCATTCGGGCAGATCGGGAAGTGATGGTCGTAATGCTCGACGTAAAAGCTGCCGGTCTGCGCATTGAAGCGCAGCTTCAGCGTGCCTTCCTGCAACGCGACCCCGTAATCGCTGCCGAGAAACGGCAGCAGCAACTGGCCTTCCATCAGCGGGTCCGGCGAGTGCCACTGGATGTCGAAGAATTCGCCATAGGGACTCAGGCGTCCCCATTCGAGCAAATCCAGCCACCACGGATTGTCATTGCCGCCGACCGCCATGTGGTTGGAAACGATGTCGAGGATCAGCCCCATGTCGTGGTCACGCAGGGTGCTGACCAGACGCCGCAACGCGGGTTCGCCACCCAGTTCCGGATTGACCTGAGTCGGGTCGACCACGTCGTAGCCATGCATTGAACCTGCGCGGGCGGCGAGCAGCGGCGAGGCGTAAATGTGGCTGATGCCCAGTCGGGCAAAGTACGGCACCAGCGGCACGGCTTGTTCGAGGGTGAAGCCCTTATGAAATTGCAGACGTAATGTCGCACGCAATGGCTGGATAAGCGTTTGATTCATTGGTCACGCTCGGCAGCCTGGAGGCGCGCGCACGCCAGTAGTTCAAGACGTCGCGCCGCATCCGCGCCATCGAGCAAGGTTTCGCTCGGGGCGGGCAAGCGTCGCGACCAGTTCGGATGGGTGTCGATGGTCCCCGGCAGATTGGCCTGCTCGTTAATGCCCAGCGCATCTTCCAGCGGTAACAGCACCAGCGGCGCACGGGTGTGGCCCAGGAAACGCACGCTGGCATCGACCACTTGATCGGCCTCGTGGGACTCCTCGCGAAAATTCTGCGGGTCCTGACTCAAGGCGTTGCGCAGGCCTTCGCGCTCGCGCTGGCGGTGATGGCGCCATTCGATTTCGCCGTTGGCGTCGACAAACCCCAGGCGCGCGTTCCAGTCGATGTCGCGGCCATGCCACCAGCCATTGAGCGTCGGCAGGTCGTGAGTGCTGGTGGTTGCCAGCGCATTGTCCGGCCAATCGAGAATCGGTTTGAAATGGCTGTTGTTCTGTTCGAACAACAGCACGCGCATGCCGAGCATGGAGCGGGCGATGAGTTTTTCCTGCAAGCCATCGGGCACAGTGCCGAGGTCTTCGCCGAGGACGATGGCTTGATGACGATGGGATTCCAGGGTCAGCAAACGCAGCAGATCATCCACCGGGTAATACAGGTAGGCGCCGTCGGCGGGCGCGGCGCCATTGGGGATCACCCACAAGCGTTGCAGGCCCATGACGTGGTCGATGCGCAAGCCGCCGGCGTGGGCGAAATTGGCACGCAGCATGTCGATGAAGGCACGAAAACCATTGCGAATCAGGCCCTCAGGGGAAAACGCGGAAATCCCCCAGCCCTGGCCGGAGCGATTGAGAATGTCCGGCGGCGCGCCCACGGTGAGCGAGGCGAGCAATTCATCCTGAAAGCTCCACGCCTGACTGCCGGCGCCGTCAGCACCGACGGCCAGATCGGCAATCAGGCCGATGCCCATGCCGGCACTGCGGGCAGCGGTTTGCGCACGCTCGAGGCAGCGGTGGATCAGCCATTGGCAAAAGGCGAAGTAGCCGATGCGCTCGGCATATTCCTCGGCAAAGGCTTCCAGCGCGGCGCCGCGCGGGTCGTGCCAGTGCTCTGGCCATTGCCGCCAGTCGAGGTTTTCGCCACGGGCGGCGCGCATTTCCTGAATCGCTTCGAACCGGCAGTGGTTTTCCAGTGCTTCGCCACCGGCGTGGCGGAAACTGGCAAAGTCGGGGTGTAACGGATGGTCACCGGCGACGAAGCCTTCGTACAAGGCTTGCAAAAGCTTTTGCTTGGCCTCGGCAGCCGCAGGCCAGTCGATCAGTTTCAGGTCTTCGAGTTGCGCAAACTGCTCGGCCAAACCTGTGGCATCGATCGCATCGCGCAAGGCGCGTTCACCGAGAATCGCGCCCGGTGCGGCGTACAGCGGATTAAGGAACAGCCGGCTGGACGGCGAATAAGGGCTATAACGGCCGGTATCGGCGCTGAACATGGCGTGCAGCGGGCTGATTGCCAAGGCATCGGCGCCACGCTCACCGGCCACGCGCACCAGTTCTTCCAGCGCTTGAGTGTCGCCGAAACCGCCGTCGCCGGGACGGCGCAAGGCATACAGCTGCGCACTCAAGCCCCAGGCGCGGGGAATCGGGTTATCGACCGCATCGCCGACGCTGAAGCAGCGCTCCGGGGCCACAGCGAGGGTGAAATATTGATCGGCGATGTGTACTTGTTGATAGCCCACCGGGATCAGGCCCGGCAACACCGCTTCGGAGTCGAGTTTCAGGTTCAACCGCGAGCCGTCTTCAAGATGAATTTCACACGGAGTTTCCGGGGCGAAATAGCGCGCCAAGTCAACGCCGACGCCGACATCGCTGGTCAGCAGCGGCGGCAGATGGCGGTCTTGTTGAACGGCTTGCAGTTCCAACAGGCTGGCGTCGATTTCCTGCGCCGTGCTGGCCGGATGGCCGAGCCCGATAAGCACATTGCGCAGCACCGCCGGGGCGACTTTTTGCGGACGGCCGTTGGCGTCGATCCAGTCGACGGCAAGGCCGGCGCGGCTTGCAAGAATTTCCAGTTGCGCATCGCTCATAGGCGCTCTCCATTCAGAGGTTGCAAGGGGGTTGCGGCCGTGAGGCTGACGAGCGCGCAATACGGGGGAAGCAGGCCCTCATCGGCGTGTTCTTCGGCGGGTGGCTTTTGAAACAGCCACACTGCGCCGGTCCGTGGAGGGTTGACCACTGCCGTATCGCTGAGGTTCAGGTCGATTCGCAGCTCACTGCCATCGCCCAGGCGCCAGCGGGCGCTGACGGCCCCGCGCCCGAGCATTTGCGCGCCCAGGGCCTGGGTTCCGCAGAGGTGCGGGATGATGTATTGATGGCGCAGTTGCAGGAGCTGGCGGTACAGCTCAAATGTCTCTTTCTGCTGCGCCGTGCCCTCGCCGATCAGCCGTGGCTGTGAGGCATGGAAGGTCTGTTCGGCATTCGGGTCGGGGATCTGCTCGCGTTGGTGCGGGTCGGTAAAGGCGCTGAACGCGGCAAATTCGTTGCGCCGGCCTTCACGTACCAGCTCCGCCAGTTCGCCGTGGTGGCTGGTGAAAAACAGGAAGGGTTGCTCACACGCAAACTCGTCGCCCATGAACATCAACGGGATCATCGGCGAGAGCAGCAGCAACACGGTGGCGGCTTGCAATGCCCGCGGATCGGCCAGTTGATGCAGGCGCTCGCCGAAGGCGCGGTTGCCGATCTGGTCGTGGTTCTGCAGGAACAACACAAATGCCGTGGAGGGCAGGTGTTCGCTCGGCTCGCCACGGGGTTCGCCGTGACGGGTGATATGGCCCTGGAACACGAACCCCTGACTCAGGCAGCGCGCCAGTTGCTCGGTCGGCTGCATCGCATAATCGGCGTAGTAGGCGTCGGTTTCTCCGGTCAGCAGCACGTGCAAGGCGTTATGACCGTCGTCGTTCCACTGTGCGTCGTAGTCTTCTTCGAGCAGGCTCGACTGGTTCAGTTCGTTCTCGACCGTGAGCCAGACATGCCGTGCCGGATCGACTTGCTGGCGGATGCGTTGCGCCAGTTCACGGAGAAAATGCGGGTCCTCGATGGCATGTACGGCGTCCAGGCGTAAGCCGTCGAAGCGGTACTCAAGCAGCCACATCAGGGCATTTTCGATGAAGAATTCGCGCACTTCACGGCGCCTGAAATCGATCCCGGCGCCCCATGGCGTGTGTTTGTCCTCGCGGAAAAACCCTTTGGCGTAGTGGCTCAGGTAGTTGCCATCTGGGCCGAAGTGGTTGTAGACCACGTCGAGTATCACCGCCAGACCGTGGCCGTGGGCGGTGTCGATCAAATGTTTGAGTTGCTCCGGCGTGCCATAGGACGCTTGTGGCGCGTAGTGCAGAACGCCGTCGTAGCCCCAGTTACGCTCGCCGGGAAACTGCGCGATGGGCATCAGTTCAATGGCGGTAATGCCCAACTCGGCGAGCCGCGACAGATGCGCTTCAATGGCCGCGAATCCGCCCAGCGCACCCACGTGCACCTCGTAGATCACCGCTTCGTTCCACGGCCGACCGTGCCAGGTACTGTGTCGCCATTGATAGGCCAGCGGATCGACCACCACGCTGTGGCGGTCGAGGTCACCGTCTTGCGCTCTGGAGGCCGGGTCCGGCACCTCCAGTTCGCCATCGATGTTGAAGCGGTAACGCGTACCCGCCGGGCAGCGGGCCTTGATCACGAACCAGCCATCTGCCTGCGGCAACATCGGCAGTGACTGGCCGTCTCCCAGCTCGACGCTGACGTAAAACGCATCCGGCGCCCACAGCGCAAATTGTGTATGTTCGGCGTCCTGCATGATCGCGCCGTGGGGCCAGTTCTCTTGGGTCCGTAACGGCATTGTGTGACAACTCCGTGATTATTTGTGGTGAGCTTTACCCAGCGCCTTGGCCACCAGTCGTTCGTAAAGTTCAGCGTACGGTTCGACAGCCTTGGACCAGTTGAACGGTGCAGCCATGGCGCGGCAGCGCATGGCGTTGAGCAACTCGGGAAAGGCGAACACCTTGAACGCACGGCTCAGGGCTTCCTGATAACTCTCGGCGGTGGACTCATCAAAGAGGAAACCGGTGACGCCGTTTTCAATGGTGTCGGCCAAGCCGCCGGTATTGCGCGCCACCGGCAACGAACCGAAACGCTGGGCGTACATCTGGCTCAAGCCGCACGGTTCATAACGCGATGGCATCAGCAGGAAATCGCTGCCGGCGAACATGCGGCGGGCGTCGGTTTCGTTGAAGCCGATGCGCACACCGATCTGGCCGGGGAAACGCAGGGCGAGTTCGCGCATGGCTTGTTCTTCTTCCGGCTCGCCACGCCCGATGATCGCGATCTGGCCGCCGTTTTTAACGATGTACTCGGACACCGCTATCGTCAGGTCCAGACCTTTTTGATAGACCAGTCGCGACACCACGGCGAACAGCGGGCCCTCTGAGTCATTCAATTCAAATAACTCACGCACATGCGCGGCGTTGACCGCTTTGCCTTCCCAGTCACCAATGGCGAACGGTGCGAACAGGTGCGGATCGGTGGCAGCGTCCCAACTCTCATCGATGCCGTTGGGGATGCCACTGAGCAAGCCTTGCTGGGTCTTGGCGGCGAGAAAGCCGTCGAGGCCGCAGCCGAAATCCGGGGTGGTGATTTCCTGCGCGTAAGTCGCGCTGACCGTGGTGATATGGCTCGAATAAGCCATGCCGGCCTTGAGAAACGACATCTTGCCGTAGAACTCCATGCCTTCCTGTTGCAGGGCATGGGTGGGAATGCCGAGTTCCGGGCACGAGCCGAGGCTGGTCACGCCTTGATACGCAAGGTTGTGAATGGTGAACAGGGTCGGCGTGCGCTGCCCGCGCCAGTGCATATAAGCCGGGGCCAGACCGGCCGGCCAGTCATGGGCGTGCACCAGATCCGGGCACCAGTGAATCTGGGCGAGATTGGCGGCGATATCGGCAGCCGCGAGGCCCAGGCGGGCGAAACGGATATGGTTGTCCGGCCAGTCGCGGCCGTTGTTCGCGCCGTACGGCGAGCCTTCACGCTCGTAGAGCTCGGGGCAGATCAACACGTAGATCACCAGACCGTCGGGCATGTCCATGCGCCCGATCTTGCACGGCGGCAGCGCTGCATGGCCACCGAGTTCCCCGATGATGTGGATCGGGTTCTCGCTGTGCATCACCTGCGGATAACCGGGGATCAGTACCCGCACGTCGTGCAGATGGGCCATGGCGCGGGGCAGGGCGGCAGACACGTCACCCAGGCCGCCGGTCTTGACCAGATCGGCGATTTCCGAGGTGACGAACAATACTTTTTTCTTGTTGGGGTTCTGGCTCGCTACTGGAGTCAGCGTTTTGGTGCCGGGGACGTTGATCTGTCGGCTGCCGGGAACACTGATGGTGCTCGATTCACCAACCGCCTGCTGAGCACGCTCTCCCTGAATATCCAATGCCGCACTGATCATATGTATCTCCCGTATCGTTGATCTGATTCTTGTCTTGAACAAGCGATGTCCATGGCCAAGTCCTGTGGCCGGGCGCAAACGCGCCACGCATCGGTGAGCAAACGCTACCCAACACGCGCAAGCAGAATGGGTGATCGGGCCGTTGCAAGGATTGCACCAGTCGCTGTGGCCCTGTCTCTCAGATGACCCGTCACGCGAAGCAAAAGTTTCGACTTTTTTTGCCCAATGTGACCGCTGGGTCGAGCCCCGAAAAAATCAGTCTAGGCCAGATCCTAGAGCGGGCCAGAGCAAATGGGTAAATTGTTCGACAATCGGTTTGCCGTTAACGGCAACCCGGGTCTGGAGGGGTAAACGCACCGACGAAGTGCAGGTTTATGGACGGGTAAGGGCCAAAACGGTGACTGGTTGGTCACGATTCTGTGCTAGCGGGGAGGGCGGTCGCACTGTTGTGGTGCGGACAGTTTGTTGCTGGGGTGAACGGGAGGGCAGCAATGACGTCCTGCCGGAGCGCCAGCGAAGCTGACATTTTGAATCAAATTTCGGGCGCTCCTGAGGCGACTGCGTCAACCACTTGCGGATAGATTAATTAATCAACATCGCACAAGGATGATTCTCAGACTATGGACAGTCCCTTCTATGACAAACGCTATCGCAGTTGCCACACAATCCTCGCTGACCTCGCTTACGCCTGACCATCAACCACCGCCGATGGCCGATGGAGCCGGCTCGTTGATGGCGCCCGCCCACGGCGATACCCTCACTGGCAAGACCCGGGATCTCTCACTCGGTAATCTGGGCGGGGCGTTGTCCTGGCCGATTCCATTGAGTGCAGATGAACAACGTCGCTTGCGTCTGATCACGATGAATTACCAACACCCATTGGGCGACCAGCCGCTGGTGATGCAAACCCGGGGCGGTGTGTTGGAATTCTTGCGTTATCGCCAACCCCTCCCGGAGCACGTACTGAGCGACCCTGCCGCAACGCTCGAAGCTCTGATCAGTTCTGTGCAGGCCCGACTGATGGGCAAAGCGCTGCAAAAAAGCATGCAAGGCATTGACAGCGAAAGCAGCGTGACGGATTACCTGTTGGCCGGTATTGCACTGCAGATGGATCCCGAGTCGATCACCGCCCCTGACCGCGACAAAATAGCCGGTTTCAATCTGACCAGTGACGAATATTGGGGCCAACCCGCTGGCGTCCTGTTGGATAACCTCGCCGAGCACTTGAGCAGCACAGGCAGAACCAGCGCGGGACTGGCAACAGTCGCTGCCCACCTCTTGCTGGCCAGAGCCGCGCCGCAGTGGCTGATCAAAGACATTCCCGCGGATGTGAAGATCGGCAGCCAGGCATGGGCGAACCTGACGATTGCAGCCATGACGATCGAGGCTCATACGCCGGGGAAAGTCCCCGGCATGACGTTTGCCCACGTCATGAGTGAAGCCGAAAAAGCTCTCCTGATTGATTCCGGGTCCACCCAGTGGGCACAGACAGCCGCATTGCTGGATTGGGGGGGTCGTTAACGCAGTGATCACCAAAACCCACGATGACACCCGTCTCCCCGCACAATTGGAATCCGCAAGAACCACCTTCAACGCGCAACTTGTCACTCGGCTCTCTGCCTCGCGGACTCTGGATAACGAACTGCCCACACGGGAAGGCATCGGCCGGGAGCAGTTGATAGCGCGATTTGGCGACCTGGGCGCGTTTTTCGAAGAGCCAATATTCAGTACTGATGAATATCGCGGTACAGCCGAACAGACCGGGCTGAGTGGTCTGCATTCATTACTGGATATCGCCATGATGGACTGGGCCAATCCCAGACCGTTCAAGGCGGATGAACGCCTGAGTTCACTCAACTCGGAAAAACTGCGCGAGGTGCTGAGGACGCTGAACGATAAACCGCAGTTTGGCGTACGGACAGCGTTCGAAACACAGTTCAAAAGCGCGATCGAGGAAAAAAAAGCTGCCGTCAATACAACGGTCAGGCACCTGCTCTCGCAGTTGCCATTGGAGGATCGGAAGAACTTCGAGTGGGGAGCCATCAGCTTTTTCCAGGAAGGCTCATACCAGATCGGCACGGGTTTTTTCGACAGGACGCCCGGTCAGAATAAACCGGGGCTGCTGGTCAGGGTTGAGCGCGCAGGCGTTGCTCCGCAAGCGTACGAAGTTAATTTCAACAAGGGCACGATTGCACATACGGCGCTGTACAGAGTGAGGCATCAGGAGTCACGAGAAGCCAACCGGGTTTTTACCACCCGACTGTTCACGCCCCGTGAGGCGGCGAATGATCTCGGTCGTGAGCGCCCCGCGAACCGATTCCCCCCCGATAGCTTCAACAGCGAGCGATCCCATGGGATTGCCAAGGCTTTTGTCGAGCACCTCGATCTCGACGATCCGACGATAAAAGAACAGGCGCGCGGGCAGACCACCCTGGACAAATTACTGGGTGGTCCCAAGCCGCTGACCGAGTTTTTGCTAAACCTGATCCCTTTCAGATCAGCCATTGTCAATTTTCACAAAGGCCACGTGGGGGAGGGCGTATTCGATCTCTTGCTGGATGTCTTCGGGTTCCTCACCGCTGGCGCCGCTACTGCAGGAAAGTTGATCAAGATCGGCCGTTCTGCCCTTTCCGGCGGGGCCAGAGTATTACGCGCGGTCAAGGTCATTGGCGTCGCCACCATCGATGCACTTAACCCTGTTGGCGGTCTGGGGGATCTGGCCAGGCTGCTGGGGACCGGTGGTCTTTATCTGTTGTCCAAAGGCGCCAAACTCGTCAACCGGCTCAGGGGCGCCAGTGGCAGTTACGATGTGTTGAAGGCAATCAGCCTAGATTATGACGCTGCGGCGACAGGGGTCGTGAAGGTCGCTGGTCAGACGAAGGAAGGCGCTGCCGTGCTGAAAAATGGCCACTGGTATGCCTTTGATGCCGACGTGATGCGACCTTATGGCAGTCCGCTCGACGAGTTCAGGGTCGCGACCCAGGCTGTCGCGGGTCAGGTGGACATCGCGCATATTGATGACCTGCATGAGCTGAGCAATACGCTGTCCGGTCACTTCGAAGTTCCCGAGTCGCGCATCGCCGGCCTCTCCCGCAACAGTCGGGGCTTGTACATTGCCGCCGATGGGCACCTGACTCATATCCGCCATACCGACGGCAGTGGCAGAACGGCTGTGTACGAGGTGCGGGATGTTTCCAGCCGGGCGGAGGGCGTAGTCAATGCAATGATTTATCACAATGGCAAGCCAACCCATTTGCGGGTCGGGCATATAGAGGGTGACCAATGGCGACGTCTGGGGGCCGGCGGTGGGGGCAAGCCGATCACCGCTGAGCATTTGCAGGCCTGGGAGGCGTTGTCGGGCGAGGAGCGGCAAAGGCTTACCCGTGAGGGTTTTGCCCGACAGAATGACCTGTCAGTGAAAACCTTTGAGTATTTCGTGATGTTCGATGGCCAGTTGAGCGATGCCGGCATGCTCGTGCGTCATCGCCCGGCCAACACGCCCTTCAATCTACCGGACGAAACGCACCTTCGGGCGTGGCAAACCATGACACAAACTGAGCGTAACACTATGACCATGGCCGGATTTGTCGGTCAGCATCACTTTGATCCTGACGTGTTCCTGAAACACTTACGGCAAAATATTGGGGGCATGACGGTTACCGCAGACCATTTACGGATTTGGGAGGCGTTATCGAGCGAAGAACAATTGAGGCTTGGCCGTCGGGGCTTTGCCATACAGAACGACTTGGCCGTGAAAACCTTTGAGTATTACGTGAAGGTCGATGGCCAGTTGAGCGATGTCGGCAGGCTCGTGCTTCATCGCCCGGCCAATACCCCCTTCAATCAACTGAACAAAATGCATCTTCATACCTGGCAAGCCCTGTCACAAGTTGAGCGTGACACTATGACCATGTCCGGATTTGTCGGTCAGCATCACCTTGATCACAATGTGTTCGAAAAACATGCACGGCAAAATGGCACGCTGAAGCCTAAGGGAGAGGCGCTGTTGCACAGCCTGGCCGGCGGCACCTATAAATCGATTACCGAGGACGATTTACGCGATTGGAAGGCGATTTTCGAGAGTCCGGGCAACGTCGTCACGCAAACGCAATTCATGCAACAAAGACAACTCGACCCCGTCAAATGGCGCAATTACGTTACATTTAATGGCCCCTTGAAAGTCAGGGGCTTGCAGCGTCTCAAGCGCGCAGCGCAAACCAGCAACAAGCGACCCCTCCCAGTCCTGCAGCCAGATGCACCTGTTATCCCGCAGGTTGAGGCGCCGGACGGGGCTTTGAGTGGCAACGCGCAGGGCACCACTGGTAATGAATTGCCGGCGTTGAAAGCAAAGCCGCCGAAGGCTGGCGTTACCGTACGTAAACCCCCTGTCTACGCGCCCTACGAAACAAATATTCATACCTGGCTGGACATGACACAAGCGCAGCGTGACGCAATGACAATGGAGGAATTTGCTCGTCGTCATCATCTGCAGCTGAGTACATTTCAAAGCCATGTCCGGCACAATGGTACTTTGACACCTGCTGGTATGGCGGTGGTCCGCCACCGTTATAGAGAGATTACCGATGACCTTTTACGCGAATGGAGGGCGCTGACCGAGACAGCGGGCAATACCTTCACCCCCACGCAATTCATGCGCGAACGTCGACTCGATCCCATCAAATGGCTGAAACAGGTCAACTTTGACGGGTCTTTGAAGAACACGACTTTGCAGCGTCTTTATCCGCCTGTGCAGAACACCGAACTGCCTCGCCTGCCCGACCAACCGGCGACGACTCCGACACGAAAGCGCCCTGCGCAAGAGCCTGTGGATGCGCCACCGCCGAAATATCCGGATCAGAACCAGCCCGCCGACACGCCACCGAGCGAACCGGTCCCCGGGCCATCGACGCAAGACTTGCCTGTGGTTATCAAGGTGGAAGCCGGCGTCTCCCCGCGATTACCTCCGCATCAAATCGACAACACACTGCCGATTCTGCAAGACCCGACAAACCCTGCAGTGAGCCTGACCCGCTTGCTTGAGGGCCCCATCGATGACATCCGTATCACCAACTGGAGTGGCCTTCTGGCAGACCTTGATACTGCGACGAAAGCGCGCGTCAGAGTGCAAATGAAGGAGTCGATCAAAGACTGGTTGCGCACCGAAGGTCAACATCAGTCGCGGTTTGATGAAACACTGGAGGTGGTCACGAAGCTGGACGATGGCGGCCCGGATCGAGGCGCTTCGGTGTGGGCGCGGCGCGACATTCCCCAATTTGAAGTGCTTGGGCCGTATGCCGGCAAATACCATGCATCAGAGGCGTCGTTGTTCCAGGAACAACGCAAGCAGGGTTCACGGGCTGTCCTGACCTACCTGTTCGGTACTCGTTCGGACTCGCGCTCGGTGAGTGCGCTGCATACGGGCAACACCCTGAGCCTGATCAATACCTCGCAAATGGGCAATGGGCCGGTGTGGAGGTCGAACAATGTGATCTCCGTCGGGGTCGGGAAAAACCTGACGTTCTATGTAGCGCTGAAGGACATCAAAAAAGGTGACGAATTGCTGGTGGACTATGGGACGTCCTACAACCCGCTGCCTGATATCGCGATCAAGCCCGACCCTGATCATTGACGCACAACTCAGTTCAGCAGGCGAACCGGGTTACCGCTCGACCAGGCCTGAATATCCTCGATCATCTGGGAAAAGAACTGTTCATAGTTCTGCCGACTGACATACCCCACATGCGGCGTCGCCAGCACATTGTCCAGTGTGCGAAACGGGTGCATGGCCGGCAGCGGTTCGTGTTCGAACACGTCCAGGGCTGCCCCGGCGATGTGCTTTTTTTGCAGGGCCTTGATCAGCGCCCCTTCATCGACAATCGGCCCGCGCGCGGTGTTGACCAGCAGCGCGGTCGGTTTCATCCAGCTTAACGCTTGCGCGTCGACCAGGCCGCGACTGCGTTCGCTGAGCACCAGATGCACCGACAGCACGTCCGCCTGTTCGAACAAGGCCTGCTTGCTGACATACGTCACGCCCGCCTGTTGCGCACGTTCAGCGGTAAGGTTCTCGCTCCAGGCGATCACCTGCATGCCAAACACCTGGCCAAACTGTGCAACCCGTTGACCGATGCTGCCCAGGCCGAGAATGCCCAGGGTCTTGCCGTGCAGATCGCCGCCCAGCCCTTGCTGCCAGTGGCCGTTGCGCAGGGCATTGGCTTCATTCAGCAGATTGCGCGTCGCAGCCATGATCAGTGCCCAGGTCAACTCCGGGGCCGCATGCTTGTAACTGTCGGTGCCACACACCTTGATGCCCAGTTTCGCTGCCGCTTGCATGTCCAGCGCCGCGTTGCGCATGCCGCCGGTGACCAGCAACTTCAGCTTGGGCAGACGCTTGAGCAGGTCTTCGTCGAAGCGCGTGCGTTCGCGCATGACGCAGATCACCTGATACTTGCCCAGACGCTCGGCCAGGGTGGCGTGGTCTGTCGGGTAGTCATGTTCGAACGTCACTTCGCCAATGCCGTCGAGCACGGACCAGTCGACCACGTCGCGGGCCACGTCCTGCCAGTCATCGATCACTGCAATCTGCACCGCCATCAGCCTTACCTCATCAACGAACGGAATTGGATGTATTGAGCCAGTCGAGCAGGGCCTTGTGGAACTGCGCCGGTTCTTCCATTTGCGGCGCGTGGCCCATGCCGGGAAATTCCACCAGCGTCGACTGCGGGATGAGCTTGGCCACTTGTTTGCCGAGCACGTCATAGTGGCCGATTTTCGCTTTCACTTCTGGCGGCGCGAGATCTTTGCCGATGGCCGTGGTGTCGGAGGTGCCGATCAGCAGTAGGGTCGGCATCTTCAAGTCCTTGAACTCGTAGTACACCGGTTGGGTGAAAATCATGTCGTAGATCAGCGCCGAGTTCCACGCGACCTGGGTCTTGCCCGAGCCTTTGCTCAGGCCGGCGAGCATGTCCACCCAGCGGTCGAATTCCGGTTTCCAGCGGCCGTCGTAGTAGGTGGTGCGTTCGTAATCGCGAATACCTTGGGCGCTGACTTTCAGCTCGCGCTGATACCACTGGTCCACCGTGCGATAGGGCACGCCGAGGGCCTTCCAGTCTTCCAGACCGATTGGGTTGACCAGTGCCAGTTGCTCGACCTGCTCGGGGAATAGCAAGGCATAGCGGGTGGCGAGCATGCCGCCGGTGGAGTGGCCGAGCAACGTGGCTTTCTGAATGCCCAGCGCTTTGAGCAACTGCTGAGTGTTGGTCGCCAGTTGTTGAAAGCTGTACTGATAGTTGTCAGGTTTGCTGGAGGTGCAGAAGCCGATCTGATCCGGCGCGATCACGCGGTAACCGGACTCGCTCAAGGCCTTGATCGAACTGTCCCAGGTCGCTGCGCAAAAATTCTTGCCATGCATCAGCACCACGGTGCGGCCATTGGCCTTGCCGTGAGCGGCGACATCCATGTAGCCCATCTGCAGGGACTTACCCTGAGATTGAAAAGCGAAGTGTTTCAGGGTGTAGGGGTATTCGAAACCTTGCAGTTCCGGGCCATAGGCCGGGCCTTCCGGTGCTGTTTCGGTTGGCGTGGCAGCGTGTGCAGACAGGGGCAGCGCAGCGCACAGGAGCAAACCGGGGAGCCAACGGGAAAACATGACAGACATAAGGTCAAACTCCGTTTGAAATCGGCCGATGCTGGAATGACTGGATTATGCCGACGTTAAACACAGGCAATGCCCGCGTCTGATCGTTCAACCCAGCCAGCCCAGCGTCAGCATGGCCAGCACACCGTAACGTGCAGCTTTGGCCAGGGTGACGATCAACAAAAACCGCCCGAGCGGTTCACGCATGACGCCGGCAATCAGTGTCAGCGGATCGCCAATGATCGGCAACCAACTCAGCAGCAATGACCAGTGGCCGTAACGCTCATAATGTTTGCGCGCCCGGGCCATGTGCGCGGGGCCGACCGGAAACCAGCGTCGAGCCTGAAAGCGTTCGATGCCGCGGCCCAGCCACCAGTTGACCAGCGAACCGAGTACGTTGCCCAGCGTTGCCACGGCGAGCAGACCCCACAGCCAGTAGCGCTCGCTGATGAGCAAACCGACCAGCAATGCCTCGGACTGCATCGGCAGTAAGGTCGCTGCACCGAACGCAGCAAAGAACAACCCGAGGTAAGCGGCGCTGATCAATGGGCCGGGTAATCCGCCACCACCACGTCAGCGCCATCCTTTTTCAGGCCGATGACTTGATACGCATCGCTCATGCCGTCCATTTCCATGCCCGGCGAGCCCATCGGCATGCCCGGAGCGGCCACGCCGAGCAGATCGTCACGCTTGCTCAGGGCCAACACCTGTTCCGCCGGCACGTGGCCTTCGACGAATTTGCCGTTGATGATTGCGGTGTGGCACGACGCCAGACGCGGCGGCACGCCATGTTGTTGCTTGAAGCTGCTCATGTCGCTTTCGACGTGGTCTTCGACCTTGAAACCGTTGGCTTCGAGGTGGCTGATCCATTTTTTGCAGCAGCCGCAATTGGCGTCACGATGGACTTCGATCGGGATCAGATCGGCGGCTTGCGCCAGGGAAGAAATGAACAGGGCGCTCAGGGCGACCAGACGCAGGTGGGTACGCATAGCGGATTCTCGGCTCGGGTGACGATCAAAAAGAACGCATTTTGACCGGTTTTTCCTGTCTGGCTTCAACGCAATGTTTCCAGTTGTTGCGAGACAAGCGGCCAGGATGATCGTAGATCAAGGCTGACAGGTTGCTGAGCGTGAGATGACAAATCTGTCAGGTTGCATGCGATCCCACTGTAGGAGCTGCCGAAGGCTGCGATCTTTTGACTTTGTTTTTAAAAGACAAGATCAAAAGATCGCAGCCTGCGGCAGCTCCTACAGCGGATCAGGGTGAGTCAGCGGACTTTGAAACGCCCCATGATCGCGCTCACCCGGCTGTTGGCTTCCAGCAACTGGTGAGTATTCAGTTCGCTGGCTTTGCCGCTCTGCACCAGTTCATCGACCATGTGACGGATCTGCACCATGCTGCGGTTGATCTCTTCGGTCACGGCACTTTGTTGCTCGGCGGCGGTGGCGATCTGGGTGCTGAGGCTGTTGATGTGGCTGACCGAACCGGCCATCTCATCCAGACCCGAATTGACCCGGGCGGTGGCGTCGGCGGCGGACTGGCAACTGGCCTGGGTGTTTTCCATGGCGTTGACCGAAGAACTCACGCCCTGAGTCAGGCGCGTCAGCATCTCGTTGATTTCCGAGGTGCTGGCCTGGGTGCGTGCGGCGAGGGCGCGGACTTCGTCGGCGACCACGGCAAAACCTCGGCCCTGCTCACCGGCCCGTGCTGCTTCGATCGCGGCGTTGAGCGCCAACAGGTTGGTCTGCCCGGCAATCGCACCGATCACCCCGAGGATTTCGGTGATGCGCTGAGCGTCCTGCTGCATGTTTTCGACTTTGTGCGTAGCGCTGGCCACTTCATCGATCAGCGCCACCACGCTGTTGGTCGCTTCGCCCACCACCACGCGGGAGCGGTCGGCGTTTTCATTGGCGCGCTGGGTGAATGCGGCGGTTTCGGCGGCATTCTGCGCCACGCTTTCTGCCGTCGAACTCATCTCGGTGATGGCAGTAACGGTCTGATCGGTTTCCGAGGCGTGACGCAGCAGAATCTGGCTGGTGTGTGCCGAGGTGCGTTGCAGGTTGTCGAGGCTGGACGCCATGGCGCCGGTGGCCTGGGTCACTTCGCCGATCATGTTTTGCAGGTAGGCAATAAAGGTGTTGACCGAGTGACCGATGGCCCCGAGTTCATCTTCGGCGCGGATGGTAATGCGGCGGGTCAGGTCGGCATCGCCGCTGGACAGCAAATCGATGTTGGCTTTCAACGCTTTCATGCGCTGCACCAATTGGCGAATCGCGTAGACCTGCAACAGCACCAGCAGAATCACCAGCGGAATCTGCAACAGGCTCAAGGTGCTGAGGACGTCATCACGCTGCGCCGTGAGCATTTTTGTCGGCAGGGCGGTGGCGAGGAACCAAGGCGTACCTTCAATCGGACGCATGAAGAAGGTGCTGGCTTCACCGTTGTTGTCGAACTCGATGCGTTGCGCTTGATCACGGTTCTGCAGGCCGTTTTTTACCTGGCTGGCGAACGTCGACGTGGCGGCCAGTTCGCTGATGTTTTTCAGCACGATCGGGCCACTGATGCGCGAGCTGTTACTGATGATCTTGCCGTCGGCTTCGATGATCAGCATTTCGGCGTTGAGGTCTTTCTCCTTGCGCGCCACCAGATCATTGAAGAAGCCGAGGGTCACGTCGATGGTCGAAACACCCCAGGCGCTGCCGTTTTTCTGGATGGCCATGGCGCAGTTGGTGCGCGGCTCGGCGCTGGCATCATCCTTATAAGCCGCCGCCCAGGCGCATTGGCCACGCGGTGTGGCCATGCCGCCCTTGTACCAGCTCTGGTCGTAATAGTTGGGGGCCGCGTCACTGTTCCAGAACGTGTTCACGGCCAGTTTGCCCGATGCGTCACGGTGCCAGAACGTACTGAATTTATTGCGCCCGGCCTCTCGCTGCCCCGGCAGCGGCCAGATCCCGCCGCCGAAAACCTTCAACTCGCCGTATTGATCCACCAGGCCTGGCAGCACCGTGTCGATGGCGGCGCTGTCGAGCAGCGGGATGGTCTGGGTGATGCTGCGCTGTTGCGCCTGCACTTTGTTCAACTCGCCCTGAATCTGCTCGGCGACTTCGGCGATGCGGTTGAGCACCACTTGTTCTTCGGTATGGCGCAGTTTCGGCGCGACCAACTGGCTGATGCCGACCACGGTCAATACCGACAACAGCAGGATAAACAGAACCAGAAACAGCGTGTAGCGAGCCTGAATAGTACGGAATGCGGGCATGGAGACCGGTCCTTGAGCAGCGTTTCTTATTAGGGGGCAGGGTTAAAACAGTGCGGGTATCCACAGCGTATCGTCGTTGCGACGGGAAGCTTTAGGTACTCACGTCCTAAAAAGTGCAGGTGCCGATGACTGGTCGGTATCAGCATCGATACACAAGCGCTGATCAGCGCAGGCGAACGTGGGTAATCGCGGTTTTCATTTCATGGTGATGACAGCTCTGAGGCAGGATCTGCGTGGCATTTGGCTTTTGTATCGAGAATGTACAAGAATTGTAAAAAAGTGCAGAAATAGGTTGGTGCCATCAGTTCGCCCGCCGATACTCGCGCCCATTAATGGTGCTTGGCACGGATATTTTTATGGTCATCTCACAGGGAGTCTTCTCATGACGATCGGTATTGTCGGTGGTTGGGAGAGCAAGGCAGGGGTTCTGGTTCGTAACACCGGCGCAAAAAAACAGGTGGCGCAGAGCGTCAAGGTGCAGCAGATGCTGACCATGGTCGGCAACGATCCCAACGCGCTGAATACCGCCGAAATGGACAAGCAGGGTTTGCGCAAGCAGATCAAGGGTTTTGATCCTGCGAATGTGTCGGTCAAACAACTGGGTAACCTGAGCGCGTTTCTGCGTGGCCGCGGGCTGATCTCCGAGATTACTTCGTTCACGTTGATGAACGCAGGCGACAAATTCGACCGTTTCGGCGTGACCAAAGATGTCGATGCGAAATTCAATGCGCTGGAGTATTTCGCCACCCAACTCGATGCCATCCAGGCCAATGGGCTCAATGGCAACGCTTACGGCAAGAACCTGATTCCCGAATTCAAGAAAGCGATCTATGTCTTGCAGAACTTGAAAACCTACGGTGAAGGCAACGCCGCCAAGCCCGTCGACGAGGGCGTCAAAGCCAAGGCTTGAGCCCCACCGTCGTAGCCCGTTCAACCTTGAACGGGCTGGTCGCTGTGCAGGCTTTTTGTTCAAGACAGCGGCGACGCCTCGCTGGCGCGTGCGGCGACGTGCTGTTGCGCCTGATCATGCAGGCGCTGGATGTGCGGGCAACGCAACTCCAGCGTACGTGACCGATAACCGCGATGAAACAACGCCAGCCATCCCGCGCAACGTTCATTCGGGGCAATCCCGGTGAAGACGAAACCCATCGCCGCGAGGCTGTCCACGGCGCTGGCGAAACCCGTTGCCAGCCTGAGTCTGATCGAGATCATCCAGTGCCCCGGCAGTTGTCGTAACTGTTTGAGCAAACCGCTATCGAGTTTTTTCAGCATCACGTCATAACGCCCGAAAGCGTGTTCGACATGCATCGGCGGCCCCACCCAGGGTGCTTCTTTTTCCTGCATCCCGTGTACCTCGCACAAATGCTCCATGAGTTCGCGACAGCTTTGCGGCCATGGCAATGCCGGGAGCGGGCGGCGGTAGCCATCGATAGGGGTGTAGCCGATGACGATAGACTCCGGCAGTGCATCGCCAAACGGCGAGGGTACATAGTCGAGCAATAACCCGGTGCTGCAAAAGCCGAGCCGGTCAGCCATGCGCTGGGTATAGGCGTGCTGCGTCACCTGTTTGATGGTCACACCATGGCAACCCAGCGCTTGCGCATGGATCAATAAGCGAATGCCCAATTGGGTGGCGATGTTCTGCCCGCGTGTCGACGGATGTACCACGCTCAATGCCAGTTCCGCAGTCTGTGATCCGGCATTTCGGCACAACGTGGCGTGGCCGAGGATTTTTTTGCCGGATTCCGCCACCAGTGAATGCCATCTTCCATCGCCGTGGTTCTGGTTGATCATCAACGGCAAATACACGTGCGGCTGGACGTAATGGTCACCATAGGTTTCCCGGAACAGACGGCTGACCGCTCCGGCATCGGAGCGGCGATAGCTGCGCAGCGTCACGTTGTCCATGGGCGTTGCTCCGGACGTGGGGTGCCGTAGTCGCGACGATCGACGACGCGTTGGCGTTTGCCGGAGCGCGGATGGCGAGCAAGTTCATCGGCTGTGCAATGGGCGACCTGCAGCTCAAGTTGGCCATCAGCGCAGAGTTGCGCGATCAGCGGATAATGCTCGATCAAGCCGTTTTGCAAGGCTGTGCTGATCTGCGTCGTCTCGGGTTTCAACGCCTCGGGCACCCATTTCAGGCACAAGATATCGATGTTTGCCGATTGGCTGATGACCAGTTGCCAGTCGTCGCTGACGGTGTTGCGCTGAATGATTGTGTGGATGTCTTCGATCAGCAGGGTCAGGCTGCTGACCCGTACGCGCTGACTGCCCATGCTGCGACCCATCAAGGCAAACTTGCGCATGGGCGCCGTGGCCGGTTCTCGCCAGCAGGCGAGGTCACCCACGGGATAACGGATCAATGGCATCAGCCGGCGGGTGAGGTTGGTGATCAGCAGACGCCCGGTGCGATCGCATTCTTCAATCACTTCACCGGTGTGCTCATCGATAATTTCCAGCACGCTGTGGCTGGCGAGCATGCGGTGTTCGCCCAAGGCACAATCGCGGCTTGTGGCGCCGATGAGCCCCGCGTCGACACTGGCGTAGCCGATGGAAGCGATCCGTGCGCCGGGGAACACTCGGCGCAACATCTGCAATTGCCCGGCGAACAGGCTTTCGCCGCCGTAAAGCACGCTGTCGACCTCGGCCAGGGTTTGCCCCCGGCGCTCCAGCACGCTGGCGAACGTCAGCAATTGCGCAGGCACGCCGGCCAGCACATTGATCCGGTGCTGGCGGATGGAGTCAGCCAGCACCGTAAAGTCGACGTCGCCGGTGAAGGGGTATTCGGTAATACCCGACGTTTCGTGTGCCAAGGCGTCGTGAATAAAGATGAAACTGGCATACAGATCGCCGACAAAAAACAGATTGGCAACCCGGTCTCCCGGATTGAGTTGGCTCGCCAGATGGCGACCGAAGTCGCGCACAAGTGTCTGCCATTCCTCACGGGTGAATACCGAAAGTTTACCCGCGCTGGTTGTACCACCGGTCTTGAACACCAGTGCGCGTTCGACTGTTGAAGTCAGTACTGGCCATTGCTCGAAGTTATCGCTGCTGGCCCAGTATTGTTGCGGATCAATGGGCGGAAGTTCATCCAGTGTGCTGATCTGCGGCGCGAAGTCTTGCCAATGTCTGGCGTAATACGTTGAGTGTTCGCGGGCGAAGGCGAGTAACTGGTTCAGTTCAAGTGTTGTGTTCATGGTGTCTCTTTAATTGTTTTGGTAATGGACGATGTTGGCCTTTTAGCGGCGAGCGTCGACCACTGCCGGTATCTTTCCGCTATGCCTGTTTCTGTCGAACTGTTGCGGCTCGCAGGTATGCGCTTGCACGGTGAGCAGCCCGGTTCGCACGAGGGTCGCCAGCGTTGCGTAGCCTTGCAGTCGGCGGAGAATGTCTGCGGGGGCAGCGGGGCTGCGAATCTGCAGGCGTTCGAGGCCGTCAGGGGCGTGATCGAGGTGCAACTGAAACGGTGCTTGCAGGTGCTTGGCGAGTTCGTTCAGGCAGATGAAATCGGTGCCGATACGCAGCAGTCTGCCGTGCCGTTGCAGCAGCTCGAAACGCGGGGAACTCAGCCCGCACGCGCAATCGCCGGGCACCCAGCGCCCCGTGTCGCCGACGTCATAACGCTGTACCTGCTGACCTTCGCGGGCTGTGGAGGTGAACAGTAAACGGCCGACTTCATTGCCAACGACAGGCACGTCCTCCTCCAGCGCAACGATTTCCAGATGCTGGATCGCGTCCATCAGATGAAACACACCGTCGCCGGTCGCGGCGCAGGCATGCCCGAAGGGGCCGGCATCGACACTGCCGTACACCGCCGAGCGGATGCTGGCAACGCCACAGCGCTGCAACAGTTCGCGGCACTGATCACTGATGTGTTCACCGCCGAGAAAGACTTTTTTGACGGCGCCATAACGGCTCAGACGTTGCTGTTCGTTGAGGAACAAGCGATGCAGGGTGCTGGGCATGCCGATCAGTACGGTGACCTGTTGCTCGATGATGACTTGTGCGATATCGCGGTAGTCATCGTCGGCGGGAGCACCCATTGGCAGGTGGCTGGCACCCAGCGTTTCCAGGACTTTGGCAAAACTGAAGAAGCCGCCGTACAAACCGCCACTGAAGAACAGGTTCATCACTTTGTCGCGGCTCGGATCGAGACCCGCCGCAAACAAGCCGTCGGCCGTCGCGCGCATTTGCCGTTGAAAATCGTCGTAGCTGTATCCCGCCAGCGCCGGTGTGCCGCTGCTGCCGCCAGAGCGGAAAAACAATTGCGCCGCGGCTGTCGTCGGTCGCGCGATAAACGCTTCTTTGTCGGTAATCGCCAGGCCCGCCAGCGTCGGCTTGCAAGGTGGCTGGTCGAGGCTCACGTGGGTAGGCAACTGCGTCGGGGCGACGCTGACCGACACCCGCCGGCTCAGACGTTGCAGCGCATAGACGCCGTCGTGAGGTTCGCCCTCGTAGCCATCATGGATTGCCTCAATGGGCGCAATTCGGCTGACGCCGGCGGCAATCAATGTTCGCGACAATGCACCGATCTGCGCTTCGCTGCACATCAGTGCACAGCTCTGTAAAACGTTGCGCCAGGGCAGCAGGTTTTGTGTAAGTCGCGCACGCGGCAGAGGTTTGAGCAATACCGTGCGAAACAGCGGCGAGGGCGCAAGCGACTGATCATGGCTCCAGATCACCCGCCATCCCGGTGCGCTCCAGACCTGCGCCGTCACCTCGGAAAAACTCTTGCTCAGACGCGTCATCAGGGTGCGGGCAGTGATTTCGCTGGCCTCCTGAGCCGTCGGGATCAGTGCCGGCCATTGCCCGGCGCGGCGCTCGAACGCCTTGGCCAATTCGCTGCCGATTGCTTGTAAAACGGCGGGATCGTCGCTGTCGACCAACAACCATTGCGGGCTGGAGCAGGCTTGCTGATCCAGTCGGCAGACCTCATCGACCAGCGCGTCGAGTGCCTTTGCCGAGGCCGCTTGCGGCGTCAGGTAGGCAAAACTGATGCGGTGCCCCCAGTCGATCCAGCGACATCCGGGCGGCAACTGTTGGCGGATCGCGTGCAGCGCCGCTTCGCCACCCCACGCCGAAACGCCGTTGGCCATTTTGCACAAACGGCCGATCTGCGCTGTCGCCACTGGTAACACCGCGACGTAATGGCGCAACTTGCCGCTGGGGTCGCCTTGCACCAGGGTGTGCAGCAGGCGCGCCGTCAGGCCTGGGTCACTGCTGCTGGGCCGGAGCCAGTTGATGTTGCCGGCCAAGAGACTTTCAATCATCGCGCAGCACGCCAGCAGCGGTGAGTTGGCCGGCGTGACGTGGAGCACCAGGCCCAGCGGACTCCAGCGCTCAAAGCGCGATTGCTGATAATCGATACGTCGCAGCGATTCAGCCTGATCGCCGAGTTCGCGCGCAAGCTTGCGTTGCAAGGCGTGAGGCTGACAGAAGTCGATCAGAGCCTGGCGTTGCTCATCGTCCAGCGGCAGCTCGGCGCTGTGCAATTGCTGGGCAAAATGTGCGGCGGCAGTCAGTACGGTAGCGCTGTCTAGCGGCGTATTCAGGTGTTGCGGCAAGGCTTGATGCAGCAGCGCCAGTGCGTTGTCGAGATCGACGTCTGCGTGCAGTTCTCCGTTGATCAGGTACATTTCAGTGCCCCCCCAGCAATTCGGACGCGGCCATCGCACAGCTTCTACCGGCCGTAGTGCCCGCGCGACCGTGCAGTTCGAACCAGTCACTGGCGAGGCCGCAATCACAACTCGACCCGGGATGCAGCGTCGCCAGATCGCTCATCACCACCGCGTGCGCCGGGCTGGACGAGATGTAGGGCGAGACGAATCCCAACAAGCCTTGCTGACCGTAAGGCTGGATGGCAAAGTCCTGCGGATTGCGCACGTAAGCCCTTGCGTAAACGGGGACATGAAAATGATGCCGGGCACATTCGATGTAGGGCACCGCGTGCTCGACCGCGCCGTAACCGTCGCGGCACCGCGACACTTCAATGCCCAGTTGCCGGGCGATGCGCCCATACAGTTGTTGTTTTGGAATTTCCTCGCTGGCGAGGGTTTTCCAGCCACCGCCGAAAAACACCAGTGAATCACTCGGCAGTTTCAGTGCAGGCACGCCGGTGGCCTGCATCTGCTGCAAGGTCTGCCAAAGAAACGCCGGGAAGCCGAAAATGCGCACGGGCAGGCCTTCTTCAGCGAACGCTTGCAGGGCCGCGATGACCCCGAACACGTCGAACTGGTGGCCATCGCCGTTGCAGCGCAAGGCGTAGACAACGCGATTGACGGGCGCAAAGCGGCAGAGGAATTGATCGGTGTAGGACGTCCCCAGTGTGATCGCTCCCTGCGGTTCGTAGCTCAGTAGCAGGTAGTTGCACGGCGTATCCGCGCAATGCCAACCGTAATGACTAAAGATTCGCTCGACCATGAACTGCGCGGCCGACAGACTGCGCGAGTCATAGCGCATGCGGCTTTTTTGCCCGCTGGTGCCGGACGATGTCAGTTCCAGGGCATTTTCCCCGGTGGAGCTGAGCAACAGTTGCTGCTTGAAAAAATTGGCCAGAATCGGCGGTAACCGGGACCAGTCATCGAGGCTGTCCAGATCCTGCACATCGAGGCCGTTGGCGTTCAGCCAATGTTCGTAGCCGGGAGTGTGCTGGCAATGAAAACGACTGATCTCGGTCATGGCCTGATCGAGCAGGCCGGCTGGCACGGAATCCGGGCAATAGGGGTGTGGCAATGCGCAAAGCGCATCGCTGGCGGGGAAGTGATTCATTCAATATTCCTTTATTGAGCAGAGGCACAGTCGGGAGGTCTGCGTTGCAACAAACCGTGCAACAGGGGCAGGCACATCAGGCCGCTGAAGGCAGCGCAGAGTGCGAAGAGTTCGAGGCGGGCGCCACCGCCGATGGCGGCAATCAGTGAGCCGCCGAGCCCCATCACAGCAATCGAAATCATGCCGGCCAGCGCCGAGACCAACCCCTTGCTGTCGTCGCTAGCAAACAGCGCCAGCCGATACAGCGCAGCGTTGCTCATGCCCAGTCCGACCGCGTACAGCGCCAGACTGGCAACCACTGCGCCCAGTCCAGCACCGGCCAGCGCACAGGCAATCAACGCCCCAAGGCCCAGACAAAAAGGCCAGAGCGCCAATCGGATCAACCGCGACAAAGAATGCATAACCAGCAAGCGGTCGAGGATCAGATTGCCGGTGATAACGGCGGAAAAAACCGGAATCTGCCACAAGGCATATTCCAGCGGCGTCAGCCCGAGCAACTGGATCAACAGCAACGGTGCCAGGCCGATCCAGGCAATCAGCGGCAGGCTCATGAACCCCAGTGCGAGACTGGCAGCGAGGAAGCGACGATTACTCAAGAGGGCTCGGTAGCGTTGACCGGTCTGGCGCCAGGAAAACCGTACGGCGGCCTGTACTTGCCCATCGCGGCGAGTGACCCCGACCGTTTCCGGCATGCAGACGCAAAGCCCCAGCCAGACCATTGCTGCGGCGAAACCGAGGCCCAGAAACAGTTCGCGCCAAGACAGCCATTTCAACAAGACAATGCCCAGTAGCGGCCCCATCAGCGGTGAAAGCAGGGCGATATTGCCGAGCAGCGCCATCAAGCGCACCGCATCGGCCTCGCAGAATACTTCCTGAAGGGCGGGATAACTGACCGCGACCACGAAACCCAGGCCCATGCCTTGCAGCAGTCGCAGCAGATTGAAGGTTTCAATGCTCTGGGTGGCAAATGCACTTGCGCAGGCCACCGCAAACAATGCGCAGCCGACCAACAGTACCCGCCGCCGGCCCCATTGATCGGACAGCGGCCCAATCAGCCATTGCAGACAGACTCCGCCAATCAGATACAGATTGAACGCGTTGGGAACATGTCGTACATCGGCCTGAAGTTCTGTTGTCACGGCCAACATGGCTGGCATGATCAAGTCACTTGCCATATACGTCAGAAGTTCAAAAGCGCTGAGTGCCAAACAAAACCCGAGTACTTGTCGCGGCCCGATTCTTATAAGTGTTCTCTGCATAAACGTCCCATTTAGAGAGTAGAAGAAAGTTGCCAGAGACTAGTTGCAGAGGCTGATGCGACCTATTCTTTTGCTGCGACATTAGATTTCAAATGCTTGCAACTTGTTTAGTCAGTCCGCTTTGCGTAGCAGGCGAATTTCAAATGCGCGGCAGAAGTCGTCGGCAAAAAACAGAAAAGCCCGCAACAGGGCGGGCTTTGTTTGAAGTTGATCGGGCTTGTTGATTTCCTGCCTCAATCTGTTCATGGGCAAGCGGGCAGGGCGAACAATCCTGTTCTAGCGATGTTGGTAATAACCAGGGCCACCCTGGTAATAACGGTGGTGATCGCCATGCCAGCCGCCGTGGGGGAAGATGATGCAGCCACTCAGGGTCAGCAGGGCAAGAACGGGAATCAGCCAGGTGATTCGACGCAGCATTTTGAAAATTCCTCATGGTTACGCCGTCATGAAGCCAAAACTCTTCATCGGCTGTAACATGAGACCCCGATTGCCGCGGCGCATCCCCGTAGAACGGTATGTGCATGGCATGCAAACGGATACAAACCGGATACATTTTCAACGTTTCAGGAAGCCGTAATGACCCACAAGCAACGCTTGATTTATTCGATTCTGATCGCCGTGTCGGTCCTGGCCATCATGCTTGGCCTGTCCTGGCTGCAAAATGCCGGAATGATTTCGGAGAAGACCTTCCAGTTCGTCGCCATCGGTGTGGCGGTGATTGTGGTGGTGATCAACGGCGTCATGCGCCGCAAGGTCAAGCCTTGACGGCGTTTGCCGCACGCTTCAATCGTTGTTGAGGACGGCCGCAGCCTGTGGATGCAGGCTGTAGCTCTTGTCTTCATTGAAGGTGATCACCCCTTCGGCGCACAGACGCTTCAGCACTTCGCGCACACTGAGGAAGGACAGCGGAATATCCAGGTCCAGCAATTGACTGTGGACGCCGCGCACGCCCAGACGCCGCTCGCTTTGTGCTGCGACCAGTAGGGCATCAATGACTTTCAGACGAATCAGGCTGGTGCGCAGCCCGAAACTTTTCAGCAGCAAACGGATGCGTTCGTTGCCGTGACGCTCGACGCGCTGCCCGAAATCGCTCGCGTGGGGGCTCATGGAAACTCCTTTGGGGGCCTGGCTACCGTCCGTTGGTAGTTGCGAGTTGTACATGCGATTACTCCTTTTCAGAGCCTGATCGGGAAAGGTTTTTTTGCTCTCTCTAAACAAGACGTATCAGCACGACAAATCATGAAAGAAAAAATGTAGAAAATTTGTCGGGGATTTGTCTTTTCCCTGTGATTTGGTTTGGTTGCTTTGGGCGTGGCGGCCTTTGGGCCGACCATGCTCTTGGGGTTTTGGGGGAATATCCGTTGCTTCGGGTGCTGCGGCTGGCGGTTTCGCTCTTACAGCGACTCACTTTTCCAGACGCCGAAAAGTAAGCAAAAGGCTGGGCCCCGACGTTCGGCCCGCTCGCTGGGGCTCGGGGTTCCTTCGTTACGGGATTGATCCGGGGGCAGCGCCTACGGTTTGCTTCGCTGCACCTCCTCTCGCTGTGTTTGGCTGCGCCAAACGGTCGCTGCGCTCCCACCCCCGGATCAATCCCTCCACTCAGCCTGCCGAAGGGGCCGGCACGGCAAGATCAAGAGCTGCAGTCGAGCTAACGCTCATCCTGTTGAGTGGTGGAAGAGCATGCGGTCTGCTTTGGGTTTGGGGTTTGGGGTTTGGGGTTTGGATTTGGGGTTTGGGTTTGGGTTTGGGTTGGGGTGAGGATGAGGATGAGTGAGGGTGAGGGTGAGTGAGGGTGAGGGTGAGGGTGAGGGTGAGGATGAGGATGAGGATGAGGGTGCGATTTGTGGGCTTTTCAAAGCCGGGTTCGGCTCGGTATTTCAAGTCGGCGTACCTCTCGCAATCACCTCGGTCAGTTCCCTCTCCCTCCGGGAGAGGGCTAGGGTGAGGGGCTTTTGATTTTGCGTTTTTGGGTATTGCATGCGGCACTAAATTTTTTCCTCTGACTTCGTTTCTTCGACAGGCTCATTGCGCGTGGACGCGTGGGTGTTTCCAGGGCGGGTCCGCGTCAGCGTCAGATCCGCTCTTTGGCATGTCGATCAGGAGCGAGCGTGATAATTTCCAGACAGTTAACCGGACTGACCTTGGCCGGCGTGGTTTTTGGCTTGAGTGGTTCGGCCCATGCGTTCAGCCCGGCCACGGATGTCAGCGCCGATATTCGCCGCACTGCTTTTGGCGTGCCGCATATCCGCGCCCAAGACGAGCGCGGGCTGGGTTTTGGCATCGGTTATGCCTATGCCCAGGACAATCTGTGCCTGTTGGCCAACGAGATCGTGACGGTCAATGGCCAGCGTTCCCGTTACTTCGGCCCGGATCAGTTCACCGTCGAACAACGCGAAAACCGCGTCAGCGACGTGTTCTTTACCTGGCTCAATACGCCTGAAGCGGTCAGCGATTTCTGGCAGGCGCAGCCTGCGCAGGTGCGTGATCTGGTCGAGGGCTTTGCCGCCGGCTACAACCGTTATCTGGCCGAGCGCCGTCCGCAAGGCTTGCCGCAACAGTGTCAGGGCGAGTGGGTGCGAGATATTGCACCGCAAGATCTGGTGAAGCTGACCCGCCGTCTGTTGGTCGAGGGCGGTGTCGGCCAGTTCGCCGAGGCCTTGGCCGGTGCTACACCGCCGCATGCGAGCGCCGCAATCGCACAAAACGTGCAGGCCTGGCAGTTGGCTGACGCACGTCAGCAACGCTTTGCCCTGGACCGTGGCAGTAACGCTGTCGCAGTGGGCAGTGAACGCTCGGTCAACGGCCGCGGGATGCTGCTGGCTAACCCCCACTTTCCTTGGGTCGGCGGCATGCGCTTCTATCAGATGCACCTGACCATTCCCGGCAAACTCGACGTCATGGGCGCCGCCTTGCCAGGCCTGCCGATGATCAATATCGGCTTCAATCAGCACCTGGCCTGGACGCACACGGTCGATTCGTCGAAACACTTCACGCTCTATCGTCTGCAACTCGATCCGAAGGATGCCACCCGTTATCTGCTCGATGGCAAATCTCTGCCGTTGAACAAGCAGACCGTCACCGTGCAGGTGAAACAGGCCGACGGGCAAGTGGTGCCGGTCTCGCGCGATGTCTACAGCTCGCAATTCGGGCCGATTGTGCAATGGCCGGGCAAGCTCGACTGGGACAATCAGTTCGCCTACAGCCTGCGCGACGCCAACCTCGACAATGATCGGGTGCTGAACCAGTGGTACACGATGAATCAGGCGTCCACACTTTCGCAGCTGCAGGATTCGGTGCACAAGATTCAGGGTATTCCGTGGGTCAACACCCTGGCTGTCGATGACAAAGGCCAGACGCTGTACATGAACCTGTCGGTGGTGCCGAACGTCAACGCCGAGAAACTGGCCAAGTGCAGCGATCCGCGTATCGGCACACAACTGATCGTGCTGGACGGCTCCAACAGTGCCTGCGCGTGGGACATCGACCCACAAGCTGCGCAGAAAGGCATTTATGCCGCCAGCCAACTGCCGCAACTGCTGCGCAAGGACTTTGTCCAGCACTCCAATGACTCGGCATGGCTGGCCAACCCGGCGCAGCCGCTCACCGGTTTCTCGCCGTTGATCAGTCAGGATGGCCAGCCGCTGGGCTTGCGCGCCCGGTTTGCTCTGGATCGTTTGAGCACCCTGAGCAAGAAAGGGCCGTTGGCGGTGAAGGATCTGCAGCAAATGGTGATGGACGACCAGGTGTACCTGGCGACGCAGGTGGTGCCGGATCTGTTGAAGTTCTGTGCTGCTGACCTCGGCGCCGATGCTCAGGCCCTTAAACCGGTGTGCGTCAGCCTCAAGGCCTGGGATGGCCGCGCCAATCTCGATTCGGGCGTGGGCCTGGTGCACTTCCAGAACATCATGCAGGCGTTGCAGGCTTCGCCGGATGTCTGGCGCGTGGCGTTCGATCCCAAGGATGCGCAACACACTCCGCGTGGCCTGGCCGTCGAGCAGCCAGCGGTGGCCAAGGCGTTGCGTGAGGCCATGTTGGCGTCGGTCGAGTCGAGTACAAAAATGGGCCTCACCCCGCAAACTCGCTGGGGTGATATCCAGGTGGTCAGCAGCGGCGGGCAACAGACGCCGATTCACGGCGGGCCGGCTGCTCTCGGGATCTACAACGCCATCCAGAGCGTGCCTCGTGAGGACGGCAAACTCGAAGTGGTCAGTGGCACCAGCTACCTGCAAGTCGTGACCTTTGACGACAAGGGCCCGCACGCCCAGGGGCTGCTGGCGTTCTCGCTGTCGAGCGATCCGGCATCGAAGTATTCACGGGATCAGACCGAGGCGTTCTCGAAGAAGCAGTGGAGTGTGCTGCCGTTCACCGAGCAGCAGATTCAGGCTGATCCGCAGTATCAGGTGCAGACTGTTCACGAGACGTTGGACAAGGCGGGGAAAGTCGCCGCTCAATAAGTACCAGCGTTCATCGCATCGAGCCTGAAGGCCGCATCCTGCAAGGGACGCGGCCTTCAGCTTTTTGGCGGCTGTTGCGGCATCGAGTTGATCACCGGGTTACCTTCCTTGTTACGGCTCAGGTAGACCGGCAGCACCTTGGGCAGGCTGTTGGCCAGGTTGCTCAACTCTTTGATGTTGTAGATGCCACCCACGCGAATCGAACCGGTGTTGTTATCAGCCAGTTCGAGTGGATTGCTCAGATAACGGTTGATCAGTGGCAGTGCTTCGCTCAACGCCAGGTTATCCAGCACAAGTTTGCCATTGCGCCACGCCAGTGAAGTGTCGCTGGCGTAGGTCTGGCTGATCTGCGGCATGTAATCGCCTGGCTTGTAGCGTGCCTGCATCGACGGGCCAAGGCGCAAGCCATCGCCTGGTAATGAACGATTGCTGGTGACCAGCACCGAACCTTCGATCAGGTTCACGCGCACTTGATCCTGATACATCCAGACGTTGAAGCGTGTTCCCGTGACTCGAATCTTGCCTTCGCCTGCGCGGACGACAAACGGGTGGGCCGTGTCGTGACTGACGGTAAAGAAAGCTTCACCTTTTTTCAGGGTAACCCGGCGTTCGTCCTTGTAATTGCTGAAGGTCAGGTCGGTGTTCAGGTTCAGTTCGATCTGACTGCCATCACTCAGCGTAACCTGCCGGACATCATTGGTGGCGGCGTAATGCTGATAGCTGTCGGGCAGCCAGCCCAGGTTCCAGCCAGTGTAAGCGGCCAGTGGCAGGGCGAGCGCACAGACACCGGCTGCAACAGCGAATTGACGCCATGAGCGCGAAGGTCGAGGCACTGGCACGACTGACGCAGATTCCGGGCGAGGCAAGTGTTCAGCCACGTCCCAGATTTCCAGCATGGCTTCATATTCGAAAGCATGCAGTGGATGTGCGTCGTGCCATTGCCTGAATGCGCGACGCTCTGAGTCCGTGCAGTCGGCGGCGTGCACACGCATGCACCAATGCGCGGCGGCATCGGTGATCGCATCATATTCCGCTTCCGAGAGGGTGTCTTGGGTCATTGACTCGTCCTGATTTCGCACATTCTAACCTTGTCGGCAAGTTGCCGAGAACATGCGTCATGGCATTTACCCATCAAAGTGGAACTTATTTTTCGCTCAGGCACCCAAAAAGCAGGACGACCAAGACCACTATCCATAAATGGAGTGAAAAAATGATCAGAAAGACTTTCGCCGCATTGCTTGCCACTGCCTCTTTGATGGCGGCGGGCGCAGCCTTTGCCGACAAACCGGGCGCCGGCTGGATTACCATCGAAAAAGCCATCGAAACGGCCAAGACTAAAGCAGGCTATGTCGAGATCTACAAGATCGAGGCTGATAACGATGGCTATTGGGAGGGTGAAGGACGCAAGGCCGATGGTGTTGTTTACGAGTTCCGTATCGACGGGGCGTCGGGCAATGTGTTGCGTGATCAGAAGGATTAACAACCCGAATGCTGCTTGTAAAAATGCGCCGGCTTCCCGCCGGCGTATTTTTTTATTCCAGTCGTCAAGGCAAGGCAGATAAGGAGCCCGTCTGGCTTGAAGTTGGCGCCGGTAAAGGGATGTGGACCGGAGGCGGGTCCAGCGTCTGGCCCATTTCGCTGATGAGCAACGCGATCGAGTCGGCGTTGGCCAGCATCACATCAACGCGTGCTTCATCAGAGACGGCACTGCGAAAGGCTTTACGTGCATCTGCAAGATTTGTGGTTTTTGTCAGGCTGAGAATTTTCTTGTAATCATTGGCGCGCTCCGGCAACTGATCCAGCCCCACCCACACCCCGTTCTGACTCTTCTCCGCGAACAACTGCGAAAGTGGGGTGGAGCGGGACAAGGACTTACGCAACTGTTCAATATCAGCTTTGAGAAGTTGCCCGTTCGCGGTTGATGTATCGATAAGATGGGGAAATGGCGCCATCGCCTCTACGGAGACGAAATCTTCGCTGTCGGAGACTAGATGCGAAAGTTCATGGAACAGCGTGACCGCGCGAGCATGAGAGTCAACATTGAACCTGGGCGGCAGATAAGCAGTGTAGGCATGCATCCCCGGATTAAAAAAGAGTTCGGTGAAGTGGACGACCCTTCGCCTGTCTCCCTTGAAAACAAATGCAACCGTATCGTCGCCAAAGCGCGCATTCAGGCCTGCGAAAAAGCGTTCCGTATAGAGCAAGTCATCTGTTGGATCAGTCAACTCACGGCAAAGGGGGATGATCACCTGTTCGAATCTTCTGAGTAGCCTGGGGGGGATTTGCGCTACTTCGAAAAAATCTTTGAGTACTGTTTCAACTCGAGTGCCACCCAGGTTGTCGCGATGTATGACGAAGTTGTGCAGGCAATTCAGCGCATAGTCTCTCGCCCGACTGACAGCTTGCTGTATCACGAAGGCTCGGGCGGGATAGCGCCGATTGATTTGGGCCATCCCTTTGGCCTGGACATACATCATTATCGAGCGGCTGCGCTCGATGTCGGTTTGCGCGCGGTTGCGTTGCTTTGACCGGCAACGACGAGCCGACTTGTCGGCGCCGGCAACCACAAGTCTTGAGTTCTTCTGTGCCAGCGCCGGCCCTTGGCCCGCGTTTTTTATACGCAAATACCAGGTTTTTTCAGACTGGATCACCGGATAGACCTTGCCGGCAATCGCCGCGTATTTTTGTCCCGTCGACGAATCCCCATAAACAAGTTTGTTGTTCTCAAGCTTCAGCTTCTCGAGAGCGGTGGTGGTTTCAAAGCGTTGCAGATTAATGCGAGAGTCCGTAACGGGTGCGACTTTTGCCCAGCGAGCGGCTTTTACCATTGGGTTCCCGCCGTTTTCGCCAGCCGTCGATCCAGGCGCCTGCGCAAATTCGGCTGTTTCCTCCTGCACTTCTGTTTCCCAGGATAAACGGCCCAGACTGAACAGGGAGATCGCTCCTGTGATGAAGCTTTTCAGGGCGTTCGCCCAATGATGTTCCTGCAAATCTTCGGCAGACTCTTTGAAGTCCTGGTAACTCTTCCAGAGAAAAAACAATGAGGCGAGTTTCCCCTGCAACAGGTACGGAACCAGACGCACACCGTGGCTGAATAGAAACTTCGCCGCTTCCCAGTCGGATTGCGCATTGATCTGCGGCTGGCAACTGAGCAACTGTGGCAGCAGGCTGAGCGTGTCCTTGTGCAACCGCTCCAGTAGATTGCCGTTGATGGCAGTGCTTTGCAGCTTGATTTCAGCAGGTTTGCCGATCGTTGTTTTCAAAAGATTCTTGAAGCCTGCCTGTTGCCCTGAGGGCAAGCGTCGAATGATCAAGTCCTGGAAATGCCCCGGTGTATTAAACGCATCGATCAACTGCGCTTCAGTATCGAATTCGCGAAAAACGTATTTGGAGTAAGGCGCGTAGAGCACCCGTGGGCCTGTTTGTCCCGGACCCGGCCCGATCACATAAAGTCCGAGGGCGTCGACAACAGTGCCGCCTGTGGCCTTGATCGATGACAGCGGGCAAACAATGGCGTGGGCGTCCTTTACCGTCGCACGCGCCACCCCGTCCGGCATGTCCAGAACCTGGCAAATGTAGTCATACCCGTTTTCCGACAGCTGTTGCTGCAACTTCAACGAGTGCGCGTGCTGCATCAACTGCCAGGGCACCTGACGTAAAAAGCGTGTTTTGCTGAGGCGTGCCGAGTCGCTGTCAGCTGACAGCGCTTCGGTCACTTTCTGCGTGTAGGTGGTGGTGATATCGAGGGATTGCAACAGTTGCTGCACGGCAGACTGATTGAGGTTCTTCGGTAACGCGGTGGCTGTGTTCGAGGCAACCTTGAAACCGGTGCCCTGCACGATGTTGTAGTGATGCAAGGCAAAATCGAGCAAACTGCAGGATGGACCGGCCAGCGTCAGATTCGGGGTGATCTGAATCTCCTGCGGCTTGAGTCTTTTGTTCGGGAATCTGGCGTCGAGCAGGGTCTTCAGCGTGTCCTCGACATGGGTGGTTAACGCAGGTATGCCTTCGAGAAAATCCTTGCCATCGATAAAGCTGCGTCGCAGTTCATCCAGCAGGGCGAGTTGCGTGCGTTGTTCGGTAACCGGGGCCATGCGCAACCAGTCTGGATAGTCGAGACGACGGACGATGGCCCACGCGAGTTCAATGGTCCGGCGCAAGTTGGTATCGATGACGGTGTTTTTCATCTGACTCAGGAAGTTTGCGAGTGTGTCCTTGTCCTTGATGCAAACGCGTAACACCTGACAATGGTCGAGGAAATGTTCAATGGCCGATTGCATGCGATCGTTCATCACATTGCCTTCAATCAGTTGGAAGGTACCCAGGATGTATTGCTGATCGAGTGGGCGTTGCTTCGGTGGCAGATTTTCCAGCAGTGTCTGATTCTGATTGTTGTCGTCGAGCCGCCGTTGCAGCTGCTTTTGCGCAATGGCGATGTCGTCGAACGATTCCAGGCCCATGGCTGGGGTCCACAGAATGGCACGCCCGGAATGCTCGACATCCATGCCTCCGCGTTCGGTCAGGAGTACGCAGTGGGCAAGCGACATCACTTCACTTTGGCCTGTGCGGGTGAGGGTGAGCGACCAGGCATCCGGCCGGAAGCCATTGACGGACTGGCGATCCATGCGTGTTGCGTGTTTTGCGTTGAACACCGCTTCGACGATTGTTCGCTCGGCCGTCAGCCAGGATCCGCTGAGGTTTCTCATCTGTGCCTCACCACGCACACCGTCCTCGAAGGCCTGCGCCAGTTTCCATCGAATACCTTCGAGAAAGGCGCGTTGCTCAGTGCTGCTGGTGGTCGGCTGGTCTTTAAAGTGGCTGGTGAGATTCTCCAGGGTGCGTTCCAGCTTTGTCGCCAATTGTCCAGCCTTGTCGGCCTGCACGATTGAGGAGGGTGGTGCGCTGGAAAACAACGGGCGGGTGCTCCAGCGTTCGTTGACGTCAAGCTTGAGCAGGCGCTCGTGAATCATTGCGCGGATATCCAGCGCCTTGTCGAAAAGCGCATGGATGTCAGTCGTGCGTTCGCTTTGGCGCAAGAGCTGCAAGGCGTATTCAACGTTCTGGCGTTGTTTGGTGAGGATTGCCTCAAACAGCGTCGTAATGATCTCGCCGCCGATGTGTTCACCGGCCACCTGGGCGTTGGCGAAACCAAGATAGCGATTGCGTTCCTCAAGGCTCATGAGGCCGTATAGCTCGTCCTCATGTCCGGCGGCATTGAGTTTGGCGGTCAACGTCTGTTTCAGATCGGCGTAGTTGGTGAGGACCTGAAAGCCTTGAGTGGGGGTGTAGAGATAGGCGTTGTCATGGTTGATCATCAGCGAGCCGGCCAACTCGACATAGGCGGTGTCCTCGCGCAAGCACACGGTTTCGAAGGTGGGTCGCTGGAAAGCGACATTCGGTTCCCGAATCAAGCAGTGCAATGCGTTGAACTCAGCGGCGGAGAGGATTTCCGTTTCGCGCTTGATCATCAAATCCGCACGCACCTGATCCTGCAGTGTCTGGCTGAAGAATGCGCGTCTGGGCGAGCCCTCGAATGAGGCGGCATTCCAGTAGGCCTCGAGCTGTCGAAACAACAGCATGGCAAGTTTTCCCGCTGCGGACTTGATCGCATGCGCCCAAGCGATCTGGTCAGCCTCCCGGCCAGAGCGGGCGGCATGGGAAAATTCAGCTGTCTGACCACGCGGCCAGCCTTGATGACGGAAGTACAGCAGTAGCGCTTCACTGAGCGACAGCGAATCGACCCATTGCCTGACATCCCCGGAGAGTGGATCGGTTTCGGCGAAAAAACTGACCCGGGTGCGCGACTGCTGCAAACCGGCGAAGTGAGGTTCGAGCAGTTCATCGAGAATCTTTTCCAGCAGGGTGGTCAGCGAAGGCAGGCGTTTGAGTTCATCCAGCAGGTCGCGCGCGCAGGTGTCCTGAGATTGGTTGATCGCGGCAGTTTGATCGTCGAACACATCGCCTTCGATCGTCTCCCGGGTCTGGGTAATACCGCGTTTTTCTACTAACTCTTTGCGCAGCGACACGGTGAGAAAGGCGAACAGATCATCCTTTTCGTCAGCGTTGTCCAGGCGCGTTTGCAAGGCCTCGGTCAGCGCCTCGTGATCAGCGTATTTTTTCAGGCCATCGTAGGGGGTGTAGAGAAACACGCCCTGGTCATCCGGCCCGGCGCTGAGAATAAAACTGCCGGCCAGCGGCACAGCCAATTGCTTGTCGGCGTTTAACAGAATGCGTTCGGCCAGCATGGGTGGGGTTTGTTCGCTGCGCAGCGCATGGGTTGCCAGTTGCACATGAGCGAGCCAAGGGAAATCCTTGCTGTTCAGGCCGTGGGCTTGACGGAAGTCGTTATGCAGGCCTGGGGATTTGAGAATGTCGGGGAAGAGTAAAGGTGCAGTGGGGCTAGACATCATCGAGCTCTGAATGCAGGCGCCTTGGGCGGGGGGCTCAAGAATAGGTACGCAGTTCCGTGCACAGGCGGTACATAGTTACCGCACACGCCGAGTTGAAATATGCAGGGAAGGGCGTCAGTCACTCCCGAATGATCGAAGGGTTGACAGCCGACAGCTCCGCCATGGTTAATCGGTGAGCAAGTCGTCCATACGCTGTTGTTCCCTCCAATAATCATTCTGGAGCTTCAGATGTCTGCGCCACACGATCAGGTGTCCTCTGCTGTCTCGTCCTCGTTGTCTCTTGAAGCGCTGACGCAACTGCTTGAAACGATTTTTCTGCGCCACGGCACCTCCGCCGAAGTCGCGCAAGTGCTGGCCGCCAACTGTGCCGGCGCCGAGCGTGACGGTGCCCATAGCCATGGCGTGTTTCGCATTCCCGGGTATGTCTCGACCCTGAAAAGCGGCTGGGTCAACGGCCGCGCCGTGCCGCAAGTCGAAGATGTCGCCTCGGGATTTGTCCGTGTCGATGCCGGCAACGGTTTCGCGCAACCGGCACTGGCCGCCGCTCGGCCGTTGTTGGTGGAGAAGGCGCGAAGCGCCGGGATTGCCGTGTTGGCGATTCGCAACTCGCATCACTTCGCCGCGCTGTGGCCGGACGTCGAGCCTTTCGCCGACGAGGGGCTGGTGGCGCTGAGCGTGGTCAACAGCATGACCTGCGTGGTGCCCCATGGCGCTGACCGGCCGCTGTTCGGCACCAACCCGATTGCGTTCGCCGCCCCACGAGCCGGCGCCGCGCCGATAGTCTTCGACCTGGCCACCAGCGCGATCGCCCATGGCGACGTGCAGATCGCCGCGCGCAAAGGTGAGCGGCTGCCGGCCGGGATGGGCGTGGACAGCCTCGGTCAGCCGACCCAGGACCCCAAAGCGATTCTTGAAGGCGGCGCGTTACTGCCGTTCGGCGGTCATAAAGGCTCGGCGCTGTCGATGATGGTCGAGCTAATGGCGGCGGCGCTGACGGGAGGCAACTTTTCCTTCGAGTTCGATTGGTCCGATCATCCCGGGGCGAAAACGCCGTGGACCGGGCAATTGTTGATCGTCATCGATCCGAGCAAGGCCGCCGGGCAGGGTTTTGCCGAACGCAGTGGCGAACTGGTGCGCCAGATGCACGGCGTCGGCCTCAAGCGTTTGCCGGGGGATCGTCGGCATTGGCAGCGGAGCAAATCGTTGGCTGAGGGCATTGTGCTGGATGAGCAGACATTGGCGCAGTTGCGTGGACTGGCGGGAGCATGATCAAAGATCGAAAGCCCCTCACCCTGGCCCTCCCGAAACGTCGGACCGCCCCGAGGGAGAGGGGTCTGACCGCGGTGAATGGGGGATGTGCGCCGACGTGAAAGATCGAGCTGAACTCAGGTTTTGCAAGCCTGGAGTCGCCTAAATCACGCAGGCATAAAAAAGGCGAACCCAGCGGGTTCGCCTTTTTTTTCGTCTTTGTCTCGTCCTGGATAAGGTTTACACCTTCTGGCTTTTTATCAGGAAGGTGCAATGGATACGGGCGCAAAACGTAGTCAGCGCGATTACACGCTGACTTTTAAATTGTCGGTTGTCGACCAAGTAGAAAAAGGCGAGTTGAGTTATAAAGAGGCTCAACGGCGTTATGGGATTCAGGGTCGATCGACGGTGTTGGTCTGGTTACGCAAGCATGGTCGACAAGATTGGAGCCAAGGCGCCTCCATTCGTACGCAGAGGACTCGACCGATGGACGAGCCAACTTTGCCTTTGACCCCCGAGCAGAGAATCAAAGAGCTTGAGGAGCAACTGGCACTAGCAAATCAGAAAGCCAAATTCTTTGAAGATGTGGTTGATGTCTTGAAGAATGACTACGGCGTATCCATTGTAAAAAAGCGGCCCGGCAAGTCGTTGCGCAAACCCAAACCCTGAGTGTCAGCAGGGCTTGCCAGTTTATGGGGATCAGTCGCCAAGCCTTTTACAAGCGTGATCGCGTCTATCGGGCGCGAGTCGATCAAGATCAGAAACTCATCAAGTTTGTGCAGGCAATCCGAGTGCGCCAACCCTGCATTGGCGCACGCAAGCTCCAGTCATTGATGCACGCGGAGCGTGAGAAACCTGAGTTGCATGTTGGCCGGGATCGCTTGTTTGAAGTGCTGCGCGAGCACCGGCAGTTGGTTCGCAGGAAACGGGCCTATCACAAGACGACCGACAGCCATCATCACTTTCGCTGCCATCCCAATCTGCTAAAGCCAGGTCCGCAGCAAGTCGTTGCAACCGGTCCGGAACAGGTCTGGGTGGCCGATATTACTTACCTGTCCACCCAGCGTGACGATCCGGTCTACCTGAGCCTGGTCACAGATGCCTTCTCAAGAAAAATTGTCGGTTATCACGTGCATGGCAGCCTGCATGCCGACTCGGTGGCCCAAGCCTTACGCATGGCGTTAAAGGCACGTCGAACACGTCAGAAACTGGTCCACCACTCGGATCGAGGAGTCCAGTACTGCTCGGCGCTGTATCAAAAGCTCCACGCCAAGCATGGCATCACGTGTTCGATGACGGATGGCTACGACTGCTACCAAAACGCCTTGGCAGAGCGGGTCAACGGCATCTTGAAAACAGAACTATTACTCCACCGGCCGACAGACTTGGCGCAAGCGGAGCAAATGGTGCGACAAGCGATCCTGATCTACAACCAGGAACGCCCGCACCTGTCCTTAAAATACAAAACGCCCGATGCGGTGCATCGGGCGTTGGGGTGAAACAGGTGTAAACCTATTTCAGGACTAGACACTTTGAATCAGCGACGGCCGAGCAGCAAGCCGACCACCAGACCGAAACCGGCGGAGATTGCCACGGTCTGCCACGGATGGCCGCCAATGTAGCTTTCAGTGGCATCGACCGCCGGTTTGGTGCGATCACGCACGCTCGACACGGAATCCAGAGCCTGTTGCAGTTTCAGGGCGATTTGTCCGCGCAGCGTTTCCGCTTCTTCGCCGACCAGTGAGGCGCTGCTCTTGAGCAGTTTGTCGGACTCTTCGATCAGAGCCTGAAGTTCGCTGAAGGCCTGATCCTTGATTTGATCTTCGGCGGCTTGCACGGCGGATTTACGGGCCATTGGGTGACTCCTTGCAGTTGAATGGACAGTGATCAATGGAGTGTGGCGCTTACGGAAAAGTTGCACTGAATTTAGGCCAGAAAGAAAAACCTGCGCGGGAGATTTCTGCCGAGCGTGTAAGATGTCGCCATTTTACGCAGCAGGATAATTCCCCATGAGTTTCAATCTGGCCGACAAATCACTCGCAGAGCGCGCCGCGCTGGAAGACGAGAAATCCCGTCTGTTCGAACTCTGGCAGAACAATCTGGGCAAAGCCAAAGGCGAAGCCGCGCGTTTGTTCGGCGAGCGCGGCAAGCGCAAAGGCAAATGGGCTGAGTGGGTCCGCGCGGAACTGGACGGCATGTCGCCGCCGGAGTTCGCCAACATGGTTCGCAGTGAAGTCAATCGACTGATGGCCGCCAACAAGTAACGCCTCACCTGAACGTCGCGGCAATCGCTTCACGCACTTTGACCACCACCGGATCGATCTGCGTGCTGGTGCGCCAGCCCAGTTCGACCGGATACCGCGGCAACTGCAGCGGGCAGGGCAGCAGCGCCAGACCGCTGAGTGCTGCGATGCTCTCGGCGGCATGCGTCGGAATCGTCGCCACCGCCCGGCTGCCCTTGAGCAGATACGGCAGCGCGGCGAAATGCGTGGTCGAGGCGCACACCCGTCGGCTCCGGCCCAGCGCCGCCAACCCCTCATCGGTAATCCCGATAAACCCGCCGGACGACACCAGAATGTGCTCGCGGGCAACGAACGCCTCAAGATCAATCTGCTGCTGGCCGGGCGCAAGGCTCGCCGGATCGACCAGACACGCATAGCCACCTTCGCCCAACACCTGACGGCTGAGCAAGCGCTCGGCAAAGCCACCGGCAGTAATCGCCAGATCGATGCTGCGCTCCATCAGCGCGCGGGCGACGATCTGGCTGTGAGTCTGTCGGAAGATCACCCGCAGCCTCGGTGCGCTGCGGGCAATTTCCTCGATCAGGCGACGGCCGTAGGCAATCTCGAAGTCATCCGACAACCCCAGCGTGACCGAGCGGCCATCGTATTGATTGGCCGTCGGGTCGACCATCGCCAGAGTCTGCCGGCATTTGTTCAGCGCGTCGCTGACCACCGGTTTCAATTGATTGGCTTTGAGCGTCGGTGCCAGCCCACGCCCGGTGCGCACGAACAATTGATCGCCGTAAAACTCGCGCAACCGGCGCAACGCCGCACTGACGGCCGATTGCGTGACGCCCAGACGCAACGCCGCGCGGCTGGCGCTGGACTCTTCATGCAGGGCTTCAAAGACTTTCAGCAGGTTGAGGTCGATCGTGGCGATATTCATTTGGCTCATATCATTCAGCAGTGATCGGGGCTTTATTCATGATCGCGTGGCGCCGCAGAATCAGCAACCACTGAACCTTAAGGAATCCCCGCCATGGCCAAATCGATTGTTGCTGCGCTGCAAATCGGCGCATTGCCCGACGGCAAAGCTGCCACTCTGGAACAGATTTTGAGTTGGGAAGGCGCGATCAGCGAGTCCGGTGCGGCGCTGGTAGTGATGCCGGAAGCCCTGTTGGGCGGTTATCCGAAAGGCGAGGGTTTCGGCACACAATTAGGTTATCGCCTGCCCGAGGGGCGTGAAGCCTATGCCCGTTACTTCGCCAATGCGATCGACGTGCCGGGGCCCGAGACGCAAGCACTGGCCGATCTGTCGGCGCGCACCGGGGCCAATCTGGTGATCGGTGTGATCGAACGCTCCGGCAGCACGCTGTATTGCACCGCGCTGTATTTCGACCCGCAGGCCGGCCTCGTCGGCAAACACCGCAAACTGATGCCCACCGGCACCGAACGGTTGATCTGGGGCAAGGGCGACGGCTCGACTTTGCCGGTGTTCGACACCCGGGTTGGCAAGCTCGGCGCCGTGGTGTGCTGGGAAAACATGATGCCGCTGCTGCGCACGGCGATGTATGCCAAAGGCATTGAAGTGTGGTGCGCACCGACTGTGGACGAGCGGGAAATGTGGCAGGTCAGCATGCGCCACATCGCCCATGAAGGCCGCTGCTTTGTAGTCAGTGCGTGCCAGGTGCAGGCCTCGCCGAATGAACTGGGCGTGGAAATCGCCAATTGGCCAGCGGATCGCCCGCTGATTGCCGGCGGCAGCGTGATCGTCGGGCCGATGGGCGATGTGCTGGCGGGGCCGTTGCGCGGGGAGGCGGGGTTGCTCACGGCTGAAATCGACACCGATGAACTGGTGCGCGCACGTTATGACTACGATGTGGTCGGCCATTATGCGCGGCCGGATGTGTTTGAGTTGAGCGTGGATGAACGGGCAAAACCGGGTGTGCGCTTTAACACATAACCCACTGTCTTCGTGACCCCTGTAGGAGCTGCCGAAGGCTCGGGCCGCGATCGGACGATCTTTTGCTTTTGCTTTTCAAGATCAAAATCAAAAGATCGCAGCCTCCGGCAGCTCCTACATTGGATTGGTGGTGTGTCTGGAAATCAGTGGTGCTTTAGCCACTCTTCGCGGGTGATTTCCCAAATCTCCCGAGGAAAACGCCCACCGACGAAATCGTCTTCATCGGTCCGAATCAAGCGCATCCCGGCGCGCTCCGAGAGCCTGCGAGAGCCCAGGTTCGGCGCTGCTTTGGGCACGCGCATCACTGGCCGTTGAAGTACGTTGAACCAGTAATCGGTCACCGCTGCGCTCGCCTCGGTCATAAACCCCTGACCTTGCCACGCCGGCGCCAGCCAGAAACCGCGATGGTTGTCCGCTTGATCCATCAGGCTGATATTGCCGATCAACTGTTCAGGTGCGGACTTGAGACGAATCGTCCAATGCCATTCCTTGCCGGCCGCCACCGCCGGCAAGGCAATGTCGCGCAGATAGGTGAGGGCGCCATCGTCCGGGTACGGCCATGGCACGGCCGCATTCAGATATCGCACCACGTCCCAATGCGCAAATTCGCGTTGCACGGACTCGGCATCGGTCAATTGCAATGGGCGCAGGATCAGTCGTTCGGTGTACAGCGTCGGTGTGTCTTCCATAAACCTGCAGCCTCCATGAGTGTCTTTCAGGAACGAAGCAGGCTAGCGCATTTTTACCAGGTAGCGGCAGTGGCCTTGGGCAGGCTGAGCTTGCCGCTGTCGACGAAGCGCATGGTGCCAAACAGACCGCCGGCAAGCTTGCCGCGCAGCACGTAGGGCAGGTTATTGAGGGTTTGCGTCTGGCTCAGCCCCAGCGTCTGGCGCAGGACCGAGAACGCGGAAATGCTCACCGGCACGCTGACAATGGTTTCGGAAAAACGCGGGATCGAACCGCTCTGATCGCTCACGCCCGAGGCCAGCGAATGGCCGTTGACCTCCAGATCCAGGGCGATGCCGTTGTAGTCGATGGCCGTCTCATTGGGGTTCTGTACGCGAATTTTCAGGGCGAAGCGCACTTCCAGATCCTGACTCGGCAACGGCTCCAGGCCGACCACGTTGATGTTCACCGGATCACGGTTGGGGAATAGCGCACAGGCGCTGAGGGACAGCAGGAGCAGTGACAGAATGACGGCTTGAAAACGGCGCATAAACAGTCTCTCAACAAAAAAGGGCTGAACCGTCACCGGCTCAGCCCTTTCTATCAAAGGCCAGACGTTAGCGGTTCAACTGTGCGACAGCCGCCGCCGGAGCAGGTTCACCTTTGGCCGGCATGTCCGGGTTTTCCATGACCTGAAGAATAGAAGCTTCCGGGTCGAAATCGTCTTCTTCCAGCTCGATGAATTCTTCCGGCAGAAAGATGTTCAGCACGATAGCGCACAACGCACCGACGGTGATCGGCGATTCGAAGATGTTGCGCAGCGCTTGCGGCAGCTCGCGCAACACTTCCGGGACCGCCGCAATGCCCAGGCCCATGCCTAGCGAAATCGCCACGATCAGCATGTTGCGCCGATGCAGGCCCGCCTCGGCAAGGATCTTGATGCCGGCCACCGCGACGGTGCCGAACATCACCAGTTCGGCGCCACCCAGTACCGGTTTGGGCATCAACTGCAGCACCGCGCCGATCATCGGGAACAGCCCCAGCAGCACCAGCAGACCGGCAATGAAGAAGGCGACGTAGCGGCTGGCCACGCCGGTGAGCTGAATCACGCCGTTGTTCTGCGCGAAGGTCACCATTGGCATGCTGTTGAACACGGCAGCCATCGCCGAGTTGAGGCCGTCGGCGAGCAGGCCGGATTTGATTCGGCGGATGTACAGCGGGCCTTTGACCGGTTGCCGGGAGATCATCGAGTTGGCTGTCAGGTCACCGGCAGCTTCCAGCGGCGACACGAGGAAAATCACCGCCACCGGCACGAACGCCACCCAGTCGAAGTTGAAACCGTACTTGAACGGCACCGGCACGCTGACCAGCGGCACCTCGGGCATCGAGGCGAAATCCACGGTGCCCATCAGCCACGCAACCACATAACCCAGAGTGAGGCCGATAACGATCGCGCCCAGGCGCAGAAACGGCACGTCGACGCGGTTCAGCACGACGATGGTGCCGATCACCAGCGCTGCCAGAAAGAGATGGCTGGCAGCCCCCAGATCCGGCGCGCCGAAACCGCCGGCAATGTCGGTCATTGCCACTTTGATCAGCGACAGGCCCATCAACGTGATGATGGTGCCGGTGACCACCGGGGTGATCAGCATGCGCAGTTTGCCGATGAACTGACTCAGCACCACTTCGATGAACGCGGCGAAAAAACACACGCCGAAGATCGTCGAGAGAATTTCATCGGTGCCGCCACCGCGCGCCTTGACCATGAAACCGGCGCTGAGAATCACGCTGATAAAGGAAAAACTGGTGCCTTGCAGGCACAACAATCCCGAACCGACCGGGCCGAAGCGCTTGGCCTGGACGAAGGTGCCGAGGCCGGAAACGAACAGCGCCATACTGATCAGGTAGGGGATTTCACTATGCAGACCGAGGGCGCCGCCCATGATCAGGGTCGGGGTGATAATGCCGACGAAGCTCGCCAACACGTGTTGCAGCGCGGCAAATACGGTGGCGGTCAGGTGCGGGCGGTCGTTGAGACCATAGATCAGGTCGTTGTTGCGCGGGGCTTTTTCAGAGGCGGTCATGGTGTTTTGCGCGCCGCGAGGCGGGGCCGGGTCAGAAAATGGAGGCGCAGGATGCCGGAAGAGGGCGGCGAGGGCAACGAGCAATAACTGCCTGAAAGGTCAGGTTTTATTGGCCGCTAGCGGTAAACGCCGGTGCAGGCGCTGTCGAGTGAAACGAGGTGGCGATCTTTTAAGAGCAAAAGATCGCAGCCTGCGGCAGCTCCTACAGGGAGATGTCTCAGGAGAACGCTGCGAGCAGATCCTCTTCAAAGGCTTTTTGCGCATCCCCCGGCACCTGCGCCCGATGCCGGGCCAGATGAAACGCCACCTCGAAACTCAACTCGCCCTCGCGGATTGGCCGCAGCAGGCCCTTGGCTTGCCAGCTGCGCGCATAGTGATCCGGCAGATAACCGACATGTTTGCCGGACAGAATAAAGGTCAGCGTGCCTTCAACCTGCTCCGACCGCGCCGAGCAGACCTTGCCCTGAAACGGTTCGTCGCTGCGCAAAAACCGATAGGGGTGATCGACTCGGTCGCAGGCCTGCAGGGCGGCATCACTCGGCGCTACATCGGTAAACAAGGGATGGCCGGCAGCGCAGTACAAATGCTGGGTTTCGCTGAACAACTGGCGATAGTCGAAGGCACTTTGCACTTGCGAGAAATAGCCGATCGCCAGATCCAGTCGCTGCTGCAACAGCAGCCGTTCCATTTCGCCGGGCATGGCACTGATCAGTTCGATGCGTACAGACTCGTCGCGCTCGCGAAAGCGTCGGATCGCCAGCGCCACTCGCTGCAACACCGACTGATCGACCGACTCGGAGATCCCCAGGCGCACTTCACCGATCAAGCGTCCGGCAACACCGTTGGATTGATGGCGGAACGTTTCAATCGATTCAAACAACGTGCGCACCGCGATCAGCAACTGCTCACCCTTGGGCGTGACACTGAAACCGCCCTTGCCGCGACTGCACAGGCGATAGCCGAGGCGGGTTTCCAGTTTGGCCATTTGCTGGCTGATGCTCGACTGGCTCAGGCCCAGATCCCCTTGGGCTGCACTGAAACCACCGCACTCGACCACCCGTACAAACAGGCGCAACAGTTGCAAATCCACGTCGTGCAGTTGACCCAACATCACATTACTCCGGGATAAAGTCAGGATAATTATTCGGCTATTTTTCTAATGTATCGAACCGCGCATCCTGCAACCACTTCCTCCGGTCAGGTGTTCGTCATGGCTCTCGTGTTCAAGCTGTGTTTCCCCGCGCTGCTGTTGTCCGTGGCTCTTCAGGCTCAGGCCGAGGACAACATGCTAAATCTCTACAGCTGGGCCGATTACGTGCCGCCGCAAACCCTGCAACGGTTCGAGCAGGAAACCGGTATCCATGTGCGTTACGACACCTTCGACACCTCCGAGGTGCTGGAGACCAAGTTGCTCACCGGTGGTAGCGGCTATGACGTGGTGGTGCCGTCGTCCAGCGTTCTGGCGCGAGGACTCGCGGCGGGTGCGTTGAAAGAAATCCCCCACGAAGGCCTCAAGGGCTACGCCAACCTTGATCCGGACTTGCTGGAAAAAATGGCCGCCGTCGACCCCGGTAATCGCTACGGTGTGCCGTACACCTGGGGCACCTTGGGTCTGGGAATGAACGTTGAGGCGGTGAAGCAGCGCTTGCCCGATGTGCCGCTGAACAGCCTCGATCTGCTGTTCAAGCCCGAGAACGCCAGCAAGCTGAAAGACTGCGGCATCGCGATCCTCGATTCGCCGCAAGAGGTCATCGGACTGGCCCTGCATTACCTGGGTAAAGATCCCTACAGCACGGACAAGAACGATCTGGCCGCCGCCGAAGCGTTGTTGCAGAAACTTCAGCCGTCGGTGCTCTACGTCGCCACCGGCCGGCAGATCAATGACCTGGCCAGCGGCAACGTGTGCCTTGCGCTGACGTACAACGGCGACGCGAGCATGGCCGCTGATCAAGCGCACAAGGCCAATAAACCCTTCGAAGTGGCGTATCGCATTCCCAAGGAGGGCACGCTGGTGTGGCAAGACAATCTGGCCATCCCCAAAGATGCGCCGCACCCCGAAGCTGCGCGGGCGTTCATTGAATTCATGCTGCGGCCGGACTCGGTGGCCGAACTGACCAACACGCTGTTTTTTGCCACCGCCAACCAGGCCGCCACGCCATTGGTGGATGAAGCCGTGCGCAACGATCCCGACATCTACCCACCGAGCGAGGTGCGCGCGCGGCTCTATGCCGATCGCAGCATGAGCCTCAAGGACATGCGTCAGCGCACGCGTCTGTGGACCACTTTCCGTAGCCACCAATAACAACAGGAGCACCACGATGGATGCGCCCATGCAAAACGACCAGGCCCTGACCCGTGACAGCCTTTATGGCACCGCCGCCGAAAGCACCTACGCCGGCATCACCAGTTTCATGCGCCGGCGTTACAGCCGTGACCTGCGCGGCGTCGATGTCGCGGTCAGCGGCGTGCCGTTCGACACGGCCACCAGCAATCGCCCCGGCGCACGTTTCGGGCCACGGGGGATTCGCGCCGCCTCCACCGGAATCGCCTGGGAACGCCACTGGCCGTGGACGTTTGACCCGTTCGATCATCTGGCGGTCATTGATTACGGCGACTGCGATTTCGATTACGGCTCGCCACACACCGTCCCGGAAAGCATCGAAGCCCACGCCGAACAGATTCTCAATGCCGGCAGCGCCATGCTCACGTTTGGCGGCGATCACTTCATCAGTTATCCGCTGCTCAAGGCCCATGCGCGCAAGCACGGCACGCTGTCGCTGATTCATTTCGATGCGCACAGCGACACCTGGCCGGACGAAGAGGGTAAACGCGTCGATCACGGCACCATGTTCTGGCACGCGGCGCGCGAAGGTCTGGTCGATCCGGCGCGTTCGGTTCAGATCGGCTTGCGCACGACCAATGACGATCACATGGGTTTTCAGGTGCTGGACGCCCGACAGGTGCATCGCCGTGGCTGCGAAGCGATTGTCGAAGCGATCCGCGCCCGGGTTGGCGATAACCCGGTGTACTTGACGTTTGACATCGACTGTCTGGATCCGGCGTTCGCTCCCGGCACCGGAACGCCTGTCTGCGGGGGCTTGAGCACCGTGCAGGCGCTGGAGATTCTCGGTGGTTTGCGCGGGATCAATCTGGTCGGGATGGACGTGGTCGAAGTCGCTCCGGCCTACGACCACGCCGAAGTCACCTCATTGGCCGCCGCCACACTGGCGATGGAAATGCTCTGCCTCTACGCCGCCCGACACAAAGTGGATATTTAACCGGCGCAACATATTCCAGTGGGAGCGGGCCTGCTCGCGAATGCAGCGTGTCAGTCAAACTGTTCGTTACTGACACGCTGCGCTACACGTTCCGGTTGAACGAGCAGGGAAAATCGCCCGCCTGGATATTTCCCTGTAAGCATCGTGGCATACTGCCGCGCATGACTTTCGACTCCCCCCTCAGCGCCTGGCAACACGCCGTTCAACACAAGGGCTTCATCCAGGATGAAGCTCAGGAACACGCGGTCTGGGCACTGCAAAAATGCCATGAAGCGCTGCACGCCGGTGCCCGTTCGGTCACCGGCGTTTACCTGTGGGGCCCGGTCGGGCGCGGCAAGACGTCGCTGATGGATCAGTTCTATCAGAGCCTGCGCGTACCGGCGCGACGCCAACACTTTCATCATTTCATGGGCTGGGTGCATCAGCGTTCGTTCCAGTTGACCGGGATTGCCGATCCGTTGCGCGCGCTGGCCAGGGAGCTGGCATCCGAGGTGCGGGTGCTGTGTTTCGATGAGCTGTTCGTCAACGACATCGGTGACGCGATCATTCTCGGTCGGCTGTTTCAGGTGATGTTCGACGAAGGCGTGGTCATCGTCTGCACGTCCAACCTGCCGCCGGATGATTTGTACGCCGATGGCTTCAACCGCGATCGCTTCGTACCGGCAATTGCCGCGATCAAGGCGCATATGCAGGTGGTGGCGGTGAATGGTGCCGAGGATCATCGCTTGCATCCGGGGGCCGGCCTGCAACGCTACTTTGTCGCCACATCCCCGGCCAGCGCGCTGGAAGAAGTCTTTCAGGCGTTGACCGCCGGACAGCCCGCCAGCAGCGAACCGGTGTCGGTCGGTCATCGTCAGTTGCACGTAGTGCAGGCCAGCGAATCGGTGTTGTGGTGTCGCTATGCGGATCTCTGCGAGCAGCCGTTCGCCGCCATGGATTTCATCGCGCTGTGCGATCGCTACACGGCTATTCTGTTGAGCGAGGTGCCGAACCTCAGCGCCCAAAAACGCGAAGGGCGCATCGCGCGCGGCACTGAAGATGGCGCGCAGCGGGTCGTTGCAGGTGACCGCGAGCTGCCGCAATTGTCGGTTCACGATGATGGCGTGCGGCGCTTCATCGCGTTGGTCGACGAGTGCTATGACCGCAAAGTACCGCTGTACATCGAGGCGCAAGTGCCAATGGATGCGCTGTACACCGAGGGTTACCTGGAATTCCCGTTCCGCCGCACCCTCAGTCGTTTGCAGGAGATGCAACTGCAGCGCTTTGCCGAAACTTGAGTGAAGAGGGCGCCGACATGAGCCAACCGCTTTCCCATCACCTGTTGACGATGGCTTACCAGAATGCCTGGGCCAATCATCGTCTGGCCAAGGCCTGGAGCCAGCTCGGTGCGGCAGATCTGGCCGCCCCCAGGGTGAGTTTCTTCCCGAGCATTCGTCTGACCCTCAATCACATCCTCACCTGCGACTGGTTCTACGTCGATGCACTGGAACGCGAGCTGCGCGGGGCTGAGCCGCATCCCGACTGCTATGTGTTTTTCAACGTCGATGAGCCGTTCACTGACGGCCCGCAACTGCGCCAAGAGCAGGCGCACGTTGATCAACGCCTGATCGCCTATTGCGAGCAACTGCGCGATGCCGATCTGGCCCGGATCGTCACCATCGCCCGCGACACGCCGCAGCACGACAGCCGTTTGCGCATGCTGTCGCACCTGTTTGAACACCAGATTCATCACCGGGGCCAGGTGCATGCGATGCTCAGCGATACCGCAGTGAAGCCGCCGCAACTGGATGAGTTCTTTTGTGTCGGAGAAAGTGAGCTGCGTGCTGAAGATTTTGCTGAACTTGGCTGGACCGAGGAATTGATCTGGGGACACTGACAAAGCAAAAGATCGCAGCCTGCGGCAGCTCCTACAGGTAATCGTGTGCAGGAGCTGCCGCAGGCTGCGATCTTTTGATCTTTACGATTGTCGGCCGGTCCACACTCGCGCTAAGGTCAGACAGCCTTTCAGCACGCACTTTGCGCGCCGGGGCTTTTGTGTGTTCGGGGATGGAAATGGATTCCGCAGAGATTCTTGTGCTTCAAGCCAGTTACAGCAATCCAACGCACGCCGAGGCCATCGGTATCGTGCTCAATCATTACGCAGAAGACCCCATGGGCGGCGGTCATTCGCTCGACCCTGACATGTTGCGTCGACTGCCCGAAGAACTGGCCCGACGCCCGTATGCATTCAGCGTGTTGGCCTTTGTCGGGGGGGAACCGGCGGGGCTGGTGAACTGCTTTGAAGGGTTCTCCACGTTTGCCTGCAAGCCATTGGTCAACATCCACGACGTGGCGGTGGTGGGGAAGTTTCGCGGCCTCGGCCTGAGTCAGAAAATGCTGCAGAAAGTCGAGGAAATCTCTCGCCAGCGCGGCTGCTGCAAGATCACCCTCGAAGTGCTGGAAGGCAACGCCGTCGCGCAGAACGCCTACAGCAAGTTCGGCTTCGCGCCGGGGATGTTCGACCCGAATCACGGGCGCATGCTGTTCTGGATCAAGAATCTGCAGGCCTAGAAGGCCCTCACCCTAACCCTCTCCCAGAGGGAGAGGGGACTGACCGAGTTGATTGGAGTAAATACGCCGACCTGAAATATCGAGCCGAACTCAAGTTTTGAAGAGCACACAAATCAGCTCCCTCTCCCTTGGGGAGAGGGCTGGGGTGAGGGGCGAATTCGCCACGGTAGAAAGCCGAACACCTAACTCAATGCCCATAAAAAAGGCGCCCCAATCAGGGCGCCAAACTGTCTTCTCCCGGGCCAGAGCGGAGCCAGGGAAGGTCCATCGGTTGCTCGGTCAATCTCAGTCGCGGTAAGACTCGGTCACTTGCGCCGTCTGGTCGGCGGGAACGCGAATTTCTTTTGCGTTGGCGTCGCTCTGCTGCGCGCTCTGGGCGTGGTGAACCGGGAAGTTGTTGTAGTAATAACGCATACGCTCAGCGCCGCCTTCGGCAAAGACGCTGGCAGAACCCAGGGCAAACAGCCCGGCAACAATTGCGGTGGTGATTTTCATGGTGCCTCCTACTGAACAAGTGGGAGCCGTTCGTCCATGAAACAGATCTCGGAAGAGAGTCTGGATGGCATGAATTAACACCGGGTTAACGCCGGTTAAGTTGAGGTTTTGCGGCATGTTGCGACGCGATAACTGACAGACGCGGTGCACATCAAGTCCAGAGCACCGCGTCGAAGGGGCAGGTCAGAGCTTCCAGTCGAGACTCAGCGTCACCGTGCGCGGATCGCCCCAATACACGCCGTTATAGAAGCCGACGTTGTCGTAATACTTCTTGTCGAACAGGTTGTTGACGTTCAGCGACGCCGACAGGTGTCGATCGAACGCGTAGCGCGACATCAGGTTGACCACGGTGTAGGCGCTCTGGTTGATGCGCGCCTGCTCTGTGTCGCCGCCAACCGGTCGGCTCGACGTGCCATACACATCGCTTTGCCAGTTCACCGCGCCGCCGACGGTCAGCGCCTGCCATTCGCCCGGCAAACGGTACGCCGTAGAGACGCGTAACAGGTTCATCGGCTGATTGGTGTTGGTGCGCTCGCTGTCGCCGTTGACCGAGTGGGTATAGGTGTAACCGGCGGTCATGTTCCAGCCCTGCAGGATTTCGCCGGACACTTCAGCCTCAAAGCCGTTGACCTTGTTGCCCTTGCCTCCGGATTTGTAGAACTGCTCGCGGGTCACCGGATCCGCCGGGACCGAGTTGTCGAGTTCGGCGACATTGTCCTGTTTACTCCAGAACAGCGCCGTGGACAGGTTCAGGCGTTCCTCGAGCAAACTGCCTTTGACGCCCACTTCATAGTTTTTGCCGACCACGGGGTCGATGTATTTACGGTTCTTGTCGCGGTTGCCCTGGGGTTTGAAGATGTCGGTGTAACTGACGTACGCCGTGTATTCCGGGGTCAGGTCGTACAACAGACCGGCATAAGGGGTCCAGACGTCGTTCTGTTTCTGGCTCGTGTGATCGACCTCGGTCAGTTGCCGGTTGGCGTCGTAACGGTTGCTGGTGCTGGACGCCTCCCAACTGCCGTAGCGACTGCCCAGCACCGCGTGCAGTTCATCGGTCAGGCTCAGGCGCGTGGCGATGTAGCCGGCTTTTTGTCGGGTATTGTCTTTGGAACCGGTGAGGTCGGTGATGGTATCGCTGAATTTGGCGATATCGCCCATGTATTTCCAGTCGCGGATTTTCCCGTAATCGCTCGGTCGTGCGCCGGCAATGGTGTACGGCGAGTTCGAACGGCGCTCAGCTTCTCCGTAGCCGAACATCATTTCGTGCTCACGACCCAGCAACGCGTAGGGGCCGGAGACGTTGAAGTCATACGCCTGCATTTTCTGCGTGCCGATCATGTGCGAGGTGTAAGCGAGCATGCCGCTACGGTCGGCCTCGGGGAAACCGGCACCGCCGTAATAGACCTTGCCGTCGCTCGCGCTGTCGCGGTGGGTGTACGCCGCTTTCAGACGCCAGCCGCCGGCCAGTTGCTGATCAAGGGTGGCGAATGCGGTTTTGTCTTGCAGCGGCCAGGAACTCCACGACGTCGCCATGTTGGTCGAACGTCCCAGGCCGGCCTTGCTGCCATCGGCATTCCAGTAGGGCACAGTGCCCCAGGACGAGCCTTGCACATGTTTGTTCTGATAGTCGTAACCGACCGCCAGCACGGTAGAGTCGGTCAGATCGGCTTCCAGCACGCCATAACCGACTTCCCGTTGCAGCGCGTATTTGTCTTTGATCGACTGGTTGTCGCGATAGGCCAACACCGTCCGCCCGCGCAAGCGTCCGTCGAAAGCCAGCGGCCCGCCGACATCGACGTAGCTGTAATAATTGTCGTAGCTGCCGCCACTGACCCCGGCCAGCGCCTGCCATTGCGCAGTCGGACGCTTGCGCACCATGTTGATGGTCGCCGAGGGATCACCGGCCCCCGTGGTCAGCCCCGTGGCACCGCGCACCACCTCGATACGGTCGTAAATGATGGTGTCGGAATCGGACTTCATGCGATCGAAGGTGTTGAGCATCCCGTCGATCTGGAAGTTGTTGATCGCATAACCGCGCGACGAATAGCTGACCCGATCCGAATCCAGATGCTGCACCACCACGCCCGTGGTCTGGCGCATCGCCTCGGACAATGTACCGAGTTTGAAATCATCCATCTGCTGACGGGTGATCACCGACACCGATTGCGGGGTTTCCTTGATCGACAGGTTCAGCCGCGTCGCTGTGCTCATGGCGCCGGTGGTGTAGGACTCGGTGTTTTCGGTGGTGCTGCCCAGGCCTTGCGCGCTGACGTTGGTCGCCGCCAGCTGAAGCGCTGTGTTAGCAGGCTGCGACGGTTTTTCAGCTTCGGTTTCAGCTAGCAGATCGGCGCTGAATGCAGCGCTGCACAGGCCTATGGTGAGGGTCATGGAACGGGTAATGGGCGCGAACATCGCAGCCGACTCCTTGTCTTTGAGGGAAAAATTCCGTTTGTTCAAAGACGAGGGGGACGGCGGGGATTTAGTGTCAAACGAGAAATATTGTTATTTGAAGATGTTTCAATGCCGGGCTCACGCCTACGGTCGACCGCGTGCTGTCAGAAACTCAAGGGGTACTGGACGACTACGTAGATCCGGTCGATGTCATCACCGGCCTGCGCCGCATTGGCCCGGTGCGAGACATGCGATACCTGCACCGACAGATCCTTTGCCGCGCCCGACTGGACGACGTACTTCATATCGATATCGCGCTCCCAATGCTTGCCGCCGTCGCCCTGCTGTGGCTGGTAACGGCCACTGTCAGGATCGAACGGGTTGTAGGCGCCGCCCTCTGGCGCGTGGGTGCCGTCGATGTGGCTGCCGGAGACGTAGCGAGTCATGAAGTTCAGACCGGGAATGCCGAAGGCGCCGAGATCGAGGTCGTAGCGCGCTTGCCAGGAACGTTCGTTGGCGCCGTTGAAATCGGCGTATTTGATCGAGTTGGCGAGGTAGATCGAGTCGCCACCGACGAAGTCGAACGGCGTGTCGCCGTTGATCCGTTGCCAGCCGAGCATGACCGCGTGGGGGCCGAAGGCGTACTTTCCGGACAGGCTGAACGCGGTGTTATCGATGGCACCTGCCAGTGCTCGACCGGTGTCGCGGGTATGGTAGAGGTTGGCGTCGAGCAATAAACCCGATTGTTTGAAATGCAGATTGCCGTAGTACTGGTGCCAAGTGTCGCTGAGATCCGAGGCATACAACGCGCCGCCCACTGGACTGTCGGTGAACAGGTCGGCGCCAAGAAAACTGATCCCGCCGGCCTCGGTATTGGCGCCATAGCCGTAGAAATCGCCTTTGCCGGATGAGCTGTCTTGGTTCTTGAACGCGGTGAAATGCCCGGCCACCAGATTGAGGTGGTCGAACTCGGCGCTGTTGAGCAGAAAGCCTGTGGCGTACTCCGGTTGCAAGCGTTTGTCGGACGTGTCGAACACCGGGGTTTCGACGGTCATTTCACCGAAGGCGAGGGTGGTGCGCGAGGCTTTCAACTTGAGCGCGCCGCCCGCGCTGGAATAGTCGTTTTCGCTGCGACCGTCGCTGTCGACTGGCAGCAGACCGGTCCCGGAATGCCCTTTGCCACCGTCCAGTTTCAGCCCGGCGAAGGCGTGGGCATCGATGCCGAAACCGACTGTGCCGGATGTGAATCCAGATGAGAAAGTACCGATAAGCCCTTGAGCCCACTCTTGTTTATAGTTTTTGCCGGAGGGTGAAGGCGAGCGATAGTCATTGCTCAGAAAGAAGTTGCGGCTGAGCACGTCGCTTTTGGCATCGTCGAAAAAACCGCTGGCGTGGGCGGTTGTGTTCAGACTGCAGAGCAGCGCGAGGAGGGTGAAACGCAGGGGGGCGCGGTCGATCATGGTCAGTGGCCAGCAGCAATTAAGATGGCTGGGATGATCAAGTGTTTACAGCGCGGGAGATTGAGCGGATGTGCTCAATGAACGGCATCACACAAACCCTTGTAGGAGTGAGCCTGCTCGCGATAGCGGTGTGTCAGTCTCGATAAATTTAACTGACACACCGCTATCGCGAGCAGGCTCACTCCTACAGTTTTAAAAGCGTTACGTCAGCGGCGGCGTACGCGGCGGGATCTGGCGTTTGCTGCCAGTCGATTCAAACGCGGCGGCCAGGCGCAGCAGGTTCGAGTCGTCGTAGGCGCGGCCGGCGAAGGTCAGGCCGACCGGCATGCCGATGTCGGCCATCACACCCATCGGCACGGTCACGGTCGGTACGCCGAGGTGGCGGATCGCGAGGTTGCCGTTGGCCACCCAGATGCCGTTGCTCCAGGCGATGTCGGCCGACTCAGGGTTGACATCGGCGTCCGCCGGGCCGACATCGGCAACAGTCGGGAACAGCACAGCGTCGAGGCCGAGTGTGTCCATCCAGTCTTCGAGGTCGATGCGTCGGGTCTGTTCCAGGCCACGCAAGCCGTCAGGCACAGTCGGGATTTCATTCCACGGCGTGATGCCGCGCTCGGCCATGCGCACGTATTCGTCCATCCCCGCCACCAGATCGCCCTCACGGTTAGGCAGCGTGCCCGGTTCGTGCGGGAAGATTTTCGGCCCGTCGACGTCGACCAGACGATTGAGTTTCGGGTCGCCGTTGGCTTGCAGGAAGTCGTCGAACGCCCACGCAGTCAGGTCCCACAGTTCATGGTGGAGGAACTCTTTCGAGACCAGGCCACGGGTGAACACGGTGGGCGCGCCGGGACGATCGCCTTCGCAGTTGGAGACCAGCGGGAAATCGGTTTCGATGACTTCGGCACCGGCGGCTTCGAGGGCCTGGCGCGCCTGCTGCCACAGGTCGATCACCGAGGCGCGGGTGTTGATGCGTTGCCCGGTCGGGCCACCGATGCCCGGTGCTTCGCTGGTGCCGGCTTCAGAGTCGGCATTGATGAACATGCGCGGTACGGCGAAACGTTTACCGGCCAGCGCTTTGGCGTCGGCGGCCAGATCGGCGTAAGCGGCGGGGCGCACTTCGTTGACGCTCGGGATCGGCACCCACGGTTGCAGGCGCCAGAGGTCGCCACGGGTGTCCGGGTCTTCGGCCACGACGATGTCGAGGACTTCAAGCAGGTCAGCCATGGTCCGCGCGTAAGGCACGACCACGTCCATGGTCGGGGTCAACGGCCAGTTGCCGCGCACCGAGATCACCCCGCGCGACGGGGTGTAGGCGCACAGGCCATTGTTCGACGCCGGGCCACGCCCGCTCGACCAGGTTTCTTCAGCCAGACCGAATGCAGCGAAACTGGCGGCGGTGGCGGTGCCGGCACCGTTCGACGAGCCGGAGGCAAACGGCGCGGTCAGGTAATCGGCGTTGTAAGGACTTTCGGCGCGACCGTAGACGCCGCGTTGCATACCGCCATTGGCCATCGGCGGCATGTTGGTCTTGCCCAGGCAGATCGCCCCGGCGGCGCGCAGGCGTTCGATGGTGAAGGCATCGCGATAGGCAACCAGATCAGCGAAGGCCGGGCTGCCGGACGCGGCGGTCAGGCCCTTGACCAGATAGCTGTCTTTGGCGGTGTAAGGAATGCCATCGAGCGGGCTCAGGGTTTCGCCTTTGGCGCGACGGGCATCGGAGGCCCGTGCCTCGTCCAACGCTTCAGGATTGCGCACGACTACGGCATTCAGCGCTGTAGCGGTGTCGGCGCCGTCGTAGGCATCGATACGCGCCAGATAAGCCTGCACCAGCTCGACCGAAGTGGTCTGGCCGGACTCAAGCGCGGCACGCAGTTGGGCAATGGAAACTTCGGTGACTTCGATCATGCGTTCACCGCTGTTGGAATTGGGGTGTTTTTCTTGGAAGGGGTGTTCATATCGGTTCTCGTTGCACAGCTATAAGCGACAAGGTTAAGACTGGCGCCTATTTAACACCAAGCGGCGCGCTGAGTAATCGACGGTATTGATCTCACACCGAGTTTCTCTCCGGACGGCCCCTTCGCGAGCAAGCTCGCTCCCACAGGGGTTGCATTCCAAATTTGCAACCAGGCAGTCAAAGTGGAATGCATTCCAAATGTGGGAGCGAGCTTGCTCGCGAAGGCGTCAGCCCGGCCAACCCATCACTTCAGCCGATCACAGCACCCCGTACTCACGCGCCGTGCGATCCACCGCAATCCGCGTCTTGTCGATCAGCTCATCAAGCTCCGCACGGTTGGCAATCAGGGCAGGGGCCATGATCATCCGGCCCAACGTCGAGCGAATGATCAAACCCTCCTCAAAGCCGATCGTGCGGCAGCGCCAGGCGATGTCGTTCTCGTTGGCAAAACGCTTGCGCGTGGCCTTGTCTTCAGCGAACTGCAACGCCGCCACCAGCCCGACACCCTGAATCTCACCCACCAACGGGTGGTTGCCAAACACTTCGCGCAGGCAGTTTTGCAGGTACGGGCCGGTGTCGGTTTTCACCTGAGTGACCACACCCTCATCGCGCAAGGCCTTGAGGTTGGCAATCGCCACGGCGGCAGCCACCGGGTGCCCGGAATACGTCAGGCCGTGGGCAAACACGCCACCTTTTTCCACCAGCGCCTCGGCCATGCGCCGCGACAGAATCAGGCCACCCATGGGGATGTAACCAGAGGTCAGGCCCTTGGCGATCGACAGCGTGTCGGGTTCAAAACCGAACGCCTGATGCGCGAACCATTCACCGGTGCGGCCGAACCCGCCAATCACCTCGTCAGCACACAGCAACACATCGTATTGACGGCAGATGCGCTGAATTTCCGGCCAGTACGTCGCCGGCGGAATGATCATGCCGCCCGCGCCCTGGAACGGTTCGGCGACGAACGCGGCGACCTTGTCGGCGCCCAGTTCGAGAATCTTGTGTTCCAGTTGCCGCGCCGCTTGCAGGCCAAATTCTTCCGGGCTGAGGTTGCCTTCGTGGGCGAACCAGTACGGTTCATCGATATGCGCCACATCGGGAATGGTGCCGCCCATTTCGTGCATGAATTTCATACCGCCCAGCGCCGTCGCGGCCAGCGTCGAGCCGTGGTAACCGTTCCAGCGGCCGATCATGATTTTCTTCTCGGGCTTGCCCATCACTTGCCAGAACTTGCGCACGGTGCGGATCAGCACCTCGTTGGCTTCAGAGCCGGAGTTGGTGTAGATCGCGTGGCTGTAGTGCCTGGGCAGCAGGCTGAACAGCAGCTCGGACAGTTCGATTACCGCCGGGTGAGTGGTGTGGAAGAACATGTTGTAGTAGGGCAGTTGTTCCAGCTGCGCGGTCGCGGCAGCGGCGAGATCCTTGCGTCCGTAACCGAGGTTGGTGCACCACAGGCCGGACATGCCGTCCAGGTAACGATTGCCATCGTTGTCCCACAACGCCAGCCGATCACCGCTGACCATCACCCGCGGGCCTTCCTCGTTGAGGGCCTTCTGATCAACGAACGCGTGGATGTGGTGAGCGGCGTCAGAGGCTTGGTAATCGCGGGTACTGCGGGTCGAATCGAATTCGGCGGACATGGCGGATCTCCAGAGCAAAGGGCAAATGAGTGCGTTCGGTGCTGCGCTGCACGAGTAAAGTTTTGTCACTTAAAAATATTTTTGTAAAGAAAATATTTGTCGGTAGAAAAAGATATCCGTAGGCTGAAGCACATTGGCAAGGCACAGCAGGCACGACATGAGCGGACTCAGAGAGCGGCAAAAGGAACAGCGCAGGGAAGTCATTGCGCAGGCGGCACTGGAGCTGTTTATCAGCAACGGCTTCGGCGCGACCACGCTCGAGCAGATCGCCAATGCAGCGGCGGTTTCCGCGCCGACGGTGACCAACTACTTCGGCGGCAAACAGGAGATTCTGCTGGCATTGCTCAAGCAACCGGACGAGCAGGCCATGCGCGACGCCCGCGCCAATCTTGATGACGACAGCGATCCGCTGGAGGCGCTGTGCGAGTTCGAAGGGCTGATGACCGACTACCAACTGCATGCCATGCCGGCTTCGCTGTGGCGCGAGTTGGCGCCGTTTCTGCTCACGGGGGAGATGGCGCAGGCGTTGAGCCCCTGGAACGCGGCGGTGATCGAAGAGACCAAAGCGCTGCTGACGCATTTTCAGGCGCAGGGCAAGGTGCGCGAGTCCGTCGATATCGACGTCGCAGCGACGTTGTTCAATCAGTACGCAAACATGGCGTTTATTCGACTGGCGACCGAAGTGGCGCCGGATCGAGAAGCGCATGCCCGGCATATGCGCAGTGTGCTGGGGCTGATCTGCCATGGAATTCTAAGCAGGGTGCAGAAGCCAAACGATCAGTGATCAACCGTAGCGAAGGAGCAAGCTCCCTCGCCACAGGGTCTTCAACATCCAGAGATCAGGTTTTCGGCAACCATGGTTGCATCTGCTCCAGTAAACCGCGTCCGCCCCGACGCAATCCTGCTGCCAGTCCCAGCCATGACAGGTCGGTCATGATTACCTCAGAGGCGCGCAGCAAGCGAACTTCCCCAGCCGTGCCGCCGGAAGTGCCGCCATCAGGCATGAACACCGTAAGCCAGTCGTCGCTGCTGTCCACCACCAGACACAGTCGCCAGCCTTGCTCTACGGCGATCATGCCGACCTTCGTCCCATCGGCGTGCTCCATGCCGGCAAACCGCGCCGTGGTGTCCTTGAGCAACTGATAACCCGGCAGATTGCTCAGCACTTTGTCTTCGGTGGCTTCAATCGCCCGGGCCGCCGCCGAGGTCCTGGCCAGAAGTCCTGCGAGAAAACACAGCACGATCAGGCCCAGCAGCGTGGCCAGCGTCACCACGGTCACGCCCGCCACATCATGACCTTCGAACATCGGCAGCAGCTTTTGCATCGGTCCGCGCAGCAGGTGAATGGCTTTTTCGATCAGGATGAAGATCAGCACCAACGGCAAAATAAATAGCAGTCCGCCGATCACTGTGGTTTTGATGAACTTGAACATGACAGCTCCTTGATGACGCTCAGCAATCAAGGCTAGCTGATAAAAATCCCGGGGCGCAGACTTGGAACCCCGAATGACTTTGTGGCCAGGGAACTTGCTCCCCAGCCACAAGGGCGGATTGTTTATTCGTTGATCCGCGGATGCTGCTGCACCAGATTCTTGCGTTTGGCTTCCAGTTCAGCAATTTCAGCGTCGATGTCTTCGATCTTCTGCTCGATGTTGTCGTGATGCTCCTGCAACAACTCTTTCGCTTCTTCCAGGTCGGAAGCCGCCGGTGCCGCGCCACGCAGTGGTTTGTTGGCGGTTTCTTTCATGGTCACGCCAGTAACCAGGCCGACCACGGCAATGACCATCAGGTAATAAGCCGGCATGTACAGGTCGTTGGTGCTTTCCACCAACCAGGCGACGACAGTCGGGGTCAAACCGGCAATCAGCACCGAAATGTTGAAGGCCGCGGCCAGGGCGCTGTAGCGGATGTGCGTGGGGAACATTGCTGGCAAGGTCGAGGCCATCACGCCGATGAAAAAGTTGAGCAGCACGGCCAACATCAGCAAGCCTGCGAAGATCAGGCCGATCTTGCCGCTGTTGATCAGCATGAACGCCGGAATCGCCAGAATGAACAAACCGATGCTGCCGACGACGATAAAGGGCTTGCGGCCGATCTTGTCGCTGATGAAGCCAATGGCCGGTTGCACGAACAACATGCCCACCATGATCGCGATGATGATCAGCACGCCACGGTTTTCGCTGTAGTGCAGGTTGTGCGACAGGTAACTCGGCATGTAAGTGAGCAGCATGTAGTAAGTGACGTTAGTCACGGCCACCACGCCGACGCAGGTCATGAGGCTGCGCCAGTGCTTGGTCGCGACTTCCTTGAACGAGACTTTCGGTCCGCCGGCGAGGCCTTCGCGATCACCTTGCTCGAGTTTTTCGACGTGCTGCTGGAACGCCGGGGTTTCTTCCAGAGCGTGGCGCAGGTAGAGGCCGATCATGCCCAGCGGCAGGGCAAGGAAGAACGGCAGGCGCCAGCCCCATTCTTCGAATTTCGCCTCACCCAGCGTCGAAGAAATCAACACCACCACGCCGGCACCGAGAACGAAACCGGCAATCGAACCGAAATCCAGCCAACTGCCGAGAAACCCGCGTTTACGGTCCGGCGCATATTCGGCGACGAAGATCGACGCGCCGGTGTATTCGCCGCCCACCGAGAAGCCTTGGGCCATTTTTGCCAATAACAGCAGAATCGGTGCCCAGATGCCAATCGAGGCATAAGACGGAATCAGGCCGATGGCGAAGGTGCTCAGCGACATGATCACGATGGTCGCGGCGAGGACTTTCTGCCGCCCGTACTTGTCGCCCAGTGCGCCGAAGAACAGCCCACCCAACGGCCGAATCAGGAACGGCACCGAGAACGTCGCCAGTGCGGCGATCATTTGCGTGCCCGGATCGGCGCCCGGGAAAAACACCTTGCCGAGCACATAGGCGACAAAGCCGTAGACCCCGAAGTCGAACCATTCCATGGCATTGCCGAGTGCGGCGGCCGTAATGGCTTTGCGCATCTTGGCGTCGTCGACGATGGTGATGTCTTTCAGGCCGATCGGTTTGACGCTGTTTTTACGTGATTTCATCCGCGTATTCTCTTTACTAATCCATCTTGCCGCGTAGATGCCATCTATTTGATGGCGCGTGCTCTTTGGCTCAGATACATGAGGACACGAAATAATTCACCGCTAACTGCTTTTTTTCCCTGTAGACGCTTCTCTAGGGCTGCGATCTGCTGATCTTGCCTCGCGAAAAGGAAAAACCCGCCAGCCCGATTGCACGGGGTGGCGGGGCTTTTTTTGTCTGATGGAATTGCGTTGCTTACACGCCAGTCTTCGCGAGCAGGCTCGCTCCCACATTGGAACGCGATCAACCGTGGGAGCGAGCTTGCTCGCGAAGGGGCCAGAGGGTTACTGAAGAACTCAGCCAGTGCTTACAGTCCCGGCCTCAACCGGGCACCTGCAAATTATCCAGTACCCGATTCACCGCCAGTTCCCCGAGCATGATCAGTTGCGCAATGCCCAACAGCGTTCGACGCTGCGAAGCAGGCATGAGATGGGCGAAGTCATTGGCGATGGTTCTTGCCGAGGCGAGGGTTTCAAAGGCATCGGCCAGCAGCTCCTCATTTTTGAAGTCCGCGGTGACGGCGTACATCCTGCGGGTTCTACGGGGAGGTGGCGTGGACCCGGGCGGGCAGAGGTAATGATCGAGGGCGCGGTCGGCGGCGTCGTTGAGCTTTTTCGAATCGAGGGATTCGTAGGGGGAGGTGAGGTCGGTTTCGGGCGGGTTTGGCGTTGGTTTGATCATGGTGAAGCTCCTTGAGAAAAACGGAGCCGTCAACCATCGCTGCTAAACGAAGAGGTGGCGGCTGTACGCGGGTTAGCAGACCAGGCTCAAGGATCCCGGCGCACCGAAGTGCCCCACGCAAAGCCGCCATAACGTAATGGCGAAACTCGCGCGCCTTGAGAATTGCCGAGCTGCTAAACCCGATCACTGAAACGTCAGCGACCGCACCACAATAGAACCCGGCCCCAAGGCGCACAAGCCGGCGGATTCTGGCGTAGCCGTAGGCAATTACGCAAGGATGTGTAGCCTTGAACCCGTGTCTGAAGGTGTCTTTTAAACGCGTCTGTTTAGATCAAAAGATCACAGCCTTCGGCAGCTCCTACACTGGTCCATGTAGGAGCTGCTGAAGGCTGCGATCTGCTGATCTTGCCTCGCGAAAACGACAAAACCCGCCATCCCGATTGCACGGGGTGGCGGGGCTTTTTTTGTCTGATGGAATTGCGTTGCTTACACGCCAGTCTTCGCGAGCAGGCTCGCTCCCACATTGGAACGCGATCAACCGTGGGAGCGAGCTTGCTCGCGAAGGGGCCAGAGGGTTAATGAATAACTCAGCCAGTGTTTACAGTCCCGGCTTCAACTCGGCACCTGCAAATTATCCAGTACCCGATTCACCGCCAGTTCCCCGAGCATGATCAGTTGCGCAATGCCCAACAGCGTTCGACGCTGCGAAGCAGGCATGAGATGGGCGAAGTCATTGGCGATGGTTCTTGCCGAGGCGAGGGTTTCAAAGGCATCGGCCAGCAGCTCCTCGTTTTTGAAGTCCGCGGTAACGGCGTACATCCTGCGGGTTCTACGGGGCGGTGGCGTCGACCCGGGCGGGCAGAGGTAGTGATCGAGGGCGCGGTCGGCGGCGTCGTTTAGCTTTTTCGAATCGAGGGATTCGTAGGGGGAGGTGAGGTCGGTTTCGGGCGGGTTTGGCGTTGGTTTGATCATGGTGAAGCTCCTTGATTGTTGGAGCCGCCACATTTCGCTGCGAAACGAAGAGAGGTGGCAACTGTACGCAGGTTCGCAGACCGGGAATCAAGGAACCCGGCATACCCGAAGGTATCCCGCGCACAGCCGCCATGAAGCACCGTTGCAATAAATCCTGAGAGCAACGATCGGGAGCGCTGTGCGCCTTGATTGGTCCGGGCTGCGAAACCCGATCGCTGATTCGTCAGCGACCGAACCACAATAGAACCCGGCCCCAAGGCGCACAAGCCGGCGGATTCTGGCGTAGCTGTAGGCAATTACGCAAGGATGCGTAGCCTTGAACCCGTGTCTGAAGGTGTCTTTTAAACGTGTCTGTTTAGATCAAAAGATCGAACGATCTTTTGATCTGTCTTTTTAAATAACACCTAATTCGTCAGCGAACAACGATATCCAACGCATTGATCGGCAGATCCCGTGTGCTGCAAATAATCATGCAGAAACCCCGTCGGTTCGACGTTATTGCTGCTGCACCCGGACAGGCTCATTGACGTCGTACAGAGCAGCGTCATCAGGCAAGGGCTTCTCATGACCGGGTTCCCTTGTGGTGTTGTGTCGTGACGCTGTCCGAGCATTCGATGTGCAACTGGCCGTGGCGCATGATCCATGCGATGAGGTCGGCGGCGGCAATACTGTGGACGTATTCGACCCAGTGCGCATTGGTCGGGCTGAACTGCTCGAAGTAGCGGCGCAGGACGATGCGGCTCTGATCGCCGGACACGCTCAGGCACGACTCCTGAAACACAATCGGTGTATCAGGGCCGAGCGCGGCAGTGCGCTGGCTGAGGATCAAGGGACGATTGCTGTTGTGCCCCTCGGCGCAATGGTTGTCGTTCAATAGCTTCATGCGAACCCCCTGGATTGGAATGGCTGCAGAATGCCCGCGAGGTTTTGCCAGAGAATGTCCGCTTGATGTCTGGCGGGTAGAAATGTTGCTCGATTGAAATAAATGACCCGGGCGGCGAAATGGCTTTAGATTGGCTTTTTTGGGTGCATGGATCCTGTGACTGTGAGCAGACTGCTGTTCGTCGACGACGACGTGGAAATCCTCGCGCTGCTGAAGAAGTTCTTCGTTCAGCACGCTTATGAAGTCGACGTGGCGCCGCACGGCGAGGCCATGTGGGCAGCGATCGCGCAGAACCGTCCGGACACGATCATTCTTGATGTGATGATGCCCGGCGAAAGCGGCCTGAGCCTGTGCCAGAAAGTGCGCGCGCAGTTGGGCATTCCGATCATCATGCTCACGGCCATGGCCGAGCTGAGCGATCGCATTGTCGGGCTGGAACTGGGTGCAGACGATTACCTGACCAAGCCGTTCGCCCCACAGGAACTGCTCGCACGCGTACGTGCCTTGCAGCGCCGCGCCGCTGAACAGCGCAATCCGGTCGAACCGTCGCGGCCGGTGATCGGTTTCGCCGGTTGGCATCTGGACATCACCTGTCGCGAACTGCGCTCACCGGAGAACGTGATGATTCCGCTGTCCGGTGGCGAGTTCGATTTGCTGGTGGTGTTCCTCGATCACCCGCAGCGCATTCTTACCCGCGAACAGTTGATCGACCTGACCCACGGCCACGGCCATGACGCCTTTGATCGCAGCATCGATGTGCAAGTCAGCCGCCTGCGCCGCAAGATTGAACCGGACAGCAAGCGCCCGGACCTGATTCGTACGGTGCGCAACGGCGGCTATCTGTTCACCGCCAAGGTCAGCCGCTGATGATCCGCCGACTGTTGCGCGGCGACACCCTGCGCCGGCACATCGCCCTGACCATCGTGGCGGCGATGGTCGCTTCGTTGGCATTGAATGCGCTGTTCGTGCAAGTCGCCGGCATCTGGGCGCGGCCACCGATTGAACGCACCGGCCTGCTAGAGCAGATTGCCGCGACCTCGCGGGTGATCGAAGCGGCCCCGGCCAACCTGCGCCCGCAACTGGCCGCAGCGGCGAGCAGCGCCATGCTGCACGTGACGTGGAAAGCGCAGCGTGCGGACTTCGGCCTGCCCAATGACGGGCTTCGCCTGCCAGCGAGCCGGGTGCCGGTGCTGCAGCAACTGCTGGGCAATGATCGAAAAATCGAGGTGTTCAGCCCAGGCGACTGGCCGAACGGTAATCCCCAGGCGCATTACGCCGCCGTCGTGCAATTGGTCGATGGCAGCTGGTTGTCATTTATCCCGCCGGAGCGCAGTTGGGGTCTGGAATTTGGCGTGCGTATCGCGATCGTCATCGCGTTGGGACTGATTGCCACATTGCTCGTCGCCTGGGTCGCCACCCGGCAACTGGCCAATCCGTTGCAGCGTTTCACGCGTGCCGCCAGACGCTTCGGCACCGATCTACGCGCACCGCCGATCAAGCTCGAAGGCCCCGACGAAATTCGCCAGGCGATCATCGCCTTCAACACCATGCAGGCGCAGATCCAGCACTTCATCGCCGAGCGCACGCACATGCTGGCGTCCATCTCCCACGATTTACGCGCACCGCTGACACGCATGCGTTTGCGCAGTGAGTTCATGGAAGACCTCGATCATCAGGGCAAACTGATTCGTGACGTTGAGGAGATGCAGTCGATGATCAACGCTGCGTTGGCGTTTTTTCGCGAGGACACGCACCGCGAGCAGACCACTGCGTTCGATCTGTCGGAGCTGCTGCAAACCATCGTCGACGATTACCGCGATCAACACATCAATGTCGATTTCGATGGCCCGGCGCATCTGGTGTACGAAGGCCGGCCGCTGGGGATCAAACGGGTGATCGTCAATCTGCTGGAAAATGCGTTGAAGTATGCGCAGCGTCCGGCCATTGCGTTGACGCGTGACGAGTATTCGATTCGTATCGAGGTCAGCGACGAAGGCCCCGGTATTCCCGAAGCGGCGTTGGAGCGGGTGTTCGATCCGTTCTTTCGTCTGGAGGCTTCGCGCAACCGCGACACCGGGGGCGTAGGCCTGGGGCTGTCGGCGGCGCGGGCGATTGCGCGCGAGCAGGGGGGCGAGTTGACGCTGAGCAACCGCCACGCTGGAGGGTTACTGGCGTGCGTAGAACTGCCACTCTAGAGCGAATAGCTTTTACGAATTTCTCTGAAACACTTTGAAACATTCGTGCGTCGCGAGCGGTCAACAGGTCACATCCCGCATAAGAAGCGTCCATGAAAACCCCGCGTCCTTCCGCCCGACTTGAACCGCTGTCGCAACTGCGCAATCTGAAGATGGCCCGATCCGCGCACGCCTATGTGCGCGGCAGCACCGTGCAGTTTTACGAGTGGCTGCACAGCCAGCCGGGCCGCAGCCTGCCAAAAGGCCCGCCGGTGTGGATCTGCGGCGATTGTCATGCCGGCAATCTGGGCCCGACCGGGGATCTCAAAGGGCAGATCGATATTCATATCCGTGACCTTGACCAGACCGTGATCGGCAACCCGGTGCATGATCTGGTGCGTCTGGCGCTGTCACTCGCGACGGCAGCACGCGGCTCAGACCTGCCGGGCGTGGCGACCGCACGCATGCTGGAAGAAATGATGCGCGGCTACGAGCAAGCCTTTGCCGGCAATCTTGATGAAGATCCGCCGCGGCCGGCACAAGTCAAAGCCGGGATGCGCAGCGCCGTGCAGCGCACCTGGAAGCATTTGGCCGAAGAGCGCATCGAGAACACCAAGCCAACCATTCCATTGGGCAAACAGTTCTGGACGCTTTCACGCGATGAACGCGCGGCGTTGAAAACGCTCTGTGCCACCCCCGAAATCCATACGCTGGTGACTTCCTTGAAGGGCCGCTCCAAGGATGATCGAGTGAAAATGCTCGACTCGGCGTATTGGGTAAAAGGCTGTAGTTCGCTGGGGTTGAAGCGTTACGCCGTGCTGCTGGGCGTGGGCAAGGGCGACGATGAGGAATATTGCCTGCTCGATATCAAAGAAGCCGTCGGTGCTGCGGCACCGCGCGCCGCCCGAGCGGCCATGCCCCGCGACAATGGCAAACGCGTGGTCGAAGGCGCGCGGTTTCTGTCTCCTGGGCTGGGCAATCGGATGCTGGCGACACGCATGCTCGACCACGGCTTTTTCGTCCGGGAATTACTGCCGCAGGACATGAAGCTGGAACTGGATCAGCTGAGTCAGCGCGATGCGATGCTCGCGGCCGGCTACCTGGCGCGAGTCGTCGGCGTGGCGCATGCCCGGCAAATGGATCTGGCCACCCGATCCGAGTGGATGGCGGACTTGCAAACCTGCCGGTCGAAACGTCTGGATGCGCCTTCGTGGCTGTGGACCAGTGTTGTGCAATTGGTCGGCAATCATGAAAAAGGCTATTTGGAACATTGTCGGCGCTATGCGCTCCAGCATTGATCGAGCTACCGGGCCAGCCCCGCCAGCGCAATGCCCAACGGCTGCGGCGCACCCGCGGTAGCCGCTTTCATTTCGCTGCGGTAGCCGTGAGGGCTGATGCCCAAATGCTTCTGGAAGGCACGGCGCATCCGTTCCTCGCGGCCAAACCCCGCCGTTTCGGCAATCCGTTTGATCGGCTCGCTGGTGGTTTTGAGTAATCGGGTGGCCGTTTCCAGGCGCAGATCCTCCACCGCTTGCGCCGGGGTTTTCCCGGTGGCGGCGACATAGGCGCGGGCAAAATGCCGTGGGCTCATGCCGAACTGTTCAGCCAGCCGCTCGACGCGCAAATCGCCATTCAGATTAGCCGCAATCCACGCGTGCAGACGCGCCAGTCGCCCGTCCGGATCGGTGCGCAAAGCGTTGGACTGAGCGTTGAGCGAAGCGCTCAGTTGCGGCTGCTCCGCGCCGCGCCAGAGGAACACCGTGAAATAACGCGCCAGCGACAGTGCCGCGTGCGCGCCGAGGTCTTGTTCAACCAGACCGAGTGCCAGATCAATGCCAGCGGTGGCACCGCCGCAGGTCCACAGGTTGCCGTCATGCAGGTACAGCGCATCGCTCTGACAGCGTACTGCCGGGTAGCGCGCCTGCAGTTCAGCGGCGAATTTCCAGTGGGTGACCACCTCACGACCATCGAGCAACCCGGCGGCGGCCAGCGCAAAGCTGCCGGTGCCAATCGAGCAGAGGCGACGGATCTGTGGCGCGCGACCGCGCAACCAGTCACAGGCATGTTCATCGGCTTCCAGCACGGCCATTCCGGGGCCACCGGCGACGATCAAGGTATCGATCACCGGGGCTATCTGGTCGATCTGCGCCAGTGAGCAGGTCGCCACGCTGATGCCTGAAATCGACGTGACTTGGCCGCCCTGTGGCGACGCCACCAACAGCCGATAGGGCGGCTGGCCAATGAAGGTGCCGCCCAATACGCGCGGTATCGCTGCGAATACCTCCAGCGGGCCGGCCGCATTGAGCAGCAATAGATCATCGAAGGCCAGCACCACGACCGTGCGCGACGGCAGCGGCGGGGTGTCCGACATGGCAGTAAAGGAGGGGTGTTTGGCATGGAGCGGCACGGCGGGCCTCGACATACTGGGTTCAACGCAAAAACGAGGGCACGACAATGCCGGTAAATCCTTCTGCTGCCAAGCACCCGCTCACCCGACACGTCGCGTTGTACCTGCGGGCGCTGCTGTGCGCTGCCACGTTGCTGCTGACGCATTCGGCGGCAGCGGCCGACAGCGCATTGAAAGTCGGCGATCAGAGCGGTTTGACTCAGGCCTTGTTACAGGCAGCGGGGGAAGACCAAGGCATCGCTTATGCGCTGTCGTGGCACCCGTTTCTGGCCGGGACGACGATGCTCGAAGCCTTGAGCGCCGGGGCGATCGATGCCGGTGTCGTGGGCAATGCACCGCCGGTGTTCGCTCAGGCTGGCGGGTTCGATGTGCGCATTGTCGGCGTGGCGAGCGGCGCGCAAAACAACAATGCGCTGTTGGTTCCCGAAGGTTCCGGCGTCCGCCAGGTCGCCGACCTGAAAGGCCAGCGCATCGCTGTGGCCAAGGGCAGCAGCGGCCATTACTTGTTACTGGCAGCGCTGCAGCGAGCCGGCCTCACACCCCGCGAGGTGAACATTGCCTACGTCAGTCCGGTGGATGCGCAAAATGCGTTTGCCAGCGGCAAGCTCGATGCCTGGGCGGTGTGGTATCCCTTTGTCGGCCAGGCCACTTCACGCGGTGCACGGGTGCTGGTCGATGGCAGCGCCTGGCCGGAAACCGGGCTGAATTTCACGGTTGCCAGCCTGCAGGCACTGAATGATCCGCAGCGGACAGGGCCGTTGGGCGACCTGCTCGCCAGGCTGGCCCGCGCGCAAGCCTGGGCCACTGCGCACCCTCAAGAATGGGCTGAGGTGTTCGCGCAAACCACGCGGCTGCCCGTCTCGCTGGTGCAAGAAATGCTCGCGCATCAGGATCTTCACTACGTGCCGATCGAGTCGTCAGTCATCACTTCGCAGCAGCGTCTGGCCGACCTGTTCGCCAGCGAACGTCTGATTCCACGGCCGCTGCAGGTCGGGCAGATCTTCGACGATCGCTTCAACGCTTTACTGCCAAACCACCCATAACCCATCCAGTTCATCTTGCCGCGTTGCTGGCGGCAGGTTTTTACACGCCCGGAGAAAAGCCATGTCTAACCTCGAAGCCACCACGCTCAAGCGCCGCAAAACCGGCCTGATTGCTGTAGATCATGCCCGCAGCGCTGGCGGCTACACGCTGTTCGCGCCACAAACAGCAGATGGCCATGTGTTCCTGGTCGATCTCGACGGCGAGGTCGTCCATCGCTGGAAACTGCCTCAGCGCCCTGGCCGCGACGCGGTGATCCTGCGCAACGGTAACCTCGGCTACAACGGCAACCATCCGGACTCACCGGATCTGTTTCCGGGCTGGTCGGTGTGGCATGGCGGCGCGTTCAGCGAAGTGACGCCGGCAGGCGAGGTGGTCTGGGAACACACCGATCTGCTTCACCACCATGATGCGCAATGGCTGGACAACGGCCATCTGCTTTACACCACCGCCGAGCCGTTGAGTGCCGATTTGGCCCGGCGTGTGGTGGGCGGCATTCCCGGCAGCGAGGCGCCCGGCGGGGTGATTTATGCCGACGTGGTCAAGGAGGTTGATCGCCAAGGCAATGTGGTTTGGGAATGGCGCAGTTGGGAACATTTGCGACCTGAAGACTATCCGCTGCACGAATGCTTTGAACGCCACCATTGGCCAATGACCAACGCGGTCACACCGGGCCGTGACGGCAAGGTGATCCTCAGCCTGCGCAGTGTTTCTTCAGTCATCGCTGTACAGCGCGGCAGTGGTGAAGTGCTGTGGCGATTGGGCCACGATCTGGTCGCGCAGCAGCATTGCCCGAGTGAACTGGAAAACGGCAACGTGCTGGTGTTCGACAACGGCATCTTCCGCCCGCACGTGAGCATGCCGCACTCGCGCATACTCGAAATCAACCCGTCGACGCAACGCATCGAATGGCAATACGCCGATACCCCGGGGTATGCGTTTTTCACCCCGTTCATGGGCGGAGCGCAGCGTTTGCACAACGGCAATACGCTGATCACCGAGGCCAATTTCGGCCGGTTATTCGAGGTCACGCCGGCCGGTGAAGTGGTCTGGGAGTACGTCAATCCGCACTTCGCCACGTACCCCGATGCGGCCTCGCGAGGTTATTTGCCGGGCGAAAACAACGCCATATTCCGTGCCCACCGTTATCAGCGCACAGACCTGCCCTGGCTGCGTGACTGAACACTTTCTGACATCCACCGCAACGATCACGCTCACGCAAGCCACGCGCAGCGAAGTATCGACTCCTCTCGAAGAGCGGCGTGAAGCCGCTCCAGGAATCACCGATGAAACTTCTTTATTCGCGCAACGTTTGCGCTGGCACCTTGGGTTTGTGCTGGTTAATGCCGCTGCTGCCGGCCACCGCCAGTGATTTACCCAACAATAACGATGTTCTGCAAACGGTCACGGTGGAATCCCGGCGCCGTAGCGAGGACGCACAGCAAGTGCCCACGGCGATGAGCGTGCTGGGCGCGCAGACTCTGGAGGAACAACGCCTGTACCGCTTGCAGGATCTGCAGCAGGCGATGCCGAGCGTCAACGTCGCGTTCATGCACGCCCGGCAATCGAGCCTGTCGATTCGCGGCTTGGGCAACAACCCGGCCAGCGACGGCCTGGAAGGCAGCGCCGGGATTTATCTGGATAACGTCTATCTCGGTCGTCCCGGTATGGCGGTGATGGATTTGCTCGACATCGAGCAGATCGAACTGCTGCGCGGCCCGCAAGGCACCTTGTTCGGCAAGAACACCACGGCCGGCGTGTTGAACATCACCACGCGCCGGCCTTCAACGACGCCGCAAGGCAGCTTCGCCACTTCGGTGGGCGAGGACGGTTATTCGCAAAACCAGGCCAGTTTTTCCGGTCCGCTCAATGACACGCTGACTGGCCGTATCGCGGCGTACAAGACCCACGAAAATGGTTACGTGAACAACCAATATGACGGCCATACCCTCGGCGGCGGCACGCGTCAGGGCGTTCGTGGGCAACTGCTGTTCGAGCCCAATGCCGATTTCAATCTGCGCTGGCTGGCCGATTACCACGAGGAAGATTCCAGTGCCGGCACGCGCTCGCTGTTCAGCACCGGAACGACCGTCAATGGCGTCAACCGCTATGAACAACGCGCCGCCGCCGTCGGCGCGACGTTGGTCGAAGGACGTCGGGTCAACCTCGACGCCGATCAGAATGTCACGGTGTTTCAGGGCGGCACGTCGCTGGAGGCGAACTGGACGCTGAGCGGCGATTACACGCTGACATCGATCAGCGCTTATCGCTGGTGGGATTTCACGCCGCGTAACGACGATGAGCTGAACGTCGATGTGATGGACAACGTCGGGCAATCAGCGCGCGACAAGCAATACTCGCAGGAGATTCGCCTGGCCTCGCCGGTCGGCGAACACTTCGATTACGTGCTGGGCGCGTATTACTTTCGCCAGGAAATGAGCAACAAGGTTTTCACCGACTACGGGCCGTTGGCCGACACCTGGAATGGCACCCCGCAAGGCGCGCTGAACAACGTCATCAGTATTGGCCATGGCGATGTCGACACCGACAGTTTTGCCACGTTTGCCCAAGGCACCTGGCACCTGACGCCACAACTGGATTTCAGCCTCGGCGCGCGCGGTACCTATGAGCGCAAACAGGCGCAAGTCACACGCAACGCACCCGTCGCAGGTGCCAACGTCAGCGGCGCGGCAGCCGCCGCCAGAGCAGGGCGCCTGGGTGCTTACGATTCCGGTGATTTGAGCCTCTACAGCTTCAGCCCTTCGGCGCTGGCCAGTCTGGCCTGGCACGTCAACGATCAGGTACTGGCGTATGCCTCGCTGTCTCACGGCGAGAAATCTGGCGGGGTCAACCTCAGTGTCGCCAGTGCGCCGGTCGCGGGGGCCGACTCACTGTTGATCGGCAGTGAACGGGCCAACGACGCCGAACTTGGCATCAAAACCACGCTGCTCGATCAGCGTCTGTTGCTCAATGCCAACCTGTTCTGGACAGTGGTGCACGGCTATCAGACCAATGCCTACGATGACGCCAGTCTGAGCAGTTACCTGACCAACGCCGGCACGGTGCGCAGCCGGGGTCTGGAAGTCGACAGCAGTTGGCGGCCAGTCGCGGGCCTGACCATCAACCTCAACGGCGCCTTCAATGATGTGCGCTATCTGTCTTACGAGGATGCGCCGTGCCCGGCAGAAGTTGCCTTGCGTCCCGGCGCTCCGGCTGCCTGCGACCTGAGTGGTCACGCGGTGGTCGGCGCGTCGAAATGGGTTTTCAACACTAACGCCAGTTACCAATGGAGCCTGCACAATGGCCTGCAACCCTACGTCAACGGCAGCTACGCGTGGCGCTCCCATGCGGTCGGCACCGTCGATGACTCCCGTTACGCGCAGTTGCCCGGTTACGGGCTGGTGAACCTGTCCAGCGGTGTGCGCGGTGATTGGGGCAAGGGCCAGTGGGACGTGTCGTTGTGGTTGAAGAATGCTTTCGACAAGACCTACTACACCACGCTGTGGAATTCACCCAACGGTGCGTACACAGGGGTGTTGGGCACCTCCCGAACACTCGGCATGACGGCGCGCTACGATTTTTGATCGGGACATCTGCGGGTTGCCGGCGTGAAATTTATTCTGTAGATTTTCATGAAATTATAAAAAGATAATTTCATGAGGTCGCGAATGTTCCTGCAATCCAGCCAGCACGTCGACAGCTATTACGCCCACAGTTGCGCCGATATCCTGCGCCATCGGGCTGTGCTGGAAGGTGACCATGACACCGACGTGGTGATCATCGGCGCCGGTTTCAGTGGCCTGCACACGGCGCTGCGTCTCGCCTTGGCTGGCAAGCGCGTGACGGTACTCGAAGCCAGTCGCGTGGCGTGGGCGGCGTCGGGGCGTAATGGCGGGCAGGCCATTCTCGGCTGGTCGTGTGACATGCCGCCGCTGGAAGCTGCACTCGGTCATGAGCGGGCGAAACGCTTATGGGACGGCATGCGTTGGGCCGCCCGGGAGTTGCGTGAAATGCCGGATCGTCACGGCTTCGACATCGATTATCGGCCCGGGCATCTGTGGACATCGGTGATGCCTCGGCGGGTCAGTCTGCTCAGCGAATGGCAACACGAGGCCAGCCACAAGTGGGGCCACGATGTGTTGCAGTTCATTGCTCGGGAACAACTGCCGGAATGGGTGGCCACCGATCGCTATCAGGCCGGGCTCTATGACCCTGAAGGCGCGCACCTCAATCCACTTAAACTGGCACTGGGCCTGGCGGACGCCATCGAGCGAGCCGGCGGGCGTATTCATGAACAAAGCAAAGCGTTGAGTTATCAGGAAGAGAGCGACGGTTTCCGGGTCAACACCGAGCGCGGTTCGGTTCGCGCCGATGTGCTGGTGCTGGCGTGCAACGCTTATCTCGATGAACTCGACCCGCAACTGTCCAGCTGCATTCTGCCGGTGGGCACTTACCAGGTGGCCACCGCCCCACTGACGCCCGAGCAGGCCAGCGCGCTGTTGCCGCGCAATGTCTGCGTGACCGACAACCAGTTCGTTCTCGATTACTTCAGGCGCACGCCGGACAACCGTTTGTTGTTCGGTGGCGGTTGCACCTATCTGGGCGGCATGCCCAAGGACATTGCGGCAGCGACGCGGCCGTTTCTGGAGCGGGTGTTCCCGCAGCTCAAAGGCGTCGGCATCGAGTTTGCCTGGGGCGGGCATATCGACTTGACGATGAACCGCACACCCGATGTCGGCGGCGCGGGCAATCGTTATTGGCTGCAAGGCTACTCGGGCCACGGCGTTCTGCCGACATTGGCCGCCGCGCGCGCGGTGTCGGATGCGATTCTTGGCGATGGCGATGAACTGGCGTTGTATAAGGGCCTGAGCAATGGCCGTTTCCCCGGCGGCAAATACCTCGCCGCACCGCTGGAAGCCATCGGCAAGGCCTGGTACCGACTGCGCGACAGCATTTGATGAGACATTGACCATGAACAAGCAAGAAGAAATCGCCGCGCTGGCGATCCTTATCCACGACCTGCGCAAGCACAAGAAGTGGACCCTCAAGGAGCTGGCCGACAAGATCGGCCGTTCGGTGGGTTTTCTCTCGCAGGTCGAGCGCGGCTTGTCGCGGCCGACCGTGGCAGATCTGACCGCGATCAGTGAAACCTTTGGCGTGCCGACCACCTATTTCTACAGCCTGCCCAAGCCCAAGGAACTGCCTTGGGTGACGCGTCCGGCCGAGCGCCGCACGTTGTATTACGCCAACGGCATCACCGACATTCTGGTGTCGCCGCAGATTCGCGCATCGTTCTCGATGCTCGAAAGTCATCTCGAAGCCGGCGCCAGCAGCGGCGACCGCCATCTGACCGACAGCTCGGAGCAGGGCGGTTACGTCCTCGAAGGCGAGCTGACGTTGTGGTTGGGCGACGACGAAGAACCGACCACCTTGAAGGCCGGCGACAGCTTTCAATTCGACAGTCATACCCGCTGCCGCTACGGCAACCTCACCGAGCAGCTCACCCGCGTGCTCTGGGTCTATACCTGATCACAACAAAGGATGAACACGATGGACGCTGTCTGCGCTGACCTGCTCGCTGAAGTGCGAGCCTTTCGCCAACGCTACCCCGAGGTGCGTTATGTCGACCTGATTTCCCTGGACATTCCCGGGCACTTTTACGGCAAGCGTTATCCGGTGGACATGCTCGAAAAAGTTGCCGCTGGCAGCACCCTGAAATTGCCGCAGAACTGTGTGTTGCTGGGCGTGCAGGGCGGTTTGTTTCCAATTGGCGATTACTGCTTCAACGATGGCGACCCGGATGCCGTGCGCCGCCTCGTGCCGGGCACGCTGAAGCCGGTGACGTGGGAAGCGCAGCCGCTGGGGCAGATGCTGATTACCTCGGATGGCACTGAAAAGCCGATCGAATTCGAACCCCGTGAAGTCCTCGCGCAGGTACTCAAGCGTCTGGCGCACAAAGGCATTCATCCGGTGGTGGCGTTCGAGCTGGAGTTTTATCTGTTCGACAAAAAGCTGCGCGACGGTCTGCCGCAATTTCCTCGTGACGACCTGACCGACGATGCTGATGATCAACCGAACTTGCACATCGAGCGTCTTTCACGCTTCGCGCCGGTGCTGGATGACATGGTCGAAGCGACGCGGGCGCAAGGTATCGACGCCACGGTGATCACCGCAGAACTCGGTCCCGGCCAGTTTGAAATCAACTTCGGCCATCTCGACGACGGCTTGCGTGCAGCGGATTGGGCCGCGTTGTTCTGCCGCAGCACCCGCGGGGTTGCGCTTAAACACGGCTATCGCGCCAGTTTCATGGCCAAGCCGTACTTGCAGCATCCGGGCAGCGGCATGCATGTGCATGTCAGTTTGAACGACGCTGATGGCCATAACCTGTTGGCTGCGAACCAGCAGCAACCGTTGCGCCACGCAGTTGCAGGTTGCCTGGAATTACTGCCGCACAGCATGCCGATCTTCGCCCCGAACCAGAACTCGATGCGCCGATTGGGCGGCACGGTGAATACGGCGACCAAGGCTAGTTGGGGATTTGAGGATCGCGATGCATGCCTGCGAATTCCCGAGTCGGACGCGAAGAATTTGCGGGTTGAATATCGGCTGGCGGGGGCGGATGCCAATCCGTATCTGGTGTTGGCGGCGATTCTGGTGGGGCTGGAGCATGGGCTGCAATCGGCCAAAGAGCCGATTGCGCCGCTGAATGAAGACCGCAACAGCGGGATTGATTTTCCCAAGGAGATGTTCGAGGCCGTGCGGGCGATGCAGCATCAGCCGCTGTTGCGTGAGGGCATGGGCGCAGAGTTTGTGGATGTTTATTGTGAGAATAAACGGCAGGATCATTTGGCGTTTATGCAGGAGATTGGGGCGCGGGAGTATCGGTGGTATTTGTGAGGGCGAGGGCAATTTCTTGAATGTAATGAATTCACACGAGCTTGCAGAGCGCTTGTTAGAAGAAGGATGCAACCCGTCCAACTTTTCAGCAGACGCTTACCGCTTTTGGCCGAACGCTGGTGGTTGAGAACGGCTGCTTTCGGCCAGAAGCGGACCTTCATTTCAGACGCATGCATTCGCCTATAGCGGCCTGTAGTAGGATGCGGATTTGAACAAAAGAAGCTTCATCATGGATGTTCACGCACTTGAAGAAAGCAGTGTCTTATCGATCACAGTGGACCAAGCCCATCGCTATTTCGAGATGGTTGTCAGACTGGATGACGGGTCCAGAAATAAGCTGATGGCATGGAACGCGGATGGCACTGAGCTAACTATCAGGCTTGGCGCTCTTAACGTTCAAAACACCAGTGAACTCGGAGAGCTTGAAGGGATAAACATCCTTGATAATGTTCTATCCCTTGAAGGTGATTTTGGAGATATAACGATCACAGCCACCTCGATTTTGATTGAAAAGCTGACGTAACTACCGTGCGGGAGGCTACTTCGAGCTGAATGCTACCCGTCACGGATGTCTGATTGTGGCTATTTACTGCCTGTGCTGATCGGCAGCTTTGGGTCGACTGCTGCCCTTTGTGACAGGCAGCAAACGGCCAAGAGCAGCCGTTGGCAGTGGACTGCTTCCGACCAGAAGCGATCAGTCAGAAATCGTCAGAATGCAATTCAGAACATGAAAGCTCAGCTCGATAATCGCTGTGTATCAGTGCCAGTCTCTAAAGCAGTGCATGCATTGACGCGCGCGCCAAGTCCTCAACTGACCTCCACAGAATGAGCACTGGGCAAGCTTTTGCTCGCACAGAGAATTCATCCGATGGTGGAAATACTCCCAGACAACATCCGGATCAATATTTTCTCTGCGGACTATCTCATCTACTACTACCCGATCACCTTTTCCGTGGAAAATCCCAATGATTGCTAGCGTTTCAGTTGATGGACAATAAGCAGTAATTGACTCGCCGCAACGATTACAAACGCGTTGACCATAGCCAGTAATCATAAATTCGTTTCAGCACCTAGAACTGGAGATGACCTTTTTACTAGTTACTCAGTGCACTGACAACGTCCTCTAAGGGTCGATAACAGTCGATCATGACTGACCGCTCTTGGCCGATAACAGCCACTCAACCATTCAACGACATCGGCTTGTCTCCACCCGGAGGCAAGCCAAACAGCCTCCGCACCCCATTAAGAAACGCTCCATAAGGCCGCCCCAGAACCAGCATCATCACGGCCGCACCCAGCGTGCCGCGCACCAGTCCTGCTCCCGATGCGCCACTGAAGGCAATGATCGCCGCATAGATCGGCACTTGAAAGCTGACCAGGGCAATACTGTCCCATATCAATCTCGACACCCGGCCCTGACCTGCGCGCGTCATCACCCAATCGCGCCAGATACCGTAAGGTCGCGCGACCGGAACCATCAGCGCTGCACCCAGAAGGCGCGCGTGCAGAACCTGATCCCACGTCATGCCGGCAATGAAACGCTCATTGATGATGCCGGTGGTGGTGAAAAACAGGATCAGCGCCGTGGTGTCTGCGATAAATGCAGTCCGACGCGTTGGCGGTTGCAGGCGTTGCGTCACTTCGTTTCCCCTGTCATGGCGTCAGCAAAAAAGCTCCCAATGGAACCCTCAACCAGAGGCCGGCGCTTCATCGTGCTGTGACAGCGGCTGCGCCGCGAGGTGCGGAGATTCGCCGAAGTACTCGACCAGCAGATCAGTGAGCACGCGAATCTAGCGCGCGGGGTGCGGGTGGCGCTGGCGACAGCCGGCGCCACTTCATTTGGCTTGTTGCTGATGCCTCAAAATAATCTGAACCGCTCAGAGGCCTGCTCGCCTAATGATTAGCTTGTGGTCAATCGCACAGGCGCTGTGTCAATAACGGCACACTCCGAGAGGTGGTCAACGTGGCTAAAGACGAAAAGAAAAGCAAAGACAAAGGTGACGCTTCGAAAGCCAGCAAGGATTTGAAAGACAAGAAGTCATCACCTGAGAAGAAATCAGCGGCGGCTTCGGCGCTTTCAAAGTCTTCCGACAAGAAAGACAAGAAGAAAGATGCCGAGCCCAAGAAGTCCGCGAAAAAAACGGACAGCAAGCCTGAGAAGGCCAAGGATACGAAGAAGGCTGATAAGCCGGCTAAAAAGAAAAAGTGATCTTTTTCTGTCTGCCAGGGCTTTATGCCCTGGCTTCTTTTTGGGCGATTCACGACAGAATATTGTTCATGGCCAAAGCCATGGAGTGCTGCCATTCGTCCACTGGCTGGCACTCGCGATGACGGATCGTCTCTGACATTTATGCGCGGAACTTCCGTGCTTCAGCAGGAGAGCCAGCATGGACATTGATGAGAAAGCGCAGGGCAACATCTCGCAGCAGCCAGTCACCCGCACTACGGACAACGAGACCGGCCATGATCCGCGACACGATGAACCTGAAGTGCCGCTGCCGGCGGACGACGATTCGCCGGTCGATGAAGACATGAGCGATGTCGATGCCAACAACTCTGTCTCGAGCGAACATCCCGAGCCGAAATAATACAAAGCCCATAAAAAACCCGGCATTCGAACCGGGTTTTTTATTGCCTTTTATGGGGGGCTTAGAGCGCCGCTTTCACTTGCAGTCCAAACACCAACGCATTATCGATGTCCTGCCCGGAAAACGCGCCGGGCTCAATGATGTACTGCACATTCGGGCGCAGCGTCAGCCAAGGCGTCGCCTGGTAGCCATAACCGAGTTCGATCAATTGCTCGGCGCTGTCCAGGTTCGGGAACGCAGTGCCGTTGTTCAATGCGGCGTCCTGCTGCACATCGCGGCTGCGCGGGTTCGGCACGGCGCGGCCATAACCCAGGGCGACGGTGTCACGCGGGCGACCTTCAAACGGCTTGTACAGAACCACGCCGGTGCCGTACCACTTGCTGAACGGCGAAGCCGCTTCGCTGGCCGCCGAGTATTGACCGAAGGCGTGCAGGCTGCGGCCTTCGGAGGTTGGCGAGCTCCAGATGGCTTGATCGATCAGCAGATAATGACCGCCGCGACCGGACACTTCTTTGTCACTGCCGATGCGTTTTACATCGGAGCTGTCGTAGTAGTAGCCGAGCTTGTATTCGCCGGGCAGGGTGCCCGCGTGCTTGTACACCAACTCGATGGGAACCACGGTGCCGGTGGTGTGTTTCGGGTCAAGGTGCCAAGCTCGGCTGGAGTTGCCGTTGCTTTCAGGATCAACGTTGAATGCAGCCACCCGCAGTTGCCAGGAAGACGACAGATCGTATTTCACCCGCACGCCGAGGCGCGCGTTGGGGTAGTTGGTCCAGCCGCTGCCACCGGACATGTTCAGCGGGTGGCCACAGAAACCGGCGTTCATGAAGTTGCACAGAATGCCACTGTCGAGGCCGCCGAGGTCATTGCCCATGGCCATGTAACCGAGTTTCACGTTGAGCGCCGGGGTAAACAGGCTGCGCTCGTAGCTCAGTTCGGTCAGGCGCGTGTACAGGCCGCCGTAGTTTTCCTGAATCGGCAAACGGTTGCCGACGAGGTCTTCCGAAGCGCTGTTGCCGCGTCGGTCGTTGATGGTCAACTGGACCTTGCCGGCATTGTCGACGCCGTACAGTTTGCTCAGATCGAACTGCACGCCGAGTTTGATGTTCTGCGAGTAGCGCGCCGATCGATGCAAACCGCCGTCGGCGTTGTAAGCCATTTCACCGCTGTAGTCGCCGGTGAATTTGATTCCTTGTTCATCCATCTGGTGACGCAAGCCACCCCAGTCACCGGTGAGGGTGCTGCGGGTCAACAGATCGGAATCGTTGTCGGCCAGCGCGGGGAGGGTGGCGGTGCACGTCAGGCCCAGCAACAGGCCTTTGAACAGGTCGGAACGGGAAAAACGAACAGCCGATAGCATGTAAATCTTCCTGCTGAAAACTCGAGCATTAGGAGAAAGCAGCGCGGCACCCGAAGGTGCCGCGCTTAAAACAAGCGTCCGCGTTTAACGTGGACGCAGGGGGTTACGGCAGGGCGTAAGCCATCACGTAGTCGCCACGATCGGTCGACTGACGCGCGCCACCGGCGGTGATGACGATGTATTGCTTGCCGGTTTTCGGCGAAACATAGGTCATCGGGCCGCCCTGGCTGCCAACCGGCAGACGTGCTTTCCAGACTTCTTCACCGTTGCCGCTGTTGAAGGCGCGCAGGTAGAAGTCCTGGGTGCCGGCGATGAAGATCAGGCCACCTTGGGTCGACAGGGTGCCGCCGAGGGTTGGCAGACCGATCTTGATCGGCAAGTGCATGCGGATGCCCAGTGGACCGGTGTCTTCAACCGTGCCGACCGGCACTTGCCAGGCGACTTTCTGGGTTTTCATGTCGATCGCGGTCAGCGTGCCGAACGGTGGTGCCTGGCAAGGAATACCGGCGACCGACAGGAAGCGGTTTTTGTTGACGGCGTACGGCGTGCCTTTCAGCGGCACGGCGCCCATGCCCGTGTTCAGCGCTTCGCCACCGCCAGCGGCCTGGCCTTTGTTCTGCGACGGGATCATCTGAATCCACAGACCCAGGCGCATGTCGTTGACGAAGATGAAACCGTGCACCGGGTCAGTGGAGATGCTGCCCCAGTTCATGCCGCCCAGCGAACCCGGGAAACTCAGCGATTTATCAGTGCCCGGCGCGGTGTACAAGCCGTCGTAACGCATGCCTTTGAAGTCGATGCGGCAGAGCAACTGGTCGTACGGCGTGGCGCCCCACATGTCCGATTCAGTCAGGTGCTGAGCACCGATCTGCGGCATGCCCAGGGATTTCGGCTGAGTAGGGGAGTACGGTTCGTTCGGGATGTTCGCCGCTTTGACCGGTACTTCTTTAACGTCGGTCAGCGGTTTGCCGGTGGCGCGGTCGAGCACGTAGATCTGCCCGGCCTTGGTGCCGATGACCACGGCCGGTACGGTTTTGCCGTCCTTGGTGAAGTCGATCAGGCTCGGCTGCATCGGCAGGTCGAAGTCCCAGAGATCGTTGTGCACGGTCTGGAACACCCAGCGCTCTTCACCGCTGGTGGCGTCCAACGCGAGGATCGAAGCACCGTAGGTGTGATCGAGTTTGCTGCGCTCGACACCATAGATGTCGGTGGACGAGCTGCCCATCGGCAGGAACACGGTGTTGGTCGCCGGGTCATAGGACATCGGCGCCCAGCTGTTCGGCGTGCTGCGCACATAAGTGCTGCCTTCGGCCGGAGCGTTTTTATCCTGCGGGTTGCCCGGGTCGAAAGCCCAGCGCATGGCGCCGGTCATCACGTCGAAACCACGGATCACGCCGCCTGGCATGTCGGTTTGTACGTTGTCAGCCACGCGACCGCCAACCACCACCGTGGTACCGGCCATCAGCGGTGCGGAGGACAACTGATAGTAGCTGTCCGGCACGTTACCCAGACCGGCCTTCAGATCAACCTGGCCGTTGTTGCCGAAACCCTGGCAGAACTCGCCGGTGTCCGCATCGACCGCGATCAGACGCGCATCAATGGTGTTGGTCAGCAGACGACGCTGGCAATTGGCGGCCGGCGCGGGCTTGGCTTCGATGATTTTCGAATTGGCCGGCTGAGCGATGGCGGTAGTGGCGTCGAAATACGCCATCCCACGGCAGCGCTGCCAGACTTTCGACTGGGCATTGATCGCGTTTTTCCACAGCTCTTTACCGGTGTCGGCATCGAGGGCGATCAGGTTGTTGTGCGGGGTGCAGATGAACACCTTGTTGCCGATTTGCAGCGGGGTGAGCTGGTCTTCGGCACCGTTGCCATCGCTCTCGGCGACGTCACCGGTGTGATAGGTCCACGCCACTTTCAGCTTGTCGACGTTGGCGCGATTGATCTGGTCCAGCGCGGCGAAGCGGCTGCCACCTTCGGTATTACCGTAGTGTGCCCAATCCTTTTGCGCCTTGTCCGGCTCGACCGGGGTCAGGCCCGGGCCGGTGCCAGTGGCGGCAACGGTCGGGTGCGCAACGAACATATTGCCAGCCGCCACAGCCACGCCGACCGCCAGCACCGCCGCCACGGCGTAGGCGCCGCGACCGGCAACGTCACCGTTGGCACGCTTGAGCAGCGGATAAACCAGTGCCACGACCAGGCCGATCACACTGAACATAAACAGGCGCGAGAACACCGGCCAGAACACCAGGCCTGCATCGCTCACCGCCCAAATCGCGGTGCCCACCAGGAACGCGGCGAACAGCCATGCACCGGCCGGCTTGAAGCGCGCGATCAGTAGACCGGAAACGGCCATGACCAAGCCACCCACCAGGAAGTACCACGACCCTCCCAGGCTGACCAACTTCACGCCGCCCGCAGCCAGCGCCAAGCCGAGCAGGGCGATGACGACGCCCAGCCCGACCAGAATGAATTTTGATATGCCCGAGAGGCGTTGACTCTGCTTCACGTTGAGTGTCCCGTTGAAATGAGGCGCGCATTATATAGTTAGGTAACTACCTAGTTAAATCACAAATTTCAACGTGAAGCGTAGTTCGCGCTTTTGACTCGCGCCTGAGAGGGGCTCAGATGATGAAAAGTTTGTCGAAATCCGCGAAAAAATCGCTGTTCTGTAGGATTTATTGTCAGTTGTGACAGATATAAGATCCCGTGCTCTCAGGCTTAAATTATCCGCGCCGGAATGTAAATGCGACGAATAACCGCCCATCAGCCCGATCCAGAGCTGTCGGTAAACGCATAGAGCTATATGGATATGCTTTTTTAATCTTGGAATTCGTCGTGTTTTACCGCTGAACTGGCGCCTTTTTGATAGGTGGCTATTTATGTCCGAGCGATGTGAGGTGCTGGTTTTAGGCTTGGGCGCGATGGGCGCCGCCACGGTTTATCAGTTGGCGAAAGCGGGTGTGAACGTCGTCGGCATCGACCGCCATCACCCGCCGCACAACCTCGGCTCCAGCCATGGCGATACACGCATCACCCGGCTTTCGGTCGGCGAGGGCGCGCAATACGTGCCGATTGTGCGTAACGCGCATCGCATCTGGCGTGAGCTTGAGGCGCTGACGGGAGAGTCACTGTTCGAGCAATCGGGGCTGCTGGTCCTGACGTCGAGTGCCGACTTCGATCCTGATGACCACACCGACTTCACCCTGCGTACTATCGGCTTGGCGCAGACCTATGGCATCGAGCACGAGGTCTTGTCTGCTGAGCAGATCCGCCAGCGCTTCCCGCAATTCGCCAACGTACACGACTCGGCCATTGGTTATTTCGAACCGGGCGGCGGTTTCCTGCGCCCCGAGCGTTGCATCGACGTGCAGCTCAAATTGGCCGAACAACACGGGGCGATCCTGCATAAAGGCGAAACCGTCACGGCTATCCGCTCGAACGAGCAAGGTGTCACGGTCACCACCGACCGACGCACGCTGTTTGCCGACAAACTGGTGATCAGTGCAGGTAACTGGAACGGCGAGTGGCTCGGTGAGCCGTATGAGCATCTGCTGAGTGTTTACCGGCAAAAACTGTTCTGGTTCGAAGTGGATGAAAGCGCTGGGCTGGTTGGCCACTCACCGACGTTCATCCTCACGCACGGCCGTGGTGACGACAAGATCAACTACGGTTTTCCCGCGCTCCCCGGCGAAGGCAGCCTGAAAATCGCCACCGCGCAATACCACACTTCATCCTCGCCACAGGCCATTGATCGCACGGTTTCAGCCGCCGAAGAGCAGGACATGTACGAACACCAGGTGCACGGCCGCATCGCCGGCGTCACCTCTAAAGTGCTCAAGACTGCGGTCTGCGCTTATACCGTGACGCCGGATCGTCATTTCATCATCGATGAGCACCCGTCGCTGCAACACACCCTGTTCGTCTCGGCCTGCTCGGGTCATGGCTTCAAGCACTCCGCCGCGTTGGGCGAGGCGTTTGCCCAGTGGTGCATGCATGGCTCGACCGACCTGGATCTGTCCTCTTTCTCCCTGAAACGCTTCGAAGGAAAACTATCGTGAAACGCGTCGCGCTCTCCGTAGCACTGTTGGTCGCCGCCATGGGCTCAGCCTCTGCCGAAACCCTGAAAATCGCCGTGGTGCCCGTGCCCCATGCCGAGATCCTGGAGTTCTTGAAACCGGAGCTGGCCAAGGAAGGGGTGACGCTGGACGTCAAAGTGTTCTCGGACTATATCCAACCAGACCGGCAAACGGATGAAGGCTTGCTCGACGCCAACTATTTCCAGAGCAAACCGTATTACGAGGCCTACAAAAAAGACCGGCCGAGCAGCGATCAAGTGCCGGTCGTGGCCGTGCACATCGAACCGTTCGGTGCCTATTCGAAGAAGATCAAAAACATCAACGAACTCAAGGACGGCGCGACGATCGCCATTCCCAACGACCCGACCAACTCCGGTCGTGCGCTGCTGCTGATCGCTAAACAAGGCCTGATCACCCTGAAGGATCCTGACAACATCATGGCGACGCGCCTGGACATCGTCAGCAACCCCAAGCACCTGAAGTTTCAGGAACTGGAAGCGGCGATGCTGCCGCGCGTGTTGAATCAGGTCGATCTGGCGTTGATCAATGCCAACTACGCGCTGGAAGCCAAACTGGTGCCACACAAGGACGCGCTGTTTATCGAAAGTTCGGAGTCGCCGTATGCCAATTACCTGTACGTGCGTCGCGACAAGGCCAACGCGCCGGCGGTGCAGAAACTTGGCGCGCTGCTCAATTCCCCGCAAGTGAAGCAGTTCATTCTTGAGCGTTATCACGGTGATGTCGTGCCGGCATTCTGATTGACTCGGGAACCGTCAGAAGCCCTGAAGGTTCCCGCCCCCTTAAGCGTTCTCTTCAATCCGGCGCACGTCACCCAAAGAATCACGCTGCATCGACTGCAGGTTTTTCTCGATGGTTTCGCACAGGGCTTCCATCTGAATCTGGTGTTCGCTGTGGCGAAACGGGCTTTGCAGGTCGGTGCCAATGCGCTCGATGGCCAGCAGCATAAAACCCACCACGGTCGAGGCCAGCGGCGTGAACCAGCCCAGGGACTCCACTAATCCCACCGGGACGATCAGGCAAAACAGCGAAATAAACAGGCGCGGAAAATACACATAAGGGTAGGGCAGCGGCGTGTTGGCAATCCGCTCCATGCCGCCCTGACTGTTGGACAGGTCGACCAGCGTCGATTCCAGCCGCGCCAGGCGAATGCTGTCCAGGCGTCCGGCCTTGTATTCGCGCGCAAGCAAAGTCGCCGAGCCGGTGAGGATGTCATTGGCAAAGTTATTGGTGGTGCCACTGCGGGCGAACTCATCGGCGGGAATGAAGGCGCGGACTTCCTCCGGGCAAGGCTGGCCTTGCAGATGCGCCGCCAGGCAATTCACATACGCCACGTGGCGACGCAACAACGTAGATTTGACCGGGTTGACCTCGCCGTCGGGGTCATCCAGCAACGTCAGCACCTGTCGGGCGAAGCTGCGCGAATTGTTGATCATCGATCCCCACAACGTCCGTGCCTCCCACCAACGGTTATAAGCGCTGCTGTTTCGAAAACTGATCAGCACAATCAACGCCGAACCCAATAACGTCAGGGGCATCAATGGCAGATTCAGCTTGGCGTTGAGGAACAGCATAAAGTCGACGGTGACGGCGATGTCCCACAGCAGCAGCCAGAACAACGCCCAGCCGACATAGCCCATAGTCTTGATGATCAAACGGTATTTTCTGACGATGGCAGCTTTCAAACGGAAACCTCGTGGCGAGCGGGACGCATTGATGCCTTAGCTCGGACGGTGTTTCCGTGGGAAAGGTTCGCTGATCGCTTTACACAATGTGTCCGGGACGCTGAGCGGTCTGCACAAGATCAGTCAGCCATCACCTCGTCCAGCGCCTGCTCAAGCGTACTGACCGTGCGCTCGATATTCTGCAGCTTCTCGAGTCCGAACAGCCCGATGCGAAACGTCTGAAAGTCGGCCGGTTCGTCGCATTGCAACGGCACACCGGCGGCGATCTGCAAGCCGTGGCTCGCAAATTTCTTGCCGCTTTTGATATCGGCGTCCTCGGTGTAGCTCACCACCACGCCAGGGGCTTGAAAGCCTTCTGCGGCCACACTTTTGAAACCCTTGCCGGTCAACATCGCGCGCACCCGATCACCCAGCGCCTGTTGTTCATCGCGAACCTTGTCGAAACCGTAGGCTTGCGTCTCTTTCATCACATCGTTAAAGCGCGCGAGGGAATCGCTGGGCATGGTCGCATGATAGGCATGTCCGCCCTGTTCGTAGGCCTGCATGATCTGCAGCCACTTTTTCAGGTCACAGGCGAAGCTGCTGCTTTGCGTCTGCTCGATACGCTCGAGGGCCAAAGCACTGAACATCACCAGCGCGCAGCAAGGGGACGCGCTCCAGCCTTTCTGCGGTGCGCTGATCAGCAGGTCGACGGCGCATTGGTGCATATCCACCCAAATCGTGCCCGAGGCGATGCAGTCCAGCACGAACAGGCCACCCACCGCATGCACGGCGTCGCCGACGGCCCGCAGGTACGCGTCGGGCAGAATAATCCCTGACGAGGTTTCAACGTGAGGGGCGAAGACAACCTTTGGTTTCTGCGCCGCGATGGCGGCCAGCACTTCGTCCAGCGGCGCCGGGGCGTAGGCGGCCTGGCGACCCGTGTCGACCGGCCGGGCTTTGAGCACTGTGGTGGCTACGGGGATGTTGCCCATATCCAGAATCTGGCTCCAGCGATAACTGAACCAGCCGTTGCGTAGCACCAGGCATTGCTGGCCGGTGGCGAACTGGCGCGCCACCGCTTCCATGCCGAAGGTGCCGCTGCCCGGAACCACCGCAACCGCCTCGGCGTGGTAGACCTGTTTAAGAGTCCTGGAAATATTGTTCATCACGCCCTGGAAGGACTGCGACATGTGGTTCAGCGAGCGGTCGGTATAGACCACTGAATACTCGACCAGCCCCTCAGGATCGATACCGGGGTAGAGTTGTGACATGGGGTGACTCCTTTGGCAGAGAGGCGAACTTCATTGGCAAGCAAGTGTAGGCAAAGGGCAGGGATCAGCTCATTGAAATGCAAAAATGAGGTTAAAGTGCTCATCAATGTCTCAATCGTTGCGTAAACCATGAATCTCCCGCTGTTCATTTCTCTGGATGGGCCCAAGGGCACCGGCAAAACCACACTGCTGGAGGCCGTCACCGCCGCACTGCGGGCAGATAACCAGAAAGTCATCCGCCTGTGCGAGAGGAAAAGCGATCCCGACCGGGGTGAAACCATGGCCCTCGTCAACCAACTCGCCAGACATCCCTCGCGGGATCTGGAGTGGGCGGTGTGTCAGCGCTTTGCGGATAGCCGGCGCTGGATTTCCCGGCAGGTGCTGCCCAAACAGCCATTGAACAGCATCATCTTGATCGATCGCTGGTATCCGTCGGATGCCGCATTTCGTCATAGCGTGCCGTTTGCCGAGATTCTGCAGTTGAACATGGAGCGAGGCGTGCGCGTGCCGGATCTGCATGTCGGCGTCGTCACCGCGCCGGATATTTCCTGGGCGCGGGCAACGGCCCGCTCACGTGGACTGGGCGGCACGGTGATCCAGAAACACGCAGAACACGTCGCGTGTAGCGAGATGTTCGAGCAGGCAGTGGCTGATCAAGGCTGGGTGTTGTGCCGCAATGAAGGAACCATCGAAGCTGCAACGACTCAGGTGGTTGCAGAGATTTATAAAGTGCTTCGCTGATTGTCAAAGTGGAGCCACCTGGCGTGGTGTTGAATGCCGGGTTTCTCTGATCTGAACTCACCGAACTCACCGAACTGACGGATCGCACGCCGCCCATGCTCACCAACCTCTGGTATGTCGTTCTCCCATCGTCACAGTTGACTGACGGACTGATGCCGGTTCGATTGCTCGGCCAACCCTTCGTGGCGTTCCGTGATGAGGACGGCGTCGCTCGCTTGCTGTCGGATGTTTGCGTGCATCGCGGCGGTTCACTGTCCGCCGGCAGCAAAGTGGGCAACAGCGTGCAGTGTCCCTATCACGGCTGGCGGTTTGGCGGTGACGGTGTGTGCACGCTGATACCGGCGCAGCCCGACCTGCGGATTCCGGCAAAGGCCCGAGTGGATGCCTACCCGACGCTGGAGCGATACGGCTGGATCTGGGCTTTTCTGGGGGATCTCCCTGAGTCTGAACGTCCGCCTTTACCCACCCTCGACTGGGTCGATGACCCGGCCATTCGGGTGGTCGCCGGGCATTTCGATTGGCAAGCCAGCTGGGACCGGATTATCGAAAACGGCCTCGACTTCGCGCACGCACCGTTTGTCCATGGTTCAACCTTCGGCGATCCTGATCATCCCGAGATTGAATCATTCGAAGTCGAAAGCGATGCGTGGAGCGGCAGCGCCCAAATGCTCATGCGCAGGCCTGCACGCAAAGGACTGCTGCGGCGCAAATCCTCTACCGAGTTTGTCAGCGTCGCCACTGTTCCGGGATTTCACCTGTCCGGTCCGTGTACAACACTAGAACTCAACTTGCCGAATGGCTGGCGGATCTACATCGTTTCGGCGCATGTCCCGATTGACGCCAATCGCACGCGCACCTGGTGGATGATGGGCAGAACCTTTCTGCGCTCCCGACTGCTGGATCGCAGGTTCATTGCCAGCAATATCCGCATCTTCGAACAAGATCATGCGGTGCTGAAAAACGTGCGGCCCGAGCGCGTACCGGAGTCTTTCCAGCAGGAGGTTTCGTTGAAGTCCGATGCGCTGCAGATTGCCTTTCGCAGAAGCGTGCAGGCACTGGAAGAGCGTGGTTGGCGCATCGATGAAGAACGTCTTGCGCGAACGTTCACCGGGCGCAAGGCCTGTGCAGTCCCCAGTCCGGAACGGCGTCATGTTCGCGCTTGGGCGATCGAGCCGATTCCGCTGGTGGACATCACCCACGAAGACGAATGACTGTGCGGGCGGATGCAGGAAAACGGGAGACGTATTGTTGACGGTGTCTGAAGGCGGTGTCTCTAGAGGTGCGTCAATCAACGCGAGTGTCATTCTGATGAACTCTTCGTTTCGGTCATTTGCCGAGAGCGCCTCGCGGACATTGTCGGCAACGTCCGCCGGGCCGCGTTGTTCAACCCGGTTCGAGAGCTCCATGATGGCGGCTTCGAGCGCGAGCTGATTTTCGTGGACTCTGGCAAACAGCGGAGCGATCAAATCTGAATAGGGCATATTTGACTCCCGCTTGAACTGCAAAGGGCAAGGTCCTCGGGAACATGGCCCCTAAAGTGACGTAGGATTTCCAACTGACAGTTGCGCAGCGTAAGTACGGACAAGGTGATGGCACTTCGCACATGTCTTCCACTACTATTGCCTGATAACGGGAATCTCCCGATTTTGTCTTCAAGGCAGTTCAGACAAGGATGATGTGAGTGCCAATCAAATCAAGCCAACCCCAAGCTCCCAACGGCCAACCAGCTGACGAGCTTAAAATACATACGTTTGGCGTTGGTCATGGTGACTGCCTGTTAATCGAATTACTGTCCGCCGGTAAAGCTGTTTTTCGCATGCTGAACGATGCCGGCCAAGCAGGCCCGCATGTAAAAGAATTGATTGCCTATCTGGAAGCCAATAGACGACCGGAACAGAATGATCTGGATTTGGTGGTCTTATCACATGTCGACACCGATCACCAAGGTGGAATGCTCGAACTGTTCTCGAATAATTCAATCACTTTAGGTTCGTATTGGGCTCCTTGCTTGCCAGCCTTCAGGAAACTAGGGTGGTTATTTCGCGACCGGATACAACAAGCAGTGGAGACGGCCGCTTTCCTGGAATTTACACTCAGTGAACGTGACATAAAGACCATTTATCCAATGGAAGGGCACTCGGATAGATGGGTAGACGGAAAAGTTACGGCGAGTGTCATTTCGCCTCCAGCCCGATTGATTCGCCGCCTGTATCAATCACTCCCACAAGAACTTGAAGAAACGGTGACGAACACTGGGCAGTTACCACTTGAATGGCTGATCGGCCCATCGATTAACGATGATGAAGAAACTCTTCCTGGTTTTGATCAGCGTTCTTTCTGCGTGCCCAACGATTTCCGGGCGGATTTTCCCCCTGTTTCGGTACAGCCAGAGCGCCCTGAGTTGTTTGCCGATGAATCTGAGGAACCCGATTTCTTCGGCAATAAAGTCCTTAACGACACCTCACTTGTTATCGCGCTCGATGTGTGGCTGGACGGTAAGCATCGGCGGCGGATCTTACTGACGGGTGACCAGGAGAACTGGGCGTATATCGCCTCTCGCCATCCGGCCGGGTTGGGCGTGGATGTGCTCAAGGTTCCTCACCATGGCGGAATGGTCTACCTGACGGATAACAAAAAAGGCGCGAATAATTTTAATGAAGCGGCAGTCGAGCAGACTTATCTCTGGCTCAGGCCTCGCATCGCCATCGTCAGCGCTAGCGGTAGGTATGGCTTGCCGCATAATCGAATGCGAGACGCGCTGCGGTCGGTAGGTGCCGCCGTCATGTGCACCAATGTTCGCGGAGTGGAGCGTATCTCGCCTCCCTCTGAGTCTTGTGACACGGAGCGGAGTTGCTTCAACTCCTTCTCATGTGGGAAAGCCACGCAGCCGATCAAGTCCGAACTTTCATTGACCTGGAATGAGGAACTGATGGATCGCCCGGGCTGCGTTTCCGACGTCGGAGCAAGGGGCGCCACGCCCATCGTCGTCATGACTCAGCGATTGGTCGAGCCTGACGAAACATTCCTGCGTTGGACGAGTGGTGAACTTGAGAAACATGCCAACTGGCTGATTAACTTTCTTGATAACTCCAGGTCGGGATTTTTATCCGCAATGGGTGGTGTAGGCACTATAGACGCTTTAGCCATGGCGCCATTGACTTGGGCTCAAGTTAGAGCACAAGCAAAAATCGACGGTCGATTCCACTTCATCGAAGCCCCCCAACAGGTGCTGCAGTTTGCACGTTCGCGCGGGATAATCTGGAGTCCCGAGCTCTCGTTCAACCGTATAAGCGATGGGGCGTTATTGTTTATTCGGCCATCAGCCAAAGACTTGGAAAACGTTAAAAGTATCATTTCGAAAACGCCAAATTTTATATTTAGAGTGGAAGCCACTAGGGCTTCGATTATAGGGAAGGATTTACTGGCGATTATCACTTCGGCAAATACAGAGTCTTTTTGCTATTTGCTTGCCAGCCAGATCGGCTTACCTATTCAAGTCGTCAGAGAAGAGGTAATGCCGCATGCACTTGCCGCGTTGGTTTCAAACTTTTTCTTCCGCGTCTGCGCCATCGGGAGCCCGAGGTGCAATGTTAACGTAGATAACCCGCCTGAGCTGCTACTCCACCTTCGCAGGAAGAATGCGCCGAATTCGCACAAGGTGCCTGATTTGATCGACCCGGAGTGGAAGTTAAATGTGCCTGAAAGTGAACATTCATCTTTAACTAAAGTAGGAATGGATTTTCTTGTCAAAAAGATGAAGCGTGCTGGGTTTGCCGGGCTTTCTATAGGCGCCAGGGAAAACCTGCTGTTCGGTGGAGGTTTTGATGCTGATGATTTCGTTCTCCCGCTTACATACTATACGGAAGTGAAAAAACCGACGTTTTCTGACTTACTTGAACACGCAAACTGGTTAAATCTTAATTAGATCTTCAGTTGATAAAAACCGGAAGACAAGGTGTAGAGGCCAATGTAGTAAGCGCTGAAGTTCATCTCTTCAACGCTTATCCCATCAGAAAACTACTTTCGGCGACAGGTAGCAACCGGAGTGGGGCTTACCAGATTCTCCTCAGCACATTTCACACCGTGGGCACCGATTCACCGCTCAACGCATCCACCATCGGCGGATGCTCTTGCACCGCCTGACGCAAATCTTCGGTCACCCGCAGTTCAGCACCTGTCGGCGAGAACGTGGCTGCCGCTGCAAACGGCGCAGGATTGGCCGGAACCGGGCGTTTGCCACGTCGCCACAGGAAGAACGTGACCATGCACAGGTTGACCAGCGCAAAGACCCAGAACAAACCATTGGCACCAAATGAGTTCATGACCGGCGAAATCATCATCGGACTGAGCGCCGAGCCCAGCGAGTTGATCAGCAGCAAGCCCTGAATCATCGGCACCAACGCTTCGGCAGGCGCACGGTCGGCGGCGTGGCTGACGGCGACCGGGTACAGCGCGAACACGCCGCCGCCGAGCAAAAACAGCATCGCCGCGAGCATCGTCGAGGACAGCGGCAGCAGCACGATCACCAGCGATAACACAGTGCACGCTATCGTCAGAATGGTCAGCACCTGCAAGCGATCCTTGCGGTCGGACCAGCGCCCGACCGGGTATTGCAGGAGCATCGCACCGAGAATCGTCCAGGCCATCATGCTGCCGACCTCACCGACATTCAGGCCGGTGCGCTGCAGGTACAACGGCAGCAAGGTGTAAATCGCCGCGATGGTCACGCCCGAGCCGAAACACCCGACCAGTCCGGTCGGCGTCACGCCCAGCAGTTGCCGTGGCTTGAGTGGCTCAACCTGATCGAGCAATGGCGACACGCGCGGCAGGATCACGATCGGCAACACCGAAAAAGAGGCGAGCATGCCGGCGACCATAAACGGCGCGCTGTCGCTCAACCCGGTGATTTTACCCAGCGTGGCCTGACCCAGCACACCGGCGCCGTACAGAACGATCATGTACAACGCGAGCAAGCGCCCGCGAATCTTCGCGTCACCGGCCAGCAGCAGCCAGCTTTCAATCACCAGAAATACGCCGACCGTGGCCCAGCCATTGATCAGGCGCAGGGCGAACCAGCCCCAGGTGTCATAGAACAATCCCTGCAGCAGGATGGTCACGGCGATCAGCGAAGCAAAGCTGCCGTAGGCGCGGATATGGCCGATGCGCAGAATCAAGCGGTCATTGAATACGGCACCCAGAGTCAGACCGATGAAGTAGGCCGATGAAACGACACCGATCATCGTCGTTGACGCGCCGGCAGCATCGAGGCGAAGGGTGGTCAGGGAAGACAGAAAACCGTTGCCCAGCGCAACAATGAACAGCCCGAGCAGGGGCGCCAGCGCCATGGCCAGCAAACGCGGAGACATAAAAACCTCTAGAAAACGAACAGCGCAACGTGCGCCTCTGCGCAGGCGATTGCCAAGCCCAAGTGTGTTGTGGTTCAAGTGCCCGCCGATCGGGCAGGGCGGTTGAGTCGGACACACGTCAGCGAGGTGTGGCCAGCCATTCAGGTACGCGTTTTGTGACACTGATGCAGGCAGCCACCGACGGGGGCTGCAAGAGAGCGCGGGATTCTAAGGCTTGTGCAGGATTTGCCAATAGCTGTTTGCTGCGGCGTTAGGACGCAGGTGTTGCCATTTATGTTTGTCTTGAGTGGCCGGAGAAAAAATAGCTTTCGGCCATCACCCAAGTGCTAAATTGCCTCACGTACGCTCAGTGTTGCGCAATTACGCACGTTTCTGGAGATCAGCAGCATGGAAGCCACCCCAATAGGCCGAACAGCCGCAACACGTTACTTCGCAGCCTTTGGCCTATCGCTGCTGTTCAACCCTTCAACCCCGGCCTTCGCCTTCAACCCCGACCTGCATTCGGCCTATGCACTGACAGCAGCTCAGGCGTATCAGCGCTGCCCGGGAGTAAAGTTGCCCGAACAGTTGGCCGAGGCATTGGCGAAAGGCACTGAAGCTGAGGATTCAAGCCCGCTGACGATTCTTCAGCGCATCACCAACTGGCACTTCTACAACCGCAACAAAAAACTCGAGCCATTCTGGTTCGCCCATCGCAGCCTGGATGTGATTTTTTCCAAACGCATTGAACAGTTGAACGAGCTCCTGGTGAAACCTGTTGCCGATCCGGTCGAGGTGTACGAGCAAGCGGGGCGGGTCTTGCATTACATTCAGGACATGAGCGTCCCCGGCCATGTGGTGCCGGCTTACCACGCCAAGTTGCCAGGCAATCATGCCGATCCGTTCGATGAGTTCGAAAGCATTGAAGCGCTGCCAGTGTTCGGCTTGTCTGACGCGCAGTGTCAGGCGCTGCGCGATGAGGCGGGTAAGGCCGACGCCACCCCTCAACGTTTTCTGGACGCCGCTGCCACAGCGACCTTGCAGGCGATAGAGCAGATAGACTCGGCCGGTCAACCTGTCGTCGACGGTGCATGGAAAGCGTATTGGCTGTATCCCGCCCGAGACACCGATGAAGCCCGCATAGGCTGGGGCCAATACGCTACCTGCGAATTTGCCAAGGGCAATGTCAACGCGGAGTGCAAACGTGAAGAAGAGCTTGTGGCGTTGTTTGAACAGCAGTCTCGGCAGGTTCAGAAAAATTCGGTTTTGATGCTTTTTTATCTGCAAAAGAAGCTGGACGAAGCAGGCCAGACAAACGCCAGTGCAATGGCTAATCAATAGTCAGGATGAAAATTGAGTATGCGTCGCTTAATAGCTATGCCGACCTCATGAGAATGCTGGCGTAGCCCATTTGTTGACCTAATAGAAAAGGGGCCCATCGGCCCCTCCCACTGGTCTGGCTCCCGTCTGTTTCTGTTCAAGCATGAAATGGATAATCAATGTACCCACGTTGATCCCCGCCAAAAAAGCTACTTGGATCCGGCGCGTTAAGTGTCAGGCCATCGTGCAGTCGACGCGGCAGATCCGGGTTGGCCAGGAACGGGCGGCCAAACGCGATGATGTCGGCACGATCGGCGATCAGTGCCTGTTCGGCAGATTGCGCATCGTAGCCGCCGGCCAGGATCAGTACGCCGTTCCACGTCTTGCGCAACTGGGCAATGATCGCGTCCCAGCGCGGGTCGAAATTTTCATCTTTGACTGTGCCGACCATCGCTGGCTCGACCAGGTGCAGGTACGCCAGATTCCATTGATTAAGTGCTTCGACGAGGTGGCCGAAGGTCGCCTCCGGGGTGTCATCGCCCATGCCCATGAAGCGGCCCATCGGTGTCAGGCGTACGCCGACCCGCTCGGCACCGACTTCTTCAGCGACGGCCGCGACCACTTCGAGCAGAAACCGCGCGCGGTTTTCCACGCTGCCGCCATAGGCATCGTCACGCTGGTTGCTGTTGCTGTTAAGAAACTGATCGAGCAGGTAACCGTTGCCGGCATGAATCTCGACACCGTCCATGCCCGCCTGCAATGCGTTGCGCGCGGCCACTCGATAGTCTTCGACGATGCCGGCGATTTCCGCAGTTTCCAGCGCGCGCGGCACCGGCACATCTCCCCAGACACCGTTACCGTTTTCGTCGACGATAAACGTCTTGCCAGGCACCGGTAGCGCGCTAGGCGCAACGGGCAGGCCGGCATCGGGTTGAAAGCTTTGGTGGGACACCCGGCCGACGTGCCACAGTTGCATGAAGATCAGACCGCCGGCCTCGTGCACCGCCGCGCTGACGTCGCGCCACGCGTCGACCTGCGCAGGGCTGTAGATGCCCGGCGTCCAGGCGTAACCCTGAGCTTGCCGGGAGATTTGCGTGGCCTCGGTGATGATCAGCGCGGCGCTGGCCCGTTGGCGGTAATACTCGGCGTTCATCGGCGTCGGCACATCGCCCGGTTGGCCGGCGCGTGAGCGCGTCAATGGCGCCATCGCCACGCGATGGGCGAGGGTGTAAGGACCGAGTGCGAGGGGTTGGAACAGGCGACGGGTCATGGGTAGCTCCAGATTTCAATAAAAGGAATTCAAGCGCGGCAGCGGTGCCGCGAACCAGTGGCGCTAACTTAACCGGGTACGGCGGGGCTGATAATCGGTGGCCGGCGCTACGCTGTTTTGCGTAGGGCGCAACGGCGCCCGTGCTCATCGGCGATGAACACGGGCGTGGCTCAGGCGAGTGGGTTGGAGCGGGTCAGCGGCAGGTTCAGCCAGCGCCGGCCGGTGGCGTTGGCGACGGCGTTGCCAAGGGCGGCGGCCATCGGCCCCTGGACAATTTCAGCGGCACCGAGGAAGGGTTCTCCCGGCTGGTCGAGCACATGCACCTCGACTTTTTTCGGCAGTTGCGTGAAACGCAGAATCGGATAGCCGCTCCAGTCGTAGCTGCGAATGCCCCCCGCGTCGTAGGCGACTTTTTCGTACAGGGTCCAGCTCGCGGACTGGACAATCCCGCCCTCGACCTGATTGCGCAGGCCATCGGGGCTGACGATCTGGCCAACGTCAACCGCCGTCACCACGTGATCGATGCGGATCTCGCCGGTCTGCGGATGCACCCGCAGCTTCACCGCGATGGCGCAGTAACCCATGATGTTTTTGTAGCGGGCAAAGGCGAAACCGATACCGGCGCCGGGCTCGCTGCTTTTTTGCGGCCAGCCGATCTCATCACGCACACGTTCTACGACCGCGCGAGCACGCGGATCGCTGAGATGGGCCAGACGCAAGGCGACCGCGTCGATGCCGGCCCGGATCGCCAGCTCGTCGATACTCGCCTCGATGGCGAAGATGTTGATGTGCGCGCCCAGCGAACGCATGGCCGAGGTGCGAAAAGGCATCTGGGTGACGAAGGTCATGTTGATGCGTGTCGAGTTGAGGTCGTACAGCGGCACCGCGTTGCGATCACCATCGCCTTCGGGCTGGGCGATCGGCACGGAGGGCGCCGAAGCGAAGGGCCGTGCGAGCAAGCGTGCCGGCAACAGACGCCCGGCGTTGACGATGCGTTCGTTGTGCGGCGTGGTCCACAGTTCGTAGGCCCAGTCCTGCAGGCGGCCCTGGCTGAGACCGGCGTCAACTTCGGTGACCATCGCCGAGCTATACGGCTCCCAAAGATTTTCCTGTTCGCGCATCCATTGCACGCGCACCGGCGTCCCGGGCACACGCAGGGCAATCAATGCTGCATCGGCGGCGGCATCATCGGCGCCGTTGTGCCCGTAGCACCCTGAGCCTTCGGTATGAATACAGCGCACCCGCTCAGGTGGCAGACCGAGCATTTCGGCAATGCCGGCGCGCAGCGGGTAAACGCCCTGGGTGTGGGTCCAGACGGTGAGCGTGCCGTCCTTGAACCAGGCCACCGCGCAAGACGGGCCGATCGAGCCGTGCATCAGATATTGCTTGGTGACCCGCGCCTGAAAACGCGTGTCGGCCGCGCCGCTCGGCGTGCCGTTGTGGCTGATCGGATAGCGCCGTGAAGGCAGGCGTTTGAGCAGACCATGAATCTCGGCCGCCTCGGGAATCGCCTCGCCCTCGCTCCATTGCGTCACCTCGCCGGCACGGCGCATGGCTTTGATCGCTTGCCACTCATCACCGGCGACCACCGCCAGATAGTTGCCGTCGCGGATTACCTTGACCACGCCAGACAGCGCTTCGATGGACGCCGCATCGAATGCTTGTAGCGTGCAGCCCGGACGAGGCGGGCGGATCATCCGCGCATGCAACATGCCCGGCAGGCGCATGTCCTGAACGAATGCTGCACCACCGCTGACCTTCGCCGGGATGTCGAGGCGCGGCAATGAATGGCCGATGAGTTTGAAGTCAGCGGCGGCCATCGCCGGTGACTGAGCCTTGGCATATTGATGCACATCGACATGCTTGACCGCGTCGGCGTAACTCATCCGCTGAGCGGCCGGGCCTTCGATCACACCATCGCGGGTGCTGAGCAGCGCTGCATCGACCTGCCAACTGCGCGCGGCGGCAGCGACGAGCAGTTCGCGCACCTGTGCGGCGGCGTTATACAACGCGGTACCGCTGTCGAAAATGCTGTGGCTGCCGGCGGTGTAGCCTTCGTTGGGCGTCAGCGCGGTGTCGGCGGTGAGCAGATTGATGGAGGTTGCCGGCACCTGCAAACGCTCGGCGGCGATTTGCAGCAGCGCGGTTTTCACGCCAGTGCCCAATTCAACCTTGCCGGTGTAGACGGTAATGCCGTCGGCGCCGATGCGGATCCAGGCGTCGAGAAACGGGTTGGTGCGCAGGCTTCCGGGGAGGTCGGGCGCGAGGACCACGGTGCCGAGCGTATCGACTTCGGTATCGGCCAACACACGTCGCGCCACCGGCATCAGGGTGAACGCCATCAGCAACGCGCCGCCGCGCAGGAAGGCGCGTCGGCTTGGGTTCAATTCATTCGACTCACTCATGTCAGGCTCCCGTTGTGCCCGGCCACCTGTTTGATCGCCTCGATGATCCGCAAGTGCGTACCGCAGCGGCACAGGTTACCGGCCATGTGCTCGCGAATGGTCGCCTCATCCGGGTGTCGATCACGCTCAAGCAACGCCTGCGCGCGCATCAGCATGCCGGCAATGCAGTAGCCGCATTGCGCGGCCTGTTTCTCGATGAATGCGGCTTGCAGAGGGCCCGGTTTTTCCGCGCTGCCGAGGCTTTCCACGGTGCGGATTTTTTTGCCTTCGAGGCCGGCGCAGGGCGTCAGGCAGGCGAACACCGGTTGATCATCGACGATCACCGTGCAGGCGCCGCATTGGCCGAGTCCGCAGCCGTATTTGGCGCCGTTGAGGTTCAGGTGATTGCGCAGCGCATACAGCAGCGGCATGTCCGGTTCCAGCTCAAGCGGTTGCGCGGCCCCGTTGACGTTGAGGGTGATCTGGCTCATTTCGTCTCCTGACGTAACGCTTCAATAGTGGAAGAGAGGTCGGCCCACGGCTGATCGGGGCTGGCTTGCTGACGCAGATACGCGGCCAGTGCGCCGAGTTGCGCGTTGTCGAGACTGGCGGCGAATGCAGGCATCACCGGGCCAGGCGATCCGGGTGTGGCGGGCAACCCTTCAAGCACGGTTTTGAGGAAGTTGCGCGAGCTGGCCGCTTGCAGCGCCGAGGTGTTTTGCAGGCCCGGGCGACCATCGATGGTGCGCATCGGCGCCGCCGGGCCATGGCAACCGGCGCAGGCGCTGCTGAAGAGCAGGGCGCCGTTCGAAGAGTCTGCCGGTTCACTGGCAGGCGTCTTGGGCGTCGTCTCTGTCACCGAACGCGGGTTTTCCAGACTGAGCAGGTATTCGGCGATCGCCTCGGCTTCACTGGCGGGCAAGCGGGCCAGACTCAAGCTGACCGGCCGCATCGGCCCGGCGGGTGTGCCGTGGCCATCAATAATCTCGGCGCGCAGATAGCCCACCAGTTGCTCGCGACTCCACGGGTTGCTGCGTTGGCCCATACCGACCAGCGCGGGTGCTTGCCAGCCATCGACGCTGCCGCCCTGCAGATAGTCCGCGGATTTTTCTGCGCCGATCAGGTTCAGCGGCGAATGGCAGCCGGCGCAATGGCCCGGACCGTCGACCAGATAACGCCCGCGATTCCACGCCTCGCTTCGCTGCGCCACCGGCGTCAGCGGCTCACCGTGCAGGAACAGCAGGTTCCAGAACGCCACCAACGGCCGAATGTTCATCGGAAAATTCATCTGGTTGTGCTCGACCGGCGCGTGCACGGCGGGGCCGCTCATCAAGTAGGCATAGGCGTCGGCGATGTCTGCTGCGCTCATGCGCCGGTAGTGCACGTAGGGGAACGCCGGATAGAGGAAGTGACCATCGCGAGCAATGCCCTGACGCATCGCCCGCTCGAAAGCCGGCAGCGACCATTGGCCGATACCGGTCTCTGCGTCCGGGGTGATGTTGGTGCTGTACAGCGTGCCGAATGGCGTCACCAGCGGCAGGCCACCGGCCAGATATTCACCGCCGGGGCGGGTATGGCAGACCGCACAATCGCCGGCCTCTACCACCCGCGCCCCGCGTTGCAACTGCGCAGTATCGAACAGCGTCGGGTGCTCTATCGGCGCGATTGCCGGGCGCCACATCAGCCAAACGGCGCCGATCAGGCCGAGCACGGCGACGACTGCCACGCTGATCCAAAGCGTTCTGGACTTCAGGAAGTGGCGGTTCATGGGACAGAGAAAAACGCGGCAGGCAATGGCAGAACGGATGGGATACGGGTCATGACAACGCTCCTTGTGACAGCCGGGGAAGGGCACCGCCGGAGACGGCGGCGCCATGGGGCAAAGCCTAGAGAAACCGCCGGCGCGGGAGAATCACCGGCGCACGCAACAGCGCGTTGCGCGAGAAGCAACGCCTGCGCCGTTGCGCCGCACGCATCACAGCGTTGCCCGCCGCGTGGATTCTGCGGATCGCCACAGGGCCGTAGCCTTGGCCGCACTTTCCTGAACTCAATGAGGTGTCATCATGCTCACGGGCAATCCGGTCGTTGCGACCAACGCCGAACAGCCGGCAGGACTTTCCGGCCTGATGGTCGCGTTCCTCGCGTTCTGTTGTGGCGCGGTCGTGGCCAATCTTTATTACGCACAGCCGATCGTCGAGCTGATTGCACCGCAGATCGGTCTGTCCAGCGCCAATGCCAGCCTGATCGTTTCGCTGACGCAGTTTGGTTACGCGCTCGGCCTGTTGCTGCTGGTGCCACTGGCCGACCTGATGGAGAACCGTCGGCTGGTGGTCGGCTTCACCCTCGCGGCGAGCGTCACGCTGTTGTGCGCCGGTCTGAGCCATTCACCGTCGATGTTCCTGGTGTTGTCTTTGCTGATCGGCCTGACGTCGGTGGCCGTGCAGATCCTGGTGCCGCTGGCGGCACACCTGGCGCCCGAGGCCAGCCGTGGCCGTGTCGTCGGCAATATCATGAGCGGTCTGCTGCTGGGCATTCTGTTGTCGCGGCCACTGTCGAGCCTGTTAGTGGAAGTGTTCGGCTGGCGCGGGGTGTTTTACAGCGCAGCGGCCCTGATGGCTGTCATCGCGCTGATTACCGCCGTGGCATTGCCGCGCCGGCTGCCGACGCATAAGGCCACGTATGCTGCGCTGATCGGTTCGGTGTTTACCTTGGCCCGGCGCTATCCGCTGTTGCGTCAGCGCTCGCTGTATCAAGGGCTGCTGTTTGCCAGTTTCAGCCTGTTCTGGACCCTCGCACCGATTGAACTGATGCGTCACCACGGCTTCACTCAGGCGCACGTGGCGATCTTCGCGCTGGTCGGTGCAGTGGGTGCCATTGCGGCGCCGATTGCCGGGCGTCTGGCCGATGCCGGGCATGGTCGTCGCGGCACCCTGGTCGCGTTGTTGCTGGCGCCGGTGGCGCTGTTGGTCGCCGCGCTACCGGGCAGCGGCTATGTCTGGCTGGTGGTGTGCGCGGTGCTGCTGGATTTCGCCGTGCAATTGAACATGGTGCTCGGCCAGCGTGAGGTGTACGCCCTCGACCCCCACAGCCGCGCGCGCCTCAACGCCGTGTACATGACCAGCATTTTCGTCGGCGGCGCGTTGGGGTCGCTGGTGGCGAGCCCGCTGTACGAGCATTTCGGCTGGAACCTGTCCGCCGCTGCGGTGGCGCTGTTGCCAGCGCTGGCGCTCGGGTTGTTCCTGAGCCGCCAGGCCGATGCCTGAACAGCCGGCGAGTGCGGGCAAGCACGGCGGTACAAGACGACGGGGCAACAGTGATGCACAATCATCCGCGTTCCCTATCGACCGGACCCCGCTTATGGACAAGTTGCTGGCACTGAAGATGTTTGTGGAAACCGTGCGCTGCGGGGGCTATTCCTCGGCAGCGCGCAAACTCGGGATATCAACGTCGTCAGTGACACGGCAAGTGGCAGGGCTGGAACACGAGCTGGGCGCGAGCCTGCTCAATCGCACCACGCGCAACACCAGCGTGACCGTTGCCGGCCAGACCTATTTCGAAAAAGCCGTGGCGATTCTCGACGCGATCGACGAAGCCGATGCCGTCGTTGCCGATCGTGGCGCCGAAGCGCAGGGCCGTCTGCGCATCAGCGTGCCAGTGGAGTTCGGGCGGCGCCTGATTGCGCCGCACTTGAGCCGCTTGCTTGAACGGCATCCGGGTCTGGAGATCAGTCTGTCGCTGAGCGATCAGGTCAGCGATCTGCTCAGCGAGCAGATCGATGTTTCGGTGCGGCTGGGGTCGTCCGTGGTCAGTGAAGACATCGTCAGCAAACGCGTGGGGCATTTCGAACGCTGGGTGGTGGCCAGTCCGGCGTATCTGGCGCGTAGCGCGGCGCTCTGTCATCCACGGGATTTGCTGGAGCATCAATGCCTGCGTTTCGATTACGGCGCCACCCACCAGCACTGGACCTTTCAGAATGAAGACGCGCCTATTCAGCTCAACGTCCATGGGCGCCTGCAAAGCAATAATGCCGATATCCTGCGCGAAGCAGCCATCGGCGGCGGCGGGGTGACGCTGCTGGCTGACTGGCTGGTACGCGACGACGTCGCCGCCGGCCGGCTGACCCGATTGCTTGAGCAGTACGAGGTCAATCCTGGCAGCGCCAGCACGTGCATCAACGCGTTGTATTTACCCAATCACCGAGGGTCCAGCCGGATCAATGTGTTCATCGATTTTCTGGTGGAGATTCTCAACCCGGCGGCCGTGACCACGCCCGCCGCGTGATACCTGTGGCTCAACGGCGCCCGGTCCGTGTACTCACATCCACCCAAACCGCCAACACCAGAATGCTGCCCTTGACGATCATCTGCCAATAGCTGTCGACGTCGAGCATCGACATGCCGTTGTCCAGGCTGGTGATGACCAATGCGCCGAGGAGGGCGCCGTACACCGTGCCAGAGCCGCCGCGCATGGAAGTGCCGCCGATGAAGCACGCGGCGATGGCGTCGAGTTCGCCCATGCTGCCGGCCGAAGGCGAGCCGGCGGCCAGGCGCGCGGTGTTGACCACGCCGGCGAGGGCGCACATGACGCCCATGATTCCGAAAATCCACAGCTTTACCGCCTGCACATTGATGCCGGACAGGCGCGTCGCTTCCATATTGCTGCCCACGGCATAGACGCGGCGACCGAACACGGTCTGACTGGTCACGTAACTGAACACGCCCAACAGAATCAGCAGCAACAAGACCGGCACGGGAATGCCGTCATAGCTGTTTAGCGTTTGGACGAAACCGGCCAGCACGGCGCCGATCACCAGCACGCGCATGATATCGCGCACCAATGAATGCGCCGCGAGGCCGTGCAGGGCGCGATTGCGCCGTTGTTTCCAGGTCAGGAACAGCGTCAGCGCGAACAGCAGAACGCCCAGGCCGGTGCCGATCGCGTGGGGCAAATAGCCCTGGCCAATGTAGACCAGCTCCGGCGACACCGGCGCGATGGTGGTGCCGCCGGTAATTCCCAGCAGAATCCCGCGAAAAGCCAGCATGCCACCCAGGCCGACGATGAACGACGGGATGCGCAGGTAAGCCGCCATGTAGCCGTTGGCAAGACCGATCAACAGTCCGCACAGGGCGACCAGACTGAGATTCGCCAGCAACGGAATGTGGTAGATCACATCGAGAATGGCCGCGAGGCCACCGAGCAGGCCCAGCAATGAGCCGACCGACAAATCGATCTCGCCGCTGATAATCACCAGCACCATGCCGCAGGCGAGAATGCCGGTAATCGACATTTGGCGCAGCAGATTGGAAAGGTTGCGTGGGGTCAGGAATCCGCCCTCGGTCTGCCAGCTGAAGAACAGCCAGATCAGCACCACGGCAAACACCAGCGCGAGCATTTTGTAGCGGGTGAACAGTTGTTTGACCTGATTCATTTACGCGGATTTCCGATCATTATTGTTATGACTGCCAGGCTGACTGAGGGCGGCGGCGAGCACCTGTTCCTGCGTCAATTCATGGTTGACGAAGTCGCCACGCAACTGGCCTTCGCCGATCACCAGCACGCGATCGGAAACGCCGAGCACTTCAGCCAGTTCCGACGAGACCATGATGATCGACACGCCCGCAGCGGCCAGCGCGCCCATCAATTTGTAGATTTCGTATTTGGCGCCGACATCCACGCCTCGGGTGGGCTCATCGAGAATCAGCACCCGGGGTTTGGCCAGCAACATCTTCGCCAGCACGGCTTTTTGCTGATTGCCACCCGACAGGCTGGTGATCGGCAGGAACGGGCTGGCGGTCTTGAGGTGCAGGCGCGAGATTTCCCGATCGATGCTGCCCAGTTCGGCTTCGGCGTCGATGCGGGTCAGTTTCGCGTAGTTGTCCAGTACGGCGAGGGTGATGTTCTGGCCGACGCCCAGGTCGGGAATGATCCCTTGGCGCTTGCGGTCCTCGGGCACCAGGCACAGGCCGGCACGGATGGACTTGAGTGGCGTGCGGGTGTCGATGGGGTGACCGTCCAGCCAGACTTCGCCCTCGTGGCGACCGGGGTAAGCGCCGTACAACGCGGTCACCAGTTCGGTACGGCCAGCACCGACCAGGCCGGCAATGCCAAGGATCTCGCCGCGCTTGAGGACGAAGGAAATATCGTCGACCCGTTTGCGCGTGGGGTTGTCGACGTCGTAGCAGGTGATGTGACGGGCCTCGAAAATGACCTCGCCAACATCGTGGGGTTCAGTGGGGTAGAGGTTGCTCATTTCCCGGCCGACCATCTGCGTGATGATCTGCGCAATGTCCATGTCGGCCATGGCAGTGGTGGCGATGTGTTTGCCATCGCGGATCACCGCAATGGTGTCGCACACGGCGGCCACTTCATCGAGCTTGTGCGAGATGTAGACGCAGGCGACACCTTTGGCTTTGAGGTCGCGGATGATGTCCAGCAACACCTCGATTTCCGAACGGCTCAAGGCTGATGAAGGCTCGTCGAGGATCAACAGGCGGGCTTTTTTATTCAGGGCTTTGGCGATTTCCACCAGTTGCTGATAGCCGCCTCCGTACTGCGAAACCGGCAGCGATACGTTCATGTCCGGCACTTTCAATTCGCGCATCAGCGCTTCGGCGTGGTGAATCATCGCCGGGTAATTCATGCGTCCGCCGGGCAACGTCAGTTCATGGCCCATGAAAATGTTTTCGGCCACCGACAGGTCGGGCACCAGCGTCAGTTCCTGGTGAATGATGACGATACCGGCGGCTTCCGTTTCACTGATCGATTGCGCCCTGAGTGGTTGCCCGTCCCAGAGGATTTCGCCGTCCCAGGTGCCGTGGGGGTAGACCGCCGAAAGGATCTTCATCAGCGTGGATTTGCCGGCGCCATTCTCGCCGCACAGGCCAACGCATTCACCCGGCCTGACCTTGATGTCGATGCCGTTGAGTGCTTTGACACCGCCGAAGGTTTTGACGATGCCATTCATTTGCAGCAGATAGTCGGACATGGACAGGGCTCGTATATCAAAGACTCACACACCTGAACCTGTGTGGGAGCGAGCCTGCTCGCGAAGGCGTCAGTTCAGACAATGCTGCGTTGACTGACACACCGCATTCGCGAGCAAGCTCGCTCCCACAAGGGTTTTCGCATAACCGGGGATTTGTGATGTGATCACTTCCCGGCGATTTGCGCCTTGGTGTAGAAGCCGTCCTGTTCCAGCAGGTCGATGTTGTCCTTGGTCAACGGGGTTGGCGTGAGCAGGATGGTGTCGACTTTTTTGCTGCCATTGTCGTACTGCGAGCTGTAGGCGGGTTTTTCGTTGCGCGCCAGTTGCACCGAGAGCTTGGCCGCTTCGCTGGCGATGAGTTTCAACGGTTTGTACACGGTCATGGTTTGCGTGCCGGCGATCACGCGTTTGACCGCTGCAAGGTCAGCGTCCTGCCCGGAAATCGGCACCTTGCCGGCCAGTTGCTGCGCCGCCAGTGCCTGGATCGCACCACCGGCCGTGGCGTCGTTGGAGGCGACGATGCCGTCGATTTTGTTGTCGTTGCGGGTCAGCGCGTTTTCCACAATGCTCAGCGCTTCGGTCGGGTTCCATTCCTTCACCCACTGTTGGCCGACGATCTTGATATCGCCCTTGTCGATGGCCGGTTGCAGCACTTTCATCTGGCCTTCACGCAAGACTTTGGCGTTGTTGTCGGTGGGCGCTCCGCCGAGCAAAAAGTAATTGCCCTTGGGCGCTGCATTCAGCACACCGCTGGCCTGCATCTCACCGACCTTTTCGTTATCGAAGGAAATGTAGGCGTCGATATCGGCGTTGAGAATCAGCCGGTCATAGGACACGACCTTGATCCCGGCTTTCTTCGCTTCGGCCACCGCGTTGGTCAGCACCGTGGCGTTGAACGGCACGATGACGATGACATCGACACCCCGGGAAATCAGGTTTTCGATCTGGGAAATCTGCTTCTGCTCGTTGGCATCGGCCGATTGCACGAAGACCTTGGCGTCCATTTTCTCGGCCGCCGCAACGAAGTAGTCACGGTCACGCGACCAGCGTTCCAGCCGCAGGTCATCAATGGAGAAGCCGATTTTCGGGTGGGCTGCGTCAGCCATCACCGGCAGTGACAGCAACGCCAGGGCAGTGGCCAATAACGTGCGTTTTACGTTCTTCATAGTGGGGCGTCCTTTTATTGTTGTTGGAAAGACACGGCCTGACGATGAGTATCGGGCTGGTAAAACTGTAGAGAATCCGCAGACGCCGCAGGCACAGATTTGTCGTAGAAATGTCACCGCGTGGTCGCGCCCGCAGACTCCCTGTGTGATCAGCGATAGATAAACCGGTTGACGACGTTTTCGAGCATTTCCTGGCGGCCGCTGACGGCTTGCGGGTTTAACTCGTTGGTGAATGCGTGCTCGGCCAACGACTCAAGGTTGAAGTCACCGGCCATCACCGCCTGCCCGAACGGTTGCTGCCAGCCGGCGTAGCGTTGATCCTTGAGCTGTTGAAGCCGGTCGTTCTGAACCATGGCCGCAGCGCGCTCCAGGGACAGGGCGAGAACATCCATCGCGCCGACGTGGCCATGGAACAGGTCAATCTGATCGAGGCTTTGCCGGCGCACCTTGGAGTCGAAGTTGAAGCCGCCATTCTTGAACCCGCCGGCCTTGAGGATTTCGTAAGTGGCCAGGGTCATTTCTTCGACGCTGTTGGGGAATTGATCGGTGTCCCAGCCGTTCTGCGGATCACCCCGATTGGCGTCGATGCTGCCGAAAATCCCCAGCGAGACCGCCGTCGCAATCTCGTGATGGAAGCTATGTCCGGCCAGTGTCGCGTGGTTGGCCTCGATGTTGACCTTGATTTCGTGCTCCAGCCCGTACTGCTGGAGAAAGCCGAACACAGTGGCGCTGTCGTAATCGTATTGGTGCTTGGTCGGCTCCTGCGGCTTCGGTTCGATCAGCAGGTCGCCGGTAAAACCGATCTTGTGCTTGTGCTCGACCACCATGCGCATAAAGCGCCCCAGTTGTTCACGCTCGCGTTTCAAGTCTGTGTTGAGCAGGGTTTCATAGCCTTCGCGACCGCCCCACAACACGTAGTTGGCGCCTTTCAAGCGCTGGGTTGCGTTCATGGCGCTGAACACCTGAGCAGCGGCGCAGGCGAACACTTCCGGATCGGGGTTGCTCGCGGCACCTGCGGCGAAGCGCGGATTGCTGAAGCAGTTGGCGGTGCCCCACAGCAGCTTGATGCCGCTTTCTTCCTGGTGTTGCTCGAGGTGATCAACCATTTGCGCGAAGTGGTTGCGGTACTCCTTGAGCGACTGGCCTTCCGGGGCGACATCGGTGTCATGGAAGCAGTAATAGTCGATACCCAGTTTGGAGAAAAATTCGAAGGCGGCGGCTGCTTTGCCGATGGCCATTTCCATCGGGTCGCCGGCGTGTTGCCATGGTCGCTTGAACGTCCCCGCGCCGAACACATCGGAACCCGGCCAGACGAACGTGTGCCAGTAACAGGCGGCCATGCGCAGGTGTTCGCGCATGGGTTTGCCGAGGATGAGTTTGTCGGCGTCGTAGTGACGAAAGGAGAGGGGAGAATCGCTATCCGGGCCTTCGTAGCGAATCGGCTCGACATCGGGGAAGTACGGCATGGACCTTGTCCTTGTTGTTCTTGGCGGTGTCTCGATACTAGCAACGGCCCCGACCCTGCTGATTATGAAAAACATCAACACCGAGTGCGATTTTGCGTATTGAGCTTCGTCGCCCACGCGCCTAGTCTGTGCCAATCGCCTCCCAAACAAGGGGCCTCGAACAAGCATAAAAACAATGAAAACAGTCCCGCCTGTGCACCGCATCGCGCTGTTGTTCAACGGCAGCAAGATCTACGACCGCGGCATCATCAGCGGCATCGGCAACTACCTGAGCAGCACCCGTGCCTCCTGGGACCTGTTTCTGGAAGAGGATTTTCTCTGCCGTTTGAAAGGCATCGAGCGCTGGCAGGGTGACGGGATCATTGCCGACTTCGACGATCCGCTGATTGGCGAGGCGTTGGCCGATATCCAGATGCCGGTGGTAGCGGTAGGGGGCTCGTACGAGGATAAGCGCGCCTATCCGAAAGCGATTCCCTACGTCGCCACCGATAACCATGCGCTGATCAACCTGGCTTACTCGCATTTGATCGAGGCGGGACTGCAGCGCTTTGCCTGCTTCAGCCTGCCTGAAGCGCAGGCCAATCGCTGGGCGCAGGAGCGCGAAAAAGCCTTTCGCAAACTGATGCAGCGCGACGGCCTGCACGGCGAAATCTATCGCGGCATGGGCACCAGTGCACCGCTGTGGGACAGCGCCGTCGAACAACTGATCGCCTGGCTGCAAAGCCTGCCCAAACCCATCGGCATCATCGCCGTCAGCGACGCCCGCGCGCGCCAGTTGCTGCAAGCCTGTCTGACCGCCGGCATCGCCGTTCCGGAGCAGGTGGCATTGATTGGCATCGACAATGATCCGCTGACCCGCAGCCTGACCCGAGTGCCCCTGAGCTCGGTCATCCAGGGCACCGAAACCATGGGCCGTACCGCCGCGCAATTACTCCACCAGATGCTGCACGGCATGCCGTCCACCGGCTCGCAGATCCTCATTCCTCCTGATGCGGTCAACGTGCAGGTGTCGAGCTTGCACCAGCCATTGGGCAATCCGTACGTCATGCAAGCGCTGCTGTTCATTCGCCAATATGCTTGCCAAGGCATCAAAACGGCGCAGGTGGCGGCTTATGTCGGCGTTTCGCGGTCGTCACTCGAAGCGCATTTTCGCACCGAGCGCGGTTGCAGCGTGCACGACGAGATCCTGCGTTTCAAACTGGCAGCGGCCACCGCCGGCTTGAAAAATACTGACTCGGTGATTGCCGACGTGGCGCGCAGTTGTGGGTTTAAATCTGCGCAGTATTTGCACACGGTGTTTCGACGGGAGTTGGGTTGTACACCTCGGGAGTATCAGCAGGGGGCGCGATAATGCGATCGCCTTGTTTCATTCGCGACGGTGCAGGGCTGCGGGCGGGAGCTTACATCCGGTGATGCTCCAGCAAAAAGTCCACGAACAATCGCACCCGCGCCGGCATTGTTGCTCCGCCAACGAACACCGCATGGATCGGTTCCTCATCCCCGGGATTGCAGTCCCCCAATAGCGCAATCAAGTCGCCGCGCTGTAGATCCTCGCGCACGCTGAACTCACCGATACGTGCAATGCCGGCACCGACTCGTGCAAGTTGTGCCAGCGCTTCACCACTGCTGCATTCGATGTTGCCGCTGACCTTCAGGGAAAACTCTTTGCCATCGCGGATGAACGGCCAGTTGGGTTCGGCACGCTTGAAATTGAAGCGCAGGCAGTTGTGCTGTAGCAGGTCTTCCGGTTGCTGGGGGATGCCGTGACGCTGCAAATAACCGGGCGATGCCACCACGACCTGGCCGGTGTCGCCGATCCTGCGCGCGGTCAGCGGGCTGTCGGGCAGATGGCCAAAGCGGACCGCGACGTCGGCCTGCCCGCCAAGAATGTCGACCACTTCGTCGCCGAGGGTGAGGTCGACGACAATGTTCGGGTAAAGGGCGCTGAATGCGGCGACCAAGGGAACGATGGCGAGCCGTCCATGGCCAAGGGCGGCACTGACCCGCAATCGCCCTTTGGGTACGCCCTGGTCAGCGATGGCTTCTTCGACCTCGTCCATGTCGGCCAGGATACGTCGGGCGCCGCGCAGAAACGCTTCGCCCTCGGCCGTGAAGGTGATCGCCCGGGTGGTGCGCAAGAGCAGGCGGGTGCCAAGGCGCTGCTCGGTACGCGCGATGATCCGACTGACTGCCGAGGGTGTCAGGCCCAACACACGCGCGGCGGCCGACAGACTGCCTTCCTGCGCCACGGTGGTGAATACGCTCATGTCACCTGACCTGCCGTTGAAATCCACTTGTGCCTCCTGCGCAAAGGTGATTGCCAAAAATGCTATCTACCGCCCGAAATGACGGGATCGTAGCATTAGCCGCATAGATAAGGAGCCTTCCATGCGTATCAATCCACCACTTGTTGCACTCGCCATCGGTGCCTTTGGCATCGGCGTAACAGAATTCGCCCCCATGGGCATGTTGCCGGGTATCGCTGCGGATCTGGGCGTTTCCATTCCCGCTGCCGGTTTGCTGGTCAGTGCTTATGCGTTGGGTGTGTTGCTCGGCGCTCCGCTGATGACCCTGACCACGGGCAAGATTCCCCGACGCTATCTGCTGATCGGACTCATGGCGATTTTCACCCTGGGTAATCTGATGTCGGCCTTGGCCACCGATTACTACAGTCTCATGGTCGCCCGGGTGGTGACCTCACTGAACCATGGTGCATTTTTTGGCGTTGGCTCCATTGTCGCCGCCAGCGTGGTCGCCCCTGAGAAACGTGCCGGGGCGGTTGCTGCGATGTTTATGGGCCTGACCCTGGCGACCATCGGCGGTGTGCCGCTGGCAGCCTGGTTTGGCGAACTGTACGGCTGGCGCACCGCTTTCTGGGGCATTACCGGCCTGGGCGTGGTGACCATGGTCGCGCTGTGGTTTGCCCTGCCCAATGTGCGGGCGCCGCAAAGCGTCGGTGTCATGGCGGAAATTCGGGTATTGGGGCGCGGTCCGGTGTTGGGCGCGCTGGCCCTGACCGTCGTCGGTTCGAGCGCCATGTTTACCGTGTTCACTTACATCGCACCGATCCTCAGCAATGAAACCCATGCGTCAACCGCTTACATCACCGCCATGCTGGTGCTCTACGGTGTCGGGTTGACGCTGGGCAACATGTGGGGCGGCAAGGCCGCTGACCGCTCGATTGATCGCACGCTGATCGTCTCGCTGAGCGTACTGATTCTGGTCTTGTTGGCGTTCACCGTACTGATGCGTTGGCCGCTCCCGGCCGCCGTGGCCATCCTGATTTGGGGGATCGCCAGCTTTGCCCTGGTGCCACCGCTACAGATGCGCGTGATGGAAGCGGCCAAGGACGCACCCAATCTCGCCTCGGCAGTGAACATTGGCGCTTTCAATTTCGGCAACGCGATTGGCGCGGCGCTGGGTGGCGCGGTGATCAACGCGGGTCTGGGTTATCCGGCGATTTCTCTGGCCGGAGCGGCGATGGCGGGCCTGGGGCTGCTGATGGTGTTGGCGTTTGCCTGGCGTTCCAGAATGATTGCAGCCACCGTGGTGTGACAAGCTCGCGGTGAACAGTTGAACAATGCTCGGCGAGTTGTCAGTCCTTGATGGGGTGAGTAAGCTGCCCTCATGAACCAGCCATCTCTATCTACCTCCTCGCCGAGCACTCGTGGCCCCGCCGAGCACGACATTCGTGACCAGATTGTCGCTGCGGCCAACGAACACTTCAGCCAGTATGGCTACGCTAAAACCACGGTTTCCGATTTGGCCAAGGCCATCGGTTTTTCCAAAGCGTACATCTATAAATTCTTTGATTCCAAGCAGGCGATTGGCGAGGCCATTTGCGCCAATTGTCTGGGCCAGATCGCTGCCGCTGTCGAACAGGCGGTTAACGCAGAAGCCATTTCAGCGACCGAGCGTCTGCGCCGATTGGTGAAAACCGTGATCGCCACGGGTGTGGACCTGTTCTTCAACGATCGCAAGCTCTACGACATCGCGGCGTTTTCCGCATCGGAGCGCTGGAACAGTGCCCAGGTGTATGAAGCGCAGATCAAGGGCTTTATCTTCGACATCGTGCGTCAAGGTCGAGAAGCGGGGGAGTTCGAACGCAAGACGCCGCTGGACGAGACCGTCGAGGCGATCAATCTGGCGCTGCGACCTTTCGTCAACCCGCTGCTGTTGCAACACAATCTGGATCTGATCGAGCAAGCGCCCACGCTGACCACCAATCTCATCCTGCGCAGCCTCATGCCTTGACCCTTCCCTGAGCAAAATTCTCAGGCGAATCAATTCAAGGCGACACGCTCTTAGTGACTATTGACTGAATTGGTCATATGAATGATATGACTACATGCACGCCTGGATGTCAGGTAACCATAGCAATAGCGAGTCGCGCCCTCAGACGATTGATAGTCCAATATTGCTGCTGGTCAGGATGCAGTTATTTCTCGATGGGTGACCATTGACGATATTGGTCACAAGACTGAGAATATGATGACCATCCTATTCCTCAGTAAGGGAATCTATGCGCCGGCTCCGACCTTTCCCCATTGCCGCATGCTTGTTGCCTTTTGCCCTGACCGCCTGTGGCGAATCTGCCAGCGTTGCAGATCCCCGTACGCAGGCGCCGCTGGTCAGATCCGCTGCTGTTCAAACGTCACCCGCTGTCGCTCGCGCTTTCACCGGCGTGGTCGCGGCGCGCGTTCAGGGCGACTTGGGTTTTCGTGTATCGGGCAAGGTACTCGAACGTCTGGTTGATACGGGACAGGCCGTCAAGCGAGGGCAGCCGCTGATGCGGCTCGACCCGATCGACCTCGGGCTGCAAGCGCGGGCGCAGCAGGCGGCGGTCATTGCAGCTCACGCCCGCGCCAAACAGACGGCCGACGATGAGGCTCGCTATCGCAAACTGGTCGGCGTTGGCGCCATTTCGGCATCAGCCTACGATCAGTTCAGAGCCGCCGCCGAGACTGCAAAAGCGCAGCTAAACGCCGCGCAAGCGCAAGCGGACGTCGCGCGTAATGCTTCAGGTTATGCGCTGCTGGTCGCTGATGCGGACGGCGTGGTGGTGGAAACACTCGCCGAACCTGGACAAGTCATCAGCCCGGGACAACCGGTGGTGCGCCTGGCGCGCGCCGGTCAACGCGAAGCCATCGTACATCTGCCGGAAACCCTGCGTCCGGCTGCGGGTTCTACCGCGCAAGCGAGCCTCTACGGGGTGGATTCAGCGGCGGTTACGGTGAAACTGCGGCTGCTTTCGGACTCGGCCGATCAAACAACGCGCACGTTTGAGGCGCGCTATGTGCTCGAGGGGCCGCTGGCCAATGCGCCGATCGGTGCAACAGTGACCCTCAAAATTGCCGAGGGCGCCAGCCAGACACCGGCGTTACAAGTCCCCATCGCAGCTGTTTACGACGCGGGCAAAGGTCCGGGTGTCTGGGTGATCGCCGGTGCACCGGCAAAGGTGAATTGGCGAGCGGTTCAGGTGTCGGGATTGAGCGATGATTCGGTACGTATCGCTGCGGGCCTCAATGCCGGTGAGCAGGTTGTTGCGCTCGGCGCCCATTTGCTGCGTGATGGCGAAGAGGTGAGGTTGCTGCCGCAGAGCGAAGCCCGCGTTGCCGGGAGTCGCCCATGATCGAGGGACGATTCAATATTTCCGCCATCGCCGTACGCGAGCGAGCGATCACGGTCTTTCTGATATTTCTGATCGCAGTTGCAGGGACGTTGTCGTTCTTTCAGCTGGGGCGTGCCGAAGATCCACCGTTCACGGTCAAGCAGTTGACGGTCATCACTGCGTGGCCGGGCGCGACAGCGCAAGAGATGCAGGATCAGGTCGCCGAGCCCCTTGAAAAGCGCCTGCAAGAGCTCAAGTGGTACGACCGCTCGGAAACCTATACCCGTCCGGGACTCGCGTTCACGATGGTGTCGTTGCTCGATAGCACGCCGCCCTCGCAAGTGCAGGAGGAGTTCTATCAAGCGCGCAAGAAACTCGACGATGAAGCCATCAAGTTGCCCGCCGGAGTCATCGGGCCAATGGTCAACGATGAATTCTCCGACGTCACCTTTGCACTGTTCGCCCTCAAAGCCAAAGGCGAGCCGCAGCGCTTGCTGGTGCGTGATGCAGAAGCCATGCGCCAGCGCCTGTTGCATGTGCCGGGAGTGAAGAAGGTCAACATCATTGGTGAGCAAGCCGAGCGCATCTACGTTTCGTTTTCTCATGAGCGGTTGGCGACCCTGGGCCTGTCACCGCAGGACATCTTCGCCGCCCTCAACAGTCAGAACGTGCTGACGCCCGCCGGCTCCATCGAAACCAACGGGCCGCAGGTGTTTCTGCGTCTGGATGGCGCCTTTGACAAGTTGCAAAAAATTCGCGACACACCGGTCTTCGTGCAGGGGCGCACACTCAAGCTTTCTGATGTGGCGACGGTCGAACGCGGTTACGAAGACCCGGCCACTTTTGTTGTGCGCAATAACGGCGAAGACGCGCTGCTGCTGGGTGTGGTGATGCGCGAGGGCTGGAACGGTCTGGATCTGGGCAAGGCGCTGGATGCGCAGACCGCGCGGATCAATGTGGAAATGCCATTGGGCATGACGCTTTCCAAGGTCACCGACCAGGCGGTCAATATCGACTCCGCTGTCGGCGAGTTCATGGTCAAGTTTTTTGTCGCGCTGCTGGTGGTCATGCTCGTGTGCTTTCTCAGCATGGGCTGGCGAGTAGGGGTGGTGGTCGCCGCGGCTGTGCCGTTGACTCTGGCGATCGTGTTCGTGGTGATGGCCGCCACCGGCAAGAATTTCGATCGGATTACCCTCGGCTCATTGATCCTCGCGCTGGGCCTGTTGGTCGATGACGCGATCATCGCCATTGAAATGATGGTGGTGAAAATGGAGGAGGGCTACGATCGCATCAAAGCGTCCGCCTACGCCTGGAGCCATACGGCGGCGCCGATGTTGGCCGGTACGCTGGTGACTGCGATTGGTTTTTTGCCGAACGGTTTTGCACAGTCCACTGCTGGCGAGTACACCAGCAACATGTTCTGGATTGTCGGCATCGCGTTGATCGCGTCCTGGCTCGTTGCGGTGGCGTTCACCCCGTATCTGGGCGTGAAGTTATTGCCGGACATCAAGAAGGTTGAAGGTGGCCATGCGGCTATCTACAACACGCCGCGTTACAACCGCTTCCGTCGGGTGCTGACGCAGGTTATTGCGCACAAATGGCTGGTCGCGGCAGCGGTTTTCTCGCTGTTCTTCGTGGCGGCGGCGGGCATGGGCCTGGTGAAAAAGCAGTTCTTCCCGACGTCTGACCGACCCGAGGTCATGATCGAAGTACAAATGCCCTACGGCACTTCGATCGAGCAGACCAGCGCCACGGCCGCCAAGGTCGAAGCCTGGCTGCACAAGCAGGGTGAGGCAAAAATCGTCACGGCCTACATCGGGCAAGGTGCGCCCCGTTTTTTCCTGGCGATGGCGCCAGAACTGCCCGATCCATCGTTCGCCAAGATCGTGGTGCTCACGGACAGTGAGGCGGCGCGGGAAACCCTCAAATTGCGTTTTCGTCAGGCCGTTGCCGAAGGGCTCGCCCCGGAGGCCCGTCTCAGGGCGTCGCAAATTGTGTTTGGGCCTTATTCGCCGTTTCCGGTGGCGTACCGGGTGATGGGACCAGATCCCGTGAAGTTGCGCGATATCGCCGAGCAGGTTCGGGGCGTGCTGCAAGACAGCCCGATGATGAGAACCGTGAACACTGACTGGGGGCCGCTGACCCCGACATTGCATTTCAGTCTCGATCAGGACCGCCTGCAAGCTGTGGGGCTGACCTCCAATGCGGTCGCCCAGCAACTGCAGTTTCTCCTGAGCGGAGTGCCGATCACGGCGGTCCGCGAGGATATTCGTTCTGTGCAGGTCGTCGGGCGTGCGGCGGGCAATATCAGGCTCGACCCCGCGCAAATAAGGGGTTTCACCCTGGTCGGCGCGGCCGGACAACGCATCCCCTTGTCGCAGATCGGCGAGGTCGATGTGCGTATGGAGGATCCGATTCTGCGGCGCCGTGACCGCACCCCGACCATCACCGTGCGTGGCGACATTGCCGAAGGCCTGCAGCCACCAGATGTTTCGGGTGTGATCCTCAAGCAGTTGCAGCCGATCATCGAGACCCTGCCTTCCGGTTACCGGATAGAGCAGGCGGGGGCTATCGAGGAATCCGGCAAGGCGGGCAAGGCGATCCTGCCGTTGCTGCCGATCATGATCGCCATGACGTTGCTGATCATCATGGTGCAGGTGCGTTCGATCGCGGCGATGATCATGGTCTTCCTCACCTCGCCGTTAGGGTTGATTGGTGTGGTGCCGACGCTGCTTCTCTTTAATCAGCCGTTTGGCATCAATGCGCTGGTGGGGCTGATTGCGCTGTCGGGGATCTTGATGCGCAATACGCTGATTCTGATCGGGCAAATTCATCACAACACGCAAGAAGGTCTGGACCCCTTTCATGCCGTGGTCGAAGCCACGGTGCAACGCGCGCGGCCGGTGCTGCTGACGGCGCTTGCGGCCATCCTGGCGTTTATGCCCCTGACACACTCGGTGTTCTGGGGGACGCTGGCCTACACCCTGATCGGCGGCACGTTCGTTGGCACTATCATGACGCTGGTGTTCCTGCCGGCGATGTACTCCATCTGGTTCAAGATCCGCCCTGACCACAAGACTCAGCCTGAAACAGTCAAACTGGCGTAGTGACAAAGCCTGAAATCGAGGCCCGCTCTGGCGGGCCTCTTTGTACCCACGTCAAAGCGTGGTGATCTGCCCGTTGCGATCCAGCTCATACACCTTGTTGCCCTGCAATTTCTCCTTCAGCCAGCGCTCCGCCTTACCTAGCGGTCGTTGTCGCGCCCACAACAGATCCACACCAATCTGCCAGTCCGTATGCGGATACGCCGAGAGCTGCAGTTCCACCAGTTCACCCTTGGCCAGTTCACGCTGAATCAACTGGCGGGGCAGGGTGGCCCAGCCGAGTCCGGCGCGGACCATTTCCAATAACGCCAGATAACTTTCCGCTTGCCACAACTGGGTCGAGCGCAGGTATTCGCTGCTCGGCAGTTTGCTCGCATGGGCGCTGAAGGCCAGGCGGCGATGGACATGCAGGTCGTCGAAGCTGACGTTGTCGAGTTGCGCTAACGGATGGTCTGGGTGGCAGACGTGCAGCATGATCAGTTTGCCCAGTTGCTGGAACGCCAGTTCTTTGGGATAGCCGGGCTGTGAGAACGCGACGCCGAGAACGGCCTCGCCGCTGCTGACCAGCTCGCTGACGTCGCCGTACACCGGGTGGCGGATGATCAGGTCGACGAAGGGGAACGCCTCTTCGAAGGCTTTGAGCACCGGCATGATCGGGCCGTACGGCGTTTCAATCGCCAGCGTCAGGCTCGGTTCGACGTTGTCTGAAAGGCAGTCGGCATGGGCTTCGAAGGTCATGCAGCGTTCCAGTACTGACTCAGCCTGAACCAACAATTTTTGGCCACTGGCGGTGAGGGCAGGGCTGCGGTTGCTGCGGTCGAACAGGTCGACGCCCAAGTCGGTTTCGAGGTTGGCAATCGCCGCGCTGATGGTCGATTGCGTCTTGCCCAGTTTGCGTCCGGCGGCGGAGAACGATCCGCTTTTGACCACTTGGACGAACATCAACAGTTGATCGAGTGAGAAGCGCAAGCGGTGAACTCCCGGGTCGAAAATGGAGGTTTGCAGGGTCTGAGGAATGCCTGATTGTGCCATCGAAAAAAGCGATGATTGCTAATTTGTTTCATCGCTATAAACGCTCAATGATGGCCCCGCACAAACGATCTCCGGGGCGAATCCACTCTCACAAACGCCCCTGAGCATGCCCGCAATCTCAACAGATGCCGCACCTTCAGGAGCGTGTGAAATGACCCCACAACGCATTCATCCGGTGGACGAGATTTTGCCACTGCGACAGTTGTTCACGTTTGGCTTGCAGCATGTGCTGGTGATGTACGCGGGAGCAGTGGCGGTGCCGCTGATTCTCGGCAGTGCGATGGGGCTGACCTCGGCTCAGATCGTGTTGCTGATCAACGCTAACCTGTTGACCTCCGGCGTGGCGACGCTGATTCAAACCCTGGGCTTCTGGAAATTCGGCGCGCGTCTGCCCCTGATTCAGGGCTGCTCATTCATTGCTCTGGCGCCGATGATCATGATCGGTAAAGAGTTCGGGCTCAGTCAGATTTTCGGTGCGGTGATTGCCGCAGGCTTCATTACGATTGCCTTGGCGCCGGTGTTCAGCCGCTTGCTGCGCTTCTTTCCACCGGTGGTGATTGGCAGTCTGATCACCATTATCGGCATCTCGCTGATGCCAGCGGCGGCGATCTGGTTGGGCGGCGGCAATCCCGACGCGGCGGATTTCGGTAATCCCGCGAACCTGTTGCTGGGCCTGGCCACGGTCAGCGTGACGTTAGTGATCTATGCCAAATGCAAGGGCTTCCTCGGTAACCTCAGCGTACTGATTGGCTTGTTCATCGGCAGCCTGATCGCCGCGGCCTGCGGCATGACGCACTTCAGCCGGGTCAGCGAAGCCGCATGGTTTGAGCTGAGTGCGCCCATGGCCTTCGGAGCGCCGGAATTCGCTCCGGTGCCGATTCTGATCATGACCCTGGCGATGCTGGTAATCATGGCCGAGACCACCGGCAACTGCCTGGCGATCGGCAAATTGACCGGCAAACCAACCACGCAACAGACCCTCGGCAACGCATTTCGCGCCGACGGCTTGTCGACGATGCTCGGCGGCTTGTTCAACAGTTTTCCTTACAACGCGTTCACCCAGAACACCGGTTTGATTGCGCTTTCGAACGTCAAAAGCCGCTTCGTCGTGGCCGCTGCCGGGGCAATCATGGTGCTGATGGGCTTGTTCCCGAAACTCGGCGCGTTAATCGCCGCAGTGCCGACGCCAGTGCTCGGTGGCTGCGCGATCGTCATGTTCGGCATGACCACGGTGGCGGGGATTCAGGAACTGTCGCGTGTCCAGTTCGAGGGCACACGCAACGGCATCATCGTCGCGGTTTCGGTGAGTGTCGGGGTGCTGCCGATGTCCTTTCCGGCGTTGTTCGAACACGTCGGCCCGACCCTGAAACTGGTGCTCGACAGCGGGATTTTCCTCGGCGCGATCACTGCCATCGTGCTCAACATCCTGCTCAACAATGAAAAAAAATCGACCGAAACCATCGGCGCTACCTCGGCTGAACTGGCCGACTGACTTTGTTTTTTCCACTGCCCAAGGAGTTACCCATGAATCAATTCACTCAGCTCATCCCGGCTGGCGTCAGCGAACTGGATCTGGCGTTGTTGCGCCAGACCATCGCCTTGTCCGAGGCATCGAAACAACGCGGTCGCCATCCGTTCGCGGCGTTGGTAGCCGACCGCAACGGCAAGGTGATTGTCGAAGCGGGGAACAACTCGATGCCACCGGAAGGTGATCCCACTCAACACGCGGAGTTGGTGGCGGCAGCGGCGGCGGCCAAGCTGCTGTCGCCGCAAGAGCTTGAATTGTGCACGCTGTACACCAGCGCCGAACCTTGCTGCATGTGTGCCGGGGCGGTGTATTGGACGGGGATCGGGCGAGTGGTTTATGCCTTGTCGGAGCATGCGTTGCTGGGATTGACGGGCGACCATCCTGAGAACCCGACGTTCTCGCTGCCGTGCCGCGAGGTGTTTGCCAAGGGGCAGCGCAAGGTCAGTGTGCTGGGACCGATGCTGGAGGGCGAGGCGGCTGAACCGCACCAAGGATTCTGGTCGTAAGCTGCGGGCTGCCCTGCGCACTGGCAGGTATCACCGTCGACGATACCTGCCAGCGACGCATGCGATTGGTGCATCGGCAGGCCGCTGGTTAAGGTCATGATGTGTTGTGGGCCATGCTCGTCATTGCGGGCAAACACCTGACCCACCGCCTTCGACGGAACCGACATGCGATATCGCCGCCTCGACCTTAATCTGTTGGTTGCGCTGGACGCCTTGCTGAGTGAATGCAGTGTCAGCCGGGCGGCCGAGCGTCTGTGCCTGGGACAGTCAGCGGCCAGTTCGGCACTGGGCCGCTTGCGTGAACATTTCAATGACCCGTTACTGGTGCCGGTGGGACGACGCCTGGAGCCCACCGCGTTGGGGCAGGCGTTGCTGCCAAAAGTGCGTGCAGCGTTGGCACTGACCCGGGAAATCGTCGACGCTCCGCTCAATTTTGATCCGGCACAGTGCAACCGGCACATCACCCTGGTCGCCTCCGATTACGTCGCCGACGTGCTGTTGGCTTCGGTCAGTCGTGCATTGGCGCGCATGGCGCCGGGCATTCGCTTGAGCCTGCGTGACATGCCTGTTCCGCGCGACGGCGATGTCGTCAGCGAAGCGCTGGATTATCGGCGCAGTGATTGCGTGATCGTGCCGCAGCGACGGTTGAATCCGGCCTATCCCCATGTGCCGCTCATGACTGACCAGCTCTGTTGCATCGTCTGCGCCCAACAGCCACAGTTCGCCGAGCAACTGAGCCTCGCCGACTACTGCGCTGCGACGCATGTGGTGCGCGAGTTTGCCGACGGGCAGAACCTGGCAATGGATGCCGTGCACCTGCATGAACTCGGGATTGAGCGGCAAGTGGCAGTGACCGTTGAAAGCTTTGTGCTGATGCCGGAGTACATTGTCGGCACCGCACGTATCGCCACGGTGTTTCAACGCCAGGCGCAATGCTTTGCCCAACGTTATCCCTTGCGCGTCCACCCGGCACCGCTGGCGTTCCCCGAGGCCGTGCAAGTCTTGCAATGGCATCCCTATCAAGCACATGACCCGGCCATGCAGTGGTTTCGCGGCCTGCTCCTGGAACAGGCCGCATTGCTCGATCAACCCTCTGGCTGATCGCCGTTGTCGGCGACCAGGCCGGCCTTGGCGATGGCCAGCAATGCGCAGCGCTCGTCGTTGTCGGAGGTATCGCCACTGATGCCGATGGCCCCGAGCACCACCCCCTCGGCATTACGGATCAACACACCACCCGCCACGGGAATCACCTCACCGTCGGTCAAACTGTTGATCGCATCGAAAAACGCCGGCATGGCCTGCGCCCGTCGCGCCAGTTCACGCCCTCCAAAACCCATACCCAGGCAACCGCGGGCCTTGCCGACGGCGATTTGCGGGCGTAGGAAGCTGGCGTTTTCGTCGCGCAGAACCGCCAATGGATGGGCGGCGGCATCCAGTACGGCGACGCCCAGCGGTTTGATCCCGGTTTCGCGAGCAATGCGGATGGCATCGCTCGCCATGTTTGTGGCAGTGAGCAGATCCAGTCTTTGCATGGCTTGTGTCCTCATAGGGCCCATTTTCCGAGTTGGGCAACGCGGTCGCGGGTGTATAGATCCGTCCATTTCAGCGAGTTGAAATCGGACACCTGCTTGGGGTTGTAGGGGCTGCGATCCATGCGCACCGGTTGCCCGGCCTTGTACACCGCTTTGAGGCGTGAACGATCCTGAAGGATGCGAATATCATCCAGTGGCGAGCCGTCGAGCACCAGGAAGTCGGCCTGCTTGCCCACTTGCAGTGAGCCGAGGGTTTCACCGCGCGGCATGCAGCGCGCGCCGACAGCAGTCGCGGCGTATAACGCTTCGGCCGGGGTGAATCCAAGCCGGGCCACCAGCAGCTCCAGCTCTCGGGCGTGCCACTCGCCGTAAGGCGTTACCGCGAAGCCGCTGTCACTGCCGCAGGCAAAGGGTACGCCGGCCGCTTTGGCGCGTTTGAGTACCGCCGAACCAACGTCCAGTGTGCGTGCACAATAACCGGCATACCCGGTGCTGATGGCCGGGTCGTGGGGCTGGCAGAAATCCACAGTGTTCTGCGGGAACGTCATGGTCGGGGCAAGGATGCTACCGGCCTCAAGCAGTGCCTCGATGCACGCGTCGTCCATGTAAAAGGCGTGGAAAACCAGATCAACGCCTGCGCGCGCCGCGTACATCACGGCCTCGCGACCGTAGGCATGCGTGGCGACCTTGCAGCCCAGACGATGCGCTTCCTCGACCATTTCGAAGGTTTCATCGGCGGTAAAGGCAGCAATGATTTCGCCATTGGGACGGCGGTGCGTGCCGTCCATGGCGATCTTGATCAGGTCGACGCCGTCCTTGGCCTGCTTGCGGATCTCCGCAAGGGCGTCGCTGCGGCTGGTGACCAACTGCGCGGTGAAGTATTCCGGGGCGCCCACCCGACTCGGGAACCAATCATTCAGACTCTGCCGATTGGTGATGACGCGGCTGCTGGCTGCGATCCTCGGACCTTCAAACAAACCAGCGGTCACCGCATTGCGCACGGCGATGCTGAGTTGACCGCTGTCGCCGGGGCAGACCATGCTGGTGACGCCGGCCGCGAGTACGTGTTGCGCGAAAAACATCCCGCGCAAAGCGCGAAATTCGTCGCTGGTCCACAGATCAATGTCTTCTTCGCTCTGCGCGTTACCGAAGGCCAGATGCGTATGCACGTCCACCAGCCCCGGCATGACGAAATCATCACCGGCGTCCAGCTGGGTATCGCCGGGATGGGGAGCGGGGGCCAGCGCGGTGGGCCCGACGTAACTGAGCAGGCCGTTTTCGACAATCAATGTCTGTTGTTGGCGGGTTTCCAGTCCAGTGCCATCAAACAGGGTCTGGCATTTCAGATGCAGGGCAGTCATGGCGTTTTCACTGTGTGATTGTTATGCACATGAGGCTAAAGAGCAGGCGAGGGGCCGACCAACAGATTGCATCGATGGCTGCGCATTGATCGCGTCAATAGCAGCGCCGGGCTGCAGCCGTTAACGAAAACGCCGGACAATCGAGAGATTGTCCGGCGTTTTTTTTGTGTGTGTTTTTCAGTGATCAGGCGGTGCGACCGCCCAGCGTTTCGGCGATCCAGTCCGCTATGTAATGACCGGCGTTGATGCTGTTGTCGAAGCTCGAATGCTGCACACCACCTTCACGTTCGGTGAAGACTTTCAGTTCACATTTTGGACTGTTGACCAGTTGTTCGTAGGTGCGATGCGCCCATTTCAGCGGTATCTGCGAATCCTGTTCACCGTGGGTCACCAGGAACGGCACCTTGATCCGGTCGAGCACGCCGTCAAGGTGTACGTCTTCGGCGATGGTCATGAACTCGTCGACGTCCTTGGCGCCCCACACCCAGCAGACATGCGCCCAGTAGTGCGGCACCGGGAAGCTGCCTTCCTTTTCCAGTCGACGCTTTTGCACATCACGCCAGTCATGGTTGGCGCCCCACACTACGCCGCAGGCGAAGCGCGGTTCGAATGCAACCGCACGCGGGCAGTAATAACCGCCCAACGAGACACCTTCCAGACCGATACGTTTGGCATCGACGTCGCTTCGGGTTTCCAGCCAATCCACGACGCGGCTGGCCCAATGCTCACTGTCGAATCGTGCGGTCAGGCCATGCAGGCGCAACGCTTCGCCAGTGCCGGGCTGGTCGATGATCAGCGAAGAGATGCCGCGCTTCGCCAGCCAGGCTGGCAAACCCACGCGGTATTTCATTTCTTTGGTCGAATCCAGACCGTTGACCTGCACCAGAATCGGCGCAGGCCCATCGACGCCTTCGGCGCGCACGAGCAAGCCGGAAAGATGTTTGCCCTCGTACGGGATTTCTACCCGTTCGCAGTTTTCACGCGACAGCTCGATGCCGCGCTTGAAGGTCTGCAGAAAACGCTGATACAGCTCGGTGCGGCCCGGCGCGCCGTGGGCTTGCAGGCGCTCGCAGGTCAGATAATAGGTGGCGGCGCGGTTGTATTTTTCGCCAGCCGAGAGCATTCGGCCATTGCCTTCGTCTTCTTCGGCCAGACCGCAGAGCTTGTCAGCCATTTTCGCCCAGGTCTCGCGAAAGGCACGGGTGCCGGCCGCGTCTGGCTGTTTAGCAGCCTCCTGCAAAGGGGCGCACATCGCTTCGATTTCGCCCATGCGGGCGCCCATTTCAATGGCCAGGTCGACAGAGAGATTCCACACGTAGTTGGTCGGGAAATAGCGAAACATGATTGTTGTTGTCCTTATGGTTGCCTTGGCATTCCCAAGGCACGTTAAGGATCACCCGACTAATTGGCCAATCGTGACGGCGGATACGAGGTATCGCGAGATACGATGGGCACCTGTTGCAGATGCTGAATGGATTCGCTGATGCGTTCGCGCAGCCAGCGGTGCATCGGGTCACCGTCGACGCTGCGGTGCCACAACATGTACTCGTGCATGATCGGAATTTTCACCGGCGGCGGCAGGATGCGCAGCGGCAGATAGTGCGCGTAGAGGTTCGCCAGACGCTGGTGCATCGTGGCGATGCGCTGTGTGCCGACAATCAGTTGCGGCAAGGTATTGAAGTCGCTGGTGATCACTTCAATACGCCGATTGAAGCCGTATTGATTCATGAACCATTCTTCGATGCTCATGTGCCGTGTGCGGCCGAAGCCCACCGAGACATGGCCCATCTCCATGTACTGCTCAAGGGTCAGGGTGTCGCCGACTTGCGTATTGCCTTGCCACACCACGCACACGTGTTCTTCTTCGAACAGCAGGCGCGAAGGGTGGCCTTCAATGATGTAGCGCTCGGGAACAATCATCAGATCGACCTCGCCACGTACCAGCAACTCGCCGGAATTGTCGCTGGGGCCAAGCATTTCGAAGGTGATGTTGGGCGCTTCCTGATGAATGTTCTGGATCACCTGGGCGAACAGCACGCTGATCAGATAGTCGGAGGTCACCAAGCGAAAATGTCGCTTGCTGGTGGCCGGGTCGAACACCGGTTTGGCGGTGATTGAGGACTGAATCGTCAGCAGGACTTCACGCACCGGTCTGGCCAGTTCCGTGGCATAGGGCGTGGGCTGCATCTTGCGCCCCACCTGAACCAGCAACTCATCCTCAAAGTAGGTCCGCAAACGCGCGAGCACGCCGCTGGTGGCGGATTGGGTCATGTGCAGGCGTTCTGCTGCGCGGGTGATGTTCTGCTCTTCGAGCAATACATCGAGCGCGACCAGCAGGTTCAGATCCAGATGGTTGAAACGCATGGGCAGGTCCGTTCTTGTATTTATTTTCGCAATACATTCGAACGAATCCATCGGCGCGTCAACCTTCGTCGCAGGTATCGCGTTTGCCGATAGGTCGCATCCCGACTCGCGATTAGTCAGCGCTCGGCCCTTGCGCCAATCTTCGCCGCAGTCGGCCCTGCTGCCGACACCACCACCGGTTTCCAGTCAGGCCCGGCGCGCTGCAAGGCGTTCATGGCGACAGTCACCGGATCATAATTTCAATGGAGTGGTAAGCCATGAACATCATTGGCCTTGATGCCCTGATTTTTGGCGTCGATGACATTCAAGCCTGCACCGATTGCCTGCGCGACTACGGCCTTGCACCGGTCGGCGTTGACAGCGAAGGCGGGCGCTTCGAAGCGCTGGACGGCACCGCCGTGATTATCCGCCGAGCCGACGATCCTGATTTGCCGGTGGCGATCGGCCCGGCGCCGTCCATTCGCGAGACGGTCTACGGGGTCGCTGCGATCAGCGATCTGGATGCCATCGAAGATGAGCTGGCCCGTGATCGTGTTGTTCGCCGTGATCAACACGGCGTGCTGCACAGCGTTGATGACATGGGTTTCGCGATCGCGTTTCAGGTCAGCGTACGCAAGCCTTACAGCGCACCGGATGACCTGACCAACGCCGCCGGCCATGCGCCACAGCGGCCACTTAACCAGCCAGGCATCACCCTCGATATGAGCGCTGTTCCGCGCACTTTGTCGCACGTGGTGTATTTCGTCCCCGATGCGGCAAAAGCTGAAGCCTTTTACGCCAAGCGTTTGGGTTTTCGCACCACCGACACCTTCATTGGCGCCGGGCCGTTCATGCGCCCGGCCGGTTCTGACGATCACCATTGCCTGTTCATGATCCAGACCCCGCCGCACATGAAGGGTTGCGAACACTTCACCTTCCACATGGGCAGTGGCACCGAAGTGCTGCTGGCCGGGACGCGTTTCGAGCAAAAAGGCTGGACCAGCTTCTGGGGGCCGGGCCGTCACGTGTTTGGCTCCAACTGGTTCTGGTATTTCAACAGTCCGCTGGGCTGCCACATCGAATATGACGCCGATATGGATAAGCACGATGACGCCTGGGAGGCCCGTCGCGCTCCGCTGTCGGCGGATAACTCGCAGTTGTTCCTGTTCAGCGCCAAAGAAAAATGGGCCCCGGGCGGACCACCGCCAAAACTCGGATGAGGGCGGCGCTGATCATGAGCGGTATTGCGCAGCCACTGTGTCGGCTGGACGAACTGGAGGAGGGCCGGGCGCGGGGGTTCGATCCGCTGGCGCAGGGGCGCGACAGTGTGTTTGCCCTGCGTCATGACAATCAGGTGCGGGTCTATCGCAATCGTTGTCCGCATCTGGACGTGCGCCTGGAGTATCGCAAGGACCGTTTCCTGTCCGCCGATGGCCAGCTGATCGTCTGTTACGCCCACGGCGCGCAATTTCTGCCGGCGACGGGCGAGTGCATCTACGGCCCGTGCCTGGGCCAGACGCTGCAGGCGCTGCCGAGCTGCGAGAAGGATGGCTGGCTGCTGGTGCAAATGCCTGAAGAGTTGCCGCTGCCGGGATAAATCGAGGTATCGCGTACGGCGATACATCGCATCCCTACTCGCGATTAGTCAAATCCCTGCTTTGCCGGGAAGCTTTACCCAACGATGCAGTGCCCGACGCAGCATCGATCACAAGAATAAAAAGAGAGAACACCATGAGTGCAGTGAACAACGTTCTGATCGTGGGCGGTGGTATCGGCGGCTTGTGTGCGGCCATCGCCTTGCGGCGTAAAGGTATCGAGGTCGACCTGATCGAGCTCAAGTCCGAATGGACAGTCTATGGCGTCGGGATTATTCAACAGAGCAACGTCGTCCGTGAAATGGCCAAGCTGGGCGTTCTCGACGGCTATCTCGATGCCGCTTATGCGTTCGAAGACGTCGCTATCTACGGCCCGGGCGGGCAACAACTGGCGCGCATTCCGGGTCAACGCCTCGCCGGCCCGCAGTATCCCGCCAACGTCGGTATTTCCCGCCTGGCTTTGCACAAAGTCCTCAGCGAAACCGCCCTGCAACTCGGTGCCAATGTACGTTTGGGCTTGAGTGTGGAAACGCTGAACGACAACGGCGCAGAGGTCGACGTGCTGTTTACCGACGGCAGTCGCGGCAGCTACGACCTGGTGGTCGGCGCCGATGGTCTGTTCTCCAAAGTGCGCAGCCTGGTCTTCGGCGATGCCTACACCCCGCGTTTCACTGGCCAGTCGGTGTGGCGCTACAACTTTCCCCGCGCGCCACAAATCGACCATTTGGCCAACTATCAAAGCACTGACGGCAACGCCGGGCTGGTGCCTTTGGCCGGCGACTTGATGTACCTGTTTCTGACGTCCCACGAGCCCGCCAATCCGTGGATGGATCCTGCCGATCTGGCTGCGCAGATGCGCCAGCGCCTGCAAGGCTTTACCGGTCTGATCGGCGAACTGCGCGAGCAAATCACGGACAACAGCCAGGTCGTCTACAAGCCAATGGAAGTGGTGTTTGTCGATGAGCCGTGGCATCGCGGACGCGTCCTGCTGATTGGCGATGCGGCCCACGCGACCACGCCGCACCTCGGTCAAGGCGCCGGCATGGCCATCGAAGACGCAATTGTGCTCAGCGAAGAGCTCACTCACGAGCAGTCCGCCACCAGCAGCGTCGAGCAGCAGTTGCAGCGCTTCATGGCGCGGCGCTTCGAACGTTGCAAATACATCAGCGAAAGCTCGGTGCTGGCCGGCGACAAGGAGATGCAGCACGACCGCGCCTTCGATCGCATTGGCCTGGTCAAGCAAATGCTCGCGCGCACAGCCGAGCCAATCTAAGCCACACCTGCGACTCATCCACAGCAGTTACCACTATAAAAACAAGAGGTTAACGCGATGGTTAGTTCTACGACTGCGGCGCTCGCGCGTCGCCCGGTCTGCTCGTCTGCACCCTTCGGTTTGAGCGTTGCTGCGCTGCTGGTGCTGTGCAGTCAGGCCGCTCACGCTTTCGACATCGATACCGGCAACCCGGATTTCAAGTTGCGCTGGGACAACACGATCAAGTACAGCGCTGCCTGGCGCACGCAGAATCCGAGCAGCAAGTTGACCGAGGGTCAGGTGGCGCTCAATCAGGACGATGGCGATCGTGCGTTCAAAAAAGGCCTGATCTCCAATCGCACCGATATCCTCTCGGAGCTGGATCTGTCGTTTCAGGACTTCGGCGCACGTTTGAGCGGCGCAGCGTGGTACGACAGCGAGTACCAGGGCAACAACGACAATAACGATCCGTCCCGCGCCAACGCGCGTTCGGTCGGCTACGACGAGTTCACCGACGACACCCGTCATTTGCACGGCGGTGACGGCGAAATCCTCGACGCGTTCGTCTACTGGAACGGCGAACTGGCCGACCGCGCAACGTCGGTGCGCGCCGGCCGTCATGGCCTGATCTGGGGCGAAAGCCTGTTCTTCGGCGCCAACGGCATTGCCGGTGGCATGGCCCCGGTCGACGTGGTCAAGGCCCAGTCGGTGCCTAACACGCAGTTCAAGGAAATCACCCGTCCGGTCAATCAACTGTCTGGCACGTTCCAACTGACTGACGACGTATCGCTCGGTGCTTACTACCAGCTCGAGTGGGAAGAAACACGTCTGCCCGCCGCTGGCAGTTATTTCTCCACCAGCGACAACATTGGCGAAGGCAATGAGCGCTTGATCGTCGGTGCGCCGTTTCCGGCATTCCTCGGCGGTAACCCGGCCAGTCCCGCCGCGTTTTTCCACGGTAATGATAAGGAAGCACGCAGTTCGGGGCAGGGCGGTTTGCAACTGAAATACAGCGCTGAGACCGTCGAGTACGGCCTTTACGCCATCCAGTACCACGACAAGACGCCGAAGCTGTACCTGAAACCGTCGACGGCAGCGCCGAACTTCAGCACCGGGCAGATCGGCGAGTACTACTGGGTTTACCCCGAAGATATTCGCGCGCTGGGCGCAAGCTTTTCCACCACGGTGGACGAGTACAGCTTCGCCGGTGAAGCGTCGATGCGCTGGAACATGCCGCTGGTCTCGAATGGTCAGACCGTACTGCCCGGCGTCATTGCCGACAACGATGATGACGCGCTCTATGCGGTCGGGCGCACCGCTCACGTCAACCTGAACGTGTTGGCTTCGTTTGGCCCGAACTTCATCGCCCGAGAGTCCGGACTGGTCGGCGAAGTGGCGTGGAATCGCCTGCTCAGCGTCACCAAAAATCGCGCCGCACTGGACCCGAACGCCACCGATGACGGCCTGGGTTTCAAATTTGTCTACACGCCGACCTACCGCCAGTTCTTCTCCGGCATCGATATCAGCATTCCGGTCGGCGTCAGTTACTTCCCGCTGGGCAAATCAGCGGTGGTCAGCTCGTTCGGCCCGGACAAGGGTGGCGACATCAACATCGGCATCACCGCCACTTACCTCGATCGCGTCACGGCCGGTCTTACCTACACGCATTACTACGGCCCCGAGGACACCAACCTCAACGGCCTCAGCCAGTTCAATTTCAAGCAATCGCTGAAGGATCGGGATTACCTCGCCTTCTCCGTCAAGACCACGTTTTAAGAGGACTTGCGCATGACTTCTCACCACCATAATCGTGTCCCGCGCCTTACGGCCTTGTGCTTTGCCTTGTTCGGAACGCTGACCGTCCTGAGCCAGGTTGCGACTGCGGCCACCGCAGAAGAGGCGGCCAAACTGTCGAGCAGTCTCACGCCACTGGGTGCCGAGCGTGCAGGCAATGCCGACGGCAGCATTCCAGCCTGGCAGGGCGGTTACACCAAAGTTGACCCGGCGTATAAACCGGGCGGCAAGCGCGGCGATCCGTTTGCGGCCGACAAACCGCTGTTCAGCATCACCTCGAAGAATCTGGCGCAATACGCCGGCAAGCTCAGCGATGGCACCAAGGAGATGTTCAAACGCTTTCCCGACACCTATCGTATCGATGTCTATCCGACCCGTCGCTCGGCCGCCGCACCGCAATGGGTGTATGACAACACCCTGAAAAATGCTACCCGCGCCAAACTGGTCGACAGCAGCGCTGGACCGGTGCCCGAAGGTGCGTTTGGCGGTATTCCCTTCCCGATTCCGCATAACGGCGCCGAAGCCATGTGGAACCACATCCTGAATTGGCGCGGCACGTCACTCGCCATGCACTTTCGTCATTACCTGATGACTGCAGACGGCAAACAGGTGCTGACCACCGACGGCCAGGCGATTCAGGACATGCCGTATTACTACCAGGACGGCACGCCGGAAAGTTTCGCCGGTGATTACTGGTTGTTCCGCCTGCTTAACGTCGGCCCGCCGTTGCGTGCGGGTGAGCAAATCATGGGGCGCACCAATATCAACGGCGACAAGTCCCAGGCGCACGTTTACCTGACCGGCCAGCGCCGCGTGCGCAAGTTGCCGAATGCCTGCTGCGACACACCGACGCCGGCAACCGCCGGGGTGATGTCGTTCGATGAGTTGAGCGTGTTCCAGGGGCGCATCGATCGCTTCGACTGGAAACTGGTCGGCAAGCAGGAAATGTATATCCCCTACAACACCAACAAAGTCCTGACGGCAGGCAAACCGGAAGACCTGTTTCTGGCCCACCACATGAATCCTGATTACGTGCGCTGGGAATTGCATCGCGTGTGGGTGGTGGAGGCCGAACTCGCACCGGGCAAGCGTCATCAACTGCCGAAGGGCCGTTACTACCTCGACGAAGATACCTGGCAAGCCATGCTCGGCGATCGCTGGGACGCCAACGGCCAGCTCGCCAAGACCTTGTGGTCGCTGCCGGCCGTGCTGCCGGATCTGCCAGCACAAGCGCAACTGTCTTCGGGTTTCTACGACCTGACCTCCGGCGCCTGGTTTATCCAGAACGTCTACACCGGGTTGCCTGAGCAGTACGGCGTGGTCGATCGCTACAAGGCGTCGGAATTCTCGCCAGCAGCAATGGCGGGTGCCGGGGTTCGTTGAATCGGACCGGATCGCCACACGCTGTGGCGATCCGGTTTCACAGGTGGTTTCGAGGTCGGTATGAACAGAATCTGTCAGGTGCTCGGGCGGTTGTTAGCGCTGCTGGCGCTGCCTTGCGTATTACCCGTGAGCCAGGCTCAGGCCGCTGCCGTCGGGGATGTATTGAACACTCCGGCGATGCGCGCGCCGCAGGCCCGGCAAGCGGTCTTGCTTGATCTGGCGCGGGCAGGTGCGCGGTTGGTGGCGGTCGGCGAACGCGGCATTGTCTTGCTCTCCGATGACAACGGTCTCAATTGGCGGCAGGCGCAGGTGCCGGTGTCCGTCAGTCTCACGGCGGTGCAATTTGTCGATGCCAACACGGGCTGGGCGGTCGGCCATGCCGGTGCGGTGCTGGTCACCCACGACGCTGGCGAAAACTGGGCGTTGCAGCTGGACGGCAACCGCGCTACGCAACTGGAATTGCGCGCCGCACGCGAGCAACTGCCGACAGCGATTGACCCCGACGCAGCGGCGGCACGTGTGCAAACCGCCGAACGGATGGTCAGCGAAGGCGCGGACAAACCGTTTCTGAGCCTCAAGTTCACCGATGCGCGTCACGGCCTGATCGTCGGCGCCTACGGCCTCGCGTTTACCACCGAAGACGGCGGCGTGAGTTGGCAGTCGCTGATGGGCCATATCGACAATCCGATGGGGGCGCACCTGTATGCCATCGCTCAACAAGGTGAGCGTTGGTTCGTCGCCGGCGAGCAAGGCTATGTCGCCCGTTCCGAGGACGGTGGACGATCCTTCGTCGCACTCGACAGCCCCTACAGCGGCAGTTTCTTCGCCCTGCAACTGCGCGATGACGGCGCGCTGCTGGCAGCAGGACTGAAAGGTAACGCGTTTATTTCCACCGACGGCGGCAACAGCTTCGTGGCCGCGCCCGTACCGATGCCCGTGTCCTTCAGTGATGCGATCCGTACCGCTGACGGCCAGTTGTTGTTGGTCAATCAGGGCGGCGCGTTGTTTCGCACCTCGGGCGATGCACCAACCCTGGAGCCTTTCGGCAAACCGCTGGGCAAACCGATTGCCAGCGTCGTGCAGGCCGCCGATGGCAGCCTGGTGCTGGCCGGTTTCACCGGGTTGACGCGCCTGGCGTCGCCCACTGTTACAGCTTCGGAGTGAGGTTATGAAACCATTCGACAACGCCACGGCCAGCCTGGCGAGTTTCGACCCGCGCTCCGGCTCGGTCGTGGAACGCACTTTGTTCAATCACCGGTTGTGGGTGTTGCTGGTGTGCCTGGTGACCACGCTCTTCTTGGGCTATCAGGCCACGCGCGTCGAGCTGAACGCCAGTTTCGAAAAGATGATTCCCACGCAACAACCTTACATCGCCAATTATCTGCAACATCAACAGCAGCTCAGCGGTCTGGGTAACTCCTTGCGCATCGTTGTCGCCAATCGCCAAGGCGATATCTACGACGCTGATTATCTGAAAACCTTGCAGGCGTTGAGCGACAAGCTTTACCTGCTGCCCGGCGTCGATCGCGCCTACATGAAGTCGCTGTGGACGCCCGCTACACGTTGGGTCGCTGTGACTGAAGACGGCCTGGATGGCGGCCCGGTAATTCCGGACGATTATGCCGGTACGCCGGCCAGTCTTGAGGCCTTGCGCCGCAACGTGCAGCGCTCCAACGAGCTCGGCCAACTGGTAGCGTTCGATCAAACCTCGAGCATCATTTACGTGCCGTTGCTGGCAACGACCGCCGACGGCCAGGCGCTGAATTACTCGGTGCTGTCCGAGCAACTGGAGGCGTTGCGCAGCGAGTACCAGAACGACAGGATCGACATTCACATCACCGGTTTCGCGAAAAAGGTCGGCGACCTGATTGCTGGGCTAAAGCAGATCCTGTTGTTCTTCGCTGTCGCGATTCTGATCACCACCGCCGTGCTGTTCTGGTACACACGCTGCCTGCGCAGCACGGTGCTGGTGGTGTTCTGCTCATTGGTGGCGGTGGTCTGGCAACTGGGCCTGTTGCCGTTGCTCGACTATCAGCTGGACCCGTATTCGGTGCTGGTGCCGTTTCTGGTGTTCGCCATCGGCATGAGCCACGGTGCGCAGAAAATGAACGGCATCATGCAGGACATCGGTCGCGGCATGCACCGGGTGGTTGCCGCACGGTTCACTTTTCGACGGCTGTTTCTCGCCGGGCTGACGGCATTGCTGTGCGATGCAGTGGGCTTTGCCGTGCTGATGCTGATCAAGATCCAGGTGATTCAGGATCTGGCCGTGATCGCCAGTATCGGTGTGGCAGTACTTATTTTCACCAACCTGATTCTGCTGCCGGTGTTGCTGTCCTATGTCGGCGTAACGCCGCGCGCGGCGCAATTGAGCCTCAAAAGCGAGCAGAACGATCAGGCCGGCGCTCGGCGTCATGGCTTCTGGCGCTTTCTCGATCTGTTTACCCGACGTCGCTGGGCCAGCCTGTGCATTGCCATCAGCCTGGCGTTGGCGGCATTGGGTTTTGTGGTCAGCCTGCAATTGAAGATCGGTGATCTGGATGCCGGCGCGCCGGAACTGCGGGCCGACTCACGCTACAACCAGGATGATGCGTTTCTGACCCGGCATTACGGCGCCAGCAGTGACTTGTTCGCGGTGATGGTCAAGACCCCGGCCGGGCAATGTGCGCGTTACGACATCCTCGCCAAGGTTGATGCACTGGACTGGCAACTGCGGGCACTGCCGGGGGTGGATTCGACCAATTCGCTGGCCTTGCTCAACCGGCGCATGCTGGTCGGCCTCAGCGAAGGCAGCGCCAAGTGGTACGAGCTGCAGAACAATCAGGCGATGCTCAACATGATCACCGCCAGTGCGCCGCGTGGTTTGTACAACGAGGATTGCAGCCTGCTCACGCTGTACGCCTACCTCACTGACCACAAGGCTGAAACGCTGACGCGGCTGGTCGAGCACGTTGAGCAATTCGCCGCTGCCAATAACGACAAGGATGTGCAGTTCCTGCTGGCAGCGGGCAATGCCGGCATCGAAGCGGCGACCAATATCGTGGTCAAGCAGGCCAATCGGGAGATGCTGTTCTGGGTCTACGGGGCGGTGATCGTCCTGTGCCTGATCACCTTCCGCTCGTGGCGCGCCACGCTGTGCGCGGTGATTCCGCTGATGGTCACCTCGATCCTCTGCGAAGCGTTGATGGTCTGGCTGAACATCGGCGTGAAGGTCGCGACGTTGCCGGTGATCGCGTTGGGTGTCGGCATTGGCGTCGACTATGCGTTGTATGTGATGAGCATCCTGCTCGGCCATCTGCGCCAAGGCGCGAGCCTGTCAGAAGCCTATTACCGCGCCCTGGTGTCCACCGGCAAAGTGGTGATGCTCACCGGGATCACACTCGCCATTGGCGTGGCGACGTGGATCTTCTCGCCGATCAAATTCCAGGCAGACATGGGCGTGCTGCTGGCATTCATGTTCGTCTGGAACATGGTCGGCGCGCTCCTGCTGTTGCCGGCGCTGGCGTACTTCCTCTTGCCTGCACGGCACACGAACACCGACGCAGAAACGCCGGAGGAGGCCATCAATCTGAGCCTGCCGTCGCGAGCGGTGGCAGTAGATGTTCATCAGTCACGTCATCGGGAGACCTGTCATGGCCGTTGAGTCTTCACTTGAAAACAGCGGACGTCACGCTGGTTTGACGCAATCGTTGCTGTTGCTGCTCGGCAGCTGTCTGCCAGTGCTCGGCGCGGTATTGCTCGCGCCGGTATTGCCGCGCATGCAGGCACATTTTGCCGAGGTCGCGGGCAGCACGGTGCTGGTGCCGATCGTGCTGACCTTGCCGGCGTTGGTGATTGCATTACTGGCGCCGTTCGCCGGGGTCATCGCTGATCGGCTCGGGCGCAAGCCTTTGTTGTTGACGAGCATGGCGCTGTACACGCTCTGCGGCGTGTTGCCGCTGTGGCTGGATTCGCTGCCGGCCATTGTCGCCAGCCGCGCCGGTATCGGTCTGGCAGAGGCGGGGATCATGACCTGCTGCACGACACTGATGGGCGACTACTACAGCGGAGCACGCCGTGAACGCCTGTTTGCATTGCAGATGGTCGCGACGTCACTGTCGGCTGCGGTGTTTATCGCGCTGGGTGGATTCCTCGGCCAGGACGACTGGCGCACCCCGTTTGCGTTGTACGCAGTCGGGCTGATTTTCCTGCCGCTAATGGCATGGAAACTCTGGGAACCACAACCCCGCGCGCCACTGGCGGCAACGGTGCCGGTGCCAGCCCCGCGCGCATTTCCATGGCGGGCACTCACGCCCATGTATGCATTGTCGCTGCTCGCGGGCCTGAGCCTGTTCATCGTGCCGGTGCAGGCCGGCTACTTGCTCAATTTGTTGCACGTGGATGCGCCGCAGCAGATCGGCATGACCATGGGTGCCAATCAACTCGGTGTGCTCGCCGGGGCCTTGAGTTTTCGCTTGTTGAGCGGTCTGCGCAGCCAGCATGTGTTGCTGATTGCCTATGGCCTGGCCGGCATCGGCGGCCTGTTGATGGCCGCCGCCGGCAGCCACGCGCAGGTGGTGGTGGCGGTCTTGGTCAACGGTCTGGGCATCGGCCTGATGTTGCCGACGTTGATCACCTGGATCATGGCGCAAGTCGGTTTTGCTCAGCGTGGGCGAGCGGCGGGGTGCTTCACCGCCGCGATTTTTGCCGGCGAGTTCATCAGCCCGCTGGTGGTACTCGCCATCACCTCCGGGGCTTCCACGGCGTTGCCGCAAGCGTTGGCCATGATCGGTTGGCTGCAACTGGTCGTGGCGCTGTTTTGTCTGTCCGTGCCGAAGCTCGGTGGCCTATTGACCCGCCCCCATGTTGGCGGTCACGACTCCATCGGCAACGGCCATTGAACGAGGATTTTCCATGCAAGCGCTTCCCCCTTTCAAACGCGTGGTCACCGGGCATGACGGCCACGGCCGCGCCGTCGTCGCCAGTCACGGAGCGACCGCTAATGTGTTTGCACTGCAAGCGGTGCCAGGCACGGTGTTTCATGAAATATGGAACAGCAGCGGCAGTCCGGCACTGCTCGACAATGCCGATGATCCAACCAGCAAACCTTTACAGCTGAGCCCCGGCCCGCAGGGCAGCGTGATTCGTGTCGTCGACATTCCGCCGGACAGCGTGCAAAACCAGGTCAGCGATGCCGCTGCTGCAGCCGCATTTGCCGAGATTGGCCAGGCGCATGCCGGCACCGGCCAGGCGAACTCGCGGCACAAACTGATGCACCGCACCGAGACCCTCGATTACGGCATCGTCACCGAAGGCGAAGTCTGGCTGGTGCTCGACGATGAAGATATCCACCTCAAACGCGGCGATGTGGTGGTTCAGCGCGGCACCAATCACGCGTGGAGCAACCGCACGGACGCCATGGCGCGCATGGTGTTTATCCTGCTTGACGGGCGTTTTGCCGCTGAACCGCAAGACTGCCCAGGAGAAACGGCATGAAGCTCGCAACCTTGAAAAATGGCAGCCGTGACGGCCAATTGGTGGTAGTTTCGCGCGACATGGCCCGGGCGCTGGACGCCCGTTCGGTAGCGCCGACCTTGCAGCAAGCCATCGAAAACTGGCGCGAAGCCGAGCCGCGTTTGCAGGCCCTGTCGCTTGAGCTTGAAAAACAAGATTGCCGCCAGGCATTCGCCTTCGATCCCGTACAAGCGATGGCGCCGTTGCCGCGCGCTTATCAATGGTGCGACGGTTCGGCGTTTCTCAGTCACGGCGCACTGATGCAGAAAGCGTTCAACCTCGACCCGATCGAAGGCGCTGACCGTACGCCGTTGATGTACCAGGGCGCCGGTGATGACTTCATCGGTGCCCGCGATGACATCGAACTGCCGAGCGAAAGCCAGGGCATCGATTTCGAAGGCGAATTTGTCGTGCTGGTCGATGATGTGCCGATGGGGTGTTCGGCGGAAAACGCGTTGCAGCACATCAAGCTGATCCTGCAGATCAACGATGTCAGCCTGCGCGCGCTGGCACCGCGGGAAATGCGCACCGGGTTCGGTTTTCTGCAAGCCAAACCGTCCTCCAGTTTTGCCCCGCTGGCCATTACCCCGGATGAACTCGGCGAAGCCTGGCGCGATGGCCGGGTCAATTTGCCCCTGCAAGTGCAGTGGAACGGCGAGTGGTTTGGCCAGCCGCACGGCGCGCAGATGAACTTTCATTTTGGCGAACTGATCGCCCACGCGGCCTTAACCCGTCGCTTGCGCGCCGGCACGCTGATCGGTTCCGGCACGGTGTCGAATACCGAGCGCAACGTCGGCTCGGCGTGCATCGCCGAACGTCGGGCCATTGAGATGATCGAGCAGGGCGCGCCAGTGACAGGCTTCATGCGTTTCGGCGATCGCGTGCGCATGGACGTCACCGGCAGCGATGGTCAGTCACTGTTTGGTGCGATCGATCAACGCGTCGTCAAGGCCCACGGCTAAGGAACGCCCATGCGTGTACTGATTACCGGAGCCAATGGCTTTGTTGGTCGCGAACTGCTGCGTTGTCTGCTCGCGCGCGGCAGTCTGCGCGGGCAAGTCATTCGTTCGTTGCTGGTGCTGGACACTGACGTCCAAGGCCTGCCAGACGATCCGCGCCTGCGTCGGCACAGCGGCAGCGTGACGGATGCGGCGTTGATGCGCCGGGTTCTGGCCGATGGCATCGATGTGGTGTTTCACCTGGTCAGCATCCCCGGTGGAGCGGCGGAGGCGCATTACGAATCGGGTTATCAGGTCAACCTGCTGGCCAGCCTCGAACTGCTTGATCAACTGCGCAACAAGGCGCGGCCACCGGTGCTGGTGTATGCCAGCAGCGTTGCGGTGTACGGCGCTGATCTGCCGGCGAAAATGAACGAGCAGGCTGAACTGCACCCGCAATTGTCGTACGGCACACACAAGGTGATGGTCGAGCGCGCGCTGATTGATCTGGGTCGGCGTGGCGAGGTCGACAGCCGTGCGGTGCGCCTGCCGGGCATTGTCGCGCGCCCGCGCGAACCCAACGGCTTGCGCTCGGCCTTCATGAGCGACTTGATGCGAGCCTTTGCCGAGGGCGCCGACTACTGCTGCCCGGTGTCGCCGCAGGCGACGGCGTGGTGGATGTCGGCGCGCTGTTGCGTGAACAACCTGATCCACGCCGCCGAACTGGATGACGCCGTCGCACAACAGCGGGTCTGGCAACTGCCGGTGCTGCATTTGTCCATCGCCCAGGTCATTGATGCCCTGGCGGCGATTTACGGCGAGCAACGCCGTGCCTTCATCAGTTTTGCCGCTGACCTTGATCTCGAAAATCTGTTCGGGCGCATGCCGCCCCTGAAAACCCCGCAGGCCCGCGCTGCCGGCTTCGGCCATGACGGCAATGTCGCCACGCTTATTCGCAACGCCCTCAACCCAGCCCCTTATCGGCCTCTGCCGTTGAACGGAGATATGTCTCATGTCACAGCCAATCCAGCGTAAACGTCGTCTGGTCGACCTTTCGGTGACCCTCGATAACAACCCGTACACAGATCCGCCGCCGCTGTTGCCGACAATCGATTACATGGACCACCAGCAAGGCTGGCCCGAGATGGCGGCGATGTTCCCGGGTTTGCAGCTTGAGCAGATGCCCGGCAATGAATCGTGGGCCGCCGAGCGCTTACAGATCACCACCCACAGCGGCACCCACATGGACGCGCCGTGGCATTACGCCTCGACTACCGATGGCGGCGAACCGGCGTTTGGCATTGACGAGTTGCCGCTCGATTGGTGTTTGCAGCCGGGGGTCAAACTGGATTTTCGCCATTTGCCCGACGGTCACGTGGTGACGGCAGAAGAGGTCGAAGCGGAACTGGCGCGCATCGAGCACACGCTGCAACCACTGGATATCGTGCTGGTCAACACACGCGCCGGGGCATTGTTTGGGCAGCCGGGTTACCTCGATGCCGGCATCGGCATGGGGCGCGAGGCGACAATGTATCTGCTGGAACGCGGCGTGCGCGTGGTCGGCACTGATGCCTGGAGCTGGGACGCACCGTTCAAATACACCCGTGAACGTTTTGCTGCCAGCGGCGATGCCTCGATCATCTGGGAAGGGCATAAGGCCGGGCGCGATATCGGCTACGGACAAATGGAAAAACTGGCCAACCTCGAATCCCTGCCAGCTAGCGGCTTCACCGTCTCGTGCTTTCCCTACAAGATCCGGCATGCGTCTGCGGGTTTTGTGCGCGCGGTGGCTATTTTCGAAGAGTGATCGGGCTGTTCGAGGCATTCCTTCAACGACAATAAGAGAAAACTGATGGCTCTATCGCGATTACCGCTGATGGCACTTTTTTGCGCCCTGACTATAGGCGTCTGCACCTGGCCCTATAGACACCGAGCTTTTCCGAAAAAACCGACCGGCGGGAAGTGAGGGTGAGCGTCAGATACTGTCCACGATTCCGATGCAAAGGCTGGGAGCGCCATCAGAAGTGGCCTCGCTGATTACCTTTCTGCTCAGCGAGGGGGCATCCTTCGTTACCGGCCAGGTAATCAGCGTCGATAGGGGAGGGAGTCTCGGTGGCAAATAGCGACACGAAGCAGATTTCCAGCCTGCGTTGTTACTGGTAGCGCGCGTTCTCGAACCGCCCGGGCCAATTTCAGCCGATGCTCACCGACTGCCTGGAATCGGGTTTCTGCTTTTCGCGACAGGCAAATAACGGCCAAAGGCGGACGTTAAGGCTCCTTGCGAAAGAACAAAGTGATCTGGCCGACCTCTACACCGAACTTGCTCATGAACGAGCGATTTATCAGGGTGTTCTTGTCCATCAGGTACATCCAGTCGTCTAAATGGACCTGGTATTCCTTGCCATCCACCGGAAGGTTCAGCACATATTTCCAGCGCAGTGCGTTGCCTGCCACCTCGCCAAGTGCCTCGCCCACCACGTCGCCAGCGGTTCCGCGCCATTGGCCAGGGCCAGCAGGGGTTAGCGTCCACACTCGTTTTTGCGTAGTACCGTCGCTGTAGGTAAACGACTCGTCGAGGATCAGCCTGCGGCCTTCGGAGTGGCCATTGATGACCACATGAAAACGCTTCGTGACCTCGCCTGAGCGCTTTTGAAACATACCCCACGCTTCGACCCGGCCCTCGAAGAATTCGCGCAACTCAAGCGTGGGCGTCTCCTGGCTGTAGGTCTGCACATCCACCTGGCTGCAACTCGCAAGGCCAATGCATAGCAGCATTATCCATTTCTTGAGCATGCGCATTTCCTCAACGGTCTCAGGGCTTAAGCAGCCCAGTGGACTAGGGCTTGGTCGGATCTGCCTGACGCCAGATCAGTTTGCTGGTGTCATACCCCTGTTGCTGAGCAATCTTCAGCAGCTGTTCACGGTTGACGCCGTTAATTTCAGAGGCGCGTGAAAGCACCCAGAGATATTCCCGGTTAGGGTGGCCGACCAGTGCGAACTGGTAGGCGGGGTCGTGGTAAAGCACCCAATACTCGCCTTTGGTTATTCCTGGCGCGATGCGGCTGAACCAGTTATCAAATTGCACCCACAGTTTGTCTGTCTTGCCTGGCTGCTGCGATTCGGCAATTCCGCGTACCTCTTTCCATTCGCCATCCTCTTCCCTGCAACGATTGGTGACGTCAATGCGGCCATCATCACGTAGCCCATAATGCGCTTCTGACTGCTGGCAATTGCGCTGAAAGAACATCGGTAACCTGGCCTGCTCGTACCAAGTGCCCTGGTATTTTTGCAGGTCGACTTGCATGGTGGTGGGAGGGGGCTCCTGGCGTGAGCCAGCGCACCCGGCGAGTGCCACACCCAGACAGGAAAGCAGAACGATCTTGCGCATCGACATGGAGACCTCCAGGTTGTCAGGACAAACGCACATGTCATTGGAGGTAGGTGAGCGTGAAAAGTGCTATCGATTTGCAGTCGATACAATGGCCCGCTCATGCAGGCTGCCGTGCGCTTTCAACGACCTGTTACCTGGCCATGACCGTCCACAGTTGATCAACCTTTGTCGTGTAGCTCTGACTTATCAACTCCCGGCGTTAATATCGGCTGTCCGGGTGAGAGACCTCAGGCGCTACTTCTTGTAAGTGCGGGCCGTGATTTATCGTGTAACCTTCTGGTATTACCCACATCGAGAATTTCTTATGTCCAAACTCGCCGAATTTCGTCAGCTCGAAAAACACCTCGCCGAACAAATCCAGGCGCTCGAGGCGCTCAAGGGTGATGCTGGTCTCAAGAAAGAAATTGAATTCGAAACCAAACTGCGTGATTTGCTCGCCAAATATGGCTACAGCCTTAAGGACGTGGTCAACCTTCTTGATCCGCAAGCAGGTCGTCGCGCTCCAGCCGCCGAGTCCAAAACCGGTAGTCGCAAGCCTCGCCAGTTGAAGGTCTACAAAAATCCGCACACCGGCGAAGTTGTTGAAACCAAGGGTGGCAATCACAAGACGTTGAAAGACTGGAAAGCTGAACATGGCTCCGCGACTGTCGAGTCCTGGTTGGCCAAGTGATTCTGGTTTGAATACAAAAGGGCCCGAGAGGGCCCTTTTTAGTTATCGTTTATTAGTCAACTTGTGAGTTGTAGGCGCGGGGTCTTCTGCCCGATACATTGGCAGGGGGCGCGTTTTTATCAGGTATCTACAGAAGGCTCACTGACGGGAAGCAACCTCGTCCAGGTGCTGCAGCAGTGCCAGAGGATCCTCGTAGACTCGGAGTGCACCTGCACGTTCAAGCTCTCCTGTGTCATAACCACCTGAAAGCAGCCCTATACCGGTGGCCTTACAGCGTCGTGCGGCAAGCATGTCCCAGATGGCGTCGCCGATTACCAGACAATCTTCAATGGGGACATTGAGTTTGCTTGCAGCGGCGAGGAAAAGGTCTGGATCGGGCTTGCCATACTTGACGTCATCACGGGTGATGAGATTCACCTCCGCGATATCCAGTCCCAATGCCTTCAGATTTATCGCCGCAGTGTCCATGCCACCGCTGGTCGCAATACACCACTTGAGCTGATCGCGGTTTAGCGTATCGAGAAGCTCTACAGCGCCGGGGAGAGCGGTTATCTGGCCCTGCAGATCCTTGTAGGCTTTAGCATGTTTATCGCTCAACCTTTTTGCCTGGTCGGGTTTGATTTCCAGGCCGGTCTCACGGGCTAACATCTTGAGCATCAGTCCACCGCTCATACCTATCTTTCTGTGAATTCGCCACATGGCCAACGGTATGTCTTCTGAATCGAGCGCGGTTTTCCACGCAAAGACATTCTGGTAAACGCTATCAGTCAACGTGCCATCCAAATCAAATATGAATGAGGTTTGCTGGCGCATACGTGACACCTCCATTAAGCAAATTTCAGGTAGTAGATGTCGCGTATTGGAAATATTGGTCGCATCGAATACCAAGGGCGCTGACGTTAATTCTTGAGTCTTTCCAAGTCGGCTGGGCCGGGTTCCACACGTGGTTCTTCGCCAAGGAACTCATCTTCCCTTACGACTCGTTCGTCATCTGTCAAGCCTGTTTCTGACACGTCTGAGACGAGAGCAGAATCTTTCAGTGCTTTGCTTTTTTTTGATGAAGTGGAGCTTTTTTCAGTCATAAGTTTTCTCCTCGCCCCTCGAAATTCGAGGCGCTCAATTTTTCGAAAGCATATGCCCTGAGTCGTTCCGTCTTTTGCAGATCTCAAAGCGGAGAAACCGCAGCGCATGTATGCCACTGCGGTTTCCATCGCCTTACTTGCGCCTTGAGCCAAGGCTTAATCAGACTCATGAAGCAAGCTGAACCATTCAGCATACGGGGAGTTAGTGACCCGGAATCTATTGAAATCCGGACTGCCATCAGCCCACCAAACAGGGCCGCGCTCACCAAGCGCTACTTTGGCCAGTTGTACCTTTTCCCGAGCGCGCTTCATCTGCGATTCGTCTTCCGAATCCTTTGCTTTCTTCACCTCCCGTCGAGCTGCCATGAGTGCATCGACGAGACGCTGGCGCACGTCCTCTTCCAATGATGGATTTGAACAGCGCCACAGCTGCCCTTTGACAACGAAATAACGACCGTCAGGAGTTACTGGATACATTCCTCACCTCCGGTCTTCAAAGGTCGTTTCTCCAGATACTTCACGAAGGACGCCTACCTCCGCTTTCGGGTAGGGAGGCGTTTAGCCTGGTGCGTTCGAGACTTTCGGGAAACACTTAAGGAGATGTCGGCACGACCTAAGGTATCAAGCGCATCTCGCGTAGTTTGTCGAACACGTCGAAAAATGCCTGATCGCTTGCTTGATACGCAGTGAAGCCCATTGCACGGCTTTTCGACATATCCGTGACAACTTCGATGGGTCGACCGAGATCTGCATCGGTGTGCCATGGGGACACCAGGCGAGCAATATCAGGTTCTTTCAAACCGTGTTCGGCAACCATTTGCGTCCATGCGGCCTGGTCGTTATCCATCTGCTTCTCAAGCGGCGAAAGTGAAGCGGGATAATCGGCAGCAGGCAAGTCGAAGTAGTCGGCAATTCGGCTCCACATCCATTTCCAACGAAAGACATCGCCATTAGTGACGTTGAATGCCTGATTGGCCGCAGCCGGCGTGGTGGCCGCCCACAGTTGTTGTTTCGCCAACTGCCGGGCGTCCGTCATATCGGTGAGGCTGTCCCACTGCGCCCTTGATCCGGGAAACACAAAAGGGCGATTGGTTTGTTTGCAAATCGAGGCATAGACGGCGAGGGTGGTGGCCATGTTCATCGCGTTGCCTACGGCGACCCCGGTGACGGTGTGCGGACGATGAACGCTCCAGGTGAAGCCGTCCTTTTCAGCTGCGGCGAAGAGTTCGTCCTCTTGAGCGTAATAGAAATTCTCGACATCCAGACGACCTTGCTCTTCGCGAAACGGTGTTTGCGGAAGGCTGCCTTTGCCATAGGCTTCGAATGGGCCGAGGTAGTGTTTCAGGCCAGTAACCAGTGCTACGTGCTTAACACTTTTGGCTGGGCGAATGGCGGCGAGCACATTGCGAACCATGGCTGCATTGACACGGATGTTCTCGGCCTCCGTGGCTTGCCGTGACCATGTGGTAATGAACACATGAGTGGGTTTCAAATCCGCCAGCGCCTGCTCCAGCGCGGCAGGATCCTGAAGGTCTGCCGCGACAGGTATCACGCCTTGCACTTGCGACGGGTGCCTCGAGAGCGCGGCGACCTGCCACTGGTTGTCGATGAGTAACTGAGTGATGGCGCTGCCGACGATGCCGCTGGCGCCCACGACCAAAGCTGTCTGGGTCATACGTTTCTCCTGGATTTAGGTTTGGGAGTCCACGTAAGCATCAGAGGTTCAACCTGAACCGGATCCGCATCAGCCTGGCGAGCTGCGCTGAGCGACAGAGTGGTAACTGGCCGGCATCTTGCTTTATGGTTGGCGCCAAATAAAAAGCGAGTCGCACACCGTGAAATTCCATCAAATCAGAGCCTTGGTTGCGATCAACCAGTGCGGCAGCATCAATGAAGCTTCGCAGATGCTGCATGTCACTCAGCCTGCATTGAGCCGTTCCATCAAGGATCTGGAGCGCGAGTTAGGCCTGACCATGCTGCAGCGTTCTTACAAAGGCATGTCGTTGACTGACGAAGGCCGGCGCATCATCCGGCATGCGCACATGGCGGTCGAGAGCATGCGGCGGCTGCAAATCGAGGCCGATAATATCCACGACATGGCCGTGGGGGAGGTGGCTGTCGGCGTCACTTCACTGACCGCCATGCTGCCGGGTTTTGAGAAGTGCCTCAGTGATTATCAGGCGAAAAACCCACGGGTACGGATCAAACTGATCGAGCTGCGCCCCAGCCATATCGTCCAGCGTTTGCGCGACGGGAGCCTGGACTTTGCCCTGACATCTCAACAAAACACTCAACGTCTGAATCTCGATTGGGAGGCTCTGCACCGGATCAAGGGGACGGTGGTATGCAGTCCGAACAACCCGTTGCGGCATTCGCCCTCGTTGCGGCAACTGCAGTACGCCAACTGGATCAGTCTGGACGAGGTAGACGACCGATCTTCGCAGTTCTACCAAATGTTCGAGGTCAACGATATTCACCCGCCGCAGAAGGTGATCGAATGCGCCTCGCTGTTTCTGGCCTTGCGCCTGGTCGAGAATGCCGACGCGTTCATGACCCTGAGCGATCTTGCACTGGGCAGTGCACTGCCGCCGGGACGGGTACCGGAACTGGTCCTCGTCGAAGTCGAAGAGGTCATTCCCGAATACCCGATTTATCTGGTGTGCGTTGACCGCCATTCGCTGACGTCGCCGGCGAGAGATCTGTTTTACGGGCTCAAATCCAAGCTCGCCGCTGAGTCATCGGCAGAACCGACTTACTAGAAGTGATAGTACATGCCGACCGCCAGGTTGCTGGGGTCGTCACCGGTTTGCTCAAGGGGGATTCCCGCATAGCTGATGGCGGATTCCGGGCGGTTATCGATCAGGGCGACCCGACCGTAGATGGCCCAGTTCTTCATCAGGAAGTGGTCGTAGCCGAGCATGATCCCGACGGCGTCCTTGTCGCCAAATTCGATGTCGCGCTTGACCAGTGCCATGCGCGCCACATCGGCTTTGCCCACGGGCGCGGAAAGGCCCAACGTCCATGCGCTCATGCTCGGCGTCGCGTGAAAGTCGACGTCCTGGCGCTGCCAGGTGACATTGGCAGACAGCGGCCCGAAGTCATAAAACGCCGAAGCGCTTTTGAAGTAGTTGTGGGTCTGGCGCTGACGGTCGCCGTCGAACCACGGATCGCTCAAGTAATCATTGAATGAGCCCAGCAATATCCAACGCTCATCGCTGTACTGGACACTCATGCCTTTGCCGCGCACGGTTTTGCCGGAGCTGGCGGTATCGTTCAGGCCCAGGCTCACGGCGGTGGCCACGCTGAAACCGGCGAATTTGGGCGTAGTGTAGGCGAGGGTGTGCTTCGGTCGCATATCCAGATAATAGGCACCGCGCCCGGCCGGCGGACTGGTCAGGTAGGTATAGGGCGAACCGTAGGTGGCCAGGAACGGATCAGCAAACGTCGGCGTGCCCATGCCATAAGTTTTACCGAATTCCAGCTTGCCGTACTCCCGCGAACGTAGCGCCGCTACTGCCAGGCGTAACGTGCCGACCTGCTTCCAGTGCTCGTCCAGCGCTTGGCCATTCAGGTTGAACCCTTCCTCGACATCGAACTCCAGCACCGTATCCGTGTTGAGTGCCTTGCGCATGTAAAGCCCGAGCTTATTGGTCCAGGCGCCGCCGCCCGCGAGTTTGCTTCCGGAGTGATGGCCCGAGTCCTGGTAATTCACAAAAGCATCGAGTGTGCCATAGACATTGAGCTTGTCGGTGTAGCCCTTATCGACGTTGTAATAGCCAAATCCTGGCGCTACTCGGGCAATGGCAGGGAATCCCTCAGCCTGGCTGCACGTCGGCAGCCCGAGCCCCAAGAGCAAAGCGGTCAATGAAGAATTGCGCGCGGCGGACATAACCATTTCAGACGCTCCGTAGACGTGATGGCTGACGGATCGCAGCCTCCACGAAAATAAAAACCGGCGGAAATGGTCAATTTTGCATGGATATGCCTACTGGTTAATTTGCTAAGGAATACCGCCTGCATTGAGGCCGGCAGGCGTGCGGAAGGGCCTCAAAAAATGCCCGATTGCATCGATTCAGCGGCTGCATGAGTGTGAAAAATGGAAGCCATTGGTGCGATACCCGCCTTCAAGTGCTCGCGGAGCACTGTTGTGGCGCGTGTTCAAAGGACGTGATGCAAGCAAGTTAACCATTGGTTAATTGCCTGCAAAAAGCGCAAGTGATTCGTCTTCGGAGTTCCCCGATAGTTGGTTTCGCATAACGCCAATAAGAAATCGGAGCGTGCCATGACGACCCTGCAATCGGACACTTCCCTGGCCAACAGAACGATGCGTTCCAATCCGGCCACCCTCAACTCCAGAAAAGCCACTGTTGCGTGCGCCCTGGGCAATGCGCTAGAGATGTACGATTTCACGATCTACAGCTTTTTTGCCGTGATCATCGCCAAGAACTTTTTCCCGGCGCAGTCGCCGATCGCTTCATTGCTGATGTCGCTGACGGCGTTCGGAGTGGGCTTTCTGATGCGTCCGGTCGGGGCGATGATCATTGGCCGTTTCGCCGATAGAAAAGGGCGCAAGGCCGCGCTGACGCTGACGATTGCACTGATGACACTGGGCACAGCGCTGATCGCATTCGCCCCCACTTACCAGCAAGCTGGAGTATTGGGCACCGTTCTGTTGGTCATCGGCCGGCTGACGCAAGGTTTTTCTGCCGGTGGAGAGATCGGTACCGCCTCGGTGTTGATGATGGAATCGTCGGCGACGAACCATCGTTGCAGCAATGTCAGCTGGCAGGCGGCGAGTCAGGGATACGCGGCTCTGGTAGGGGCAGGCATTGGACTTTTTCTGAGCAGCGTCATGACCGCGCCTGACCTTGAAGAGTGGGGTTGGCGTATCCCTTTCGTCATCGGTTTGCTCATCGGGCCGGTCGGCTGGTACATCCGCCGCTGCCTGCCGGAAACGCTTGAACAGGCGACGGTCAGCTCCGCACAAGCAACCGTACGCAAACCGGGGTGGCGTGAGGTCATTGATCTGCGCAACACCGCACTCGCCACCGGCCTGATGGCGAGCGCAACCATTGGCATGTACCTGTTCATTTTCTACATGCCGGCATATCTGGTCAGCGCTCTGCATTATCCGCAGCGCAGCGCGCTGGCGATCGCGTGCGTTGCCGCCGCGTGCCTGGCAATCATCACGCCCATAGCAGGGCGCTACGCCGACCGCCATGGCCTGCGCAAAAAACTGCTGGTCTGGACGATGACCTTGCCGGTTATCGCCGCATGGCCGGCGCTATGGCTGTTGTCGCATACCACTGACTTGTACATCGCGATGTTGATCGTCGCACTGCTGGTACTGCCCGGGTGCGTGGGCTCAGGGGCGTTTTTCGCGATGATCATGGAAGCGTTTGCCAAGCCACACCGAGCGCTCGGCACCTCGGTGAGTTACAGCTTCGGCGTCACCTTGTTCGGCGGCTTCTCACCGTTGATCGCCACATGGCTGACCTCGGCGCTCGACACACCCACGGCTCCGGCGTTCTACCTGCTTGTCGGCGGGGTAATCAGCCTGTGCTGCTTGAAACTGTTCCCGGAAAACATTGGAAGAGACTGACCCATGCGCAATCAACAAAACAAATCAGCGTTAAGCGAGACCGAACTGCAAAGCTTCATCGCCTTGCGCCGGCAAATCCATGCTGCGCCTGAACTGGGCGGCGAAACCCCGAACACCGCTGAACTGGTCGCCGCCAAACTGACGCAATGGGGCTATGAGGTGCATCGCGGTATCGGCGGGCATGGCCTGGTCGGCGTCCTGAAAAGAGGCGAGGGCACACGCCGTATCGGTCTTCGCGCCGATATGGACGCGCTGCCCATGCAGGAAAAAAACACCTTTGCGCATGCCAGCCAGATAGCCGATCGCATGCATGCCTGTGGGCATGACGGGCACACCGCGATCTTGCTCGCGGCCGCTTATCGTCTGGCCACCCACGGCGAATTCAACGGCACCCTTAACCTGATTTTCCAACCGGACGAGGAGGGTTTGTGTGGGGCCAAGGCGATGATCGACGACGGCCTGTTCCAACGGTTTCCCTGCGATGCGATTTTCGCGCTGCACAACATGCCCGGTTACCCATTAGGCACGGCCGTGGTTCAGGCGGGTCCGACCATGGCGTCCTCGGAGCGTGTGTCGCTGCGCATCACCGGCCAAGGTGGGCACGGCGCCATGCCAGAGAAGTCGGTTGATCCATTGCCCGTGGTGGCCAGCCTGATCAACGCGATCCAGACCATCAAGTCGCGCAACCTCGGCCCGGAAGAGTACGCGGTCATCAGCATTGGCATGCTACAGGCCGGGAGTGTCTACAACATCATTCCTGACGAGGCCCGCATGCTGATCAGCGTGCGTACCGATACGCCGCAGACCCAGCAAAAGATCAATCAGCGACTGGAACAAATCGTCCGCGGTCACGAGCAATCATTCGGCGTGAGCATTGACCTGGAATTCACTCCGCTGGCCCCGGCACTGATCAACGACGACACCGAAACACAACGAGTGCGCGAAAGCCTTGTGCCGCTTTTTCAACCTGGCCACCTGCAAAGCCGAGGGCCGAAGGTCATGGGTACCGAAGACTTCGCCTGGATGCTCGCAGAAGTGCCGGGGTGCTATTTCCTGCTGGGCAATGGTGAGGGCGAGTTTCACGGCTGCTCCGTGCACAACCCGCACTACGACTTCAATGATGAGCTGATCCGGTTGGGCGCCGATTGCTGGGTAAAACTGGTGGAAGATTTTCTTGCCTGAGCGCCTTGGTACGGATTGATCCGCGCACGCCATTGCGTGCACGGATCAGGGGTTTGATAGAAGCGATGATGCTGAGGCAACGTTGAATGATCGGAGTGATGTCGTCAGGCTCGAGGGCTCAAATGATCGGCGAGATAGCTTCGTGATCCTGCAAGGGCGCGTAGCGTAATACATCATTTAACATAATATACATTACACGTAACAATATGTTTCGAGATTAGCCGCGTTGGCCACGAGATTTCATTCTCCTGCGAAGCCTCAAAACATCTTTCCCTCCATTCTGATGATTCCTTGGATCTGCATCGCTCAATCCTGATCCCGCGTCAGCTTTTCAATCAGCGTTCGATGCTGTGGAAAAGCCGTCGTGAGTTTTTCGCGATTCCCCATCTCCATGTCGGCAAAGTCAAACCCTGGCGAAACCGCTTCACTGATCAATCCAAATCCATTTGAGCCATCCAGCAATCGTGATGCTTTCCAGATGCCGCCCGGTACGTGCAATTGCAGAAGCTGTCCTGCCAGAACATCGTTGCCCATGACCAGGGTCTGCAATGAACCGTCAGGATGGATCAGGCTGTATTCGATCGCGTCGCCCAAATGGAAAAAATGCAAGATGTCCGACTGGTTGAAATGAAACTGGCCAACCGGTGATCGCTCTGTCAGCAGATAGTAGATCGACGTCATCAGGTAACGCGGGCCTGCTGCGGTTTCGAGTAAGTCACGATGGTCCGCCTGATAGGTTCGACGAAAATAGCCGCCTTCAAGGTGGGGTTCCAGTCCAAGCGTATCAATAACATCTGTTGCAATTGTTTTGCGCTCGACCATGCGCTGCTCCGTTGGTTTGACTGTGGTTTTTCGTTAGCTCAATTAAACGAGCATTTAGTGTAGTTAAATATTTGCCTCCTGCAGTTATAACTTGAGTTTGTGAAGAAAGTGCCCGAAAATTGCATTTTAAAATAATAAGACATGCACTTTTGCAGAGGCGGTTACATTAATAAGACTTAATCATTATGAAGTCTCGAATTGATCGTGCTGGACTTCTGCAACGCCCTCCTCCAGCCACTTCTCGAACTTCAACAGGGCGATCCCTTCGTCCATTGGCGCGTAGTAAACAAGCCGCAAATGCCGTTCGACATCGACCGTTAGCGTGGTATGTTCAAGTGTGACGTCGCCAAATGAATTGATCGCGAAGTGCCGAATACCCTGGCAGGGTCCGTGAATGTCCTGCCGGGACCACCACCCTTTAAATTCCGCACTGACACTCTCAAGTTCACGCACCAGTGAAGCAACATCACTTTCATTTGAGACGTGAACATAGTCCCGGCGGAAACTGGAGAGCATCTGGATTGCCTGGTCGTCCCATGGCTGGAAAAGAGATTTCATGTGCTCGTCGGTAAACAACATCGATAAAAAGTTGCGTTGCTCAGGCGTCTTCTCGGAAAACTTGAAAATCTTGTCAGCGGCAGGATTCCAGGCCAAGACATCCCAGCGAAGGTTCAGCACATAAGCGGGCCGCAACGGCAGATCCGCCATCAGGCGATGAATAATCTGCGGCACCACGCACCATGTTCTCCCCTCCTCGGCTGGCGGTCGCTGGTGAGAAAGCAGGTAGAGGTGACGGCGTTCCAGAGCATCCAGTTTGAGAACCCGGCAAAGTTTATCCAGAAAAGCAGGTGACACACCAATATCGCGTCCTTGTTCGAACCATGTGTACCAAGACAGCCCAACACCCGCCAATGCCGCCACTTCTTCTCGACGCAGCCCGGGTGTACGCCGTCTGCCAGTCGGGGGTAATCCTGCTTCTGCAAGTGATATGCGCTCTCGGCGACTGCGTAAAAACTCAGCCAGGTCCTGTCGAGTGCGCTCAAGACTCCTTTCCATTATCCAGCTGCTGCTCGCCGAGCAATTCGGTTGGCAGATGGCCCTGTGGCTGGTGGCATTCCTCGGCCTGATTTCCTGGCTGGGCCTGCTGATCAGGCTGCCGGCGATCTCTGCCGGACCGGCGATGCCGATCAGCCGCAAACTGGCCCTGCTGGGCGACCGCAATGTGATGACCATTCTGTTGGTTTCACTGCTGGCGGCGGTCGCGAGTCTGGGCATGTACACCTTCATGGTGCCGTTGATGGCGGACCCGGCTTATGGCGGCGTCAACAACATCACGCCGTATCTGTGGGTCTGGGGGCTGGGTGGTGTGGCAGGCAGTTTCCTCGTCGGGCCGCTGGCGGATCGCATCAGGGGACCGATGCTCACGTTCCTGATTCTGGTCATCCTCAGCGTCTCCTTGTTCGCACTGCCGGCTGCCGCTGCGGTAACACCGTGGCTGGCGATGATGCCGATTGCCGTCTGGGGCGCTGTAGGCTGGGCACTGCAAGTGCCGCAGAACAACGAATTGATTGCCGCGCGGGAGCATAAGGGCGACGGCAATCTGGCCGTGGCGCTCAACGAATCGGCGCTGTATCTGGGCAGTGCCATGGGGGCCGCCGCCGGTGGTTTCGTATTGCTGTTGCAAATGCCCGGCTGGACATTGGCGATCAGTGCCGGCGTGGTGTCGGTTGTCGCCGCGCTGTTGCAACTGCTGCATCTGCGAAATAGAAAAAACTACGTAGCCACCGGTGCGACAAGCGTTGGGGCCGATATTCTCGGCGCCCATATCCCTTTGCTGACGCGGCGCTGATCAAACCTGACCTGCGCCGCGACAATTGCCGCCGTTAGTTTCAACGACTTCACCAGTGTACGGCCATAGCCAACAGCGTGTTCGCGTACCGCCGCGAGTGGATTTCGGCTCGAATCGATGCGCATCGCTGATCGCGTTCGCTATTGCGCCGACACGGCTTTGAGGCCCGCGAGCGCGTAAGTCATCATGTGCTCGATCAGCACGGCGGGTTCCATTTCCAGACCCGGCAGCACGTTCTCGCTCAACGCTTCGTGGGCCAATAGCAGGAAAAGACAAGGCGCAAATACGCCTAGCGCACAATGCAGCGTGGTCGGGTGATCGTCCGGCAAGCCCAGGATCTGCCCAAGAATGCCCCGAAAGACCTTCGCTTTCGGATAGGCCTGCTGCTCCAGCACCGAGGGCAGCAGACTCGAAGGCGACAGCAATTCCCGGCTCAACACCTTGAGCGCCCAGGCATCTCGATGATTGCGCACGCGCTCGATCAGGACGGTGATGATCAAACGCAATTTGTCCTCAGGAGAGGCAGGGCTCTTGCTCAAGCTGAATAATATATCGATGCTGAGCAGGCGTTCATGGGCTTCGAGCAGCACGGCACGGTAAAGACCCTCCTTGTTCTCGAAGTGATAATTGACCGACGCCACGTTCGAGTTGGAGTTCTCGCAGACCTGTTTGCTGGTGGTGTTGGCATACCCCAGATCGGCAAACAACTGCCCTGCTGTCTCCAGAATATGCTGGCGGGTCACCCGGCCATCTTGTCGCTGAGCACGTAGAGAAGCTGCCTGATTCGGACCGGACACGAGCATGAACTCCTATTAACTCAAATTCAAATTTGACTTTTATTTTTATGAAGCTTAGCTTCAAATCACCTACATACCTCGATAGGCATGGATATTGGCGACGAATGTTGTCAGGTCCAAGGCCATTTAGCCAAAGGAAAACATCGCAATGGATGCGCGCGTAATGACCCCTTTCACCTACTTCTCTCTGCCAATGCAGAAGCAATTCCTGCGCAATCGCGAGGCGATCAAGGACAAACCCTACGCCAAGTATTTCTCTGCGCAGATGAATGTCCCCCTTTCCGCCGTGTGCAAGATCCAGCAAGGACCACTGCCGCTGGAACAGACCCTGACGCCGAGCGTCGAGGACATCAATCGGTTGCTGGAGGCAGACTTCGTCAGCGAGGAATCGGGATACGCCCTGCTGCCCGGGCCAATGGCGTATGTCCAGAGCCGCAAGTTTTTCCCGCGCTCGACCGCAGCGATGCTGAAATGGTGGTTCATGTGGCACCCGCTGGAAGCCGAACGCTATACCCTGTGGTTTCCTTATGCCCATGTCAGCAATCCTTGCGTCAATCACGAACGCCTCAAGCAGACGTCCCTGAGTTTTGAACAGCGCTTGTACGGCAACACCTTCTGCGCCTCGGAATATGTCGGCGATCGCCTGATGCACCTGCATATCCACTTCCAGGACCCGGAAAAACTGGGCTTGCGTGCCGATCTGTACCGCGACGCGAAAATCGACGGAAGCGTCAGCGCGTTGATGAGCCTGGCGGAACAACCCGAGGTGCCGGTGTCGCTGATGGTGCACCTATTCAAAGAAACTCCGGAAGGCCTCTATCTCACCAGCCGCTACTGGGTCGGCAGTCATCCATCGATGTCGCGTTTTCCTGGTGCCGAAAAGGCTGCCGCGCTGATGGAGGCTAACGGTTTCGGCGAAGCGGAACTGGAAACCCTCGCCTATGAATTCGCCGTTCATGACCTGTGCGAATTCAACCATCTGGCCAGTTTCCTGCCAGAACTGTATCGAGAGTTCGGCGCTGCCTGAACCTGCAAAAAAAATGTTCCCCCCAGCGACAAGGCTAAGGGGAACATATCGAAAAGCAGAATCACCCCTTCGAACTGATACCGTTTAGTAAAAGAGTCGTAAATTCCTCGATATCTTGCTCCATCTCCAACTGCTCGGTCAGCAACCGGTACCAGCAAAATCCAAAGATCATATCCAGCAAAAGTTCGCGATTGGTGTCCTTCGGCAACTCACCACGGCTGATGGCATTTTCCACCAGTTTTTTCGGCATTTCCCTTCTGCGCTCCATGAATTGGTTCTTTAACTGAACCAATGTCACAGGGTCCAACTGAGCCTCGGCGATGACGCAGCGAAATGCTTCGCCGCAAATCGTTTCACGCCAGACTTTCCAGAGATTGTGCAGCAAAAAGTCGAGATCCGCTTTTAATGAGCCGAGATCAGGATGCTTTCTGACCTGCTCGCTTTCGTTCTCGTAGACTTCTGCGATCAATGCAGCCTTGTTGCTCCACCAACGATAAATCGTCGGTTTACTCGCTCCCGCCCGTCGGGCAACAGACTCAATACTGAGTCCCGAATAACCGCATTCCTTGAGGATCTCAATCGTCGAACTGATGATCGCCTTGTGCGTGTGGGGATTCCGTAGGGATCCGATGGAGCTGCGAGAGGGTGTACGAGCCACAGTAAATTCTCCAGGCAGGGTGCTTGACAAATACAATGCAAGGTATAGGATTTCCGAAAATCGCAACGAAACGGACCGTTTCGTTTCGAGTTTAGTAAACGCACTGAACATTGACTCCAATCAGTTCGCTTCCGGTTTTTCTGGTTACTTTAGGGGTTTCCGACTCCTCGAGCATGATGTGTGAGTAAGTAAGCGTCCTCTAGCACTATCGATTCTGCAGTTTTAATTCTGAAACGATACGTACCGTATCATAGCAGTGAGAGAGGCAAAATGGCAGTATCGGCGCCCTTTTTTGAGTAACCGTCTGGAAACTCCAACCGGCTGATTTTGCTGGTTAAACGACAAAACTCCGATATGGGGGGCTTTAAAGATAGTTTTCCGTATGTTTCACGATATACGGCGACGCAACACCCTTGTTTTCTGACAGCGAATGGAATCAAAAGGAAAATGAACGTGAAAAAAGCAGGAATAGTGAGTTACGGCACTGGCGTTCCCGTTTGTCGCTTGAAAGTCGAAGAAGTGATTAACGTCTGGAAGAACACCGATCTCCATCTCGTGCAAAACCAGTTGGGGGTGGTCGAAAGAGCCGTTCTTCAACCTGATGAAGATGTGATCACTCTCGGTGTATTGGCCGCCCAGCGTGCACTGGATATGGCCCCCGGCAGTAGCGTCGAGGCTTTGTATCTGGGCACTTGCACCAACCCCTATGACTCCCGCGCCTCGGCCTCTGTCATCCTGGAAATGCTCGGTTCCGGCTATGACGCCTATTGCGCCGACGTCCAGTTCGCGGGCAAATCCGGCACTTCTGCGCTGCAGATTTGCCAGGCACTGGTCGCTTCCGGCATGACCGGCAGCGCCCTTGCAATCGGCGCCGACACGATCAATCGCAACACCGCCCCAGGTGATCTGACCGAATCCTATGCGGGTGCCGGTGCGGCAGCTTTATTGGTGGGCACAGAGAATGTCATCGCAGAGTTCGATGGCAATTTCTCTTGTGCAGCCGATGTCGCCGACAACATTCGCCCGCAAGGTGATCGTTATATTCGCTCCGGGATGGGGCTTGGCTCGGACAAAAACAGCATCGGCCTGGAAGACCAGACTCGCCGGGCGGCGGAAGGCTTAATGGCCAAATTGCGCACCTGCCCGCAGGACTACGATTATGTCGTGTTCCAGCAGAATCTGGTGTCCACGCCCTACTCACTCGCCAAGCATCTGGGATTCAATCCGAAACAGGTTGAGCCCGGCATCTACGCGAGCAGCGTTGGTGACACCGGTGCTGCCAGCCCGCTGCTCGGTTTGATTAACGTGCTCGACCAGGCGCGTCCCGGTCAAAAAATCCTGCTGGTGTCTTACGGTTTCGGTGCCGGCAGCGACGCAATCGCCCTGACGGTTACCCCTGCCATCGAGGCCTACCAAAAGCGCAACAATCCACTGCGCGAATCGCTCGAAAACAAGCTGTACGTAGATTACGGCACGTCCATCAAATACGAGTTCAAGTATTTGCGAGCTGACTACGCCCTCACCGCCTATCTCTGATTTCGCCTGTCTACGCAAGGAGCATGTACATGTGCGCACGTCGTGTTGCAATCGTTTCGGCCGCCTATACGCCGAAACCGGGAAGTTCCAGGGTCCGGCAGACGTTCAAGGAAATGATCGTCGAGTCGGCTTATAAAGCTATTAAGGACGCCAGGATGCATCCTCGGGAAATCCAGGGTGTGGCCTACGGTTATCACGGCGAGGGCATTTCGGAATATGGCGGTCTCGGCCCGACCATCTCCGATACTTTGGGCATCAGCCCGGCGCCGACGTTCATGAGCACCGCCAACTGCACGAGCAGTTCCGTGTCGTTCCAGATGGGCCATCAAATGATTGCCTCCGGGGAATACGATATTGTTCTGGTCGGCGGCTTCGAGAAGATGACCGACCATTTCAACTATGCCGAATACATCGGCTCCAGTACCGAATGTGAGTACGACTACTTCCTGGGTATTTCCCACACCGACGCTTTTGCCCTGGCGACGGCGGAATATTTTGAAAAGTTCGGTTATGCAGGGCGTGAAGCTGATGTGTTGGCGACCTTTGGCCGGCAGATGCGTATTTATGCGCACAACACCCCGAATGCCACGCGCTTCGGCCATGCGATTCCATCTATCGATACCCTGAAAAACAGCGAAGCCTTTGGCTCGATGCTGGCTTGGGGCGAAGCGAGCGGCTGCGCGATTCTGGTCGCCGAACACCTGGCTCACAAATACACGGACAAACCAGTATTCGTTCGCGGATGTGCCTATACAGGCGTTTCCCATTACTTCGGCACGCGTTTTCACAACCCGACCCTGCATCACCCGGGCCTGCCAAAAAATGTCGGCATGGCCGTGTCGGCCAACTCCATCGCTTGCGCTGAAATCGCCTATAAAAAGGCCGGAATCACCGCAAAGGATATCGATGTCGCGCAGGTCTACGACTTGCTCGGCGCGGGTCTGATCCAGATGGAATCGATGGGTGTCTGCAAGCAGGGTCAGGCCGGTGATTTTGTCCTGGAAGGCGGCATCGGCATTGACGGTCCGCTGCCATTGAACACCGACGGCGGCAACATTGGGCGCGGTCACGCGTCCGGTTGTGACGGCATTCTGCACATCACCGAACTGTTCCGTCAGTTGCGCGGTGAATCCGACAACCAGGTCAAGGGCGCGCGCATCGGCGTGTCGCAAAACCTGGGAGGTTATGCCGCCCACAACTCAGTGATCGTTCTTTCCAACGACTAAGGAGCCGGACCATGTCTATGTACCCCGAACAGATTCATCGGATGACCACTGCCAGCATGCTTCGCGAATGGCGAGAACACGGCGGCAAATATCGTCTGGAAGGCAGTCAATGCGAAGACTGCAAGGAAATCTTTTTCCCACGTCGTACAGTTTGTGGCGCTTGCAATTCGCTCAGCGTAAAACCGTACCGCTGCGCTCGCAACGGCAAGATCGAAGTCATGGCTCACGCCGAGAATCCGATCCTTGCCGCCATGGGCTACGGCGAAACAGTGCCTCGCTGCATGGCGATGGTTCGTCTGGACGATGGCTTGGTGATCGCGTCGGAAATCGTTGACGTCACTCATCCGGAACAACTGAAAACCGGCGCGCCGGTACGCATGGTCGTACGCAAACATGTGCGCGAAAGCAATCTGGCCTGGCAATACGCCTACAAGTTTGTATTGGACGTATAAATAAAAGCGTCGAGCGTTAGATTCTGACGCTCGGCCGTTGAATATTAAAACAAGATTGCGCTGCTTATAAAAAGAACTTACTCGCCAAAAGCTTTTAACCCTTGTTCCTCAAGGGATAGCGAACTGCCGTTGTTTTAAAACGGGAATTATCCCAAAAACTATTTATTGGCTTTATATGGCCGAGGACTCATCATGTCGACTCTTTGTCTCCCGCACGTAATGTTCCCGAAAAACAAGATCACTCAGCAACAGATGATTGAACATCTGGAGAGCCTGCACGCCGACCATCCGCGCATGGCCCTGGCCAAGCGTATGATCCAGAATACCGAAGTCAACGAACGGCATTTGATCCTGCCGATCGACGAACTGGCGGTGCACACCGGCTTCACTCATCGCAGCATCGTCTATGAGCGTGAAGCCCGCCTGATGTCTTCCGCCGCTGCCCGCCAAGCCATTGAAAACGCTGGCTTAACGACCAATGACATCCGTATGGTGGTGGTCACCTCGTGCACCGGCTTCATGATGCCATCGCTCACCGCGCACCTGATCAACGATCTGGACCTGCCGACGTCTACCGTGCAGTTGCCGATCGCCCAGCTCGGTTGCGTCGCCGGTGCCGCAGCAATTAACCGGGCGAATGACTTCGCCAAACTGGATTCGCGTAATCATGTGTTGATTGTCTCGCTGGAGTTCTCGTCGCTGTGTTATCAGCCTGACGATACCAAGTTGCATGCGTTCATTTCCGCTGCACTTTTTGGCGATGCTGTTTCTGCCTGCGTATTGCGCGCTGATGATCAAGCGTCAGGGTTCAAAATCCGTTCCACCAACTCTTTCTTCCTGCCGAAGAGCGAGCACTACATTAAATACGATGTAAAGGACACCGGCTTCCACTTCACGCTGGACAAAGCCGTCATGAACTCTATTAAAGATGTCGCGCCGATTATGGAGAAACTCAACTACGACACTCTTGAACAGAACTGTGCGCAGAACGACTTCTTCATCTTCCACACTGGCGGCCGCAAGATTCTTGACGAATTGGTCCTGCAACTGGACCTTGCCTCGAACCGGGTTTCGCAGTCGCGCAACAGCCTCGCCGAAGCCGGCAACATTGCCAGCGTTGTGGTTTTCGACGTGCTCAAGCGGCAGTTTGAGTCGGGTCTTAACTCCGGCGATGTCGGTATGCTGGCAGCTTTCGGCCCAGGCTTCACCGCCGAAATGGCCGTGGGTGAATGGGTAGCCTGATTCCCACGTTTTGCCGGGGCTACGTTTGAGTCTGCAAGAAACCTTGGTGGTCTGTATGACGCCAAGGTTTCTCGGCCTCTTTCAGAAACCCTTCATTGCACCTGATTAATGGTTTCACATGGAGGATGAACGATGATCAGAGACAATCTCGCTACGCCGCCCAAGCGGCAATATGAACAACGGATGGTTTTGCTGCTGTCCTTGAGTTTCGGCCTCGTCGGGCTTGATCGCTTTATCATTCTGCCGCTGTTTCCCGTGATCATGCGTGACTTGCAGCTGGATTATCAGGACCTCGGCATGCTGTCGGCAGCACTGGCCTTCGCCTGGGGCTTTTCAGCCCTGGGCGCGGGCTACGTGATTGATCGATTGGGTCGCAAGAACGCACTGGTCCTTTCAATTGCAGTGCTGTCGCTGCTCTCGGGGATGTCGGCTCTGGCCGGAGGACTTTTCGGGCTGGTCGTCATCCGCGGGCTGATGGGGCTCTGCGAAGGCGCGTTCACACCGACCAGTATCATCGTCACCGATGAGGTTTCGCATCCGCAGCGCCGCGGACAGAATCTGGGTTTCCAACAGGCGTTATTCCCGATTCTCGGACTGTGCCTGGGGCCATTGCTGGCTGCCAGTCTGTTGGAGCTATTCGACTCGTGGCGCATGGTTTTCGCGATTATCTCGTTGCCCGGTCTACTGCTGGCCGGCTATTTGTGGAAAATCTATACACCCGCGCCCCTGCCGGCACATCAGCAACCAGCTTCAGGCAGGGGTTGGGCGAACTGGTTGAGTGCGTTCAAAAGCGGCAATGTCAGCCTGAACATCCTGATCATGTTTTGCATTCTTACTTGCCAGTTCGTCCTGTGTGCCATGTTGCCCAGTTACCTCACGGACTACATGCACCTTGAAACGCTGTCGATGGCCGTCGTGATATCCGCCCTTGGTGTTGGCGGTTTTATCGGTCAGTTGATCATTCCGGCAATGTCGGACCGACTGGGACGCAAACCGGTGGTCATTGTTTCCTTCATGACCAGCGCAACGTTGGTGGGGCTGTTAATCATCAGCCCGGCCATTACCGGGTTGTTATTTCTGCTGCTGTTCCTTTTGTCTTTCTTCAACTTCAGCCTGATCTGCATGACCGTCGGGCCGTTGACCAGCGAGTCGGTGCCACCTGCACTGCTTCCCACTGCCACCGGCATTGTCGTCGGGTTCGGCGAAATTCTTGGCGGTGGCGTGTCACCCGCCGTCGCCGGTTACGCCGCGATGCATTTCGGCCTGCCATCGATTTTGTACGTCGCACTGGCCGGGAGCATCGGCGGCCTGCTGTTGTCGCTGGGTCTGCGCGACAATCTGCAATCCCTCCCTGCCCTGCCAGCCGCGAACGCGTTGCCGATCAGCCTACCCCTCAAGGATTAGAGATCATGGGATATTATTTGATGTTGCTCGACCTTTGCCAACATGAACACCGAGGCATCGGTGTGTTCGACTTCCAGACAGGCCAGAGCCTGCGCATGTTTCCCGAACAGGGCGGGCTGTATGAAACATTGCAGTATTGCAGTCGCTGGCATCGCGGCTGGGCCGAGCATCTCAAGCGTCTGCCCGCCAGTGACAGCACCCAGAACATCGACCTGCAGCCACCACTCAAACCCGGCAATAATTTGCTCGTCCAGGTCAGCACGGTCAACCTGACGATGTCGAAAAAGCAGGCGTGGAGTTACAAAGGCAATGGCAGTTTGCTCAAAACGCAGGGCGAGGCGCTCAACATCCCTTATCAGGCGCTGAGCATTGCCAGTGAACCGGGAATCGTCTGCATTTATATGGTCGACTCCTTCGGCAAACTGCACTTTGTCGGATTCACCATCGGTAACGAAGTGCACGATCCACTGCTCGGCAACCTCGACTCGCCGGACGCCAACCAAGCGTGCCTTCGCGAATGCGCACTGGCTCCGGCAATGATTCTTGGAGAGTTGCAGTGTCGATTGTCGATCAACGCTCGTATCGAGCGTCAGGACAGGCAAATCTCCTATCGCGAATACGATATCGATCTGAAGGAATGGCACTCACTGCGCAAATACACCCAAGCATTCCTCGAACAACACGAACAGTTCCTGCAGCCAGGCATGGTCCACTACGTGTTTCATGGCCTGGGCCATCCTGACAGCGAACCGCCGCTGCAACACGGTGACTGGCTCGATCTCGATTGCCCGGAACTGGAGTTGGGCCTGAGCAATCGCATCGTCGAAGAAGAGTTGTTGCATCTGTGCCCGCTTGATAAACGCACGCTTGGAGCGGGTCTGCCCCCGCGGGCGACGCGACTGCATCAGCGCTGCAACGCCCCGAATTTGCTCAAGCGCAAATAACGCTGACAGCGTTGCGCACCAGCCCCGTCAGTTCTTTTCGGGATTTCCCTGCACGCGCGCGAATCGAGAGGCTGTGCAGCAGCGATGACACAAGCACAGCCAACGATGATAGATCGCTATCGGGCCAGTTCACCGGCCTCGATCGCGATTTGCAGGCGCGCCTCCAAGTTGAATCTGGAGCCTAAGCCCTTAGCTGCTTGATCCAGTCAAGACTCGCAACGGTCGATCCAGAAGGACGGTACTCACACCCGATCCATCCCGCGTAGCCGCGTTGCTCCAGCGCCGCGAACAACGCAGCAAAGTCGATATTCCCCGTTCCCGGCTCGTGACGACCCGGGCAATCGGCAATTTGCACATGCACCGTTCTGTCATAAAACCGCGCCAGCACAGCGGCTGCGTCTCCAGTCAAAAGCTGGGCATGGTAAAGATCAAGAATCAGCCCGACACTCGGGAAGGTTTCCAGAATCTGTTGCGCCTTGCTGAAGTCAGACATGTAATAGCCCGGCATCGCCTCCGCGCTGATCACTTCGATAAGCGGCCGCAGCCCCTGGTCTTCGAAGTATTTGACCGCATACTCCAGGTTGCCTGCGTAGATGCGCTCAGCGTCATTCTGCGTGGTAACGCCCGACATGATGTGGACGTCCGAACACGCCAACGCCTTTGCGTAGCGGGCGGCCTGACGCAACCCATCGCGAAACTCCACTTCCACGCCCGGTAACGCGGCTATGCCTTTGGTCACGCCAGCCGGGGCGGCGAACTGAATCAACGGCAAACGGTGTTGGGCTAAATGGTCGGCAAGCAGACTTGCGTCGAATTCATACGGCGACGGGAACTCCACCGCCCGGAAACCGGCGGCTGCAGCGGCTTCGATGCGTTGCAGAAAAGGCAATTCATTGAATTGGAAGCCGAGATGAGCATTGAACTTGAGCATTGGGTAATCATCCATCCTGGGAAGAAACGAAATCATTAGCCTGGAGCATCCTTCGCAACTCCAGCACTGCACTGTCGGGCGTGGTCAATACGGGCAGACCAGATCGAGCCTGTGTCAGCCCGGCGGCGCTCGTCATCGAAAACTGGGCGAAACAGATCAGATCGCAGGCCTCGACCCGACCGGCCATGTCTGCGATGGCGGTATCGTGACCTTGTTTGTCGCCTTCGCTCAGTCTCTGCATCGCACCGGAAACAAAATACGGCACCACTTCCAGCACGCGACCACGACGCTCAGCCACTTGTTTGAACTCGGCCATTATCGAGGGGATGGTCGGCTCGAACGTCGCCAGCACAGCAATACGCGATGCTTGCGTGAGCGCCAGGTCGATCATGGCTTCGTTCGGCTTGAGTACCGGAATGGCAATCTCAGGCTTGCACAGGTCTATGGCATCGCCAAAAGCCGAGCAAGTGAAGAGAATGGCGTCCGCGGCGCTTTGTACTGCGTAATGGGACAGTGCCAGAAAGCGCGCCTTCATACTCGAGGTTAGTCCCCCCTCCTCCACTCGATCTCGGGATAACGAGTCTTCAAGCAGATTGACGATCTGTGCCTGCGGCCATTGAAGGGCAAAAGCTACCGTGACGGGATCGATCGCCAGTGCGGTCGCGTGGATCAGAAAAATGCGCGGAGCCTTCATGCTCATGTGCCTCGACAAGGTTGTTCGACAAGTCCGCCAGCGCTCTTTGTGCAGATACCCTTGTCCTCCTCGTGTGGTATTTTCCCACTCCAGTCCGATGGGGGCCTCTGCCCCAATGGGAACGGACTGAAGTTAACCATTCGAGATAGAGCCTGTGATCAAGAAAGACCTCGCCCTGCAGTTGGCTCCACGCGTCATCGACATGGTGCGAGCCCGGTCGATGAAAGCCGGTGAGCCGTTGCGCGAGCAGACGTTCGCGCAAGCGCTTGGGGTGTCGCGTTCGCCTGTCCGGCGCGCTTTTGCCTTGCTCGCTGAGTGGGACCTTGCCATCCAAGAACCCAATCGTGGCTACTTCCTGAAAAAAGATGCAGGGCAGATTCAGGAGGCAGCAGTCCCTCTCGCCAGCGATCCCTTCGAAGAGTTTTACCTCCGTGTGGTCGACGACATTCTTGGCGGAGAAATACCTGCCGACTTTTTTGAAGCGCAACTGCTGCGCCGTTACGAAGTACCCCGAGGACAGTTGCTCAAGGTACTGAACAGGCTGGCCAGCGAAGCCATGGTAGAGCGCAAGCCGGGGCAAGGTTGGAGTCTCAAAGACTTCGTGCATAACGCCCAGGCACACATCCAAAGCTACCGTTTTCGGATGGCCATCGAACCGGCCGCCCTGCTTGAGCCAGGTTATCAAATCAATCACGCCGCATTTGCCCAAGCCCGGCAACAGCAACTGGCCATGCTCGACGGGGATATCCATACCTTGTCCCGGGCCCAACTGTTCGAGGTGGGCGCCCAGTTTCACGAACTGATCGTGCAGTGCTCCGGCAATGTCTTTTTCATTGATGCCATACGCCAGCAGAATCAGCTCAGACGCTTCATGAGCTACAAGGCCAACGTCGATCGCACTCGTCTTATGGCGCAATGCCAGGAACACATCCATTTGCTCGACCTCATCGAGTCTGACCGGCGTGAAGAAGCCGCGCAATTTCTCTGGAGACATCTGGACGACGTAGGCCGACTCAAGACCCGGCAGGGCGTCATGCCAAAAGATGAAGGGCTATAGAGCGCGTCACCCACTCCCTGGTACTGATCAAAGCCTCGTCTGAGTGCTCTCCAGCTATTCGCGAAGCAGCTTATCAGGTTGTCTCCCCTCAACACAAAATACAAAAACCATCCACTCTGTACGGAATAGTTAATTTTTTCGCCGGATATTGTATTTCGTTACAATAATGAGCAATCATGCGCGCCGCTCGGAAGGAGCCATATCGAATCACACAAGGATGATTGCAATGAACGAAGGGACGTTGGGTAGAGGAGCGGGAGTCTCCAACCTTCTGTTCGGGGCGTACAACATTTTGGTTGCCCTGCTTGGCGCGACACTGGCCTACAAAGGCGGTGTCCTGGCGGCGGCGGGCGGATCGCCCTATTACGCCATGATGGGTACCACCCTGTTGCTCTCGGCCATCCTCATCGGCCTGAAACATTCCCTCGGCCTCTACCTTTATGGCGCAGCCTCTCTCGCCACCTACGCCTGGGCGATCTGGGAGTCTGGATACGACGGCTGGGCTTTCATTCCACGCTTGGCCTGGCTGGCCGTTCTGAGCATTCCGTTTCTGGCGTTCTGGCCTTTGGTGAATCGGGACTTCGCCAATGCCAAACGAAGTCACTACTTCATCATTATGGGTGGGCTGCCGCTGCTCATGGGGGGAACAATCCTGGTCCCCCTGTTCTTCCCGACAACCGTTCACCTTGCCGACTCGACGCTCGCCACGACACGCACTGGACAACCCTTCAGCCGCAGTACGGTGACTTCTCCGGACGGCAATATTGCCGCGTCACACAACGAGACCAACTGGACTGCCTATGCAGGTTCCAACTTGGGCAATCACTATTCCGCCGCATCACAAATCACGCCTTCGAATGTGCCGGGCCTGGTGAAAGTCTGGGAATACCACCACGGCGACGTGAAGCAAGCCGGGGAAAAGACCAAGTACTTGAACGAGGCCACTCCGATCAAGGTCGGTAACTCGCTTTATACCTGCACGCCAAAGCAAATCATCATTTCTTTGGATGCCACCACCGGAAAGGAGAACTGGCGGTTCGACTCCAAAGTTGACCCGGACTACTTCGCCAATGGCGGCGCGTACTGCCGTGGCGTCTCCTATTTCGAAGTACCCAATGCCAGTGGCCTATGTGCCTCGCGCATCATCTGGGGCACCAACGATATTCGCCTGGGCGCAGTAGACGCCCTGACTGGCCAAGCGTGCCCCGGCTTCGGCAACGCAGGTTTTGCGGATTTGAAAAACGGGTTAGGCACCTTCAGAAAAGGCTCGACGGGTATCACTTCCGCCCCCATCGTCATTCGCGGGGTCGTCATCACCGGAGGCCGAGTCCTTGACTCAGATGTGCGCCCGGCGCCTTCGGGGGTGGTTCGCGCCTACGATGCAGTGACCGGCAAACAGAAATGGGCCTGGGACCTGGGCCGCCCAGACACCAATACCCCCGCTCGCCACGACGAAACCTACACGCTCAGCACGCCCAACTCCTGGGCACCGCTTTCCGCCGACGATGAACTCGGGTTGGTGTATGTCACCACCGGCAACGCAGCTGGCGATTTCTACGGCGGTACCCGCACGGAACAGGAGGACAAGTTCAGTTCGTCCCTGGTTGCGCTGGATGCGGCGACGGGTAAGGTCAAATGGCATTTCCAGACCGTTCACCATGATCTATGGGACTACGACCTGAGCCCACAACCCAGCCTGATTGATTTCCCAACCGCCGCAGGGTCGCGCCCGGCCGTTATCCAAGCCACCAAGTCCGGCCAGTTGTTCGTACTTGACCGCGCCACCGGCGAGCCACTGGTGGATATCGTGCAATCGCCTGTGCCACAGGGAACCGCCCCCGGAGACTACACCGCTGCCACCCAGCCACTTTCGCCGGATATGCCGAGCACCATGGGGCGCCCATCGAAAACCCCGGAAGTACTCACCGAGGCCAAGGCCTGGGGCCTGACCCCTTTTGATCAGATGCAATGTCGCCTCGAATTTCTCCAGGCACGTTATGAAGGGATCTTCACCCCGCCGGTCGTAGGTCAGCAAAGCCTGATTTTCCCTGGTCATCACGGCGGCTTGAACTGGGGAGGTGTGATGGTCGATCTCAAGCGCGGCCTGCTCATCATCAATAACCAGCGTCTCCCTTATATGCAGGGACTGGTTCCTCGCGAACAACTCGACGCCATCAATGCCAAGTCGTTCCAGGAATCGCCGGGCAACAGCCAAGGCTTCCGCGTCCAGGCCGGGCTGCCTTATGGCGCCATCAAGGATCCGTGGATGTCCTCCCTTGACCAGCCTTGCATTGCGCCACCCTGGGGTTTCATTGCCGGCATCGATCTGCGCACACGCGACGTCGTCTGGAGCCGACCATTCGGTACCGGATATGACAGCGGGCCTTGGGGAATCGCCTCCCGGATGCGCTTCGAAATCGGTACACCGAGTGACGCAACGGGCGTGACGACAGCCGGTGGCGTGACGTTCATCGGTGCCACCCTCGATCGTTTCATGCGCGCTTACAACAGCGAAAGTGGTGAATTGCTGTGGGAAGAGCGCCTCCCTGCAGGTAATCAGGCCTCACCCTTGACCTATATGAGCCAAGGCCGACAGTACGTCGTGGCCGTGGTTGGCGGTCATGATCGGATTCCAACCAAGTTGGGTGACAGCATCATTGCTTGGGCCCTGCCCGAGAAGTAAGTCGCGTTTTGTCTGAGAAGGCTTGCCACGACAGTGTCGGACGGTAGAAACATATAAATGTTTCTACCCCACCCGCGACCGGCGAAGAAAGTGAGTCATGGCAGTCTCTCGGTTTATTTAAATGGCGATAACTACCCGTACAGATTAATGAGTCTTATCGACAACATGGCCCGCCTTTACTCGCCGGGACGTGGCTGGGTGGACGATTGAATATATTCAGGAGGGAGATGTTCATCGGGCCGAAAATTAGTCAGCGCAACGATGCTGCCATTTGCACAACGCACTGACTTTCCGCCATGAAAAGTAAAGGGGTTACGAATTACTGTAGCCCTTACTCACGCATCAACCAGACTTCGTTCATCAGCCTCGGCGCCCCCTTAAACAGGAGCGGAAATCTTGTCGTGTTGAAAAAGATATACGACTGACAATCAAGCGACACCTGATTGTCTCGAAACACTTATAGATGCTTGTGCAAGGATAAGTGACTTTGCAAAAAACACCGCATCAAGATGCACGTTTAACCTTTAAAAACTGGACAGGAATTAATAATGCTCGGAATCTCTGATGGCTTGTATATGTTGGTGGGCGTCAGTTTTATCACGTCATTCATGACTGCCGCCATTGGTGTTGGTGGTGGTATTGGATTGCTTGCAGTGATGCCTCAATTCATCCCCATATCTGCGGTAGTGCCAGTTCACGGTTTGATTCAAATGGTCAGCAATGGCAGCAGATTTGCCTTTGATTACAAGAGTGCAAAAATAGAAATCCTGCCTAGATATGTCATTGGCTGCCTTGTCGGTGCCTTCATAGGTTATTTTTTTATCGGGAAATTCCCCGAGCAATATCTATCACTGATCCTTGGCCTTTTTATTCTGGCCATTACCTGGACGAAGATCGTCTCGCGCTTGGGGTTTGTATTTAAGAACTTTGCAATCGTGGGCTTCTTTCAAACGTTCCTTTCACTCTTCGTGGCAGTGACCGGTCTGATATCACAGCCGATCCTGATGAAGATGAACATCAATAAGAATGAAGTGATCGTCACCCACGCCATGCAAATGAGTGTGCTCCACGGTTTGAAAGTGGCGGCCTTCGTTATTGCCGGTTTTGCGTTCATGGATTACGCGAATCTCATCATCATCATGATTACCGCATCCACGTTTGGATCGTATTTGGGTGGATTTCTCAGAGACCGTATATCGCAGCGTGTAGGCGCCATGCTTCTAAAAGCAGGGGTGACGTTTTTTGGTTTGAAAATGGTCTTCGATCATTTTGTTCAGTGACATGTAAAAGCTTTCCCATCAAGACAAGGAGTGTGAAATGACTGCAAGCAAAAAATTTGATTTTTTTGACACCGAAGGAATCGCCTTTTTTCTTAAAGAAAATGGATATTGCGTGATCAAGCCTCAAGACCACTCTGTGGAAGCCTTTAGAGAGACGGCGGGTAAGTTTGGACTGATTCAATTCCATACGAAATCGGATGAACATGGTGTGGTCGGCGGTGGCGAGCCGATAAACAAAGACTGGCAAACTTTCAAGGACGATTACCACGGTGAACTGTCGAGCGATTTTTTCCCGCATACCGACGGATCTTTTCTGAATGGGATGGTTTATGTTGATGGCCGGGCAACAAAAATCACCCCACCTAAATTCGTCATTCTCCAGTGCATTTCCAAGCCTGAGTTTGGCGGAGATAACTTCCTGGTGGATGGACAGAAAATTTACGATGACCTGCTTGCCAATCAGGCTGACACACTGAAGATATTGATGGCCCGCGGCAGTGTTGCCTACTGCCGGGACGATTTATTGTCTATAGATTGCGCAGTATTCGAACAGGTCACTACCGACACATTAAGAATCCGCTACAGGTATGACAGCACCGCCTTCATTCCTGAATGGGCCAATGCTGCCTTTAACTACATCCAGAACCACTACTCCACCAACGAGAACTACATCACCAATATCAGCCTTGAACCGGGGGACATTCTGGTCATGGACAACCTGAGAGTCCTGCATGCCCGCCATAAATTCGTGGATGGCACCATGAAAAGAAAAGTAAGACGCCTTTGGATTGCTGACGACTCAAATACCACCTTCAAGAACATATTGGATCAGTCACCCACGCGCAGAGCCATGTTGCCTTTTCAGAAATACAACATTGCCCAGCATGAAAATACCGATCATTCATTTATCGAATACACGTGCGGCATTCATTACCAATCGAACAAGAGCGTATTAACGGGCCATAAAAATCCCGAGATGATGGCCGAGCAACACTAATCAGCAGGAAAGAAGCCGGTGTCCACGTCAATGACGATCGACGACGCTAACCGCTAAAGCGCATAGCAACCGCGGCAGCTTTTCAGCTGTCGCGGTTTTGTAGCAAACCTTCCACATCAACGATTATGAGAGTGATCTCAGTTCGCTGATAGCGCTCCCGATTGCTTTTTAATTTGCCGAGTCGAATCAGAAATCCACTGTCGCTGAAAGCAGATAAGTTCGTGGTGTCGAAAGCGTCAACCCCGGCTCACTGTCGTCCGAAGCGCCTGCCGAACTCCAGTAGCGTTTATCCAGCACGTTCTCGACATTGGCGCGCAAGGTGACGGTTTTCTCATCGACTTTGAAGGCATAACGCGTCCCTAGGTCGAAGCGCTCCCAAGAGTCGATTTCCTTGTCGTTTGATTGATCCAGATACTGCGAGCTGGAATAAATGCCCCGCCCGGTCAACGTCAGCCCCTGCACCGTCGGCACGTCCCACTCGGCGCCGAGATTGACGTTGTATTTTGGCGTTGCGGGCGCGCGATTACCGTCGAACGTGCCATTGGTGGTGTGGGTCAGCTCGCTGTCGATGTACATCACGCCACCGAGCAGCCGCAAGCCTTTGAGCGGTTCGCCGAACACGCTCAGCTCCACGCCGTCGTTCTGTCGCTTACCGTTCGGGCCGAAGACACGGGTCGTCGCGTTGGTCTCGTAAGCTGGCTGCTTGATCTTGAATACGGCTGCCGTCAACGCATACGCGCCGGCGTCGTACTTGGCCCCAACCTCGACCTGACGGCTAATGAACGGCGGGAAGATTTCATCCTCGTTCACCGATGTCGACGGCGCAATCTTGCCCTGACTCAGGCCTTCCATGTAGTTGGCGTACAGCGACAATCGGTCCGTAGCCTTGAACAGAATCCCGCCCGATGGCGAGACCTTTTCTTCGTCGTAAGCCGTATCGCCTTTGACGTCATCGCTCCAGTCATCGACTTTCACTCGTTGCCAGCGGGCACCGAGGGTCAGCAACAGTCGATCATCGAAAAAGCCCAGCGTGTCGGACAGCGCCACGCCGCTGAAGCGGTTTTCCGTGTAGACCTTGGCGTCGTAGCGCGTCGGCGTGCCGGGTTTCGCGGTTTCCACCGGGTCATACAGATTGCTGCGACCGGCCGCATAACGCGCACCGCCATTCTCGAAATCCATATAAAAGTAGCTGGCCGCCAGATTGACTTCGTGGCTCACCGGTCCCGTGTGGAACCAGTTGCGCACACCGGCCGTGGCGGTACGGACATTTTCATCACGGGTGAAATCGCGCGGTTGCACGCTGAAATCGCCGGCGTCGTTGGTCACGGAAACCGCATGCCGAAGGAAGTCGTGATTGCTCTTGCGGGCACCCACACCGCCGTACACCATCACCGAATCGCTGACATCAAACTCAGCGTTAACCGTGCCGAAGGTGTCTTTAGTCCGCGCCTGGCTCCACGGTTGCGCATAGTTATCGCGCACGTCATTGGCGTTCGGGACGCTGGCATTGGCAGCGACTTGCACGCGCTCCTGCGGTGCGTCGGTAGCGCGCTCGGTGTGGCCAATATCGGTCGAAAGCCGCAGGCGCTCACCGCGAAAATCCAGGCCCAGCACCGCCATGTCGCGGTCGACGCTCTGGTGATCCCACTCGGTGTCACCGGATTGCTTCACGCCGTTGAAACGCAGGCCGAACTGGTTGTCCTCGCCGAAACGGCGGCCAACGTCCACGGCACCGCCGACCTGATTATTGGAAGCGTAACTGGCTGTCAGCGAAGTGATCGGCTGGTCGCCAGCGCGCTTGGGCACCACGTTGATGCCCCCGCCTACACTGCCCCGCGGCGAGATCCCGTTGATGAGCTGGCTCGGGCCTTTGAGAATGTCGACGCGATCGGCCATTTCCATGTCGATCGTGTAAGTCGGCAGAACCCCATAGAGGCCGTTATAAGCCACATCACTGTTGAACAGACTGAAACCACGGATAGTGAACTGCTCGTAACGTCCACCGGCCGGGTTGGTCGCGCGCACCGACGGGTCGCTGGCAATCAGATCACCCAGCGTGCGTGCCTGTTGGTTTTTCACGGCTTCGCTGGTGTAGGTGGTCATGCTGAACGGCGTTTCCATGAAGTCTTTCGACCCTAGCAAACCCTGTGAGCCGCGACGGGCCACCTGTCCTCCGGCAAATACATCGGCGCCTGTCGAATCGCTGGCGCCCAGAATCGAAGTCGGCGCCAGTTGCAGGCTGCCGGCCTGCGCTGCCGGCACCAAGGTGTAAGCGTGCTCACCCAGCGGTTGCAGTTGCAAGCCAGAACCCAGCAACAACCGGGCAAACCCCTCCTCCACACCAAACTCGCCGGACAAACCATGACTGTTGCGCCCGCTGACCAGCGCCGGATCGACCGAAAGGTTGACCCCGGCCAATCCGGCGAATCGTGTCAATGCGGCACTGAGGCTGCCGGCCGGCACCTGATAACTGCGCCGGGCGTCTTCGGCCCAACTGGACGGGATCAACACAGGGCTGGCACTCAGGCTCAACAGGAGGCTCAACTGCAACAACGGACGCAAACGACTTGGGAATACTGCGGGCATTGGAAGAAGCTCTCGATTTTGTTCACTTGCCTGGAATGACCAGCGAGGCGAAAAAAAGGGACAGGCTTCAGCCAGTTTTTTCTGAGGGAAGAATGTTTCGAGGCGTGAGAGACACCCAGAACCGCGTTCGCGTATGAACGTCTATCGGCAGGCTCGCCGCGAGCAGTGCGAGGATTTGATCGGTATTGTCGAGGCGGAAACTGCCGGTGATGCGCAGCGCTTCCAGGGCCGGATCCCAGCGCAACAGTCCCGAACGGTAGCGACTCAACTCGCGCAAGAAGTCCCCCAGCGCCTGGTTCTGCGCCATCAACACACCGTCGCGCCAGCCCGGCATCAACGCATCGAATGCTTTGACGAAACCTGCGCCAGACGCTTGCAGGCTGACTTGCTGTCCTTGATTCAATACCAATGCTGGCCCGTGCAACGGCTGCAACTGCACCGTGCCGCTGACGACCGAAACATTGCAGTCACGCTCATTGAGACGCACGCACACCTCGCTGCGACTGACGATGATTCGCCCGTAAGGCGCGTTGATCGTCAGCGCCGAACGGCCCGGAACGTTCAGCGCTATCTCGCCACGTATCAGCGTCAATTGCCGTGCCGGCAGATCGACATTCACCGCGCTGGCGGTGTTGAGTTGCAACGAACTGCCATCGGCCAACGGCAAACGCTGGCGCTCCCCGGTGCTGGTCTGCAGGTCAGCACGCCATGCATCCATCGGCAATTGTCGACTGATCAGCCACGCTGCTGGCACCAGTGCGGCCAAACCGAGTGCACGTTTCAGTGCGGCGCGCCGTGCCAGATCGGGACGATCCAGCGTGGCCATGGCCAGCGCGGCTGGAACGTCGGAAAAGCGTTGGCGCAGCAGTTGAATTTTCTGCCAGGCGTTCTCGTGACGGCTGTCACTGTTACGCCAGTGCTGCAGCCGCGCGTGATCATCATCCGTGGCATCGCCCGATTCAAGCAGCGCAAGCCATTGCGCGGCGGCGCGTGCCACTTCGCGCACTTCTGCGTCGGGCGCGACGTTCATGCTAGATCCAACATCAAGCAATGCTCGTAAGCCTGCGCCATATAACGTTTTATTGTGCGTTCTGAGACTTGCAAGCGCTCGGCGATTTCGCGGTAACCAAGGCCTTCAAGCTGACTCCATAAAAACGCCCGGCGCACTGCTCGGGGCAAACCATCAAGCAACTCGTCCAGCGCTTGCAGGGTTTCCAGCAGCAACCAGCGCTGTTCAGGCGAAGGCACGCACTCCTCGGGCAATTGCGCGAGGGCTTCGAGGTAGGCTTTTTCCAGACTGCGGCGGGTGTAGAAGTTGCTCAGCAGGCGTTTGCCCACGGTCAGCAAGTACGCGCGCGGCTCGCGCATCTCGGCGATCGGTTGCGCGCTGCACAGTACGCGCAAGAAGGTGTCCTGACTCAGGTCAGCCGCATCCCACGCGTTGCCCATGCGCCGCCGCAACCAGGTTTCCAGCCAGCCTCGGTGATCGCGATACAGTTCGTGCAGGTGCTGCGGCGATGGCGTCGCTGCTTCAGTCATCTCAAGAGTCCTGCGCGAAGTCAGTTTCAAATGAGAGTGATTCTATTTAACTTGAGCGACGACACAAAGCCTTTTTAACCGCCACGCCTTTCATGAGCGCTTCAAGGTCTCGCTCGGCAACTCTTTGAACAGCGCCCGATAACTGTTGGAAAACCGCCCCAGATGCCAGAACGACCAGTGCATCGCCACCTCGGCGACGGTGGTTTCCGTGGGCCGGCGCTTGAGCAATTCGCGGTGTGCGCTGTTCAACCGGCGCAGGCGCAGCCAGTGACTGGGTGTCATTCCGGTGTAGGCCTTGAATGCCTGCTGCAATTGGCGCAACGGCACTCCCGCTACGTGTGCCAACTCGAGCAGATTGACGGTGTCTTCCGGCGAATCCGCCGCCCACTCCCCTACCCGTTTCATGATCATCCGTTCTTCGCTGCGCCGTTGTAAGCCTCCGCGATCGAGGCTGGTGTGAGCGTTGTCGAGAATGAACAGGCAGTCTTCCAGCAGCTGCTGGGTCAGCGAATCTTTATCAAGAGGATCAACAGCTTGCGACAACTTCGTAAGAGTCGAGCTTAACCAGCGACTGAATAAGGCGTTCTGCCCGCAATTGAGTTGCGTCATGAACAACCCTTCGAGTTTCGCCACATTCAGACCGTGCTGACGGACAAACTCCGGACCGAACACCACGGCGATTTCCTGATAGTTCTCCGGAGTGATCCAGATGTTGCGGCTCTCTTCATTGAGCAGGTACAGCGCGTTGTCGCTGCGATCAAAACAGAACGCTAGGGCACCGGACGGCGCGCTGAAATTTTGCTCGACGCGGGTGTTCATCTGCTCTTCATAGACCTCGACACCCTGCAGATCCAGATAGCGGATCTGCCCGGCGAAATGGCCCGGCGACATCTGTTGGTAATGCTGGACCCAGCCCGGTGTGGCGCGGACTTGCTCGGCCACATCGGCGGTGTTGAACGCTTGAACCTGGAGCGAATTGCACGTTGTCATGGGGTGACCTTGCGCACTCTTTTGGTGCGCTTTGGTGCTGCTTAAAGTGGATAGATGGAACTGCAAGGCTCGCCCAAGATAGTCGTCAACGCGCCACAGGGGAAGGGGCGGAAGATGAAACCCGCCCTCCCCGGCGTCTATAAAACCAATAACGAGGTCTCTATGAATGCCCCTTTCGATCAGCTGTTCACGTGGCTGAAAGATCACAAGATTACCGAAGTCGAATGTGTGGTCAGCGACCTGACCGGCATTGCCCGCGGCAAGATCGCACCGACCAACAAGTTCCTGCATGAGCGAGGCATGCGCCTGCCGGAAAGTGTGCTGCTGCAAACGGTAACCGGGGATTTTGTCGACGACGACATCTACTACGACCTGCTCGATCCAGCCGACATCGACATGGTCTGCAAGCCAGTGGCTGACGCGGTCTACGTGATTCCATGGGCGATCGAACCGACCGCCATCGTCATCCACGACACCTTCGACAAGTTCGGCAACCCGATCGAACTGTCGCCGCGCAACGTGCTGAAAAAAGTCTTGCAGCTGTACACCGACAAAGGCTGGAAGCCGATTGTGGCGCCAGAAATGGAGTTCTACCTGACCCAACGCTGCGAAGACCCGGACTTGCCACTCAAAGCGCCGCTGGGCCGCTCGGGCCGTGCTGAAAGCGGTCGTCAGTCGTTCTCCATCGATGCCGCCAACGAATTCGATCCACTGTTCGAAGACGTTTACGACTGGTGCGAACTGCAAGGTCTGGACCTCGACACGCTGATCCACGAAGACGGTCCGGCGCAGATGGAAATCAACTTCCGTCACGGCGACGCACTGGATCTGGCCGACCAGATCACCGTGTTCAAACGCACCATGCGTGAGGCCGCACTCAAGCACAACGTCGCCGCGACCTTTATGGCCAAGCCAATCGGCGATGAGCCGGGCAGCGCCATGCACATTCACCAGAGCGTGGTGGACATCGCTACCGGCAAGCCGATCTTCGCCAACGCTGACGGGCAGATGAGCGAACTGTTCCTGCATTACATCGGCGGTTTGCAGAAGTACATCCCGAAAGTGCTGCCGATGTTCGCGCCGAACGTCAACTCGTTCCGCCGCTTCCTGCCGGACACTTCGGCGCCGGTCAACGTCGAATGGGGCGAAGAAAACCGCACCGTGGGTTTGCGTGTGCCGACCTCAAGTCCCGAAGCCATGCGCGTGGAAAACCGCTTGCCGGGCGCCGATGCCAACCCGTACCTGGCGATTGCCGCGAGCCTGCTCTGTGGTTACATCGGCATGGTCGAAGGCATCGAGCCGAGCGCTGCGGTCCAGGGCCGCGCTTACGAGCGTCGCAACCTGCGTTTGCCGATCACCATCGAAGAAGCGCTGACGCAGATGGAAGAGTGCGAGGCCGTTGCGCAATACCTCGGCGACAAATTCGTCCGTGGCTATGTCGCGGTGAAGCGTGCCGAGCATGAAAACTTCAAGCGCGTGATCAGCTCGTGGGAGCGTGAGTTCCTGATGCTGAGCGTCTAATCCAAATCTGCACAAATCCCTGTGGGAGCGAGCCTGCTCGCGAAAGCGGTGGGTCAGGCAACATCAATGGTGACTGTGCCGACGCCTTCGCGAGCAGGCTCGCTCCCACAAGGGATTAGCGAACCACCTGAAAAATCCAATAATTTAAGAGGTGTCGAAATGCGTCTATTGAAATCCATGGTTCCCGCCGCACTGGCGCTGTTGTGCAGCACCGCCGCACTGGCCCAGCCACAAGTCAGCGTCTACAACTGGACCGACTACATCGGCGAAACCACCCTCGCCGACTTCCAGGCCAAAACCGGGATCAAGGTGATCTACGACGTTTTCGACTCCAACGAAACCCTCGAAGGCAAACTTCTCGCCGGTCGCACCGGTTACGACGTGGTGGTGCCGTCCAACCACTTTCTTGCCCGTCAGGTGAAGGCCGGCGCGTTCCTCAAACTTGACCGTTCGCAACTGCCGAACTTCAAGAACCTCGACCCGAAACTGCTTGAGCTGCTGGAGAAAAACGATCCGGGCAACCAGCACTCGGTGCCCTACCTGTGGGGCACCAACGGCATCGGCTACAACGTCGACAAGGTCAAGCAGGTGCTGGGCATCGACCACATCGATTCCTGGGCCGTGCTGTTCGAACCCGAGAACCTGAAGAAACTTACCCAGTGCGGTGTGTCGATGATGGACTCGGCCGACGAAGTGTTCCCGGCCGTGCTCAATTACATGGGCATGGATCCGCGCAGCGAAAATCCGGAAGACTTTAAAAAGGCTGAAGCAAAACTGCTGAGCATCCGTCCGTACATCACCTATTTCCACTCCTCGAAATACGTGTCCGATCTGGCCAACGGTGACATCTGCGTGGCCTTCGGTTATTCCGGCGACGTATTTCAGGCCGCCAACCGCGCCAAGGAAGCCAAGAACGGCGTGAACATCGCCTACGCCATTCCCAAAGAAGGCGCCAACCTCTGGTTCGACCTGCTGGCCATCCCGGCCGACGCCAGCAACGTCAAGGAAGCCCATGCGTTCATCAATTACCTGCTCGATCCGCAAGTGATCGCCAAGGTCAGCGCCTCGGTCGGTTACGCCAACCCGAACCCGGCGGCCAAGCAATACATGGATCCGCAGCTGGTCAACAATCCTGAGGTGTATCCGCCGCAAGAAGTCCTCGACAAGCTCTACATCTCTACCACCCCGCCTCAAGCGATCATGCGTCTGATGACCCGGTCCTGGAGCAAAGTGAAGTCGAACAAATGAATCAGTACACCCAGGAACACGCCCGCTCCTATTACGCCGCTTCGGCTCGGGCGACCACACCTTATTCGGTCCTGGACGGTGACCTGACGGCCGATGTCTGCGTGATCGGCGGCGGGTTCACCGGGGTCAACACTGCCATCGAACTCGCTCAGCGCGGGTTGTCGGTGGTGTTGATCGAAGCCCGGCGTATTGGCTGGGGCGCCAGTGGGCGCAATGGCGGCCAGTTGATTCGCGGGATCGGTCATGAGGTTGAAGGCTTCGCCAAATATGTCGGTCAGGAAGGCGTGCGCTATTTGCAGCGCGCCGGCATCGATTCGGTGGACCTGGTGCGTCAGCGCATCGGCGACAACGGCATCGAATGTGATCTGCGCTGGGGCTTCTGCGACCTGGCCAACACCCCGGCGCAGTACGCTGCGTTCAAGGATGAATTGGTCGACCTCGCCGAACTCGGCTATGCCCATGAAACCCGCTTGATCGGCCCGGAGCAGATCCGCCAGCAAGTGGTGAATTCCGACATTTATGCCGGTGGGCTGGTGGACATGGGCTCCGGTCACCTGCACCCGCTCGATCTGGTGCAAGGCGAAGCGCGACTGGCGGCGGCGCTCGGCGTGAAGATTTTCGAGCAGAGCGCAGTGCTGGAAATCATCCACGGCGCGACGGTGCAAGTGCGCTGCGCCCACGGCACGGTGCGCGCCGGCAGTCTGGTGCTCGGCTGCAATGCGCATCTGGACGAACTCGAACAACAACTCAGTGGCAAGGTGCTGCCGGCCGGCAGCTATATCATCGCCACTGAGCCATTGTCCGAGGAACGCGCCGCGCAACTGATCCCGCAGAACCTTGCGGTGTGCGACCAGAAAGTCGGCCTCGATTACTACCGGCTCTCGGCGGACCGGCGCTTGTTGTTCGGCGGTGCCTGCCACTATTCCGGGCGCGATCCGGCGGACATCGCTGCGTACATGCGCCCGAAAATGCTAAAGGTGTTCCCGCAACTGGCCGACGTGCGCATCGACTACCAATGGGGCGGCAAGATCGGCATCACCGCCAACCGTTTTCCGCAGGTCGGTCGCCTCAAGCAACATCCGAACGTGTTCTATGCGCAGGGCTACTCCGGCCATGGCCTGAACGTCACGCACTGGTGCGCGAAACTGCTCGGCGAGGCGATTCATGCCGGTCACAGCCAAGGCATGGACGTGTTCAGCGGCGTGCCGCACATGACCTTCCCCGGCGGGCCCGCCCTGCGCTCGCCGCTGCTGGCCTTGGGGATGTTCTGGTATCGCCTGCGCGAGATGCTGGGCTGACAGCGCAAAACCGCACTGACAGCTCAATCTGATCGTTCCCACACGCAGCAAAGGAACGCCTCAAGGGGCGCTCTGCGTCCAGTGACGCGGAGCGTCACGGGCTGCATTCCCACGCAGAGCGTGGGAACGATCAACGGGCAAGGGCTCACATCCTCCGAGAATTTGCTCTATCGCCAAGCACTTCTATATTGATGGGGTGCTTTTGCGTTCCTGACGCTCAGTGCCCATTCAATCGAGGAGGACATGGATGAAGTCGTCAGCCGCCGACGAGCCACGAGCGCCAGGCCAAGCCCCCGTCAAAACCCACCGGTTCGGCATTTCACTCGTCTGGATCGTACCGATCGTGGCGGTGTTGGTAGGCATTTCGCTGGTGGTGCACAACCTGATGCAGGAAGGCCCGGCGATCATCGTCAACTTCAAGACCGGCAGCGGCCTGACGGCCAACAAGACCGAAGTCAAATATCGCAATGTGGTCATCGGTCAAGTGACGGATGTCGAGTTGAGTGGCGACCAGAAAAGCGTCGACGCCACCATCAAACTGTCCAAACAGGCGGAAACCTTTACCCGCGAAGATTCACAGTTCTGGGTGGTGCGCCCGCGCATTGGCGCCGGCGGCGTTTCGGGTATCGACACCCTGCTATCCGGTGACTACATCGGCGCCGACGTCGGCCAGTCCAATGGCCGCTCAAAGAACTTCAAGGGTCTGGAAAATCCTCCGCCGATCACCTATGGCGAACCCGGCAAGCGCTTCATGCTACACGCGCCGGATCTCGGCTCACTGGACATCGGTTCGCCGGTTTATTACCGCAAGATTCCGGTCGGCCAGGTCGTCACTTACACCCTCAACCCCGAAGGCAAAGGGGTCGATATCGAGGTGTTCATTCACGCGCCGAACGACGCGTTCGTCACCGAAAACACCCGCTTCTGGAATGCCAGCGGCATCGACATCAATGTCGGTGCCAATGGCTTTGCCGTGAAGACCGAATCGCTGTCGACCCTGCTGGTGGGCGGTATTGCGTTCCGTGCTCCGGATTACAGTCCCAACGATGTGGCCGCCGCCGACGACAAGGATTTCGAACTGTTCGCCGACCAGCAGAGCGCCCTCGCCCCACCGAATGGCAAGGCGCAATACATGGTGTTGCGTTTCGAACAGTCACTGCGCGGACTCAAGGTCGATGCGCCGGTCGAGTTCCTCGGTATGGAAATCGGTCGAGTCGTGGGCATCAACCTGGATTTCGATGCAAAAAAACGCACCTTCCCGCTTAACGTCGGCATCGTCATTTACCCGCAGCGTCTCGGTCAGGCCTACAAAAAAATGCTCACCGAATTCAAGCACGACCCCAACGACGAAGCCGCCGGCATCCGCCTGCTGGGCACCTTCATCGATAATGGCCTGCGTGCCCAGGCGCGCAGTGGCAACCTGCTGACCGGCCAGTTGTACGTGGCACTGGACTTCTTCCCGAAAGCGGAGAAAGTCGCGTTCGATCCGACCGCTCGCCCGGTGGTTCTCCCGACCGTGCCTGGCAGCCTCGAACAACTGCAGGAAAAACTCGAAGCCGTGGTCGACAAGCTCAACAAGCTGCCGGTTGATCGCATCGCCAACAACCTCGACAGCAATCTGATCGAGCTGCGCAAAGGCCTGACCCAGTTCAACGCCAAGACCCTGCCGGGTGTGCAGAGCACCCTCGCCGACGTCAGCAAGACCTTGCAGTCCGCCAGTTCGACCCTGGCCGAAGATTCGCCGCAACGCGAAAAACTCACGGAAACCCTCGATGAACTCGGGCGCATGTCGCGTTCTCTGCGTGAGCTGTCGGATTACCTGGGCCGGCATCCTGAGTCGCTGATCCGCGGTCGCCCCGATAACGCCGCGCCACTGGATCTGAAAGGACCGCCACGCAATTGAGCACAGGAGCTAACCCATGGCTTTACCGCTGAAGATCACCGTGCTCGCTGCCTTCATGTTGCTGGGCGCGTGCCGCAGCGACCCGATCAGCTTTCACACGCTGACCCCGGTGCAACTGAGCAGTAAGGGCGCCGGCGCGCAGATTCCGATCGAAGCCCTCAGTGTTCCGCCACAGGTCGACCGTGCGCAAATCGTCATCCGCCAAGGCAGCAGCGGCCTGGCGATTCTGGAAACCGATTGGTGGGGCGCGACACTTGCCGATGAGCTGCGCGGTGCGCTGAGCGATCAATTGAGCAATACCGGCGGCCAGGGCACTACCTCGGTACGCATCGAGGTGCAGCGCTTCGATTCGCTTCCGGGTCAATACGCCTTGATCGACGCCAAATGGCGCCTGCGTCCATCAGGGGCGACCGATAGTGGCCTGCTGACCTGCCGCTCGATCTTGCAAACCCCCTCGGGTCCGAGCATCGATGAACTGGTCAACGCCCAGCAGAACAACGTCAAACGCCTGGCTGCGCTGATCAGTCAGGCCGCCGGCAATCCGCGTGGCTGTCCGCCCTCCTCCTGAATCAGCGTCACCGTGAAACGACAGCCATTGGGTTCACGGGGGGTGAGCTGCACCTGCCAGTGTTGCTGGCTGCAGATCCGCTGCACCAGCGAAAGCCCCAAACCGAGTCCTTCTCCGCGCTGTTCGTCACCGCGCACGAAGGGCTGGAACATCGCATGGCGCTGTTCTTCCGGGATACCGATGCCGCTGTCTTCGACCACGAAGCTGTTTTCCTGCACAGTCAGTCGCACAAAACCGTGGTCGGTGTAATGCCAGGCGTTGCGCAACAGGTTGCCCATCACTGACTGCAGAAAGGTCAGATTGAAGCGCGCCACGCCGACGTATTGCGGATCGTAGATAAACTCCAGACCTTTTTCGCCGATCAATCGCCCCCAGACTTCAACCTGGGCATCGGCGATTTCCTTCAGGGTGCACGTGGACTGCACGCGGACTTCTTCAGGCTTGCGCGCCAGCATCAGAAAGGTTTCGACCAATTGGCGCATCTCGTGGCTGGCCCGGGCAATCCGGCTGACTTGCGCCGTAGAGCGGGGATCGAGCGACGGATTGGCCAACAGCAACTCGCAGGACGTCGTCAGCACCATCAACGGCGTGCGCAGTTCATGGCTGACGTCGCTGGTGAAAAGTTTTTCGCGGCTCAAGGTAGCACGCAGGCGTCCAAGCGTCTGATCGAACGACAGCGCCAACTCACCGACTTCATCGGCGGCGTAATCAGGGTGCAATGGCGGCGCCACCTCAATGAGTTGATCGCGATGGCGCACCTGTCGGGCCAGACGAATCACCGGCGCCATGACCCGTCGTGCCAGCAAGCGGCCCAGAACAATCGCCAGAATCACGCTGAGGATGAACCCGACAATCACCACGATAAACAGCAGATGCTCGCGCTGTTCGAGGCTTTCCTGATCGCGCAGCAGCACGTATTTGCGCCCGCCGACGGCTTCGACCATGGCGTAGAAGGCATCACCGTGGAATTTGATTTCCTGAAAGCCCAAGGGCAGCGCCGCCAGTTGCCGGGTCAGCGCCAACGGCCCCTGGCCGCCCTCGAAAAAAAACAATTCGCTTTTTTCCGGCGTGTGGCTCCAGAGGCTGATGTCGTCCATCGCCAATAAGCGGTGCAGGCCGCCGCTCAGCGTGGTGGTGGTCAACTTGCGTTCCACCACATGCACGGTCGCGACGATTCCCGCTGCAAACACACCGGCGACGAGCGCGCTCATCAACGCAAACACGATCACGATCCGTTTTGTCAGGCTTTGCTTGAGATCCATGCGTTTGCGTGGCTCCGTTGTTCGACAGCGTTGAGCTTCACCGCAATGGTGGCGCCCTGGTAAGACCCCGGATAAACAAAAACAGCATTTGAGTTTATTTATCAAATAGCCGCTTTAGTTACCCGCAACAACTTCTGGCAATTTTTTCACATGTTCTTCACCGCGCCCCGACGACCTTGAACGTAGTGTTCAGCCTGCATTCAAGTAAACAATCGTAAAGTTGCTCGCTGCCCAAGCCTTGCGTTGCATTGAATGAACTATCTGGCGTTTAAAGAGGCAACATTGTGGCGCAATTATTTCAGTTGAAACATTTATTGCGGTATCGGCGTACGCCACGTTTTCGGCTATGGATTGCGCTGGCCTGCGTCATGGCGATGGCCATTCTGGTCAGCGGTTTTGTCTGGTGGCCTCGCTCGCCGACCGACCTTGATCACGCCGGACATAACACCACCGCCGAATGGGTCAATGCCTGGCAGGCGGGTGAAGTCGTTGCCCTGGTGCGGCACACCGAACGTTGCGATCGTTCGAGCAATACCTGTCTGGGCCCGGCAGATGGCATTACCGAAGTGGGCAGTACTGCGGCGCATGTAGTCGGCCAAGGCTTCGTGAAACTGGGCATGCAGCAAGCCGTGGTGTTGAGCAGCCCGCTGACGCGCACAGCGCAAACCGCGCATTACATGTTCGGCCACGACGCCCGCGCCGAGGACTGGCTGGCCACGTGCGGCCCGACACTGCGCGATGAAATCGTCGCGCGCAAAGTTGCGCAGCAAAATCTTGTTCTGGTCACCCACAGTGGCTGCATCAGTGACTTTGAAAAGCAGACCGGCTTCCCCCATGCGATTGCCGCCGAATACGGCAGTACCTTACTCGTAAGAATTGATCATCAGAAAAAACTTACCGTGCTGGGCATTATCAATACGCAGTACTGGCAGGCATTAAACGTTACTCACAAGTAATAAACAGCACCCACTAACGCGAGAATTTAAGCCGGATTCTTTGTATTCGCCACAAGGCCCAGTCATGACGTCCGATACCCCTCCGTTGCGCCACGCTGCCCGTCATTTGATTCAATCCCCATCGTTGATCGAACGCTGGGCGATCCCCGGGCTGATCCTGGCCTTTGTGCTGTTCTATCTGCTGCCGCTGATGACCCACGGTTTGTGGATCCCCGACGAAACCCGCTACGGCCAGATCAGTCAGGAAATGCTCCTGAGCGGCAATTGGGTCGCGCCGCATTTCATGGGCATTCGCTACTTCGAGAAACCGATTGCCGGCTACTGGATGATCGCCATCGGTCAGGCGATCTTCGGCGACAACCTGTTCGGTGTGCGCATCGCTTCGGCCGTCAGCACGGGCGTGAGCATCTGGCTCGCCTGGCTGTTGGCGCGCAGGCTCTGGAACAACCCGCGCATCAGCGCTGCCTGCGCCTTGCTGTACATGAGCTTTGGCCTGATCGCCAGCCAGGCGGGCTACGCCAACCTCGATCCGCAGTTCACTTTGTGGGTCAACCTCAGTCTGGTGGCGGTGTGGTTTGCCATCGACAGTTCCACGACCCGGGCGCGTCTCGGCAGTTGGGCATTATTGGGCGCGGCCTGCGGCACGGGCCTGATGACCAAAGGCTTTCTCGCCCTGCTGTTACCGGTGCTGATCGCCCTGCCCTACATGATCTGGCAACGGCGTTTCGGCGAACTGCTACGTTATGGCCCCGTGGCTGTGCTGGTCGCCGCGCTGGTCAGCGTGCCGTGGGCGCTGGCCGTGCACGTGCGCGAACCGGACTTCTGGCGATTCTTCTTCTGGCATGAACACATCCGCCGTTTTGCTGCCGGCGATGATGCCCAGCACGCACGGCCATGGTGGTTCTATCTGCCGTTGCTGTTCGCTGCGACGTTGCCATGGGCGCTGCTGTTGCCGTCGACGCTGATTCGTACCTGGCGTGAAAAGCGCGAGGCAAAAACCGCGTTTCTGGCGTTGTGGTTTGTGCTGCCGCTGATCTTTTTCAGCCTGAGCAGCGGCAAACTGCCGACTTACATCATGCCGTGCCTGTTTCCGCTGGGACTGCTGATGGGCTACACCGTGGTCAACTGGCTGGAGCAGCGCAACCCGCAGGTTCTGCGCTTTAACGGGGTGATCAATACCGTGCTGGGCAGCGTTGCCCTGATTGCGCTGATCTATCTGCAAGCGCGCAAGGAACTCTATGCAAACACCGAGATGTTCAGCCTGTCGCTGGTGTTCATCGTGCTGATCGGCTGGATCATCGCCAATGCCCTGCAGATCATGCGGCCGCTGACGATGTGGGCCATGCCGGCACTCGGCATCGGCCTGTTGATTGCCCTGTTGCCCGCCGCCATGCCGGCGCAGATCGTCGACAGCAAAATGCCCGACCAGTTTATTGCCGAGCATCAGCAAGCCTTGAGCGAAACGTCCTCGCTGTTGAGTAACGACCTCGGCGCAGCGTCGGCGCTGGCGTGGCGTTTGCAGCGGCCGCAAGTGGATCTGTTCAATACCGTCGGTGAACTGAAATACGGCCTCGAGGATCCGGCGATGGCCGCACGCAAAGTCGGTCTGGACGACGTCGGCCAATGGATGAATGAAGCGCGCAAAAAAGGCTCGGTCGGCGTGGTGATGCGCGTTAACAGCACTCAGGAGGCCCAGGAAATCGAGTTGTTGCCGGCAGACGGCAAGCATTACCAGCGCGGCAATCTGCAGATCTACATTTTCGCCAAGCGTCAGCCATGACTTCGACGGCCAAAGAACGCAGGGCGTTATGGATTCTCCTCGCAGCGACTGCGCTGATGCTGCTGCTCGGGCTGGGCAGTCGTGAACTCTGGGGCGCGGAAACCCGCTGGGCCAATATCGCTTTGCAGATGCTGCAAAGCGGTGATTACTTGGACCCGTATCTGAAGGGCGATCCGTACTACGACAAGCCATTGCTGTCGTATTGGCTGATCACCGCGTTATCCTGGCTGACCGCAGGCCTGGGGCCGTGGTCATTGCGCTTGTCGTCGGTGATTTCGGCATGGTTCAGCGTATGGCTGGTGTATCTGCTGGGTGAGCAATTGTTTCGCAAAGGCACTGGGCTGATTGCCGGATGGATGTTGGCGACCACGTTCTATTTCATCTTCTGGGCGCGGGTTGCGACGGCCGACATCCTCACCGTCTGCGGTGTTCTCGCAGCGGTGTGGTGGTATTGGCGAGGGCCGGACGACACGCGACTCTGGCGCTATGTGGTGTTTTTCGGCCTGTTGTCGCTGACATCGCTGTTCAAGGGGCTGATCGGTTTCATCCTGCCGGGACTGCTGCTGTTGCCGCATCTTTTACAAAACGGCCGCTGGAAACGCCACCTCAACCTGCGTCTGTGTGCCGCGCTGCTGATCGCCGGAGCGTTCTATGGATTGCCGTTTCTGCTCTCGCATATTTATGGATCCCCGGACTATCGGCAAAGCGGTCTGGGCCTGGTGTTGCGGGAAAACGTCGTGCGGTTTTTCCAGCCGTTCGACAACATCGGCCCGATTTACACCTATTTGTTGTATCTGCCGGTCTACACCCTGCCGTGGGCGCCGTGCTGGCTCATTGCGCTATGGGTGGCGCTGCGCAACTGGCGAGACATCGAGCCAGACACCCGCAGGCTGATTCAAGGCCTTGGCCTGTTACTGCTGTTTTTCACCGCCAGCGGCAGCCGGCGCAGTTATTACGTGTTGCCTCTGGTGCCATTTGCGCAACTGCTCGGTGCGTGGTGGATCACCCGGCGCATGGCCGCGCGCAACCTCGAAGGGCGTGGATTGAAAGTCGGTTTTGCGGTCGCCACGGTCATGATGGCCGGTGTGCTCGGCGTGCTGTATCCGTGGACCAACAGCGGAGGCGGCGTGATCCGCTTCGGCGAAGTCGTGCGTGAACAGGCCAGTCGGCAGGCGCCGTTGAATCAGTGGCGAATGGTCATGGTCGAGGTCGACAACAAAGTGCCGATGTACCTGCAAACCGGCGGTGCGCCTTTCTACTACGTCCCTGAAACCGCCGACTTCCCACGCAACGGTGACAGCGCGACGCTATTGGCATGGCTGGAACGCAGTAGCGGTCAACACTGGGACCCGCAACGCACCATCATCGTTGCCCAGTACCGCAGTGGTGATCCGCTGCCACTCGCCTACCTGAGCGCCGATCACCGCGTCATCACCACCACGCCCACCCGCGGCGAACAGCTTTTCCATGGCCACCAGGACCAGAGCGTCGCCTACCTGCCCAATCCCTCCTGAACACCTGACGCGGAATGACGCACGGCCACCGCGCGTCACCGAGTCGCTGCTAATCTGAATGGCAATGACATGTATTAACGGTTTGTTTGACGTTTTTTTCTCATTTGCCTCTCTACATTGCCTGCGGCTGAATATCTGCAAATCATTCGCATTGAAGTCTGCCGGCGAATGCCTGCCCATAACGTCTAAAAAATCAGGAGCGTCACCGTTATGAATGCAAAGGTCCCATCCTTTCTGAAACGCGCATTGCTCGCCACCGCCCTGCTCGGTGCCGGTCAGGCGTTTGCCGCCGACAGCGTTGGCCTGCTGGTCTACAACGCCCAGCATGAAAGCCTGACCAAAGCCTGGGTGGCCGGTTTCACCGAAGAAACCGGTATTCCGGTGACGATTCGCAATGGCGACGACACCGAAATGGGCAACCAGATCGTTCAGGAAGGCACGGCCTCGCCGGCAGACGTGTTCCTCACCGAAAACTCCCCGGCAATGGTGCTGGTCGACAACGCCAGGCTGTTCGCCCCGATCGCGCCAGCCACGCTGGAACAAGTCGATGCGGCATACCGCCCGGCCCATGGCCAGTGGATCGGCATCGCCGCGCGTTCGACCGTGTTCGTCTACAACCCGGCGAAACTGGCGGAAAAAGACCTGCCCAAATCCCTGCTCGATCTGGCCAAACCGGAGTGGAAAGGCCGCTGGGCTGCCTCACCGGCCGGCGCTGATTTCCAGGCCATCGTCGCGGCTGTGCTGGAGCAGAAAGGCGAAGCCGCCACCCTCGATTGGCTTAAAGGCATGAAAAACAATGCCACCATGTACCGCGGCAACAGCGCCGTGCTCAAAGCGGTGAACGCCGGGCAGATCGACAGCGGCGTGATCTACCACTATTACAGCTTCGTCGATCAGTCCAAGACCGGCGAAAACAGCAAGAACACCCAGCTTTACTACTTCAAGCATCAGGATCCGGGGGCGTTTGTCAGTACCTCCGGCGCTGGCGTGCTGGCCTCCAGCAAACATCAGGAAGAGGCGCAGAAGTTCGTCAAATACATCACCGGCAAAGAAGGTCAGGAGATCCTGCACAGCGGCACCTCGTTTGAATACGCCGTCGGCAAGGGCGCGCCGTCCAATCCGAAACTGACGCCGCTGAAGGATCTCGACGCGCCAAAAGTCGATGCGTCAAAACTCGACAGCAAGAAAGCCGTCGAGCTGATGACCCAGGCGGGAATCCTGTAAGTGCTGCCTGAAACCCTTCCTGCGCAGGTCGCTGTGGCCTCGTCCGTCCGCCTGCCACTGAAAACCCGCGCCCTCACCGGGCGCGGGGGGTCGTGGGTGGTCGCTTTGGCGATCGGTGTTTCGCTGTTGTCACTGCTGCCGATCGCGTTTGTGCTCGGTGTGTCATGGGCGACGGGCTGGGCGACTATCCAGGCGCTGGTGTTTCGCCCACGGGTGGCTGAACTGCTGATCAACACCGTGCTGCTGGTGTTGATCACGTTGCCGCTGTGCATTCTGCTTGGCACCGCATTGGCTTGGCTGACCGAACGCACCAGCCTGCCCGGTCGACGCCTGTGGTCATTGCTGGCCGTGGCGCCGCTGGCAGTGCCGGCATTCGTCCATAGCTATGCGTGGGTCAGCCTGATTCCTTCCATTCACGGATTGCCGGCCGGTGTGCTGGTGTCGGTGATCGCGTATTTTCCGTTCCTTTATCTACCGGTGGCGGCGACGTTGCGTCGCCTCGACCCGGCGATTGAGGACGTTGCCGAATCCTTGGGCCTCAAGCCTTGGGCGGTGTTTTTCCGCGTAGTGTTGCCACAGTTGCGTCTGGCGATCTGTGGCGGTGCATTGCTGGTCGGGTTGCATCTGCTGGCCGAATACGGCCTGTACGCGATGATTCGCTTCGACACGTTCACCACGGCGATATTCGATCAGTTCAAATCGACCTTCAACGGCCCGGCGGCAAACATGCTGGCGGGCGTTCTGGCGTTGTGCTGCCTGGCGATGCTCACCGTCGAATCCGCCGCCCGGGGCAAGGCGCGCTATGCCCGCGTGGGTTCCGGCAGCGCGCGCGAACAACGCAGCGTACTGCTGAGTCGTTACACCGTGATTCTCGGGCTGAGCCTGCAAGGGCTGACCTGCCTGCTCGCCCTCGGCGTGCCCTTGCTGACGCTGGGCCGCTGGCTGATTGCCGGAGGCGTTGAGGTCTGGGGCGGTGGCGAACTGTTGCCCGCCTTGTTGCAGACCCTGTCGTTCGGCCTCGCCGGTGCGCTGCTGACCAGTCTGGCGGCGATTCCGATTGCCTGGCTGTCGATTCGTGCGCCGGGCAAATTGCAGCGCTTGCTTGAAGGCTGCAACTACATCACCAGTTCCTTGCCGGGAATTGTTGTGGCGCTGGCACTGGTCACCGTGACCATCCACTTCGCCCGGCCGATCTACCAGACCACCATCACCGTGCTGCTCGCCTATCTGCTGATGTTCCTGCCGCGTGCGCTGGTCAGTCTGCGCGCCGGTTTCGCCCAGGCACCGGTCGAGCTGGAAAACATCGCGCAAAGCCTCGGCCGCTCACCGCTGCGCGCCTTGTGGCTGATCACCCTGCGTCTGGCCGCGCCGGGTGCTGCAGCGGGTGCCGCGCTGGTGTTTCTGGCGATCACCAATGAACTGACCGCGACCCTGCTGCTCGCGCCCAACGGCACCCGCACCCTGGCCACCGGTTTCTGGGCCATGACCAGCGAAATCGATTACGCCGCAGCCGCGCCTTACGCGCTGTTGATGGTCCTGCTTTCGCTGCCGCTGACGGCCATTCTCTATCACCAATCCAGGCGCACCGCTGGCCGATGAACGCACTCGAACTGATTTCCCTGAACAAGTCCTTTGGCGCGCAGAAAGCGCTGGATGACATTTGCCTGTCGGTGCCGACCGGCAGCCGCACGGTCATTGTCGGTCCGTCCGGCTCCGGCAAGACCACGCTGCTGCGGATGATTGCCGGTTTCGAATTTCCCGATGCCGGCAGCCTCACGCTCAATGGTCAGGTGCTGGTCGACAGCACTCACGCCGTGCCCGCTTATCAACGGCAGATCGGCTACGTACCGCAGGACGGCGCGCTGTTCCCGCACATGACCGTCGCCGCCAACATCGGTTTTGGCCTTGCGCTGACCGGCACCGCCAGAGAGCAACGGATCCAGGAGTTGATGGACAGCGTCTCGCTGGACGCCACCATGGCCAACCGTTGGCCCCATGAGCTGTCCGGCGGCCAGCAGCAACGGGTGTCCCTCGCCCGGGCATTGGCGCAACAACCGCGACTGATGCTGCTCGATGAGCCGTTCTCGGCCCTCGACACCGGTCTGCGCAGCGCCATGCGCAAAATGGTTGCGCGCTTGCTCGAGGACGCGGGTGTCACGACGATTCTGGTCACGCATGATCAGGGCGAAGCGCTGTCATTCGCCGATCAGTTGGCGGTGATGCGCGGCGGTCGACTGGTGCAGTCCGGGCATCCGATGGACCTCTACCGCTATCCCGACGACGAACAGACCGCGCACTTTCTCGGCGAGGCCGTGGTGATGCCAGCGCGGATCGAGTCCGGTCTGGCCCACTGCGATCTCGGCCAGGTGCCGGTGAACAGCAACGGTTTCATCGGTAACGCGCAGATCATGCTCAGGCCCGAACAATTGCAACTGTCCGACGCGATGTCCGGCACCCAGGGCTGTCCCGCCGTGGTCACCGAACGCGACTTCGCCGGCAACACCTGCACCCTCACCGTCGAACTGCGCTCGCCACTCCATCAGGCCACCGGAAGGTCGCTATTGGTTCGCAGCTCCGGCATGCACGCGCCACCGGCCGGCAGCGACGTGCAGTTATCGGTGCTCGGTGCGGCGCACGTCTTCGCGGTTTCCTGATCAGAGATCGAAACGATCCACCGCGCGCCGCCGCTCGTTGTCATCGCGCACATCGTAGTTGGCGGTGGTCTGGATGTTGCTGTGGTGCGCGAGCTTCTGCGCGATCGACAGATCATGTTCCTCGATCACCCGCGTGATGAACGAGCGCCGGAAGTCATGGGGCATGATTTTCACGCCGACCTGCGTGCCACGCTGACGGGCGATGTAATAGATCGCGTGTTTGGTGATGCGCTCACGGGTGATGTGGCTGCCGCGACGAATGCGGTTGAACAGAAAGGCATCGTCACTCTCGCCTTCCTTGAGTTGCGAACGACGCAGTTCCAGCCACGCATCGAGTTTGGCGAACGCCCACGCCGGCGCGTATTTGATCAGTTGTTTATTGCCTTTGCCGGTGACGGTCAGGCTGCGTTCAGTGAAGTCGACCTGGTTCAAGTCCAGGTCCACCGACTCCGACTTACGCATGCCGGTGCCGTACAACAGCGCAATCACTGCCGCGTCGCGCAGGCCTTGCGGACGCGGATCGGCGGCGCACACTTCCATCAATTCGTGGATCAAGGTGCGCTTCAAGTTGCGCCCTCGGGACAGACGCGTGCCGGCAATGGCTTTGACCGAGCGCATCTTCAACAAGTGATCCTGAGAGATCAGGCTCATGCGCCACGCTTCATTCATCACCCCGCGCACAGCGTTTACATAAAGCGAAGAAGTGTTCGGCGCGTAGTTGTCTTCGCGCAAAGCGGCGACCAGCGCAACAACATCTTCAGGTTGTAACGCGTGCCAGGGAATATCCTCGACATTCATGTCTTCAAAGCCGAGACGGTCGGCCGCATCCTGCAAAACGTAGCGCATGGTCAACTGACTGGAGGGAGCCAGGCGCGCCAGATACAGGGTCATCGGATTGGTTTGGCGGGTTTGCAGCGGTACAACGGACAAGTCAGTCAAACGTAAAGGCCTTGAGTAAAAACAATTCAACACAGCAACTAACAACTGCAACATTTCGCCTATAAAGGGAACACTTCCGTAGGACTTTTCTACTAAAAACGACGATAAACGGTAGAAGTCTGAACAGCGGCTGTATGAGTTCTAGATAAACGATTCGCCGACCGGTTTTTCATGTTCCTTTCACAAAAACGGGCATAACCTTAATTCCAACAGATCCCGTGTCGGCGCCGTCCAAACTGCCGCGCGAAGCCACAAAAGTCAACCGAACCCCGACGGTAAGTCGTATCAGCAACTTATTGATGCAAAGGTGTTTTTTGCGTCTACGCTGAGATTGGATCCTGTTTGGTGACTTGGTTTTCTTCTGATTGTTTGTGATGAGGTGTTCATGAGTCAGGCGTTTCTCCCCTTCTCTCGTCCCAGTATCGGCGATGAAGAAATTGCAGCCGTAGAGCAAGTATTGCGTTCCGGCTGGATCACCACCGGACCGAAGAATCAGGCACTCGAAGAGCAATTCGCGCAGTACGTTGGCTGCCGTCACGCGGTAGCACTTTCTTCAGCTACCGGCGGCATGCACATCACTCTGCTGGCCCTGGGCGTTGGCCCGGGTGACGAAGTCATCACCCCGTCGCAGACCTGGGTCTCGACCGCCAACATGATCTCGCTGCTCGGCGCCACACCGGTGTTCGTCGACGTTGATCGCGACACCCTGATGACCGACGCCGCGCGCATCGAAGCCGCCATCACCCCGCGCACCAAGGCGATCATCCCGGTGCATTACGCCGGCGCCGCGTTTGATCTCGATCCGCTGTACGCGCTGGCCGACAAGCACGGTATCGCCGTCATCGAAGACGCCGCCCACGCCGCTGGCACCCGCTACAAGGGCCGTCACGTCGGCGCGCAAGGCACGGCGATTTTCTCTTTTCACGCGATCAAGAACATGACCTGTGCCGAAGGCGCGATGTTCGTCACCGACGACGAAGCGTTGGCCAGCCGCGTGCGCATGCTCAAGTTTCATGGGCTGGGCGTTGACGCCTACGACCGGCTGACCGGTGGCCGCAAGCCGCAGGCGCAAGTGATGGAGCCGGGGTTCAAATACAACCTCGCCGACATCAACGCCGCGATTGCCTTGGTGCAACTGCAGCGTCTGGACGCGATCAACGCGCGCCGCACTGAACTGGCCGCCGCCTACCGGCAAAAACTCGAAGGCCTGCCGGTGCAACCGCTGGCCGTGCCCGCCTACGCCCAGACCCACGCCTGGCACCTGTTCATCCTGCGCATCGACAGCGAGCGCTGCGGCATGGACCGCGAAGCCTTCATGAAAGGTTTGCAGGATCAGGGCATCGGCACCGGCATCCATTTCATCGCCACCCACTTGCACACCTGGTACCGCCAGCGTGATCCCGACCTTTATCTGCCCAACACCGAATGGAACTCGGCGCGGCTGTGCTCGATTCCGTTGTTCCCCGACATGAGCGATCAAGACCTTGATCGCGTGGTCGGCGCCATCGCCACCCTTATGGACAAACGCCTGTGAAACCTTATCCGATCCGCTGTGTGTCGATCGTCATCCCGGTCTACAACGAACAGGACAGCCTGCCGGAACTGTTGCGCCGCACCGAAGCGGCCTGCCGGATGCTGCGCCACGACTATGAAATCGTCCTCGTCGACGACGGTAGCCGTGACGAATCCGCCAATATTCTGGAAGAAGCCGCGACCCGCGAAGACAGCCCGTTCGTGGCGGTCATCCTCAACCGCAACTACGGCCAGCACGCGGCAATCATGGCCGGCTTCGAGCAGTGCAAGGGCGATGTGGTGATCACCCTCGACGCCGACCTGCAGAATCCGCCGGAAGAAATCCCGCGCCTGGTTGCCGAAGCGGAAAAGGGTTACGACGTCGTCGGCACCGTGCGCGGCAACCGCCAGGATTCGGCGTTGCGCCGCTATCCGTCGAAGCTGATCAACCTCGCCGTGCAGCGCTCCACCGGCGTCGCCATGAGCGATTACGGCTGCATGCTCCGCGCCTACCGCCGGACGATCATCGACGCCATGCTCGCCTGCCGTGAGCGCAGCACCTTCATCCCGATTCTGGCCAACAGCTTCGCCCGCCACACCACCGAAATCGTCGTCGCCCACGCCGAGCGTGAACACGGCGATTCGAAATACAGCCCGATGCGCCTGATCAACCTGATGTTTGACTTGATCACCTGCATGACCACCACACCGCTGCGTTTGCTGAGCATCGTCGGTTTCGCCATGGCCGGGCTCGGCGTGCTGTTTGCAGTGGCGTTGATCGTCCTGCGTCTGGCCTTTGGTTCCGGCTGGGCCGGTGACGGCATGTTCGTGCTGTTCGCCGTGCTGTTCGTGTTCACCGGTGGCCAGTTCATCGGCATGGGCCTGCTCGGCGAATACCTGGGGCGCATGTACAGCGACGTGCGTGCCCGCCCGCGCTTCTTCATCGAAAAAGTCTTGCGCAGCCACGCCGCCGAACCGGCGCCTGCCGTCACCGTTGATGGTCTCTCTTCTACTTCTACTACCGGTCAGGTTCACTCATGAGTGCAAAAACTGTTGTCTTCGCTTACCACGATATTGGCTGCGCCGGCATTCAAGGCCTGCTCGACAGCGGCTACGACATTGCCGCGGTGTTCACTCACGCAGATGACCCGAAAGAAAACGCTTTTTACGGCTCGGTCGCCCAACTGTGCGCCAGCAAAGGCATCCCGGTGCATGCCCCGGAAGACGTCAACCACCCGCTGTGGATCGAGCGCATTGCCAAGCTCGATCCTGAATATATTTTTTCGTTCTACTATCGCAACCTGCTGAGCGAGCCGCTGCTGGCCCTGGCCAAAAAAGGCGCGTTCAACCTGCACGGCTCGTTATTGCCACGCTACCGTGGCCGCGCCCCGGCCAACTGGGTGCTGGTCAACGGCGAAACCGAAACCGGCGTCACTTTGCACCGCATGGTCAAACGTGCCGATGCCGGCGCCATTGTCGCCCAGCAACGCGTGGCCATCGAACGCAGCGACACCGCGCTGAGCCTGCACGGCAAGTTGCGCACCGCCGCCGCTGACCTGTTGCGTGACACCTTGCCAGCAATGCTGCAAGGCAAAGTCAGCGAAACCGCGCAGGATGAATCGAAAGCCACGGTATTTGGTCGCCGTACCCCGGCGGACGGCAAACTGCTCTGGGCGAAACCTGCCGAGCAGTTGTTCAACCTGGTTCGCGCCGTGACTCAGCCGTATCCGGGCGCCTTCTGCGCTGTCGGTGAGCACAAACTGATCGTGTGGAGCGCCGAAGTCGTCAAGGGCAACGACGGCCAGGCACCGGGCCGCGTGATCAGCGTCGATCCGCTGCGCATTGCTTGTGGCGAAGATTCGCTGCTGATCCTCTCCGGCCAACGCAACGACAACGGCCTGTTCCTCAGTGGCCCGCAACTGGCCAATGAACTCGGTCTGGTCGACGGCTCGCTGCTGCGCGGCGCCGAATCGGGCCGCGCGCCACGTCGCACGCGCGTGCTGATCCTTGGCGTTAACGGTTTTATCGGCAATCACTTGTCCGAACGCCTGCTGCGTGACGACCGCTACGAAGTCTATGGCCTGGACATCGGTTCCGATGCCATCGACCGTCTGCGCAGTCACCCGCACTTCCACTACGTCGAAGGCGATATCAGCATTCACTCCGAGTGGATCGAGTATCACATCAAGAAGTGCGACGTGGTGCTGCCGCTGGTGGCCATCGCCACGCCGATCGAATACACCCGCAACCCGCTGCGCGTGTTCGAACTCGACTTTGAAGAAAACCTGAAACTGGTGCGCTACTGCGTCAAGTACAACAAGCGCGTGATCTTTCCGTCGACCTCGGAAGTCTATGGCATGTGCCAGGACAAGCACTTCGACGAAGACACCTCCAACCTCGTGGTCGGCCCGATCAACAAGCAGCGCTGGATCTACTCCGTCTCCAAACAACTGCTGGATCGGGTGATCTGGGCCTACGGCGCCAAGGGTTTGAATTTCACCCTGTTCCGTCCTTTCAACTGGATGGGCCCGCGTCTCGACCGTCTGGATTCGGCCCGTATCGGCAGTTCGCGCGCCATCACCCAATTGATCCTCAACCTGGTGGAAGGCACGCCGATTCGCCTGTTCGACGGCGGCGAACAGAAGCGTTGCTTCACCGACATCGCTGACGGCGTCGAGGCACTGGCGCGGATCATCGATAACGACAACGACGTCTGCAACGGCCAGATCATCAACATTGGCAACCCGGACAACGAAGCGAGCATTCGTCAGTTGGGCGAAGAGTTGCTGCGTCAGTTCGAAGCGCATCCGCTGCGTGACAACTTCCCGCCGTTCGCCGGTTTCCGCGACGTCGAGAGCAAGGCGTTCTACGGCGCCGGTTACCAGGACGTCGAACACCGTAAACCAAGCATCGCCAACGCCAAGCGCCTGCTCGACTGGACGCCGACCGTGGAAATGCGCGAGACCATTGGCAACACGCTCGATTTCTTCTTGCGTGAAGCCATGCTCGAACAAGCGGACAAGCGCTAATGCAGGCAGGCCTTCGTATCGATGTCGACACCTACCGAGGCACCCGTGAAGGGGTGCCGCGGTTGCTGGAAATGCTCGACGAGGCGCAGATCAAGGCAACGTTCTTCTTCAGTGTCGGCCCCGACAACATGGGCCGGCATCTGTGGCGCCTGATCCGCCCGCAGTTTCTCTGGAAGATGCTCCGCTCCAATGCCGCCGGGCTGTATGGCTGGGACATTCTGCTGGCCGGCACCGCGTGGCCGGGCAAGCCGATTGGCCGTGATCTCGGGCACCTGATGCGTCAGGCCCGCGATGCCGGGCATGAAGTGGGTTTGCATGCCTGGGATCACCACGGTTGGCAGGCCAACGCCGGGCGCTGGAGCAACGCACAACTGATCGAGCAGATTCGTCAGGGCGTCGACACCTTGAGCGACATTCTCGGCGAAAAAGTCGAGTGTTCCGCCGCCGCCGGTTGGCGTGCGGACGAGCGTGTAATCGAGGCCAAACAAGCCTTCGGCTTTCGCTACAACAGCGATTGCCGGGGGCAACGCCTGTTTCGTCCGCTGCTGGCCGACGGCACGCCGGGCACACCACAGATTCCCGTGGACCTGCCGACCTTCGACGAGGTCGTCGGGCCGATTGTCGCGGCGCGGGATTTCAACGGTTTCATCCTTGACCACTTTCGCCCGCAACAACTCAACGTCTACACCATTCATGCCGAAGTAGAAGGGATTCTGATGGCTGAGGATTTTCGTCAATTGCTGGCCGATGCCCGCCAGCGCCACATCGACTTCACCCCGCTGGGCGACTTGTTGCCCGAGTTTTTCAATACCTTGCCCGTAGGTCGCGTGCAACGCGGCGCCCTCGACGGCCGTGAAGGCTGGCTGGGAGTGCAAGGCGCATGACGAACCGCTGGGCATTGCCGATCCTTTTACTGGGCATTTGTCTGCTGGCCTATCTGCTGCCATTGGCCACGCACGGCTTGTGGATTCCCGACGAGACCCGTTACGCGCAGATCAGCCAGGACATGCTGCTGAGCGGCAACTGGGTGTCGCCGCACTTCATGAGCCTGCGTTATTTCGAGAAGCCGATTGCCGGTTACTGGATGATCGCGCTGGGTCAGCAATTGTTTGGGCAGAACCTGTTCGGCGTACGCTTTGCGTCGGCGCTGAGCACGGGTTTGAGCGTGTTGCTCTGCTACCTGATTGCCCGTCGCTTGTGGAACGAGCCGCGCAAAAGCTTCGTCTGCGCCCTGCTCTACATGAGTTTCACCGTGGTCGCCGGTCAGGCCGGTTACGCCAACCTCGATCCGCAATTCACCTTCTGGGTCAACCTCAGTCTGGTGGCGCTGTGGTTTGCCGCCGACAGCCAAACCGGCGGCAAACGCATGGCCGCCTGGGCAGTGCTGGGGCTGGCCTGTGGCATGGGCTTCATGACCAAGGGATTTCTCGCCTGGCTGCTGCCGGTGTTGATCGCCCTGCCGTGGATGCTCTGGCAAAAACGCTGGCGTGAACTGCTGCTGTTTGGCCCGGTGGCGATTGCTGTGGCAATCCTTGTCAGCCTGCCGTGGGTAATGGCGGTGCATGCGCAGGAACCGGATTACTGGCGGTTCTTCTTCTGGCACGAACACATCCGCCGCTTTGCCGGTGACGACGCGCAACACGATGCACCGTGGTGGTTTTACCTGCCGCTGCTGGTGGCGTTCAGTCTGCCGTGGGTGGGGCTGTTGCCGACTGCGTTCAAGCAGGCATGGCAAAGCCGTGCTCAGCCCAAAATGGTGTACCTGTTGCTGTGGTTGCTGATGCCGCTGGCGTTTTTCAGCCTGAGCAACGGCAAACTGCCGACGTATATCCTGCCGTGCCTGTTGCCAATGGCGTTGCTGCTGGGCAATGCGCTGGCCGATCGCTTGCGACTGGAGCAAGGCCGGGCGCTGAGCATCAATGGTTTGCTGAACCTGCTATTGGGTGTCGCTGTGCTGATTGCGCTGGTGTATGTGCAGTTGACGCGGCCAATTTATGACCACGAATTGCACAGCATGGTGCTGGTGTTCATCGCGTTGATCGGCTGGATCATCGCCAACCTGCTGCAAGCCTTTCTGCCGCTGCAATGCTGGGCAGCACCGGCACTCGGCAGCCTGTTGCTGATTGCGGTGTTGCCGGCAGCGCTGCCGAAATCGGTGATCGCCAACAAAACCCCTGATCAATTCATCAAGCATCACGTCAGCGAACTGGCGCAGGCCGATCATCTGCTGAGCAACGATCTGGGCGCCGCATCGGCGCTGGCCTGGCGCCTGAAACGCCCGCAAGTGGCGTTGTACAACACGATAGGCGAATTGAAATATGGCCTTGCCTATCCTGACGGCATTCAACAGCGGGTCGATCCCGAACACGTTCAACAGTGGATGCGTGAGGCGCGCCGCAGCGGTTCGGTCGGCGTGGTGATGCGCGTCAAGGGGCAAGACGAACTGGACGAAATCGACAGACTGCCAAAGGACGGCGTGCGTTATGAGCAGGGCAACCTGGTGATCATGATTCTGCCCAAGGAGGCGTCATGAGCCTGTTGCTGCTGTTGCTCGCCTGCCTGCTGACCTGCCTCGGTCAGGTCGCACAAAAGTACGCCGTGGAGAGCTGGCGCGGCGTCGAGTCCACTTGGGCCGACAAACTGCGCTCGCCGTGGTTGTGGCTGGCGCTGCTGGCGCTGGGCTCGGGCCTGCTGGTCTGGCTGCTGGTGTTGCAGCGTCTGGAAGTCGGCATCGCCTACCCGATGCTCAGCCTCAATTTCGTCTTGATCACCCTGATCGCGCGCTTCGTCTTTCGTGAACCCATCGACCGCCAGCATTGGCTCGGCGTGGCGCTGGTGATCGGCGGCGTGGTTTTGCTGGGGCAACAATCATGAATCAGCGTCGTGGAATCGCCTTCGCCATGGCCAGCGTGTTGCTGGTCAGCGCCGCGCAACTGGGCATGCGCTGGAGCATGACGCGCCTGCCGGCACCGGAGCACTGGCTGACCTTCGGCAGTCTCGACCTGCGTGCGCTGGCGGTTGTTGTCGCGGCGATCTTCGCCTACGCACTGTCGATGCTCTGCTGGCTCGCCGCCCTGCGCGATCTGCCGCTGGGCCGGGCCTATTCACTGCTGAGCATCAGCTACGCGCTGGTGTACCTGTTGGCGGCCAGCCTGCCGTTGTTCAACGAATCCTTCAGTTTCACTAAATCACTGGGCGTGGCGCTGGTCATGCTCGGGGTCATCACCATCAACACTCGTCCGGCTCGTGCGCCCGAATTCAGGAGTGCTCCATGAAAATCACAGTATTTGGCAGCGGTTACGTCGGTCTGGTGCAAGCGGCTGTGTTGGCCGAAGTCGGCCATGATGTCGTGTGCATGGACGTCGACCAGAAGAAGGTCGACTTGTTACGCCAGGGCCATGTCAGCATTTTCGAACCGGGGCTGGCCAGCCTGGTGCGCGAAGGTCTGGATTCGAAACGCCTGCAATTCACCACCGACGAACAACTCGCCGTGCAGCACGGTCGGGTGGCCTTCATTGCAGTGGGTACGCCGTCCCGTGAAGACGGCTCGGCGGATCTGCGTTACGTGCTGTCGGTGGGTGACGCGATTGCCCGCCATCGTGAGCAGCCATTGATTCTCGTGGAAAAATCCACGGTGCCGGTGGGCACTGGCGACACCCTGCGCACGCACATTGAAAAAGCCTTGATCAAGGTCGGTCGTCTGCTGCAGTTCGATATCGTCTCCAACCCGGAATTCCTCAAGGAAGGCTCTGCCGTTGCCGACTGCCGCCGTCCGGATCGTATCGTCATCGGCTGCGAAGGTGATGAGGTGCGCGACGTGATGCGTGATCTGTACTCGCCGTTCAATCGCAACCACGACCGCATCATGTTCATGGACCTGCGCAGCGCCGAGCTGACCAAGTACGCCGCTAACTGCATGCTGGCGACCAAGATCAGCTTCATCAACCAGATCGCCGAACTTGCCGAACACCTGGGGGCCGACATCGAATCGGTGCGCCAGGGCATCGGTGCCGACACGCGCATCGGCTACCACTTTATCTATCCGGGCTGCGGCTATGGCGGGTCGTGCTTTCCCAAAGACATGCGCGCGCTGATCCACAGCGCCGAAGAAGCGCACTGTTCCAGCGACTTGCTGCAAGCGGTCGAGGCGATCAATCAGCGGCAGAAACACAAGTTGTTCGAACGCATCAACGCCTTCTACAAAGGTGACCTGCGCGGCAAAACCTTCGCCCTGTGGGGCCTGGCATTCAAACCGAACACCGACGACATGCGCGATGCACCGAGTCGTGTCCTGCTCGAGGAATTGTGGGCGGCCGGTGCCAGCGTGCGCGCGTTCGACCCGGAAGCCATGCAGGAAACCCAGAACCTATACCCGGACGAATCGAAACTGATGCTGATGGGCACGCCGGAATCGGTATTGCCCGGCGCCGATGCCTTGATCATCTGCACCGAGTGGCAGCAGTTCAAGGCACCGGATTTCGACCTGATCAAACAGCGCCTCAACACGCCGGTGATTTTCGACGGGCGCAACCTGTATGACGCCGAGCGTCTGGCGCGCAACGGTTTCCATTACTTCCCGATGGGCCGTGGCGAATCGCGCAAGTTGCCGATCCCGCTGCAACAGTGGCCACACGCGTCCGACGTCGCTTGATCGCGTTATCGCCCGAGATTCGCCGGCAGTCCCTGATCGCAGGGCTGCTGGCGTTTTTATTATTCATGGCCGGGGTCTATGGGCAGGCCCCTATCGGTTTCGATTCGCGGTTTGTGTTGTTCGCAGAGGAAATGCTGCGTCACGGGCCGACGGTGTTTCCCACCACTTATGGTCAGCCGTACGCCGACTATTCCGCCGTGTCGACGTTGTTCATCTGGCTGCTGTCGTTACCGTTCGGCGCGGTGAATGCGTTGACCGCATGGGCGCCGAGCGCGATCGCCGGCGCGCTGATCGTGACGCTGATGTATCGACTGTTGGCGCCGTACTCGCGGCGCTGGGCGTTGATCAGTATCGCGCTGCTGATGCTCACCAGTGGTTTTGTCACTGAAGTGCGCGCGGTGTCGCAGGACTTGATGCTCGCGGCGCTGGCGTTTGCGGTGTTTTATCTGGGCTATGCCCATGATCATTTTGGCGGCGGCCGGCGCTGGCCGCTGATCTTCGTTTTGCTGTTGCTCGGTTTCGGTGTTCGCGGGCCGATTGGTCTGGTGGTGCCGACCGGCATGCTGTGCAGCTATTACCTGCTCAACCGTGAGTGGTCGCGGTTACTGGTGTTCGGGGTGCTGGCATCGGCGTTGCTGGCCGCGTGTGTCGGGCTGCTGTTGTGGTTGGCGCAGCTCAGCGGTGGTCCGGCATTCATGCAGGACGTGATCCGCATGCAGTTCATGGGGCGCATGGACGGCAGCGAAGGCGTCAGCGGTTCGCTGTATTACTTCAGCAGTTCGCTCGGCAACTATGCGTTGGCCTACCCGCTGGCATTGCTGGTACTGGCGGCGGCATGGCTGAGCAAACCGCAGCAGCGTGGCCCGGCGTTGCGCCTGGTGCAGTATTGCGCGGCGGCCGGGTTGATCGTGATGGTCGGGCTGTCGATTCCACAGGCGAAGAAGGCCCGGTATCTGCTGCCGATGCTGCCGATGGCGGCGATCATTGCGGCGTATCCGTTTCAGGTGGCGCATGGCTGGGTGTTTCGTTGGTTGCGCGGGTTGATGCTGGGCTTGTGGCTGGTTACGCCGGGATTGTTGATGGTTGTGTTACTGGTCGCGCGACGGCGGTTTCCCGAGCCATTGAGTGAAGTGTCTTGGGTGTTGATCGCGCTGGGCGTGCTGCAACTCTTGGCGTTGTCGCGATTGTTGATCCCGCGTGGGCGCGTCGAGGTATTGGCGTTGTCTGCGGTGTTGGCGCTGTGGACGGTGTACGCGGCAGTGTTCGAACCGGTGGAACGACGTTTGTACGACACCCGGACATTCAGTCACGCGGTGTTCGCTCAGGTTCAGCAGAACCCGGTGCCACTGGTTTTGCACGGCATGGGCAAGGATGCGAAAGCGATCAAGTTCATGGTCAATATCGAGCAGGATCTGCAACCGCAGTTCAGCGATTCGATCCAGCAACTGGAAGCAATCAAGGGGCCGGCGTGGTTGATGATGGACCGCAGCGATTTTCTGGCCCTGCACGGCACGCCCATCGGTGCATTGCAGCCGACGTTGAGCGGTCAATTCGACAAGAACGATTATGTTCTGCTTTACCTGAAACCCTTGTAGGTGTTGCCGAAGGCTGCGATCTTGATCGTTCCCACGCTCTGCGTGGGAATGCCGCCGGGGACGCTCTGCGTCCCAAATCAAGATCGCCGCCACGGAACTTGTCACAATGACGTCTCTTGTACGCCGCGCTCGTCCCTGCGACGCGGCCGCCCTCCCCGCCATCGAACGCTCGGCCGCCGGGCTGTTTCGCCTTGATCCGCAATTGGCCTGGCTGGCCGACGCCGAAGTAGCCGGCGCCGAGTTGCATGTACAAGCCATCGAGCAGGCCCGGGTCTGGGTCGCACAATCCCCTGAAGGGCAACTTGCCGGGTTCTTGCGCGCGGCGTCTGTCGATAACCAACTGCATATAGAGGAGCTGTCCGTCAGCCAACACTTTCAGGGTCAGGGCATTGGCCGCAAGTTGCTCTCGGCGGTCATCGAGCATGCCCGGACGCAACAACTTTGCGCGGTGACACTGACCACCTTCACTGATCTGCCGTGGAATGCGCCGTTCTATCAGAAGATCGGTTTCCAACGCGTGAATGGCGAAGAAACCACACAGTATTTAGTCGACGCCTTGAACGATGAAATTGCCCACGGTTTACCCGGCCACCGGCGCTGCGCCATGCGCCTGACGTTGCCTTGAAATCAGATCGTGGCTTTCAGATCGACGCCCAATGCCTCAGCGAATGCTTTCACCAGCGGACTGCGCACGGTGTTGTGCCGCAGGATCAGATTGAACGGCGTCATGATGTTGATCCGCTCGGGCAGCACCGCACGCATCTGCCCTGCTGCCACCAGCGCTGCCGCGTAATGCCGGGGTAGAAAACCAACGAAACGGCCAGTCTTGATCAGCAAAGCCACGGCTTCAACCTGGGTCGCCGACGCGGAAAAACTGTCATAGCGCGCATAGTTGAGCTTGTCGCGATGGATCGCGTAGCGGTGGTTGATGCACTCGTATTCCTGCAACACGTTGCTGCCCATTTGCGCCTCGGGCATATCGAACAACGGATGCCCGACCGCGCAGTAGACTTCCGAGCGCTCCTCGTACAGCGGGTAATAATCGAATTCTTCGCGGCGTTGATAAACCGGCACTATGCCGGCAACTAAGCGCCCCTCCACCACGCCTCTTTCCACCTCATCCAGTTGCGATGCCTGAAGTTGAAACCTGACCTTCGGCGATTGTTCGTTAAGTTGTTTTAGCGCGGCAACTAACGGTGAGTTTTCATCACTGATCGTATTGTCGATAACGCCCACACCCAGATCGCCGATAAGTTCATTCTGCGCAGAACTAAGCCGATCACGAAAGTTGTCCACCGAAGCAAACAGATCAATCGATGCCTGATACACCAGACGCCCTTCTTCGGTCAGGTGAAACCCCTCGCGGCCGCGTGTGCACAGACGCATGCCGATGCGGATTTCCAGGTCGGAGATCTGCTTGCTGATGGCCGCAAGGCCCACGTTCAGCTCGTTTTGCGCGGCGCTGAAGCCTCCTGCCTCGACCACGGCCTTGAACACCTTGAGCAGTTTGAAATCCAGTCCGCTGAGGGTCAGCAGTGCTCGGTGGGCCGTTTTCGGTGGCGGGTTTCCGGAATTGGAAAGTGGGGTTTCCATAATGCTGATTTACCTCTGGCGCAATGTTCAACAATCTGTGTCCAACAACAAAAACATCGCCGGCTAATAATAATGATCACAGAAAACAAGCCTTGGCAACCGCCAAAAAATCTCGAACATCAGTGCCAACTCACTGATCTCGAAACATTAAAAGCTGACACTTCGATCAGTTCTCGCTCTCTAGCAACTGCCCTCTTGAACACTGCTTTGGCCTGAATCCGTCTGCTGACTTTCCAGCAGCGATCACGGCCATGCACAACGATTTCAGTTCGCGTTACCGACGAGGAAAACAACACATGTCTCAAGCCACCGACCGTCTCTGGGGTGCCCGTTTCAAAAGCGGCCCTTCCGCCGCCCTGGCCGCCCTGTCCCGGTGCCCCGAGCGCTATTTCCGCCTGACGCCGTACGATCTGGCCGGTTCCAAAGCCCATGCCGGCGAACTGCAGCGGGCCGGTCTGCTCAACGAGCAGGAAACCCGCACCATGCTGGAAGCCTTGGACGGTATCGGTGCCGACTTCCGCGCCGGACGTATTGCGCCAACGCTGGACGACGAAGACGTCCACACCTTTATCGAACGCCTGCTGACCGAACGCCTTGGCGCCCTCGGCGGCAAGCTGCGCGCCGGCCGCTCGCGCAACGACCAGACCGCCAACGACCTGCGCCTGTTTCTGCGCGATCACGTACGCACCCTCGCCGTCGAAGTCCTCGCCTTGCAGCAAGCGCTGGTGACTCAGGCCGAGCAACACGTCGAAAGCATCTGCCCGGGTTTCACTCACTTGCAGCAGGCGCAACCGATCGTATTCGCTCACCACTTGCTGGCACACGCGCAATCGATGCTGCGCGACGTACAACGCCTGGTGGACTGGGACGCGCGCACCTCGCTGTCGCCACTCGGCGCCGCCGCCATGGCCGGTTCGGCGATTGCCCGCCAGCCGCAGCAATCGGCCAGGGAAATGGGTTACGCCGGGGTGTGCGAGAACTCCATCGACGCCGTCGCCAGCCGTGATCACGTTGCCGAATTCCTGTTTATCGCCAGCATGCTCGGCATCAATATTTCGCGCCTCGCCGAAGAGTTTTGCCTGTGGTCGTCGCGCCAGTTCCGCTGGGTCGATCTCGACGATGCCTATGCCACCGGCAGTTCGATCATGCCGCAGAAGAAAAACCCGGACATCGCTGAACTGGCGCGCGGCAAGGCTGGACGGCTGATCGGCAACCTGACCGGTTTGCTCTCGACGCTGAAATCCCTGCCACTGTCGTACAACCGCGACCTCAGCGAAGACAAGCACGGCGTGCTCGACAGCGTCGACACCCTGCTGCTGGTGTTGCCAGCGATGGCCGGCATGGTCGCGACCATGACCGTCAACGTCGAAGAGCTGCGCCGACAGGCGCCACTGGGTTTCACCCTCGCCACCGAAGTCGCCGACTGGCTGGCGGTGCGCGGCGTGCCGTTCAAGGAAGCCCACGAAATCACTGGCGCGCTGGTGCAGGCCTGTGAAAAGCACGGCATCGAATTGTGGGAAGCGTCTCCGGCGCTGTTGGCCGAAATCGATCCACGCCTGACCGCCGATGTGCGCGACAGCCTGACCCTGGAAGCCGCCATTGCGGCCCGTAGCGGTTGGGGCGGCACCGCACCGCAACAGGTGCGCGAGCAGATCGGCCGCTTGAAAGCTGCCCTCGCCGCGCAACAACAGTGGACGGAAAACTACCAGGGCTTCCGCCTCTAACGGCCGCCACACGCATAACCCTGTAGACCTTCGCCTGCTCGCGATAGCGGTGGGTCAGCCAGCACCAATGTTGCATGGGCTATCGCAATCGCGAGCAGGCGAAGGCCTACAAGTGGAATGTGTTGGATTTGAAAGATCAGTACGGAGAAACACCATGAGCCAGACTCAGGCAGAACGACTCCAGGCGGAGCGCAAACTGGCGGAAAACCAGTTCGATATCACCCAGTACCAGCACGTGCCTCGGCGTTATTACGGGCGGATCTTCTTCGCCACCGTGATAGTCATCGCGATCCTCGGCCTGGTGCGCGCCTTCGCCGAAGGCAAAATCGAATGGTCGTACATCGGCCAGTTCCTCACCTCTGAAGCGATCATGTGGGGCCTGTTCAACACCATCATCATGGCCGTGCTGGCGATGGCGCTGGGCATCGTGTTCGGGGTGATCACGGCGATCATGCGCATGTCGGCCAACCCGATCCTGCGCTACGTGGCCGTGACTTACACCTGGCTGTTTCGCGGCACGCCGCTGATTTTGCAGCTGCTGTTGTGGTTCAACCTGGCGCTGATTTTCCCCACCATCGGCATTCCCGGTCTGGTCGAGCTCGACACCGTCAGCCTGATGACACCGTTCGTGGCTGCCCTGCTCGGCTTGAGCATCAACCAGGGCGCCTACACCGCTGAAGTGGTGCGTGCCGGCCTGCTGTCGGTGGACACCGGCCAGTACGAAGCAGCCAAGTCGATCGGCATGCCGCGCCTGCAAGCGCTGCGCCGGATCATCCTGCCGCAGGCCATGCGCATCATCATTCCGCCGGTCGGCAACGAGTTTATCGGCATGGTCAAAATGACCTCGCTGGCCAGCGTGATCCAGTACTCGGAACTGCTCTACAACGCGCAGAACATCTACTACGCCAACGCCCGCGTGATGGAGCTGCTGATCGTCGCCGGCATCTGGTACCTGGCCACCGTCACCGTGCTGTCCTTCGGTCAAAGCCGTCTGGAGCGTCGTTTCGCTCGCGGCGCCGGCAAGCGTTCTTGAGGAATCGAACATGAGAAGCATCGTCAAGGCCGTCAGCCTGAACAAGTATTACGACCAGTACCACGCGCTCAAGGACATCAACATCGAAGTCGAGCAAGGCGAAGTATTGTGCATCATCGGCCCGTCCGGCTCGGGCAAGAGCACCCTGCTGCGTTGCGTCAACCAGTTGGAAAAGATCGACAAGGGTGGCCTGTGGGTTGACGGCGAATTGGTCGGCTACCGCGTGGTTGGCAACAAACTGCACGAGCTCAACGAGTCGCAGATCGCCCGGCAACGTCTGGCCACCGGCATGGTGTTCCAGCGTTTCAATCTGTTCCCGCACATGACTGTGCTGCAAAACATCATCGAAGGCCCGTGCCAGGTGCTCAAACGTTCGCCGAAAGAAGCGCACGAAGAAGCCCTGGAACTGTTGGCCCGCGTTGGCCTGGCCGACAAACGCGACAGCTACCCGATCGAACTGTCGGGCGGTCAGCAGCAACGTGTGGCGATTGCCCGGGCGTTGGCCATGCGGCCCAAGTTGATGCTGTTCGATGAACCCACTTCGGCACTCGACCCGGAACTGGTCGGTGAGGTGCTGTCGGTGATGCGCGATCTGGCGCAGACCGGCATGACCATGATCGTCGTCACCCATGAACTGGGCTTCGCCCGCGAGGTTTCCAATCGCATGGTGTTCATGGACGGCGGGCAGATCGTGGAGGCTGGAAGCCCCGAAGAAATTCTAATAAGTCCGCAAAACCCGCGCACCCAAAGCTTCATTTCTGCCGTTCGAACCTAAGCACCGCTTGGTGCCACAACACTCATAAGAGAACGACCATGAAGAATTTCGTTATCCCCGCTGTACTCGCGTCCGTCATGTCTTGCGGTTTCGCCGTGGCCGCCGATTTGCCGGCCAGCATCAAGGACAAAGGCGAGATCGTTGTCGCGATCATGCCGAACTACCCGCCGATGGATTTCAAGGACCCGGCCACCAACACCCTCACCGGCCTCGACTACGACCTGGGCAATGCCCTGGCCGAACGTCTGGGCGTGAAGATCAAATGGCAGGAAACCGGCTTCGAGCAAATGATCAACGCGCTGACCACTGACCGCGTTGACCTGGTGCTGTCGGGCATGACCGACACTGCCGAGCGTCAGGCCAGTGTGACCTTCGTCGACTACTTCACCAGCGGCCCGCAGTTCTACACCTTGCAGAAGAACGCGGCGACCAACGAGATCATCGACCTGTGCGGCAAGAAAGTCGGCACCAGCCGCCGCACTACGTTCCCGGCGGAAATCGCCGCATGGAGCAAAGCCAACTGTGAAGCCGCCGGCAAACCGGCAATCAACGTGATCGGCACCGAAGGCTCGGCCGACGCCCGCGCGCAACTGCGCCAGAGCCGCATTGACGCGGCGATGCAAGGCAGCGAGACCCTGTCGTACCTGAAAACTCAGGAAAAGGACATGTACAAGACTGTCGGCCAGCCGATCTCCGTGCAGTTCACCGGTCTGGGCGTGAGCAAGAAAAAGCCTGAGCTGAGTGAGGCGGTGAAGGTGGCGTTGCAGAGCATGGTCGATGACGGCAGCTATGGCGCGATCCTGAAGAAATGGGACGTGGAACTGGGCGCAATCAAGGAAGTGACCGTCAACGCGGGCAAGTAACTGTCGAGATCGATCCCCCCTCACCCCAACCCTCTCCCCCAAGGGGGCGAGGGGGAAAGGGAGCTGATCTTCAAGTGTTCGAAACCTGAGTTCGACGACACAGCGCCTGAGTTCGCCGCGATCTTTCAGGTCGATGCAAGACGGCAGAACACCTCGGTCGGCTCCTCTCCCTCAAGGGGTAAAGGGAGCTGATCTTCAAGTGTTCGAAACCTGAGTTCGACGACACAGCGCCTGAGTTCGCCGCGATCTTTCAGGTCGATGCAAGGCGGCAGAACACCTCGGTCGGCTCCCTCTCCCTCAAGGGGTAAAGGGAGCTGATCTTCAAGTGTTCGAAACCTGAGTTCGACGACACAGCGCCTGAGTTCGCCGCGATCTTTCAGGTCGATGCAAGGCGGCAGAACACCTCGGTCGGCTCCCTCTCCCTCAAGGGGTAAAGGGAGCTGATCTTCAAGTGTTCGAAACCTGAGTTCGACGACGCAGCGCCTGAGTTCGCCGCGATCTTTCAGGTCGATGCAAGGCGGCAGAACACCTCGGTCGGCTCCCTCTCCCTCTGGGAGAGGGCTGGGGTGAGGGTTTCTATTGATTCAACACCGGAGAGCGACAACCATGTCTTCGTGCCAACCCACCTGGCCCGACCCGCACAAAGCCTGCCTCGCCCTGGCCTTCGACCTCGATGGCCCGACCGGCGACGCCATGCTCAACGGCTCGATCTGGCGCAAACCCGAGTACTTCGGCTTCGGCGGCTACGGGCCTTATCGTGCCCTGCCACGTCTGCTCGACCTGCTCGACGCGTTCAACATTCCCACGACGTTTTTCGTCCCGGCATGGGTCGTCGAGAACTGGCCAAAACAATGCCAGGCCATCGTCGAACGCGGCCATGAAGTCGCGTACCACGGCTACAAACACGAATCCTTTTACGCCCTGACGCTGGACCAGCAGCAAGCCGTCATGGCCAAGTCCAGAGACGTGTTCTGGCAACACCTGCACATTCGCGCCGAAGGCTTCCGCACCCCGTCCGGTGACTGGCGCGCCGAAACCCCGGCGATGCTGGCCGACAACGGCGTGATCTATTCGAGCAGCATGCGCGGCGACGATCGTCCGTATCTGGTCAACGTTCCCGGGCACAGCACACCGCTGGTGGAAATCCCCGGGCGTTGGGAAATGGACGACTACGCCTCCCTCGCCTACACCCGCGCGCCGAACTTCCCGTCGGGCCTCGACCGCACCGCCAGTTATGAATTGACCCTCGACAACTGGCAACGCGAATACGACGGCGCGATGGACGAAGGCCTGTGCCTGACCACGCTGTTTCACCCGAAGATCACCGGCAAACCGGGGCGCATCCTGTTGCTGGAAAAACTCTTCGAACACATGCGCCAGCGCGATGACGTGTGGTTCGCCACCTGCCGCGATGTCGCCCGTTGGTGGCTGAAGGAGTATCACCATGGCTGATTCCGAGGTTTTGCCAACCACGCGCTGGCCCGACGGCAAACGCTGCGCGGTGGTGCTGACGGTCGACTACAACGACATCCACGGCATTCTCACCCAGGCCCCCGAAGTGGCCGGTCGTGACAAGACCTTGTCGGTCTGGCGTTATGGCACCGAGCGTGGCGTTACGCGCCTGCTCGAACTGTTCGCGGAACTGGGAGTGCGCAGCAGTTGGTTCGTCCCCGGCATCGTCGCCGAAGAAAACCCGCAGCACATCACCGCGATACTCGCCGGTGGGCATGAGATCGCCTGCGCCGGGTATCGGCATCAGGATTACGACGGTCTCGATCTGGCCGCACAACGTGCTGAAGTCGGCAAAGGTTGTGCAGCGCTTGAGGCCCTGACCGGTCAACGCCCGACCGGGTTTCGCATCCCCGCCGGCAACGGTGCGCCGGGTTTCATTGAGGCGTTGAAAGACCATGGCATCGTCTGGTCGTCTTCGTGGCGCGGCGATGATTTGCCGTTCGCCCACCCGACGGCGCCCGAGGTGATCGAACTGCCGCTGCATTACGAACTGGAAGACGAGCCGTACTTCGCCTTCAACCTCAGCCCCGCCGTGCCGCCGGCGCAATCGCGGATTGCCTCGTACAGCCACACCCTCGGCAATCTGCAAATGGACTTCGCCGGGTTCCATCGCTTTGGCCTGTGCTATGTGCTGCGCCTGCACCCGGAAATCATCGCCACCCCGGGGCGCATCGGCGTGCTGCGCGAGTTGCTGCAAGGCATTCAACAGCACGATGATGTGTGGATCGCCAGCGGCGCCGAGGTTGCGCAATGGTGGGCAGAAACCGCAGCGCCGGTCAGCGAAGATCATCCGGCGGCGGTTTATGAGCGGCACTATCGGGACTATCTGCCATGAGCGACTCGCTGCCACATTGGATCTCCAGTGTTCAGGCATTCCCTGTGGGAGCGAGCCTGTTCGCGAAGGATGCGACCCGGTCTAAAGCCGAACACACAAACAACTGAAATAAGGACATTCGATTCCCCGTGGCCACTTACTCGCTCGTCATCCGCCGTCTGATGATCGTCTCGCTGACCATCGTCGTCAGCCGCGCCATCACCAGTCCGCTGCTGACGCTGTTTCTGAGCACCAAACTGGGCCTCAACCAACAGGACGTCGGGCTGCTGCTGGGCATTGCGGTGTTTATCGCCACCCTGCTCGCGCTGTACGGCGGCTACATCATCGATCGCCTGGAAAAACGTCGGCTGCTGATTGTCGCGATGCTCTCCAGCGCCATCGGTTTCGTCCTGCTGACGTTTGCCAAAGATCTGTACCTGACCACCGCCACACTGGTGATCACCGAGACCGCGTCGGCGCTGTTCCTCATCGGCTCCAAGGCGATCCTCAGTGAAAAACTGCCGATGAGCCAACGAGCCAAGGCGTTTTCCTTGCGTTACACGCTGACCAACATCGGCTACGCCACCGGGCCGATGCTCGGCGTGGTAATCGCCGGGCATTATCCGATTGCGCCGTTTCTGATTGCGGCGGCGATCGCCTTCGGCAGCATCTTCCTGATGATCGGCATACCGAAAGACGCCGAAGCGGTCGCCGTGATCAGTCAGCCGCAAAGCTTCCTGAAAACCCTGGTGACCCTGAAAAACGATCGCACCTTGATCATGTTCACCTGCGGTTGCCTGCTCAGCACCGTGGTGCACGGGCGATTCACCCTGTATCTGTCGCAATACCTGCTGGTGGTCAGTGATTCCAGGCGCGCCTTGCAAGTCATGGCCGCCCTGCTCGCCTGCAACGCGATCACGGTGATCCTCCTGCAATATCAGATCGGCCGTTTCCTCAGTCGCGAAAAACTGCGCTACTGGATCGCCGCCGGCACCAGCCTGTTCATCCTCGGCTTGATCGGTTTCAGCCTTGCCGACAGCTTGCTCAGTTGGTGCATCGCCATGTTCGTTTTCACCCTTGGCGAAATGATCATTTACCCGTCGGAGTTCCTCTTCGTCGACACCCTGGCCCCGGACGAACTGCGCGGCAGCTACTACGGCGCGCAGAATCTGGCCGCGCTGGGCGGCGCGCTGAGCCCGGTGATCTGCGGCTTCCTGTTGATGCACACACCGGCACCGACGATGTTCTACGCCTTGAGCGCACTCACCGCGTTTGGCGGCACCCTGTGTTTCCTCAGTGGACGGCGAGCGGCTTCAGTGCAAAATTAATGCACTAAGTCTTCATTAATATGAATTTGTCAGCATCGTGATTGATCGGCACACTGTGCACGTTCCTCCCCCAATGTTGGAACGCTTCGAGGGCTTTCCGGATATGCCGGACAAGTCCTTTTTTTTGCCTCGAATTTGCTGCAAGGATTGGATTCACATGCTCGCTCGCTGGTTGCCTGCCGCCATCAATACCCGCCCGACCGAATGGAGCCGCGCCGCCATCGGCATGGCGCTGGGCACATTGTTCAGCGTGTGGTTGTGCGCGCAGGTGTTTGGCCATGAAGTCGCCTATCACCTGATTGGCCCGCTGGGGGCATCAGCCGTGCTGCTGTTTGCCGTGTCCTCTGGCGCTCTCGCTCAGCCGTGGTCGATTCTTGGCGGGTATTTATGTGCGGGTGTCGTCGCGTTGCTGGTGGCCCATGTGCTCGGGCGGACGCTCGGCAGCGCGTGCCTGGCGGCGGGCACGGCGCTGATTCTGATGTGCTGGCTGCGTTGCCTGCATCCACCGGCCGGGGCGTTGGCACTGACGCTGGTACTGGCGGACCCCGCGACCATCGCCCTGGACTGGAAAGCCATGGAACCGGTGATGCTCGGCGCGGCGTGCATGCTGCTCAGTGCCCTCGCCTACAACAACCTGACACGCATTCGTTACCCGAAACGCCCCGCTGACCCAGCGCCGATGGTGGCCGCGGTCGACAGTCAGGCGATCACCGCTGAAGACCTCAAACTCGCGTTGGCCGATATGGAAGCCTTCATCGACATCACCCCCGAAGACCTCGAACAACTGATCCACACCAGCGAACTGCACGCCAAGCGCCGCAGCATTACCCAAACCTTCACCTGATCCCCTGTGTAGGAGCTGCCGCAGGCTGCGATCTGTTGATTTTTTCATTTAAGGGCAAGATCAAAAGATCGCAGCCTTCGGCAGCTCCTACATGAGCGCGCACATTTTCGACCAAGGTAAAAACGCAAACTCCCCCTGCGAATATCCCGGTTGTACAGGGCAAATTTGCACTGTTACGATCGGTTAACGCTCGCGCGCGAGCTTCTCGAATAAAGACAATAAAAGCAGGGAGTTACTGATGACAGCTCAGGCTTCATCCCAGCGGACACCGTCCATGGATGCCACGCAACACGAAGTGCTGGCCGAGGTTCGCAACCACATCGGTCACCTGACCCTCAATCGCCCCGCCGGTCTCAATGCCATCACCCTCGACATGGTGCGTCTGCTGCAACAGCAACTCGATGCCTGGGCGACTGACGCCGATGTGCATGCGGTGGTCCTGCGCGGTGCCGGTGAAAAAGCCTTCTGCGCCGGTGGCGACATCCGTTCCCTTTACGACAGTTTCAAAAGCGGCGACACGCTGCACGAAGATTTCTTCGTTGAGGAATATGCCCTCGACCTGACGATTCATCACTACCGCAAACCGGTACTGGCCTTGATGGACGGTTTTGTCCTCGGCGGCGGCATGGGCCTGGTGCAAGGCGCCGATCTGCGCGTGGTCACCGAGCGGAGCCGACTGGCGATGCCGGAGGTGGCCATCGGTTATTTCCCGGATGTCGGTGGCAGTTATTTCCTGCCACGTATTCCCGGTGAGCTGGGGATTTATCTGGGTGTCAGCGGCGTGCAGATCCGTGCGGCCGATGCGCTGTATTGCGGGCTGGCCGACTGGTATCTGGACAGCAGCAAACTGGCGCTGCTCGACGAACGACTGGATCAGATGGAATGGCAGGACACGCCGCTCAAGGCGCTGCAAAACCTGCTGGCCAAACACGCCGTGCAAACCCTGCCCGATGCGCCGCTTGAGGCCTTGCGCCCGGCGATCGACCACTTCTTCGCCCTGGCGGATGTGCCGAGCATGGTTGAGCAGCTTCGCGCGGTGACTGTCGCCGACAGCCACGAATGGGCGACCACCACGGCTGATCTGCTGGAAACCCGCTCACCGCTGGCCATGGCCGTGACGCTGGAGATGCTTCGTCGTGGCCGGCACTTGAGCCTGGAACAGTGCTTCGCACTCGAGTTGCATCTGGATCGCCAGTGGTTCGCCCGTGGCGACCTGATCGAAGGCGTGCGCGCCCTGCTGATTGATAAAGACAAGACACCGCGCTGGAACCCGCCGACCCTGGCTGCGCTGGACGCAGGCCATGTCGCGAGTTTCTTTGACGAATTTGCCGAGAGCGGGAGCTGAGCCATGCACGATCTCGAACTGACTGAAGAACAAGTAATGATCCGCGACATGGCCCGGGACTTTGCCCGTGGCGAAATCGCGCCGCACGCGCAGGCCTGGGAAAAGGCTGGCTGGATCGACGACGCCCTCGTCGCGAAGATGGGCGAACTCGGTTTGCTCGGCATGGTGGTACCCGAAGAATGGGGCGGCACCTACGTCGATTACGTTGCTTACGCCTTGGCCGTGGAAGAGATTTCCGCCGGTGACGGCGCGACTGGCGCCTTCATGAGCATCCACAATTCGGTCGGCTGCGGCCCGGTGCTCAACTACGGCAGCGAAGCGCAGAAACAGACCTGGCTGGCGGATCTTGCCAGTGGGCAAACCATCGGTTGCTTCTGCCTGACCGAACCTCAGGCCGGTTCGGAAGCGCACAACCTGCGCACCCGCGCCGAACTGCGTGACGGCCAGTGGGTGATCAACGGCGCCAAGCAATTTGTCAGCAATGGCAAACGGGCGAAGCTGGCGATTGTGTTTGCGGTGACGGATCCGGACTTGGGCAAGAAAGGTATTTCGGCGTTTCTGGTGCCTACCGATACGGCGGGTTTCATCGTCGATCGCACCGAACACAAGATGGGCATCCGCGCTTCGGATACCTGCGCGGTGACGCTGAACAACTGCAGCATTCCCGAGGCCAATCTGCTCGGCGAACGCGGCAAAGGTCTGGCGATCGCCCTGTCCAACCTTGAAGGCGGACGCATTGGCATCGCCGCGCAAGCACTGGGCATTGCCCGCGCGGCGTTTGAAGCGGCGCTGGTGTATTCGCGCGACCGTATTCAGTTCGGCAAACCGATCAATGAGCACCAGAGCATCGCCAACCTGCTGGCCGACATGCACATGCAAATCAACGCGGCGCGGTTGATGATCCTGCACGCGGCGCGTCTGCGAACGGCGGGCAAACCGTGCCTGTCGGAGGCTTCGCAGGCCAAGCTGTTTGCCTCGGAAATGGCCGAGAAGGTGTGTTCGTCGGCGATTCAGATTCATGGCGGGTATGGGTATCTGGAGGACTATCCGGTGGAGAAGTACTACCGTGATGCGCGGATTACACAGATCTATGAAGGCTCGAGCGAGATTCAGCGGATGGTCATTGCGCGGGAACTGAAGAACTATCAGTTGTGATGGTGTCGGCCCCTTACCCTCACCCCAGCCCTCTCCCAGAGGGAGAGGGAGCCGACCGAGGTGTCTGGCGTCATACATCGACCTGAGAGACCGGGTCGATTATCGATTGGATAAACCAAGTCGATTATGGATTCGGTAAAGCTCTTTCAGGTCGGCGTATCTCTGAAGCATCCCCTAGCAGTCCCTCTCCCTCCGGGAGAGGGAGCCGATCGAGGTGTATGGCGTGAGACATCGACCTGAAAGATCGAGTCGATTATGGATTCGCTTAAGCAGGATCAGGTCGGCGTAAATTTCAAGCATCCCCCAATCAGTCCCCTCTCCCTCCGGGAGAGGGTTAGGGTGAGGGGCTCTTCGCTGTTGACGGCGTTACTTGCCCTTGAACTCAGCCTCACGCTTGGAAATGAACGCCGCCATCCCTTCCTTCTGATCCTGCGTGGCAAACGCCGCATGGAACACCCGACGCTCAAAGCGCACGCCCTCAGTCAGGTTCACTTCAAAGGCACGATTCACGCTCTCTTTGACCATCATCGCAATCGGCAGCGACTTGCTGGCAATCACCGTCGCCACCTTCAGCGCTTCGTCCAGCAACTCATCGCTCGGTACAATCCGCGCGACAATGCCGCACCGCTCAGCTTCAACCGCATCAATCAAGCGCCCGCTCAGGCACATTTCCATGGCTTTCGCCTTGCCGACGGCGCGAGTCAGGCGCTGGGTGCCGCCCATGCCCGGCAACACACCGAGATTGATTTCCGGTTGACCGAATTTTGCGTTGTCACCGGCCAGAATGAAGTCGCACATCAACGCCAGTTCACAGCCACCGCCGAGGGCGAAACCGTTGACCGCCGCGATGATCGGCTTACGGCGGTTAGCCACGCGATCGCTGTCGCTGAACAGGTCGTCCATGTAGATCTGCGGGTAGGTCAGCTCGGCCATTTCCTTGATGTCGGCGCCGGCGGCAAAGGCCTTTTTCGAGCCAGTGAGGACGATGCAACCGATGTTCACATCGGCTTCCAGCGCATCAAGGGCCTGGTTCACTTCGCTGACCAGTTGCGCATTCAGGGCATTCAGCGCTTGCGGGCGGTTCAGGGTGATCAGGCCAACGCGGCCGTGGGTTTCCAGCAGAATGGTTTCGTAAGTCATACATAACTCCTCAATTCGCCCCCTGTAGGAGCTGCCGCAGGCTGCGATCTGTTGATCCTGTTTTAAAAAATCAAAGTCAAAAGATCGCAGCCTGCGGCAGTTCCTACAAGGGGTTGGGTTTATAGGTTGCGCGAAATGACCATGCGCTGAATGTCGCTGGTGCCTTCGTAGATCTGGCAGACGCGCACGTCGCGGTAGATGCGTTCCAGCGGGAAGTCGTTGAGGTAACCGTAACCACCGAGGGTTTGCAACGCCATTGAACAGACCTTCTCGGCCATTTCCGAAGCGAACAGTTTGGCCATCGACGCCTCGACCAGTGCCGGTTGGCCGCTGTCACGCAGGGCGGCGGCGTAATGCACCATCTGCCGGGCGACGGCGATCTGCGTGGCCATGTCAGCCAAGCGGAAAGCCACTGCCTGATGCTCGATGATCGGCTTGCCGAAAGTGTCACGTTCACGGGCGTAATCACGCGCCGCTTCGAATGCGGCGCGGGCCATGCCCACCGCTTGCGAAGCGATGCCGACACGGCCGCCTTCGAGGTTGGCCAGGGCAATCTTGTAGCCCTCGCCCTCTTCGCCCAAGCGGTTGGCCACCGGTACTTTGACGTCTTCAAAGAGGATCTGGCAGGTGTCGGAGGCGTGTTGGCCGAGCTTGTCTTCGACGCGAGCGACTTTGTAGCCCGGCGAATCCGTCGGCACGATAAACGCAGTGATGCCGCGCTTGCCGGCACTCGGGTCGGTCACCGCAAAGACAATCACGATCCCGGCGTTTTGCCCGGAGGTGATGAACTGTTTGCAGCCGTTCAGCACGTAGTGATCACCTTCCAGCCGTGCACGGGTTTTCAGGCTGCTGGCGTCGGAACCGGCCTGCGGTTCGGTCAGTGCAAAGGCACCGAGCATGGCACCGCTGGCCAGCGGCTTGAGGAAGCGTTCGCGCTGATCGTCGTTGCCGAACTTGAGGATCGGCACGCAGCCGACCGAGTTGTGCACGCTCATGATCGTCGAGCAGGCGCCGTCACCGGCGGCGATTTCTTCCAGGGCCATGGCGTACGCCAGGTAACCGGTGTCGCAACCGCCCCACTGCTCCGGCACGAGCATGCCGAAGAAGCCAAGCTCAGCCATTTGACCGATGGCTTCCTTGGGGAAACGGTGCTCGCGATCCCACTCGGCGGCGAACGGCTTGAGGCGTTCCTCGGCGAACTGCCGGGCCATGTCGCGGATCTGGGTTTGGTCTTCGTCGGGAATCATGGTGAATCCTTAATCCGGGTTACACACGGTCCCCTGTAGGAGCTGCCGAAGGCTGCGATCTTTTGATCTTGATCTAAAAACAAGATCAAAAGATCGCAGCCTCGTTGCACTCGACAGCTCCTACAGAGGGAGTGTGTTTAGTAGAGGCATTCCACAGCCATCGCCGTGGCTTCGCCGCCGCCGATGCAAATCGCCGCAATGCCGCGTTTTTGTTTTCTCTGGCGCAGCGCCGACAGCAACGTCACCAGAATCCGCGCCCCCGATGCGCCGATCGGATGGCCCAGGGCACAGGCACCGCCATGCACATTCAACTTGTCGTGGGGAATTTCCAGGTGCGTCATCGCCGCCATGCCGACCACGGCAAACGCTTCGTTCACTTCGAACAGATTGACATCACCCAGCGACCAACCGGTTTTCTTGATCAGCTTCTTGATCGCGCCAATCGGCGCCACCGGGAACAGACCGGGAGTATCAGCGAACGCGGCATGACCATGGATCACGGCCAACGGTTTCAGTCCGAGCTTCTGCGCCTGCGACTGACGCATCAGCACCAGCGCCGCCGCGCCGTCAGAAATCGAACTGGAGTTCGCTGCAGTCACCGTGCCGCCTTCGCGGAACGCCGGTTTCAGCGAGGCGACCTTGTCCAGTTTGGCTTTCGGTGGCTGCTCGTCATGGCTGATCAACACCTGTTCTTTGCCGACGGTCACGGTCAGCGGGACGATTTCGTCCTTGAAACTGCCATCCTTGATCGCCTGCTGCGCGCGCGTGGTCGAAGCGATAGCAAAGGCATCCTGCGCTTCCCGACTGAAGCCGTTGGTTTCGGCGCAGTCTTCGGCGAAGGTGCCCATCAGGCGGCCCTTGTCGTAGGCGTCTTCGAGGCCGTCGAGGAACATCGAGTCAAGCACACGGCCATGGCCCATGCGGTAACCGGCACGCGCGCGATCCAGCAGATACGGCGAGTTGGACATGCTTTCCATGCCACCGGCTATCACCACGTCGGCACTGCCAGCCACCAGCATGTCGTGAGCCAGAATGGTGGTTTCCATGCCCGAACCGCACATCTTGTTGACCGTGGTGCAACGTGTCGATTTATCCAGCCCGGCGCCCAGTGCGGCCTGACGCGCGGGTGCCTGACCGAGGCCGGCCGGCAGCACGCAACCAAACAGCACTTCATCAACCGCGTCGCTGGCGACACCGGCGCGTTCAACCGCAGCCTTGATCGCGGCAGCACCCAATTGCGGTGCAGTGAGGCTTTTCAATTCGCCCTGAAAACCGCCCATTGGCGTGCGCACGGCGCTGACGATAACAATCGGATCGTTGGAAATAGTCATGACAATTGCTCCTTACTTGGCGGCCATGCGCAAGGCACCGTCGAGACGGATCACCTCGCCGTTGAGCATGCTGTTTTCGATGATATGCCGAACCAGTGCGGCGTACTCGGCGGGCTTGCCCAGACGCGGCGGGAACGGTACGCCGGCGGCCAGCGATTCGCGGACTTCCGGGGTCATGCCGGCCATCATCGGCGTTTCGAAAATGCCCGGGGCGATGGTCATCACGCGGATGCCGAAGCGCGCCAGTTCGCGGGCGGCGGGCAGCGTCAGGCTGGCGATCGCGCCTTTGGAAGCAGAATACGCGGCTTGCCCGATCTGACCGTCGAACGCCGCGACCGATGCGGTGTTGATGATCACACCGCGCTCGCCGTCTGCGTTCGCCTCGGATTCGGCAATCGCCGCAGCGGCCAGGCGCAGCATATTGAAGCTGCCGATCAGGTTGACGTTGATCACTTGCGCGAAACTGCTCAGCGCATGCGGGCCGTTTTTGCCGAGGATCTTCTCGCCACGGACGATGCCGGCGCAGTTGACCAGACCGTTGACGCTGCCAAACGCTGCGACCGTCGCCTGCACGGCGGCTTCGGCGGCGGCTTCGTTGCTGATGTCGGCGACGACACTCTGTGCGCCCAGACGCTGGGCCTGCGCGGCGACCGCGTCGGCATTCATGTCCACCAGCATCACTTTGGCGCCGGCACTGACCAGCAACTCAGCGGTGGCGGCACCGAGGCCGGAGGCGCCGCCAGTGACGATAAAAACCTTGTTCTCGATCTGCATGACTGTCTTTCCTGATTCAAGCTGAAACGTTATGCGCCGCAGCCTCTTGAGCCTTGGCGATTTCCTGGTTGCGCAAGATAAAGCGCTGCAATTTGCCACTGGGGGTCTTGGGCAATTCGCTGACAAATTCGATTTCACGCGGGTATGAATGCGCGGCCAGACGCTTGCGTACGTGTTGGCGCAGTTCTTCGGCCAACTCCGGCGCGGCGCGGTATTGCGCACTCAGCACCACAAAGGCTTTGACCAGTTCGGTGCGCTCCGGATCGGGCTTGCCGACCACCGCCGCTTCGACCACCGCCGGGTGCTCGATCAACGCACTTTCAACATCGAACGGGCCGACGCGATAGCCGGAGGTCGTGATCACGTCATCACTGCGGCCGACGAAGCTGATGCTGCCGTCCGGGTTCCATTCCACGGTATCGCCGCTGAGGTAGTAATCGCCGACGAAGGCTTTGGTCGGCGCGCCTTCGTAGCCACCGAACCAGCACATCGGCGATTGCGGCCGGTCGATGGCAAGAATGCCCGGCTGACCGACACCGAGTTCGTTGTACTGGTCATCGAGCACGACGATGCGATGGCCCGGCGATGCGAATCCGGCGGCGCCGACGTGAACCGCGTGGTCGAGACCGTGGTGGTTGCACAGCACCATGCCCAGTTCGGTCTGGCCGTAATGGTCGTGAATGACCACGTCGAGGTTGTCGGCGAACCAGCGGATCACTTCCGGGTTCAGCGGTTCGCCGGCGCTGCTGACGATGCGCAATTTGCCTTTGATCGACTTGGCGAACGCGTCGCCGCCGGCAATCAGCAAGCGATAAGCCGTTGGCGAACCGGTGAGGTTGGTGATGCCGTACTTGTTGATCACCCGGCAGGTGCTTTCGAGGGTGAACGGGCCATCGTAAAAGGTGATCGGATGGCCCATCGACAGCGGGCCGGTGACGCCGAAGTAGATGCCGTAGGCCCAGCCCGGATCGGCGACGTTCCAGAACGAGTCTTCCGGGCGCAGATCGACGGCGTCGCGGGTGTAACTCTGGAACGCGACGATGGCTTTGAGCGGCACTGACAGCGCTTTCGACGGGCCGGTGGTGCCCGAGGTGAACATCAGCAGAAACGGGTCTTCGCCGGTCAGCAGTACCGGTTCACACACATTGGAATAATTGGCCAGTTCGGCCCAGAAGCTGAAGTCGCCACGGACGATGCCCTGACCTTTCGCGCCGCCGACGGTGACGAGGGTTGGGCAATCGGCGACTTCAGCGAGTTTCGGCCGATTGACCGCATCGGTCACCACGACTTTGGCGCCGGAGCTGCTCAGGCGATGTTCGAGGGCTTTGGGGCCGAACGCGGTGAACAAGGGTTGATACACCGCGCCGATGCGCCAGGTGGCGAACACGGTGATGAGCAATTCGATGTTACGCGGCAGCAGGCCGGCGACTTTGTCGCCCTTCTGCACGCCTTGGGCGAGGAGGAAATTGGCAAAACGCGCGGCTTTGTCTTGCAGATCGCTGAAGGTATACGTCGCACTGGCACCGTCGCGGCCTTCCCAGAACAAGGCAATGCGCCCAGGCAAGGCATGACGGTCACAACATTCGACGCAGGCGTTGAGCGCCGCAAGCGTACCGCTGAGCGCGGCATCCACGGTGTGCTGATAGTTGAACTGTTGGGTAGCAGACAAGTAATCGCGCATTGCCAGAATCCCTCTGTGTTTTTATTAGGCCGGGAACCGTAAACAACAGAGGGATAGTCGCGCTGTGAGGGGGTTGGGGCAATGGTCAAAGCTATCAATGTGGCTGACTGGTTTGGCCATACTGGCGCAATCGGTGCAGGAGCTGCCGAAGGCTGCGATCTTTTGACTTTGATGTTTAAAAAAACAGAATCAAAAGATCGCAGCCTTCGGCAGCTCCTACAGGGGGAATGCATTCCAAATGTGGGAGCGAGCTTGCTCGCGAAGAGGCCCGTTCAGACAACCTCAGTCAGGATCAGCGTGCGGTAGTGGCCTGGATTCGATCCCGACCACTTGCGAAACGCCTTGTAGAACGAACTGGCATCAGCAAACCCCAAGCGACTGGCAATCTCGACAAAACTGATCGAAGGTTCCGCCAGCCAGACAATAGCCAACTCCTTGCGCACACTGTCCTTAAGCCCCTGATAGGTCTGCCCTTCCTCCGCCAGACGCCGGCGCAAGGTCGAGGCCGACATGCACAATTGTTGTGCCAAAGCCTCGGTTTCCGGCCATTGCTCAGCCGGCAGTAGCCGCAAATCCTGCTTGATCCGACTGGCGAGGCTCTCCGGGTCGCGGTACTTCACCAGGATATTGGCGGGGGCCAGGGCGAGAAAGCGTTTCAGCTCTTCGGCCGTGCGTTTGATCGGCAGATCGAGGCAATCGGCAGAGAAAATCATCCGGGTTCGCGGCCGGTCAAACCGCAGGTTTTCCGAGAACATCACCCGATAGTCATCGGTGAAATCCGGCTCGGGGCAGCGCAGTTCAATCGCCAGAATCGGAATTCGCCGCCCCGCCAGCCAGCAGGCCACACCGTGGACGATCATCCAATAGGTGAAATAGGTAAAGGCGCGGCGCGGTTCGCGGTCATCTTCCAGCAGGACGATTTCCGCCAGACTTTGCTGGTGCACCAGTTGCGCCGGCAGGCATTCGAGCATCAGTGAGAGAAAGCTCAACCCCGTACTCAAACCCGCCGCCAGCGTCGGTTGCGCCATGGCGCTGCGGCACAGGAACTCAAGGCTGCCGGACTTGAGCTTGCGCGGGTCCATGCCGAAAAACTCGTCATCACCGCGCCGGGCCAGCAGGCGCCAAAGCCTGGCGTATTGCGAGGCCGCCACCCGGCCGTGCCCTGTTTGCAGCAGCGCCGGATCAATGCCGACCTTGTTCAAGACTTCTTCCGTGGCCACGCCCGGGGCACAACTTTGCAGCAGTGCTTCACGCACCAGTTGAACGGCGATGGTGTCTTTTTCCGACATGGAACGCGGTGAACCTTGTGGTTTTTGAGTGACAGGCATCTTAACCCAGCCAACACAAATGCCCATGCAGGAGCTGCCGAAGGCTGCGATCTTTTGATCTTGATTCTGTAAATCAAAGGATCGCAGCCTTCGGCAGCTTACCCGGTTCCGGCGTAGAGATGAGAATGGTTGTTTTTAACTTGTTCAGCCTGTGTTCAGGTTCTTGTCAATCAATGTCATGTGAGAATGCTTGTCATTATGTTACAACTTGTAACCTCTTCACATGACTCATTGGACACCGAATGCTCGTTCCCTTTCTGATCATGCTGCGCGAAGGCATTGAAGCCGCGCTGATCGTTGGCATCATCGCCAGCTACCTGCAACAGACCGGCCGTGGCCAGTGGATGCCTGCTGTGTGGATCGGCGTGTTTCTCGCCGCTGCGCTGGCGCTGCTGGTCGGTGGTGGCCTGGAACTGGTCAGCGCCGAATTCCCGCAAAAACAGCAGGAACTGTTCGAAGGCATCGTCGGCCTGGTAGCCGTGGGTATTCTCAGTTCCATGGTGTTCTGGATGCGCAAGGTTGCGCGCTCGATCAAGCATTCGCTGCAAGCCTCGCTGGATCACGCGCTGACTTCTTCGAAGCATCAGGTCATTGCGCTGATCGCCATGGTCTTCTTCGCCGTTGCCCGTGAAGGTCTGGAAACCGTGTTTTTCCTCCTCGCCGTATTCCAGCAGAGCGAAGGCCCGGGCGCGCCGATCGGTGCCCTGCTCGGGCTGATTCTGGCGATCATCGTCGGTTTCCTGATCTACAGCGGCAGCATGCGCCTCAATCTTTCGGCGTTCTTCAAGTGGACCGGCCTGTTCATTCTGGTGGTCGCCGCCGGGATCCTCGCCAACTCGGTGCAGGCCCTGCATGAAGCCGGGCTGTGGAATCACCTGCAAACCGTGCTGTTCGACTTCAGTGCGACGCTGCCGATGGATGGCCCGTTGGGCTCGGTGCTGGCCGGCATGTTCGGTTATCAGGATGCGCCGACCGTCAGCACCCTCGGCGCGTATCTGCTTTATCTGCTGGTGGCGCTGGTGATGTTCTTTTTCCCGGCGCCAAAGCCTCCCGCACAAACGTCTTCCGTTTCCAGCCAATAAGGGCATCCATGTCAAAGCCTAATACTCCTCAGGCCTCCCCTCCTCGCGCCTTGCGTTGGGCGGTGGCCGGTTCGGTGGTGGTGATGATCGCCGCCGGTGGTCTGTTTTATTACGCCTCGAAACTGGCTGCGGCCAAGCGTCAGCACAACCACGATGAAGTGGTGGTGAACATTCATCCGGGCAGTTGCGAGCCTAATGCGCTGACGGTACCGGCCGGTCGCGCCAGTTTCCGCATCGTCAACCGCTCTGATCGCGCGGTGGAATGGGAAATCCTCGACGGCGTGCTGGTTGTCGAAGAGCGCGAGAACATTGCCCCAGGCCTGAGCCAAGTGATTAACGCCAATCTGCAGCCGGGCGACTACGCCATCACCTGCGGATTGCTCAGCAACCCGCGCGGCACACTGCATGTGACGCCGACGGCTGCCTCCGATGCTGCCGCCAAAGCCAAGCCATCAATGGTCGCTTTCGTCGGCCCGTTGTCGGAATTCCGTGTTTACCTGGCGAGTCAGAGCAGTGCGCTGATCAAAGCCGTGACCGCGCTCAATCTAGCCATCGACAGCGGCGACTTGAGTCAGGCGCAAGCGCTGTACCTGCCGGCGCGCGCGGCTTATCAACGTCTGGCCCCGGCGGCTCAGCGTCTGGCGGAACTGGACAACCGCATCAACGCCCGCGCCGATTACTTCGAAAAACGCGAGCAGGATCCGGCCTTCGTTGGTTTCCACCGCCTCGAATACGCGCTGTTCCAGCAACGCAAACTCGACGCGCTGACACCGGTGGCCCAAGGCCTGCTCAGCGACGTCACCACGCTCAAACAACAACTGCTCGCGCAGAGCCTGCCACCCGAGCAACTGGTCAGCATTATTGTGCGCAACCTCAACACCCTGGCCGATGTGCGCGCCGCCAGTGGTGAAGAAGAACGCTACAGCCACAGCGACCTCAACGGTTTCGCCGCCAACGCGCAGACCGCGCGCAAAGTCGTCGATCTGCTGCGGCCGCTGCTGAACAAGTCTGCCGCCGACCTGTTGCCGAAAATCGATCAGGCACTGGCGGACTTCGACACAGAACTCAATAGCTACAAGATCAAGGACGGCTACGCCAGCTACGACTCAGTCAGCGGCGAACAACGCAAGCAGATCGCCGACAAGGCCCAGGCTCTGGCCGACGCACTGGATGGCATCGATCCCGCCCTCGGCCTTTCCGGCCTGTAAGCAGAAGACCCATTCCCGATGAAAGATTTAGAAACGCTCAACCTGCAACGTCGCCGTGTCCTGATGGGCATGGGCGCCGCCGGCGTCGCTCTGGCCGGGTCCGCCCTGAGCTGCCCGGCCATGGCCGCCGCGCCCGCGCAGGTCACCGAAGCACCGAGCAGCGACAAGACCCAAGACCGCCACGATTTCCACGGCGTGCACCAGACCGGCATCGTCACCCCGCGCCCGGCCTCGGGCATGCTGGTTTCATTCGACGTGCTGGCCAGTGACCGTGAAGATCTGGAGCGGTTGTTCCGCACGCTCAATGAACGCATCGCGTTCCTGATGAAGGGTGGCCCGGTCGCACAGATCGATCCGAAACTGCCGCCGCCGGACTCCGGCATCCTCGGCCCCAACGTCACGCCGGACAACCTGACCATCACCGTCTCGGTGGGTGAATCGCTGTTCGACGAGCGCTTCGGTCTGGCCGAGGCCAAGCCCAAGCGTCTGATGCGCATGGTCGGTTTTCCCAACGATGCGCTGGAAGCCGATTGCTGCCACGGCGACTTGAGCCTGCAATTCTGCTCGAACACCGCCGACACCAACATTCACGCCCTGCGCGACATTGTCAAAAACCTGCCCGACCTGTTGCTGGTGCGCTGGAAGCAGGAAGGCAGCGTGCCGCCGCAAGCCCCGGCGAAACCGGGTGTGCCAGCGCAATCGGCGCGTAATTTCCTCGGCTTCCGTGATGGTTCGGCCAACCCCGACTCCAACGACAGTAAAGCCATGGATCGTCTGGTCTGGGTGCAACCGGGCAGCGATGAGCCGGCCTGGGCTGCCCATGGCAGTTACCAGGCGGTGCGGATCATCCGCAATTTCGTCGAGCGCTGGGACCGCACGCCGTTGCAGGAACAGGAAAGCATCATCGGCCGGGTCAAGACCAGCGGCGCGCCGATGGGTGCGCAGCATGAGAGTGAAGTCCCGGATTACAGCCAAGACCCGCAAGGCAAACTGACCAAACTCGACGCGCACATTCGCCTGGCCAACCCGCGTACTGCCGCGAGTCAGGCCAACCTGATCCTGCGCCGGCCATTCAACTATTCCAACGGCGTGAACAAGAACGGCCAGCTCGACATGGGCCTGCTGTTCATCTGTTACCAGGCCGATCTGGAAAAAGGCTTTATCACCGTACAGACCCGCCTCAACGGCGAGCCGCTTGAGGAATACCTCAAGCCGGTCGGCGGCGGTTACTTCTTCACCCTGCCGGGTGTCACGGGCGACAAGGACTTCATCGGTCGCTCGCTGCTCAACGCCACTCAACCGAAAACAGCTGCATAAAACAACATCCCAACACTGGAGCCGCCCCCATGAAAAAGACGCCACTCGCGTTATTGCTGACCCTTGGTTTGCTCAACACCCCGCTGTCGGCGTTCGCCGCCACAGCACCGCTGGATCTGGTGGGGCCGGTTTCGGACTACAAGATTTACGTTACCGAGCAACTGGATGAACTGGGTAGCCACACCCAGCAGTTCACCGACGCCGTGAAGAAAGGCGACCTGGCCACTGCGCAAAAGCTCTACGCACCGACCCGCGTTTACTACGAGTCGATCGAGCCGATTGCCGAACTGTTCAGTGACCTCGATGCGTCCATCGACTCCCGCGTCGACGACCACGAGAAAGGCGTGAAAGCCGATGACTTCACCGGTTTCCACCGCATCGAATACACGCTGTTCTCGGAGAAAAGCACCCAGGGTCTGAACGAGCTGGCAGACAAGCTCAACAGCGACGTCAAAGACCTGCAGACCCGCGTCGCCGGCCTGACCTTCCCGCCGGAGAAAGTCGTCGGTGGTGCTGCTGCGCTGCTGGAAGAAGTGGCTGCGACCAAGATCTCCGGCGAAGAAGACCGCTACAGCCACACGGACCTGTACGACTTCCAGGGCAACATCGACGGCGCGAAGAAAATCGTTGATCTGTTCCGTCCGCAGATCGAGAAGCAGGACAAGGCTTTCGTCGCGAAGGTCGACAAGAACTTTGCCACGGTCGACAAGATTCTGGCCAAGTACAAGACCAAGGACGGTGGTTTCGAGACGTATGACAAGGTCAAGGATAACGACCGCAAGGCGCTGGTCGGGCCGGTGAATACACTGGCGGAAGACCTGTCCACGTTGCGTGGCAAGCTGGGTCTGAACTGATAGATTTGATTCGTCAGTAGAAAAGATCGCAGCCTTCGGCAGCTCCTACATTGGGCGGTGTACACCGTGTAGGAGCTGCCGGAGGCTGCGATCTTTTGCTTTTAATCGTTAGAGAATCCGGTAGAGCAGCCGCTCGATCCGCACCCTACTCACCCGTTTGAGAAACTTGGCCACGCCCGCCGGGTATTCAGGCAACGTCTCCAGAGTATTAAAACTCTCGATCCGCGTGGTATGACGGAAGATCTCCTCCAGCTCCTTCGCTCGCGGCTCCAGCCATTCGCCCTTCGGGTCATCGATCAACAACGCATTTTCCAGGTCCAGGCGGAACGCCCGTGGATTGAGGTTGTTGCCGGTCAGCAGCGTATAACGCTGGTCGATCCACATGCCCTTGAGGTGATAGGTATTGTCGCCGTCACGCCACAGGTGCAGGTTCAACTGACCGCTGTCGATGTTGCGTTGATGCCGTTTGGCAAAGCGGCGCAGGCTGATCTCGTACAGATACGGCAGCGCGGCGATCACCTTGAACGGCTCGCTCGGCGGGATATAGAAGTCGTTGGCGGTCTTGTCGCCGACGACGATGTCGATCTTCACGCCACGCGCCAGCGCACGGTTGATCTCGCGAATCACGCCCAGCGGCAGGTTGAAGTACGGCGTGCAGATGGTCAGTTGCTTTTGCGCGCTGGCGATCAGTTCGAGAATGGCGCGGTTGAGCGGGTTGTTTTTGCCGACGCCGAGCAACGGAGTGACTGACAGGCCTTCTCTGGCGGTACTGCCGGTGGCGGTGTCGTACGTCGCGTATTTGAGACGGCTGCGCAGATCACCGATGTCATTGCGCAAGCTACGCGTGGTCGGCAGGTTCGGCAGGTCGAGGCGGTGCACCGCTTTCGATTCGATCAGGCCGTGCTTGACCAAATGATGCATCGAGTCGGCCAGTTCGCGGCTTTGCAGGACGTGATAACGGTCGAAACGGTACTTGTCGAACTTGTGCAGATAGACGTTGTTCAGGCTCGCGCCGCTGTAGACCACGCAGTCGTCGATCACGAAGCCTTTCAAATGCAGCACACCAAACAACTCGCGAGTCTGCACCGGCACGCCGTACACCGGCACTTCGCTCTGGTGCGAGCGGGTCATTTCCTGATACCACGCCGAGTTGCCCGGCTGCTTGCCGGCGCCGATCAGCCCGCGCTGGGCACGCAGCCAATCGACCACCACAGCGATTTCCAGCTCTGGGCGCTTGAGCTTGGCGGCGTGCAAGGCATCGAGGATTTCCTGACCGGCTTCGTCTTGCTGCAGATACAGCGCAACGATGTAGATGCGCTGGGTCGCAGTGGCGATTTTCTCCAGCAGGCAACGACGGAACTCGGCGGCGCCGGACAGAATGGTCACGGCCTCGGCGGTCAGCGGGAAGCTGCGCAATTTGGGCAGCAGGGAACGTTTGAAAAGCAACGGCATAGGGCTCGCAAAGGGTCGAATCCGAAGAACCCGAGAGCTTACACCATCGCATCCTTCGGGTCTTGTTAGTGTCTGTAATGGCGTCTTCGCGAGCAGGCTCGCTCCCACCTTTGAAACGCATTCCCCTGTGGGAGCGAGCCTGCTCGCGAAGACGATTTCACAGTCGACAAAAATACCCGCTTGACCAAGGAGAACAATCGTTCTACTGTTTGCCACATGAACGAAATCACTAGCAACGACACACGCGACATCATCCTGGATGTCACCGAAAAGTTGATCTATAAAAGTGGCATCGCTGCCACCAGCATGGACCTTCTGGTGAAAACCGCCGGTGTTTCCAGAAAAAGTATCTACCGTTACTTTGCCGACAAGGACGCCTTGACCGTCGCTGCGCTGCAACGCCGCGACATACGCTGGATGCACTGGTACCGAAGCGCTGTCGATCAGGCCGAAACCCCGGCAGATCGCCTGCTCAACCTGTTCACGGTGCTCAGGAGCTGGTTCGCCTCGGAAGGTTTCCGTGGCTGCGCCTTCATCAACACCAGCGGCGAGACCGGCGATCCACAGGATCCGGTGCGCCTGGTCGCCAAAGAACACAAACAGAAGCTGCTCGACTACGTGTGCGAGCTGTGTACCGAACATGGCGCCGAGGACCCGCAACTGCTGGCCAACCAGTTGCTGATCCTGATTGACGGTGCCATTACCGTAGCGCTTGTGATGGGTGATCACAGTGCCGCCGATAATGCGCAATGCATGGCGCGAAAGTTATTGGACCTGTAACGCCTTAATAAGCCGGACTTGTTGTTCAATTATTAATTAGATCGGGAGACTGATATGTCTACTGCAGCCCATGTACGTCCGCCATTGCCGCCCTTCAACCGTGAATCGGCCATCGAGAAAGTTCGTTTGGCCGAGGATGGCTGGAACTCTCGCGATCCGGAACGGGTATCGCTGGCTTACACCCTCGACACCCAATGGCGTAACCGCGCCGAGTTCGCCACCAACCGCGAAGAAGCCAAAGCCTTTCTGACCCGCAAATGGGCGAAAGAACTGGATTACCGTTTGATCAAGGAACTCTGGGCTTACTCTGATACCCGCATCGCCGTGCGTTATGCCTATGAGTGGCACGATGATTCGGGTAACTGGTTCCGCTCTTACGGCAATGAAAACTGGGAATTCGATGAGCAGGGCCTGATGTTCCAGCGCTATGCCTGCATCAATGACATGCCGATCAAGGAAAGCGAACGCAAGTTCCACTGGCCGCTGGGCCGGCGCCCGGATGATCATCCGGGGCTTTCTGACCTCGGTCTGTAACAATCGACCCTGTAGGAGCCGCCGAAGGCTGCGATCTTTTGATCTTGATCCTAAAAAACAACATCAAAAGATCGCAGCCTTCGGCAGCTCCTACAGGGGATGTGGGGTTCAGGCGACGGCGGCGGTCTTTTCGGCCTCCAGCTCACGCACCAGTGGCAGTACCCGCCGCCCGAAATATTCCACCTCCTCCTGAAAGTGCAAAAAACCCGCCAGCACCAGATCCACACCCACCGCTTTCAACGCCACGATCCGCTCGGCAATTTGCAGCGGCGTACCAATCAGATTGGTCTTGAAGCCATCGTTGTACTGCACCAGATCCTCAAACGTCGATTTCGCCCAGTTGCCCTCACCTTCCGGCGACGACCTGCCCGCCTGTTTCGCCGCGTCGCCAAAAGCATTCACTGCTTCTGGATCGGCCTGATCGATGATCTGTGCAAGCACGGCCCTTGCCTCTTCTTCGGTATCACGAGCAATGACAAACGCGTTGACGCCAACTTTCACCGAATGATTATTCGCCGCTGCTTTGGCACGAATATCGTCAACCTGCGCCTTGATCCCCTCAACGCTGTTGCCATTGGTGAAATACCAGTCCGAAACCCGCGCAGCCATGTCCCGCGCCGCCCGGGAGCTGCCGCCCTGGAAGATCTCCGGACGCCCCAGCGGTTTTGGTTTCAGGCTGTAATTGTCGAAGCGGTAGAAGTCGCCGCGAAAGCTGAAGTTGTCCTGACTCCACACGCCTCGCAATGAGCGAATGAACTCTTCGGAACGACGATAACGCTCGTCGTGCTCCAGCCAATGCTCGCCGATGGCCTGGAACTCGCCCTTGAACCAGCCGCTGACGATATTCACCGCGATACGGCCATTGGTGAGTTGATCGATGGTCGCCAGTTGCTTGGCCGCCAATGCTGGTTGCCACGGACCGGGCAAGATCGCTGCGATCACCTTGAGTTTGCTGGTGGCCGCAAGCAATGCGTGACTGAACGCGACGGACTCGTGCTGGAATTCGGCGCCATAACCGGCAGTGAAACGGATCTGCGTCAGCGCGTATTCGAACCCGGCCGCCTCGGCGATCTGCGCCAGTTTGCGGTTGTAGTCGATGCCCCAGTCGGTGCGTTGTTCGATCTTGCTGACCACCAGCCCACCGCTGACGTTCGGCACCCAGTAGGCAAATTTCACGGCTTGCTGACTCATTGGCGTGTCCTCGGGACATTTGTGGAAGTGGGAGTGGTAGAGCAGCAAGCGTGCCAGGGCTGGAATGCCCGGTTTTGTTGGGTTTCCCGGTTATTCAGATGTTTTTTTAAGGGGGATTTGTTGGCGGGATGTTGAGTGTGCAACAGTAAGTTTTGCAGTGGCAGGTAAGCTGCCTTCGCGAGCAAGCTCGCTCCCACAGGGGATTTGTAGTGAATATAGATATTGCGAACAACCCAAAAACTGCAGGAGTGAGCCTGCTCGCGATTGGGCCTTACGGGTCGCCGCAACAGTTCGATACAGGTAACATGACCGCCCTCCCCGCAGCTCATGTTCTGCGCCCTGCCGAATAAGCCGATTCCATGCCTTTCGAACTCAGCGTTGACCTCACCACCCTCGCCATACTGGCCCTTGTCGCTTTCATTGCCGGTTTCATCGACGCCATCGCGGGCGGTGGCGGTCTGTTGACCACGCCTGCGCTGTTGACCGCTGGCCTGCCGCCGCACCTGGTGCTGGGCACCAACAAATTGAGTTCGACGTTCGGCTCGGCCACCGCCAGTTTCACCTTCTACCGCCGCAAGCTGTTCCACCCTCGGCAATGGGTGCACGCGATTGTCGGCACGCTGGTCGGCGCATTGACCGGCGCCATCGTTGCGCATTACCTGCCGGCGGAATGGCTGAACAAGATGCTTCCGGTAATCGTCTTCGCTTGCGGTCTGTATCTGCTGTTCGGCGGCACACCAAAAGCGCCGCTGGACAGCGACGCCCCGATCAAAAAGAAATGGCAGTCGACCCAAGGCTTCAGCCTCGGTTTCTACGACGGCGTGGCCGGTCCCGGCACGGGCGCGTTCTGGACAGTCAGCAGCCTGCTGCTCTACCCGATCGACCTGGTCAAGGCCAGTGGCGTGGCGCGTAGCATGAACTTCGTCAGCAACATTGCGGCGCTGTCGGTGTTCGTGTTTTCCGGGCAGGTGGACTGGATCATCGGCCTGAGCATGGGCCTGTCGGTGATGGTCGGCGCCTTCTTTGGCGCGCGCACCGCGATCAGCGGTGGCGCCAAGTTCATACGCCCGGTGTTCATCACCGTGGTGTTGGGTTTGACCGTGCGCCTAGCCTGGCAGCACTGGTTCAGCGTGGCCTAAGCGCCGCGCCACGTAGACGTCGATCAGGTAACGGGCAATCGACTTGGACGCCGGCAACGGCGGCAGGTCGTGCACGTTGAACCACTGGGCGTCTTCGATCTCGTCTTCCTGACAGACAATCTCGCCACCGGCGTATTCGGCATGAAAGCCGAGCATCATCGAATGCGGGAACGGCCAGCACTGGCTGCCCATGTACTGAATGTTCTGCACCTCAATCTGCACTTCCTCACGCACTTCGCGAATCAGACAATCCTCGGCCGACTCGCCCGGTTCGGCGAACCCGGCCAGCGTGCTGTAAACCCCGGTGACGAAACGCGGTGAACGCGCCAACAGAATCTCGTCGCCACGGGTGATCAGTACAATCATGCTCGGCGAAATACGCGGATAACTGCGCAGATCGCACGGCTGGCAATACATCGCCCGCTCACGCGGCACCTGTGTCATCGCCTGGCCGCAGTTACCGCAGAACCGGTGCTCGCGGGCCCAGGTGCCAATCTGCGCGGCATAACCGAGCACTTTGTAAATCGTGTGATCGCCATCGAGCATGAACGCCCGCAGGCCTTTCCAGTTGCAGCCCGGTACCTCGCTGGCGCTGCGCAGTTCAAGCAGATACACCGGCTCGCCATCGAGATGGCCGATGCCATGCTCGGCGAGGACCGACAAGTCCTGACGCTTGAGCCATTCGCGCGGGAACAACGCGCCGTTGTCGTCAAACAGAAAGCCTTCCGGGCTGCGCGCCACGGCCCAGCCGCCCGGTTGATCAGTGTCCAGTACTGCAGTGGTCCAGCGAGATGTCATGGTTTCTCAGTCCAGGAATTCGGGTTTCTGTTTGCTCATATGGGCGGCCATGGCCACGCGCAAGTCGGTGGATTGCAACATGGCGGCGTTCCAGGTGGCAACGTATTCAAGACCGTCGTCGATGCGATGGTCGCGCATGTAGCTGATCATTTCCTTGGTACCGGTGACCGCGATCGGCGACTTCGCAGCGATCTCGCGGGCGATATCCAGTACGCCTTCGAGCAGCGCGTCCTTGTCGCTGTAGACGCGATTGACCAGGCCGATGCTGCGCGCCTCGTCAGCGCCAAAGGTACGCCCGGTGTAAGCCAGTTCACGCAGCATGCCGTCACCGATGATCCGTGGCAACCGTTGCAAAGTGCCAACATCGGCGGCCATGCCGATATCGATTTCCTTGATCGAGAATTGTGCGTCTTCGGCGGCATAACGCATGTCGCAAGCGGCAATCAGGTCGATGGCGCCGCCCAGGCAATAACCTTGAATGGCGGCGATGACGGGTTTGCGGCAGTTGTCGACGGCGTTGAACGAGGCTTGCAGGGTCAGAATCTTTTTGCGCAGCAGGCGAGCATTGCGGCCGACGTCCTTGCCCAGTTCATTGGCGACGCTGGCGAGCATCATCAGGTCGATGCCGGAGGAAAAGTGTTTGCCGTTGCCGCTGAGCACCACCACGCGCACTTCGTCGGTGTCGTCGATCCACTGGAAGATCTCGACGATCTCGCTCCAGAACGCGGCGTTCATCGAGTTGATCTTTTCCGGGCGATTGATCTGCACATGGGCGATGTTGTCGGCCAGTTCGACGCTGAAGGCGGAGTATTGAGTCATGGCAGTGATCCTTTACCGGGCTGAAATAAGGCCCGAACTATAACAAGGCATCACGGTGGCGGTTCGGCCAAATGCGGGACTGCAGCGCGCGTTCTCGGTAGGAGCTGCCGAAGGCTCGGGCCGCGTTCGGACGATCTTTTGATTTTGGCACTTAAAAACAAAATCAAAAGATCGCAGCCTTCGGCAGCTCCTACATAGGTAGCTTGCACTAGCCGATTATTTGGCCAAACGCCGCAGCCCCAACAACATCCCCCCTGCCCCCAGCAACATCGCCAGCAAAAACACCGGATAGGAAATCCACCAAGGCGTGCCCGCCGTCATCATGCTGAATTCCGACATGCCGCCAATGCTTGCAATCAGGTTCAACGGCAGAAACACCACGTTGATCAGCGTCAGTTTGCGCAGCAGGTTGTTCATGCTGTTGTTCATCAGGTTGCCACGCGCATCGATCAGGCCGGAAAACACCGTGGAGTAGATCTCTGCCTGCTTGTAGCACTGGTTGTTCTCGATGATCAGATCGTCGATCAGGCCGATCGCCTCACTGGCGAAATGCTGCTTCTCGGCATGATTGCGCAGCCGCGTAAGCACCGCGCCGTTGCTGTGCAGCGCGTTGATGTAATAGATCAGGCTTTCGCTGAGGTTGAACATCTGCACCAGATGCTGGTTTTGCATCGAGGCGTTGAATTTCTGTTGCAGTTCACGGGCGACCAGTTTGATCACTTTCAGGTGCCCGAGGTAGTGATGGATGTTGTTGAACAGCAGGTCAAGCAACACATCCAGCGGCGTGTTCAACGGCTGGCGGGTGCCGAGGCCGTGCAGCGGCGTGTCGTCAGTGGCGATCACCAGCAATTGTCCCGGCGCGAACAGCAAGCCGCAGGATGACACCTCGAATGCCAGGCTGCCGCCACCGGAATAATTTTCCGGACGCTTCCAGATCAGGAACAAATGGTCGGGATGGAATTCGATGCGCGACACCTCGTCCGGGTCCAGCGCGGACGCCAATGCATGTTCATCGACCTTGAAATGACTGTGCAGCAAGTCGCGCTCGGCGGCATCGGGGTTGCTGAACAGCATCACCTCGGCATCCAGTCGCTCAACACGCTGCAAGGCACCGTGGCTCAGTGCGAAGCTGTTGATCATCGGTGCGTCACCAGGCCTGACCGCGACGTTTGAGTTCCAGGCGCCGCACGAACTCCTCCAGCACCAATGAGTAAAGATCGTCGTGCAAATAAGCGTCTTCAATACCGGCGTCGAGGTTGGGGTTGTCGTTGACTTCGATCACCACCACTTTGTCGCCGGCCTGCTTCAGATCGACACCGTAGAGGCCGTCTCCGATCAGGTTGGCGGTCTTTACCGCCAGTTCAACCACCGCACGCGGCGCCTCGTGGATCGCCATCGTGCGGCATTCGCCGTTGACGTCCTGGCCTTTGGCCTTGTGGTTGTAGATCTGCCAATGACCCTTGGACATGAAGTATTGGCAGGCGAAGATCGGTTTGCGATTGAGCACGCCGATGCGCCAGTCGTACTCGGTGTAGAAAAACTCCTGAGCCAGCAGTAACACCGAGTGTTCAAACAGTTCAGCAGTGGCTTCGAGCAAGGCCTGCTGGCTTTCTACCTTGATCACACCACGAGAAAAACAGCCGTCGGGAATCTTCAGCACCAACGGAAAACCAAGGCGCTCACCCACTCGCTCGAAGTCTTCGGGTCGCTCCTTGTAGAGAATTTCGGTGGCGGGCATGCCCAGTTGATGGCTGTTGAGCAGGTCGGTCAGATAGACCTTGTTGGTGCAGCGCAGAATCGACGTGGGGTCATCCATCACCACCAGTCCCTCACTCTCGGCTTTCTTGGCGAAGCGATAAGTGTGGTTGTCGACGCTGGTGGTTTCGCGGATCAGCAAGCCGTCGTACTCGGCGAGACGTGCGTAATCCTTGCGTTCAATCAGTTCGACGTCGATGCCCATGGTTTTACCGACCCGGACGAAATTCGTCAGTGCCTTGGCGTTGGACGGCGGCAACGCCTCCTGTGGATCGTGCAATATTGCCAGGTCGTAGCGCGCCACTTGCGGCGAGCGCGGCACACGCCAGACTTTACGACTGAAACCGTCCAGCGCATTGGCAAACTGATCTTCCTGATCATCACGCAACTTGTGCAAGGCACCAGACTTTATGCCTTCGATGTGCCAGCCGTTAGTTCTGCGAAACTCAACTAACAGAATCGGGCAGGGAAACACTTCAAACAATTGTCGGGCCAGATCCTGTAATGGCTCAATGTGGGTTCGACCGAAATACAGCGTCAGCGTAAAGCCTTCGGTATCACTGTAGAGGTGATGACTGAGGGCTTTCTCAAGGGTTTTATCGAGATCGTCCAATGCGAGACCGTACAGTGATTTTTTCGTCAGTTCGCTGATGGTCCGCACCGATGGGATCACTTTGTGTCCGCGTGCCTCGGCGAGCAACGAGCAGTAGTAACCGTGGCCCAGGTACTTGTAGCTGCGACACAGATTGATCACCTGCACGCGCTTGCCCGGCTCGCTGTCACAGCTGTGCTCGAGGTATTCCTGCGCCGTCAGGATGTCTTCGCTGGGGAAATAGGAGGCCCAGTCTTCCTTGCGCTCAACAATAATCAAAACCTGACTGGATGTTTTAATCGCTGATTTTAAATAAGTTGCCGCCGGCAAACTTTGCTCGGATACTTCGCGCCAATGACCCTGTACCGCTGACATAGAGATTGATCCGTTGGAGAACAAGACCATTTCTATTAAGCACGAAGTTTTTTGAAAGTCTCGTTTCGTTACGCAACTTTTACGGTGGTCATATGAAAGCTGTTTTTCGTTTGGCGGTAGTTGAAGACTTGCCGGCGCTGCTGGCACTGGAAATGCAATGTTTCACCACGGACCGGCTCACCAGTCGCAGCTTTCAATGGATGATCACCCGCGCCCACGGGCAGTTGCTGGTGGCAGAGTGCGACGGCCAACTGCTGGGTTACGCGTTGGTGTTGTTCCATCGCGGCACTTCGCTCGCGCGGCTGTATTCCATCGCGATCGCCGTTGAGGCGCGCGGCACGGGCCTGGGCAAGGCATTGCTGCAGCGCATTGAAGCGATGGCCCTGGAGCATGACTGCGCGTACCTGCGCCTGGAGGTGCGCCTCGACAACCCTGCGGCCATCGCGCTGTACGAGCGTAATGGCTACCGGCGTTTTGCGCTGATTCACGATTACTACGAAGACCACGCCGATGCGCTGCGGCTGGAGAAACGCATTCTTCAGCACCGTGATTCGCGCAGCATCAAGGTGCCTTACTACCCGCAAACCACCGACTTCACCTGTGGGCCGGCGTGTCTGTTGATGGCGATGGGTGCGCTGCAAGCGGATCGCTCATTGGAGCGTCGAGAGGAACTGCAGGTCTGGCGGGAAGCGACCACGGTGTTCATGACCTCCGGCCATGGCGGTTGCAGCCCGCAGGGATTGGCATTGGCGGCGTGGCGTCGGGGGTTTCGCGTGCGTATGGCGCTGAGCATGAGTGGGCCGCTGTTCCTCGACGGTGTGCGTGACGCGCATAAAAAAGACGTCATGCGCTTGGTACACGAAGAGTTCACGGCGCAATTGCAGGAGACCGATGTCGAGTGTGTGATCGGTGCGTTGCTGGATCTGCCGCGACTGCTGGATGCCGGTGGGCAGCCGTTGGTGTTGATCAGCAGCTATCGACTGACGCGCTCCAAATCGCCGCACTGGGTGGTCGTGACCGATTGTGACGAAGACTTCGTTTACCTGCATGACCCGGATGTTGACCACAGCCAGCATCGACAGCCCATGGATTGCCAACATGTGCCGGTGAGTCACGGGGAGTTCGAGAAAATGTGCCGGTTTGGCCGGGGAAAATTGCGTGCGGCGGTGATTTTGTATACCCGAGAAACGTGAACACCCACCTGTAGGAGCTGCCGGAGGCTGCGATCTTTTGATTGAAAAAAACAGGATCAAAAGATCGCAGCCTCGTTGCACTCGACAGCTCCTACAGGGGAATACCCGTCAAGGTGTGGGCTTCAGGCCGATTTTGTACAAAGAGCCCTTCTCTTCATCCGTCAGCACATACAAGTAACCATCCGGCCCTTGCCGTACATCGCGAATCCGCTGCTTGAGTTCGCCCAGCAAGCGCTCCTCGTGCACCACCTTGTCACCATCGAACTGCAAGCGGATCAGTTCCTGAGTCACCAGCGCGCCGATAAACGCATTGTGTTGCCACGGCTTGAAACGATCGGCATCGTAAAACGCCATACCGGTAACGCCCGGCGATTTCTCCCACACATGGTGCGGCGCGACAGTGCCTTCGGCGGTTTGACCCTGGGCTTCCGGGATCGGCTGCATCGAGTAATTGATGCCATGGGTCGCCAGCGGCCAGCCGTAGTTCTTTCCGCGCTCGATGATGTTCACCTCATCGCCACCGCGCGGGCCGTGCTCGTTCTCCCACAGCGTGCCGGTCCACGGATTGAGCGCCGCGCCCTGCGGGTTACGCACGCCGTAAGCCCAGATCTCCGGCCGAACGCCGGACTGGCCGACAAAGGGGTTGTCATCCGGCACCTTGCCGTCCGGGTAAATGCGCACGACTTTGCCTTGCAGCTTGTCGAGATCCTGCGCCGTCGGCCGGTCGTTGTTCTCGCCCAGGGTAATGAACAAATAACCGTCGCGATCAAACACCAGCCGTGAGCCGAAGTGATTGCCGACCGAAAGCTTCGGTTCCTGGCGGAAGATCACTTTGAAATCCTTCAGCGTCTTCAAGTCATCCGAAAGCCGTCCACGCCCCACCGCGGTGCCGGCCTTGTCGCCGGCACCGCCACCTTCGGCGTAGGACAGATAGACCATACGATCCTGTTTGAAGTCCGGTGACAGCGCGACATCCAGCAACCCGCCCTGCCCCTTGGCCCAGACCTGCGGCACACCGGAGATCGGCGCCGACAGTTTGCCGTCGACGGCGACCACGCGCAGATTGCCAGGGCGTTCAGTGACCAGCATGCCCTGGCGATCCGGCAGAAACGCCAGCGCCCACGGATGTTCAAGGCCGGCGGCAATGGTTGTGACTTCAAGGGTGCCCTGTTCGCTTTGCAACTCTTTGGGAGCGACGGCAAAAGCCGGTGCGCTGATCAGCGCACCGGCACACAGTGTGGCTAGAAGGGTTTTACGCAACATGCACGATTCCTTTTGTTCGTTTGCAGGGCCGGCAGAACCTCAGTCCTGCCGCTCAACGGTTGCTGTCTCCGCTGCGCGAAGGTGGGTTGGGAATGAACGTGGGTGGCGTGCTCGGCACCGAGCGGAGCGGCTGGCCGTTACCAATGCCCCGGTTCTCGACCGTAGGCTGACGCGGCGTCGGTACAGTGTTCGGCCCCCGAACGGGCGGAGCGCTGGGCTGAGTGCCCTGCATACTGTTGGGATTGGCCCGGCGGATCGGACTGTTGTAGGGATTATTGCTGTTGCCCGTCGGGCTTTGCGCCAACAGGACGTCGGCATGAACCAGACCACCACTGAGGGTCAGGACGACGATGCCAAGCAGAATGCGGTTCATGACGCTGCCTCTCGATGGGCCGGGGATAGAGCGTTCGAGTCCACGCTACGCTCAGGGTTCGGATTTGTTAACCCGCCAGCCTTAAACAACATGTAACTCGGTTTGACCGAGTTACTCGAAACCCGCGCATTCCGGGGAAACTTTCAGTCACGGCCGCAGGTCATCCGATCATCACTCGGAGAACTCACCATGGCTCGGGCAATCTGGAAAGGCGCAATCAGTTTCGGACTGGTGCACATCCCTGTCGCACTGGTCTCGGCGACCTCGTCGCAGGGCGTCGATTTCGATTGGCTCGACAGCCGCAGCATGGACCCGGTGGGTTATAAACGGGTCAACAAGGTCACCGGCAAGGAAGTCACCAAGGAGCACATCGTCAAAGGTGTGGCCTATGAAAAGGGCCGTTATGTGGTGCTGAGCGAGGAAGAGATTCGCTCGGCGCATCCCGTATCGACGCAGACCATCGACATCTTTTCTTTCGTCGACGCCGAACAGATTCCCCTGCAGAACATTGACACGCCCTACTACCTGGCACCCGACAAACGCGGCGGCAAGGTTTACGCACTGCTGCGTGAAACCCTGAGCAAAACCAACAAAGTCGCCCTCGCCCGCGTGGTGTTGCATACGCGCCAGTACCTCGCAGCGTTGATGCCGCTCGACTCTGCCTTGGTGCTGGTGAAGTTACGCTGGCCGCAAGAGGTGCGCAGCCTCGATGAGCTGGAGCTGGGCAGCGAAGTGACCAAGCCGCAGTTGGCCAAGGGCGAACTGGATATGGCCAAACGCTTGGTGCAGGACATGAGCGCGGACTGGAAGCCCGAGGATTACAAGGATGAGTTCGAAGACAAGATCATGGCGCTGGTCGAGAAAAAGGCCCATGAAGGCAAGATCGAGGATGTCGAAACGGTGGGTGGCGAGGAAGAGCGCAAAACCGCTGATGTGATCGACTTGACCGAGCTGCTTAAACGCAGTCTGGGTGGGAAAGCGCCGGCGAAGCCAAAGGCGAAAGAGAAGACTGCTCCGGCGAGGAAACCGAAGAAAGCGTCAGGCGGCTGACAGGTTATTTATGCGAGAGTCTTCGTATCGACACTCGCGCTGTAGGAGCTGCGGCACGCTGCGATCTTTTGATTCTGTTTTAAAAACCAGGATAAAAAGATCGCAGCCTCGTTTCACTCGACAGCTCCTACAGGGTCGCGTGGCCACTGCATAGCATTCAGATCAGAATGAACACCGCCAGCAAACCACCGAAGATCGCCCACTTTTCCATGTAGTAACGCTTGCGATTGCGCTTTTTCAGCTCTTTTCCCCGCAGACGAATCTTGTAGATCCGGGTAAACAACCGGTTGATCCCACCGGTGCGGTCGCCAGCATCGTTCGGCGCGCCGGCAGCCGACATCACCGTACGGCTGAACCAGGCATTGAACGCGGCGGCCCAGCGGTACTTCATCGGACGCTCAATATCGCAAAACAGGATGATGCGATTCTTGTCGGTGGTGTTTTCCGCGTAATGAATAAACGTCTCGTCGAACATCACCGCTTCGCCGTCACGCCAGTGGTAGCTCTCACCATCCACGTTGATATAGCAGCCAGCGTCATTCGGCGTGTCCAGGCCCAGGTGATAGCGATAGGAACCGGCATACGGGTCACGGTGACGCACCAGTTTCGAGCCCGGTGGCAGCTCGGCGAACATCGCGGCCTTGATCGAACCAATGCTTTGCACCAGTTCGGTGGTGCGCGGGCACAGCTTCATCGCCGACGGATGGCTTTCGCCGTACCACTTCAGATAGAAACGTTTCCAGCCACTTTTGAAAAAGGAGTTGAAACCGACGTCGTCGTACTGGTTAGAGCGCTTGATCTCGCCGGCGCGCAGCAAATTCTGCCCTTCTGCGCGGATTTCTTCCCAGTGCGCCTGCAACGGGCTCAGGTCAGGAAACTCGCTCGGGTCCAGGTACGGCTTGTTCGGCTTCTTCGAAAACAGATAAAGAAAGCAGTTGATCGGCGCGAGAAACGTCGAATGGTCACTCAGTTGTCGACCGAGCTTGTGGCGCACACGTCCACGCAAATGAACGTATGCAATGGAAATGACATAAATAGCAGCAATGATGAGTTTCACGGAAATCGTCACACGTCAGAAAGTGAACAAACTGCGCGCCCGGCGGCCTGAGGCCCAGCGTCTTATGCAGTGGTCTGAATACACATGGCACGTCCCTGGCCCGCGCCGTAACCGGACGCTCGGTGAAAGGTGGCATTTTAGCCACAGTTTGTAACCGATAGTGAATCTTCAACTGTGAAAAACTGTCCCGTGATCCTGCCAATCGGCGATCGTGGCGTGATCGCCCTATCGTTTAAAGAGCCAGACCAGTACAATCGCCGCCAAACTTTACGCGCCCCCCTGGTTGATGACGGGACTTTCCCGCTTCAGCGCACTTTGACTCGGGCCACGCGCTGCAGCCGCACCCTCGCTTTTTAAGAATGCTTCGCAGGAAAAACTCTTGATTTCTACAGCTAACATCACGATGCAGTTCGGCGCCAAGCCGCTCTTCGAAAACGTCTCGGTCAAATTCGGTGCGGGCAATCGCTACGGTCTGATCGGCGCCAACGGTTGCGGCAAGTCGACCTTCATGAAAATCCTCGGCGGTGATCTCGACCCGTCCGGCGGTCAGGTCATGCTCGAGCCGAACGTGCGTCTGGGTAAATTGCGCCAGGATCAGTTCGCCTACGAAGAATTCACCGTGATCGATACGGTGATCATGGGTCACGAAGAGCTGTGGAAGGTCAAGGCCGAGCGCGATCGTATCTACTCGCTGCCGGAAATGAGCGAAGAAGACGGCATGGCCGTGGCCGAGCTGGAAACCGAATTCGCCGAAATGGACGGCTACACCGCCGAGTCCCGTGCCGGTGAACTGTTGCTGGGCCTGGGTATCGGCATCGAGCAGCACTTCGGCCCGATGAGCGAAGTCTCGCCAGGCTGGAAACTGCGCGTATTGCTGGCGCAGGCGCTGTTCTCCGATCCGGAAGTGCTGTTGCTCGACGAACCGACCAACCACCTGGACATCAACACCATTCGCTGGCTGGAAAACGTTCTGACCCAGCGTAACAGCCTGATGATCATCATCTCTCACGACCGTCACTTCCTGAACAGCGTGTGCACGCACATGGCTGACCTGGATTACGGCGAGCTGCGCCTGTTCCCGGGCAACTACGACGAGTACATGACCGTGGCGACCCAGTCGCGCGAGCAACTGCTGTCGGACAACGCCAAGAAGAAAGCGCAGATTTCCGAGCTGCAATCGTTCGTCAGCCGCTTCTCGGCCAACGCCTCGAAAGCCAAGCAGGCCACCTCCCGTGCCAAGGCGATCGACAAGATCCAGCTGGCCGAGGTCAAGCCTTCGAGCCGCGTGAGCCCGTTCATCCGCTTCGATCAGAACAAGAAGCTGCACCGCCAGGCGGTCATCGTCGAAAAAATGGCCAAAGGCTTCGACGGCAAACCACTGTTCAAAGACTTCAGCTTCCAGGTTGAAGCCGGCGAGCGCGTGGCGATCATCGGCCCGAACGGTATCGGCAAAACCACCCTGCTGCGCACCCTGGTCAACGAACTGACCCCGGACGCCGGCAGCATCAAGTGGACCGACGCCGCCGAACTGGGCTACTACGCCCAGGATCACGCACACGACTTCGAAGACGACGTTACCCTGTTCGACTGGATGGGTCAGTGGACTCAAGGCGAGCAGATGATTCGCGGCACTCTGGGCCGCATGCTGTTTTCCAACGACGAGATCCTCAAGTCGGTCAAAGTGATTTCCGGTGGTGAGCAAGGTCGCATGCTGTTCGGCAAGCTGATCTTGCAAAAGCCGAACGTGCTGATCATGGACGAACCGACCAACCACCTGGACATGGAATCGATCGAGGCGCTGAACCTGGCGCTGGAAAACTACCCGGGCACGCTGATCTTCGTCAGCCACGACCGTGAGTTCGTATCGTCCCTGGCCACGCGCATTATCGAGCTGAGCCCGGACGGCGTGACGGACTTCAGCGGCACCTACGATGACTACCTGCGTAGTCAGGGTGTGGTGTTCTAAAAGCAGCTTCAAGTATTGAGCTGCTAGCTTCAAGCTAAAGCCCTGTCCATGTGACGGGGCTTTTTGCATTCCAAGGTGAGGGATTTGCGGGTGCGGCTACCTTCGCGAGCAGGCTCGCTCCCACAGGGGAATGCATTCCAAAGGTGGGAGCGAGCCTGCTCGCGAAGGGGCCATCAGCCGCTACATCAATCCTCAGGGAAAATAGTTAGCCTGCTTTCTTTTATCTGACACCCACGCCATGATGCGAACTCTCCCACCGCCGCCCGCGAACGAGTCCTCATGTCTGCGCAGCAACTGCCACCGCAAAGCTCCATGGCGATCACCCTGCAGATCGTCTCAATCGTTTTCTATACCTTTATTGCCTTCCTCTGCATCGGTTTGCCGATTGCGGTGTTGCCTGGTTATGTGCACGAACAATTGGGTTTCAGCGCGGTGATTGCCGGTCTGGTGATTGGCTCGCAATACCTGGCCACCCTGCTCAGCCGGCCGATGGCCGGGCGCATGTCCGATACGGTCGGGACCAAACGGGCGATCATTTATGGCTTGTGGGGGATTGTCCTCAGCGGCTTGCTGACGTTGCTCTCCACATTGCTGCAGGACTTCCCGCTGACCAGCCTGATCATTCTGATCATCGGCCGTTTGCTGCTCGGTATCGCGCAGGGCTTGATCGGCGTCGGCACCATCAGTTGGTGCATGGGCCAAGTGGGTGTCGAACACACCGCGAAATCGATTGGCTGGAACGGTATCGCTTCGTATGGCGCGATTGCCATTGGTGCGCCGTTGGGTGTGGTGATGGTCGCCGATTACGGCTTTACCAGCCTCGGCAGCGCGCTGGCGGTACTGGCGGCAGGCGCGCTGCTGCTGATCCGCAACAAACCCTCGGTGCCGGTGATACGCGGCGAACGGCTGCCGTTCTGGGCGGTATTCGGGCGGATCGCCCCGTATGGCGCCAGCCTGACCCTGGCCTCGATCGGCTACGGCACGCTGACCACGTTCATCACCTTGTATTACCTGAACCGTGGCTGGACCGGCGCAGCTTACTGCCTGACGGTGTTTGGTGTGTGCTTCATCCTGTCGCGCCTGATGTTTATCTCGGCGATCAGTCGCTTCGGCGGTTTCACTTCGGCCATCGCTTGCATGACCATCGAAACCGTGGGGCTGGTGATGTTGTGGCTGGCTCCCTCCACCGCGTTCGCCTTGATCGGCGCCGGGCTGGCGGGGTTTGGCCTGTCGCTGGTGTATCCGGCGTTGGGTGTCGAGGCGATCAAACAGGTGCCCAGTTCCAGCCGGGGTTCGGGGTTGGGCGCTTACGCTGTGTTTTTCGATCTGGCGCTGGCGATCGCCGGGCCGTTGATGGGCGCAGTGGCGTTGAACCTGGGTTATTCGTGGATTTTCTTCAGTGCGGCGCTGTTGTCGGTGATCGGGCTGGGCTTGACGTTGTTGCTCAAGCGCCGGGCATTGACCTGAAAAGCAAAGTCAAAAGATCGCAGCCTTCGGCAGCTCCTACAGGGTGTACGGAAGGCTGCGATCTTTTGATCTATTGATCCGCAGTTTGCATGCCCGCCCGGGTCGGCTTGCCCAAAGCGTGGGAGAAGAACCGCCCCGCCTCCGAGATAAGGTTGCGATGGATATCCTCGCGATCCACACCATCGGCATCGGTGCACAGCGCCGGCATGGCGCGAATCTGCTCTTCATTGCACGGCGCCATAAACACGAAGTGCCCTGCCCCGGCCAGTAATTTGAAATCCGGCGCCGTCGGCAGTTTGCGCGCCAGCGCAGCCGCGTTTTTGTCGAAAGCCACCAGTTTGTCGCCATCGCCACTGTAAAGCAGCACGGGTACATGCACGTCGGCCAGGGTGTGACGACCGAACTTCAAGCTCAGCGGCGCCATCAACAGCAACGCGTGAACACGCGGATCAGCCACCGGTTGCAGGTCATCGCGATCGACGATCAGCTCACCCTGCGTATTGCAGGCGTCACGATCGTCCGGGCGCTCCTGGCAATACCGGCGCAGGCGATCCAGATCCGGTTGCGCGCCGGAGAGAATCAACGCGGTCTCACCGCCCGCCGAATAACCGATCACCCCGACCTGATCGGCGTTCACGTACGGCGCAAGCATGCGGTCACCCAGGGTTGCGGTGATGGCTTCGGAAATCTGGATTGGCCGTCCATAGAGATTGCTCAGGGTGCCCAATCGGCTGTGGTCTTTGGAGTTGTCGCCGGGGTGAATCACCGCCACCACGACAAAGCCTTTGCGCGCCAGCGAGGTCGCGAGGTCATGCAGCGCCAGCGGCGTGCCGGTGTTGCCATGGGAGAGCATCAGCATCGGAAAGCGGCCGATGGCGACTTTGGTGTCTTCGCCGGCCTCGATCGAGTAGCCCTCGAGCAGGCTCATGTGTTCGCGGTCGCTGGAGGGATAGAAGGCGATGGCGCGCATCGGTTGCAGATCCAGCGGATCGAGGAAGGTCATTTCGTGGTAGCCGACGCTCCACACCGGGTGTCGCCCAGGCGCAGCCTGCACTGAATTCAGGCCGCCGAGCAGGCAAATCAGTAACGCTGCACAAAGACGCATCATGGGATGCCCCACCCTGTTGTTACTCAATCGAAAGTCCCGTTGCGTTGCGGGCCTGAAACCCCGGGGATTCGGTATTCCGTTACGACAATGCACTCAGACGCTGATTGTGTGACTGCATAACCCGGGCCAGATTATGTAACAGCCAGAAACAAAAAACTCCGTATTCGCCCCTTGCGGAACCAGAATACAGAGTTTTTTGGGGGTTACCTGAACATCAGCTGTTCTTTACGCAAGCCTTACGCAGCGGCGAACAGTTGCTCGCTGATCTTCGCCTGGGCAGCGGTCATGGCGTTGTTGCGCACTTCTTCGCCATACGCCAGGCCTTCGGCACGGACGATTTCGATATCGGTGATGCCAAGGAAGCCCAGCACCAGCTTCAGGTATTCTTCGTGAGCGATGCCGCTGGCCTGACCGGCGTGGATGCCGCCGGAAGTGGAGATGATCACCACTTTCTTGCCGCCGCACAGGCCTTCTGGACCGGCTTCTGTGTAACGGAAGGTCTGACCGGCGACTGCTACGCGATCGATCCACGCCTTGAGTTGGGTCGGTACGGTGAAGTTGTACATCGGTGCAGCGATGACGACGGCGTCGGCAGCGATGAACTCGGCCAAGGTCGAAGCGCTCAGTTCGGCTTCGTGCTGTTGTGCGGCGTTACGCAGCTCAGCAGTGGTGCCGGCGGCCACCAGGGTGGTCGACGAGAAGTGGCTGATGGCGTCGGCGGCCAGGTCGCGGTAGGTCACGACTGCGCTTGGCTCGGCGGCCTGCCAGGCTTTGACGACTTCGCTGCTCAACTGACGGGAAGCCGAGTTGTCGCCCAGAATGCTCGAATCGATATGCAGCAGTTTCATGTGGAATCTCCTGGAAGGAATCGCCGGTGGCGACGGAATGGAGACAATCCTACGCAAGAAACCAATGGATGATTAGCCGCCTGAAATGCGATAGTTTGTCCCACTGATAGAACAGTTGGAATTCAACGATGCAAGACCTCAACGATCTCTACTATTTCGCCAAAGTCGTCGAGGCCGGCGGTTTTGCGGCGGCCGGGCGCTTGCTGGGCATTCCCAAGTCACGCTTGTCACGGCGCATTGCCGAACTGGAAGATCGTCTTGGCGCACGCTTGCTGCAACGCACCACCCGACAACTCAACCTCACTGCGGTGGGCGAGCGTTATTTGCGTCACTGTCAGGCGATGTTGCTGGAAGCGGAAATGGCCGATGAGGCGGTGGCGAGCATGTCCAGCGAGCCGCGCGGTCGACTGCGCGTCTCGTGCCCTACCGGTTTGGCGCGTGAGATGTTGCCGTGGGTGATCAGCGAATTTCTCGGTAAATTCCCGCAGGTGCAACTCGAAGTCGTCCTGCTCAATCGCCGCGTCGATCTGGTCGGCGAAGGCTTTGATGTGGCGTTACGCGTGCGTGAACATGGTGATGAGGACCCATTGCTGGTCACCCGGCGCCTGCGTCAGGCGCAAATGGTCGTGGTGGCCAGCCCGGCGTTTATCCAGGGTCAGACGATTAACCATCCGCAAGACTTGAAAACGCTGCCGGTGCTCGGTGCGCTGGAGGCCGATCGTCTGGTTCATGTGCGTCTGCTCGATCAGCAGGGCAACAGTTTCGAGCTGAACATGGAAGCACGGTTGGGCATTGATGACTTTATTGTGCGCAAAGCCTGCGTACTGGCCGGCCAGGGTTTTACGTTGCTACCGATGATGTACTGCGAAGAGGAACTGCACAACGGCACATTGGTGCAGCTGCTACCCGAGTGGTCGTTGCCCGGCGGCTGGCTGCAAGCGGTGTATCCGCATCGACGCGGGGTGATGCCGGCGGTGCGCGCGTGGATCGACCATCTGGTCGAATCATTCAATGCCTGTGGGGAGCGGTTGTTATGAGCAAGGGAAAGATGAGCGAAGCCGACGTGGCGGCGTTCTGCCTGGCATTGCCGGGCGCTCGGGAAGATTACAAATGGGGTGGCGTGCGGGTGTTTTCCATTGCCGGCAACAAGATGTTTGCCTTGCAGGGGCTGCGTGGGGATTCACTGGCATTCAAGGTCGACAAGGATCTGTTTCTCGGTCATTGCGACCGCCCGGGCATTCACCCGGCGCCGTATCTGGCGCGGGCGCAGTGGATCATCATGCATCCGCCCTACCCGTTGGGCGCTGAGGAATTGCGCGGGTTGTTGCAGCGCTCGCACCAGTTGGTGGTGAGCAAGCTGCCGAAGAAGACCCAAATCGGTTTATTGCTCTGACACCGATCCCTGTAGGAGCTGCCGAAGGCAGCGATCTTTTGACTTTGATCTTTTAAAAAGCAAGATCAAAAGATCGCAGCCTTCGGCAGCTCCTACAAAGGGTTTTAGGTGATCTTTCAGAACAGGGTCAGCAAGTTCGAGCCGAGAAACAGCTGGTCGATCCAGAACACCTGATGCAGCAGCACAATCACCCAGAACAGAATCTGAAACGATACCTTGCGCGTCTTGTGCCGGAACACTTGCTGGGCGATCAACGCGCCTGGCCAGCCGCCGGCCAGTTCTACGGCGTGCAGAACGTTCTCCGGGGTGCGCCAGGCATCGGTGCGCGCCTTGCGCTTGTCCGCCCAGTACATGAAGAACGCCAGCACGCTGACGATCCCGTAAGCGGCCAACGGCACCAAGGAAATCCCGCGCAGCCACATCGACAGCGAGCCGAACATCGGCAGCGCACAGACCACCAGCAGAACCACCAGTTTTAGCTTCAGATGCTGAATGTTGTTGCCACCTGAAGGTCGCCCTTCAGGGCGGCGTGCACGGGAATCACTCATGGCTTGGCCGCCGCCCAATCAATCCAGCCAAACTGCCACGTCGCCAGAATGATCAGACCAAACACAATCCGATACCAGGCGAACGCCGCATAGCTGTGGCTGGCGATGAACTTGAGCAAGCCGCGCACGGCAATCATGGCGAAGATGAATGCGGTGACAAACCCGATGGCGAACACCGGGAAATCCGCCGGCACAAACAGGTGACGGTATTTGTAGCCCGAGTAGACCGCCGCACCGACCATGGTCGGCATCGCGAGGAAGAACGAGAACTCGGTGGCGGTCTTGCGCGACAGGCCGAACAGCAAACCGCCAATGATCGTCGAGCCGGAACGCGAGGTGCCGGGAATCATCGCCAGGCACTGGGCAAAGCCGACTTTCAATGCGTCCTTCCAGGTGATCTCGTCAACCGTTTCGGCGTGCACTTCATGCTGACGCTTTTCCGCCCACAACATGATGATGCCGCCCACCACCAGCGCGGTCGCGACGGTAATCGGGTTGAACAGATATTCGTGAATCAGGTCGGCGAAGATCACGCCCAGCACCACCGCAGGCAGAAACGCGATCAGCAAGTTGGCAGTGAAACGCCGGGCGCCGGGCTGGGTCGGCAAGCCGATGACCACGTCGAGAATCTTGCGCCGAAACTCCCAGACCACCGCGAGGATCGCGCCGAGCTGGATGATGATATTGAACGCCATGGCCCGTTCGCCGCCGAAATCGAGCAAGTCGGCAACTATGATCTGGTGTCCGGTACTGGAAATGGGCAAAAACTCCGTCAGCCCTTCTACAACTCCTAGTATCAGTGCCTGCAAGGCCGTCCAAAGATCCATCAATCCCCCAAAGAGCGATGCGCGTCGGCATGCCCCGATAGTATTTTTCTAGCGTTCACTGCGATCAGCGTAGCTGGTTAAGGCTGTACCGATTCCGCACGCACAGGATCCACACGAAACGGTCAAAATTCCGTGAAATATCAATTTGGATTCAGGTTTTCACGCGCGGGGCCGAAATCCTATCAGACAAGCCTTAATAGCGCTGCCGCGTTATACGACTTGGGTCGCGTATGCCCGCACGCGGAATCGTGGTTGGATGCTGGCGGTCGTTTATTACAAGAAAAAGAATCCGGAGTGACAGCGTTATGAACAGCTTGCGCAGTGTGTCGATCAGCCGACGCTTGTGGCTCATCTTGATTGTGGCGGTGGTCATGTTGCTGACCTTGGGCATGTTGATGCTCAAGCAGATCCACGACGATCTTTATCACGCCAAGGCCCAGAAAACCCAGCATGTGGTGCAGACGGCCAGCGGCCTGCTGAGCTATTACCACGACCTCGAAACCGCCGGCACCCTGAGCAAGGACGCCGCGCAGAAACAGGCGCTGACGGCCATTCGCGGTTTGCGCTACGACCAGAGCGATTACTTCTGGATCAACGACCTCACTCCCGTGATGGTCATGCACCCGACCAACCCCAAACTCGAAGGCCAGAACCTCTCGGCGATCCGCGATCCGGACGGGTTTGCAGTGTTCAACGAAATGGTCGCCATCGCTCGAGCCAAAGGTGCCGGCATGGTTGATTACCGTTGGCCAAAACCGGGCGCCAGTGAGCCGGTAGCCAAGACTTCCTACGTCAAACTGTTCGAACCGTGGGGCTGGGTGCTTGGCTCCGGGGTTTACGTCGATGACGTACAGGCGGAATTCCAGGGCCAGGTGATCAAAGCCACGGTCATCGGCCTGGCGATTGCCGTGATCATGGCATTGCTGGTGATCCTGATTGCGCGCAGCATCGTGCGTCCGCTGCAGGAAACCGTGAACGCCATGGCCAACATTGCCAGCGGTGAAAGCGACCTGACCCGCAGCCTCGATACCCATGGCAAGGATGAAGTCACCGAGCTTGCCCATCACTTCAATGCCTTTACCGCCAAGCTGCGTCGCGTGATCGGTGATTTGCAGGTGTCAGCCAGCGCCTTAGGCCAGTCGTCCAGCGAACTGGGCAACGACGCTTCGCAGGCCCAGCAGCGCAGCCAGCAGCAGTCGCAGCAGATGGAACTGGTGGCCACGGCGATCAACGAAGTGACCTACGGCGTGCAGGATGTGGCGAAGAACGCCGAGCACGCCGCCGCCGAAATGCGCGATGCCGAAGCACAGGCGCAACAGGGCCAGATCAACATCGATGGCAGTTTGCAGCAGATCGACAAACTGTCCGGCACCATCGATCAAGCGGTTGAAGTGATCCGCACCCTTGCCGCCGAAAGCACACAGATCGGCAGTGTGCTCGAGGTGATTCGCTCGATTGCCGAGCAAACCAACCTGCTCGCGCTCAACGCCGCAATCGAAGCGGCCCGGGCCGGTGAGCAGGGTCGCGGGTTTGCCGTGGTCGCGGATGAAGTGCGCTTGCTGGCTCAGCGCACGCAAAAGTCGACAGCGGAAATCCAGTCGATGATCGAACGCTTGCAGAACCATTCCGAAGCCGCCGTGAAGGTGATCGGCGACAGCAGCAAGGCATCGCAACTGACCATCGAGCAAGCCGGGCTGGCCGGCGCCAGTCTGAACGCCATTGGCCAGGCATTGCGCAATCTCAATGGTCTGAATGCCTCGATTGCCAGCGCGACGTTGCAGCAGGCGCACGTAGTCGAGGACATCAATCAAAACGTCACCCAGGCCGCAGGCCTCTCGCACAGCACGGCCATCGCTGCAGAACAGTCGAGCGCCGCCAGCGTACGGCTCGGACAATTGAGCGAACAACTCAACGGCCTCCTGCGCCAGTTCCGCGTCTAGCCCCCCCTGTAGGAGTGAGCCTGCTCGCGATAGCGGTGTTTCAGCCAGTATGAATTTCGCTGACACACCGCTATCGCGAGCAGGCTCACTCCTACACGTTTTTGGGTACAATCCGCCCCCTTCTTTCACTCCCCCAAGGAACCCCCATGTCCGGGCTTGAACTGTTTGCCGCCGCCCTCGGTGTGATCGCCGTCTGGCTGACGGTCAAACAGAATCCGTGGTGCTGGCCGATCGGGCTGGTCATGGTGTTGCTCTATAGCTGGATCTTCTTTGAGGTGAAGCTGTACTCGGACATGTTGCTGCAAGTGATCTACGCCGCGTTGCAAGTCTATGGCTGGTGGCAATGGACGCGTGCCGGGACGATGCATGACGGCCGTGAGGTCACGCGCCTCGATCAACGCTCTATCCTGATCGGCCTCGGCGTTGGCGCGATCGGCAGCGTGTTGCTCGGTGCAGCCATGGCCCACTGGACCGACGCCGCGCAACCGTGGCTCGATGCAGCGCTCACCGGTTTCAGCCTGGTGGCACAACTGTGGATGGCGCAGAAACGCCTGCAATGCTGGGCGCTGTGGTTCGTGCTCGACGTGATTTTTGTCGGCCTGTTCATCTATAAAGGGCTGTACCTGACCGCTGCGCTGTACGCTCTGTTCACGCTGCTGGCGATTCAAGGCTTTCGCGAATGGCGCGCCGACCCGGCGTTGCGCACATGAAGGTCGTGGTGCTGACCGGGCCCGAATCCACCGGCAAGAGCTGGCTGGCGGCGGGCCTGCAACAACGCTTCGGCGGCTTGCGCGTGGATGAGTACGTGCGCCGTTTTATCGAACTCAATCCCCGTGATACTTGCCTGGCTGACATCCCGGAAATCGCTCGCGGCCAACTGCACTGGGAAGACCAGGCTCGGGCGCAGCAGCCGCCGCTGCTGATTCTCGACACCCATTTGTTGAGCAATATGTTGTGGAGCCAGACGCTGTTTGGCGACTGCCCGGACTGGCTGGAATCGGAGTTGCTGGGGCGGCATTACGACCTGCATCTTTTACTCTCGCCCGAGCAGATCGACTGGACCGATGACGGTCAGCGCTGCCAGCCGGATCTGCACGAACGAATGGCGTTTTATCAGGCGACGCGCAAATGGCTGGAAAACCATCACCAGCATTTTCAGATCATTCAGGGCAATTGGGCCGACCGCCAGACTCAGGCATTTGCCGCCGTCGAGCAATTGCTGGCGCCGTAACCCGGTCAGCGGGTCATCTTCCCCGCCACTTCCCCTGTTTTGGGGACAAAGTGTCCGTTCCTGAAACACTCCGTGACTTGCAAAGTGCCCGTTTCAGCACTGTTCACGGCTTTGTCATGCGAGTTGTTACACGGCTGATACACACCGCTGCAAACCCTTGTTCCAGAGCTTTGTTCAGCCAACGGACAGGTCGGCGCGCCAGTGCGTGTATCAAGCATGAAACAGCTTGTGTATCAGACCTGCGCGTTTATTCCTCAACCCTTTGAAAACAATAAACTTTTAAAAAGCGGCACAGCTTTCGCTCTCTCCTTCACAACGCTGACTAGGGCCAGCCCACTGAAGAAGGAATTGCAGCCGTGGGGAATATCCAAAAAGGTTTGACCTGCCTTCTGCTGATCGGATCAGCAGCCAGTACGTTGATCAGCTTCAACGTGCAGGCAGAGGGTAACGGCGTGATTGTGCTCAATCGCGATGTTCAGCCCATTCCCATCGGTCGCAGCGCACCCGGCAAAGACCCCTACCCGACCACTGTCAACGCCAACCCTTCGGGTCGCATCAATCAGGCGATGAACAGCACCGAACTCAATGACGGTGACTTCGCCAGTGTAGCCAGCGGCGCGACCATCAGAGGCAACATCGCGACGCCCGGTTCCAGCCTGCCCGGCATGAACGTTCTGACCAACCCCAATGGCCTGCCAGGGATGAGTGCCGGCCACGGCGGAGGTGGCGGCGGCACGATCTCCAACACCATCAATCGTTCGCTGAGCACCGGTCTTGCGCCGCTGACCCGCATGGCTGGAGGCCAATAAGATGAATCGCACCCTGCTCCTGCTTGCCCTCTTCGGCTGCGCCAGTGCCATGGCGGCCGACCCCAGCTCAGTGAACAACGCGAACATTCAGGACACCGGTATCCAGTACCGCGGTAATTACAACGTCAACCAGGCCGCTGGCGACCAGATGCAACAGACCAACACCAAGGCGATCGCCATCGGTACCTCGGCCAGCGCCACTACGATTGTCCGCCAACACATCGACACCCCGGGCAATCCGTCAACGAACGCCAGCGCCACCATTGGCGGCAACTCTTTCAGCAATGGCAACGGGATTCTGGGCGTGAACCAGGGTGCCGGCGCCAACAACCAGATGGCCAACGTGACGCGCGTCAGCATCAGTGCTGCCCCGCTGAGCGTTGACGACAGTGCCCTTTCGCAACAGAACGTGGCGCTTGTACCGAGCTCAGGAGCAACTGGTACCTCACCCGGCAGTCGCCAGGTCACGACAAGTGATCAGGCCTTCACCGGCAGCCGCGGGGTAATCCAGGTGAACCAGAGTGCCGGGGTGGGGAACCGAATGGCTAACACCCTGAGCATCCGGGTCGCTGACTGACCCAAACAACAAAAGCAGTGCAATTAGAAAGTACCAACACTTAACCAACTAATAAGCACGATGGAGAAACACCATGAAACCTACAATGGCTCTCAAACCACTGGTTTTCGCACTTGCAGCAGTAATGGCAATGGCGGCTCAAGCGGGCGGCAATGATCATGGTAACAATGGCGGTCACGGTCACCAGCCTCCTCCACCTAAAGGCCCAAGCCTTGAGGAACTCCTGCAAATCGGCGCTGGCGCCGGTGCTGCAGTGCTCGACGTGCAAAGCAGCGGCGGCAACGCCGTGCTTAACCAAGGCACCCAAAACAACGCCAACGTGAGTGGCTCGCTCAACGGCGCCAACGGCAACATTGGTGCGAACAACACCGCAGGCGACGGCAACCAACAAGACAACGCCGCGGCTCTGGCGACTGCTGACGAAAGCTTCATCTTCGGCACCGCAGTGGCTGCTTCCAGCGCCACTCAAGTCAACGCCAACAACGGCGTAGCCAACTACTCCAGCACCGCCAACGCCAGCCTCAACAACGTCGGCAACAGCGGCTCGGGCAACATCGGCGTGAACAACAGTGCCGGCAACTTTAACCAACAGAAAAACAACCTGGCAATCGCTGTCTCCGGTGGTCGCGTAGCTCAGGCAGCTGCCGCCGCCAACCAAAGCTCCAGTGGCTTGTCTGTCGCCAACAACGGCACTCAAACCTACAAAAAAGATACCCTCACTGGCACTGTTACCGCCGCCGGCGCGTTCGTCGCCGCCGGTACTGCAACCACCAAAGATGACGATCATGGTCACGGCGGTGGCGGCTATGGCAACAATGACAAAGGGCATGGCGGCAACGGTGGCAGCAAACCATCCAGCTCTGACTTCGTTGCTGTGGGTGTCTTCGGTCTGGCTGGCGTGACCACTCAACAAGTGATGACGCCAGACGGCTGGAAAAACCCTGTCACCAACAACGCCAACATGACCAACGTAGGCAACAACTGGTCTGGCAACGGTGGCTTCAACAACGCCGCTGGCGTTGGCAACCAACAAAGCAACTCGCTGTCCATCGCTGCAGGTTGCAAAGCCTGCATGTAATCGCGATCGAAACGAAAGCCCCGGAAACGGGGCTTTTCCTCAGTCCGCAAAGGCGTATCGATCATGCGTAAGACTGCCCTTATCGCTCTGCTTTGTCTGTCTGGCCTGACCCAGGCTGCCCAGATGCCCGTGGCTGCCCTCCCCGGCGGCACACTCATCTATAAAAACGTGCAAAGCATCCGTGAGCGCAAGTTTGCCGACATCGTCGAACAGAAAACCGATTTCAGCTGCGGCGCTGCTGCACTGGCCACGGTGTTACGCCAGGCCTATTGGCTCGACGTCGATGAGGAGCACATCATCAAAGGCATGCTGGTCAACGCAGACCAGGACCTTGTTCGTACTCAAGGGTTTTCCATGCTCGACATGAAGCGCTACATAGAAAGCATCGGCATGCGCGCCAGGGGTTACAAGATTCCGCCGGAAAAACTAGACGCTGTAACGATCCCGGTGGTGGTACTGATGGAAATTCGCGGCTACAAGCATTTCGTGGTTCTGCAGCGTTCGGACAAGGATTGGGTTTACATCGGAGACCCGGTTTTGGGCCACAAACGCTACAAACACGATGACTTTGTCAAAGGTTGGAACGGCATAGTCTTCGCCATCGTCGGCCCCGGTTATGACAAAACCAATGCATTGCGCAGCCCGCCGACACCGCTGACGGCCAAGAACAAGCTGGATAACTTCAACCCTGTCAGAGATGCTGAATTGATGGACTTCGGGTTCATACAGAGCGACTTCTTTTAATCGCCGATTATAAAGAATGGGGCTGGATGTCCCGGGAGCAGCAAATGAAAACCTCATACTGGCTGGTCGCCGCTTGCCTGGCCGCGAGCGCGTCAGGCTATGCCAATGCAGGATTCAAACCCATCGAGATACAAGACAAAGAGTTGTCCGAACTACGCGGTCGTTATGTCATGCCGGGGCGGATTATCAGCTTCGGCATTGTCATGAGCAGTACCTGGCGCAACGCCAGTGGTGATCTGATCGGCGCCGCCACCTCGATGCAACTGCAGGCAGCAACGATTAAACCCGAATTCTACGTGCAAACAATCAAGGAGCACGGCAACGGCAGCGCCCTGCCAACGGGCACCGGCACGATCACCGGTGGCGCCGGCCTCGACAGCAGCCAGGGCGTGACACAAAGCGTGCGTGCCGCTGGCGACAGCAATACCGCCTATAACAATGTTGCCATCAACGTCAAAGAAGCCGATCAGGCACCGGCACTGGTACCCGCTCAAGGGCAGGCGCTGATGGCCGGGCAGACCATCGGCGGCAGCAATGCCGCAGGCAGCGTGGCCGTTTCGGCGACCGGTGGCGGCGTGCAGATGGCCATTCAGGCCGCCGGCAATCAGGGCACAGCCCTGCAACAGGTCGCCCAGGGTGGCTTGCTGCAGAACACCCGTTTGCTGGGCAGCGCCAACGTGGTCAACAACATGACTCAACTCAACGTCGTCCTGAACAATAACGGCATGAGCGCCGGCGCACTGGATTGCAACCTGACTCAACTCAGGGCACTACGCACTATTGGATATTGAACTACGCTGAGTCTCGATCATTGGGCTTAAAGGGACGGCTTATTCATGTATCGATCAGTATCACTGCGTGCCGCTGTTTGTTTGAGCACTCTTCTACCTGCAGCCATGTTGCAAGCGGCACCGGACGCCGACGTAGAAGTCCTGAAACAAGAGCTTCTGGAGCTGAAGCAAAGATACGAAGTACAACAAAAGGCCTTGGCGGTGCTCGAACAACGGGTCCGCCAGGTCGAAGATCAACCGGCGGCACCCCAACCCAAAAGGCTGGCCAAGTCGCCGTCGGATATGAAAGGCAACCCCAAAGTGGCCACCGGGACCGGGGCCGCAGCAGCGTCGGGGGGCGCAGCCGGAGGCAGTGGAGCCTCTTACGGGCAATCGCTGGCAGATGATTCGCAACCGGCACAAAGTGTGTCCAACCTGTACGACGAAGCCAGTGGCTTCTTCGGCGGTGGCAAATTCAGCTTCGAAACCGGTATCACCTACTCGCGTTACGACACCCGTCAGTTGATCCTCAACGGCTTTCTGGCACTCGACTCGATCTTTCTCGGCAACATCAACCTTGACCGGATCAAGGCCGATACCTGGACCCTCGACCTCACGGGGCGTTACAACTTCGACAACCGCTGGCAGTTCGACCTGAACGTACCGGTGGTCTACCGCGATTCGACTTATCAGTCGGGTGGCGGCAACCAGGGCGCAGCCAACGTCACTACCGAACAGGATGTCACACGCGATCCGACTATCGGCGACGTCAACTTCGGTATTGCCTACAAGTTCCTCGACGAGTCGGTCAATACTCCGGATGCGGTCGTCACCTTGCGGGTCAAGGCGCCAACCGGCAAGGATCCGTTCGGCATCAAGCTGCGCCAGACCGACGCGAATACCAACCTGTTCGTGCCTGACACCCTGCCTACCGGCAACGGCGTCTGGTCGGTCACCCCCGGTATCTCGCTGGTCAAGACGTTTGACCCGGCCGTCCTGTTCGGCAGCTTGTCCTACACCCATAACCTGGAGGAGTCGTTCGACGACATCAGTTCCACCGTCAACCAGAAAACCCCGGGCAAAGTGCGCATTGGCGACAGCTTCCAGGTCGGCGCCGGTATTGCGTTTGCGCTGAACGAGAAGATGAGTATGTCGTTCTCGATGTCTGACCTGGTGCAGCGTAAAAGCAAGCTGAAACAGGATGGCGGCGATTGGCAATCGGTAGTGTCCAGCGACGCCAACGCCGGTTACTTCAACGTCGGCATGACCATTGCGGCCACCGACAACCTGACCATTGTTCCGAACTTGTCGATCGGTCTGACCGACGACGCACCGGACTTTTCCTTCAGCCTGAAATTCCCGTACTACTTCTAAGTGTGCAACCACGCAAAAGGCCCGTTGCGATCCTCTCGCAACGGGCCTTTTGCGTTTCCCCGCCCTAGCGGATCTGGTGCTTGTGCAGCAATCGGTAAAACGTCGGCCGTGACACGCCCAGCACTTTCGCCGCCACACTGAGGTTGTCGCTGTGCCGGTTCAACACATCGCACAGTGCCTGGCGCTCGGCGCGGGTCTTGTAATCTTCCAGCGTGCCCATGGGCGTAGCGATCGAATGCTGGCTGATCAACCCCAGATCACGGGCCTCGATCTGCCGACCTTCGGCCAACACCAGTCCACGCCGCACACGGTTGGCCAGTTCTCGGACATTGCCCGGCCAGTCATGCTTGCCCATGGCAATCAGCGCATCTTCGCTGAAACTGCGTGGGCGACGGCCGGTTTCGTGGCTGTAAAAGTGGGAAAAGTGGTTGGCCAACATCGATAAATCACCGTGCCGTTCACGCAATGGCGCAGTGACCACTTGCAGGACGTTTAGCCGGTAATACAAATCTTCGCGAAATCGCTTTTTCTCGATGGCGGCTTCAAGGTCGACGTGGGTCGCCGCCAGAACGCGCACATCCACCGGGATCGGCTGACTGCCGCCGACACGTTCGATGTGCCTTTCCTGCAGGAAACGCAACAGATTGGCTTGCAGTTCCAGCGGCAGATCACCGATCTCATCCAAAAACAGTGTGCCGCCATTGGCCGCTTCAATGCGCCCGACCTTGCGCTGATGGGCGCCGGTAAACGCGCCTTTCTCGTGGCCGAACAGCTCGGACTGAATCAGGTGCTCGGGAATCGCCCCGCAATTGATTGCCACAAACGGTTTGCTGTGACGCTGGGATTGCCGGTGCAGCGTGCGGGCAACCAGCTCTTTACCGGTACCGCTTTCACCGCGGATCAATACCGGCGATTCGGTCGGCGCCAGTTTGCTGAGCAATTTGCGCAGTTCGCGGATCGGTTTGCTGTCGCCAAGCAGTTCGTGTTCGGGCTGCTCCACATGAATCGTGCCCTGTCCGCGCAGACGCGCCATACCGAATGCCCGGCCGAGGGTAACCTGCACCCGTGACACGTCGAACGGCAAGGTGTGAAAATCGAAAAACCATTCACAAACGAAGTCACCGACGTTTTGTAAACGCAGGACTTCCTGATTGAGCACGGCGATCCATTCGGTGCCGCTGCGACTGATCAGTTCCTTCACGGCTTCGGGGCGTTCGAGGTGAAACGGCTGCAATCGCAACAAGCCGACATCACAACTGCGGTCGGCGGCGTTTTCCAGGGTACAGCTGTCGACATCCCAACCTACAGCGCGTAATCCGGGCAATAAGCGGTGGCAATCGTCGCAAGGATCGACCACCAATAAACGTCGTAACGCAGGCGCTTCGCTCATGACTGTTCCTTGGCGCCAAATTATTAGAAATGATTGTAAAAACAGTCATTTGGCAGACCCGACTGTAACATTAGCAAGATTTTGACAGCGCCTTGTATCGATTGCTTATAGGTGTACAAGCAAACACGTTATAAGAACAGAAGTTGATAGTCAGCTATCGACTAATTTGTGCCTTAACCTTTCAGTGAGCTTTCAAAAACCTGTCCGTAAAGCAATGCCATGAAAGAAAGTTGAAATTTCTTTGTTTCATGTGTGACCCGCCCGCGGGTTCGGTGCATCAGTACAAGTACCAGCCGAACGGTAAGCCCAACCGACGGCACATCACTTGATTGGGCACGACAGAGAGAAAAACCCATGACCGCCCCGCTCCGTATCAACGAAGCTCTTTTGATTGCCAACCACGCGTTCAAACCTTTCCAGTGCGTAGCCTGGGCACCACAAGACGGCAATGGCGAACTCAGCCTGACCGTCATCGACCGGACCAATTCCCATATCGGTCGCAAACAAATCCCAAGCAGCGCCTACTCCGATCCGGCGCAACTCGAGCAACTGCTGCAGCAGGCGCGCGCTGAGCTCAGTGAAGAAGGTTACAGCCTGCAATCCTGGTCGATGCCACACTAACATTCGGGCAATGCGGATGACACTCAGGTCATCCGCCCTCTTCTGTTAGTTGTTTTCTTTTTACATCCCCGTACTTCTGTACAACTAATACCAACGGATCCGGGCTGATTGCTTGGCCGGCTTGCTATTGGTTCAAAAAGACACTGTTCTGGCACAGTGCGACCCTCCACCTGTTAGTTCTAACAGTTGTACTTCTCCCGGTTCAGGGATTGAATGTTTCGCTCATGCAGTTACCCGTCCGGTTCCCGGTACAAGGTCAACTCGCAAGGAGATGCGTGCATGTCCACTCTGAACACTTTTGCGCTGCCGGCAGTTTCGACGTCTTTATTGAGTCGAGCCGGTCAACTCGACAGAACATTTGCCGCCACCGGCGTCGCTCAAGTGTATTTCGCTGGCAGTGTGTCCAGCCTGACCGAGGACATCGCCCTCGATGCGCAGGGGCGTGTGCTGGTCGCAGCAAAGGTTGGCGTCGCCACCGGCAGCCGATTCGGCCTGGCGCGGATGCTTGCCGATGGCTCGGCCGATCTGACCTTCGGTGATCAAGGCAGCGTGATCGACTCCTTTGCCCCGGGTTTTGAAGCCACGGCCGGCAAAGTCCAGTCACTCCCCGACGGGCGCATCCTGCTCGCCGGCCTGCATTATGAAAACGCTCATCGCACCCTGCCGGCACTGGCCATGTTCAACGCACAGGGCAAGCCGGATCAGGGTTTCGGTGACAACGGCCGCCAGGTAGTGCGCCTGCCCGGTGACTTGTCGATGGGCAGCCGGGATGCGTGGCTGCCGCCGGGCGTACCGGGCGCCGAAGCCTGCGACTTTGTGGTCCAGGACGACGGCCATATCCTGCTGATCGCCAATCACCACTTCGAACTTGCCGACCATGCCGGCATGCTGATTCGCCTCAAGCCCGACGGCAGCCTGGATGAAACCTTCAACGGCCGCGGCTTCGTGATGATTCGCCACTTGCTGCTAAACACCTGGCTCAGCAGCCTGCTGTTGCAGAAGGACGGGCGCATCGTCGTTGCAGGATCTATCGACTTTCCGCAGGAGGGTTTGCTGGCGCGCTACCTGCCCAACGGCCGCCTCGACGAGCGTTTTGCCGTGGACGGTTTCATGGCATTCAAGGCACACGGGCAAAGCGCCCTGGTCAGTCAGGTGCTTGATTCGACGGATGCACTGCATTGTTTCGGCAGCAGTCGCGACCCGATCCGTTGCATGGCTTACAGCCTGCACACCAATGGCCGGCCGAATCTGCACACCCATGGCGGCCAGCCACAACTGCTGGAAATCGGCCCCAGCGGCTGCCAGTGGAGCGCCGCCCAGCGCATGGCGGACGGCCGCATCATCGCGGTGGGTGCAACCATTGGCGGATTCGAAGCGGATTTTATTGTGGCCCGTTACCTGAGTGACGGCGGCCTCGATCACAGCTTCGGCAATGGCAAAGGCTGGCTGCGCACGCGTCTGGGACGCAGCCTCGATACGGCCAACTCGCTGGCCGTGCAACCGGACAATGCCATCCTCGTCGGCGGTTATTCATTGGATGGCAACTACCGGGCCATGGTGGCGCGTTACCTCAACCATTGAAAAACACGGGCTGTACTTGATCTTCCGCCATGCATCCGGCAACTTGCGCGCTTCTAAAGACAAGGAGCAACCGATGTCCGGTTCAATGGCCCAGGCGTTCGCGCACAATTTTCTCGGGCAATCGCCACGCTGGTACAAGGCGACCATCGTCGGTTTTCTGATCCTCAATGCACTGGTGCTGTTCACGGTTGGCCCTGTCGCGGCGGGCTGGCTGTTGGTGATCGAATTCATCTTCACGCTGGCGATGGCGCTCAAGTGCTATCCGTTGATGCCCGGTGGCTTGTTGTTGATCGAAGCACTGCTGCTGAAGATGACCACGCCACAGGCTCTTTACGATGAGCTGGTGCACAATTTCCCGGTGATCCTGCTGCTGATGTTTATGGTGGCCGGCATTTATTTCATGAAGGACTTGTTGCTGTTTCTGTTCTCGCGGCTGCTGTTGGGCGTGCGCTCAAAAGCGGCACTGGCGCTGATGTTCTGCTTTCTTTCGGCGTTTCTGTCGGCGTTTCTCGATGCCTTGACCGTGACGGCGGTGATCATCAGTGCGGCGGTCGGCTTTTATTCCGTTTATCACCGCGTCGCCTCCGGCAACGATCCGCGCCAGGACAGCGAGTTTGCTGACGACCAGAACCTGCCGAAACTGCATCACGCTGACCTCGAGCAATTCCGTGCCTTCTTGCGCAGCCTATTGATGCACGGCGCGGTCGGTACGGCACTGGGCGGCGTCTGCACATTGGTGGGCGAACCGCAGAACCTGCTGATCGGCCACGAAATGGGTTGGCACTTCGGTGAGTTCTTCCAGAAGGTCGCACCGGTTTCGCTGCCCGTGCTGGCGGCGGGTCTGGTCACCTGCGTGCTGCTGGAGAAACTGCGCTGGTTCGGTTACGGCACGCTGCTGCCGGACAACGTTCGCACGGTGCTGGCCAACTACGCCGCCGAAGACAATGCCGAACGCACAGCTCGCCAACGCGCCGCGCTGTTGGTGCAAGGTGCAGCCGCACTGATCCTGATCGGTTGCCTGGCTTTTCACATCGCGGAGGTTGGCCTGATCGGTTTGATGGTGATTGTGGTGATCACCGCGTTTACCGGCATCACTGACGAGCATCGTCTGGGCAGTGCATTCAAGGACGCCATGCCATTCACTGCGTTGCTGGTGGTGTTTTTTGCCGTGGTGGCGGTGATTCACGATCAACAGCTGTTTGCGCCGTTGATCCAGTGGGTGCTGGCCCTGCCGGTCGAGCAACAACCGGGCATGTTGTTTATCGCCAACGGCCTGTTGTCGGCGATCAGTGACAACGTGTTTGTTGCCACGATCTACATCACCGAAGTGAAACAGGCGTTTCTTGCCGGGCACATGAGCCGCGAGCATTTCGAGACATTGGCGATCGCGATCAATACCGGCACCAATCTGCCGAGCGTGGCCACACCCAACGGTCAGGCCGCGTTCCTGTTCCTGCTGACCTCGGCGATTGCACCGCTGGTGCGGTTGTCGTACGGGCGGATGGTGTGGATGGCGTTGCCGTACACCTTTGTGATGGGGCTGTTGGGCTGGTATGCGGTGAGCTACTGGCTCTGATCAATAACGCCCCGGTCCATGTAGGAGCTGTCGAGTGAAACGAGGCTGCGATCTTTTGATCCTGTTTTTATCAATCAAGGTCAAAAGATCGCAGCCTGCGGCAGCTCCTACAGGATTTGCGTTGAATCAGTGAGGGAGGATGTATTTCTCGATCGCCTGGGCCACGCCGTCTTCGGTGTTCGGCGCGGTGACCACGTCAGCCTGACGCTTTACCGCCTCCTCTGCCTGCCCCATGGCAATCGACAATCCCGCGCAATGAAACATCGCCGGGTCGTTGCCGCCATCGCCTATCGCAGCGGTCTGTTCCAGTGGAATCCCCAGATGCGCGGCCAGAGTCGTCAGAGCGGTGCCTTTATTGGCCTCCAGCGCCGTGACGTCGAGGTAAACCGGTTGCGAGCGTGACACTTGCGCCATGCCATTGACCTTGTGCAGCAGTTGCGCCTCCAGCTCAATCAACAGTTCGGTGTTGTTGCTGGTCGCGACAATCTTGTCGATGCGCTCCAGATACGGCTCGAAACTCTCGACCACCACCGGCGGATAACCGAGGCCATGTTGTTCGCGCGGCACCATCGGTCCGTGCGGATCCTTGAGCAGCCAGTCTCCTCCGCTGAACACCCAGATTTCGACATCAGGCTGATCGGCGAACGTGGCCAGCGCAATCAGCGCGGTGGTGGCCGGCAGGTAATGCGCAACCAGCAGACTGCCGTCCGGATTGACGAGAGTGCCGCCATTGAACGCTGCGGTCGGCAAATCGACGCCCAACGCCTCGATCTGCTGCAACATGGCTTTCGGTGGCCGGCCGGTGGCGAGGCTGAACAGCACGCCCGCCTCACGCAGCGAACGTACGGCGTCGATGGTGCGTTGGCTCAGCGTGTGATCAGGCAGCAGCAGTGTGCCGTCCATGTCACTGAGCAGAAAACGGACAGGTTGTTTCGGCAAGTCACTCATCCCAGGCCATGCCAGACGCGACCATCGCGAGTCAGCAGATCTTCGGCAGCTTGCGGGCCGTCTTCACCGGCGGCGTAGGTCTGCACACTGGCGTCCTGCTGCCAGGCGTCGAGGAACGGTTGCACCGCACGCCAGCCGTTCTCGATGTTGTCGGCGCGCTGGAACAGCGTCTGATCGCCGGTCAGGCAGTCGTAGATCAGGGTTTCGTAACCGGTCGAAGGCTGCATCTCGAAAAAGTCTTTGTAAGCAAACCCCAACTCGATATTGGCCATGTTCAGCGCCGGCCCCGGCCGTTTGGCCAGCAGGTCGAACCACATGCCTTCGTTGGGCTGGATCTGAATACGCAGATAAGTCGGCTGTAATTCATCGACTTCGGTGTCACGGAATTGCGCATACGGCGCGGGTTTGAAGCAGATGACAATCTCGGTGTCGCGCACGCTCATGCGTTTGCCGGTGCGCAGGTAGAACGGCACGCCGACCCAGCGCCAGTTGTCGATCATCACCTTCAGCGCCACGTAGGTTTCCGTGTTGCTGTCGGGCGCGACGTTGGCCTCCTGGCGGTAACCGGCCAGTGCCTTACCGCCGACTTCCCCGGCGCTGTACTGGCCGCGCACCGAGTTGGCTCGCGCCTCTTCCACCGTCCACGGACGAATCGCGCCAACCACTTTGGCCTTCTCACCGCGAACCGCGTCGGCACCGAAAGCGGCCGGCGGTTCCATCGCCACCATGGCGAGCAACTGGAACAGGTGATTGGGCACCATGTCACGCAGCGCGCCGGTGTGTTCGTAAAAGCTGCCACGGGTTTCGACGCCGACGGTTTCAGCGGCGGTGATCTGCACGTGGTCGATGTAATGATTGTTCCAGAAGGCTTCGAACAGGCTATTGGAAAACCGGCTGACCAGAATGTTCTGCACGGTTTCCTTGCCCAGATAATGGTCGATCCGATAGATCTGCTTCTCGGACATTACCTTGAGCAAACAGGCGTTCAACGCTTCTGCGGTTTGCAGGTCGGAGCCGAACGGCTTCTCGATCACCACCCTTCTGAACGCTTCGGGGGTTTCTTCGAGCAAGCCAGCGCTGCCCAGTCGGCGCACCACCTCGCTGAAAAAACGCGGCGCGGTGGCCAGGTAGAACACCGCATTGCCGGTGCCGCTGTCGGCGATTTTCGCCGCCAGCGCGGAATAAGTGCTGTCGTCCAGGAAGTCGCCCTGGACGTAGCTGATACCTTTGGCGAGCTTGGCCCACAAGGCTGGATCAAGCATCTGATCGCCCTTGCCGACCTTTGCCGCCACTTCGGTACGGATGAAGTCTTCGAGCTTCTGCGCGAAGGCCTCATCGGTAATGGCGTTGTGGTCAACGCCAACGATCCGCAGATTTTCGTCAAGCAAGCCGTCGCGACTGAGGTTGTACAGCGCCGGCATCAGCAAGCGCTTGACCAGGTCGCCGTGGGCACCGAACAAAAACAGCGTGGTCGGTGGTGCGGGTTCTGCCTTGGATTTTCTGCGGATCGTATGGGTCATTTCTTCGGTGTCTCCACGTGGCCGCCGAAGCCGAAGCGCTGGGCCGAAAGAATCTTGTCGCCAAAGGTGCCCTGACCGCGCGAACGGTAGCGCGAGAACAGCGAGTTCGACAGCACCGGTACCGGCACCGCTTGTTCCATGGCCGCTTCGATGGTCCATTGACCTTCGCCGCTGTCCGCAACAGAGCCGGAGAAGCCGTCGAGTTTCGGATCGCTGGCCAGTGCATCAGCGGTCAGGTCGAGCAACCACGAGGACACCACGCTGCCGCGACGCCACACTTCAGCGATATCGGCCACGTTCAGATCAAAACGCTGATCTTCCGGCAGGCGCTCGCTGGACTTGGTCTTGAGGATGTCGAAGCCTTCGGCGAACGCGGCCATCATGCCGTACTCGATACCGTTGTGAATCATCTTCACGAAGTGACCGGCACCGGCGGGACCGGCGTGGATGTAGCCATGTTCGGCGCGGTGGTCGTCGGACTTGCGATCCTTGGTGCGCGGGATGTCACCCATGCCCGGCGCGAGCGCGGCGAACAGCGGATCGAGGCGCTGCACGGTTTCAGCGTCGCCGCCGATCATCATGCAATAGCCGCGCTCCAGGCCCCAGACGCCGCCGGAAGTACCGACGTCGATGTAGTGCAGGCCCTTTTCGGCCAGGGTCTTGGCCCGACGGATGTCATCCTTATAGTTGGTGTTGCCGCCGTCGATGATGGTGTCGCCAGCTTCGAGCAGCGTGCTCAGGGTGTTGATGGTGTCTTCGGTTGGCGCGCCGGCCGGCAGCATGACCCAGACCGCACGCGGCTTGGCCAGGCCGGCAACCAGTGCCGGCAAGTCGGCGACGCCGGTGGAGCCCTCGGCGACCAGGTTATCGATGAACGCGGTATTGCGGTCGTAAACAACGGTGGTGTGACCGTTGAGCATCAGACGTCGCGCAATATTGCCGCCCATGCGGCCCAGTCCAATAATCCCGAGTTGCATGTGCTGATGCTCCTTACTACAAATAAATGTGTGTCATTGGTTATAGCCCAACGCGACTGATGGAGGTTAGTCCAGAGCGTTGCGATGAAGTTTCCGGGCATTGTGCCCGATCCAGACTGATAACGCCCCGAATCGTTGCGAAGACACACCGACCCTGAAAAATAAAAAAGTTCCATTCACAGGCAAAAGAAATCAAAATCGGCGCCGATAGTAAGTCAGCACCCCAGAGCCGGGGGCCTTACAGTTGATGCACGCCATTTGCGAGGTGAGCAATGGGCACAGTACACACAGCAATGCCGCCACAAACCCTGTACGTGACAATCCGTCGCGATGAATTGCGCCAGTTGAAAGACGAACGCGACCAGTTGAAGCAGGAGCTGGCGCAGCTGCGCCTGTTGACCCAAGGTGTGCAACCGCAACCTTTGCCGGTCGTTCAGCGTCACCCCCACGCCTGATCCCCCGCCTGATTCGGGAACGGCCGCCGCTGTTCCCGACTTGCTGCACTGCTGCCCGCCTGGCGAAAGCCAAAAAACGGCATCTCACAAACTTTTCACATTCTCTTCGTAATACTCCGCCCCATTCTGGCCGTACTTGTGCGTACGGCCTCCGTTCGTCGGCTTCATGGATGTTCCGGCGGTGGTTGTAACGAGTGAGCTGGAGCGCCGAATGGCATTGTTCAAACGCAGCAAAACGACTGCGACAGGTTTCGACTGGGCCGGACTTCTCTGGCTGTTCGTATTCTTCTGGTACTTCTCGGGTATCACCCAACTGCTGATCCAGCTGACCGGCACCTCCGGTTTCAGCGGCTTCCGTCAGGCATTCTTCATGAGCGCGCTGTGGCTGGCGCCGATGCTGCTCTTCCCCAAACGCACCAAAGTGCTCGCCGCCGTGATCGGCGTGGTGCTGTGGGCCTGCTCGATGGCCAGTCTGGGTTATTTCTTCATCTATCAGCAGGAATTCTCGCAAAGCGTCATCTTCATCATGTTCGAGTCGAACATCTCTGAAGCGGGCGAGTACATGACCCAGTATTTTGCCTGGTGGATGGTGCCGGCGTTCCTCGCCCATACCGTGTTTGCCTATTTCCTGTGGACACGTCTGCGCCCGGTGTACATGCCCCGAGGTCGTGCGCTCGTGGCGGCAACCGCGATCGTAATCGCTGTAGTCGGTTACCCGCTGGTCAAACAGACGCTGCGCATGGGCACCTTCGCCCAAGGCTTCGAAAAATTCGAAACCCGCATCGAACCCGCAGTGCCATGGCAGATGGCGGTGGCTTATCACCGTTATCTGGACACCCTCGCGGACATGCAGGGCATGCTGCATAACGTCAGCAAGATCCCGCCGCTGAAAAATCTCAAGGAGGCCTCGGCCGATCAGCCGAAGACCTTGGTGCTGGTGATCGGTGAGTCGACCAACCGTCAGCGCATGAGCCTCTATGGCTATCAGCGCAATACCACGCCGGAACTGGACAAGCTCAAGGATCAACTGGCGGTGTTCGACAACGTCGTCACCCCTCGCCCGTACACCATCGAAGCGTTGCAGCAAGTGCTGACCTTCGCTGACGAAGAGCATCCTGATCTTTACCTGTCGACACCGTCGCTGGTCAGCATGATGAAACAGGCCGGTTACAAGACCTTCTGGATCACCAACCAGCAGACCATGACCAAGCGCAACACCATGCTCACGACGTTCTCCGAACAGGCCGACGAGCAGGTGTACCTGAACAACAACCGCAACCAGAACGCCGCGCAATACGATGGCGACGTGATCGAGCCGTTCAACAAGGCGCTGGCTGACGCGGCACCGCGCAAGCTGATCGTCGTGCATTTGCTCGGCACGCACATGAGCTACCAGTACCGCTATCCGCCGACGTTCGACAAGTTCCAGGACCGTACCGGCGTGCCAGCGGGCGTGCGTGATGACCAGGTGCCGACCTACAACAGCTACGACAACGCCGTGCTGTACAACGACTTTGTCGTTTCGAGCCTGATCAAGGATTACGCCAAATCCGATCCGAACGGCTTCCTGTTGTACCTCTCCGACCACGGTGAAGACGTGTTCGACTCGGTCGGCCACAAAACCCTGGGCCGCAACGAAAACAAACCGACCGCGCCGATGTACACCATCCCGTTCATGGCCTGGGCATCGCCGAAGTGGAAAGCCAGCCACGACTGGAACTTTGCCGGTGACCTGGATCGCCCGTACAGCAGCTCGCACCTGATCCACACCTGGGCCGACCTGGCCGGTTTGAGCTTCGATGAACTCGACCGCAGCAAGAGCCTGGTCAGCGACAGCTTCAAGGCTCGCCCATTGCTGATCGGCGACCCGTACCAGACCGAGCAGCGCGCGCTGATCGACTTCAGCCTGATGAAGCCGAAAAAGCCCGACGCACCACCGGTGGGCGTCGCGCAGCAGTAACACCAGAAGGGGCCGGAAACGGCCCCTTTTTCATGGCGCCCGCTCGCGAAGGACTGATCGCCATACTCAGGGTGGCAGCGCATGGTCATGGCGAATTTGTCGCGATTCGCTGGATACGGTGGATCAAAAGATCGCAGCCTTCGGCAGCTCCTGCACCGATCCCTGTAGGAGCTGCCGAAGGCTGCGATCTTTTGCTGTTTGAGGCGTTATCAGGGCCAGACCACCTTCCCCTTGTATTGATGATCGTTCCCATGCTCTGCGTGGGAACGATCAAAAGCTGCCGAAGGCTGCGATCTTGTGCTTTTGGCAAATTGGCGGAAGGCAGCCGGAGTCGAACCTGCCCGGGAACGGATGCCGTCCCCAACCGGGTTTGAAGCCCGGCCGCGCCACCGGGCGCGATTGCCTTCCTTGAACTTATTGCGCGTCGGCGTGGGCCAGCGCGTTTTCAGGGCGGATCTGGCGGGATTCGCCGAGGCGTCGGGTCAGGCCGACGCGGTCGAAGTATTCGAGGTATTGAATACAGCGTTTGCGACCCAAGCCTAGCGCATCGCGGAAGGTTGTCACCTGGATCTGCGGATTTTCCCTGGCCAGTTTTAACAACACGTCCGCCATCCGGCGCAGTTGCAGGTCACTCAAGAACAGGTCGCGTACCACTTGGTGCATCAACCCGAGCCGCGCCAGTTTGCGCAGCAACAGGCGTACAACCGCGTCGTCCTGACCGAGCATTGTCGCGATATCGCGCACCCACGGCGGGTCGAAACCGGCCTGTTCGAAGATCGGTTGTAATCCCAGCCAGAGACTTTCGTCTTCGGCATTCAGGCGCACCTGATGATCCGGCAAATGCAGCCACGGCCCGCTCGCCTGAATCGATCCGGCGGTGAGCAATTCATCCAGCAAACTGACAAAGGTCGAACGCTCCAGCGTCAATCCACTGAAGCGGCGCAGGCGATCGCGGTCCGGGCCCATCTGGTCGGGTTCCAGTTCATGGAACTGCGCGAGTTGTTCCAGCAGGGTGAATTTCAACTGCGCCCAGCGCTGCACGTTGAACAACACCGAACCTTGGCGGGTGTCGATCAGGCGCACGTTTTCCGCTAATGCCCAGGTCGAGCGCGGCCGATTGAACTGGCGTTCCAGCCGCAGCGGGTCGAGGCCACCCGCGCTGTAGTTGAGTAGCACGGGCAGGACCTGTTCGAACTCGTCGCCAGAAGCCAAGGTGCGCAATTGCGCCAGCCGTTCGGGGCTGCGACGTTGTCGCGCCGGGGCGAACGGGTCAAGTACCTGGCCGCCACCCAAGGTGCGTTGCGCGCTCTGGTCGCGCAGGATCAAGCGATCGCCCTTTACCGCGTGGACCGGCGCATTGATCAGCAGTTGCGCGAACATTTGCTCGCCGGGACTCAACCGTGGACCTTCGAGCAAGGCCACCCGAGCGATGACATCCTGCGTGCCGAGGTGCACGTGCACCGGGTGAAAGTGTTCGAAGGTACGTTCGCCGGGCAGCAGTTGAAAGTCGATGTCGACCCGTTGCGTCGCCGCATGCAGCCATTCGCTCAGCAGCCACTGGCCGCGATGGAGCTGCGCCAGTTCGAGGCGTTCGCCGGTCAGGTTCAACGCCACTCGCTGGCCGGCGACGGCGTGTTCGGCGGGTTGATTCTGCGCATGCAAACCGCGCACGCGTACGGTTTTCCCGGACGGCCCGAGGATGAGTTTGTCGCCGACGGCCACCGCGCCCGACAACGCCGTCCCGGTAACGACAATCCCCGCACCGGCAACGCTGAAGGCGCGGTCGATGGCCAGGCGAAAGCCACCTTCACGGCTGCGCTCGTGCACTGCACTTTGCGTCTGCAGCAACACCTCGCGCAGTGCCGCAATGCCCTGCCCGCTCAGGCTCGACACGGTCAAGATCGGCGCCTCGGCAAACGGCCCCGGGGCGAGCAGGTCCAGCACCTGTCGCTGCACCTCTTCGACCCTGCCCGCCTCGGCCCGGTCGCATTTGGTGATCGCCACCAAAGCGCGCGCAATGCCGAGCAACTCGACAATCGCCAGATGCTCGCGGGTCTGCGGCATCACGCCGTCATCCGCCGCGACCACCAGCAGCACCAGATCGATGCCCTGCGCGCCAGCGAGCATGTTGTGGGTGAATTTCTCGTGGCCGGGGACGTCGATAAACCCGGTCAGGCCCGCGCCCGGTTCCAGTTCGGCGTAGAGATAACCCAAGTCGATGGTCATCCCGCGCTCGCGTTCCTGCGGGCGACGGTCGCCGGTTTGTCCGGTCAGGGCTTGCAGCAGCGCGGTCTTGCCGTGGTCGATGTGCCCCGCCGTGCCGACAATCATGAATCGACCTGCAACTGCGGCAATTGCCTGAGCCACGCCGGCTCATCGTCGAGTTGGCGCAGATCCAGCCACAGCGCATCGTCGTCGATACGACCGAGCACCGGGATCGGCAACGCGCGCAGCGCTGTTTCCAAATTCAACAGACAGCGCCCGCGCAAACGCTTGGAAACTTGCGGGCGCATGCACAATGCCGCACTCGGCAAGCGCGCCACCGGCTGGCTGCCGCTGCCGATCATGCCCAAGGCCTCGACTGCACTGACCTGCCAGCTTTCGCCCAACAGCTCAGCCATCAAGGGCTGCAACCGTGAAGCCTGGGCGAAAATGTCAGACTGCGGACGGGTCAGCAAACGCAGACTCGGCAAACGTTCAGCGAGGCGATCGGGATCGCGATACAAGCCCAGCACCGCTTCCAGCGCCGCCAAGGTCAACTTGTCCACCCGCAGCGCGCGTTTCAGCGGATTCTTCTTGATCTTCGCGATCAGCTCTTTACGCCCGACGATCAACCCGGCCTGCGGCCCGCCAAGCAATTTGTCGCCGCTGAAGGTGACGATGTCCGCGCCATCCAGCAGCGCCTGACGCACCGTCGGTTCGGCCGGCAACCCCCAGCGTTGCAGATCGAGCAGACTGCCGCTGCCCAGATCCTCCAGCAGCGGCAAACCCTGACGATGGGCCAGCTCGGCCAGCTCAGGGGTCGGCACCCGAGCGGTAAAGCCTTCGATGCTGTAGTTGCTTGCGTGCACGCGCATGATCAAACCGCTGCGTGGGTTGATCGCTGCTTCGTAATCACGGGCATGGGTGCGATTAGTGGTGCCGACCTCATGCAGGCGCACGCCGGCGCGGGCCATGATGTCGGGAATGCGGAAGGCACCGCCGATCTCGATCAGCTCACCACGGGAAATGATGCCTTCCTTGCGCGCGCCCAGACTGTTGAGCGTCAGCAGCACGGCGGCGGCATTGTTGTTGACCACAGTGACGGCTTCAGCGCCGGTCAGTTCGCGGATCAGGCCTTCAATCAGATCATCACGATCACCGCGCTTGCCGCTGGCCAGATCGAACTCCAGATTGAGCGGATAACGCGCGGCCATTTGCACCGCGTCGATGGCTGCGTCCGGCAACAAGGCGCGACCGAGGTTGGTGTGCAGCACCGTGCCGGTGAGGTTGAACACTCGGCGCACGTTGCTGCGTTGCTGCCGGGCCAGGCGTTCACCGACGCGGCCGGCGAGCACTTCAGGGCTGATTTCGACGGCGGATAACTGCCCGGTCAACACACTGGAACGCAGTTCATCGAGCAACTGCCGCAAACTCGCCAGCAGAGACTCACGTCCGTGACGTTCAAGCAAAGGCACACACGCCGGGTGACGCAACAAACCATCAATGGAAGGTAACCGCAGGGACATCAGCCACTCCTGGAGACAGTTCACTGCGCCCCGCAGTGAAAAACAAGAGTGTAGACGCTGTGATCACTCGTCTCCCGGAGCCAGCAACAGATTTGGCGCCAGACGCTGGTAACCGTCCTGCGCCAGTCGCATGTCCAGCAACAAACTGCCGAGATCCGCCGACAACGCCTCGGCATCGGCATCGTTTTCCAGATACACCAGCTTCAGATAGCTGTGACAGCCCGGACAGACCTCCGCCCTTAACGGTGCCTGATTTGCCGCGTGGCGATCATCCTCGACACTCAGATAATCAAGCCCTTTGCTCGACTCGCAATACACGCACTTGACCCGCACCACATGCCATTCGCAGGCACACAGCGAACACACCAGATAACGCAAACCGTTGTGCTTGCCGCGATGACGAATGACCCCGGCCATCGCCGGTGAACCGCACGCCGGGCATTGGCTGAGGCTGTCAGCGGGTTTGAGTTGCAGATTCGCCGCGCTGAGCAACCAATGGCTCCACGCCGTTTGCAGGCCCGCACCGAGGAACGGCACCAACGCCGCCGGCACCATCGAATACTGGCCGCTGACCAACGCAACGCCCCACGACCGTAACTGGCCGGAACTGGCGACCCGCAGCGTCGTCAGCGCATCGACGACGGCGGGTTGCTCATCAGGGACATAACGTTGCAACAGCGCATCGAGATACGCCTGCCATGCGTCTTCACGGATTAACGTATCGGCGGCAAACGGCGGCAAACCGTGCTGCTGACACGCCTCGATCCGTTGCTGATCAAACGGCGCGGTCAACGGCGGATCGTCGAATACCTGCTGCTGCACCCGGCACAATCCGGCAATCAGCCGTAGGTACTCGGCCAGCGGATGTCCTGCGGCCAATTGCTCCAGCCGTTGCGCGCGCAACGTGAACAGATTGTGCGGCGGCAGATGCAGAAATGGCGGCGAACTCGCCGCCGCTTCAATTTCCCCGGGTTCCAGAATGGTTGGCAAAAGTCAGCCCTTTTTGGTGATCGGTCGCTCCGGCACGTCCGGTTGGCGTTCGTCGCGGGTGATGTCGCGATACCAGAGTTCATGGTGTTTCCTGGCCCAGGCGCGGCTGACCCAGCCATGCATCATCGCGTCGACCGAGCCCTTGATCCACAGCCCGGCGTAGATGTGAATGATGATGCTCAGCACCAGAATGAACCCGGCCAGCGCGTGCAGGAGCATCGCCCAGCGAATCACGCTGATGCCGAAATACGCGCTGAAATAGGCGCGCCAGATCACCAGCCCGGTGAACAACAAACCCAGCATGCACAGCAGTAAAGTCCAGAACAACAGCTTCTGCCCGGCGTTGTATTTGCCCACCGGCGGGACGGTTTCCTCGTCGTTGACCAGCACCCGGTCAATGCGGCGCAACCACTTCCAATCGTTGTCGATAAAGAAATTCGCGCGCCAGAAACGGAACACAAGACCGAGGAACAACACGAACATCAGCACGCCCAGGAACGGGTGCAGAATCCGCGTCCACGGCCCGCCGCCGAACAGATTGCTTAGCCAGAACAGCGACGGATGAAACAACGCCAGCCCGGACAGCCCGGCCATGAAAAACAGGATCGCCACCAGCCAGTGATTGGTGCGCTGGTTGGCGGTGTAACGCAGGATCGTCTTGTTGCTCATGGCCGGTCCTCCCCGCGTGGATCGAAGGTGTGCACCGCCGGATCGACGACGTGCACTGAGGTGTCAGGTGGTGTCGGATGTTCATCCTCTTCGACGCGATTTGGCCCGATACGCACATAGTGGAAGAACCCGGCCAGCACCGCCGCACCCATGGCCAGCAAGCCCAGCGGTTTGCTGATGCCTTTCCACAGGCCCACCAACGGACTGATCGCCGGATCCTGCGGCAGGTTGGCATAGATCGTCGGCGTGTCGGCATGGTGCAGCACGTACATCACGTGCGTACCGCCAACACCTGCCGGGTCATACAGACCGGCGTTTTCGAAACCACGGCTTTTCAGGTCGACGATGCGCTCGGCGGCGTGTTCCTTCATGTCTTCCTTGGTGCCGAACACAATGGCCCCGGTCGGGCAGGTTTTCACACAGGCCGGTTCCAGCCCTACCGCCACCCGATCCGAACACAAGGTGCATTTGTAGGCCTTGTGGTCTTTCTGCGAAATGCGCGGAATATTGAACGGGCAACCGGTGATGCAATAACCGCAGCCGATGCAGTGATCCTGATCGAAATCGACGATGCCGTTGGCGTGCTTGATGATCGCGCCGGGGCTCGGGCACGCCGCCAGGCAACCGGGCTCGGCGCAGTGCATGCAGCCATCCTTGCGGATCAGCCATTCGAGGTTGCCGGCGTCGGTTTCGTGTTCGGTGAAACGCATCAAGGTCCAGGTTTCCGCGCTCAGGTCTTGCGGGTTGTCGTAGGTGCCGTGGTTGTGGCCGACCTCGTCGCGCAGCTCGTTCCATTCCGAGCAGGCGACCTGGCAGGCCTTGCAGCCGATGCATTTGGTGGTGTCGATCAGCTTGGCCACCGCCTCCTGATTCCTCACCGACGGCGGCACCGTGGTGGTGGCCGAGCGGGCAATGATGTCTTGGCTGGCCATTTAAAGATTCTCCATCAGAGCTTCTCCACGTTGACCAGGAATGACTTGGATTCCGGGGTCTGTGTGTTGCCATCGCCGAGGAACGGCACCAGGGTGTTGGTCAGGTAACCGTGACGCGTCAGGCCGGTGAAGCCCCAGTGCAGCGGGATGCCGATCTGATGCACGACCTGGCCGTTGACTTGCAGCGGCCGGATCCGTTTCGTCACCACCGCCACCGCTTCGATAAAGCCGCGTTTGCAACTGACGCGCACGCGATCCCCGGCGGCAATGCCCTTCTCTTTCGCCAGCACTTCGCCGATTTCCACGAACTGTTCCGGTTGGGCAATCGCGTTCAACTTGCAGTGCTTGCTCCAGAAGTGGAAATGCTCGGTCAACCGGTAACTGGTGCCGGCGTACGGGAAGTCCTTGGCCTCGCCGAGGGTTTCCCAGACCGAATCGAAGATCCGCGCCGCCGGGTTGCTGGTGGCTTTCTTGTTTTGCGGGTGCAATGGATTGATGCCGATCGGCGTTTCGAACGGCTCGTAATGCTCGGGGAATGGCCCTTCGTTCATCTTGTCGACGGCGAAGAACCGCGCCACGCCTTCGGGGTTCATGATGAACGGGTTCATTCCGGCTTCCGGCGGCACATCGGCTTTGTAGTCCGGCACGTCGGTGCCGCCCCAGGCCTTGCCGTTCCACCACACCAGACGTTTTTTCGGGTCCCACGGTTTGCCGGCGACGTCTGCCGAAGCGCGGTTGTAGAGAATCCGTCGGTTGGCCGGCCAGGCCCAGGCCCAGCCCAGATGTTGATGCATGCCGTACGGATCGGCGTTGTCGCGGCGGGCCATCTGGTTGCCGGCCTCGGTCCAACTGCCGGCGAAGATCCAGCAGCCGGACGCGGTGCTGCCGTCATCCTTGAGCAAACCGAACCCGGCCAATTGCGAGCCGGCCTTGACCGCGACACCCGTGGCGTCGGTGAAATCGGCCACAGCGCTGCCGTTGATTTCCTTGGCGAGTTCCTCCGGCGAAGGCTCGTCAGGGATCTTGTACGGCCACGTCAGTTTCAGCAGCGGATCGGGGAATTTGCCGCCCTCGGCCTGATAACGCTTGCGCAGGCGCAGGAACAATTCGGCCATGATGCGGATGTCGGTCTGCGCTTCGCCCGGTCCGTCGGCGCCCTTCCAGTGCCATTGCAGCCAGCGGCTGCTGTTGACCAGCGAGCCGTCCTCTTCGGCAAAGCAGGTAGTGGGCAGGCGAATGACTTCGGTCTGGATCTCGGCGCTTTTCACATCGTTGTAAGGCCCTACGTTGTGCCAGAACTCCGAGGTTTCGGTGGCTAGCGGATCCATCACCACCAGCCATTTCAATTTCGCCAGTGCGCCCATCACGCGGTTTTTGTCCGGTAATGCAGCAATCGGGTTGAAGCCTTGGCAGAAGTAGCCGTTGACCTTGCCCTGGCTCATCAGGTCGAACATCTTCAGGACGTCGTAGTTGGGGATGTCGAGTTTCGGCAAATGGTCGTAGCACCAATTGTTCTCGACGGTAGCGTTGGCCCCGTACCACGACTTCATCAGGCTGACGTGGAACTTGCTGTAGTTCTGCCAGTAGGACAATTGCCCCGGGCGCAGCGGCACTTGCGTGCGTTTTTTGATGAAGGCGTTGTAGTCCTGCTCGGTGTCGCTGCCCAGCGTCAGATAGCCCGGCAGCGCATTGGAGAGCAAGCCAAGGTCGGTCAGCCCCTGGATGTTCGAGTGACCGCGCAAGGCGTTGACGCCACCGCCGGGCATGCCGACGTTGCCCAGCAGCAGTTGCACCATCGCCGCGCTGCGGATGATCTGCGCGCCGATCGAGTGCTGCGTCCAGCCGAGGGCGTAGAGAATCGTCATGGTCTTGCCCGGGATCGAGCAGGTGGCGATTTCGTCCCAGATTTTCTGCATGGCATCGACCGGCATGCCGCAAATCTGGCTGGCGAGGTCGATGCTGTACCGGCTGTAATGCTGCTTCATCAATTGATAGACGCAGCGCGGGTGTTGCAGGGTCGGGTCGACGGTGACGAAGCCGTCCTCGCCCATTTCGTAACCCCAGCCGGATTTGTCGGTATAGCTGCGCTTGGCCACGTCGTAGCCGCTGAAAATCCCGTCTTCGAAGCCATAGCCTTCTTTGACGATGAACGACACGTCGGTGTAGTTGCGCACGTATTCGTGCTGGATCTTGTCCTCGGTCAGCAGGTAATTGATCAACCCGCCCATGAAGGCGATGTCGGTGCCGGTGCGGATCGGCGCGTAATAGTCGGCCACCGAAGCAGTCCGGGTAAAACGCGGGTCAACGACGATCAGCCGCGCGGCGTTGTGCGCTTTGGCCTCGGTCACCCATTTGAAGCCGCACGGATGCGCTTCTGCTGCGTTGCCCCCCATCACCAGGATCAGATTCGCGTTGGCGATATCGGTCCAGGTATTGGTCATGGCACCACGGCCGTACGTCGGGGCAAGACTTGCCACCGTCGGGCCGTGTCAGACACGCGCCTGGTTATCGAACCCCAGCATGCCGAGGCTGCGAATCACCTTTTGGGTGATGTAGCCGGCTTCATTGGACGCTGCCGACGCGGCGAGGAAACCGGTGCTCAGCCAGCGATTCACCGTTTGCCCGTTGGCATTTTTCTCGATGAAGTTGGCGTCGCGGTCGGTTTTCATCAGGTCGACGATGCGGTCGAGCGCTTCGTCCCAACTGATCCGCGTCCATTCACTGCTGCCGGGCTTGCGCGTTTGCGGGTAGAGCAAGCGGCCCGGGCTGTGAATGAAGTCGAGAAGGCTTGCGCCTTTCGGGCAGAGGGTGCCGCGGTTGACCGGGTGGTCGGCGTCGCCCTCGATGTGAATGATGCTTTGCGCTACGTTCTTCGCGGTATCGCCCTGGCTGTACATGATCAACCCGCAACCGACCGAGCAATACGGGCAGGTGTTGCGGGTTTCATGGGTGTGGGCAAGCTTGAAGTGGCGCACCTGCTCGGCGAAGGCCAGCGTCGGGGCCATGCCCAACGCGCCCAGGCTCGAGCCTGCAAGGCCGATACCGGCGACCTTGAAGAACTGACGACGGCTGAGATCCATCGTGCACTCCTGATCAGGTGGGACCCGGTACTGGTGCCGGGTTTTGTCTGGACAATCACGGTGGCGGCAAACGAGTGCCGACCTTTTCACTGTAGACAAAGGCCACATGATCTGTGTGAAAACCGACCGTCGGCCGTTTGTCGGGCAACACACAAATCTGTTTAGGAGCTGCCGAAGGCTGCGTTCTTTGGATCTTGCTCTTTAAAAACAAAATCAAAAGATCGCAGCCTTCGGCAGCTCCTACAGGGGTTGTGGGTTTATCATGCCCGACAGGACCATTCCCGCCTTCACGAGACCGCGCATGACTTTCGATTTTGATCAGGTATTCGACCGCCATAACACCGGCAGCACCAAGTGGAGCCGCTATTCGGCCGACGTGTTGCCGATGTGGGTCGCTGATATGGATTTCGCCGCGCCGCCGGTGGTGATCGAGGCGCTGCAGCAACGCTTGCTGCACCCGCTGGTGGGCTACAGCGTGGCGCAGGACAACCTGCGTGAAGCCATCGTCGCCGACCTCTGGAACAAGTACGCCTGGAAGGTCAAACCGCAAGAGCTGATCTTCCTGCCGGGCGTCGAGTCCGGCTTCAACATGGCTTTGAAAGCGCTGGTGCAACCGCAACAGAATGTCGTGGTGCAAGTGCCGAATTACCCGCCGTTGCGCCACGCGCCGGGGCATTGGGGGTTGAACAAGGTTGAGCTGGAGTTCGTCCCGCAGGCTGACGGTACTTACCTGACGCCGCTGGATGTCCTGCGTGAATCGCTGAACGGTGGCGGCGCCCTGCTGCTGAGCAACCCGCACAACCCGATCGGCAAAGTGTTCGCCCGTGCAGAACTGCAAGCCGTGGCGGACATTTGTGCGGCGCAGGACGCGTGGATCATCTCCGACGAAATCCACGCTGAGCTGTGCTTCGACGGTCGCGTGCACATTCCGACCGCGTCGCTGAGCCCGGAGATCGCCGAGCGCACCATCACCCTGATGTCGGCAAGCAAGGCCTACAACATTGCCGGCCTGAAGACCTCGTTCATGATCATCCAGAACGCCGCCCTGCGTGAACGCGTCAACCACGCCCGTTGCGGCATGGTCGACAGCGTCAATCCACTGGGCATGGAAGCCACCCGCGTGGCCTACAGCGCAGGTGGGCCGTGGCTCGCCGAGCTGAAAACCTACCTGCAGGGCAACCGTGACTGGCTGGTTGACGCGGTGCGCAGCCGCTTGCCGGGCGTGACCATCAATGTCCCACAGGGCACGTATCTGGCCTGGCTGGATTGCTCGGCGCTGGACCTGGACAACCCGCAGCAGTTCTTCCTTGAACAGGCCAAAGTGGGTCTGAGCCCGGGTCTGGACTTCGGTGATCAACACCGGCAGTTCGTGCGCCTGAACTTCGGCTGCCCGCGTTCGTTGCTCGAAGAAGGTATCGCCCGGATGGAACACGCCCTGACACAACGCACTACCTAAGAGCAGCACATCCCCCCCCTGTAGGAGCTGCCGAAGGCTGCGATCTTTTGACTTTGATCTTTTAAAAGCAAGATCAAAAGATCGCAGCCTTCGGCAGCTCCTACAGAGAATTTGCGTCGCGTCTTAATCCGATCGAACTCACGGCAAACACACCGGGTCAACCACCCATACCCGCCTTGAGACCTCGGAGACCCGCGATGACTGATTATCCAAAACCGCCCTTTCCCGCCCAAGCCCAAGCCGTGCCCGGCTCGCAAAGTAAAATGCAGCCCTATCCCGACTGCGGCGAGCAAAGCTATGTCGGCTCCGGGCGACTCGCCGGCAAGATCGCTCTGATCACCGGCGCCGACAGCGGCATCGGCCGCGCCGTGGCGATTGCCTTTGCCCGTGAAGGCGCCGACGTGGCGGTGGCGTATCTGAATGAACACGAAGACGCCAAGGAAACCGCACGCTGGGTCGAACAGGCCGGCCGCCAATGCCTGCTGTTGCCGGGCGATATCGCGCAGAAAGCCCACTGCCAGGCCTTGGTCGACAAAACCGTCGAACGCTTCGGCCACATCGATGTGCTGGTCAACAACGCCGCGTTCCAGATGACCCACGAAACCTTCGAAGAAATCCCCGACGAAGAATGGGTGATGACCTTCGACGTCAACATCACCGCGATTTTCCGGCTGTGTCAGGCCGCCATCAAACATATGCGTGCCGGCGCGTCGATCATCAACACCAGTTCGATCAACTCCGACTTGCCCAAACCGACCCTGCTCGCCTACGCCACCACCAAAGGCGCGATTGCCAACTTCACCGGCGGTCTGGCGCAGATGCTCGGGCCAAAAGAGATTCGCGTGAACTGCGTGGCACCGGGGCCGATCTGGACGCCGCTGATCGTCTCGACCATGCCCGATGATGAAGTGCAGAATTTCGGCGGCAACACCCCGCTCGGCCGCCCCGGCCAACCGGTGGAAGTGGCGCCGATCTACGTGCTGCTGGCCTCGGACGAAGCCAGTTACATCACCGGCCAGCGCTATGGCGTGACGGGCGGTAAGCCGATGCTGTGATGATCCCTTCGCCAACGCCTACAGTAAGGCTGAAGACCCATTGAACACGGTGCGATTGCCGTCACATCGACCATTTGAGGGCGGCACATCATGAGTTTTGTCGTGTGGGTCGCGGTCCTCGGCGCGGTGCTGCTGACCCTGGCACTGACCTCGTCATACCTGCGCTGGATGCCAGTGACGACGTCGGCCGTTTGTTTGCTGCTGGGGGTCGGCATCGGCCCCAGCGGCCTCGATCTGCTGAAGCTGTCGCTGGAAAACGCCTCGTTGTGGATGGAGCACCTGACGGAAGTGGCGGTGCTGTTCTCGTTGTTTGTCTGCGGGCTCAAGTTGCGTCTGCCGCTGCGCGACAAGCGCTGGCGCATTGCGTTCGGCCTCGCGGGACCGGTGATGGTGCTGACCATCGCCGGGGTGTGCTTGCTGCTGCATTGGGGTTTGCAGTTACCGTGGGGGCCGGCGTTATTGATCGGCGCGATTCTGGCCCCGACCGACCCGGTGCTCGCCGCACTGGTGCAGGTCAACGACGCGCGGGATGTCGACGGCGTTCGATTCGGCCTTTCCGGTGAGGCCGGGCTGAATGACGGCATCGCCTTTCCTTTTGTGATTCTCGGGCTATTGCTGCTTCACGGTGACGGTTCGGCCGCCGAGTGGCAGGGCTGGGTGTTGCGCAACGTGTTGTGGGCGGTGCCCGCAGGGCTGTTGACCGGTTACTGGATGGGCCGCGGTATCGGCCGCGTGACCCTTTCACTGCGCATCCACAATGACGACAGCACCTTGAGCCCCAACGATTATCTGGCGTTGGCGCTGATCGCGTTGGCCTACGTCGTCGCCGAAGCCATTGGCGGCTACGGCTTTCTCTCGGTATTCGCCGCCGGCCTCGGCTTGCGTCAGGTCGAAGTCAAATCCACCGGCGCCAGCCAGCCGCCCGCCGAGCATTTGGTGCAGCCGGTGGTCGGGCATCAGAACGTCGAACCGCAGCACGCGGTGCACGGCGACACCGAACGGCTGGAAAGCAGCCAGGTCGCCGCCGGCATCATGATGGGCGATATGTTGTCGTTCGGTGGTCTGGTCGAACGGGCCATGGAAGTGTTTCTGGTGACCCTGCTTGGCGTGGTGCTGGTGGCGCATTGGGATTGGCGTGCGTTGTGGGTCGGCGGCGTGTTGTTCTGCCTGATCCGCCCGGCCTGCGTCGCGTTGATGCCTTGGGGCAGGTTACTGGAAGGGCGGCAACGGCTGTTGATTGGCTGGTTCGGCATTCGCGGGATCGGCAGCCTGTTCTATCTGTTTTATGCCTTGAACCACGGGCTGACCGACACAGTGGCCAGCGTGTGTACCGACCTGACCTTGTCGGTGGTGGCGCTGAGCATTTTGCTTCACGGCATCAGCACACAACCGATCCTCGCTCGCTACGAGCAGCATAAGAAACAAAAAACCTGATTTTTAATCCCGGGTTTTATCGACTAATTGATCGAAGATTTTTCTGTAAAAAAATGGATCCCTGATTACTGGCCGGCAGTCACACGTATAACCCCTCGCCAGACAGGTCCGGCGGGGCCCGGCAGGTTCGGTTCCCCTGCGGCGTCAAGCCAGTGAAATGGAATCTTTGAAGGATAAGGTCACGGTCATGAAAGAATGCTCGACTCCTGCGCAAATCAAGGCTTGCAGAGCACTGGCTCTGGAACGCAATCGTCAATTGTTCGATAACGCCCACACCCTCAATCGAGCGGCCAATGCGCTGCTCGATGTGGCTGATCTGGATATTGAACAGTTTGAGCGCTACCGCGCGCTGCGCAAGAAAGCCGATTCGATGTTTGAAGATGCCATCGACCATTTGTGCGTGTTGAACGAAGACTTCCCGCCGATTCCGATGTCGTCGCAGAATTCGGTGGCGTTGCGTCGAGAACTTGAGACCGTGGAGTGAGCCAGAACAGCCCCTCACCCTAACCCTCTCCCCGAGGGAGAGGGAACTGACCGCGGTGAATGGTCGGGATACGCCGACGTGAGATACCGAGTCGAACGCAGATTTTGAATAAAACGAGGACCGGCTCACTGCGGAGTGAACCTTGACAGCCCCTCACCCTAGCCCTCTCCCAAAGGGAGAGGGAACTGACCGCGGTGAATGGTCGAGATACGCCGACTTGAGATACCGAGTCGAACGCAGATTTTCAATACAACGAAGATCTGCTCCCTTCCCCCTCGCCCCCCTTGGGGGAGAGGGTTGGGGTTGATCTGGTCAAACGATACTGGACACAGTTATAGGGTTTTGTTCATTTCTCATGCCGCCAGGGCCTCCATGGCTACCGGAGTCCTATAACCGTTGTGGCTGTGCAGCCTGATCCGATTGTAATAGTGGGTCAGGTAGCGCAACACATCGGTACTGGCTTCGTCTTCGTTTCGGTAGCCGGCCTTGGGTATCCATTCAGATTTCAAACTGCCAAAGAAACGTTCCATCGGAGCGTTATCCCAGCAGTTTCCCCGTCGAC